>CAXBMW010000008.1:0-181251 GCA_963977025.1 uncultured Balneolaceae bacterium | reverse complement strand
ATTGAGTATTGAGTATTGAGTATTGAGTATTGAGTATTGAGTATTGAGTATTGAGATGGGCGGGGCCGAAATGGGAAGAGGAATAAAAAATCTTGCTAGAACAAGAAATAATGGAAGCAGAGCTTCCATATATGCATTCCGCAGCGGAGCTACGGAACGAGGTGAAAGTAAAATTAGTAGGGAAGGAGTGGAGGTGAAGATACAAAGCTTTTAAAGTGTTGTATGACAGGATGTTGTGATTAGCTTTTATGAATAATCATCAATTGAGTCTTCTCCAGTCCATTCAAGTCCTAATGCAAGGTCAAACTGCTTTTGTCCCCCGATTAAGGTGAAGAATGTACCCAGACTTTCATGAACAAATTTTTCCTTCTCAATATATACTTTTGCAAGTGCAAATGGCTTCATATTATCACTTGATGTTAGGATAAATAATTCTTGTTTGTTTTTAGATAGTTCAGAATTATCAACTAAAGACTTACCATATTGATTCTTTGAAAATACGTCTCCTTTCAATAGCTTTTCCTTGTACGTTTTAATTGAGTTATCAGTTAATGATGATGGACAATTTGGAAATTCACTTTTTGTTCGCCAGTTTTTTTGGACTGCAATTGGTGTTAAAGATTCTGTTAGTTGATTTTCTTTAGATTGAGTTTCTATTTGATGACCAAGATTTGAGAATACCCATTCTCCTAATTGTCCTCCAACTGGAATTTTACCCTCTTGAGCCCAAGTGATTAAATTCTTTTTAGTGTTGTCCGCTTCTTCTTTTGTAACCGCTCGCATCCAATTAAAACTCTGTTCAAGCTCTCCGCTCATTGGTTTAGTCGGATTAGAAAGGAAATTGTCAATACTACCATACTTATAAATTATCCTTGATAGAGTAATTGGATTAAGTAGAATGTTGTCCAATCTGGTTATCCATCTTAAATTTTCTGGTCTATTGTTTTTCTTATTAGTATCGATGTGGTCAACAATATGTTTGTCTGAAGGTTGTTTGCCATGAAAAGCTGTTGCCACAATTCTGTGAACTGTTTCAGAAGAAAAATTTAAATAACCTTTCTGTTTGTCGGGTTTTCCTGCTGTCCATTTTTCGTCTAATGGGCGTTTTCTTTTTTCAGGTTTTCTACATCTATAAACAAAGCCATTATCTCTTACGTGATAATTTTCACCTCGATATTCACAGATTTTCTCAATTTCAAATATGTCTATAATGTGATCCAATTTTACTATATGCCTTGTTTTACTACTTATGCACAACGGTTCCGCATAAGTAGTAGCGGGTTTCTAACTAAGATTTAAGTCTACTACTTAAATCTCTTTTATTTATATACCTAATTGTCGAAGATTCTTTTTGTCGTTTTTAATTTCTTCAATTTTTTAATCATCTCAAGGGCTTTGTTCTTTTCCGGTTTTAATTCGAGCGATTTTTTAAAATTATCTAAAGAGAGGTCGTATTGTTCATTGAGAAAATAAGCTTCTCCTAAACTATTATAGGCATATACTGAATTAGGAAACTCAGAAATCATCAGCTGAAAAACCTGAATTGCTTCTTTAGTTTTATTAGATTCTAAAAATTCATGGCCCAAATCGTATTGCAAAGAAGCATCATCAAAATTGTATTTGTTGCCATCTTCCTTTTTTAATTGGTGGTATTTATCTACCCAAGTATCTGGTGTTTCACGAACGTAATCACTGATTAAGTAATATGCATTTTTAGTAGGGTAATTCAAAAGATCCGTGATTAGAAATGAAGCTATGGTGTTTATTAAGTCACCAGCGCTATCACCGTTATAATTAAACGAAACAGTAAATCCAGAGTTAGTTTTTGGCAATAAAATCAACCAATTGACACTTCCGCCGGTTCCTCCATTATGTAACATTATGTCATCTCCATCTACCATCCAAAAATAGCCGTATTCTTCACTTTCTATTTCATCAAAAAATAGAGGGCTTTTCATTTCTTGAACTACAGAGTTGTCACCTTCAAGAAGAAACTCAATGTACTTTAGCATATCAGGAACTGTAGATTTCAATCCTCCACCAGCACCCGTTAATGGCATTTGTAGCGGCTGTACCAATTGATTGTTATTAGTATATCCATTCAAAACATATTTTTCATCTTCATCCGAAACGCGCATTGAAGTATGACTCATACCCGCTTTTTCAAGAATAAATTCATCTATAAGTTCTGAATAGGGTCTTTGGTATACTTTTTCCAATATCAGTGCTAATATCTCAGGTGCTACAAACCCTGAGTAGTCATATTCTTTACCAGGAAGAACGTCTAGTTTGTAGTTTTTTAAGTCTTCTATAAAGTTTGATTTATTGTACTCGGTAATTGCTTTTCGATCATCTTTAGTAGCATCGATTGAAAACATTTTTGCTAAGGTATTAGAAAAGTGCTCTCTTTTAATTCCTGTTGTGTGGGTCAATATATCTTTAACAAGAATTGGACGATTAGCGAACTCTAAGTTAGAATAAGAGCCATCTAGGTATTTTCTAATATCATCATCTAAACGTAACTTTTCTTCCAATACTGCTTGAGCCGTTATGTAGGCCGTAAATGTTTTTGTAACTGATGCTATCTCAAAAATTGAGTTGTCATTCGCTTTGTTACCTTTGCCTTTATCAATTTCCCCGTAATACTTTGAGTACGTTGTGCCATCCTTAAAAACTCCTATTGAAATTGAATTGATTTCAGGATTTTCTAAAATCATCTTTGCGCTATTATCCATCGAATACTCAATAGGATTCAATTGTTTTTCAACAGAAGGGTTAGAAATATTTTTGCAACTAAATAATAGAAGAGCAATGGATGGGAATAATAGAAATCTAATCATGAAATATTTGTACAAGTTACCTACAATGGAGTATGACGCATTTAGTTCTGTATATACCTGTTGGATGTTTAAATGTTACAGTCTTAAAATAGGGAAGGGGCAAGTATTTCAAACTATTTCCTTAAAGAATTCTCGCTAAAATTTAGCTGTCCGGCATGCATTTCTTTACCGTTAATTGTATATAATAGATGTTCATCTTTCATCCTAAAACCTGTTCGTATTGTGCCTTCTACACCTCTATTGAAGAGAGTTACCACATAAAAGGTATTCGAATCATCTGGGTTAATAGTTTGTTGTAAGAAGGGCGATTTATAAAGCCCTTTATCTAACAAAGATTCTAAATCTTTTAGGCCATAATTAAATAAGGATTCCATATCTGAAGTCATTGTTTCAGTCGGAAGAAATACTCTAAAATAGTTGTCCGCTGAAGATGGAAGCTCAATTGAATCTGAGGGAAAATCAATCGTAAAATCAACTGCCTTAGTAGTTTCATTAATTATACGAGTCCAAAATATAGCATAAACATAGTCTTTACCATTAGGAGCTGTGTATTTGAGTCCACCTTTTGGCAAACTGTTTTCTATGATCAGGTTATTACCAAGAGAATCAGAATACTCGTATTTCGTGTCGATAAACTGACTGCTATAATTAATCTGGGGATTTTGACTTTCGAGTTTATCAGAAGATTCGACTGATTCTTTGGTAACAAAATCTGACGTTGATTCTTTGCCTTGTCCACAAGAAAAGAGAAGTACAGTAGCTATAATTAATAGAAGTTTAGTTGAGCTCATTGTTTACCATTTACGCTATCAAAAGCAGGAGAGAAGATGAATAAAACCGAGTGTATTTCAAAATCGATTAGAGGTATTAATAGTTTGTAGGTAGATGAGTGTTTTCATCTTTAGTGTTATAAAAAGCTATGCAGGTAACAGCGCTTTAGTGTTTACTGATTATTATCATGTTCTTCATTCTATAAAACAATACTTTAAAGTTGAATTTTTTTATACGAGCACTACCATAAAATATGCAAGCGAAACTCCTTTTAGTTACTCCTCCTTTTACACAGTTGAACACGGCATACCCAGCTACTGCATATCTCAAAGGCTTTTTGGAAGAACACGATGTTTCTATTTCACATTGTGATTTAAGCATTGAGCTTTTCACCACTATTTTTACGGGTGAGTTTTTAGCTTCTATTATTCAAGAAGCAGAAGATTTGGGCAATGATGTGTATCCTACTGTCCGAGAAATGAAAGAGTTATACATTTCAAGAGTTGATCAAGTTATTGCTTTTCTTCAAAAGTCTGATTTTGAAACGGCAAACATAATCTTGGAACCCAGCTTTTTACCGATAGGCCACAGGTTGGTGAATGTTAACACTGAAATTAAATGGGAAGAGGGAGAGATAGGTGTCATTGACAAAGCGAAGCACTATTCTACTCTTTTCATTGAGGAAATAGGCGATTTTATCCACGCTAATGTGGATGAGTTTTTTGCTTTCACTAAGTATGCCGAACAAATCGCAACCTCTGCTAGTAGTTTCGATCAATTAGACGAGTTCTTGACCTACCAACCAACTCTCATCGAAGATGAGATGTTGAATATTTTGGAAGAACAGATCAAGACACATACTCCGAATCTCATCGGGTTTACTATTCCTTTTCCTGGGAATTTATTTGCAGCCTTACGTTGTGCACAATTCATTAAACAGTTTTATCCGGATATACACGTAGCTTTTGGTGGCGGATATTGTAACACCGAGTTACGAAGCCTTGAGGATCCTAGAATATTTGAGATTGTTGATTTTATTTCTTTGGACGATGGGGAAGGGCCACTTTTAAAAATGGTTCATTATCTAGAGGGTAAAGTTAATATCGATGAGCTAGAAAGAACGTTTGTTCTTGAAGACGATAAAGTCGTTTACAAGAACAAAACTCCAAACACCATTTACCATCACCAAAGCTTACCAGCACCTAGTTATGCTGGATTACCGTATGAAAAATATGTGTCATTCTTGGATGTAGTGAATCCAATGCATCGTATGTGGACGGACAAAAGATGGAATAAATTGACTATTTCTCATGGCTGTTATTGGAGACAATGCTCCTTTTGTGATGTGAGCCTAGATTACATCGGCAACTACCAAAACACCACCGCTGAGGATTTGGTAGATAAAATCGAAAAAATTATTAAAGATACTGGAATCACAGGTTTTCACTTTGTGGATGAAGCTGCTCCACCAAAAATGCTAAAGGCGCTTTCAAAAGCCTTGATAGAAAGAAATCTATCTATTACTTGGTGGACCAACATCCGATTCGAAAAGACTTTCAATTTCGAGCTCTGTGAACTTATGGCAAAAGCTGGTTGTATTGCAGTAACAGGAGGGCTTGAAGTAGCCTCAGATCGATTATTGTCTAAGATGAGAAAGGGTGTAGATATTGCTCAAGTTACCAGAGTTACAAATAACTTTTCCCTAAATGGAATTATGGTTCATGCTTACCTCATGTATGGATTTCCCACCGAAACCCAGCAAGAAACCATTGACTCCTTAGAAGTAGTAAGACAGTTATTTGAGAAGAACTGTATTCAGTCTGCATTTTGGCATCTATTCACTACAACTATTCATAGTCCGATTGGTAATAATCCCGATGCTTTTGGAATAATAGTTACAGGACCTGAATTTGAAGGATTTGCACAGAACGATTTATGGCACGAAGATCCAGAAGGAACGGATCACCCAAAATATACGAAGGGTTTAAACCGTGCTTTAAATTCTTATTTAAACAAAGAAGGGCTCGAAGAAGATTTAGAGCATTGGTTTGATTTTCCCATTACTCCAACGAGCCATCCTAAAGGTTTGATCGATAGTTTTTTGGCGTAGATTTTGTACTTCAAAACAATACTTACTTTTTTACTGCTGTAAATACTCCATTAGGTTGGTGTAATACTAGATTCAGCTTACCATCCTTTTCCTGAAATACCGCTTTGTAACCCGATAATCCAGTAATTGAGAACTCATTTTCTTTTATAGGAATTAAAATGTATTCAGGTTGACTAGGAACAAGTAGGTTTAATTTTTCTTTTTTGATAGAAACTTTTAGCTCCATTCCAGAAAGCAAATAACTTCCAACAAATTTGTTTAAAACGTCAGTTGAAACAGCTATTTCTACAGGTGTTCTTTTAAAGACTATTGGTTCTAAAGTAGGTTCAAACTTTATTTTTACAGACTCTATGTCGCCTAATTCGTTAGTTTGAAAGTTGAAGTTAAATCCCAAATCATCCAAATCTAATGTGTTATCATCAATCAGGTAGAGTTTGAAAATATCATAATGGGTATGTTTCAGATACGCTTTTTCTCTGGGAAAATGTGACCAAAGAGAATCGTTTTTAACTTCGATCTTAAACGTTCCGTAGCCTTGGTGTGTGTAATCTCCAGTATATTCGGTTAAACTATGTGTAAGGTTAGTATTAGGTATGATGCCTTCTTCTTGTTCTTGAGTTTCCTCTTCCTCCTGTTTTTTAAGACTAGATATGATCTCGTTGTAATAGGTTTTCCAGTCTGTTTTTTCTAGACCTAAAATTTCATCAGAAATTGCATTTCTTACCAAAGTAGGTAAGCCGGATCCATCTTGATTGACGAGAACCACAATGCCTATATCATCGGTAGGAAAAAAGGAGACATTTGCTGAGAATCCATCAATGTTTCCACCATGTTCTAATCTGTAATGTCCTTTGTAGGAAGATATGAACCAAGCATAACCATAGGTGTCTAAGTGTTGGTCTGGGAATTGTTCATCTGCTATTCCATTACCAACTAGCATTAATGGGTTAATAGCTTTCTCAACATATTTAGCAGGTAATATCTGTTTGTTGTTGAATTTACCCTCGTTTAACCAAACCTTTAACCAGTTAGCCATTTCTTTTGCGCTGCTGTTAATACTTCCTGCAGGACTCATTGCCGCAATATCGTAGTAAGGAATTACATTACTTGTCTCGAAATCTTCTAGCCAATAGCCTATAGAGACATTGGATTGTTCTTTTAGTTCTTCAATACTTAAGGTTGAAGCTGTCATATTCAGGGGCTTAAAAAAACGTTCTCTAATGTTGTCTTCCCAACTTTTGCCAGTAAGTTTCTCGGTGATTAAACCTTGAGCTAAATACATAAAATTGTTGTAATACCATTGCTCTCGGATACCACTAAAAGGTTCCTGATATTCTACACGAGCTATCAACTCACTTTTGTCATCAGTAGGGAATAAATACCAAGACCAATCATGACGTGGTAAACCTGTACGATGACTAACCATATCTAAAATGGTAATCGTGTTATTTAACTCGTCGTTGTAAAATTCTAGTTCGGGTAAGTATTTTCTTGGGCTATCATTAAAAGACAATCCTTTTTCTTCCTCCATTATGCCGAGTAAAGCAGTGGTAAATGCTTTTGTAGTTGAGCCAATAGCGAAAAGTGTATTCTCATCTACTTTTAATTTTTGTTCTAGATCTCTATAGCCAAATCCTTTAGCGTAGATAATCTCGTTTCCTTTAACTATTGCAACAGAAAATCCAACTGTTTTAGTAGTTTTCTGTAATTCTAAAAGCTTTTTATCAAGATTCTTTTCATTATAATTTGTCTGTGCAAAAACTGAAGTGCTAATGAAGAGAAGAAGAAACGCAAAGTATTTTGTCATTTTATTGCTGATTAGTATAGTATTAAAACAATAGGTTAAAGAGATATTTTCGAAGTTTAGGCATTAAAAAATCAGAGAATAAGATGAATAAAACTGATTCTATTTCAAAATGGAAGATCGAATTTAGAAGTGGAACGAAAGATATATGACCTTAGATAGGAGTATTAATCAGGAATTAGACTACAGAACAACTAAATTTGTATAAATCTAATACTTGATATTCAACTCTTGAACAAAGAACACCTTATCTAAAGGATTGATTAAGAAGTTAGGAGGCAATTCATTTTCCGCTATTTGTATAAATCCGTTTTTTCCATAAAAAGATTGAGCTGCTTTAAATTGAATCATTGTTCCTAGATAAAGTTTAGGAATTCGATGTTCTTTACACCAATCAAAAACGGTTTCGAGTAATAGTTTAGATATACCAAATTCCTTGCCTCGAAATTCTTTTTTAACCATCATTTTTTTCAATATCCCAAAACCCTTTTCTACAACAATAATTCCGACCGTTCCTACAACTTCTCCGTTACTTAATGCAACCCAATATTTATCTGGTACAATAGGGGTTTTAGAAGTAGTCTTGGGGATTATTTGCTCTTCAAATTCCAATGCAATTCCATTCATCATCTCATCAATCCCATTTTGATGAGAACTTTCATAAGCAACAATTTGTATCATTAGTCAGGATTGTGATTTAGAGATGATAATGGTAGCCTAAGCTTCATTCTATTCCTTTTCATACGTCAGAATTTGAAGACCATTGTCAAAAGATTCTGTATCAACTAACTTCCATTTTTGAGTCGATTTGGAATTTCCAAATAATCTAATGCCTTCCCCAAGAATAATGGGATTCAATTTCAATTTGAGTTGATCAATCAGTCCATTGTCTAAAAGCCATCCAGCAAAGTCACCGCCACCACACAAGTAAATGTCTGTAGCAGAGCTTTCTTTGATTTCGAGCACTCTTTGGATGGATTTTTTCTCAATATGAACAGTGTTTGCTAAATCCTTAATGGTCATTGAATCAGAAAAAATATAGTGTTCCATATTTGGGTAGGCGGGTTGACCTGGCTGAAGTCCATATTGGAAACCAAATTCATAGGTTCTCCTACCCATGATGACCGTTTCAAACGTTGAAAGATCCTGTTGATATTTCTCTACTCCTTTACCTTGAAGTATGAATTGACTTATATCGTCATTCTTTCCAGCTATATATCCGTCAAGAGAACTTGCTACGTAGTAAATAATCTTTTTCATATAAATTCATTTTGTGTTCGGAATTTCAACTTAAAAAAAGCAGGGCATAAGATGATTAAAACTAATTCTATTTCAAAATGGATGGTAGTAGTTAGTAAGGAGATTCATCTAGTATAAAAGTGAAGGGCCAATTATTTCTTGCCACTCGTCTTTACGGAGTTGGGACTTTATAGTAATATTCATTTTTAGCTTTTGAAAAGAATTATGGATACCCACCAACTTATCTAAATGAGCATCCCCGTTTGGATTGGCGTTTGTTTTGTACAGCCGCTCTTTACACTCATTTGGATATTCTGTAATCAGTTGTTTTAGTATTTCAATTCCTAGCGAGACGGGCCGAATGGTTTGCTTATTGGTTATCTGTAAGTTTAACCCAAAGCAAACTTCACCTTTGTATAATCCCCAATCTGGTGTATATCGGATCTCAGAAAAAGAAATGCCAGGTAAGTTTAAACTATCGAGATTGGCTTTAAAAGAGGAGGCATCTATCCACGGAGCGCCTAAGACCTTGAACTCTTTTCCCGTGCCTCTACCTTCATTTACATTGATTCCTTCCAGCAATCCTAAACCAGGATAGAGGAGAGCTGTTTCTGAATCTTTAATAGCAGGTGATGTCGGTTCAAAATCCCAATTTCCTTGATTAGGAAGATCTTTTCTATTCCAATTCTGAATTTTCACAACTTGTAAATCAAGATTGGGAATGTGCTTAGATGCGAAATAATTTGCTAATTCTCCAAGGGTGCAGCTATGCCTGATTGGAATATTCCATCGACCAATAAAAGAAGAACACGTGGAATCTAATAATGGTCCTTCAGCTTTGGTTAAATCTCCACTTAAAGGGTTGGGTCTATCCAATACAATAAATTCTTTGTGATGCTCAGCACAAGCCTCCATGATATGTGTCATGGTCCATAAATAGGTATAAAATCGGCAACCCACATCAGGAATATCAAAAACAATGGCGTCTACGTCGTGTAAATCTTCTTCTGAAGGGCGCAATTTATCCCCATACAAACTAACAACAGGTAAATTGGTTAAGTCATCGGTTTTATTTGGAACCCAAGCGCCGTCGGCAGCTTTGGCAGATAAACCATGTTCGGGTGAAAAAAGCTTCACAACTTGAAAGCCAGCGTCAATTAAAGCAACTCTTGAGTTCACCCCAAAAGCATTTTTAGCTGCATCATTTGTAACCAAACCAATACGAAAATTTTTATGATGCTCGCTATTCGTACAAAATTGATCTATTCCGAAAAGTACTTTTTTCATCTATAATATTGTTGAATTTGTTAGGCTCTTAAAAGGAGGGAAGAAGATGAATAAAAGAGATTGTTTATCAAAATGGAAGGTGAGTGTAGAGGTTAAGAAGCCGAAATTCAAGAATACATTACTCATTAATCTTTTTGCCTAACAATCCATTTTCGGAGTTCTATAAGTTTATGAGGTATTCTGGTACGCTTCGAAAAAGCAGTAGACATTCCCATTGTAGCCAATAATGCAATTAGTGCCAAAGCTCCAAGTGCGCCACCATAACCTTCAAAGAGATTGTTGTTGTTGATATAAACAATACTGAATAGGCTTCCTGCAACAGCTAAACGTTTATAGCTTTCCATCGCATGAGAAGAAACCATCCCAATAAAGGAAGTACCAATAAATACTATCTGAATATTTACGGTTAGATAAGTGCTGAGTACATCAGGAAAGCAATAGAAAAATAAGCCTACGATGAGCGAAAGCAAAGCTGAAGCTCTAACTGGCCCTTGCTTAAGCTCTTCGCTAACATAGAACGTGAGTGTCGCACCTATAACACCTGTTAGGATAATGATAAGGTTATGTGTTAAGCTAATCATTTCGAAAGCGTATTAATTAAAGAGACAATGACCACACCTACAAAAGCAACAGACCCAAGCTTGCCCCCGATACCTAGAAATAAGTTCTTTGATAGCATTAGAAATATACTTGCAAAAATCCCAGCCGCAATTACAAACCCAATGGAAGGTGAAATTTCAACGCTCGACATTCCAATGAATACACCACAGTAAATAGAAGCTGGTAGCTGCTTTAAGTAGTCTGATTCTTTATTTAAGTTCGGTAAAAACGAAGCTAAAGTGCCTGTTATTCCGGCCGACAAAACACTCCCTAAACCACCATAAACACTCATTATATAGCAGACAACAGCTCCTATAGGAACCCACATTACAACTAAAATATTCTCATAAGAATACTCTTCGTGATGCAAGTCTAAATACCTGTACCCGATGAGCATAGTAAGCGCGATTAGTAGCGTTAATATGATTGTCGAAAAGGCTTCCGTCTCATATTTATCTTTTATTATAATCGTTAGAAATGCAATTTGCATTAATAAGAAAGTGGCTACCATTACAAACCTAATGGCTCTGTGAGTCTTCATTATGGAAAATATCTCTTGATTGAATCGTATCGTTTTGAATAGTGTATTAGAGTAGGCGAGAACAAGGAATCACAATACTCGTCGTCGAGTTTTTTATCTATAGCTTCATTATCCTTGTGGGTTTTTCTAATTCTAAACCAGATAATCGATTAATGATATTGTAGAGGAGGAGACAGGACAGTGAACAATCTCTCGTATTCTAAAACGTCAGTTATCTTGGGTTTTAAAATAGAAACTTTAAAAATAGATGGCTGACTTAATTGCTCATTTTTTGAATTAATGAACTAGAACCCCATTTATTAAATAACAACGAACAAAGCCCATCATGTTATTTAATCTGAATGATATGCCACTCAATGCCTCTTTCTTTTGCAAAGATTTCTATGTCTCCTAAACCAATTTCTTTTCTTCTACTGTTGATGTATTCGGGGTTTATTATTTCAAAGAATATTGGATTGCCATCTTCATCTTGAGTTGTTTGAGAACCGTAGACTTGTGGTTTGTTAGCATTAACAAACATTCTGTCGATTAATCGAGCATATTGCAAAGGTTGCGACTCACCCTTTAACACCGATTCCTTCATTAAAGGTGCGTACTTTTCTTTAAATTCAATAGAGCTATGCTGAGTAACGCTCCAAATCGCAGCATTCGCACGTCTCCCTACATCACTGATACCTAGCCAACCATAACGCTCTAGAATCACAATCAACTCTTTCTCTATCCGTTCGTCTTGTTCTTCAACTACTTTCCAGAAGTAGTCCATCTCTGCCGAAGTTTGCCCGAATTTCTCCTCAGCATCTAAATACAATCTTCGGAACAGTTGGTCTTCCATCAAAAGGGTTTCGAGTTTGGTTTTCAAAGAGTCCAATTGTATGTCCGTTGGTTGCTCCACTTGTGCATATAATGATGAAGATATAAAGCAGATTAGAATCAGAAAGAACAAGTTTTTCATAATTGATATCATTCTAGTAGTTGGCTTTTTCGACTAATTAAATTGCTCGGTTAGTTTAAGTACCAATCGTTAAAAATCTGTTAACATAGATGGTCAATACTAAACACACACTAATTATACTCAAATTTATGCTAGCTCTTGTTATCCATATTTGTTTTGAGAAATTGTGATTTAGAAATCTAGTAATCAAAACAGCTAATCCCATAAACAAAAACCAGATTGAAAAGAATATGGATACATCTGCTCGAAGGAAAGTTGTAACAGTATCGTGTAGCATGCCACAAAAAATGAAGGTAACAATCACCGAAATGGATGGAGGTAGGACTTTCTTTAGAGGCTTGAAGATGAATTTACCTAGATAATATCCAAATATCGGATTCCAGTAGCTCCAAAATGTGGAAAAGTTCTTTGAACCTAATGATCGGTACAGATTATTTCTTAACGCATTAGGACTGCCAATTGAAACACCATTTCGTTTTTTGATATAGTCCGAAAGAGTCATGTTCAATTATTAGACGTTATTGCAATAATATGTTTTTGTAAGATTTGGAGGTAATACTGATAAGGAATATCTCCAACAATAGTAAGTATTACAAACCTAGATATTTTGTGCTATATCAGTCTTGAGTAGAAGCAAAAATATCTTCGAAACTACTTATAATGCGCCATACTCTAGTATAACTCATAAGTAGTTACAAGATTCTAGTATGCAGGCTTGCGTCTATTATAAAGTAGAGAGATAGCAAGAACGCCAATGCCAATGCCTAGAAATGTACCATTAAGTAAATCAGACAAAGTTAAGTAGTATGAAGCTATTTGAGTGAGAACAAGAATACTTAATCCAACTACTAATAGAATTGTATCTTTAGAAAATCGATTTTTCATTTTTACAGTCGTTTATAAATTAATACTTAATAGAAGTGCATTAAAATAACTACGAGAAGTAATGAAAAAAGTTACTCTCGTAGCTAGATAAATACTATAAGTCTAATTTATTTCATGTTGGTAAACTGCAAAGGAACACCCATATCTTTGCCTTTTAAGTGAGCCATTACTGCTTGAAGATCATCAATCTTTTTGCCAGTCACGCGAACTTGATCGTCTTGAATTTGAGGCTGAACTTTTAGCTTAGTTTCTTTAATCTCCTTCACAATCTTCTTTGCTGTTTCTCTGTCAATGCCTTCTTTAAGCTGAACATCCATCTTTAAATGACCCTGAGAAGTGCCTTCTTCATCACCAAACTCTAGTACTTTTGAGTCAATTCCACGTTTCACAAAATTCTTAATCAGCATTTCTTTTATAGCTTGCATTTTCATGCTTTCAGCTGCCACAATATGAATACGTTTATCTTTGTCGTGATAGGTTACTTCCGAATGAAGCCCACGAAAATCGTACCGTGTAGTGATTTCTTTAGTGGTGTTGTTAACCGCGTTATCTACTTCTTGATTGTCGATCTCGTTTACAATGTCTAATGATGGCATGACTACTTATTTCTTTTTTGGTTGCAAAAAATGGAATCCTAAAATAAGAAATTAACCACTAATGATTAATCACTTTCTTTCTCTAGTTTCTCAATCAGCTTTTTTTTGAGTAATGCTTCTATTCTTACTCTTTCTTCCATCGGGATAACCGTGCGATAGCTTGTTAGAACATCGCTATACAAAAATTCAATTTCTAGTACATTTTCATCACACCATTTGTAGGAAATGAAGTCTTTCCATAAAACATGGCGATCAATCAATACAATACCTTTTCGTCTAAACTCAGGCGTTAAACGTAGGGTTAATCCTAAGAACCCTAAACCAACGATGGAAAGGCCTGATGCAAACCGAATTGGAGTGATTGCTAAATCGTTAAAAATAGAAGTACGCGCAATTCCAGCTATAATCAGTGTTAATGCTATCAAATTAGGAAGAGTGTCTGCTGCAAAACTACGATTTAGATACTCAATAACGCCCAATTCTAGCTTGCTGTTATATTGGCCGTAGGAATTGCCAATCAAGAATCCTGCAACAAGAGCGTAGATTGAAGCCATAAAAGCACCAGCAATAGCTTCAGGGAATAATCCTATATCATTGAGTAACCGAAGAAGTAGAAATAGGGTGAGTAGAATAGTGCTAAAAACTAGACACACTCTAAGAGTTATTTGATCTAAGTGGAGTGTTTTTTTGTTGCCAAACCACAGACCGAAAGAGAATACAATAATGGCAGAGATAATAGTCCAAATCATTTCTTAATTTCAGCATAAATTTAGCATAAGTAAACCGAAAATATGGAAATTTATCCTACGGGAATTGAAGTAAGTAATGGCGATCAACAACTCGAAATTACTTGGTCGGACCAAAAGAAATCTATCTATCCGTTGCGAGGATTACGTATAAATTGCCCCTGTGTGATTTGTAGAGGTGGGCATGCCAGTATGGGCGACTTTGATCCTTCTGTGTTCTTTGCCAAAGATCCCGAACATATTCATATTCGCAACATCAACACTATTGGAAATCACGCTATTCAAATTGTGTGGTCAGATGGGCATGACAGTGGAATGTATAGATGGGAAACTCTTCGTTTTCTAGATCCAGAAAACCATCGTGCGGAATTTGATAAATAATTAAAGGTAGCTAAAGGTCTTTAAATTCGTTTTTAAGTACTGTTTGTGCGGCGTTAAAACCTGCCATACCGTGAACTCCGCCACCAGGAGGAGTGGAAGAGGAACAAATATAAATTCCATCATCACCTAGTTTGTAAGGATTCCACTTTAGTAGTGGGCGTCCGAAAAGTTGTTTTACAAACTGAGCTCCACCATTAATATCGCCTCCAATGTAATTGGGGTTGTATTTTTCGAAGTCAGTAGTATTCATTACCGCTTTAGAAATTATAGTTTCTCTAAAACCAGGTGCAAAGCGCTCAATTTGGTTTTCTATCTCAGTAGTCATGTCTTGTGTACTTCCAGCTGGTACGTGACAATAAGCCCAAAGAGTATGTTTGCCTTTGGGAGCTCTGGTGCTATCAAAAAGACTTGGTTGAGAGATTAGAACATATGGACTATCGTTATGTTTTCCTTTCCATATATCGCTCTCAGAACGTGCAATTTCAGCGAAACTTCCACCCAGATGCAAAGTCCCTGCTTTTCTGCATTCAGGGTCAGTCCAAGGTACTTGCTCAGAAAGGGCAAAGTCCATCTTAAAAACACCAGGGCCATACGTATATTTTTTAAGCTTTGACCGAATAGAGTCGGGTATTCGCTTTCCTGCAATTTCTAAGACTTGACGAGGGGTGAGGTCGAATAAAACGGGTTTGTCTTTCGGAATGTCATCAAGAGATTCGATATGGCGATTAACTTCGATGGTTCCTCCTAGGGCAATAAAATGTGCAGCGAGGGCATCTGTAATACTTTTAGAACCGCCTTTAGCAATTGGCCAACCCACAGAGTGCGCTGTGATTCCCAACATCAAGCCAAACGTAGATGTGAAAGCATTCTCGAGAGGGAGAATACTATGAGCAGCTAATCCAGCAAAATAGGTTTTGAGACGTTCTGATTTAAATATAGAGTTGGATAGATGCTTTGCGGAAAACATACCATACCAGCCAAAGCGTGCTAATGTAAGTGGATGATTTGGCATTCTAAGCGTTCCAAATACATCATTTACTAAATACGGCCACGAATCGATTAGCTCTTTAAATAGGGCATTATAATTCTTCCCATCTTTTCCTAAACGCTGAAGTGTGTTATTGAAAGATTGCTCAATAATTACGGGCTCTTCATCATCGAATGGGTGTGCAATGGGGAAGTCTGGGTGAATCCATTCTAGCCCGTAATTGGCTAATGGTAACGTATTAAAAAAGGGTGACGCTGCAGCGGTAGGATGAACAGCCGAACAAACATCATGAAAAAACCCAGGTTCGGTGAGCTCCTTAGTTCTAGTTCCTCCACCAATTGAATCTTTAGCTTCGTAAACAATTACCTTAAGCCCTTTTTGAGCCAGCGAAATAGCAGCAGCTAAACCATTTGGCCCAGAACCTATTACATAAGCATCGTAACTACTATCGGACATTGGCAAAATTAGTTCATTCCTATTGCTTTGGTTTGTGCAAGCTTCAACGCTTCAAAGGCATTTACAATTCCACCAGTGGCAGATAAAGAAGAGAAATCAACAACTTCTTTAGTGCCGGGTTTGTAAACTAAAGTGTTAGTAATTTTGGTAGCAGACTGCAGCAAAATTTCTTTTACATCACTGGCAGTTAATTCTGGGTAATACGACATAATAAGTGCTGCAACACCAGAAACTACAGGACCTGCCATACTAGTTCCACTTGCTTTTTCGTACTCATTATTTGGATAGGTTGAGTACACATCAACACCTGGAGCAAAAATATCTACTGTTTTTCCATAATTACTGAATGAAGCGGCAAGGCTTGAATCGGAGGGAGCTTTCCAAGATGAAGCCCCAACTGTAATAAAATTATTAGACCAACCACCATCAGTATAGAACTTGTTGGGATAGGTGAACAGGCTATCGATATTGTTCCCATCATTTCCTGCACTATGGATAACAAGAACTCCTTGCTCATCAGCAAACTTGAAAGCACTATCTACATATTCTTTTTGGGGAGAATAACCTTTTCCGAAGCTCATATTTATTACATTAGCACCGTTTTCTACGGCATAACGAACAGCATTCGCTACGTCTTTGTCCCTCTCGTCGCCATCAGGAACTGTTCTAATTATCATAAGAGAAATATTGCTAGCAATGCCATCCATACCTAGCTCATTATTTCTTATAGCGCCAATAATTCCTGCTACGTGTGTTCCATGATCACTTCTTGGGCCTGTAACGTCGCTATTTCCGTAATATCGGTTTGTGAGGTTTTGATAGTTATCTCCAACAATATAGCGAGTGTCAAATTCTATATTATAAGAATACTCGACTTGGCCTTTATAAAGATTATACTCACTATCTATCATCTCTTCATTGATGCCTTGGTCGGTAAAGAAAGTAGTAATTTCTTTAGCTTGACGAATCATTGGTGAGTCGTACTTGTTAACTTTCATTTTATTATTGTCAACAGAATCTAAAGAAGATATTTTAAGTTGAGTTTTAGCCCATGTTACTGCTTGTTGTACTTGTGTAAGTTGCTCAAAGTTTTTTTGAGCAACTTCACGCTTTGTTGAATATTCGTCTTTCACTTTTAGATAAAGTGCATACTCTTCATTATTTGATATCTCTGAAGAACTACTATCAGCGTATTTTGCAGAAAGCTCTTTAAAAAGCCTACTTACTTCATAAGAATCTTTATTAACGTTGTCACCATTTTTCCCGCCAATAAAATTCCATCCATGGATGTCATCAACATATCCATTGTTGTCATCGTCAATTCCGTTACCAGGAATTTCGTATTCGTTTACCCATATATTTTGAGCAAGATCTTCGTGTTTAATATCCGTTCCAGAATCAATTACAGCAACTATTACTTTCTTAGTTGGAGTTTTATCAATTAGCAGTTCAGCGTAAGCTCTGTCTGTTTCTGTTCCGTAATAATCAGTATTGGAAATGGATTCTAAATGCCAATTCTTATCTGCCTCAGCTGCTTTAATAATGGTTTCTATTTCACTAGAAACATTGGAATCTGACTTGGTCGAAGTAGAAGAAGTTGCTGTGTTCTTAGTTGAGGAGCAAGCCATTGTAAGTAAGGCTGCTAGAAATAATAAACGAAAGGTATTCATGTTAGAAAATTTCTTAGTTCATAAAAGCTTTAAAGGGCTTATCAACTATTATTTACTCTTATTGAAATGATATAGTAAAGAATCTAGCCCAAATGTTACTGAAATTACAATAACCAACAATACGAGGCTTGCTAATGGTTTCCAAATTACAAAACCACCAAAAGTACCAAGTACGGCACCTAAAAATTGAATGTATTGGAGCTGGTCATTACTGGCATTTTTAATCAATTTTTCTAGTCGCTGTTCGTCGTACTGGCGCAAGTTATCTTCAACTAAAGCATGTACATCTAATTGATTAATCAATTTATAGAGCAATGAAGTAACTACGTTTTCAATGGTATCGCTATTCTCATTAATTTTATCTGGTAGATTATCGAGGAACAGATCTAGTTTATCTAATCCTTTTTCAACACCATCAGGTAGCTTTGTAAGAGCATCTTCAACTAGATGCTGCATCTGTTGTCCTTTTATAAAGCTGTAAGCTTTAAGAGCTACTTTTTCGAAGGAATTGTCTTCCAGGTTATTTTCAATTTGTTCGATGATAGATTTCGCAATCATAGCACGTACTTCGGGCTGTGCTACCATTTCATCAACGTAATCTATAGCAAGTGTTTTAACTCCGGATCTAAAATCAGGGTCATCAATAACATTTCGAATGTACTGAGTTGCAATTTCTCTATACTTTGAGATTGCCTGAGATTCTTGAATCTTCTGTTTAATGATTTCAGGATTGATTAAATCTTCAGAAACAGCAGCTGCTAAACGATATGAAATACGTTCTTTTTGAGCTGGAACTAGTCCTTGCCCAAAAATTGGACGAGGTTTGGTTGGCTTAAATAACATGGTAATAGCTAACCAATTTGTAAGAAAACCAATCAGACCACTGATACTTAAAATTCGAAGTAATCCATCAAACGTAACATTATAATCAAAGATAGTAGTTTCTAGGTTATCAAAATCCCAGAAGAAGGAGATGGAAAAGGTAATAGCTAGTAAATAGGGAAAAAGAAAAAGAAGCTTTAAAAGAACGGGGTGTTCTGATGTTGATCTCAAAGGAGGGGTTCTTTCTACTTTAATATCTTCTACATTTTGTAGTTGATCAACTCTACCTTGAACTAGGTCCCAAAGTTGTTTCCCATATTCTTTGGTGCGTTGATAAATGATGCTTTTTTTTTCGTCTGACATGCGCGCTAAATATTTTTGTTCTGACTACGAAGATAGTGCATCAAAGTTTTAAAAAAATAGCGTAAAGATTGCTAAAGGCTTTCCAACGAAAGTTTACTTAAGAAATGATCCTCCAATCGAGTCATCTCAGCTTTTTCTTCAGGAGTTTGATCGTCGTAACCAATTAAATGAAGGAGACCATGCACTAAAATTCTTAGAAATTCCAGCTTTTCAGGTTGGTTAAACTCTAGTGCTTGTTCCTTAATTCTTGGAGCACAGCAGATAAGAGAACCTTCAATATCAGAATTGGAGTTATTTTCTGGGTTATCTTCATCATCGTAACGGAAAGAGATAATGTCGGTAACATAATCACGGCTTAAGAATTCCTTATTTACACGAATAATTTCTTGCTCGTCTACATAAACAAGTTCCACAAAAGAGAAACTACACTGTTGTTCAGATTGAATGAGATTTACAAGTAGTTCCGCTTCAGAATCATCAAATGGAACGGTAAGCTCTGTTTGAATGAGTATTTGTAGCGGGGAGAGAGCAGGCACGATAGTACTATTAAAAGCTGAAATCGTCGTCCATACTTTCGGTAAGTGAGAGAGCAATTCCACACATCATCATATCCTCAGGAAGTTGGGTAAAGTCCCCATTCAATATAGATTCGTCTACATTCGCATAAAGACTACAACCTGCTGCTTTCTCTACGATAAGGCCAGAAGTTTTGTCCCCTGACTTTCCGAAGAAAGTAACTTGTTGGAGCATATCACTAGCGATAAATGCTGTGCAGTTGTGTAATTGAAGGAAAGTGTTAAACGCATAAACTGAAACCATATTCATTTCTTGGCCATTAACGTCGAGACCTAGATGAATTTCGAGAGCGAGTTTACGGTTTTCTTCTTCGTTTTTTACTTCAATACGGAAAACATCGTTACCAAGAGGCTTTGGTTGTGCCCCTAGTACTTTTCCAATGGTTGAAATATTTTCGGATGTAAATTGATGAATCATAATAAAAAAGTTAGCTGTGAAGAATATACAATACCCACAGCTAACTATAAATAATTTGTTGTTATAAACCGTAACCAGAAACGGTCGCTTTACTTTGAGCTTCTGAAGATGGAATTTCTGGGAAGGGGGTGTCTTTAAATAAAGTATTTACCTTCTCAGCAATTTCTAATCCTTTATCTATATCGCCAGAAATAAAATACACATATTGTGCTAGAACTATTGCTTGACGAGCACTCATAACATCATTTCGGCCAATATCTTGGCCTTTTGTGTAAACAGTATTCATTTTTTGGCGAATAGTTCTTTGAGCAGACATGTCTGCATTTCTACGGGCGTCTTCGAATTGAGTATTTAGTTCTTGGAGCTCAGTTTGAGAGGCATTGAATTCATCCATAGAACCAAAAAGGTTGTTTTCTAACTCGCCGATCGATGAGTTAACCAATCTAAGAGCGTCATCTTGCCTTCCGATTTGAGCGTACCTGTTGGCATATAATATTTTGATCGTGCCTACTTCCTCATCTTTTCGGAAGGGAATTTTCTCTTCTCCTAGCTTTAGCCAATAGGCAGCACTATCTGGAAGACCTTGATCAATAAAGCGTTCTGATAATTGAAGGTAATTGTAGCGATAGTTTCCTAGCATACGACGAATATTTTCATCTAAATACATATCGGAATCGTTCCAATTATTATACTCAAATTTCCTAAGTCTATCTGTGTGAATCTCTGTGTTGATGTATCCTTGTGTACGATTAGAGCGTTTTTTAGGAACAATTCTGTATGCCTTTCCTTCCGTTCTAAAATAGTCTTGAAGATTAAGTTGACTAGATTGAGAAACAGTGTTTGCAAAGTAAATAGGGCGTAACCAGTTATTACTCTTAATAAGCTCTAGAATCATTCGGTCTTGCGTTTGGAGGTAATAAATATTCTCGCCATTAGCATTGCTACCATAAAGACGGCCATCAAATCTCCAGCTCATTGCATCATCGAGGGAGTCTACAGGCATTTCAAAATCTGTTCCAGTTTGAAGAATTGGAATCTCGTTATCCGGCTTTACCCCAATTGCTTCTTTGTATTGGGAATCTTCGGAAAATGCTTTTCTGAGCATCTCTTTATCTACAGGAATCGAAAGTTGAGTAGGTTGCCAAGCCGATAGCCCAGCAGTCATGTTGTCAATTTCTTCATCACTTAAATTGATCGGAAGAGGAGCTGACTCATGCGACCATTGCTTCTTGAGCTGTTTTATATACCAATCTGTATTTAATAAGCTTAAGCAAACAATGCGAACATCTGTTCTAATACCTTCAACTTCTTGGGCATACCATAGTGGGAAAGTATCGTTATCACCGTTTGTAAACAGAATCGCGTTCGGAGCTACAGAGTTCAAAAGATTCTTAGCATAATCAGGAGCTACATATCGCGCGCTTCTATCATGATCATCCCAATTTTGATACGCCATGAGCACTGGAGAACCAATAAGACATAATCCAACAATTGCGTATGCCATGGCTGGTTGTTCTTTTAAATACGATTTCAAAAGATCTATAAGTCCTGTTACACCTAACCCAATCCAAATTGCAAAGGCAAAATAGGAGCCTACATAGGCATAATCCCTTTCCCTAGGTTGATAGGGCGGTTGATTGAGGAATATGATAATTGCCAACCCCGTGACAACAAAGAGGATGGAGACTGCAAAAGCGCGTTTTTTATCAGTGGAATAATGATATATAAGCCCAAAAATCCCAAGTAAAAATGGAATATAAAAATAGGAATTACTGGCTTTGTTATTGGGATATACTGGTTCTGAAAATCCAGATTGCCAGCCAGTGTCTTGTATGTCTGAAGCTCGTCCAATAAAATTCCAATTAAAATACCGGATATACATGTGGTTTATCTGGTAATTCCAAAAATAGGACCAATCACTATCAAAACGTGAGTAATATTTTAAGTGATTAGGATCTTGGGAATAACGTCGAGGAAAAAAGCTTTCTGAGGTTCTATCAATTTGGCCAGTAACATCATCAAAGTTATTTCCCTTTAGAATAGGAGTGGCACCGTACTGCTCACGCTTTAGATATTTTACAAAAGCTTCTACTGTTTCAGGGTCGTTCTCATCAATAGGAGGATTGGCAATCGAACGAATCATGATTACCGAATACGACGAATAGCCTATTAAAATCATCAAATAGCTGATCAATGCTATATTAGCTAATCGATATTTGCGTTTCTGGGTGTAATAGATACCAAAAATAACGCCGATAATAACTAAGAAGATAAAAGTCATAGGTCCTATAAGACCATAAGTCGCTGCTCCTATTTTCGAAGCAATATCAGGGATAGTTTGAATGGTAAAGGGGTAAATTAAAAAGAATGAAAGAACAGCTAAAACGCCCATCAAACCAAACGAAAATAGTGAGTAGTCTTTTCGTTTAAAGTAAATTATTAGTGCCACAAAGAATAAGGCAAGTAGGTTAAGTAGATGCACCCCAATAGCTAATCCAAACATATAGGCAATCATTACTAGCCAGCGTTCATTATAAGGCTCGTCGTGTTGCTCAGACCATTTCAACGCCAACCATACTACAATAGCTGTAAAGAAAATAGAGATTGCATAAACCTCAGCTTCAACAGCGTTGAACCAGAATGTGTCGGTAAAAGCAAATGTAAGAGCACCAACAATTGCGCCACCATACATTCCTATTTTATCCATGGTGCTCATAAGAGAAACTTCGCCTTTAAACTCTCTAACCAAACGAACAATAATGAGGTATAAGAGCATTATTGTAAGCGCTGATGAGAGCGCACTCATAAAGTTAATACTCAATGCCACATATTCAGTTGGCACAAACATGGAGAATATTCTTCCAACAATTGAGTAGAGTGGAGCACCTGGTGGGTGATTTACCTGAAGGCCATGCGCTACAGCGATGAACTCTCCAGCATCCCAAAAGCTGGCAGTTGGGGCAAGGGTTAATGAATAAACAACAAGAGATACTAAAAATATTAGTAGAGCTAGGTACTTATTGGTAGTTTTATGATTTGAAAACATTGACTATGATTTTCTGCTGAAAAAGTTTTTGGATAATCGTTTTTTACCTTTATATAGAACCGCAATTATAGGCATAGCCAGTTTCGAATCAAAACGGAAGAAACATCTAAAAGTAAAAAACTTTAGCGCAGTGAACGTTTAAGTTGAAATAGTATTTTAAAAATAACACTAAAATAATATATGGATTCGCAAAAAGAACGCTTCTCTTCAAAATTAGGACTCATTCTAAGTGTACTAGGGATTGCAATTGGAACTGGAAATATTTGGCGCTTCCCACGAATTGCAGCTCAAAATGGAGGGGAAGAAGGAGCAGGCGCGTTCCTTATAGCATGGCTATTCTTTCTATTTCTCTGGTCCGTTCCTCTCATTATAGCTGAGTATGCAATGGGGAGAAACGGTCGGAAAGGTGTTATTGGCTCATTTGCAGATTTAATAGGAGAGAAAAAAGGTTGGATGGGCGGCTTCATTGGTTTTGTTGCCACAGCTATCATGTTTTATTATAGCGTTGTAGCTGGTTGGTGTTTGTATTATTTATTTGAATCTATAACAGGTTCACTGCCAACTACCTTTGAACAATCAATGACCGTCTGGAATGGCTTTCAAGGATCAAATTGGCCTGTATTCACTCACTTTATTACCATGCTATTTGGTGGGCTTATTGTAATAAAAGGCATTCAGTCAATTGAGAAAGTTAATAAGATTATCATTCCGTCGCTTCTAGTAGTTCTACTAGTGTCGTTGGTGAAATCATTAACTCTAGAAGGAAGCTTTGAAGGAGTACGATATCTTTTTACTCCAGACTGGGAAGGACTAAAGAATCCAAACCTATGGCTCGAAGCACTTACTCAAAACGCCTGGGATACTGGTGCAGCTTGGGGTTTAATATTGACTTACGCGACATACATGCGTAAAAAAGATGATATCACGATTACAGCATTCCAAACTGGAATTGGTAATAATGTGGTTTCATTGGTTGCAGCTGTAATTATTTTCTCTACGGTATTTGGCTCTCTAGGCTCTACAATGAGCAATAGTGAAGTACTTGGTGTTATGAAAAGCTCGGGACCAGCATCAACAGGGCTAACGTTTATTTGGATGCCTCAACTATTTGCCAGCATGGGTGGTGGTGGAGTTTTCTCGATTCTATTCTTTTTAGGATTAACATTTGCTGCATTTAGTTCACTTATTTCTATGATAGAGCTTGCTGTAAAAGTTTTTGTTGATTCTGGTGCTTCACGAGTTAAAGCAACGATATTAATTTGTATTACAGGCTTTGTATTAGGAATACCTTCAGCAACAAACCTTACAATTTTTGCGAATCAAGATTTTGTTTGGGGAGTTGGACTAATGGTTTCCGGAGCATTTATTTCTTATGCGGTTATTAAGTTCGGAGTATCTAGGTTTAGAAATGAACTTATTAATGTTGAGGAACGAAGTTCTACCTTAGGGCTTTGGTGGGAAATAATAATTAAATACATTGTCCCTGTAGAAGTAGTTACTTTACTTGGCTGGTGGATGTATTTAAGTGCTACTGAATATGCCCCTGATACCTGGTACAATCCTTTAAGCGCATTCTCTGTAGCTACCGTACTGTTACAATGGACCCTAGCTCTGTTACTAGTGTATTGGTACAATAGAAGGTTGATTGCTAAGAATAACGGGTAGAAACAAGGTTTATCAAGTCCTTTTTTCTAGTCAAATGCTTTCGAACTGTATCGAAAGCATTTGGTTTGGATTCTTTAATCAATTATATATCAATTCAAGTGTATATTTGAGAGGGAAGAGGCAATGCCCTAGATATACAAATTACTCACTGAGCTTTGATTCTACTTTCTTAAGAGAATCTCTAATTTCTTGCAATACCGTAAGCATACTTTCACTGTTTAAACCAGTATCATTTTGCTGTAAATTTTCTGTAACCTTATCACGTTGATCAAGCACTCTATTTCTGAACTCAGAAGCATTTACAATACCTATAAGTGTTAAATCAGCTGTTCCTTGTGCAGAACTTCCTGCAGTTTCGATTTTAAGGATACTTAAACCAAATGCTTTTAAAAGTGGGCCTTCTTTGAAGGTTAGGTCCTGAATTTTGTCAAGAGGAATAGTTTTCTCAATTCTGAATATAAAACCCTTATTGAAACTTAAAGACCTAGTAGTAAGCTGGCATTGTAGACGATCGAAATATTTACCTATAAAATAAGGCGCTATAATTAAACTCAACGGAATAATTGGAATCGTAATAATACAAACAAGAAGTAAAAAATTTACATACCAGTAGAGATACGATTTTATTCTAGGATTGAAATCCGCTATTTCTAATACAGTAGCTTTTTTGGACATTTTCTAAATTCTGGTTAAAAAAAAAGGCATCCACTAATGAGGATACCCTAATATAGAACTAATGAGTTAAATTTCTACTCAATTTGTAGGGGAAGTACTTTTTGCAATGAAGTTTAATGCGGCTGAGTTCATGCAGTATCGAAGGCCGGTTGGTTCTGGGCCATCGTCAAAAACATGACCAATATGACTACCACAGTTGGAGCAAACAATTTCAATACGTTTCATAAACAGGCTATTATCTTCCTTTTCTTGGACAAACGATTTATCCAATGGCTCCCAAAAACTCGGCCAACCCGTTCCACTTTTATATTTTGTAGCAGAACTATATAGTTTTTGGCCACAAGCTGCACATGCGTAAATACCATCTTCTTTGTTGTCGTAATATTCGTTTGTATATGGGAACTCAGTACCGCCTTTCCTCAAAACTCTATACTGGCTTGAGGTTAGAATTTCTTTCCACTCAGCCTCTGTCTTTGTAACTGGGTAGTTTCCAGGCTGTTGAATTTCATGCTCTGAAGTATGAATCACTTTACCTTGAGTATCAGATTCTATTATTTTAGAACTTGGTAATGTGGCAAAACCAATTACAAGTAGCGCAATAGCTGAAGTTATTATAATTAGCAGTTTCATTGGAAAGAATTTGTTTGAGTTTGAACAGCTAACTGGTAAACCACGATTTTAGTATTACCATTCATTTTCATAATCCCAGTCGCCATTGAAAGTAGGGAGTTGTTTTTGTTTGAACAAACGAATCCCCGCTGTAAATCCAACCCAAAATCTATAAGTTCTACCTTTCCATTCAGGCGACCATAAACTATACCAAGTGTAATCATTAGCTGTTGGTACTCGAGTAACTTGTACGTTATAAGAGGGGCCTCCGTAGATTGATAATCCATTACTTAGTCTTTTTCCTACTAAAAACTTGTACGAGAAGATTAAGTTAGTTTTACGTGTCCATTTTTCTTCAAAATTGTGAACAACACTGAATTCTTGATTTACAAACATAGATTCATCTTTAATTCTGGGAAATGAATCTAGGATGTTTTTCTCGAGTCCAATGCCCATGCCTATTCGGTATACATTTCTATCTAGTAATGTATTGTAACCAAAAATAGCCATGTTATATACTCTATGAGTACCAGTAGTTAAAGTGTATTCACTGAATCCGGCGTCTGAATAACGAAAATCTAAATTTTTCCTTCCATTGCCATAAAGACTTATAAAACCTACAGGTAGACCTTGAAATTCTTTAGCAAAATTAAATAATCCTACCTGAACTCCCTCAACAGTTTCCGCAATATTAAAAATCCCAGAAAACTGTACACCACTCATATCATTAGCAACGTTGCCAATACCAGAAAACATTACCCCTTCAAGATTTTTGGCGATATTAAATCCGCCACTTGTAAATAAGCCAGAAGCATTTTCCTGGGCATAATTTAATGCGCCAGAAATAACTAATCCTTCCGTATTCTGTCTGCTAATAGTACTTATACCTGCAATCTGTAATCCCGAAATATCGCTTCCGGCATAGCTTAGAATTCCAGCCATTTGCAAGCCTTCTACATCGCCTAGTGCAACATTAATACCAGTTGTAAACTGTATCCCAGATAGATCTTTCCGAGAAAAATTTAAAACTGTAGCGGCTTGAATGCCTTCTAAATTATCATTAGTTACATTTGCTACACCTGCTAACTGAATACCACTCATATCTCCATCAGAAGCATTAACTATTCCTGAAAATTGAAGACCAGAGATATCTTGTCTTGAAAAATTGCCAAATCCTGCAAATTGAATTCCCGACACATCTTGTTTAGCATAATTTGAAACCCCTGCGAATTGGAGACCACTCATGGCACTGCCAGACGCATTTACTAACCCGGCTACTTGAATTCCGGCCATGTCTTGCTTAGCATAGTTTACCAAGCCTGCTATATTAGCGCCAAACATCTCACCACCAGTTGAGTTTACTAAACCCGCAATTTGGAAACCGTGTGAATATTCTTTGTTATAATTAAATAATCCCCCAATTTCAGCTCCATCTAGCCCTCCATTGTAACCAACTAGAAGATTTAATGAGTATTTTGCTGTGTATTTATTTGCTGCAATACCATTAGAACCAACAGGAGGAGCGAGGGTTATTCTCCATTTTCGATATCTAAGATTGTCATAAGAGTCATTAAACTGTGCATTAACTTCGGAGGTAATTCCTATAATGCTAAAAAGTAAAATAAGAGAAGCTAGGTGGATCTTTTTCATAACAAGTTCTTTTGCCCAAATTATATTTGAAGTTGGCTACGCAAAATCAATGAAAAAGTTTACTCTAAATCTTCGAGGTGGTTGAAGATTTAGAGTAACAGCGCATATAAGTAAATACTTAACTAAGGTTTGGGAATTTTTCATTTAGAACTTCGTTCCACATTTCAACATCAGGAACACTTTTTAGAAGTGCATCATAGTCACCCTCAATTTCGATTGATTCAATTTTGTCACCTTGAGCAATAGCGTTGACGACAGTTAAATCTTCCTCAGATTGAATTGAACCAAAGACGGTGTGCTTACCATCTAACCAATCTGTTGGCGTATGCGTAATAAAAAACTGGCTACCGTTTGTTTTAGGGCCAGCATTAGCCATTGATAGTATACCTGGCGCATCATGTTTTAATTCAGAAGTAAATTCATCTTCAAACATGTAACCAGGACCGCCTCTTCCATCACCATTAGGGCAACCGCCTTGCACCATAAAGTTATTGATTACACGATGGAAGAATAGATTATTGTAATAGCCGCGAGTAGCAAGATTTACGAAGTTTGCTACTGTTTTTGGTGTTTTATCTTCGAACAATGAAACGTTGATTGTTCCTTTTGAGGTATGAAATATAGCTTTTAGCATATTGTATTAATTAATGTGAATTGAAAAATAGAGAAAATTAGAATCTATCCCAGGGTTTTGAGAGCCTGTGTTGGCATTTGAAATGTGATGAAATTTGTAACCTACAGCAATGGATAAATGGTTAGCTAATTTTGTTAAAATAGAGGTTGATAGGTCAAACATAAAATTAAGTTTTCTACCTTTATCAGTAGGAAAATTCTGATTAACTAATGCAAACCCACCTGATGTGCCACTAAGCAAGGAAAGTCTGTTTGAAAATAAATGTTCAAATTGCACACCAAATGGTGAAAATCCAAATCCTATAGCATCAGTTTTTAATTGATTGTTGTCGCGTTGAGGATAGTTATACTTTAGATATGGAGTTACATCAACAGTATAGTATAAGTGACTACCAGACGAATATGTCTTAACGTGTTTTGATATTCCTAAACTATAGAACTGCGTGGTTGTATTGGCTGTTTTACCAAGCAAAACAACAGACCGGTAAGAATATCCAAACCAAGTTCTAACTTTATAATTAGCAGTATTGTTTGTGGTTAAATTTTGAGAAAGAACAGCTTTAGGATTTGCTATAAACACTGCCAAACACGCTATTAGCAATAGGGGACTTAATAAACTGTACTTGCCAAAACTCAAAAGTTCTATTTTTTTGTAGTTCTATTCGAGCTAATTATAGAAAGAATCCAAACAATGAACCATGCTCCGCTTAAATAATACTCTTGAATGTAAACAAGAATAGCTATTGAGCTAACATATATAATATGATAAAACCATTCAGGAGTAGCTGTTTTGTCTGATCTGCGCTTTAATGATGGCATAAATAAGGCAAGCACTTTACCTACTAATAGTAAAGCAGTATAAACCCATAAAGCGATTATAATGGTGTTACTTGTAAAAAAAATGAGCGAAATAATAGTAAGTAAAACTATTAAATCTAGTATAGTATCTTTTATCCAACTCATAGGTGAAGCTTTTAAATGTTGAAACAAAGATAGAAGATAAAAGCTAAAAGTGCTTTTCTTTTATTTCACTTGGAAAGAGGTTATCCAAATTATCTCGTTTCGCGGATTCTTAGTATCGTCAAGCTCTGTTGATGTTTCCCATCTGAGCCCGTCTTTATCAATAACGTTAACTAAGAGTCCTTCCATTGTTATGATATGACCTTTCCTAAGGCTGTGAATCCTTTTTTTAATTTCAGGTGTTGATGGTATTAAATGCCATAATGCACTTTGTGCTTTTATTTCATCAACGGAGAGAGGCAATCTAGTAAGTTTATGGTTCCAATCTCTATTACTTAAGCCAAAATGGAGAAACTCTAAATTTCTTTGGTCAGACATAGCGCCCCAACCAACCAATACGTCTGTAGATGAAAATGCCGACATATTATCAAAAAAATATCTTTTTCTTTCTAATACCCTGACCTGTGCACTTACGCTCTTAAGAGTAGTTAAATTGGCTTCTTTAAACTCAAAATTGTCATTGGTTTTAGTCTCAGATAGGGTAGGATTATTTTCAGCGGTAACACCAGGGCCTCTATCTATTGGAATCTCAGTCCAAACTACATAGCCCATCATCATGAACACAAAAATTACTAAATATTTTACCATCTCTATTCTCCTTGTCCTTCTTTTACTAAAGGAGATAGATTGAGTGCATTTCGTTACACTATGCAAAAAAAAGTATTATGATGAGAGGGTATTATAATACTGTATAAATGCTTTGAGATCATTAATACTAAAGTTTCGTATTACCATATTTCCATTCTTATGGGTTATGTCTTCGAAGCCAAAAGTCTTTTTATTATGATATTTAAAGTGAATCATGCCTTTGCTTAAGTACATAGATTTTATATCAGTTAACAAGTATTCTATCTTTGTATCTTCCAAAAAAGCGGATTCGTTGGGAACAAAGAAGCCTTCTGAGTCTAAAAAATGATTAGCTTCTACCGTATTTCGATCTAATATCTCTTGATTAACATATTCTAGTATCTTTTTATCAAATTTTAAATAAATACTTGTCTCTGTAATACCAAGTCGAACTTCTTTATATTTGTCTGTAATCTCAATAAGAACTATTGGGTCTGTAGTTATTGAAGCGAATAGAAATGAATTAGATGTTGTAAAGAACAAACAAACAAAAATCGGAAGTAAAAACTTAAAACATTTCATAAGAATACCGATAAATAATTTTATGTTAGTGCAAAAAATAACAGCATTTAACACGCTTTTATTATAAATAAAGTTTCAATATTTATATAATAAAATTTTATCCCTAGTAATTCTAAATTTAGATTTTGAAAATCCAAGAAATTTATCCCCAAAACCACAGGGTTCTTATAGTAGATGATGCAGAACCAAATGTAGTTTTACTATCGCATGTGCTTAGAAAAGAAGGGTATCAGATACTAGTTGCTCGGAATGGTGATGAAGCACTTGTTTTGGCTGAGAAAGAGAATCCTGATTTAATTCTTCTTGATATAATGATGCCGGGTAAATCAGGTTATGATGTTATTAAGGAATTAAAAAATGGCGATAAGAAAGATATCCCTGTAATTTTCTTGAGTGCATTATCCGACTCGGAAAATAAAATAGATGCATTCAAAGCTGGGGCAGTAGATTACGTTAATAAGCCTTTTAATAGAGGTGAGATTTTAGAGCGGATTAAAACACATCTAAAAATTAGAGTTTTTGAAATTGAGAGAAAAGAGCGTATAAATATTTTAAAGAATAGGGAGATTGAGTTAAGCCTATTAAATAAAAATAAAGATGCTCTTATTAGAATGGTGAGCCATGATATAAAAAACCCACTTACAGGAATAATAGGGCTAATATCTATTCTTATTAAAGATGACAATATTCCGAAAGAAGAAATAAAAGATATGCTTGGTGTAATGCATAATAGCAGTGAAAAGCTTCTCACTCTTGTAAAAAAAATACTAGATGACGAAGCGAATAATACATTCTCAAGTAAACTTTTTCTAAGTGAAACAAATCTCGGAGATTTAGCACAAAAAGTAATCGAACTTAATAACGCAAAGGCTTTACAGAAAAATATAGATCTTGATTTGGAAATAATTGGACCTCCCATAGTCTGTAACCTTGATTCTAGTAAAATTGAAACAACGTTAATAAATTTAGTTTCCAATGCTTTAAAGTTTACACTTTCTAAAGGAAAGGTTACTATTAGGATGAGTAAAACAGATAATGTTGTGTTGATTCAAGTACAAGATACTGGTATTGGTATACCAGCCTCAATGGTAAGTACTTTCTTTGAAATGGATAAACTTAGCTCCACAATTGGTACAGGTGGTGAAATCGGTACAGGGCTTGGAATTGATATTGTAAAGAGTAACGTTGAACAGCATAACGGAAAAATTTGGGTAGAATCAAAAGAGGAGATTGGGACAACTTTCTTCATAGAGCTACCAATAGATCTTAAATAGTTTTAAATGATTTATACGATACTAGTAATTGATGATGATGAACCAATACACTTTATGGCTAAGAATTTATTGGCCAAAGAGTTTAAGTTGTTACACGCTAGAGATGGACAACAGGCAATAAATATCCTTTCTGAAAATACAGTAAACTTAATACTTTCTGATATTCATATGCCCGGACTTTCTGGGCTCGAGTTACTCGAGTCTATTCGGGATGATAAGGAAAAGCATCAGATTCCAATTTTGATAATGACAAACCTTCCTACTATTGAGAAGGAGAAAAAAGCGTTTGACTTAGGTGCAGCCGATTTTATTAAAAAGGAGCAATTTAATACCGATAGAGAAGGTGTTCTCGAAATTATTCGGATGAAAATTGTTACCGATATAGATATAAAGGGTCTTAATGAAGACTTAACTAAGAAGAAAGATGGGTTGGTAATGAAGCTTATGGGCCAGGCTATATCAGGCTCTTTTGAAAGTACTATAGAAGTATTTTGCTCAGAAATTGAATCCATAATTGATCTAGATTTCTCAGGTTTTTGGGTGATTGATAATAATGCGCCCTCGAACGTCATTCTAAGAGGTAGCAACCTACCAACAGAGAAAGATCTTTCAGGTTTTGAATCGTCTTTAACATTCCAACATTTACTTAATAATAGAACTGCCTTTTTAAGTAACCATATTTATAATGAAGATTTAGGATGCTTTCTTCCTTTTTCTAAACAAAACAAATTGCCTTCCGAAATTGGAGTACCATTATACTCAGTAAATGAAAGGGCTCTTTTAATGAACAATATGACTGTACCGGAAGATGCTGATCTTTTTGGGGTTTTGATACTTAAAAGGTCTGTTTTATTCTCGTCTACAGAATATGAACTCATTTCGAGGTTGGCAACACAAGCTGGATCAATTCTTTGGAGACTGTTCAAACGAAGTCATTCTTAGTATGGCTGAAAATATATTACTTGTTATAGAAGGTACGTATCCTTGGTATAGAGGAGGTGTTAGTGAGTGGACATATCAATATTTACGATCTTGTAAAACCATAAACTTTAGTATTCTTCAGATAGCGACGGATGAGTTTCAAGGTTTAGACCCTCATAAAGCACTGTACCCATTAACAGATAATATAGTGGACTTTACTAGAATTAGTCCGCCGAATATGAGTAATAGCTGGGAGGAAGATTCAATTGAATGGTATGCTTCCATATCAGATAAACTGCAAGAATTGGCTCAATTCTCCAGTTGTATCCATGTCACTAATACCGGATTTGCAGGTTGGCTTGGCGCTGAAATAGCGACAAAAATGGATAAACCGCTTGTTCTAACAGAGCATGCCATTTATTGGGAAGAAATTAAAAAAGGTGCTGTTGCACTGGAATGTGGATATAAAATACCAGATACATTATCGGCTAAAAACCATGTGGTGCAAACGTTTATAAATATTGCTAAGCGTGTGTACTCAGTTTCTGATAAAGTAATATCAGTTTCAAGATGTAATTTGGAAAAACAAATACAGTTGGGTGCAAGTAATCCTCTGTATATTCCAAATGGCATTCCGAAAGAAGCAATTGTAAGTGCAAAAAAACGTACAAAGAATCCAGTAATTGGCTGGGTTGGAAGGTGTGCGGAGATGAAGAACCCGAAGCTGTTTTTTGAATTTATCGCAGAATTCAAAACCCTTGATCTTAATCCGCAGTTTGTGATGATGTTAAGTGATGCAAACGAAAAGGTGCTTGAAGATGAAGTTCGAGAACTTGCAGAGAAACATACTGATATCGACATGATTTGGAATCAGTCTGCAATTGAGCATATGCATCGATTAGATATGCTCTGTATAACTAGTCATAATGAGTCTCAACCTTTAGTTTTGTTTGAAGCACTTGCAAATATGGCCCTACCTATAGGCTGGGAAGTTGGAGATGTAGATTCAGAGTTCGCTTTTGTGGTACAAGATGATATTACATCAAAGCAGTTTGCTCAGGAGGTAGAGAGTTTATGGAACAATCGTACATTGTTTAATGAGATGGTGGAAGAACGACATCAAAAGGTTAAGGAAGAGCACAATTGGACAACTATCTTTGATAAGTATCAAGATATTTTCAGTAAAAACAATTTGATTAGGTTACAAGCTAATTTATGAGTAAAAAAATCCCCATCGTACTTTTCTTAACAGAAGGCTCGTATCCATACAGTGGTGGTGGGGTGAGTACGTGGTCGCATATATTGTGTACTGAACTTGAGGGGAAAATAGATTTTTACATCTACGCTATTACAGGAAACCCGTTTGTTGAAACTAGATACAAGCTACCTTCTAATGTAAAAGAAATTATTCATATTCCTTTATGGGGTGTAGAAGAACCTGTTGAGTACTTCGATCGAAGAAATCCTTTTTCTAATCATATCCAAAGAAAAGGAAGAACAACTAAAGAAGTTGTTAAGAAATATTTCCTACCAATTTTCAGGGATTTCATTGAATGTCTTCACGATCCTTTTCGGGATGTTAAATTTATAAGTGATGTACTCTATGGAATGTGGAAATTCTTTCAGTATTACGATTATAAGTTAACCATGAGAGAGCCTTTGCTATGGCAAGAGTTTAAAGATGCTTTAATTACAAAGTACACAGAGTTAGATCTTGATAAGGTTGGAGATGAGCCAAAAGTATTTGACACCATTTTTGGGATGCGATGGTTATATCATTTTCTAATGCCTCTTGCTGTTCCAATTCCAGAAGAAGTGGATATTACGCATGCAACCTTAGCTGGTTTCCCTGCCATTGCATCTATTGTAGCAAAGTACGAATATGGAACACCTGGCATTGTTACAGATCATGGTGTATACATGCGCGAAAGGCTCATTAATATCGGACGCGCCGACATGCCTTTCTTTTCAAAGAAATTGCTTGTCGATTTATCTACTCTTATTACTCGATCAGTCTATTTTACGGCGGATCAGATATCTCCAGTTACAACAGCCAATGTAAAATGGGAGCTTAAATTTGAAGCACCTAAAGAGCGAATTGTACCTATTTACAATGGCGTTGATACCGATTTATTCAAGCCAACGCCGAAACCTCCACATACTTCAGACAGACCTACAGTTATTGCCGTTGCACAGGTTTTTCCTTTAAAAGATATTGAAACAATGATCAGGAGTTGTGCATTAGTTCGAAAGGTTATTCCTAATGTTCAATACATTGTTTATGGAAGTTTAGATGTAGATAAAGAGTATGTGGAAACATGTAAAGACCTAGTTGAAGAACTAGACTTAAACGATAATTTTCGGTTTGGAGGGTTTCATAATCAACCAAATATGATTTTTAATGAAGGTGACATCTCTATCCTTACATCCATATCTGAAGGGTTTCCTTACACCGTTATTGAGTCTATGAGTTGTCAAAGGCCAGTAGTTGCTACTGATGTTGGGGGTATTAAAGATGCTCTTGAAGGCTGTGGTATTATGTGTAAACCACGGGAGCCACAAGAAATTGCAAATGGTGTAGTAAAATTATTACAAGATGACAGGCTCCGAATTGAGCTAGGGATTAAGGCTAGAGAAAAAGTTCTCCTTAATTTTACTACCGATAAATCTGTTAATGCATATTACGAGAGTTATCAGAAGCTGCTAAACAATGACAAAGAAATATTAAAGAATAATGTAAGTGTAGAATCGGTATTAGAGCTTGTTGAGTATCTAAAAAGGAGGGAATATGAGTACGCACACTGATATTCTTCCTGAAGTTGAGTTTACACCAGAAGATCGATTCAATGACATAGTTAATAAAGTAGAAGAACTTGTTGGTAATCCTGTTAGTAGCTGGGCTGTGGCGGCTACCATTGAGTCAATTGGAATTAGAGATGTTGATGCTATAAGCGATTTTAATTATCCAACTGTTTTTGAATTAGCTGAAGACGTTTATACAAAAATAAAGAAACGCTATTCTAAACAGGATCAAGTTGAGGAAGAGGAGCATATAAAGCTTGGTAATTTCAGTGATAGCGTAACAATGTTCTTGAAATATTATAGCGCAGGCCTTTTGTTCTCACTGCCAATGATATCACAAATCGTAGCCATTATTATTTTTCAATATGCACTTTGGGCCTGGTTGTATTTTAATGAAGCTCAAGCTTCTGTTATTGCTTTTGGAACCATTGCCGCATTTGTTTTAACTGGTGGTTTTATTCAGGTTTTAGGGCGTTTAGTTTCTAAATATAAAGGCGAAGAGAACTATTTTTTAGCTTATAAAGCCATTAAAGGGGTGCTTAAGATAGCAATTCCTGTAATTCTACTTTCAGTATTATTGCTAATTGGTTTGAATGTCATCTTACCATTTTATCCATTAAAAATGGTATTTCTTTCGATGACCTACTTAATTTTAATCTCATTTATGATGCTTGCTGCAGCGGTGTTATACGCTAGTGAACAACGAGCAGTGATACTTGTTAGCGTTTTAGTAGGTACAGCAGTAGTAATATTTGGTATGGAAGTACTAAACTTTGGTATATATATATCACAATGGATTGGAATCATTGCATCCACAGTAGTTCTAACAGTTTACTTTATTGTTTACTACCAATTTAAAATTCGCTCTTTAAGGCAACAATTATTTAAGCAATCTTTACCAAATACTGAAGTAAGCTATTACAATAACTACCGATATTTTGTGTATGGCTTCTCTTATTTTAGTTTCCTTTTCGTAGATAGGTTACTAGCATGGTCTACTGGAGAAATTATTCCACCGTATATAATTTGGTTCAATACACCCTATGAATTGGGAATGGATTGGGCTTTAATAACTCTGGTTTTAACTGTTGCAATGCTAGAATTTAGTATCCAGTTATTCTCCAAGAATATTATACCAGTTCAAAAGAAAGCCAAACTCAGTGGAATTAAGTACTTTAATAGGTATTTCAAACGGTTTTATATCACTCAAATAGTTTTGCTTCTTGTTATAAGCATTATTTCTATTATCGTGACGTACTATGGCGTACTCTCTCTTAGAGTATTTGAAGATAAAGTGCCCGAAATAAAAGATTTTTTCGCCAACCCGATTACTTTTAAAGTTTTTTGGATGGCAAGTTTTGGATATGTATTTCTAATTTATGGACTTTTAAATTCATTGTTCTTTTTTACGATGAATCGTCCTGAATTTGTACTGTATTCAATGATTCCATCACTAGGAGTTAACCTAATTGTAGGCTTTATATGTAGCCGTGTATTTTCATTTGAATACGCAACGGTGGGTTTAATTTTTGGTTCAATTACTTTTGCTTTAATTTCTGGCTTATTAGCTAAGAAATTTTTTAAGCATCTGGATTATTTTTACTACTCTGCTTATTGAGGCTTTGTTATGATTAAAGATGTAAAGGATTATTTAAATACCGTTAGCTCTCGCCTAGGTAAGGCTTTTGCAATGGAAACATTTGGAATTGAAGATGAACTAGAATTCTGGTCCCTCTCTGCTGAACATATGTCTAGGAAAGAGTTACCTTCTTTCTCTGATATAGCAAGTTGGATTGATATTCTATATAGAGCACCTTTACATTTTGTCTATAAGAAAGAAGGTGAGTCTCTGCTTCTTGCAAGAAGGCATATGTTTGTAGAAAATTTGCTCAAAAAGGATAAAAATGAGTCAGAATCAAAAAAATACACACTACAAGAAAAAGAATCGATTCAAGTTTTTGAAAATCAAATACAGAATCTAGAAAAAAAGAGACAATGGGACGATGAGTTTAGGGGACACGGAATATCATCTCACACTATTGGTAATTGTGAACACATTCCTATTTATAACAAACAAGGAGAGATTTGGGGCATTTATGTAGTTGGCCCACACACAAAAAGTCCCGATAGCGTAGAGCCAAAGTTATCGATTGTAGGAAGAATACTTTCTGAATGGCTTATAAAATTGGACAAAAAAGAAAAGAAGTCACAGAAAGAATACACAGCGCGAATTACTAGTCTTGTTGAGAATTTAGGTTCAGGTGCTCTTAACACACAAGGCTTAGCACAATTAGTATTACTCTATATAATTAATTCACTTAAGGCAGAGCAAGGTGCAGTTGTTGAGTATGCTGGTAGCAAGCCGGTACTAGTTACTCAAAAAAATCTCTCTGATGAATTTAGGGCTGGTCTGCTATCTACTAGTTCTGAAGCTTTTTATAGTTATGATAATGGCAACTATGAATTATCAAATAGTGGTTCATTTTCATTTAAGAAGAAGTCTACTATCCCGTTTATATTTCCAATTAAAGGTGAATACACACATGGGTTTTTGTGGTTGGTATTAAAAGAAGAGGGAGATCACTCAAAGCGTGCAGAAGGTATAATTAAAACGATATCGACGATGCTTGGTAGTTTGTTATCATATCGTGAAGACAATCATACATTTTCGTTTGAATTGATTGATACTTATTACGCAATATTACGCGAGATAGAATCTCAAAGACCTAAAACTCAATTCCATTCACCTCGGCTAATAGCCTTTGTAGAAAGATTTGCAATGCTTTTTGGCTTAGAAGATGATGAAACAGAAATCATCAAACTTACCGCAAAGCTCCATGATATTGGTTACGTAGGAGCCGCAGGCTTAAGCAATATTGCAAGCATAGAGTCTGAGCTTTCTCATCCTATTTCTGGAGCCACTATGGTTGCACAATTGCCTATTTCTAAAGATGTAATAGAGGGTATTAAAACCCATCATGAATGGGTAAATGGTAAGGGAAGCCCTCAAGGGCTTGAAGCTGATCGAATACCTTGGACTGGTAAAATAATTTGTGTTTTTGAATATGTAGTAGATTTTATTGAGTCTAATCTTGAGGCGGATGGTAAAACAGACGATGAACTCATAGAATTGCTTAGTAAAAATCTTATAGAAAGAGCTGATCGTCAATTCGATATGGTTTTAATTCCTACTGTAATTCAACTTATTCAAATGTTAGGCTGGCAAAACTGTTTAGCTTTAGGTGTAAATGAAGGGCTATAATGATATTAAAAAAACTTTTTCTATTTATCTTTATTGGGTTTATTGTGCAGTGCAAAACAACGGAGTTACATACTATAAATAAAAAAAGTATTGCACCATTTGGTATTAGTTATGCAAGGGTAGACCCTTCGGAAGTAGCTAAGTATAATATGATTATTATCGAGCCTGATTTCTATACACCAGCCGATATACACAAATTCAAGCAGCAAGGTCCGTCTGTTATTGCATACGTTACACTTGGCGAAGTAGATAAGTACAGGTGGTACTATCCAGATTTAGAAGAGATTGGCTTTCTAGGAATTAATGAGAACTGGGATAGTCCTTTCTTGGATTTAGAAGATCCTGAAACTCGTAAATTGATGCTGGATAAAGTAATTCCCCGAATTATAGAAAAAGGCGTAGATGGACTGTTCTTGGACACTGTTGATGCCGTATCTCCCTATACAAGTAGGAATCACTTGGCACCGTATATGCTCGAACTAATTAGAGGTATTAGAGAACGATATCCTAATATCGTGATTATTCAGAACGCTGGGTTATTCCTTCTTGAAAAAACAAAAGATATTGTAGATGCCGTTGCTATAGAAGATGTAGCCACTATGTATAATTTTGATACCAAAGAATATAAAATAGTTACTGATGACGAGTATGAAGACAGATTGGCCCTCATTAGAACTCATTCAAAACAGAGTGGGTTACCTTTTTTAATTATTGATTTTGCTATAACACCAGAAACAATTTTAGCAGCTTCAAATCGACTGCGGCCTGAAGGTTTTCCGTATTTTATTAGCAATATATCTTTGAATACGCTTCCAGCTAATCCAACAATAATTACTAACTTGAAAGAACAATAACGTATGCCATATTCGTTACTAGTTTTATTCTCTGTTTTTCGAGTTATACTTTGCTTCGTCGTATTATTTGGGTGGGTCGGCCCTAAATTCCTACCTCACGCTAGAACTTTACGAGGTATTGATAAACTTATATATACTTTTGTAGCTGTAGGAGGGTTGATTCTTATCGATGTTATGGTACTCGCGAATCTTCACTTATACGATTTCATAAGTCTTTTGGCTTGTCTATTACTTTTTCCAATTCTTGCATATATATATAAAGAGGTTAGAAATGGAGTAAAACTTAGCTCAGTAGTTAGAGTAATAGAGAATAGAGTTCTAAAAATTCATGTTGAGTTCATTGAAACTTTAACTACAAAGAAAAAGAAAACAATAAGAGATCGAGTTTCCGAGCTTCCAAAATTTTCAATTCTAGACAATAAGTTTACTATTACCGCAGTATTTATAGGGATAACTGCTGCAATAATTCGTTTGATCCCAGTATTTAAAAATTCGGCACCTTACAGCAGAAGTTGGTATTTCGAGTTAAATTCTATTAAAAATATTCCTCTACAAAACTATTTTGGAGATATACCAAATCCAAAGGGAATGCATTCTTTAGTCCAGGTTTTTAGCACATTAACACAAGTAAGTCCCGAAATGATATTAAAGATATTGGGTAGTCTAATATCATTTTTTCTGGCAATGCTCATCTTTTGGATGATTAGAGATTTAACTCGAGGCAAAAATCCTATTGCGGCACTTTTTGGAATGAGTGTTTATGCATTGATACCAACGCTTGTATTGCCAGTTTCTCTAGATATTGAAGGAGCTACGAGCTCATTGTCGTTAGCAATATGTTTTGCTTTACCTACAGCGGTGTTGTTCTTAAGAAATTTGCGCTCCATTGAAAAAGCACCTTGGTCTTATGTTACTATAGGGATTATAGCTACTGGGTTAATAAACTTATTCGTATTACTTATTATACTTTATCCATTGCTCGTATTAGGCCTATTATTTTTACCAAAGCGCAGATATTTTAGTTCTTTATCTAAAGTTAGCTTCTATCTTTTTGTGGTTCTTGTAAGTACGCTTGCTCCCTATATTTTTTATTTATTATTGAATGGTATTGATGTCATTCAATTTTTCGAATTACAGTTATTTAGTACTTTAGTTTTTAGCTATTACCCTAACTTGATTATGGATCTAGATATTTTAAGTATTGTATATCTAGGTTTAGCACTCGTCCTCTTGCTAGCTTTTTTAATTCATTTTAAAGTAACAAAGCAGAAGAAAGTTGGCGACGATATCATTTTTTCTATTTTCTTTATAGGCGTTTCTTTTTTGTTTACACCTTATTTCCAAACTGATTCACTAATAGTAGACCCTGATCAGCTAACTATACTTTATAGCTTGCTAATCTCAATTATGGCGGGGTTAGTCTTCCATTCAGGAGTTCGTTTTATGTCTTTCGTCTTGAGGCTTAAGAAAAGGTTTCCAGAAGCCATTCAGATGTTTTTAGTAGTTTCATTTTTCGCTACAGTAATTACAGTTACAGGTGGTATTAACACTAATAAATCTCTTCCTAAAACTCTTCCTAATGGTTTTTTTGATGCCTATTATAAAATAATAAACGAACGATTAGCATATTCTTATGCCACTGTTGGTCCTGAGATAGATAGAGCATTATCAAGAAACAGGCACTATTTTATGAATTATGATTACTTTCTTAGAAGTTATGGAGAGATTGACTCGTTGTATCAGAAATATTTAACAGTGCCTTTAGAATTGAGAAAAGTTGAAGCGGTTCCACCAGCTAGTATCTTTCTATTTCTTGAAAAAGCTCCTTACGGATCAATTCAACAAGGTATACTGTATGATGCCCCAATAGTTATGCGAGATTTAGAGCAATGGATTGCAACGTTTTCTACTTTAGAGAATAGAAAATTGAGTATATATTTTGAGTCTGAAGACGCTGTAATTTATGAGATAACTAACCGTGAGAATGAATCTAAACTAGGAGATGTACTTTTAAATATCTATCCGAAAAAGGAGAGTCGTGCTTCTACGATATTTAAATAGAATTATAATTCCTGTATTGGTAGTTGCAAGCTTAATCTCTTGCCAAGATGGAAGTTTATTTACTCCTGACATTCAATTTGTTAAGTCCGACCCTGTAGTTCTAATTATAAAAAATAGAAAAGATGAAGTTGGGGAAGAAATATCTTTACAAGTAACGCGAGCTTTAGACTATACTAAAGTTCCGTACAAAACTTTAGATTTAGGCCTTATTTCTGAGGGTGTAGAGATTCCTAAAAGCATTCGTTTAATAATAAATACATCTTATTTAATAAATGAAATTTCCGATTCAGATAACGAAAAGATAATTCGTTTTGTAGTTAATGGTGGAAGCTTACTATTTACATCGCCACTTAGTTATGATAATTTCTCCTTTTTACAAGGAATTAAGCCACAATCAGATTTTTTGATACAGAAAAATACTAAAGGCTTTCATTTTGATAGAAACTTATTTTCTAATTTCCAAGGTCGTGATTATGGAACCGATTTTAGTATAACACATGATGGTTTCGCGAGGTCTCAATTCAAGGATGATATAATTGTTTATGCATCTGCTAAAAATGATACAACCTTTCCTGTAATAATAGGAAATAAGATAGGGTTAGGCGAGGTAATTACAATTAATAGTAATACGCCTGTCCAGAAAGATTATAGAGGTGTCCTTTTTTCTACTATTCTTAAAGGTTTAGGTGGAATTCCATATAGTGTTGCAAACGTTGGTACAATATTTTTGGATGATTTTCCATCTCCATTATATAATGAGAAAATAGAACCTATTGCTAGCGAATATGGAGTAGACCAAGCAACATTTGTTTCTAAAATCTGGTGGCCAGATACTAAGGCTTTCGCTGATACATTTAACATTGACTACTCTGCAATGACAGCATTCAACTATAATGCTAATATTACTCCACCTTTCGATTTTGAAGAGTGGCAGTCTAGCCGTATTTCAATAGAAGGTAAAGATGTTGAGGCAAGTATTTATCTTGCAAAAGATGTTGCTGAATCGAGACATGAATTAGCTTTTCATGGCTACAATCACTTTTCGCTTTGGTTAGCTGATTGGGATAATATGAACTTTATGGCCGCCTCTTTGCAATCTTCTCGTAAAAGATGGAGAATTGACCGTTTAGGAGACCTGCCTAGAACTTATGTACCACCAACTAATTACATCGACTCAGTAGGTGTACAAGCAATTACACGCGGAATGCCGTCTATAAAAGTTCTAAGTTCATTGTATTTGGGTTATAAAGAAGATGGTGGTGAGCGGGAATTCGGTAATGAACCATACAACTCTAAGATTTTTGATTATCCACGAATAACAAGTGGGTACACTATGGGAGATAACTCATTATTTGATCAACACAGTCTTCAACTACTTACAGGAATCTGGACTCATTTTATTCACCCAGATGATGTGTTCCAGGTTTCACAAAGAAAAGAAGATGAATTTGAGAGTCGTAACCCATTGGGATTAGGCTGGAAAGGTAGTAAAGAACATGGCTATGGTTTATATCATGTGTTTAAAGATAGAGTACAGTACACAAGAAAATCATACCCTTTTATACGGATGGTTACAGCAGAACGCGGAGCTAGGGTAGCGCAAGACTGGCGTAAGAAAGAAGCGTCATACAAGGAGCAAGGAAATTCGTATCTGTTAACAACTAGGTACCCTTCGAATTATACTGTAAAGTCAAACCTGAGTACAGAAAATCATTGGTTTATGTATGTGCCAAGCACTAGGCGTGCCGATGTAGAAGAGTTTATGAATGAAGAAGTAGATGGCTTTGCATTCACAAAAATTTGGGATGGTTATCTGTATCAGTTTTACTCCTCTAAAGATACTCTGAACTTCCCTAACCTAGATAACAGACTTTATTTCGACCCGCAGTTCAAAAAAGCATTGGAAAATAAAGTATTAGCTGAATTTTCTAATTATAATTTAGATGCTGATGATGAGTTCAATACTGATGATGCTAACACCCCAGATAATAGATTAAGAGATGCAATATGGCGATACGAGAGAAGTCCGAATAGTTTAGTTGCACAAGAGCAACTCATTGCCTTAAGCGTAGAATTTCAACAAGTATTACGTGCTTTACAGATTCTTGAAACAAGACTATATAGAAACCCTGTTTGGACTAGAAATGATATTAACAGACTTATCATGTTCTATGGTTGGGAATCGGAATTTAAAAGGGCAGAGGATTACCTAGAAGATTTGTGGGATAAATATCACAATATGCAAGTGATAGAATTAAAAAATAAGTTTGTAGTAGCTTTAGGGCTTTACAGTGAAGCTTTTGAATCTAGATGGTTAGAAAGAGAACTGGAATTAGAGCCTAGCAACGCGAACCTTGCGATAAACTATTTATCCAGCATTGAAAATCAAGAAAATTGGCCTGTTCAGAAAAAAGGGTTATTAGCTTTAATTAAGTCCAAACCAAACTCCGACAGTCTTTATGCCTTTACTGTACAAAGATCGTTCTATTACGAAAGCGCAGACAGTACATTAGCTCTTGTTGATAATTTCCCATCTAGCAGTCATCCTCAATTAGTTCAATTTGCTAATATACTTGCTAATTTATATGGTTATGAGCAGCTAAATTATACAAAAGCTTTGTATTGGGCGGGTTTTGCTGTGGGATTTAGCCCTCTCACAAAATTGGAATGGATTGCCCAAACTCGAAATTTCAATAAATTTTATACTCAATCAAAGTTGAGTTTAGAAGAAAGACCAAGTTATGATAGTCTAAGAATATTTTCTGGGAATACCTTATTTTATGAAGGTAGACAGGAACAAGCTTATGAAATTCTATACCCGCTTTTCGTTAATAGTCGTGCATATAATACTTCATCGGATACTCTAATTAGTGAAGATATTCAATTTAAAACTTTGCCAGATCGAAAGAAATTTTATTCAAAATACCCCGCATTTTTCTCAGCTAACGAAATTAATAGATTATACTCTGATTATCGTTGGACGGAAGGGCCTAAAGTGTCCGTATTTGGAGATTATCAAACCGACAACTTTAATAACTCTTCAGGCCGTGGCGGTATTTCAGTAGAACTTGGGAACAGACGAGATATAACACATACAATTACAGCCGAAGATTTATTTACTGCAACAACAAATAGAGACACTACTAGAAGCTCAAATTTTTATGGTTTAGGTTATTTATTTGATAATCGATCATCGGATTATATATGGGGTTTCCAAGCAGGTGCATCCACATTTTTTGGTGATTCTAAAATTATTGGCGAAGTTTTTACCTCACTATCGTATAACATAGACTCTACCTTCACTATTGGTAAATTGACACTTGCTCCAGTATTAACGCAGAACTCGCTTTCCCAAGATATTTATAAAGCTCAAGCTGAAATATATCGTGAAGACTTCTGGTTTGGAGATTTGATAGTTACTTCAGTTTCTGGTTCAGCAAAATATTACACCAATAATGTGTTTGAGTATGATGGTGTTGGAAGAGCTTATTTACAACCTTGGAATAAAACCTATAGGGGTAGATTGATTACAGAACTTGCATTTGCTGACGCTTCTAAGACTTTCACATCAGGAACTCCTTTCTATACTCCTGATAACCTATTTGTTCAAGGTGTAGGGCTGGATTTCAGGTTTAGAAAACCAAATGATTATGAATACAAGACCCTGATTGACGTTGAAGTTATGGGAAAGCATGAACAAAAAGATGGTGTTTTCTTTACCGGAAGGGCGACATTAGAGCACAAATTTACTAACTATTGGCAGTTTAAGGTTGGCACAGATTTTTCCACCAGCAAGCTCTATAGGTCTAATAGTTTGTTCTTTACAATATCACACTACTTTAGAAAGAAAAATTTTATAAAGTAGAACATTATGAAATTAGCTTCGTAATTATTTGTGTGAAAAAATTAAAGCCACATATAGAATGGGTAGTCTTCCTAATAGGATTAATCCTAATGGCGACAATGAACCCATATGAAACAGGTGAAACTTTTTGTTTACTTGAACGTGCGGGAATAACTTTTTGCCCCGGAAATGGTTTAGGTCATTCTATTGCATTTCTTTTTAGAGGAGAATTTAAACATTCCATAAATTCGAATCTTTTAGGGATATTAACCGTACTGATTTTGAGTTTTCGGATTATCAGTATTTGGATAAATCTTTTTAAAAATAAAACACATAATAATATCTACGGAGAAAGTGATGTCAAAAATTATTGATCTAATACCAGAGGCAGAGGGAGACGAAGCGTTATATCTCGATAGGCTATTATCTGATCTTACTCCCGAACAAAGTGCTAAATTTGCGAATGTTTACAGAGCTAGGAGAAAAGATCCTCAAACAATTCTGCTATTATGTTTACTTGGCTTTATTGGTGTTGCTGGTGTTCATCGTTTCATCCTCAATCAAATAGGAATGGGAATTTTATACATATTAACTGCTGGGCTTTGCTTTATTGGAATAATAGTAGATTTAATAAACTATAAAGATTTAACCTTCCAGTACAATCGCAAGGTAGCTCAAGAATTAAAATTACTTGTTTAAAGTAAGCTTGACTGAAAAGGGAGGAAGCTCCCTTTTTTTATTTGCCAAGTCCAAATACTCGATTAATATTAAAACCAAGCCTGAAGTCACCTTTAAAGAAACCCACCTTATTTCTCGCTAACAGATGTTGTTCTGTAAACATCCTTCCAGACATTAAAAAGATTTGGAATATATGCCCCCCCGTTTCAATTTCGTAAGCTACAGCAAGATGATTTTCAACACCTGAGTTTTTATTCCCTATTATTGGTAAATATTCAAAAGAAAGTGATTTTCTTTCATTCATCTTAAAACGAGTATTCAAACCAAGACCAAAATTTGTATTGTATTGTTTCTCATTAGAAATGGGGAATACTGTGTTAAAGTGAGAGAACATCGGAGCAATTTGGAAACTGAACATATCTGAAAATTTTCGAGCTATCATCATTGAGGTGAGAAAATTTAGGCGTTCTGTAAAAGAAATATCGTAAGACTTCTCAGTTGTAATGCCAATATTACCTTTTAAAACTACACTCAGTGGTATTCGATTTGACTCCATCTGCTGTAACAACGCAATTTTTGCTGTTATATCTACATTATCATCTACACTAGTGCGTCCAATCCCAATATTCAATCTATCAGTTAGTCCATAATCAAAAGCCATTCGAACATTAGCACCACTATCAATCCCATAAAAATTATCAATTCCAGTACTGATCTCCCCAAAATTGTGCATAATCATGTAGTTCAAATCACCTTTTTCCATCATCGAAACAGTACTTGTCCCTGCTAATCTTGTTCCTAGAAATATATCATTAATAGGTCTATCCGAGAATGCCCTTTTTCGCTCCATCTGTGCATTTGCAAATTGAGGGATGACGAGAAAAATGAATGCAATAAAACTGGCTTGAGTCAATAATTTCATACTTGTCAATTTGATTGTTTTGTAAGTATCGCAGAGATATTAATCTCTTGTTCCTCATCAACTTTTAGGATGAGGAGGCTTGGAGGAATAATATCGTAATCGATTAAATTTAAAATCCAATTCGCTTTTAAAGCTAGGTTCTTATCAACCTTCTGCAGACTTCCTTCAATAGTAACTTCTTTTTCTTTACCATGAATTTTGAAGAAACCTTCAACTTTCACTGGTTGTTCTTTGTTAGATGTGGAGTCAAAGTTGGAGACCAATTTCCCATAAAATTCAGCAAACGGAAATGTTTTAGTCTCAAGGGTAAGTCGCATGTCTTTATCTCTTTTTCCATTTCCTGTATCAAGAGTTTCCAAGTCGATATAAAAATCTACAGTTTTCGAACTTAGATTGATTGCACCGTTCAGGTAATTAGATTTACCATCAAAACTATGCAGAGGAACTTTTGAAATAAATACTGCAGTACCAGAATCCGTTTTATATACTTGGGCTTGTGTTACAACACTTATAGCTACAAAAGTGCAAAATAGTAGAGTAAATTTTATCATTATAATCTAGTTGTTTAGGGCGCCCTGGTTAATCCAAGCCTCGATTATGGCAACTTGTTTGGCATCCAGTTTGGAACCCGTTAAGGGCATTTGGCTACCCTTGGTTGGATTAGGTCGTATTTTTTCAATTAAAGGACTTGAACCAGCATTGCCAGGAATGATTGTTTTACCACTATAGCTTGTGCCCATACTAGAAATAGCTGCATTGTAGGAAGCTAAACTAATACCATTCGCCTTACCACCGTTAGTATGGCAAGCACTACCTCCACAGCTTTGATTAAAAACCGTTTGGATACTTGTAGAATAACTAATTGACTCTGTAATTTCTTCTTGTGCTTCTACATTATTTACACAAGCTATAAATGGTAGAGTTAGTAGAGTTAGAATGGAAAGATTTCTTAACATAAAATATATTTAGGACTAGAGTTTATAGAGCTTCGATTTTAAATACGCAAACGTTTCTAAATAAGATTGGTTTTAACGTAAATAAGTAACAATATCATTAAATATTAAAATATTTCGCTATAAACTAATTAAAGAAAAAAGATTCCAAGAGATGGGCTTAAAAAGAAACCCGAGCCGTTCAAAGCCCGGGTTTTTTCTTTAGGGCATTTGGTGCCTATGAAGCATCCAAAAGCTCGGATGAAATTCAGGCCTTAATTACGTGGGCTTAGATATAGAGTTTCACTTTTTGTTTTTTTATTCTTTTAAGGTCTTTTATAATGGGTTTAAAGTTTACTGTGTGTATATTTATTTATGGATATTGAACAATATATTGGTGTTTCAAAAAAGGAAGCTCTAGCGAGTGCTTTACTTATAACTGTTTTTTTTGTACTTGTTTTCGTTTCAAGATATTCACGTCTTGAGTCTTCAAATGCTATTAATTTTGAAGAAGGTATACATGTTTACCTTGAATCAAATACTGGGCTTGATGGATTAATAGATCATCTTAAAAATGAAGACGCTAACTTTGATGAGGAAGCTTTTCGATGGGCAAGCCGTTTACTAGGCTGGCGTTCTTTCCAGCAAGGACATTATTATTTGAAAGGAACTTATCCGTATGAAGAGTTATTCTCTAAGATTGCACTTGGTATTCAAGATCCAGTAAATGTGACGATTTTACCGGGTATTAATGCAGGTCGATTCGCAAATAGTTTGTCTAATTCGTTAAACATAGATAGCACCCAAGTAATGGCCCAGCTGAGTGATTCAACTTTTTTGTATAAACTGAAACTAAATAAAGAACAGTTATTTGGTAGAATGCTTCCTGACACTTACAGTATGTATTGGACTACATCACCTGAGAGCGTTTTAAGAAAAATACTTGATGAGTTTAATGAACGAGTTTCGAAGCCATATAACGAAAGAGCTACTGAATTAGGTTATAGTATAGATGAAGTTGTAGCTATGGCATCTATTGTTGAATGGGAAGCTAGTATAGTAGAAGAAAAACCAATCATAAGTGGTCTTTATTGGAATAGAATTAAAAAGAGAATGTATCTACAGGCCGATCCCACAGTGAACTTTGCTTTAGGAGAAAGAAGACGGTTACTTTTTAAAGATTATTCATTCAATCATCCCTTTAACACCTACGTTAATATAGGATTACCACCAGGAGCTATCACAAATCCGAGTTTAAATACTATAGAGGCAACACTATTCCCAGAACAACATAATTATATATATATGGTTGCAAATCCTGAGGGGGGGCATGTTTTTACTCGAACATTTAAGGAGCACCAAATAGAAAGTGAAAAGTGGAGAAAGTGGTTACAAAGGCAATATAGAATCAAACGGCAAAGAGAATCCGAGGATTCTACTTCAGCTTCTCAATAAGTAAACTCTAGAACTGTGTTATGGAATTCACTTCTACATTCTGGTTAATATGGTTACCAGAGAAACTCACTTTTGTGCTCAAACCTTTATAGTAGTTAAGATTTCTTAGGCCCTCTTTCAAATAATCGGGATTTTCAACTTCATCGAGAATTTTAAGAATTAGACTAGCCGCGTCATAACCGATAAATGCAAATTGATTAGCCTCAATCTGGAAACGAAGACGAAAAGCGCTTTTGAAATTTTCGGCTTCTTTTGAAGTTGTTTCAGAAGTATTAAAACTCTGAGAGTAATAAATGCTAGTTCCTGGTAATCGTCGGCCAGAAAGCTCGATGTCTCTCCATTCTTCCGAACCTAGAAGTATGTAATCGCTTCTAGAGGCTTCCAAATCAGTAATAAGTGATTGTATGAGAGATGAAGAAACAGCGCCTGTAAAAGGCGCATAAATGGCTTTTAAGCCAGGTGATTGATCAAGAGTATCAGATTTCGAAAATATTTGAGTGTATTGCAAAATAGAATAGCCATCACTTTCTAAGTCTTCTACAAAGAAATGTTGAACAACAGCTCCAAGTCGTTGAGCTTCATTTAAAAATCCATACGCTGATGCTTCCCCAAGGGAGTTTTTTTCAGCAAGTACGGCTAGTGTATCTAGTTTTAGAACATTTACCGCGTATTGAGCCATTTTTATTCCACGAACAGCGAAAGTTGGGTTAAGCTGAAAAAGAAAATTGTCATCAATATTTAATGAATCGGAATTAGCTAATGGAGTAAGCACTGGAACTTCATACTCTTCTGATAATTTCGAAAATTTTTGTGCTACTTCAGAAAATAAAGGACCAATAATTACATCCACATCGTCATCCCAAACTAGCTTGTTTAAAGCTTCAGCTGGGCTGTTAACATTAATATTGGTATCTCTATATTTTAAAAATACCTTTTTATCTGTGTTAGATGCATTGTACTCCTCAATAGCAATTTGTATTCCAAAATATAAATGTTGAGATATTTCATATTCATCCGAATCAAACTCGAAATGGGGGAGAGCTACGCCTATTTTGTAGAGAATTCCACTCGGAGCAGAAGGATATTTCTTTTCAGTGTATTTTTGACGATAGATTAAGGAGTCACTTAAATCTTCCTCAATTTGGAAAAGTCGATTCTCGTTAAAATTAACAACGTTATTTTTAAACTTCTCAAATACTGTTTTAGCTGTTGAATATTCAAATCTTCCAATTGATGCTGATAATAAATCAAATCGGATGTTGTCATTGTTAGATCTGTTGAATATCTCGTATAGCTGTGATATACTTACGTAGTTGAGTATCTGATTATATAGCAATTCTGCCTTTGTATTAAAAACCGAAGCGGAATTACTTTGTTTTAAGGCATACAATTTTTCTAAAGATGAATAAAAATCATCAAGTTGAAAGTAAACAAGTGCAAGTGTATACTGAGCTTCTTGTTTAACATTTACAGAGCTAGCATTAATATTTGCTTGATTTAAATAATGCTTAGCCTTCAGTAGCTGACCCAAAGAAAAGTAGCTTTTGCCTGAATATAGATTTGCTTCAGGGGATTCCATTTGATCAAAGAATCTTGCGGCTCGTTCGTAATCACCATTTTGAAATAGGGTGCGTCCAATCTCTAAATTCTGAGCGACAAGACCGAGTGGAAATAACAAAAATAAAGAAAGTACTAAAGCTGATATACGATTCATGATAAACTGGAATTTGGGTTCGGAAAGTTTAACTAAAAAGTGAGCTAAATGTTCTCGTAATTATTCCCACTCTATGGTAGCGGGTGGTTTAGAACTAATATCGTAAACCACTCTATTAATTCCTTTAACTTCATTGATAATTCGACCTGAGACGTGGGCCAAGAAATCATATGGGAGTTTCGCCCAATCAGCGGTCATCCCATCAACACTAGTTACTGCACGTAAAGCTATGGTAAATTCATAAGTTCTTTCATCACCCATTACACCTACACTCTGTACTGGTAGAAGGATAGCAAGAGCTTGCCAAACTTCGTTGTATAGATTTTGAGCTTTCAGCTCTTCAATGAAGATTTCATCAGCATTCCGAAGTAAATCAAAGCGTTCTTTACTCAATTCACCAATAACACGGATTCCTAATCCAGGCCCTGGGAAGGGGTGTCGGGCTATAAAATGTTCCGGAATTCCCAATGCTCGACCAACTTCTCTAACTTCATCTTTAAAAAGCTCTCTAACAGGCTCAATTAGAGCTAATTTCATCTTTTCAGGCAATCCACCAACATTATGATGAGATTTTATTGTAGCCGAAGGACCTTTAAAAGATACACTTTCAATAACGTCAGGATATAAAGTACCCTGTGCTAAGAATTTGAAATCAGAATTATCTCCAATCTCTTCCTCAAAAACGTCAATAAATGTATTTCCAATAATCTTACGTTTTTCCTCGGGGTCAGATTTTCCAGTTAGTCTAGAAAGAAATAACTCCGAAGCATCAACTCCACGAACAGGAAGGTTAAGATCTCTTGTGTATAAATGAAGAACATCTTCAAATTCATTTTTACGAAGTAAACCATTGTCTACGAAAACACATTCTAGCTGGTCACCAATAGCTTTATGAATTAAAGTTGCAACTACAGTAGAGTCTACACCGCCAGATAATGCACAAAGAACCTTGTCGCTTCCAACTTGAGTTCTTATAGCTTCGATTTGCTCATCAATAAAAGATGTAGCCGTCCAATCGCCAGCTAAGCCACAAATATTGAATGCAAAGTTTTGGAGAATCTGCTTACCACATTCCGTATGAGCTACTTCAGGATGAAATTGAACCCCATAAATAGACTTATTAGTATGTTTAACAGCTGCTACATGCGCATTGTTGGTGTGAGCAATCACTTCATAAGAAGGAGAGAGCTTTTGGATGTGATCTCCGTGACTCATCCATACGGTAGAGTCGTTAGCTACACCTTTTAGTAAGTCTTGGCTATTATCTACAATTAGATGAGCTCGCCCGTATTCACGTTTTTCTGCTTTTTCTACACTACCAGGTATCTCTAGGTGCGCTAGAAGTTGAAGCCCATAGCATACACCCAAAATAGGGACATCCCATTCAAATATATCTGTCTGAAAGTGAGGTGCATCGTTATCATTTACACTTTTGGGACTTCCCGCAAGTATAACTCCCATAGGTTTTGGGCTTGAAACTAAATCCAGCTCAACATTATAGGAATGAATTTCACAATAAATATTAAACTCACGTAAACGGCGAGCAATTAATTGAGTGAATTGTGAACCGTAGTCAAGGATTAAAATCCATTCGTTATGTCGACTCATTAAATTTTATAAAATGATTAAGCTGTAATTTCTGAATATTCGTCGGCACTTAGTAGTGCTTCAATTTGAGAGGCGTCGGATACTTTCATTTTAACCATCCAACCTCCACCATAAGGGTCTTGATTAACAAGCTCAGGGTTATCTTCAAGAGCTTCATTAACTTCTATAATTTCTCCGTCAATAGGAGCAAACAATTCGGAAACGGTTTTAACGGCTTCTACAGTACCAAAAATATCATCTGCAGAAAATTCGAAACCAGTATCTTCTAGTTCAACAAAAACAATATCGCCTAATTCGCTTTGTGCAAACTCAGTGATACCAACGGTAACAGAGCCATCTCCGTTATCTTTAATCCACTCGTGTTCTTTAGTGTATTTTAGATCTGCTGGTGTATTCATTAGTTTTCCCCCGGTATAAATTTGAAGCTATTTTCAAGATATTTTGTGGTGAACTCACCCTTAATAAAATTGGGATCGTCCATTAGTTGAATATGATAAGGTATCGTTGTTTTTACACCTTCGATAATGAATTCCTTAAGCGATCGTTTCATTTTACTAATAGCAGCGGCTCGGGTTGGAGCTTTTACAATTAGTTTTGCAATCATAGAATCATAGTTAGAAGGAATTCTATAACCAGCATAAGCATGAGTATCTAAGCGAACACCGTGTCCACCTGGAGGATGAAAAACTGTAATTACACCAGCTGATGGGCGAAAATTGTGAGCTGGGTCTTCAGCATTTATTCTACACTCAATAGAATGGCCAGTTACTTCAGCATTTATATTCGAGATTACCTCGCCATTTGCGATACGAATTTGCTGCTCAATAAGGTCAAACCCAGTTACTTCTTCGGTTACTGGATGCTCAACTTGAATACGAGTATTCATTTCCATGAAGTAGAAGTTCTTTTGGTCATCTACCAAAAATTCTACGGTACCTGCTCCTTCGTAGTTAACAGACTTTGCAGCGTTAACGGCTGCCGTTCCCATTCTTTCACGAAGTTCAGTCGTCATAAGTGGGGAAGGAGCTTCTTCTAAAACTTTCTGATGTCTACGCTGAAGAGAGCAGTCTCGTTCACCAAGATGTACTGCATTTCCGTGTTGGTCTGCCAAAACTTGAATCTCAACGTGATGAGGATCTTTAACAAAGCGCTCTATATAAACAGCTGCGTTATTAAAAGCAGTTTCAGCTTCACTTCTACACATTTCGTAGTTCTTCTTTAACTCTTCGCCATTAAGAACTACACGCATCCCACGGCCGCCGCCGCCAGCAGAAGCTTTGATGATAACAGGAAAGCCAATCTCATCACAAACTATTTTTGCTTGATCATAACTTTCAACAACGCCATCACTTCCAGGTACAACTGGTACTTTGTTGTTGATCATTGTTGCCTTTGCTACAGCTTTATCTCCCATGGAATTAATAGCTTCAGGAGAAGGTCCAATAAACTTAATATCGTGTTCAGCACAAATTCTAGAAAACTCAGCATTCTCAGCTAAGAAACCATAACCAGGATGAATTGCTTCCGCATTAGTAATTTCTGCTGCAGCAAGAATACTCGGAATCTTTAAATAACTTTCTTTACTAGAAGGGGGGCCAATGCAAACGGCTTCATCAGCGAATTTTACATGAAGGCTTTCTGCGTCTGCGGTGGAATAAACGGCAACAGTACTAATACCCATCTCTCTACATGTACGGATAATTCGTAAGGCGATTTCACCACGATTAGCAATTAGAATCTTTTTGAACATAACTAAGTGTTAGTCTTTTTTGATGACAAATAATGGTTGATCGTATTCTACAGCTTGGCCGTCTGATACTATTATATCTACGAGAGTACCAGCAAAGTCTGCCTCAATCTCATTCATTATCTTCATCGCCTCAATAATACAGAGTGTTTGTCCTTTGCTTACTTTGTCGCCAACTTGAATAAATGGATCTGAATCCGGGGATGGTGATTTATAGTAAGTACCAACGATAGGAGATTTTACAGTTTCGCCAATAGGAGCAACGCTCGGTGCTTCTTCTGTAGCTACAGAAGGAGCAGCTGGTGCTTGAGGTGCAGCTGGTTGAGTAGGATAATTACCCTGCTGAACAGGCTGTGCGTAAGTAATCTGCTCTATAGTGCCAGTTTTTTTAACTTTAATTTTAAAGTCGCCTTCTTCAATTGAAACCTCATCAACTTCGCTTTCTGAGATGAGAGTAAGAATATTCTTTATGAGTTTTAAATCCATGATAAGTTATTTAGCTCGTTCTAGATAAGTACGTGTTCTTGTATCAACTTTAATTTTTTCGCCCTGAGTTATAAAAAGAGGGACATTTATTATAGCACCAGACTCTAATGTTGCGGGCTTAGTACCGCCCTGAGCAGTATCGCCCTTAAACCCGGGGTCTGTCTGACTTATTGTTAAAACTAATTGGTCAGGTGGCTGAGCGTATAGTACCTTCTCATCATCAGCATTAAAAACAACTAAACAGTTTTGACCTTCGACTAAAAAATCTTCACGCTCAACTTGAGCGGGCATGATAGGAATTTGTTCAAAGGTTTCATTATTCATAAAATAGTACATATCAGCGTCATTATATAAATACTGATATTCGCGAGTTTCAACACGGACAGATTCAGTATTCTCACCAGAACGCCATGTTTTATCTATATTCTTGCCGTTTACAATACCTTTTAGTTTAGTTCGTACAAATGCAGGCCCTTTTCCAGGCTTTACATGTTGAAACTCAGTAATTGAGTACAAATCACCATCCATATTCAGAACAAGTCCATTTCTGAAATCTGATGTAGAAACTTTTGACATATATTTTAATCTCTGTTTTTTAGTTAGTCAAAAATACCACCTGCCTCTTTCGATAACAAGCTTAATTAAAGAAAATTGGTAATGATGTTATACATAATTGCTAAAGGGCAAACTATATAAATAAACATCGGCCAAACTTTAGAAAATAAGGTTTGGCGAATTCCTGCGAATCCAAACTCCATTTCTGTAAGTGCAGAGTCCGTTTTCCAAACAAAAGCTACAAAAACACAAGTAAGTAAGCCGCCAATAGGCAAGCCTAGATTGCTAAAGATGTAATCGAAAGTTCCAATAAGATGCGTGTTGAAAGACACAATTACTGAAATAACTAATACACCAAGACCTACACCCCAAGCAGCTTTTTTTCTTGGAATTTTGTATTCATCGATCGCAAAAGATACAGGAACTTCAAGTAGGGAAATTGTTGAAGTTAAAGCAGCAATACTAAGAAGAAGGAAGAATACAACTCCCAAAATAAGACCTACAGCTCCACCAATAGAGTGAAATAAAGCCGGTAGAATTTGGAAAACGAGGTCTGTACTAGATGCTAGTTTATCACCAACAAAGATATCAATACCAGCATTTTTTGCTACATACATAGCTGGAAGAATTAAAAGACCAGCTAAAAAAGCAATACCAACATCAGCTAATGTTACAAAAGCAGCAGCTTGCGGGATATTCTCTTTTTTGTTTAAGTATGAACCATACGTAATTAAAGCGCCCATTCCCAATGAAAGAGAGAAAAATGCTTGTCCCATCGCTGAAAATATCAGCTTTGTATTGATCTTAGAAAAATCAGGTAATAAGTATTCTCGAACGCCTTCTGATGCACCTGGTTGTGTTAAAACATAGATAATCATGATCACTATAATACTTATCAATAGTGGCATCATAAGTTTGGTAGCTCTTTCAATTCCACCGCTAATACCACCGGTAATAATCTTAATGGTACCAAACATAAAAGCGGAAGCTACAATAGCATTGCGAAATCCATCATTGGTATCTGTAAGCCAGTTAGCTGCAGTATCCCAACCGAAAAAGAAGAATATCTCTTCGAAGGCAAATCCAAACGCCCAGCCTGCAATTACTGTATAAAAGGAAAGAATCATTACCCCGCATATAACACCCCATAAACCTACTAGAGGGAAAAATTTGTTATTTGAGAGTGCTTTAAAAGCCCCAACTGGATTTTTCCCTGACTTTCTACCAATAGCTAATTCAGCTACCATTACTGGAAATCCTATCAAAAAAGTGCAAATCAAATAAACTATTAGATAGGCACCGCCGCCTTCTGTTGCTACTTTAGTTGGAAATGCCCAAATATTACCTAGCCCAACTGCTGAGCCAGCTGCGGCTAATACAAAGCCTAGTTTCGAATTCCATGAACCACGATCGGTTGTTGATGTACCTGCCAAAAGATGTTCCTCCAATAGGATATTAAAATTTTATTGACGAATTAAAATATTTTAAGACTGCATTACTCGCAACCTTCTTAATACAACACCCGAAATGGGTGGTAAAATATATGTTTTTTCAACACTTAAATTGGTGTATTTAGATGCTGATTCAGAATCAACAACCACTTCCCAGAAGCCATCTGGGAGAACGATTGCGTTTTTATTTTTTAGATTACCATTTAATGAGATAAAATACTCGTAAGGTTCTTCATTTATATCACATAAAATTGAAAAAGTGATATGCAAAGGGTCTTTATATACTTTAAACTGTATTTCTTGAGGTTTTGCTTTTCTTAAACCTGGTGAATTTAATCTAAGTTGAATTAATCCTTTATAATAATTAAATAGTGATTTATTCTGCTCTAGGTTATTAAAGTTTAACCAATTTGTCTCATTATCCTTGTTGTAGCTGTCGTGATCGAGCATTCCATTTTTAGGGTCTAAACCAGATTTATCGGCTATAATTTTAGATCGAGCCCACTCTTGACCAGCGTGAATCATTGTAACACCCTGACTAACAAAGAGGGCTAAAGCACCAAACTTTGCAATGGATAACTCTTGCTTATTTAGTTTTACAGCATTCGTTTTTGAAGCAACGGGTTCCGACGCTTTATGAGGGTTCAGAGCAATTCTTATAAAATCACCTAAGGTATACCCATCATGGCTTTCTATATAATTGACGGAATGTTTAGAACTCCTGAATAACCCGTGGTCATTGCCTAGTAGCGTGCCGCGAATGAAATTCTCTATACCAAAACGTGTGGAACCATTACTCCATTTACCAAAAATAAATCCTTTGTCATTGATAGGATCGTAGCCTTTAAACCCATTTCTGAGCCTATCATTCCAAGAAAGCCAATCCCTTTCAGAAAAGCCTGTCGGTTTATAATCACCACCCCATGGTTCCGCAATTAAGATAACGTTTGGGTTAATTTTCTGAGCTTCTGTTTTAATTAATTCAATGGTTTCCCAATCAATAATGCCAGCTAAGTCGAATCTAAACCCATCAATATGATATTCCTTCATCCAATGTAGAATAGACTCTACTATAAGTTTACGAGAGTATTCAGCACTAGTGTTGATGTCATTACCCGTCCAACTATCATTAATAAATCCACCAATCTCATCAAGTTTGAAGTAGTGATCTTTAGCTAGAAATTTAAGTGGGTTTAAATCGTAGTGGGATGCGTGATTATAAACAACGTCCATTATCACCGATATCTTTTCTTTATGGAGAGCTTTCACTAAGCTTTTAATCTCTTTTTCGGCGGCTAATGACTTACCAATGGTTGCTCCTTGTTCTAGACTTGCATCAGAAGCGTAGATGGTTTCTGGAGCATGAAAGAAGGAGGTCATGTATCCCCAATAGTTCCTAGAGTAAGGGTTCCATGTATTCTTTATTCCTTCTGGAGTATGTTGATTAAAATGAGGTTCGAAGTACCCAAATTTATGCAACGGTAAAAACTCTACTGCATTGACACCCAATCTTTTAAGATGACTAATACCACCAATTTTAGCTTCTCTAAAGTCATTGTAAACCCCATTCACATATGTTCGAGCGGAGGGATGAGCCACCATATCTTTAATATGTGTTTCGTAAATAATAAGATCTCTCGGATCCACAGGGGTAGCAAAAGTGTCATCTTCCCAATCAAAATCTGAATCACCTACAATCTTTGTTTTTGGGAGCTGTAGGTAGTTATTAACTGAAGTTACATGTTTACTCCAAGGGTCTGCAATTAAGTAAGGTGTCTCCATAAAGAATTCTGTAGGCTCAGTCGGAGGCGTAATTTTATAGGCATAAAGCTTACCAATTAAGTTCTCTCTTATAGAGCCAACCCAATTCCCATCATCATGTTTCTGAAGATGTAGATTCATGTAACTATCACTTTGATAGTTCTCGAAAATAAAAACCTCGATGGCAGTAGCGTTAGGAGAATAAACCTTGAAAAAAGTTGCCTCGGCTTTAATTGATGAACCCATAGGAAGCTCATTAATATCCACTGAAGCTAGATAATCTAAAGTATCAGAATCAGACATATTAAGTTATAGAGCTGCCTGGTTCTGCTTCAGTTTCGGTAAACATAAGGTTGCCTTCACTGTCTTCAGCCATAAGAATCATTCCTTGGCTTTCAATACCCATTAATTTTTTAGGCGCTAAATTCGCTACAACGCAAACTTTCTGTCCTTTAAGCTTAGTTACATCAACATGTTTTGCAATTCCAGAGACAATGGTTCTTTTTTCAAAACCTAAATTTACTTGAAGTTTTAAAAGCTTGCTAGATTTTTCAACCTTCTCCACCGCTAGAATTTCTCCTGCTCGTATATCAAGCTTCATAAAATCATCAAAGCCGATATTCTCTTTGAGAGGGGGCTCATTCAACTTTGGAGAAATTGCTCCTGCTCTTTCTTCAAGTCTTTTCATTTGAGCATCAATTTCCTCATCCTCAACTTTTGTAAAGAGTACTTCACCAGGGTTGATAGTAGTTCCTTGAGGCAACATGTTGTTATTTACAGCATCCCAATTAATAGCACCAGAATAACCAAGTTGGATACGAAGGTTTCGCATTGCTTCTGGCAAAATAGGTTCCATCAATATTGACAGAGCTGAACATATTTGTAAACTTACATATAATGAGTTTGCGCAAGCTTGAGGCTGGTCATTTCTTGTTTTCCATGGCTCAGTTTCAGTAAAGTACTTGTTACCTGCTCTGGCTAAATTAATGCTCTCTTGTAAAGCTTCTTTAAATTTGAACGACTCATAAGCTTCCGTGACTTTCAGCTTTTGAACATTAATGGACTCTAAAGCATCTAAATCAATCTGTGTTGGATTAACTAACTCAGGAACCACAGAGTTAGCAAATTTTGAAGTGAAGGAGAGAGTCCTAAATACAAAATTCCCAAGAATAGCTGCTAGTTCATTGTTAACGCGGGCTTGGAAATCCTTCCAAGAAAAATCAGAATCTTTACTTTCTGGAAGCGTGGCACCTAGGGCATATCGAAGTAAATCAGGCTTAAAATCTTCTAAATACTCATATAGCCAAACCGCCCAACCTCTTGATGTGGAGAGTTTTCTACCTTCTAAGTTTAGGAATTCATTTGCAGGAACATTTTTTGGGAGAACATAGTCTCCATGTTCCATAAGCATAATGGGAAACATAATACAATGGAAAACTATATTGTCTTTACCAATAAAATGGTAAAGTTCTGTGTTTTCATTTTGCCAATAATCTTTCCAACTTTCTGGAGTTCCATTTTGTAACGACCATTCTTTAGTGGCAGAAATGTAACCGATAGGAGCATCGAACCAAACATAAAGTACTTTTCCCTCCGCTTCGGCTAACGGAACAGGTACGCCCCAGCTTAAATCACGAGTAGCAGCTCTATCAGCCAATCCATCATTCAACCAACTCTTAACCTGTCCCATTACATTGGGCTTCCAATTTTCACGGGTTTCAAGCCATTTCTCAAGCTTTGGTTGAGCATCTCCTAATGGCATGTACCAGTGTTCTGTTTCTTTTAATTCAGGCTTTTCACCAGATAAAGCACTTAATGGATTAATGAGCTCTGTAGGAGAGAGAGAGGTTCCACAACTCTCGCATTGGTCGCCATAAGCTTCTTCAAACCCACAGTTAGGACATGTCCCTTTAACATATCGATCTGGCAAAAACATATCTGATTTTGCATCATACAATTGTTTTTCGGTTTTCTTTTTAAAGAATCCTTTCTCATACAAATTGGTAAAAAACTCTTGGGATGTTTCACGGTGAACTTTAGAACTAGTTCTTCCATAATAATCGAAGGAAATACCAAATTGATCAAATACCTTTTTATTGCCTTCGTGATATCGATCTACAATATCTTGAGGTGAAACGCCTTCCTTTTCGGCGGCAATAGTAATAGGAACACCGTGTTCATCTGACCCACAAATAAAAGCTATATCAGCACCAGTGAGGCGCTTATAGCGTACATAAAAATCAGCGGTTAAATAAGCTCCAGCAAGGTGACCTAAATGGAGAGGTCCATTTGCATACGGGAGGGCAGAAGTAACTAAAATTCGTTTTTGATTAGGCATAAATTAGATCAATACGGTTTACAATCAACGAAGATAAAGAATGAATTACTGAATTGTACAGATGGATTTTAGATATTTTTGTATAATAATAATCTAAGAAAGCTTTTCTAACATGGCATATAAAGTTACTGCGGCAGCTACTGAAACATTAAGCGAATGTTTTTTTCCGAACTGTGGGATATTTACAAAACAATCTACATGTGGTAGAAAATCCTCATCGATGCCAGTGACCTCATTCCCCATAACTAAACAAATTTTATCATAAGACTTTAAATCTAGTTTTGTTAAAGGAACACTATTGTCGGTTTGCTCCAAGCCGATAATGGTGTAGCCATCTTTCTTTAGTGTAGAAATTAACTTAGAGGTGTTATCCCAATAAGTCCATTTCACAAATTCCTCTGCTCCAATAGCTGTTTTGGTTATTTCAGGTCGTGGAGGTGTGGGAGTGTAACCAGAAATTAAAATTTCTGAGATTCCAAAAGCATCTGAAGACCGGAATACAGAGCCCACGTTGTGTAAGCTTCTTATATTATGTAGAACTACTTTGGCAGAACTTAGTTTACCTGGTGCTTTCTGGGCTAGATTCTCTTCGAGAATTTGCTGTGTAGTGAGTTTCTTAATCAAACCTATCATTATTTAGTTACTCGAAAATAGTGAATCATTCATCAATTTGTGAATTTTAGCTTCATTCATTCACAGATTAACGGTATCATTGGCAATATTTTTAAAGATGGCTAGAAAACCCCGTAAAGCAGCTCTTGCTTTTATTTTTATTACTGTACTAATCGATGTTATCGGGCTAGGTATTATAATACCTGTTATTCCCGACCTCATTATGGAACTCACTGGCGAAGGAATTAGCTCTGCGGCTCTTTACGGTGGATGGTTGATGTTTTCGTATGCATTTATACAATTTCTATTCTCTCCAGTAATTGGTGGCCTTAGTGACCGTTTTGGTCGCCGCCCAGTCCTACTACTTTCAATGTTGGGCTTTACAATTGATTATATAATTCTTGGTTTTGCGCCCACTATTGTTTGGCTTTTTGGAGCTCGGATAGTTGCAGGGATAACGGGAGCTAGCTTTACCACGGCAAGTGCGTATATCGCTGATATCAGTGAACCCGAGAAAAGAGCGCAAAATTTTGGGCTTATTGGCGCTGCTTTTGGTTTAGGCTTTATAATTGGGCCCGTTTTGGGTGGCTTACTTGGTCATTACGGCTCTAGGGTTCCATTTTTTGCAGCAGCAGGGCTTACAGCAATAAACTTTCTGTACGGATATTTTGTACTTCCAGAATCTTTACCAAAAGAAAATAGACGTGAATTTGAATGGAAAAGAGCTAATCCATTAGGTTCGCTTAAACAGATTAAAAAATTTCCCAGCATTCTGGGTTTAGTAGGTATCTTTTTCCTTTTATACCTAGCAAACCATGCAACTCAAACTACTTGGACCTATTATACGATGGAGAAGTTTTCTTGGGATACTCGTATGGTTGGCATCTCCTTGGGTGTAGTTGGTTTTTTTATTGCCATTGTGCAAGGTGGTTTAACACGAATAGTTATCCCAAAAATCGGAGAAGTAAAATCAATCTATGTTGGTTTAACTGCTTACTTTCTAGGTTTCTTAGGGTTCGCGTTCTCACCAACGGGGTTAATTATGCTCATCGTAATTGTACCGTATTCTTTAGGTGGTTTTGCAGGGCCGGCATTGCAGGGACTGATTTCAAACAAAGTACCTTCAAATCAACAAGGAGAGCTGCAGGGTGCACTTACAAGCTTGATTAGTTTTACTTCTATTTTTGGTCCACCAATTATGGCTAATCTCTTCGGTTATTTTACATCAGCAAACGCTCCAATCTCTTTTCCTGGGGTGTCTTTCTTTACAGGTGCTATGTTAATTTTAGCTGCACTGATTTTAGCATCAAGAGCTCTCAAAAACGTAACTTCACCTAGTTTGAAATCTCACAAATCAGACTAATCCTAAAGTTAATAGTATTAAGGCTATTATTGATTATACTGTAAGAAGTGATATTGGGCCTCATCTTTATAATAAGCTGATGAAGGTGACGATTCTGACATGATACAGTTTGAATAGCGTCTTATTCTGAAGGGGTGAGGCTTTGTTTCATCCCAAAGAATATCTGAATTTATTAGCGCTAACGTAACCAAACCACTTTTAAGTAATTAATAGCTCTTTAAAAATAAAATTTTAAGGTTTAATTAGACAAACAGTTTACTTAATCTTATGTTGTAAGTTGTTATTAGAAACAAAAAAAGAAGGGCTGTCTAGCGATATGCTCTTCTTTTTATTTTTAGGAAATTGAATAAATAAGAATAGAATGAGTAAAATCCATTATTTATCCCAAGAGGGCTATGACAAGCTTGATGCCGAGTTGAAAGATTTAAAAACTCGAGGTCGCAAAGATGTAGCTGCAGATATCGCCGAAGCTAGAGCAAAAGGTGATTTAAGTGAGAACGCTGAATATGACGCTGCCAAAGAGGCTCAAGGTCATATGGAGGATAGAATTACAAGATTAGAAGATATTCTTGCCAACTCTCGTGTTCTTGATGCAAAAGATTTAGATCTTTCACAAGTTCGTGTATTAACAAAAGTTACTATACTGAATATGAAAATAAATAAAGAGGTACAGTATATGTTAGTATCTCCAAATGAAGCTGACTTTGCAAAAGGTAAAATTTCTATAGATTCACCTATTGGCCAAGGCTTGGTAGGTAAGAAAGTTGGTGATGTTGTGGAAGTAACAGTACCAGCTGGTATTATTAAATTAGAAATTAAGAAAATAGAAATCTAATCAACCCAAGTTTGGCTTTTATGATAAAGCTTATTGATGTTTATATCTATAGAATCAAAGCAACGGTCCCTGAGTTTCTGCTTTTAAAACGAGCTACCAATAAAATTTACGCTAATCAATGGCGCATGGTTGGTGGTAAAGTAGAGGAAGGAGAGGCTTATTGGGAAGCTGCGCAAAGAGAGTTGAAAGAAGAAACGGGATTTAATCCCGTTTCTTTTTGGGTTATACCGTCAGTTAATACGTTTTATGAAGCTAAAACGGATCAAATCCATCAGATACCAGCATTTGCAGCTGAAGTTAGTTTAAATGATGAACCGGAATTGGACGCAGAACACACTCATTTCACCTGGATTTCAATAGGTCAACTTGACGAATTTTTAGCATGGCCGGAACAAAAACGTCTTATTAGAACTGCAACTGATATAATTGTTAATAATCAAATCCTACCTGAGTGGATTATCGAGTCAGAATAGTAGCCACCTTTTTTTTACTCATTATCATTTCTTCGTTGAGCGAATTAAAAGCTCAGGAAGAAGCAAAATATCGGTTTACACCAGCGCCAGACATTTGGTATAACGATGTAGACGGAATTAGACTTGGCGTTAGAGTATTGGGAGAAATGGAAGACTCCTTTAAAGATGGGCCTCATCGTTTAGACGCTGGTTTTTGGGTACATACTTGGTTACCAAAGACACCTGTTTCATACTACATCTCTTTTATAGAAGCAATTCCTTCCATCACTTCTTATGGTAATGAAGGAAGTATTCAGTTGATATCATCATATCGGACTGGTTTTACCCAACAAAAAATTGGTTTTAACAAGCGTTGGCAATTGGGGTTTGAAGAACTACGATATTCTGAATTAAGAGCTTCGATATCGCAAGAAAAATTAACCGATATCGAATACCGTCCATTTCCTCAACTCTGGCAAAAGGAATGGAAGTCGTTAATTGAGCTTGGGTTTATAAATTCTAGCATTAATGGATTGGGACAGTTATTTATTAACTCTGAACTGATACAGAATGTGAATTCAAACTCATCTGCATTCACAGTATTTAAAGTAGAAGTATTCCAGAAGATTAAATTAGGCTCAAGTTCTGCATTACGTTTTAGAGGCTTTGTTGGCCACGCAACTGAGAATACTGCGGCAGAACATCTTTTTGGCCTCAGTTTTAGACAACCCAATGGTTGGCTTAATAATGGAGTTTCACGAGCTAAAGGAACCATTCCAAGCAACTGGTTAGAATCTGGCTTGATTCAATTTGCTGGCGGAGGCAACCTTCGTGGATATTTAGAACAAGATGCTAAGCTATTAAAAGCAGGACTAAGCCCAACTTACAACACCGCATGGGCAATAAATACTGAATTAGAGTTTCCAAATCCTATAAATTCAGTAATTAAAAATATCTCAATAATTGGTGAGTTGGTTGAATTTAGAACCTATGGCTTTTTTGATTTTGGGAAAGGAACAAAGAAATTACCAAGTGGTACTATAGATCCTCTGAAAGATGTACTTGCACTTTTTGATGCTGGAATTGGGAGCCAATTTTCTATTAATATTCCAGATTATTTAGGAAAAGATCGAGGAATTTTTATTAGATACGACGTACCTTTCTGGATATCAAAACCTGATACAAATTCAAGGAATTTTTCTTATCGTCAAGTTATAGGAATTGGGGCAATATTCTCTTTTTAGGATAATTATATGAAGATTTTAGTTCTTAACTGTGGTAGCTCATCTATAAAATACCAACTAATTAACACTGAATTGCAAGAATGCCTTTGCAAAGGTTTAATTGAGAGGATTGGCGCTGTCGCTTCTATTATTCGGCAAGAATGGAAGGGTGAGAAAGAAGTTAAAAAGTCGTTGGTGTTAGAAAATCATACAGTAGCTTTAAAAACAATTATGGATTTGCTTTTAGAAGCTGACAACGACCATCTTCACAATCTCTCTGAGATAGAAGCAGTGGGTCATCGTGTAGTTCATGGCGGCGAAACATTTAAAGACTCTGTACTCATTGATGAGGACGTAGAGGACGCTATAGAACAAGCTTTTGATATTGCACCTTTACATAATCCTCCAAACTTACAAGGTATTAAAGCAGCAAAAAAACACCTACCTAATGTTCCTCATGTAGCTGTTTTTGATACTGCATTCCATCATTCTTTACCACAACATGCATATCTATATGGAATACCAAACAGACTTTATCGTCGATATAAAATAAGAAGATATGGTTTTCATGGCACATCCCATTATTATGTAAGTCGCCAGTATTTCAAAATCTCAGGATGTGAGAAAGAAGGTTCTAGAATAATAACCTGCCACCTTGGAAATGGAGGGTCTATAACTGCAATTAAAGATGGCAAATCTTACGATACAAGTATGGGATTTACTCCCTTAGAAGGCTTAGTTATGGGAACGCGATCAGGCGATATTGATCCATCAATTCTCTTTTATTTAATTGAAAAAGAGGAACTCTCACTTGCAAATGTACATGCTTTACTGAATAAACATAGTGGGCTGCTTGGATTAAGTGGATACGCTGCTGATATGAGAGACCTTTTGGAAGAAGCAGAAAAAGGGGATCGGCGATGCAACGAAGCTATTGACGTGTTTTGTTATAGAGCTAAGAAGTATATAGGTTCTTACATTGCCTCGTTAAATGGGGTAGATGCGATTATTTTTACCGGTGGAATCGGAGAAAATGCACATCAAATTAGAGCCAATATTCTTGCTGAAATGGAAGGACTTGGTATCGAACTTGATTCTGAAGCAAACTTAAATATTCCTGAGGATTTAAAAATTAGCAGTAAACACTCTAAAGTTGATGTTAGAGTTATCCCTACAAATGAAGAACTTGTAATTGCTATCGATGCAGCCAAAATTGCATTGGCTTCCAAACAAACGCCATGGGCTTAAAACTAAAAACTTTATTTTATTTCTTCTCGTGTTTCTTCCTTTTTGTAGGTTGTTCAAGTACTAGTTGGGTAGTTGAAAGCCAAGAAACTATAGATAGAAATGATTTTAAGCTTCTAGATTCAAAGTTATTCTTAAACAGGATTGATCGTATTAGGCCAGAAGAGCCTTTAGTTAGATTTAAACTAAAAACAGCTAATACGATAGAATTTGCTGAACGAATAAGAACCGATCGATATATCCAAACTTATAGACCAAGGCTAGGTTATGTATTATTTGGTCTTGCAAGTGCTGGAATTGCTGGTTATGCCGCTTTTTCTAATGATATAGTAAATGAACAGAATCAGACCCAAAAAATAGCGTTAATTGGTGCTGGTACTGCGCTTACTGGTATTTCCTTTTTAAATATGAAGCCAGTTGGAGAGCCAACTGCTACAGGTGAAAGTAAACTCTTAAGAAGAACAGGAAAAAGAGTAGAAGTTGATACTCTAGACACCAGTTCTGAGTTTGCTACAATTCCAGAATATGAGATCCTTTTTAACAATGAGGTTATCATTCCTAAAACAAAGCGGTCTTTTAGAGATAATATAATTGAAATAAATCTTGCAGAGGAAATCGCACCTGAATCTTTACCTGAGAATAGAGATATCAATATCAACTTAAATATCTATTTCCAGGATAGCACCTATAATTATTCAATTCCAGTAAGCAGTATATTTGAATCGTTTGTTGTAGTTACTTCAAATGTTTCTGCATTAAGAAATAAACCCGAAGTTAATAGAAATAACGTTCTAACAGATTTAGCTAAGGGAAGCCAACTCAAACTAGTTGAACGCCAAGGAGATTGGTTTAAAGCATTATATGGAATTTCTGAAACTTGGGTAGCAGCAAGTGACGTTGTAACTATATGGCGACCCTCAGAGTTTTCACATCAGCTTTCTGTTGTTGCTATCCCAAATGTTCCTTTTGGAAGTATTGATATTGAGCGGAATTTCCCGAGCCTAGTCTCTGAATCAAAAAATAGATGGGCCTATATGATATCTAATGGTTCATATACAGGGATATTGAGCGAACGTAACTACGCCAAAAGAGACGCTCGTTTGATGAACGAGTACTTTAATAAAACTCTTGGTGTTCCTGCCGACAATATCCTGTCTTTTGAAGATCAGCATGGCTCTCAGCCTATCAGAAACTCTTTCAATCGGTTGGTTTCAGGAATCAATAATAGTCCTAGTGAGCTAGTTGTTTATCTGTCAGGTTACGCTAGGGTAGATGAGACCTCAAAAGAAATATTTTTTCTTGGCACAGTAAATGACACCTCCTCTCAAAACGAAGTTAGTCTTAATTCATTATTTGATGGTATTGCTCAATTACCTCTAACCAAGATTTCTGTTATTGCAGACCTTGAGTTTATCAATCAAACTAAAAATAACGATGCTTTAGAAGATTTAGCGAGTTTGATTACATCGAATATTAAAGAATCTGCGATTGTTTTTTCTGCTGATACAGACCAAACATCGTTAATATATTCCACTCCAAACGGAGTACAGAAAAGACATAGTATATTCACCTATTTTGTTGCTGATGCATTTAAGAATAGATATTCAAACTGGGGAGCAATTGTGAAACACTTGCAAAGAAATGTTTCGTTTACGTCAAGAAGCTTATATAACCAGCCTCAAGACATTCAATTTTTTGGTAACCTTTCACTCGATTTGAATTATTAAACGAGCCAAACCGTCTAGTTTATATTATTTTTTAGTTTAAATAGGATAATATGAGATTTGAGAGAACACATACCTTTTAAATAGGTATCAGTATTAACAACAGCACTATAAATTTAATTGAATTAATAGAGTAATGGATATTATCAAGAGCATTCATGAGAAAGCTAAACAGCAGCTTAGAAGAATAGTTTTACCAAGATCATCGGATAAAAGAATAATTGAAGCTGCTACTTATTTGCATAAAAACTCTTTATGTGAAGTTGTTCTCCTTACCAACCCAGGAGTTACAGATTACCCTAAAGAAATAGAGCTTATAAACTCCGCCACTGATCAAAAGCTGGACACGTATGCTGAATCTTACTTCAATAAGAGAAAACATAAAGGCATTACAGAAGAAGAAGCTTACCAAATTGTTCAAGATCCACTTTATTTTGCTACTTCAATGGTTGCTGAGGGAGATGCCGACGGATGTGTGGCAGGTTCCATCTCCACAACCGGAGATGTTCTAAGAGCAGCCCTTCAAACAGTTGGTTTAAAAAAAGGCTCTAATGTTGTTTCTAGTACTTTTCTAATGAGCTTTCCAGATGGAAGAGTATTTACCTACGGTGATTGTGCGGTTGTACCATATCCAAACGCAGAGCAATTGGCTACAATTGCTCAAGACTCGGCCACAACGCATTCTAAATTGGTTGGTGAAGAAGCTCATGTTGCTTTACTTTCCTTCTCAACAAAAGGAAGCTCCATATTTGAAGGTATAGAGCTCGTCACCAAGGCACTTGAGATCGCTAAAAGTAAGAATATCCGTCTTTCTATTGATGGTGAACTACAATTTGACGCTGCTTTAATTCCTGCTATTGGCAAAACAAAAGCACCAAACTCTACTGTAGCAGGAAAAGCTAATGTGTTCATCTTTCCTAACTTAGATGCTGGAAATATTGCTTATAAAATAACCGAAAGACTAGCCGGAGCAACAGCTACGGGTCCTATTATTCAAGGTCTTGCTAAACCTATAATGGATCTTTCACGTGGTTGTAGCTCAACTGATATTGTTAATACAGCATGTGTTTGCGCTCTAATGAGCGACAATAACTACTAAATCTATATTTTAGAATAATGTCCCAATTAAATCTTTATCCTCTGAAATTTACTCCCATTCTGAAAGACAAAATATGGGGTGGAACAAAATTATCAGAAATTCTAGACAAACAAACAGGCGACAGTAAAATTTGTGGAGAATCTTGGGAAATATCAGGAGTACCTAATAATATTTCTGAAGTTAGTGAGGGTGACTTAAAAGGAAAACTACTCACCGAACTGATAGATGAATATAAAGGTGATTTAATTGGTGAGCATATATATCAGAAATTTGGCAATAAATTCCCACTCCTCATTAAGTTCATCGATGCTAATGATGATTTATCCATTCAAGTTCATCCCGATGATACTCTAGCTCAAAAACGGCATAACTCATTCGGTAAAACTGAAATGTGGTATGTAGTTAATGCAGAAGAAGGAGCCACGCTAATTTCAGGTTTCAATCGTAAAACAGATAAAGATGAGTATGTAAAGATTTTTGAAGATGGACGAGTTAATGAAATTCTAAATAAAGAAGTCGCCAATAATGATGACGTATTCTTTTTACCAGCAGGACGAGTTCATACAATCGGAAAAGGGCTACTAATAGCAGAAATTCAGCAAACATCGGATATTACCTACAGAATTTATGACTTTGATCGAGTAGACGCAGACGGAAACAAACGGGAATTGCACGTAGAGGAAGCTTTAGGAGCTATTGATTTTGATTTTTATGACGATTATAAAACAAAATACGACTCTTCAGCTACTGAAAGTGATTTGGAAGACTGCCAATACTTTGCTACAAAGCGCTTGATTGTAGAAGTAAAAGAAAGTAGGGATTATTCCGAGGTAGATTCCTGTGTAATTCTTATGTGCCTTGAAGGAAGTGGCACATTAGAATTTAAAGAGGGTAGTATCGATTATAAATTAGGTGATAGTATACTCGTTCCTAATGCAATTTCTAAAGTGGATATAAAGGCTACTGTAAAAACTAAGCTACTCGAAGTTACTATTCCATAGTATCATAGCTTTCAGAGTGCATTTACCATGAATTAATTTATAAGATGAATAGAGATTCTCAATAAGTTCTTATTTATATCTGATAGCTAAATTATGTATATTTGGACGAAATCTAAATAGACCATAATCGTTGGCTTGAACTAGCGTAAGAACAGTTCATAATGCAATCCAACGAATAATTTTAAGACTAAAAGAATCTGATGAGCGACACAAAAGCGTTAGAGTCGATGATTGGTGAAGAGTACAAGTATGGCTTTACCACCGACGTTGAATACGAAGACTTTCCTAAAGGCATTAGCGAAGATATAGTAAGAGAACTTTCTGCTAGAAAGAACGAGCCTGAATGGATGACCGAGTATCGGTTAAAAGCCTATCGTGCTTGGATTGAAATGACTGAGCCAACCTGGTTTAATGCAACCTACAATAAACCAGATTTCGTAAACCTTCTTTACTATTCAGCGCCTAAGAAAAAGCCACAATTGGATAGTATGGACGATGTTGATCCAAACATCCGTGAAACATATGAAAAATTAGGAATTCCACTCAACGAACAAAAAGCGTTAGCTGGTGTTGCTGTAGATGCTGTGTTTGATAGTGTTTCTATATTCACATCTTTCAAAGAGAAATTGGCTGAAGCTGGTGTAATATTTTGCTCTATTTCTGAAGCTGTTCAGAATCATCCTGAGCTAATCAAAAAATATCTAGGTTCAGTTGTTCCTGCTCGCGATAATTTTTATTCAGCGTTAAATGCTGCTGTATTTTCAGATGGATCTTTTTGCTACATCCCGAAGAATACGAAATGCCCAATGGAGCTTTCTACCTATTTCCGTATAAATAACATGGAATCAGGTCAGTTCGAACGTACGCTTATTGTAGCTGAAGAAGGCTCTAGTGTAAGTTATTTAGAAGGCTGTACTGCTCCAATGTACGATACCAATCAACTTCATGCTGCAGTTGTAGAAATTGTTGCTTTAGATGACGCTGAAGTAAAGTACTCTACTATTCAGAATTGGTACTCTGGTGATAAAGAAGGTAAAGGTGGTATTTACAACTTTGTGACCAAACGTGGAATTTGTAAGGGTAGAAACTCAAAAATTTCGTGGACTCAGTTAGAAACTGGTTCTGCTGTAACTTTGAAATACCCAAGTGTAATTCTTCAAGGTGATAACTCGGTTGGTGAATTTTATTCCGTAGCGGTTACTACAAACAAGCAGCAAGCCGATACTGGTACAAAAATGATTCACCTTGGTAAAAACACCAAGAGTACAATCATTTCTAAAGGTATCTCTGCTGGTCAATCTAACAATAGCTATCGTGGTGAAGTTAGAATAGGCAAAAACGCATCCGGTGCAAGAAACTATTCAGTTTGTGATTCGATGTTAATTGGCCAAGAATGTGGAGCTCACACTTTCCCTTATATTTCTTCGGAAAATTCAAATAGTAGTGTAGAGCACGAAGCAACAACATCCCGAGTAGGAGAAGAACAAATCTTCTATCTCATGCAGCGTGGTATTAGTGAACAAGATGCAATCTCCATGATTATAAATGGTTTTGTTAAAGAAGTATTGAAAGAATTGCCTCTTGAGTTTGCTGTTGAAGCCAATAAACTCCTCGATATTAAGCTTGAAGGTAGTGTTGGTTAAAAGAATTGATTTATCAATTCACAAGAAATTAAAAATCAAAATAGTTAAAAAGTAGAAACGTGTTAGAAATCAAAAACCTACACGCCAAAGTTGACGGCGAAGACATTGCAATTTTAAAAGGTGTAAACCTTAAAGTAAACGCAGGCGAAATTCATGCCATAATGGGACCTAATGGAAGTGGTAAAAGTACCCTTTCTAAAGTTGTGGCTGGGCATCCTGAATATGAAGTTACAGAAGGACAAATCCTTTTTAACGGACAAGACATTACCGAACTAGATGCCGACGAAAGAGCACATTTAGGACTTTTTCTTGCTTTTCAATATCCAGTTGAAGTTCCTGGTATTACCAACAAAACTCTTCTTCGCGAAGCTTATAACACCATTGCTCGTGCAAATGATAGAGAAGAACTCGACCCGATTGAGTTTGAAGATTACATTGTAAGTAAACTAGATGTAATCGAAATGAAGAACGAATTTCTTGAAAGAAGTATAAACACTGGGTTTTCTGGTGGTGAGAAAAAGAAGAACGAAATCTTCCAAATGGCAGTACTGAATCCAGTTCTATCTTTCTTAGATGAAACTGACTCTGGTCTAGATATTGATGCTCTAAAAGTAGTTTCTGATGGCGTAAACAAAATCGCAAATAACGAAAACGCTATCGTAATGATTACTCATTACCAAAGATTACTGAACTACATTAAGCCAGGATTTGTTCACATAATGCTTGATGGCAAAATTATAAAGTCTGGTGATATTTCTCTTGCTGTAGAATTAGAGGCAAATGGTTACGAGCAATACGAAAAAGAATTAGCACTAAATGGCGAGGCTCAGTAATGAGTGAAGTATTACAGAAAGACACCATGTTAAGCTATCTTTCTGGTTCTGTTGAAAGCAGTAGTCAGAGTATTTCAATTCGCGCTATTAATGAGCGTGGAAGAGAAGAGCTAAATAACACTGCATTCCCTACCCGAAAACATGAGGAATGGAGATTTACGAATCTAAAATCTATCACAAAGAATACATTCTGCCCTATAAGTGAAGCGAATGCAAAAAGCATTGGCGACATTTCAGAGCATTATCTACCAGAAGCGCTTAAATCGCGTTTGGTGTTTGTGAATGGAGATTTTATTGAAGAATTATCTTCGATTGATGCAATGCCGAATGGTGTTGTTGTTGGAAATTTAGCAGATAACACCAATCATGATGCAGTAAAAACTTTTCTGGGAACCATTACCAATTACGAAGATGACGTATTCGCAGCGTTGAACGATGCTACGTTCTCTGATGGTGCTTTTATCTATTTACCAGAAGAAACAGTAGTTGAAAGCCCAATTCACATCCTTAATGTTTTTACCGATGCTGAAAAGGCTTTTTATGCAACTCCACGACTTCTTTTCGTGGGCGAAATGTTTTCTAAAGCAACTATTATTGAGGAACACATTGGCTTAGCAGACAACGTGTACCTTAACGTTCCAGTTACGGAATTTAAGTTATATACAGGTGCACATGTACATCATGCAAGAATGCAACGAGATAGCAAAAAAGCTTCTCATATTTCTAGACCTGTAGCTACTTTAGAGAAAAATTCGGCATATCATTCGTATACAATTTGTCTTGGGGCAAAATTGTTTAGAAACGATCCGAGAGTTATTCAGAATGCAGAAGAAGTAGATTTTACCGTAGATGGACTCGTACTAATTGATGGCGATCAAATAGCAGATACTCACTCCATAATGGATCATCGTTTCCCACATGGTAATAGTCATCAATTACATAAAGTGGTAGTAAACGATTCGGCTCATTCTATTTTTAATGGCAAGATTTTTGTAGCTAAAGACGCTCAAAAAATCGATTCTTTTCAAGAAAATAGAAACTTACTTCTTTCTGATAATGGAACTGTTCATACAAAACCTCAGCTAGAGATTTTTGCTGATGATGTACTTTGTTCTCACGGTGCAACAATTGGTCAACTGCAAGACGAAGAAGTGTTTTATCTTCAAAGTCGGGGTTTAACCGAACAAAAATCTAGAGAATTACTTGTGTATGCTTTCGCACTAGAAAGTGTTGAAAGTATGGCTGTTAAGTCGGTAGAAACATTACTTCATGATGAAGTAATTAGATACACTAATAGAGACAATAAATAATTAATAAAATTGAATTTGTTTTGGGCTTATTCCTGAAACAAATTCAATATTTAGCATGAAAACAACGACAACCGACATTACGACTAAGATAGATTGGAACAAAATCCGTTCCGATTTTCCCATTCTTTCTAGAACAATCAATGGTAAAAAATTGGTATATCTTGATAATGGAGCTTCTAGCGAAATGCCGAAAGTAGTTAGCGATAGGATAGATGCTTACCACAAAAATGAACATGCAAATGTGCATCGTGGTATTCATTCGCTTAGCCAGAATGCAACCGATGCTTATGAAGCTACTCGGACTAAAGTTAAGAACTTAATCAATGCTGGTAGCTTAGAAGAAGTTATTTTCACTACAGGAACTACAGACTCAATAAATCTGGTAGCACAATGTTATGGAAGAACTCATTTTAAAGCTGGAGATGAAATCCTCGTTTCAGAAATGGAGCATCATGCTAATATAGTGCCTTGGCAAATGATAGCAGAGCAAGTGGGTGCTGTTATTAAAGTTATTCCGATGCTGGATAATGGTGAGTTGGTTTTAGATCAGTTCTACAGCCAATTATCAGATAAAACAAAAATGGTTGCTGTTACGCATGTTTCAAATGCTTTAGGAACCATTAACCCAGTTAAAGAGATTATTGAAGCGGCACATGCAAAGAATATTCCTGTTTTAGTTGATGGAGCTCAAGCTGTTCCACATGCTAAAGTAGATGTTCAAGACCTCGATGCTGATTTCTATGCATTTTCTGCCCATAAAATGTGTGGGCCAACGGGTTTTGGCATTCTCTACGGCAAGAAAGAACTTTTAGAAGCAATGCCACCTTATCGTGGTGGTGGTGATATGATTGATAAAGTCACCTTCGAAAAAACAACGTGGAATGACCTTCCATTTAAGTTTGAAGCGGGAACACCTCCCATTTCAGCAGGCGTAGGATTTGCTAAAAGCATTGACTATCTCACTGAAATTGGAATGGAAAATATTGCAGCCAGAGAACACGAACTTCTGGAATACGCAACAGAAAAACTAAATAGCATTGATGGTGTGAAAATTATTGGTACCGCTGCTAATAAAGCGTCCGTAATTTCATTCTTAATTGGTGATATTCATCCCAGTGATACTGGTACTATTTTAGATAAAGAAGGTATTGCGGTGAGAACTGGTCACCATTGTGCACAACCTATTATGCAACATTATGGTATACCGGGAACGGTTCGTGCTTCACTTTCATTTTATAATAATGAAAGTGATATTGACGCTTTAGTAGATGGAATTGAGTTAGTAAAAGAATTTTTTGGATAACAAGGAGAAAACATGGCTAAAATTAAAGAAATAGAAAGAACCCCAAACCCAGATGCAATGCGCTTCGTACTTAACGAGCCGCTTACAAATGGTGTAACACGTTCTTTTGAGAATAGTGGTGATGCTGAAAGCGATGCTTTAGCATCTGCATTATTTGCAATCGACAATGTTATAAACGTTTATTATGTAGATAAATACATTACTGTTACTCAAGATGGAAAAGCAGTTTGGTCTGAGCTTCTAAGAAAGCTAGCGCCTCCAATCCGTGAAGCTGAAGCACAAGCTGACGTCGTAGAGGACGAAGAGGTTCATGTAAGTAAAGAAGCTCGTGATTCTGATGACCCGCGCCTTGTAGAGATAAATAGGATGCTCGATGAACAAGTTCGTCCGTATCTTTTAGCTGATGGTGGTGGATTAAAAGTTTTAGGCCTAGAAGGAAATCGTCTTAAGGTTCACTATCAAGGAGCATGTGGTACTTGCCCAACAGCTAGTACTGGAACGCTTTATGCTATTGAAAGTATGGTGCGAAGAATAGACCCCGAAATTCAAGTTCTTTCAGTTTAAATAATGGAAATTAGCATCAGCGAACGTGCTCTAAAACGTCTTGAGAACATTCGACTTGAAAAAGGCGTTTCTAAAGAAGCATACCTTAAAATTGGTGTAGTAAGTGGAGGTTGTTCTGGCCTTACTTACGACCTCGACTTTAAACAAGATGTTACACCATCGGAAAGTGATAAAGTCTTTAATCTCGCTGATATTAATGTCCTCATTGATATGCGTAGCTTTCTCTATTTAGCAGGAACTGAACTTGACTACACAACAGGTTTGGAAGGGCAGGGATTTCATTTTCATAATCCTAATGCTTCACGTACCTGTTCTTGTGGAGAGAGTTTTTCTGTTTAGAGAAACTCTTTTCAAAACCCTTTTATATAACCCAACCAATGCAAGAACAGATTGTCAATAAAGTTAAAGGCAATACAAAGCTAGTTACGCTAGATTTGGCAAAGCTTTTTTACGATGCCACCCCAATTGCCACTTTAGATATAAAAGACTTCTTGCATATGGAGCTTTTGTTAAAAGAAAAAGACTTCCGTGAGAAGTTAGATCTTTTTGATTGGGCTCAGTTTTCGGGGAATTATCTTTCTGTGAATTGTACTACAGATGCAATAATTGCACCTTGGGCTTGGATGCTAATTACCTCACACGCTAGTTCATTTGCTAAAGAAGTTTTCCATCTTTCCCCTAAAGAAATAGCACATGAGTTGTATCGTCGAAATCTTGAAATGTACGATTGGAGCAGATACCAAAATAAGTTTGTTCTCCTAAAAGGCTGTGGTGACATTCATATACCTGACTCCATTTATTTATTGGCTACCAATAAGTTAATACAATCAGCAAAAAAAGTAATGTACGGCGAAGCTTGTAGCTTTGTACCTGTTTGGAAAGGCTAGTCTTGCCAATTAAACAACCCCTTCGGTATATTTATTTTTAGACTTTTGATGAATATGATTTTGTGTTTTCAAGATTAAGTAGCAACTTTAAGAATGAGCAAAATTCAGCAAAGAAAAAAAGATCACATCGAATTAACCATTACTGGAGCTACTCAATATGAGAAATCCTCTGGTTTTGATAATTATGAATTCAATCATAATGCTCTTCCAGAAGTTAATTTTGATGAAGTTTCTACTGAAGCGACTTTCTTAGGTCGAACGTTCTCATTTCCGCTATTTATTTCATCAATGACGGGCGGTTACGCTGATGCAGAACCTATTAATGCTATAATAGCAGAGTTTTGCGAAGACCATAACCTTCCTTTTGGTGTAGGAAGCCAACGTGCAATGTTAGAGGATGAGTCTTTAACAGAAACGTTTTCTATTGTACGCAAAAAAGCACCAACAGCTTTTATATGCTCTAATATTGGTGGTGCTCAATTAATTGGGGGCTTGCCAAAGGATAAAGTCCAACTTCTTATTGAAAGCATTGAAGCGAACGCCGTAATTGTTCACTTGAATCCTCTTCAAGAATTGATGCAGCCAGAAGGCGACAGAAATTTCAAAGGCATAATCGATGGCATTCAATCATTAGTAGAGAACTCTTCAGTTCCAATTATTGTGAAGGAAACTGGAGCAGGAATTTCTAAATACACGGCCAAGAGACTTCTTAATACGGGAGTGTCGGTTCTTGATGTTGCTGGGGCAGGAGGAACTAGTTGGGCTAAGGTTGAAAACGCTAGAGTCAATCATCTGAAAGAAAATCATTTATTTAATGAATGGGGTATTTCTACCACGGATTGTCTTCTAGACATTACCTCATTACAGTGGGAGAGAAGCTTTGAAGTAGTTGCTTCAGGTGGAATTCGCTCATCACTTGATATCGCAAAAGCTATTTGCCTTGGGGCTTCATTTTCGGCAACAGCACAACCTGTTATCCAAGCAATTAACAAAAATGGGTACAAAGGTTTGGATGAAGTATTCTTAGCATGGAAAAATAGTCTTAAAATTGCTTTAACGCTATTGGGTTGTACTTCTCCGGATCAACTAAATAAAAGTCATCTACGCATAAAAACAGACCTTTAATGCATTGATAGAATCCGTATATTTCACAATTATCATTCATCAAAAAAAGAATTGAGTTCTACCGCATTACAAAAAGAGTTACAACTGCTCATCAGCAAAGCTTTGTCAGACCTTCCAATTCCGGAGTCTCCGCATACTTTATACGAGCCCTATACTTACGCCCTTAATGTAGGAGGGAAAAGGATTCGTCCCTTTCTAACCTTACTTGCTAACGGGCTTTGTGGCGGAAATATCAAAGAAGCTCTGCCAGCTGCACTAGCCATCGAGATTCTTCATAACTTTACACTTGTTCACGATGATATTATGGACTGTGCTGAAACACGTAGAGGAAAACCAAGTGTTTTTAGCAAATGGAATGATCATGTAGCTATTTTAACAGGCGATGTGATGTTTGCCGATGCATTTAAACAGCTTTCATTTTACGGTAATTCAGATGCTTACACAAAGCAGGAATACGCTGCAATCAACAATGCCTTTATCAAGTCCACCATCACTGTTTGCGAAGGGCAAGCGTTAGATATGGAATTTGTTGATAGAGAAACGGTTCTACTATCAGATTATATTCAAATGATTGAAGGTAAAACTTCTGCACTCATTGTTGGTGCCCTTCAGATGGGAGCAATATCAGCGCATGCTACACAAGAACAATGTGATAAGTTAGCTCAACTTGGATCTGAAATGGGCAAAGCTTTCCAAATTCAAGATGATTTGCTTGATGCTATTGCCGATCCAGAAAAATTCGGTAAGAAGGCTGGAGGAGATATTTATGAAGGCAAGAAAACATATCTTACTTTACTTGCGTTACAGCGTGCAAATGCAGACCAAAAGAATTCAATTTTAGCAACTTTAGATAAAGAAAAAGCTACGGATGTGGATGTTCAAGAGGTCTTGAATTTATATTTAACGTTAAACGTGATCGAAGATATTAAGATTGAGATACAGAATCATTACTACAAAACGTATAGTTTATTGGATGAATTTAAAGACTCTAAATTCAAACAAGAGCTAAAAAAACTTCTTATCTTCTTACAAAATCGTGATCACTAAATAAATTATCACTCTACAATTTATATGAAGAATATTTTCTTTCTGTTACTACCGCTTATTATCATTGGAACCGCTTGTAATAACAAGTCTTTAATTCGTCCAGGTGAAGCTATTAATGTCTCTTATGATAAAGCAATGAACCTCTATGAAAAAGGCAAATACAACGATGCAGCTCAAGCTTTTGAAACTGTGACACGACTTGGAAGAGGCACAAATTATGCGCAGAACGCTCAATTTTATTTAGCTGAAAGTTATTTTAAAGATGAAAGGTTTCTATTAGCTGCCTCAGAATACGAACGATTTATAAGTTATTACCCAAGAGATGAAAGAAGGGAAGAGGTTGATTATAAAAGAGCACTTAGCTTTTTTGAGCAAAGCCCACGATATCGTTTAGATCAAAGACCAACTGGAAGAGCTATCGAATTATTCCAATTATTTATAAATAATTACCCTAGTTCAGATCGTGTTACAGAGGCTGCCTCAAAAATTGATGACCTTAGAAACAAACTAGCTTTAAAATATTTGAAATCAGCTGAATTTTACGCTCGTATTGATATGTTTAAAGCCGCAATTATCTATTACGACTTAACTATCGATCAATTCCCTGAATCTAAATGGGCTGAAGAGGCTTTAGTTAAACAAATCAAAACTTACAATAGATATGCATCTTTAAGTGTTGATTCTAAAAAAGCTGAGCGTTATTTAAACGCAATTTCTTCTTACGAGAAATTCATACAACTTTTCCCATCTAGTGAGTTACGCGGTGATGCTGAGAAATTTAGAGATGAAGCTGAAATTGGTTTAAAAGACTCTCCTTCAGTTTCTGAAGAGAATATATCGTCTACAAGCTAATAACTTTTGAAGAAAGTAGGTTTATTCGGCGGCACTTTTGATCCTGTTCATAACGGACATATTTCCATTGCTCGGTCATTTATCGACTCAGGAAATATAGAAGAACTCTGGATTCTTTTAACTCCAAATCCTCCTCATAAAATAGATGGGGATCAGGTAAAATATACTACTAGACTTTCCATGCTTAAAAAAGCATTTGAAGGCATTGATGTTTCAATATTAACCATCGAAAATGACCTACCTAAACCTTCTTACACTTTCCAAACAATACGCTATTTAAAAAAAGAGTACTCTAACTATGTGTTCTACTTCTGTATGGGAGAGGATAGTTTAGCTCAATTTCATACTTGGAAATTTTTTAAAGAAATTTTAGAAGAAGCAGATCTTTTAGTTGCAAAACGTCCTGGTAACGAACATAAAAAAGTGTTGCCAGAAATATTATCACAAACTACATTTGTTTCTCATTTACCCGTACCAATTTCCTCATCAGAGATACGGACAGCAGTTGCAAAAGGAAATGATGTTAAAACCCTTGTACCGCCAGAGGTACTCGAACTAATCGTTAAAGAACATTTATATAAATAATTACGGAGAAGTAAGATTATGGCTTATTCTAGAAAGAATTTTCTAAAACTAACGGGACTTAGTGCTTTTGCAATTCTAGGTGGTGCCGGAAAATCTTTGAATTCCTCTGAAAACTCTAGTAAATCACTTATAAAGCCAAATCGTATTTCTCGAACTTCGACAATAGGTTTGATTGCTCCAGCAAGCCCTGTTTATAATAAAAGTGACTTTGATGAGATGCTAATTACTCTAAAGAATCAAGGTTACACACTTAAGCTTGGAAAGCATGTTAGAGATCGCCGTGGTTTTTTAGCGGGAACTGATAAAGACAGAGCTGCCGATTTAATGAGTATGTTCAAAGATTCAAATGTAGATGCAATTCTTTGTGTACGAGGAGGTTGGGGCTGTAACCGTATTTTAGATTTTATTGATTTCGATGTAATTAAAAATAATCCTAAACCGCTAATTGGCTTCAGTGACATCACAACACTACACATGTCTATTGCAGCAAAAACAGGTTTGGTAAGCTTTCATGGGCCAGTAGGGACTTCTGACTGGAATGAATTTACTCAAGCTAGTTTCGACAATGTGCTTATTAATGGTGTTCCTGAAGAATATAAAGTCCCTGAAGAAGATTTATATAATGCATACACAATCCGTTCTGGTAAAGCCACTGGTCCTATATATGGTGGTAACTTAACTGTTCTTACTGCAATGATTGGCTCTGATTATTTGCCAGACTTTAGAGGCTCAATTTTATTCCTAGAAGATGTTGGTGAAAGTGTATATAGAATTGATAGAATGCTCACTCAACTGAAATTAGCTGGTGTTCTAGACGATATTAGCGGGTTTATTTTTGGACAGTGTACAGATTGTAAAGGTGGCGAGAATAGCCTAACCCTTAATCAGATTTTAGACGACCACATTAAACCACTTGGAATCCCTGCATATTATGGAGCTATGATTAGCCATGAAGCTAAAAACGTGACTATTCCAGTGGGAATGAATGCAGAAATGGATGCTAATTCTATGAGCTTTTCAATTAATCAATCGTCAGTTATTTGATTAAAGTTTAATGATGAATTGAAATAATTTCCGTTTATTAGACCAACGGAGATATTTTTCAATTAAACTTTAATTATATGAATTCATTTTACTATCTAAAAAAGGGGAGTTGCCTAGCTGTAATCCTCTTTTCCCTGTTTTCTATAAATGCTACAGGTGCAATTGCGCTACAGAATTTACAGCAGGAGCAAAGTAGTTATCAAGCAACAGAGCTACGAGCTGACACCACTAAAATTCCTAAAAAGAGTAGTAAATTGCCTCTAGATCCAGGCAGACTTATCGATATTGAAAGTACCGAGGCAACCTGGATGTCTTTAGATGTAAGTCCTGATGGAAAGCATCTTGTATTCGATTTTCTAGGTGATATTTACCAAATGTCTATTGAAGGTGGCGAAGCTACACAAATTACGGATGGTATGGCCTTTGATACGCATCCCCGCTATAGTCCAGATGGTAAATTCGTTCTATATACTTCAGATGCCGATGGTAATGATAATCTTTACTATATCAACCTAGAAGACACATCTGATATTACTCAAGTTTCAAAAGGCGATAAGGATTTATTCCCAGCCGCAGACTGGACACCAGATGGAAAGTATATTGTTGCTTCTAAAGGTACTAGAATGCCCAAATTATGGATGTATCATAAAGATGGAGGAAGTGGAACTGCATTGATATCAGAGCCAACAAGTTTAAAGACCATTGACCCTGCTGTAAGCCATGACGGGCGTTACGTTTATTTTTCTAGAAGAAACGGTTCCTGGAACTACAATGCACAACTTCCACAGTACCAAGTTGGTCGTTATGATAGAGAAACAGGTCAAGTTAGATCTATAACTTCTAGATATGGCTCTGCTTTTACCCCAGTATTATCAAATGATGGGAAATGGCTAGTTTATGGCTCAAGATACGAAGACAAAACAGGATTGGTAATAAGAGAACTTTCTAATGGTGAGGAGCGCTGGTTGGCTTATCCAGTCCAAAGAGATGACCAGGAATCACAAGCTGCAATGGGAGTGTTACCAGGCATGTCATTTACACCAGATAGTAAAACACTCATCGCTTCTTATGGTGGTAAAATTTATAAGATTCCCGTTTCTGGCGGTAGTGCCAATGAGATTCCATTTTCAGTTAAAACACAGCTTGAAGTTGGTCCTGAAGTGTTCTTTAAATATCCAATTTCAGATGATAAAGAAGTTCTGGCAACACAAATCAGAGACGCTGTTCCTTCACCAGATGGCAAAACCTTGGTTTTCACTGTACTCAACGATATTTACATTCAGAGTATTCCAGAAGGAAAGCCTAAGCGCCTAACTTCAAGTCCAGAAATTGAAGCGAACCCAGTTTGGTCACCAGATGGTAAAACAATAGCTTTTGTAAGATGGAGTGATGAAGATGGGGGAGGAATATATAAAGCAAACCCATTTAGCAAGCGTTTTAATCCAACAAAACTAACAAAAGATACAGGAATTTATAGCTCACCTGTATGGTCGAATGATGGTGAAAAGATTGTAGCTTTTAGAGGCTCCTCAAGAACATACAAGGAAGCAACAGGACCTGGTGCGTTTGCGTCTACCGATGATCTGATTTGGGTTTCATCTAAAGGTGGTAATAACAACTTAATTGATAAGTCTAATGGTCGTTCTAACCCTCATTTCGTAAAGAATAGTGATAGAATCTTTTTAAATCAGAGAGGAACTTTAGTTTCGATAAGATGGGATGGAACTGACGAAAAAGAGCACGTTAGCATTACTGGTATCACCACTCGAGGTTTCTCAGTTGAGGAATCTCATTCTAGCGATTCTGATGTGATGCAAAATATTCTGCACCCTGAAGATTACGCAAAAGAGAATAATCCCGCTTCACGAGCTGAAACTATTACTATGGCACCTAGTGGAGACCAAGCTTTAGCTCATATTAATAATGATATTTATGTAGTTACAGTTCCTGTTACAGGTGGTGATACTCCAAAGATATCTGTGGCTAAAGCAGAGAGTGCAAACTTCCCTTCAAGAAAATTAACTAAGATTGGAGGCCAGTTTCCTTACTGGAGTTCCGATGCCAAGCAAGTTCATTGGTCAATCGGTAACGGTCATTTCATTTACAATCTTGATGATGCTCAAGCATTTGATGACTCTGTTAAAATTGCAAAAAAATTAGAGGCTGAAAAGAAAAAATCTGAAGAGTCTAAAAAAGAAGAAGCTCAAGATAGTGACAACTCTGAAGACTCTGATAAAGATTCTAAAGAAAAGAAAAACGACAAGAAAGAACCTCGATACGAGCCCCAAGAGCTAACTATAGAGGTGTTCTATACCCGAGATATTCCAGAAAGCACCGTTCTTTTGAAAAATGCTCGTGTTGTAACAATGAAGGGTATGGAAGTTATTGAAAGAGGAGACATCCTAATCAAAAATAACAGAATTGCTCAAGTAGGAACAAATATTACGGCTCCAAAAGGAGCTGAAGTTATAGACTTATCTGGAAAAACAATTACTCCAGGCTTTGTTGATACTCATGCTCATATGTGGCCAATTTGGGGGATTCATAAGCAAAGAGTATGGAATTATGCTACAAACCTTGCCTATGGAGTAACCACTACTCGTGATCCTCAAACTGGAACAACGGATGTTCTTACCTATTCAGATATGGTTGAAGCCGGAATGATGGAAGGACCTCGCGTTTATTCAACAGGGCCAGGACTAGGCTATTGGGGGTATAATATTAAAAGCCTAGATGAAGCAAAAGATGCTATGATGCAGTACAGCAAGTACTATAAAACTAAATACATTAAAATGTACTTGGCTGGAAATAGAAAGCAACGTCAATGGATATTGATGGCTGCTCGTGAACAAGGAATTATGCCAACAACAGAAGGCGCTTTAGATTGGAAATTGAATCTAACTCAAATGATTGATGGTTATCCTGGCCATGAGCACTCTTTTCCAATCTATCCAATCTACAATGATATAGTTTCTGCGGTTTCTCAAGTTAAAATGGCTGTTACGCCAACCTTACTTGTTTCATATGGTGGCCCTTGGGCTGAGAACTATTACTATTCTCGTGAGAATCCTTTTGATGATCCAAAATTAAGCTATTTCACGCCTTATGAAGAGCTTGCAAGTAAATCTAGAAGAAGACCGGGCTGGTTTAGAGATGATGAACATGTGTTTAAAAAGCACGCTGAATTTATTAATGATTTAGTTGATGCTGGTGGTTTATCTGGAGTAGGAAGCCATGGTCAACTTGAAGGCTTAGGTTACCATTGGGAACTTTGGTCTATTGGCTCAGGAGGGATGACTCCTCATAATGCTTTACGTGTTGCTACTATAATTGGGGCAGAATCTTTAGGCCTTGATGGTGATTTAGGTTCTATCGAAGTTGGTAAACTAGCTGATTTGGTTATTATGGACTCCAATCCATTAACAAACTTGCGTAATTCTAACACCATTAAATATGTTATGAAGAATGGTAGATTGTACGATGCTAACAATTTAGACCAAGTTTACCCTGAAAAGAAAAAAGCTAAACCTTTTCCTTGGCATTCACCTAATCCTGGAGAAATGAAAATTCCAGGTGTTAATAAATAAAGTTAAGAAGGCTCCTAAATGGAGCCTTTTTTATTTGGGATATGAAGATAGATGATCAATTCTTACTCCATCTAGGTTGAGATATGAGCCCATTAAATCTGCAGTAAGACACGAATGTATGGGGAGAATAGGAACGAGATCTCCAATGTTTATCGAATCAAAAAAATCATCCGAACAAGCTATTAAACCATGTTCTTGAGAGATTGATTTCACAAAACAATTTTCAATAACATTTCCCCAACCATTTTCCTTTGTTTCAGCTATTACACCGTAATATGGAGTTTTTGCATCGTTCAATAAGAACTCTTTAGACAAATGAACTGCACCACCATGAATCAGTATCTCATTTCGTTCTTTGTATTTGGCTACTACAGGGCAGTATAAAGCCAATGCTATATCTTCTACTTTACAACTACCAATCATAACCTGCATCCAATCATAAAAAACAAAATTGCCAGGGCTAATTTGTGTGACATCTCTAAAATCTTCCAAAACAGAGCAGGAGGGTGTATCTCCATAACAAACAGGAGAGTTAAAATGCTGTTTTAATTTTGAAATCTTATCTAAAACAGTATTCGCTACTTCACGCACTTCTTCTGCTCCTTTGCATTTATAAGTATGGCCAGCGTGTAAATAAAATCCGGCGAAATTGATAATCGAAGAAGCATCTATTTTGTTCTTAAGGCGCTGTATGTCAGGAATACTATCCATAGACATCCCACTTCTTCCATAACTTGGATCTAATTCGATGAAAGCATGAATCGAATTTTTGATATTCTCATCTAAGTAAGTTACAACTTCCTCATCCACAACTAAAACATTAAGCTTAGTCTCTGAGGGTAGCTTATTTAGGTTATCTATCTCTAGAATATTAATTGGAAAGGCGATGGTAATATCCATCCATCCGTGTTCAGAAAAATACTCAGCCATCTTAACAGATGACACGGTAATACCAGTAACTCCTTGCTGCTTAAATGATTCAGAAATATACTTTGATTGATGGGTTTTAAAATGAGGTCTAAACTCAACGTTAAGTTGTTCAGCTTTTTCTTTCATCAGCTTGATGTTTGTGTCAATAATGGACTCATTTAACACTAAAGTAGGAGATGTTATACTAAGCACTTTTCGGAGATTTATATTATGAATCATTACTAATATATAAATTTCATACTCTATTCATTGAGTCATCACAAATAAAATGAATTTAATAGCATCAAATGATGAAGATGAACTTAATAAGCGTTATTTTTAAACATGAGTGATTCTCCAAAAAAAATAATTGGCAGGTTAGAGTATATTGATTTACCAGAGTGGGATATTCAAGAAATTGAAGCCAAGATTGATACTGGGGCTTATTCATCAAGTTTACACTGTCATCAAATAGAGTTGTTAAAAAAAAATGGGGTCGATGTAGTTCGATTTAATTTATTAGACCCAGAACACCCTGCTTACAATGATAAGCTTTTTGAACTCCCGGTTCATGATGTAAGGGAAGTGAAAAGCTCTAATGGGCTCTCAGAGAAACGAGTATTTATAAAAACAACACTCTCAATGTTTAATAAAACTTATAAAATCGAGCTTTCTTTGGCAGATCGCTCTGAAATGAAATATCCACTACTGATTGGTAGAAACTTTATCACTAGAAAATTTCTTGTAGATGTATCAAAAACCAACCTTTCTAATAAAAAATAATGGACACCGTACCTATTAATATCGGCATATTATCAAGAAATTCTTCGCTTTATTCGACTAAAAGACTTGTAGAAGCTATTGAGAGTCGTGGTCATAACGCTTTTGTAATTGATCATTTAAAATGTGATATCATAATTGAGCAGGATAGACCCGATATCTACTTCAATGGTGAGAGTTTATCTCATTTAGATGCGGTAATTCCAAGAATTGGGGCTTCTGTGACTTTTTACGGCACAGCTGTTGTTCGTCAATTTGAAATGATGGGTATATTCACTGCTGTTGAATCTCAAGCGCTAGTTCGTTCTCGTGACAAACTCAGAAGTTTACAGATTTTGGCTAGTGCTGGTGTAGGTTTGCCAAAAACAGTGTTTACTAATTATTCGAAAGAAGTAAACAGCTTAATTGATTCAGTTGGTGGAGCTCCACTTATCATTAAATTATTAGAGGGTACTCAAGGGTACGGAGTTGTTCTAGCTCCAACTAAAAAAGCAGCTCAATCTATTATTGAAGCATTTCATAGTATGAAAGCACGAGTTATTGTTCAAGAATTTATACAAGAAAGTAAAGGTGCCGATATTCGGGCATTTGTTGTAGATGGTAAAGTTGCAGGCGCAATGAAAAGGCAAGGCAAAGAAGGTGAGTTTCGATCTAATTTACACCAAGGTGGTTCTGGAAGTTTAATTAAACTTACAAAAGCTGAACGAGAAGCCGCTCTCACTGCTGCTCAAGCTATGAGATTACCAATCGCTGGAGTTGACCTGTTACAATCAGCCAGAGGGCCTTTAATCTTGGAAGTAAACTCATCACCCGGTTTAGAAGGTATCGAAAAAACAACAGAAAAAGATATTGCTGGCAGCGTAGTCAAATACGTCATAAATGCCGTTGAGGAAATAAGGAATCGACCTAAACGCAGACGTAAAATTAAAAGCAATGCCTGATATAATTACAATTAACAAGCAGAGAGTTGAGTTAGGCGAACACGCTACTGTAAACTTTAATATTGCTAGACTCCCAACTTATACAAGTATAGATATACCTGTACATATTTACCGATCTAAAATTGATGGACCAGTGTTATTATTAACAGGAGGGTTGCATGGTGACGAAATCAACGGAATTGAGATCATTCGAAGAATGATTGAAACAGAGACAATTATCCCTGAAAAAGGTACTGTAGTTGCAATACCAATTGTAAATATTTACGGATTCATTCAGAATGTTAGAGGATTGCCGGATGGTAAAGATATAAATAGAAGTTTTCCTGGTTTAAAAGATGGCTCTTTAGCTAAACTTATGGCTTACACCCTTATGAAAGATATTATTCCTCATATTGACTGTGGGGTTGACTTCCATACAGGTGGAGCTAGTAGATCTAATTATCCTCAAATTAGAGTATCATTTAATAGTTCTAGAGCCCATAAACTAGCTCAAGCTTTTGCCCCTCCGGTTATTTTAGATTCTCCATTGATTTCTAAATCGTTCAGAAGTGCATCTCAGAAAAAAGGTAAACCAATTCTAGTATACGAAGCAGGAGAGTCTCTACGTTTTGATGAATTGGGTATTACTGAAGGTATTAATGGGACACTTAGATTAATGAAGTATCTTGGAATGAACTCTGTTTCACCAATTTCAATACCTCCTGATAGAATAATAAGAACTTACGCTAAGTCTACATGGCTTAGGTCTAAGAATGCAGGCCTTTTTCAACCAAAAGCTAAACTTGGCGAAATTATAGCTAAAAGGAGCTTATTGGGTTATATTAACGACCCATATGGAGACTTACATACTAAAGTGCTAGCACCACGAGATGGACAAATTATTGGGCTAAATTATAGCCCCGTTGTCCACAAAGGTGACGCACTTATTCATTTTGCATACAATAACTAAATATTTCTGAATCATTGGATTACGATTTACTTTTTACCATAATTACAAAACGCTCCTGGAAAACATACACTAGTACAGGAAAATACAGCCCAGAAACACTTACTACAGAGGGATTTATTAGATGTATTCCTGACAAAGAACTTGAATCGTATGCGAATAGCCAGTTTGAATCTATAGAAGATCTTTTACTTATTGTAATTGACCCTCTTAGGATTCAAGTTCCCATTAAACACGAAAAGGTGGCTTCCGTTTCTTATCCACTTATATACGGTAGCTTAAGCTTAGATGCTATAATTGAAAAAATTCAATTACCAAGAGATAAGAAAGGGAAATTTATGATTTCAATTAAGCACTACGATTAGTCAGTTTGAAAGAAACTATATGTTTTGTTATCAATGAGTTTTCAAACTCCTCTAGAGCGGGTTCGTTTATACGTGAATCTGAAACCGCTATTAACACTGTGTTTGACAGCTCTAGTTTCTTTTACATTCAACACTTGTCAGAAATGGATGAAATCATTGAGCAAGCAGTAAACTCATTTGATATTATAGTGGCTTGTGGTGGTGATGGCACCATTCAATCAGTTGCAAAGCAAGTATTTCATGCAGGTAAAATATTGGGTGTAATACCTTTAGGTAGCGGCAATGATTTTGCTAAAAGTATTGGGATAAAGTGTGGAAAAGATATTTACTACTATCTAAATATTCTACAGCGCTGTAAAACTTCTGAAATTGATTTCCCATCTGTAAATGATATGTTATTTCTGAACACTGTTGGAATCGGATTTGATGGGCTAACAAATAGTTATGCTCAGAAAATGAAAGGTATTACCGGTGGGTTAAGGTATACAATTGCAGGAATTAAAGCTTTTTTTGTAGCAAAACCTTTTTCTGTTTCAATTCAAGCACTAGACATAGGCTTTAGTGAAAATATCTGGATGCTAGTTATAGCAAATGGCTCTATTGAAGGTGGTAAATTTAGAGTTTCACCAAATTCTATTAACACAGATGGAAGGGTAGAGCTTGTTATTTTCCCTGCATTTAATCGTATTAAATTAGGGTTAGCATTTATCCAACTTAGTTTTGGTAAAGAACTTAATTCAACCTATTACAAATCCATTTCTGTTCAAAAAGCACAACTTTCATTTCCAAGTATTCCTACAGCTCACAGCGATGGGGAGTTGATACATATTGGTACAAAAGTTGAATTAACCTTGCTAGATAGACAAATACGGGCCATCGTAGCTTAAATATGTTCATATAATCTTCATTTTTATTGGATATAGTATTGTATCAATAAATAATGATGGAGGTTAAAATGAGAAAGCCAGTAAAAATTATCGATCGCCCAAACGATAATCATAAAGATTATCTAATTCGTCTTGAACTTGGAGTTATTGCATCACTATTAATCGTTCTTTTTGTATTCAAATTAGATATTAAGTCTAATGATACTAAAGATGTATACATGGTTTCAACGCAAGAAGTTGTAGCAATAGAAGATGTAGTACAGACTAAACAAGAAATTAAGGCGCCACCACCACCAAGACCAGTAGTGCCTGTAGAAGTCCCAAATGATGAAGTAATTGAGGACGAAATTATAAATATCGATGCTGAATTAAATATGGCTGAGTTGGTAGAATTACCACCTGCACCACCTCAATATGATGCTAAAGAGGATGAAGAAGAAGAAATATTTGTAGTAGTTGAACAGCCCCCAGTTCTAATAGGAGGAATTCAAGGTGTTCAAAAGAAAATAATATATCCTGAGCTAGCTCTAAAAGCTGGTATTGAAGGGCGAGTTATAATTCAATTTGTTATAGACAAACAAGGTTCAATTCTAAACCCAGTAATAGTGAGAGGAATTGGTGGCGGATGTGATGAAGAAGCTATAAGAGCATTACAAGCTTCAAAATTTAGACCAGGTTACCAGAGAGGGGTTCCTGTTTCAGTAAGATATACAGTACCTATCTCATTCAAGATCAATAAAAGTAATAGCTAAGTATCACTATTAGCATATAAGATATAAAGCAAGTTATGCAGAAAAACTTGCTTTATATTTTTACTTTATCAAAAGAGGATTTTAATTCCTCAAAGTTAATTGGCTTAATTAAGTAATCAACGTAATTAGTGGCTTCGGCTCTAGTTTTGTTGTAATTATCAGAATTACCAGTTATAAATATCACTGGATAATCATAATTAAGCTTGCGAAGCTCTAAAATTGCCTCAATACCATCAATATTATCTTCTAGCATAATATCCATAAGAATAAGATCTGGCTTCAATTCCTTAGCTAGAGCAATCGCAGTTTCTCCCTTAGTAGCAGTGCCAACAACTACTTGAGATAGTCTTTCAACCATTTTGGATAATAATAAGGATAATACTTTGTCGTCTTCGACAATAAGGATGTTCATATACTAGGCTTTTACCTATAAGATAGTGATAATTGAAGGTGGTTTCACATTTATTATGGAACTAATATCTAACACCTTGTTTTGGTGATGTGTATTATAAATGTCGTATAATATATATTATGTAAAGTTGTTTAAATTCAGCTCTATAATATGATCTTGTAATGCGTTAAAATTTGGCTGGTCATTTGCGTCATCTAATACCTCTGAGTATCGAATAAGCCCTTCTTTGTCGATTAAAAAAGTCGAACGTTTTGCTACACCCTTCATACCAAAAAAATCTTTGTATAAAACTTCATATCCCAACGCTGTTGATTTATTGAAATCACTTAATAATTGAAAGTTTAGATTCTGAGCATGCTTATATTCTTTAAGAACAAAGAATGAGTCAACACTGATTCCTATTACCTCAACATTTAGACTCTCGTAAATCTTAAGATTATCTCTTACACTACAGAGTTCTTTGGTACAGGTACTTGTAAATGCTAAAGGGAAAAAAAGAAGTAAAACGTTCTTATTTCCCTTGTAACCATCCAAACTTACGTTTTCACCTAATGTATTTTTTAGTGTAAAATTAGGCGCCTTTTTAAGTTGTTCTTTTTCCATCGTACTATTTAAAATTCTTATTGAAAGTTTGAATTAATCCTAAGCTGGTTATAATAATAGAAACACCTACCATTAGCCTAGAAATTGATTCATATCCATTAATAAACCAAAACACCAGGTAAGAAATCAAAAACAATACCATCCCAATAAATAAAAGAAACCGCGATTTATTTTTAATTTGATGTAATGATGCTATCAGTAAGCCAACTATAATTGCTCCGCCCTGATATGTGGCTATCACAAGGTTTTCTATCACTTGAGAGTTCATTATGATGGGATAGAAGACAAAACTTATTAAAGGGAGAAAACTAAAGTACGTTGGAAAGCGCGCAAAGATTGGCTTTGAGTCTCTTATAAAAGCAAAAAGGCCACAAAGAGTAAATATTATTGAACTAAGATTTGCCCACTCCCTCCCTTCTAATTCGAATATTACAATTATAGAGCTCACAAAAAATGAAAGCGCTGAAATTGAAAACAAGCTTAGCATAAGAGATTTAAATCTAAAAGCAGCCGGAATTAATATATATAGGCTATAAAGAGTAATTATTGATAGGTATAAACCTAGCCACTGATCAATTAGCATTATAGTAATTTAAACCCCGGTTAATTACCTTCCTTTTCGAATTTTTTATTCTGAAAAGAAAGAATAAGATCTGCGATTTCTTTAAGAATAACCCGTTCTTTTCGCACCATTGATTGAACAAAAGAGAATAAAGTAATAGAGTCTCTACCCTTCGCTATAGTTCTTTCCCAATCTACAATTGGACGGTTTTCAATCATCATAATAATTGCTGCACGGTGTTTAGCTATCTTATGTAGAACCTTTTGCACATCTTTCGCCTTGTCATTATCCATCTCAAACGTTTCTAAAGGCTCTAAATAAGCGTTCAGATTAATAGGCCTATTACTAAATAGAGTACTTTCTACTACTTTACGGTAGTATTCCTGCTGAGCATGATCCAAAAAGAACAAGGTTTCTACTATTGAACTACTGTCTTTAGCAGGCTTTTCCATGTACGGAACTGTATCAATAACATACTTTAAAGCTTCAGCTTCGTGCTCAAGATATGCAACGTCATTTACTAGACTTGAAATCTGCTCGTTTGTAATCACTTTAATACTTTTAATGCTTAATATTTGAATTAATTGCGTGAGGCTTTTTAGCGAGACGCTTCTTATCTAGGTATGAAATTAAGTTATGCTGAACTTTCAATAAAGTAATTTATAAACTTATTTCTGTCTAAAAACCATGGTTATTGGAACCCCAACAAAGCCATAGTGTTCTCTAATTTTGTTTTCAATATAACGACGATAATTTGCTGGCAAGTCTTCAGGGCTGTTCATAAAGAACTTAAAAACGGGTGGATTACTCTTTACTTGAGTTGCATATTGAATTTTAAGATGGCGACCTCGTTTCATTGGTAAAGGTCGAGCATTAAGTATTCCTTCTAAAAAATTATTAAAATCCGAAGTTGAGATTTCTTTTTTGCGCTCTTGAATTACTTGCTCAGCTAAATCCATTACTTTATTAACTCTCTGCTTATTAAGTGCAGAAATTGTTAAGACGGGCACGTAATCAAGCATTGGTACAGCTTCATGAATGTATTCCTCAAACTGTTTAACCGTATTGGTTTCTTTCTCGGTAACTAAGTCCCACTTATTTAACAAAATTATAAGTGCTTTATTAAACTTCTCAGCTTCTCTAAGAACACGCTTATCTTGATCTTCAAATCCACGCATTGCATCTAACATCAGCACTGCAACATCGCATTCTTGGATGGCACGCGCAGTTCTAACCGTACTGTAGAACTCAATATTCTCTTTAACCTTGGCTCTTTTTCTAAGACCAGCAGTATCAACAAGAGTATAGTCTTTTCCGTTATAGTTAAATTTACTGTTGATTGCATCACGAGTGGTACCAGCAATTTCAGTAACTATAGATCTTTCATCATTCAAAAGAGCATTAACAAGACTGCTTTTTCCAACATTTGGTCTTCCAATAAATGCAATTTTAGGAAATCCATCTTCTTCTGCTTCAGGTTTTGATGCCGGAAAGAGTTCAACTACTCTGTCTAATAACTCACCAGTTCCTGTTCCACTAATTCCTGAAATAGGAAATATTTCATCGAATCCTAGTTCGTAAAACTCATTAGCATCAAGTCTTCTCATTTCATTATCAGCTTTATTAGCGACAAGTAAAACAGGTTTTTTCTGCTCACGCAAAAGCTTTGCTACAGATTTATCTAAAGTATTAATACCCAGCTCGGTATCCACAACAAACAAAACTACATCAGACTCTTCTAACGCAATATGAACTTGCTCTCGAATACCAACAACCATAACATCCATATCATCAGGGAGATAGCCCCCTGTATCAATAACATTAAAATCCACGCCATTCCAATAAGACTGACCATAATGACGATCTCTAGTTACTCCATATTCATCATGAACAATGGCTTTTCTTTTGCCGATAAGGCGATTAAATATTGTGGATTTACCTACATTAGGCCTACCAACTATGGAAACTACCGGAAGCATTTTATAAATTGTATTCTTAGATTTCTATAAGAAAGTAAAATACGGAATTATTATCACTTATTATCAGCTATGCTTCAAAGCTTTTATTTAAATATGGGGTTCGTAGGAGCTCTTCTTTTTTCTTTAATTATCTTCCTTCTTTTTATATGCTGGATAGCCGGAATAGCGGGCATTACACTTCCTGTAGATGGTGGAAAACCAAGAGGTTCCACATGGCAAATTGTAGTTTCAATGGTTTTTCCACCCTACCCTATTTGCTGGATGATATTTGTTATGAATGAGCAACGTAAATTTTTAAAGAACAATAAAAATAACTTACGCACCTAGTTCTTTACCTATATTTTCTTCAGAAAGTGATAATGTGCGTTCCTCTTCGAGCACCCACCCTTCTAAAATATTGTTTTCAATTTCTGAAATAAACCTACTTGGTTGGGTAAAATAATCTCCGTAAGAAGATTGAGCTATTGTAGGATAACAGTAGTATAACATGTTTTTGGCTCTTGTTGTGGCTACATAAAAAAGCCTTAACTCTTCATCAATTTTATCAATGTCATCTACAGAATATGCGGAAGGAATAATTCCATCTAGACATTGAATAAGGAAGACTTGATCCCATTCTAATCCTTTAGCAGAATGTATAGTACTCAACACTATAGGGGCTTCATCTTTTAATTTAGACTCTGTATCCACAACTGTTGCAGTAATTGGATCTAGCGCTAGTTCTTCTAACATCTTTTCTAGAGTAGAAAAGTTCGCTGAAATGTTAATAAAAGCTTCTAAGTCTTTGATACGCTTTGGATAATCATCATATCTTTTTTGACAAAATACTCGATAATATTCTACTACTTTCGAAACAATTTGAGAAACTGTTGAGACTTCTTCTTTCAATTCAACTAAAAGCATACTCAACTCTTTCATTTGCGAAACATATGCTTTATTTACTGTATCTGTTAAGTCAAGCTGGTAAGGATTCTTAGAAAGCTTAATCCATTCAAACATATCCTGTGCAGTTTTTGGTCCAACGCCTTCTATTAGCATAAGCACCCTATTCCAAGCAATTATATCCATAGGATTAACTAGTACTCTTATATGAGCCAATACATCTTTTACATGAGCGGCCTCTGTGAATTTTTGTCCCCCATATTTCACGAATGGTATATTTTTCCGTTTCAACTCGATCTCAAGGTCATATGAATCTCTTCCACTTCTAAATAATACAGCTAGATCATTTAACGCCACTCCTTCCTCTCTTTGGTTAAGTACAACCTGAGAGATAAACCTACTTTGATCATGTTCACTTTGTGCTTGTACCAGTGCCACTAACTCCCCATCCTCTCTGCTAGTATAAAGCTCCTTATTAAACTTAAAGTTAGCCTGACCTAAAACACCATTAGCAACATCTAGGATTTGCGGAGTGGATCGATAATTTTCTTCAAGCTTTATCAAAACTGTATTCTCAAACCTCTTTGGGAAATCCATTATATTTTGATGATCAGCTCCCCTAAAGGAGTAAATACTCTGAGCATCATCACCTACGGCCATTACATTTCGATGTACTTTAGAAAAAAGCTCGATAAGCTCGGCTTGCAATTTATTGGTGTCTTGATACTCATCAACCATTATAAATTTATGCTGATTGGAAACTATAGTACTTATATCTTTATGCTGTTCAAGGAGTTGCTTTGTTTTTATAAGCAAGTCATCAAAATCCATAACAAAATTTTTCTCTTTATAGTCAGCATAATCTTCGGCAATTTTTTCAATCGCTTCTACAATTTCGGCAAACTGTGGGAACTGCTCCATAACAACTACACTAAGATCAATATCTTTATTGATTGAGGTACTAATCATTGATAAAAGAGTGTTCTTGTTAGGAAATCTAATTTTTCTACCAAGCTTAAACCCTGTTCTCACGAATTGAATTACTTCTAGGGCATCAGCAGTGTCAATTATGGTGAAATTGTTTGGAAAGCCAATATATTCGGCATATCGGTGTAATATTTGGCTACAATAAAAGTGAAAAGTCCCTCCTTTTACTTGTTTACACCTATCATCCAATACTTTGCTAGCTCTCTCTAACATCTCAGTTGCAGCTCGCCGAGTAAAAGTTAAAAGGAGAATTTGAGTTGGATCTACCCCGCTTTCGATTAATCTAGCCACTCTATGTATAAGCGTTCGGGTTTTACCCGTTCCTGCTCCAGCAATAACTAAGGCAGGTCCATCTTGATGAAATACAGCCTTATATTGCTGAGGATTGAGTAATTCTCCGTAAGGAATACTGAAATCCTCTGGTCTAACTAATAAAGGTTCTTTGGCCAAAGTGAATTTTTTCATACACCAAAATAACAAACATAAAGTATATGTAAAAATAATGTGTGCAAATATATTTTAATGCTTTATCCGTTTCTTTTGATAATTAGACTCTCGATTATTTATATAAAAAAAAGCCAGCTAGTTTCATTAGCTGGCTTGTGGCTTAGTATGAAAATCAAAAAGTAGGGTTTAGTCTAACCCATAAAGATGTATATCCTTGAGAATTAGCAATCGGTGTAGCTAATTCGAATCTTAGAATTCCAAATCCAATACCTGCACCAACATTGTGCGATAACTCGCTGAATGCGAAAGTATCAAATCCAGAAAAAGGATCTTTTCCAGCTGAAGCATAGTTGGTTGTCCATCCAGAATCTAAGAAAATAGATAGATGAACTCCTTCAGTTTCTATATTCTTCATACTTAGACTATTAAACCTACCAAAAATAAGCTCAGTATTGTTTAAAACCATCTTATTACCAGTGTAAAATTTATAACCACTAGCTCGCATGGTTCCAATACCACCTAAGGCAAACTGTTTAAAATCTGGTGCCGATCCAGTTATTGAGCCGACCATTGTTCTTGTTTTAAGAACGGTGCTCCTATCAAGTTTTAGATAATTGGTAGAGGTGATTTGATACTTATTATAGCTGAATGGATTCTTAAGCTTGCCGATATCAGCCAATTCAGTTTTAAGTTCTAACTTTGTAGAAAATGTTCTAAGGAAAGAAGGCCTTTTGTTAATTGTAAGACTGGCACCAAAATTATCCTGATAGAAACTGTCTGTAGAGCTATCGATGGCTGGATTAATTCTAGCCAAGTTCCCTCCTTTGAATAAAGAGTAATCTTGGTTACTTACCAATGAACTAAATGATGTGGCGTTATAACTTCCAGAAACTTGAATATATCTTCCCAGATTGAGTTCAGAAACCAATTGAAACCCCTCAGCTTTATAATAGTCGTGGTAATCGTACCCAGAAATCAAAGAAGTAACTGAGTTTTCAATCTGATTAGTTCTCCATCCATCATCTGTAGTAGAAACGTTAATTATTTGAGCCCCAACCTTAAGAGCATTACCTAGCTGCTTGTATGCACCTGCTCTGTATTGCCATTGTTTAAGGTTTGTTGAATAGCCAAGTTGACCTTTAATAGTTAATCCTTCAATGTGAATTGGTCCAAAGTCATCATCTGCTATATCTGAACCTATACCTAAGAACAACCCGTCAACTCTGTTGTATCTCAAAGAGTTTGAAAATGGCACAAATTGATTTGCTCTATATTCATCATGAATAAATTGGTTGTTTGATACGCCATTATGAATATGGTTAGAGTAATCAGTAGCAGTTTTAGCATTCTGTGCTGCTATCGGCGCTACTGAAAACAAACATATACTGAAAACTAATACAGCTAAGTTCTTCATAGTATTACCTCTAATAATTAAAATTTAAACGAATTAAATAATTAAATATGTTTTTTCAAAATACTATTAATCAATACTTAGCGAGCAAAGCGATATTAGATAGTCTCTTAACAAAGATAATGCTTTTTAATGTGTTGAGTAATTAGTCATTAAACACATTGATTAGAAACCCTATATGATTATTTAAGTCTGTATGAATAAGTTCGGCTCCTTTTTTAATATCCTCTCTAGGAACGCTTTCAGCAAATTTGATGGTTTTTAGTTTTTTTGTGACAGATTTTACACTCATTCCCTTGTAGCCTTCTGGTCGCATTAAAGAAACAGCATGTATGAATCCTGAAAGCTCATCACATGCAAATAAATAGCGATCTAATTCAGAACCTGGTTGTTCACCTGTACGCTCAGGTGCATGAGCTGCAATAGCCTGAAGCATTTCATCTGGAAGATTATACTCTGGTAAAATCTCCTTTATTGCTTTATTGGGATGTTCTTCTGGATATTTTTCCCAGTCAAGGTCATGCAGTAACCCAGTAGTCCACCATAGGTCAATCTCTTTTTCGTTTTTACTTAGTTTAATAGCATAAGCTTCAATAGCTTTTGCCACCATTATAGAATGGTTTAATAAACTTTCATTTTGTATATATTTATTCAATAGCGAAAGTGATTCTGCTCTTGTAATCATTTTATATATTTGTTAATTATTCCTGTAAATTCAATTATATCGTGTAAAGTACTTTATATATAATGCATCAATCGACCCAATCTATTTCATAACATTATACTTTTAAAAAAATAATTCCTAGAAATCAATCTTCTTCTTTCCTTTTGTCCTTTAGCCCCAATATATTCCAAGTTAAGATAATGGTTAACCTTTGTAAGAAAATGTGTAGATGATGAACGAGCCCTCTTTCGCTCCTAGAGAATATGGTTGGATTGAAGTTGTATGCGGTGGTATGTTCAGTGGAAAAACTGAAGAATTAATTCGAAGAGCAAAACGTGCACATATTGCAGGCCAAAATGTTGTTATTGTAAAACCTGCCATAGATAAAAGATATAGCGATACAGAAGTAGTTTCTCATAATGAGAACTCATTGCCAAGTATTTTATTAGATACTGCTGACCAAATTGTTCTTTTAACTGGAAATGCGAAAGTAGTTTGTATAGACGAGGCTCAATTTTTTGACGCTCGAATAGTTGATGTTGCCAATACGCTTGCAAACAGTGGAAAGCGAGTTATTATAGCAGGATTAGATATGGACTTTGAAGGAAAACCTTTTGGCCCCATGCCTTATTTATTGGCTATTGCAGAATATGTCACCAAATTACATGCTGTTTGTTCTGAAAGTGGAACAATGGCGAATTTTTCTCAGCGTGTTGTAGAAGATACGAATAAAGTTCTTGTAGGCGAATATGATGCTTATGAACCTCGTGCGAGGCACTGCTACCGTCCTTCTGTTGATAAAAGACGAGGGAAACCCATCAGACCTTTTAAAAACCCCGAGCAGCAACAATCGCTTGCGGAAAATCCAAACATAGAACACACTTAATGGAAAATATAGTTCGTGGTATAATCGGGGTAATAGCCCTTTTAGGAATTGCATTCTTATTTAGTAATAATAAAAAGAGAATTAACTGGCGTTTAGTGGGAACTGGTCTAGGAATCCAATTCACTCTTGCAATTTTTATTCTAAAATCTGAAGAACTAGCTAGTTTTTTTAGCCCCTTAGGTTGGCCAAAGATTTTATTCGAATATATGGCCGGTTTTTTTGTAGTTGTGTTAAAATATACAAGTGAGGGCGCGAATTTTCTTTTCGGTTTTTTAGGCCATGGTCCAGAATACTCAGATAGCGTTGGGGTAATCTTTGCGTTTCAGGTATTACCTACCATAATATTCTTTGCATCGCTTACTGCTCTTTTATATCACTATGGTGTATTACAGTTTATAGTAAAAATACTTTCTAAAGGAATGCAGAAATTGCTAGGAACTTCTGGTGCTGAAACACTGTCGGTAATATCTAACATATTTGTGGGTCAAACAGAGGCTCCTCTCGTCATAAAGCCTTTTATCGATAAGATGACAAAGTCTGAACTTCTTACGGTAATGACAGGTGGCATGGCTACGATTGCTGGTGGTGTTATGGCAGCTTATGTAGCTATGTTAGGAACCTCATTTGCGGCAGCAAACGGATTAGAAATTGAAGTAGCTCAACAACTTTTTGCTGAAAGATTACTCGGAGCTAGTTTAATGGCTGCTCCTGCAGCATTGGTAATTGCTAAAATTTTATATCCTGAAACTGAAGAGTCTGTTACAGCAGGATCGTTAAATATGGTTGTTGAAAAAACTGATGCCAATGGAATTGACGCTGCTGCTTCTGGAGCTAGTGTAGGATTACATTTAGCATTAAATGTAGGCGCTATGTTATTGGCGTTCATAGCATTACTAGCAATGGCTAATGGTTTGTTTGGCTGGATTAGTGACCTTACTGGTTTAACGGCACTGATTGGAGAATCTCTAAGTATAGAAATGATTTTAGGCTGGGTTCTTGCTCCAATTGCTTGGATTGTTGGAGTGCCTTGGGCCGATGCAACAACAATGGGTTCGTTGTTAGGTACTAAAATTGTTCTTAATGAGTTTGTAGCATATCTAAAACTTGCCGGAGAAGTACAAGCAGCTTCTATTTCACCTAAAACAATTGCTATGGCTACTTTTGCACTTTGTGGTTTTGCTAATTTTTCTTCAATCGCCATTCAAATTGGTGGTATTGGTGGCCTTGCCCCAGAACGTAAAGCAGATTTAGCTAAATTTGGCATTAAAGCTGTTTTTGCAGGAACTATGGCTACTTTAATGACAGCAACTATTGCTGGCATGCTTTTTACTAATTAAATAACCTAAATATTCACGTTAATTTCGTTCATCTATAATGAGAAAGTTATCTATTGCGTTAAGACTTCTATTAATAACGCTTGTATTCAGTTCAACTCAATTATTTTCACAATCAAAAAACGATAAAATAAAAGTAGGTAAGGTTGGGAAAGAGAATATCACATACGGAGAGTTAAAAAATAACTATACCAGAGGTTCTGCTGACTCCCCCACTCTCTTACAGTTAGAAGAGTTTCTACCAATTTATTTAAATTATAAAGCAAAAATTCAAAACGCAAAAGATCTAGGGTATTTTGAAGACCCTGAGTTATTGAGTGAATATGAAATTTATGCGAAACAAGCGGCTTACTCTTACTGGCTTGAGAATAGAATAAAGCCAACTGAGTTTGAAGAGTACTACAAAAAAGCAGGTAGCGAAGTTAAAAGCCAACACGTTTTAATTTCTGTAAGCGAGGACGCTAGTCCACAAGACACTTTAAAAGCATACAACTCGCTAATTGAGGCTAGAAATAAGTATTTAGCTGGTCAAGCTACCATGGAGGAGTTAAATCAACAGTATTCCTCTACCCGGCAAGGCCAGCTTATGGGCGGAGATTTACCATGGTTTGGTGTTGGAACAACGGTTGCTCCTTTTGAAGAAGCCATTTACAGTTTAGATATTGATGAAATTTCTATGCCAGTAAGAACCCAATTTGGATACCATATTATACTTTTGACTGGTAAAAGAGAATCCGTTCCTGCGCGAAACGTTTCTCATATTTTTCTTAGAGCAGAGCCCAAAGAAAATTTAGAGAAAATTAATGATATCTATAGTAACCTTGAAAAAGGCTTACCATGGGTTGTGGCTACGGCTGATTATTCTCAAGACAAACTATCCTCAGAGAAGTCTGGAAATATTGGGTGGGTTAAATTTGGCAGAAACTTCAATTCAGATTTTGTTGACGTTATTATGAAGGTGGACCCTTCACTTCCTTATAGTAAACCTATTAAAACTGTTTATGGTTACCATATTTTTAAGATAGATTCTGTAGAGACTTTCAAGAGTGACGATGAAAGAAAAGAATCGTTTATGAAAGAGTTTCTATCATCACCGAACTTTAAAAAAAGCAATTCATTTGTATTAAGCTGGATGAAGGATAATTATAGCTACAAACCTAATATGCCAGTTTTAAAAAATTATATATCGTTTATTTCATCAAAAGACACTACAAGGTTTAAAGCCATTTCAAATCCAACAAACAGCTCTGAAAAACTTTTTTCTGTTCATAATGAAACTATAAACGTTGGCGATTACCATAAATTTATAGTTGAAAATTATGGTAGCGCAAGAGCAATTGAGTACAGAAATGAATGGCTCGATGCTTATGTTGATAAAGTAATAGATGAGCAACTAATACCTTTAGTTGTAAAAGAATTTCCTGAGTTTGAAAAACAATTGTACAACTACAAAGTCGGACTTTCAGTTTATAAAATAAACGATGATAATATTTGGGGAAGCGCTAATGTTGATAGTTCTGCTCTTTGGAAAATTTACAACGAGAATCCAACCGAGTATAGCTTTAAAGAAAGAAGCTATTATTATTTACTGAGCTCTAATGATTCAACCCTCCTTGATGCGGTAGATTTTGTTAAAGCAGGTAACGAGCCGGATAGCATTCGTGCTTATTATCCAAAAGTTGCGGTTCTTAGAGACTCCTCTGGAATTCAAAATGAAGAATATCATGACATGCTAGCTAACTTGAAGCCTAGTACTTTCTCAAAAGAGTTTGAATACAAAAAGAGAAAATCATATCTGTACTTAAATGATATTTTACCTGCTAGAAAAATGACTTTCGATGAATCATTTAACCGATTACTAGCTACTTATCAACCAGAAAGAGAAAAGAATTGGAATGCTAAACTGCATAATAAATATAAAGTTAAGGCTGATTTGAAAAATCTTAGAAAAGCATTTAAAGAAGAACATTCTAACTAAAATGAAAAGAGCGTCTCTCCTATTCATTTTAGGCACTCTTTATATAGGGTGTGCAAAGCCGACAAGCACAACAGAAGTTGTGCTTGCACGGGTAGGAAATAGTGAGCTCACACTTAAAGAAGTTCGCAAGCAGATTCCTGATAGCTCGATATTGGAAGATAGTATAGGCGCCTTTAATTTGTACCGTGACCAATGGATTGAGCGTCAACTAGTTCTTCAGGAGGCAAATAGGCTTAACATCTTGAGCTCCCCAGACGTAAAAGACCGTCTCAAATCTATGCGTGAGGAAGTTATTATTAATAGCTTTCAACAGGCAGTAATGAACACCAACTCTAATAGTGAGCAAGTTACTAAACAAGAAGCGCGCAGATACTATCAAGAAAACAAAGATAAATTTGTACTTGATGAACGGTATATTCGCTTTAGACATTTAATTGCTGAATCTTTAAGTGATGCTGAAAGTGCTAAAAGAAATTTAATGGCGGGAATTTCTTGGGATAAAGTTGCTGAACAGTATTGTATTTATCCGGAGTTAAAAATCAGAGAATCTGAACACTTTTTTCCTGAGAATACCACTTTAAAAGACTATACGGTACTAAATAGATATTTAAAGATCATTGGGATTTCTGAAATTTCACGAATTGAAAAAATTGGTACACAATATCACTTCGTCCAACTCATTGAAGAACGAGTTGCGGGTGAGCACCCAGATTTAGATTGGCTCGTAGATCAAATACAAAACTGGTTAACTCTTGAAAAAAAGAGAAGATCATACAACTCCTACCTTAAGAATCTTTATCTTGAAGGTCAGGCAAATAATGAAATAGTAACTTTCGACGTTCTACCTGAACCAACTGCAATGCCAGTTAAAAATGATACATTGAACTTAAATTAGAAAATGAAGAATTATATCCTGTTAAGTCTACTTCTTTTACTTGTTGGTGGTAATGTTACCGCTCAGTCAACTCCTCAAGTAGCAGATCAAATTGTAGCTATCGTTAATAGTCATGCCATCTTAAAATCAGATGTAGACCAAGGAATAGCTGACTATCTCCGCCAAGCGCAGTTTAGTCAACAAGAAATACCTTTTACAAAAGAACTTTGGTATACTTTTCTTGAGTCTGAAATTGATAATTATGTATTGCTTGAAAAAGCAAAACTCGATTCCATTACTATACCAGATGAAAAAGTAAACCGTCAGATGGATGCTCGGGTTCAACAACTAATTCAAAGAGCTGGAAGCGAACAAGCTTTAGAACAAGCTTTTGGAAAATCTATAATACAGTTAAAAGCTGATTTTAGAGAAGATTTCCGAAATCAATTGATAGCTGAAATGGTTCCTCAGCAAAAGCTGTCTACTATAAAAGTAACTCGACCTGAAGTTTTAGAATTCTTCAATTCTATCCCAACAGACTCATTACCTACTATTCCTGAGCAAGTAGCCCTTTCACATATTGTGGTTCTTCCTCCCCCAAAAGCTGACGCAACTGATGGTGCTTACAAACTTGCTGAAACTCTTAGAGATTCAATTATAAACCATGGAGTAAGTATTGAAGATATCGCGAAAAGACACAGTACAGATGGTACTGCTGTAAACGGTGGTTTACTTCCTATGATGTCATTAAATGATTTAGTTTCTGAGTTTTCTGCTGCGGCTTCAGCATTGAAACCTGGTGATATTTCTGAAGTGGTAAAAACTGAATTCGGTTATCACATTATCCGATTGAATAAGAGAGTTGGAGATCAAATTGAAACTAATCATGTGCTTATTAAAGTTGATGCTAATCAATTGGACGATCAATATGCTATTAACAAATTAAACGCCATCAGAGATAGCTTATTAAGTAATCCTGACTATAAATTTTCTGACTTTGCTAAAAGAAATAGTGAAGATCCATCCACAGCTCAATCAGGTGGTAAAATCGTGGATCCACAATCAGGTGAGCGGTTAATACCACTTACTCGACTCGACCCAACCCTATATAGAGTTGTACTTTTAATGGATGAGTTAGGCCAGATTTCCGAGCCAAAGCAATTTAATCCAAATAATGCGAACTCTGGTAAAGGATTTAGAATCATACGTTTAGATAAACAAGTTGCCGAGCACGTTGCAAGTTTTGAACTCGATTATGAACGATTAAAAGCAATTACCATGCAACAAAAGCAAGCCAAAGTGTACAAAGAATGGCTAATGGAACTCAGGAATGAATTTTATATAGAATACCGAATTCCAAAAATCACAAACGGTAAGTCTTAAATTATGTCGAATACGGTTGGTACAGTAGCTTTAGCTAAAGAGTTTAAATCTTCTTTCGAGTCTATAAAAGCAGAAATTCACAAAGTTGTAATAGGTCAAGAAGATATCATTGACTTATTGCTTATAAGCTTATTTTCTAAAGGTCACTGTGTGTTAGTAGGTGTTCCAGGTTTAGCTAAAACATTGCTCATCAAAACATTAGCTCAAACTCTAGGTCTTTCTTTTAGCCGTATTCAGTTTACTCCCGATCTTATGCCTGGGGACATTACTGGTACCGAGATTATTGAAGAGAATAAAGAAACTGGACAAAAAGGATTTAAGTTTATAAAAGGTCCGATTTTCGCGAATATTGTATTAGCGGATGAAATTAATAGAACCCCACCTAAAACACAGGCTGCGTTGCTTGAAGGTATGCAAGAATATCATGTTACTACTGCAGGTGAAACATACGACTTAGACACTCCTTTCTTTGTATTGGCAACTCAAAACCCAATTGAACAAGAAGGCACTTATCCTTTGCCAGAAGCTCAGCTAGACCGTTTTATGTTTAATGTATGGGTCGACTACCCTTCTTTTGATGAGGAGAAAGAAATTGTAAGTAAAACAACATCAACTTCTAAGGTTACGCTCTCTTCACAAATTGACAAGGCGAAAATCGAACAGTTTCAGGAATTAGTTAGAGAAGTTCCCGTTCCAGAAACTGTGCTTGATTACACCATTAAATTGGTTTCATCCACGCGACCAAATTCTGAATTTACTCCTGATTTTTCAAAAAAGTATTTAAGCTGGGGCGCTGGTCCTCGTGCTTCACAATACCTTATACTTGGAGGAAAAGCTCGTGCGCTATCTCAAGGAAGGTTTAATGTTACAATTGATGATATTAACGCATTAGCAATTCCGGTTTTACGGCACAGAATCGTAAACAATTATGCTGCTGAGGCTGAAGGTTATACTACTGTTAAGTTAATCGAGATGATTATAGAAAATTTGAATTGAGGTGGATTTCCAGGGCTTTCAGAATAATCTTCCTGTAATTATTACAGTTATAGTAGTAGCACTCCTACTTCTATTGTCTTGGTTATCTTATCGTGGCTACGATACCATTTCGGGTTTATCTAAATTCTTTCTTTCTAGTTTACGCGCTTCAGCACTTCTGATTCTTTATTTTTTGTTTTTGAATCCCTTTTTTAAAACTGAGAAAACAATAGAAAAACCTTCAAAAATTGCATTTTTCCTTGATGACTCAGAGAGTACTTCTATAACAAAAGGTGAATATGCTGGCTCAGAAAGTTATTTAAAACTTCTAAATAAAATTGAACGTCGTAAACCTAGTAATGTATCTCTTAATTATTTCGGTTTTTCTAGTAATATAGAACCTATAAAAAGAGACTCATTAGCTCTTAATAAACCAGCTACTAACCTTTCAGAGGTTGTAAGCTATATAAATTCTTTAGAAGCATATAATAGTGCGGTTATAATATCTGATGGAATCATTACGTATGGAAAGAATCCGGTTATAGAAGCTCGAAACTCACTAATTCCAATTTATACGATTGGCATTGGTGATACCACAAAAGTTAGAGACCTCGCACTTTTAAATATAACTACCAACTCTACAGGCTTTTCAAATACCAAACATGTTGCCACGATAGATTTATCACAATATGGCTTTGAAGGAAAAACGATTTCGATTTCTTTGTTCAAGGACGATATCGAACTACAAACAAGAGAATTAGTGTTGAGTTCAAAGAAAGAAATTGAATCTGTAACTTTCGAAATAAGTCTAAATGAACCAGGTTTAAATCAATATATAGTAGTTATTGAACCTATTGAAGGAGAATGGATTACATCAAACAACAAAACTAGTTTTTCAATAGACGTACTGGATAGTAAAACTCGCATTTTACACATAGCTAACTCCGTCCATCCAGATATAAAGACCATTCGCTCAATTCTAGCTGCAGATGAAAATTTTGAGCTAACCAGTTATGATTTTTTAGGAAAATCAACTTCCTCAATAACAGATGCCACCAATTTTGATTTAGTAATTATTCACGGATTCCCTTCTCCAACAATTTTTACTAATTTAGGCTTAGATATTGATACCCTCCCTACTTTATTTATAAATCTCCCACATACTTCTAAGATTGATTATAACACTTCGTTTGTGCTTGTAGAAGATCTCTCGCAGCAACTTATAAAAGCAAATCTGTATTTTATTGGAGAAAACAGAAACCATCCAATTCTAGATAATATTGAGGAAGTTGATTTCACACGCTTAGCACCTGTCTATACTCGTACGCGAACTAAGTTATCCAAACCTGATGCTACAACATTAATATCTGCTCAGCTTCAAGGTGTCAATTTAAGCTCACCCCTCCTCTCTTTAATTGAACGCGGAAATATTCGAAGAAGTGAGTTGCATGCTTTTGGCTGGTATAAAATGTTTTTGAGTAATAATTCAAATGAACGCGAATTTGTAACAGTTTTAATCAATAACATTGTTAGTTGGACTGCCACAGACCCTGACAATAGACTTCTTAAAATTGGAACTTCCAACAATACCTATACAGTGGTTGAGAATCCAATAATCAACGCTAGTTTAATTAATGAAAATGGATCCATAGAATCCAATGCTACAATTAACCTCACTTTAGATTCGGAAGAAGCTACTACTAAAACATATACTCTTAGTAATATTGGGAATGGATTGTACAAACTCAACCTGCCAGCTTTGCCAAGCGGGAAATACAATTACGAAGCAACTGCAATAAAAGAAGGTAGATCTATCGAATCTCAACAAGGAGCGTTTCTAGTTATCGAGTCAAGCTCTGAACTTGCAAATACCACTAGGAATGATGAAATCCTTAGGGGAATATCTGAAAGGTCGAATGGCTTATTTCATCCATTCGATGACGATTTTTCAATTTGGGATGATTTAAAGAATCAGAACCTACTTGGAACCACAACTAGTGTTGAGGAATCATATTTATTCCCAGTTAAGCATGTTTTCTGGTTTATACTAGTCCTGATTCTTTTAGCTAGTGAATGGATGTTTAGAAAGAGGTTTTCACTTCCTTAGATCTTATTTGGTGTCATAAGTTTTAACTTCAATAGTTGCTTCACCAACTTCAGTAGCTTGAAGAATATATATCTGGTTGTATACGCTTTCATCAAGTTGCGGAAATTTCTCCTCGCCTAGAACTACATTTACTAACATAGGCGTAGTGTTTGAATGACCTACAATAAGAACCGTTTGTCCTGAGTATTTTTCAAGAATTGAGTTTATTAAAGCTTTAGGATCTTTTAGCCCATACTCTTCAACATCAACTTCATAATACTCAGAAGATGGTTTTGCTGTAAACTGAGTTCTTTTATACGGAGTACTAAATATAGCATTGATCTCTTCATACTCAGAAGAAAGAATATCTCTAAGGAGTATTGCTCTAACTTCACCCTCAGGAGATAGTGCTGGGTCACGAGTTCCATCATCTACTTTTTCCGCATGTCGTACAAATATTAAAGTTGTAGAACTTTTAACCTCTTCTTGGGAAAATACATCAAGAGTGAACGTAAGCGCTAGTAATAATAGAAGTATTGATTTTTTCATATATAAATTAGATTTGTTCCATTCATAGAATATAAAAAAAGGCTGACCATATACGTCAACCTTTTTTTAACCAGAACTAGATAAATCTAACGCTTAACTTGGGCTACAATAAAACCGATTAATGCGATTAATCCGACACCAAAAAGTACAAAGTATCCAAAAGAAAGAGGTCTAGACTTTTCTCCCCACTCATCAACTTTTGAGTCGATACTAGCCATTTGAACGGTGGTAAGTACATCTGCCTCAACCAAATACTTATTCCAATCATTCATGATTTTTTTAGACCAGAGCGTTTTAAATGCTTTGAAATCATGGTAACTATCTTGTTTAATAATATTCCCATCACTAGTAACCGTCGCCTTTGTTACAAAACTATCTAATGCTGCAAAAAAACTTTGGTTGTTATCAAAGGCATCAAGGTTAATATCTTGGTAATCCAGATAATTATCTAAAGAACTCCACATGGCATAAGATGCACTAGCTTTCCATTCTTCAATGTCTGCGCTAATTCCATGCTGCCACTTATTCTTATTATTGCCACCATATATAATTACAAGTTCATCACCTATCTGTTTCCAAACATTATCTACCTTTTTTTGCAACGCATACATTCTAAGGTAATCTTCAGTAGATAGAGACTTGTCGTTTACTTTAAGAGTCTCAATATTTTGATCAACAATTGAACTTATCATAGAAAGAGGATTATCAGTATTAGATAGAGATCTGTCATTGTTCTGACGAGCTAATTCTTTTACTGCATTCGGGTTTAACTCTTTGTATGTAATAAATAGTGAATCAACTATGTCAAAGATGAATTCATCTCTTTGCTCCACACTTTTTCTATAATTGCGTACCAATTCAGATAGCTTTCTCTCACTTTCTTGTGAGCTCGCTATCGCTATTCGTAGAGAATCGCTCCTTTTAACAAGATTTGAAATCTCTTGTTTATAATTGCCTAATTCATCTGAGAGCATGGTTAATCGCTCAGTCTGATTCTCAATAATCAATAATTTGTACTCAGTAGTTCTCGCATCACTTTTTAATTTTGAAATTGCTGAAGCATAAGATTCAGGATAAAGGGCAAAGTTCAACAATTCTTCATGCTCAATATTATCCAATGCCAAATCATCAATAGCTAAAAGAATGCTATCAATTCTGTTTACGCTATTAGCTTTTGTGATGGTTGTCTCTAAGGATGTGTATCTAGATTCGAACTCTTTTTTAACTTCATAATCTGATTGTTGTGCAGAGACTGAATACGTAGATATTACGGCAATTAACGTAACTAGTAGTGTATTAACGAAACCTTTCATGACTTTTGCTCCTTATTTTGAATACCTTTTTCATTTAAACTGAATGACTGTAATGTCTCTTTATCAATCAGTTGCACATATGGTGACCTTAAATTGAAGGCCGGTGCAATTAGTCCCTGCTCAGAAATATGAATCTTCTTTTTCAGTTTTAAGCCGTTTTTAATGGGTTCCATTACATAAACGTTAGAAAAGCCATCGGCAGTAATAAAGTAAAATCCTTCCGAATTTCGGATAATTCGTACTTCATCTACAGAAACAGATGAAGAGTCTTTTGTCTCTTGAAATTGGAATGGAAGAATATTGAATGATAGTGAGTATCTACTATCATGAACTTCACCATTTGAGTTTGGTGTAAGTACACTTTCTACTTGTTGAGAATAGTTGACGTCTTTAACGACAAATGTTTTGCAAGAAGTACCCACAATAAAAATTGTGGTAAAAGTAAGTAAAAGCCGGAAGTGTGATATTTTTAGCATGATTATCTCCTGATATGATTGGTGAGCGTTTCAACAATTATATCAGGAGATGAATGCTTTGTTCCTTCTAAAGAACGATAATACTATCGATAAATGAATCATTCAGATTTTCTCTGCCATTGAGAAATCCGAGTTCAATTATAAATGAATAGCCCACTACTTCACCACCAAGTCGTTCTACAAGTCGAGTAGCGGCGGAGGCTGTCCCACCGGTAGCAATTAAATCATCATGAATTAAAACTCTATCACCTTTTTTAATAGCATCTACATGCATTTCAACACTATCCGTTCCATACTCGAGAGCATAGCTCTCAGAAATAACTTCTGACGGAAGTTTTCCTGGTTTTCTTACTGGAACAAAAGATGCTTCTAAAAGCTCTGATATATTAGTTCCGAAAAGAAAACCACGAGACTCTAAGCCAACAACAACATCTATTTTCTTGTCAAGAAAGGGTTTAGTAAGTGTTTGAGTAGTTAATTTTAACGCCTCTTTGTCGGCAAGTAATGTAGTTATATCTTTAAATTGAATTCCTGGTTTTGGGAAATCTGGAATTGTTCGGATTTTACTCAATATAAATTCAGAAATATTGTCTTTTTCGATCGGCATTATCAATAGATTTAACTTTAAAAAAAGAAGATAAACAAACCAAGTACATGGAAAAAACCAAACCTACATTATGGCGACCTCATCAACAATTTATGCAGAAAGCATTGCTCTTAGCTGAAGAAGCCAAACGTAAAGGTGAAGTCCCAATAGGTGCTCTCGTTGTTAAAGACCAACAAATTATAGGAAAAGGCTATAATGAGGTTGAGACACTAAAAGATCCTACCGCTCACGCTGAAATGATAGCTATATCTGCCGCGTGTGAAACTTTGGGCCAGAAGTATTTATCTGGCTGTACACTCTATGTTACGCTAGAGCCTTGTGCTATGTGCTCTGGTGCTTTAGTATGGAGTAAAATAGATACGGTTGTATTTGGTGCGACTGATCCAAAATCTGGAGGTTGTGGTTCACTATTCAATATTTCAGCGAACAAAGAGCTTAATCATCAGGTCAGTGTCATTCAGGGGATACTAGAAATTGACTGTGAGTTTTTACTCAAAGATTTTTTTCAATCCAAAAGACGCTAGCGACGGGCAATTAAACATTTGATTAAGCTTAATACTCCTATTGGCTTAACACCTCTATCAGCATTAATGGAACCTATTTTATAAGCAATATTCCATTGTTTGAGTAGAATTTTGATTGCCAAACTGAAGTTATACTTAGGATCAAAGACATTCGATGATGTGGAAATAACACCATCCAATGCAATTACGCTAATATCTTCCCCACGCCTCAAATGCTCAGGACTTGGAACTCTTATATCGAATTGTCCAATATGAAACCCTTTTAAGCTTTTGCCTATACGATCTATGATTGATATGAGCTCGGGCGTTTTAAGCTCATCTGCATCCAAATACAGAGCTCCTTTAGAGTACAAAGCTAACTCAACTAATGGAACAGACTCTCCTTTCTCAGGAACATCATATAACTCATGTACGAATTTCTCTAAATGTATATTTGCTAAACAAATCGCTCTCTCATCATTTAAGATAAGTTCCTCAATTGTTTGTTCGCCATCCCCTATGAGAAACAATAATTTTTTCTTTGTAATGGAAAATATGTTCCCACGCTCTTCATTGGGATAGCGATAATAAAATATTGCAAATTCTTGACCAGCTATAAACTTCTGAAGGATGTATTTCTCAGATAAATCTTTAAGCTCTTTAAGTAAAAACTCTCTGCTCTGAATAATTTTTACACTTCCTCCATATTTTCCAGAGTCTGGTTTTAGAACAACCGGATAACCAATAGATTCGTTTTCGATAAAAGAATCACAAAGCACCAGATTTTTTTCGAGATCGGATTCATTACTTAGCACAATATAAGGAGCAATAGATGCATTCTCAGTAATTTGAGAGAGTGTTTTAGACATCGATTCCCCTTCGTCTATATGAGCATTTGCTGCAGTAAATACTGAGATGCTTCGATACTTAAACCAAACTTTGATGAGACAAATAACTACAGGTGAATATAATATATACGTTGGCCAAGTCTTCCAGTTCAACTTTCGAGTAAATTTCCCTTTGAGTATTCTTCTTCCACGATAAGTAAATAATGGTACAATGAGCTTAATAAATAAGTATGTGGTAATTACAAATCCAATTAAACCCCAAAGAGCATATTCTTGGAATAACGTAAAGTAGTCCATCATTTGTTGGCCTAAGGCTACAGAGAGACCTACAATCAAGGGGGTCCAAATTATAGAAGACAAACCAAAGTATGAAAAGAACATTAAGAAGCTTGACCCAATTACACCTGCACTAAAATACGTTGGGAACCGAGTACCAGGTATGAATCTACAAGCTAAAATTATAATAGGACCTTTTGCTTCAAACCAATGGTAAGAACGCTCTAAATCTTGTTCATTTATAAACCAACTAAATGGTTTCCTTGAAACAGCTGACTTTCCTAACCATCTGCCTGCCAAATAAATAAAAGTATCACCAATTAATATGCCGAATAGACCTGCTAGCATTGCAGGCCAAAATCCCATGAGTCCACGAGCGACCATTAACCCAGCTCCAATACAAGCTAAATCTTCTGAGAAAAATGTAGAGAATACAATTAAAGCCATCAGCCCAATTAGCATCCACCCTTCCGCTTTAATTACATTTTTATATTCAAATGCAAGTTGTGATAAAGCTAGTCTTTCAGTTGAAGGCTCTATAGATAATCCATTTTCCACAGACTCAATAAATGATAAAATAGCTTTCTGAGACTCTTCATATCCTATTTCAGAAACATCATATTCTTTAAAAATACTTTGCGGAACTAGGCGTTCGATTTCTTTTGAAACTCCAAAAGTTTCGAATTTTCTATTCGTTTTTTGCTCAATAAAAGTTGGGATATCAATCTTATTCATTATCCCTCTTAGATCTCTTCTATCTGTCTCGTAATTAGCACGATTTAAATGATAGTTTGAATGAACTGAATTTAATAAGCCAAAGTGCGGTATTAGATACTCTATTCCCCACCATAATCCTGTTTGAGCGCCATAGACTGCTTTATTCATAGTGTGACCTCCCAAAAGTTCAAACTCCTGTAAACCAGAAGAATTAATGAATGTAATGGATGAAAACGTATTTGGGCTAAGCGAAAATGCTTTAGCTGCAATTATGGCTCCAAAACCTTGTGCTACAATATGAACCTCTAGAGAGTTTAAATCTTCTAATTTATGAATTAGTTGCTGAGCATTATCAACTGCTTTAAATCGATTTTCATTATTCTCATTTTTATAGAATTCTGAATAGTCGAGAATAAGAAGGTTGAAATTTGTACTTAGATAAGTATCTAAATTTCTTAAATCCGAACTATTTTGCTTATCAGGAATAAGTAAGACTAATGGTTGCTGAATATTGAACGAGTTAAATTTAGATATATACTCTAGTGAATTCTCTTTCTCTGGCAACGAGTTATAAAAGAAAGATCCAGCTAATAGAAATAAATAGCATAAAACAAAGTATTTCCAGCTTATTAACGAATAAAAGCTTTTGATTTTCGACATCAAGATTTATACAAGTTTGAAAATACTATAAACTGATTGATGACATCATCAAGTGTTAGATTATTGATTCCGCAATCTATTAAGTGAATTTTTGGTTTAACCACTAGTGTGTTTTTTTGCATACTCCGAAAATTCGATAACTGGCTTAAAAGTGCTTTCAATTTTTTTATATAGTTCCGAGGCTAATTCTTTTCTATCTGTATTAAACTCTGGCTCATCACAAAACGTAATTGTACACGAAGACTTTCTCAACGACAGAAAATTAATAAAGTGATTAAAAAATGTTTGATCTCCCCACCAAGAAATGGCCATATATGCGTCTTGATCATCTTTAGGGGTAGAGTAAGTAATAGAAGCATAATGTACGGGAATTGATTTTGCGGCTGGATAAGCAAGTAATGAGGTTTTAAAAGGAAGAATTTCGTGGCCTGGGCTAGTAGTGGCCTCTGGAAATATTGTCACTCCATAATTTCTCGCAAGTCTATCTGATATTTCAGCATTAACACGAGTTACGTCCGACCTTTTATCTCTATCAACAAAAATCATTCCAATTGTTCTGGCAATGATACCAAAAATTGGCCAGCTCTTTACTTCGTTCTTAGCAACAAATAAGCTCTTCGTTGTTTTACACAAGACCATTACATCAACATAGCTTAAATGATTGCTAACGAAGAAAAATGGTGGTTTAGGAGCTGTTCCTTTAACATGCACTTTTAATCCAATAATGGCACAAATTATATTTCCCCATGCACCTAAGAAATAGCTACTGGTTGGCTGACCATTAAGACCAATAGCAGTCATAAAAACTCCCACCATTATAAATAAATAGCAAAACAATGTAGCTAACAAAAAGAGTGGTAGTCGTACAATAATTCTCAAAAATCTCATGGAGAGAATCTAGTGAACTATTACAAAAAAAGTGCTCTTGATTCTCTTGAAAAGGAATTTAAATTCAAAAGAATTAGAAAATCTATAGTTTTAAATTCCCGATCTAATGCGGGTTTACTACAAACCTTGCACCCTAATTCTAAGTAAAGTTTAAAAAGTTGTGGTATTTCTACTTTTAAGTCCGAGCATGGCGAATCAATAAAACTCAAACATTCATAATTTGGTGTAACTTCAGCAAAATAGGTATCACTTACAAAGCCACCCATTTTTAAGTGTTCGTATACTGCTAAACCTTCTGAAGGATTCTGACTAGTTATAGAACAGCATCCAAAAAGGTACTTTTTATTTAATAGATTCATAAACTTAGCTATCCCTTTCCAAAGCATATATAGAACACGACCATTTCGATGCCGAATATCTATGCAAGCCCTGCCTAGCTCAAAAGCATCTGTTCTTATAATATCTGGGAATGATGATAAATCGAATTCATTCTCTGTATAGAATCCGAAGCCTTCGGCTGCACTGTCGCTATCTTGGATTCTATAAGTTCCTACAACTCCTTTTGTGGCGTTTTCAATGATAATTAAATGGTAACAGAATTCATCGTAGCGGTCTTCATCCAATTTGTTGACATAAGATTCTTCTAAACCTTCGCCGAGTTCAACATTAAAAACAACAAACCGAAGTTTTAATGCCTTTTCTATTTCTTCACGGTTTTGGGCCAATCGTACAGTATATTTCTGACTTGAAATTTCAAAATTTCTAATTGTTTGAGAATCATAATCGTTTGATACTTTAATCATGAGAAGTTACCTATTAGTTAATAGATAATATTCCTATCATATTAATTCAGAATTATGAAATCTTTAGTAAGATGTTATTACAGAATTAAACTACTATTTTAGGTTTTGTATTAGGTGAAAAGTTAGGAAGAATGCTCTATTACAAAGAATACATTAAATCTCCTTCTGCAAACTGGGTCGTGTTTATTCACGGTGCTGGGGGGAGTTCGTCTATTTGGTTTAATCAAATTAAGCCTTACAAAAAAAAATTTAATGTTCTTCTTATTGACTTAAGAGGCCACGGGAAGTCTAAAGATTTACTTCAAAAGTATTATGAAGAGAACTATTCTTTTGAAAATATAAGCCAAGACATCATTGATGTGCTAGATCATTTAGAGATTCAAAAAGCCCACTTTGTAGGAGTTTCTCTCGGTACTATAATAATAAGAACTTTGGGGGAAATTGCTCCAGAACGAATTCACTCAGCCATACTTTGTGGAGCTATTACAAGGCTCAATGTACGTTCAAGGATACTAGTATTTGTAGGTAATATCTTTAAGAGAGTGATTCCTTATATGCTATTATACAAGTTTTTTGCATGGATAATAATGCCTAGGAAGCGGCATGAGGAGTCCAGAAATTTATTTATAAGAGAGGCAAAAAAGCTATACCAAAAAGAATTTCTAAAATGGTTCAAGCTTACAAATGAGATTAATCCATTATTACGCTACTTCAAGGAAAAAGAAATATCAACACCCATGCTTTACATTATGGGAGAAGAAGATTACATGTTCCTCCCTCCTGTTAAACAAATTGTTGAAAAACACAGAACTTCCTATTTAGAAGTAGTAAAAGACTGTGGGCATGTGTGCAATGTTGAACGGCCTGAAGAGTTCAATGAACTCTCGATAAATTTTATTGAACAATACGCCGTTTCTTAATTCTGATTCTTATACTCCGTTTGGCCTTCCATCTTAAATAACCAAGCTTCAGGGTTTAAAGCCTCTCGTATTTTTAGTGTTTGGGCAACTGCTTCTTTATAATTACTAAACCCAGAGTAGGCAACATAATTAAATTTAGAGCTTGGATTATAGAGAATTCTGGAGGTAAAACCCTCAGCATCAAGGGCCTTTTCAAATCGGTAAGCGTTATTTGGCACTATAAAGGAACCACCAATAACAAAATATTTGAGTGTTTTATCCTCTGCAGCAACTTCTAATTCACCATTTTCTTGTTTTACAAGATAATCATCTAAGTTGAACGCTTTAGGTACCACCATCATCAACTCAGGGTTTTTAACTGGCATCGAAAGATCAGATAACTGCTTTTCTTCTATTTCTGTTAGCTCCTTTTCAGGTTCTACAATAGGGTCTATTTCAATTGTGGTGTCAGGCTTTTTAGGCTCAACATTTACTTCTGGCGTTGGAGATCCTACTACTTTTGGACTTACATCTAAAGGTATGACTGCACTTTTCTCTGCTTGCTCTAGAATGTATTCCATTCCATTTCTAAAACGTTCTCTTTCGTTCTGAAGCAACTCTTGTTTTGAAATCAAAGCATCATTCATACGCTCTGGCAATGATTTTTCAAGTTCAGCCTGTACAAGAATTACCAACTCATTCTCTAATTTATCGTCAGAGTTATATCCAAAAATATATCTCAATCCAAAAAACCATGGCGGTAAATCTTTCAATATAGGCACTCCTCTTCTTACGCTGGTATGATCGGTACGATAAAGCCCTGCAATTGAAGTTGCCTCACCATTAAGAAGCAGCGTTTGTGTTTTTGCAGTCTGCTTATTTACTATTGTACTAACGGCGTCTGGCAAGGCAGTTGAACGTTCTAAATCTAAATCTAAATGGATAAATGTGGTATCGTCATACTCAATAACTGTAGGTGTAACAGTTAAGATTGTACCTGTACTATAAAAAGCATCGCTAACATTACCAGCAAAATCTTTTTGTTTGATAGAAAAATCTTGACCTACCTGAATTTTCCCTTGCTCTCCATCAATTACTTTAATGGATGGAGTTGCAAGAATATTACCCAAGTTACTAGACTCAAAAGCACTAAATAAAGCCTGTACATTTACTGGGCCAACTTCTCCAAAGTTTACCAACGCATTAAAAACGTTCTGTGAAACCTGGTTAGCACTTGTAGCATTTATTGATACGAATTGGTCATTAAACGTTGTTTGTGGAATTGATTCAGAACCATCTGGATCAATAAAATCATTAATATTCGTAGGAACATTTTTAGTAAGGGTTGACCAATCAACCCCAATCTCTTGTAATGCTCTTCTATTACCCTCAAAAAAAGTAGCGTTAATACGCACTTCCCGTGTTGCAGTTGTCGCCTTCTGTATTTTTTGAGGGAGCGCTGAAGTAGCAGCACCAACATTTTGTTGTTGGGGGTTACCACTTTTTATAGTTCTAACACCAATTTCGTAGTATTGTGGAGTAGTAATAAGTTCTAAGCCTCTAAACTGGAGAATATAAGTTAAAGCATCTTTCCAGTGCATTGCTGGGAGGCTAACACCTATCTCACCAGAGTAACCCGATTTATCAACAATAAATTTATTCTCGTATTCTTGAGCAAATTGATTGATTATTTCAACTGCCTCAATAAAAGAGGTCGCCCTATCGAATGTTACTATTTCGTCTGGATTTGTATACTCCCTAAAAGGTAAAGTCTGGGCATTAACCTCTCCTGAAAGGATAAGTAACAGCCCTAACAGAAATAAACTCTGTAAGCCTTTTAGTATGCTATATGTACTCGTTAATTTCATCGTTCTACCTTTAGAGTAAATAATTCTTTAATTCCGCCTTTATCAAGATCAAAAACAACTTCTCGTTTACTTGTATTTATGGATTTTAAATATCCTAGAAAAACTTTATCACCAATCTTTAGTGTTCTGGTGTTTCCAAATTGATCAATCAAAAATACTCTTGTACCTGAAATACCCAATAATCTAGAGCGTTCTATTTCTATTTGGTTATCCTCGTTGAGAGGAATATTTGACATTATTATTGGCTTAAATGGATTATACACAGAAATATTGGGATTTTGCTGAAGTGAATCATCCATATTTATTCCGTTTTCAAAACTAACCCTTTGATAATAGCTTTTAAGCCTAAAATTAAACGAAACGTACTCTTTATTATCATCGTTGTTGAGTGGCGTAATCGACAGTTTTTCTATTTTGTTTAATAGCGTACTGTTTTCTAATGTATTTACGAAAGTAACAATATCACTATAAACTCCCATGCCTTGAATGTCGGAGTTGATAATTCCATATTGATCAGATTTTACTGAGTCGACAAGTATAAAATCATAGAATAGTTCTAATCCCTCTCCGGAAATTTGGCTTAAATAATTGTATACATCATCTGGATTATTAGCGGGATATAGAGTCTTGTCATAACCTAAAACTATATCCTTGGCTAGTAAATATTTATCCAGTAAGGCTGGATAATCATTTCTTATCTTTTGCTTAGCTGCATAATCAGCTTCTTTAGATACTAATTGAGAAGATAGATCACTTATTTTTCCAAGCTGAAAAAATTTAACATATCCTATAGCTGCCCCAACAAAAAGAAATAGGGTAATAAGAAGTATAATTGTATTTCGTAGGGCGTATGTCATTTTCTTTCCTAATTCCCCAAAACGTTATCTAAGCCTTTAGCATTTTCAGGAGTATACATGTTCTGATTTGCTACAATTTTATTAACTATATATCGGAACGAATAAACATCTTCATCTCTAATCTTTGCTCTACTTACGTCAATTAATACTGCATTATCAAAGATATCAGCAATCATTGGAATTCTATTTTTGAATAATGAATAACCTTGCACTTCGATAGTTTTTGAATTTGGCGTAGATGTTAGTGATGTGAGCCAAATTGAGTCAATATTATTCACTCCTCTATTGAGGATATCAAAATTTACCGACCAAGTCAGAGTACCATTGCTTAGTTCATCTAACAATACCAACCGAGATTGAATAGCGGCTAAATCTTGATTTGTTTGATTGTAATTATTGACAGTAGCTTGCATCAATGTAATGTTTTGATCAAGCGTAAACACACGTTCTTTTAGCGTTTCTATTTCGGCAGTATTTTTAAGGTAATAGTAATTGAAAATAAAAGGTGTTATAAAAATTAAGAATAGCATTACATAACCGTGCCATTGAAGCTTAAAAATCTTTTGTCGGTCTTTTACAGTATTGGGCAGAAAGCTCAGTTTGGGAAACTTATCCTTGTTAAAGCCAGCTGTAGCCCAGGCCATACCAATTGCTGTCGTAAAAGATCCTACGGCACCAGTATCAAACTTATCGGTATCAAATACCTCTTCATCAAAGCTGAATCCAGAAACATCAATGTCAGGAAATCTATCTTGAAAAAACTCTATTGCCTCTTCACCTAAAATATTATTACACAGTAGAATACGGTCTAGGTTAGGTACTTCTCCTGTATCAAGCTGAAATAATATTTTACTGAAAACAGTATTTAAAAATTTTCTAGAGTTTGTTCCCTCTGTAATAATAGGTGAAACAATCCACAGCTCTTTACCTTTCATAAATAATACTCTACAGTAAGATTCTCCGTATTGTATTACTGCGGTTATACTACTTGGATCTAATTCGTAGTTACCTCTTATAAGCCCTATTAAGAGAACTTCATCGGGAAGAATCTCTTCTATAAAAAGTTTTCCTCTATATAAACTAGATGTTCTATCGAGTAATTGGAGCGTTTGAGGTTCATCGTCAATAGAAGCTAAGAGTAGAGCTCCATCTTCTCTAACAGTGTACGAATAGAAATCCTCAGCTTTAGGAGTACCATATAAAGCTTCTAATCTATCATCAACAATGATTCTAAGATCTTTCTTTTTGGTAGATGAAAAGTCCACATCCTTAAGAATCTGAAAGATGCTACCCCCAGCATGAATATTAAGCCCTAAGTGGATTTTCTTGTGGCTAAAATTGCTCAATATATTATAGAGTAAAAGCTCGTTGCTAGCAGGTGCCGAATCATTATTCTCGTCAGCCATATCAACGTCAATCAACTCTTCGCCGCTATCCAGATTATCTAAGTCTAGATCAATTTCAAAATCGTCTGGTTCTTCATCTGAACCTTCATCCAAATCAGGAAGATCCGATTCTATACCAAAAATACTATCGTCTTCTAGTTCGTCATCAAACGCATCGAAAACCACAGGGGCTTCTACCTCAACAGTAGAAGGTGCTTTTTCTAAATTCTCAACTAGCTTTATTTTATCTAGGTATACTAATGTAGCTTTTTTACCAATTACACTAATTCTAGCTATTTTTAAATAGTCATCCTCAAGAACTATACCAGTATATATCTTTTTGTTTGCCATCAATTAATAGTTAACCTCACTAAAAAGCTGCATCATCTTAGTTTTATTATTCGAATAATTTAATGCACTTTCTTTAGAAATCTTACCTTCCTGGAAAAGACGTTTTAAATCTTGTTCTAATGTATTCATACCCTTCTCGCTCCCTTCCATCATCATTTGGTAAATTTCACCAACATTATTATTCCTAATGGCTGCTTTTACCGAAAAAGTTCCTAATAAAACTTCTTTTGCAAGTACTCTTTTTCCATCAATGCTTGGCACAAGCTTCTGGCTAATTACACAAGTTAATACATCCGCTAATCTTGACCTCACTCTATTTTGTTCTGCTGTTGGTACTTCACCTAAAATACGGTCAATACTGTCCATTGCAGATGATGTATGTAATGTAGAGAATGTTTTGTGACCGGAATCTGTAATTTCTAAAGCTGTTAATATAGTTTGAGGATCCCTCAGCTCACCAATAACTATAATATCAGGATCTTGTCTTAAGGCCTGAATTGCGCCATCTTTAAAAGAGTCTACATCTCGTCCAACTTCTCTATGCCGGACAACTGACCGTAAAGGCTTATGAATAAGTTCAACCGGGGAAGAAATTACAACAATATGAGAGTCAACAGTACGATTATTTGCATCTATTATCGTATCTAGTGTAGAAGACTTCCCTGAACCGGTAATGCCAGTGATTAAAGTTAAGCCATATTTATAATACTTGAGACTTAATGCTTTTGCAATTTCAGGGTGAACATTGAGTGATTTGAAAGGACGAATGGTACTATCAATTTTCCTCATGTTCATAGCAAAATGTTCCATATCAAAGTAGATGTCGACTCTGAAGCGTTGAGTTTTACCATCACCAACATCTATAGAGTAAGAAAAGTCGAGATTCTTATCTTTTATTAATCGTTCTCTTTGGCTATTAACAAGTATGTTTAACAATAGTAAGTCCGTTTCAATTAAAGAATAATTATCGGACTTTTTAAAAGGTTTTTTATCTCCAAATATGCGATACCAAATTTTACCATCACACCCCAAGCCACCAATATCTATATCAGATGCTTGATTTTTTTTCATATGCATTAAATATTGCTCAAGTATATTTTTTAATGCAAGTCTTGTTTCATCAGGTTGTTCATCGAGAATTTTACCCAAAACAGCATAGAGCTCACTACCATGTACAGTAACTGGTATTTGCTTTATCAAAGGCGCAGTTAAACTGCTAAGTGTCTGTTCTGTTGATCCCGTCTGCATATTATTTCATTCCATTTCGAATGATGAGCTTATTAGATAGATTAGTTAGGTAATTGTTACGAATTTAGTTTGTTTAATTATGAGCATAAAAGGCACTTAGAATACCTACCAACTAGAATCGTTTAAGAGACGTTTCTTAAGATTCAGTAATTGGACGTTCATATTACTAATTTTACGTTGCTGTATTTCTATAATATTCTTAGTGAAAATGTTAAACAACTTTTCTGGCTTTTTACGAAAGAAATTAAGTGCGTCATAGCGTTCGTAACGTAATAGAACGCAATTTCCCTCAGCTGTAACTTTAGCCATCCTGCTATTTTTACTAAATAAAAATGCTTCGCCCAGAAAATTACCCTCTGATAGTGTGGCTAGCTGAATATTATCTTTCCATATTACAACTTTACCTTCTGCAACTAAAAACGCGGAATTAACATACTCAGACTCATTAATTATCACATCATCTGGAATAAAGCGTTCTGCTACTCCTAATTGTAGAAATTCTAGAACATCTTCATAATGAAAATTTCTTAGTAATAACGGAGGTTCTTTAAGAAATTTCTTAATGTAATCCGGTACTGCTTCACCAGCTGTGTCTTTTATTTCTGTACTCATACAAGCCCCCAATTAAAGTTGTCTATAGCCATTGGTAGTTTAATATTTAACAAGTTCATCACTAATTCAAATTAATCTTCAATTGTTCCTGCAATAACTTCTTCTATAGTAGTTATTCCTTCTTTAATCCTTTCCCGCCCTGATCCTCTTAATGTAAGCATCCCTTCTTTAATTGCTAATTCTTTAATGGAATTTTCGTCAATATCACCACCAGACTCTAGAATTAATTTTTTAATTTCTTTGGAAAAATATAATGCCTCATGAATTGCAGAGCGACCTTTAAAACCTGAAGATCCACATTTTTCACAGCCTATAGCCTTAAAGAATTTTGTTTCCTTAATTTCTTCATCGGTAAACCCAATACCTCTTGGCAGTTCTGGATGAGGGACAAACTCTTCTTTACAACTTTCGCACAATCTACGGATAAGACGCTGTGCCATTACTAGGTTTACTGCATTGGCAATCAGAAAAGGTTCTACTCCCATCTTAAAAAGTCTCGAAACCGCACTTGGAGCATCATTCGTGTGTAATGTTGAAAAAGTTAAGTGACCAGTATTTGCTAGTTTAATTGCAATTTCAGCAGTCTTTAAGTCTCTCATTTCACCAACTAAAACTATATCAGGATCATGCCTTAAAATTCCACGAATTGATTGATCAAAAGACATATGGTTACTTATCTTCAACTGCCGTGCTCCATCAATAATATATTCTACAGGCTCCTCTACCGTAAGAACATTTTTTGTTGGATCGATTACTGAATATAGTGCTGCAACTAAAGTAGTTGACTTACCACTACCAGTTGGTCCTGTGATAATTACAATACCAGAAGGTTTGGCAATAGACTTCTGGAAATTCGTTTTGGCGATTGGTTGTAAGCCTAATTTATCTAAATCTCTAATTACTTTTCTATCATCTAATACACGAATTACAATAGATTCGAATTTACGGTCGTATTGGTTACCAACAATTGGCATAATTGAAACCCGATACCGAATGCCTACCCCATCTATTTGGCGCTGAATGAAACCATCCTGAGATGCGTCTCTTTCAAAACGATCCACGTTTCTAGTCTTATCTTTGATAACCGCAGAAATTGCCTCAGGCTTCACATTCTTTTGTTGATACCAAAGATTTAGCTTTCCATCAACCCGAAACCGTATATCTGTAGAATTTTGACCACTAGGAACGATGTGCATATCACTTACCCCTTGCCTCACAGACTCAACCAACATCCCTTCTATGAGAGAATTAAGCATGCTTTGATTAATCTCTGCATCAATCTCATCTTCGTTGATTGACTCATCTTCAGATTCAATGGGAGATTCTTCATAATCAATCTCTTCTAATAAATCCAGGAACTCATTCTTCTGCTCGTAAACATTGGATAAAATAAGCTCAATTAACTCATATTTACAGTATACAAGCTCAATTTTTTTAAAATTCAGATTCTGAATAATCCCTTGAATATTAGGATCAGAAGGATCTGCAGCGGCTATGGTGATAGAACTATGTGTTTTATGAAAAGGTATCGCTTTATGAACGACTAGCTCATTGATAATATCCTGATTTAAGTTCTCAACATTTTCTTTAATATGATCAAGAATTTCAGTAGGAACAGTCTCTGCGTTGTCTAACACTTCGCGGAAAGCATAAATGGTAGCGATTTCTCGCATTATGGTATGCCGATTTAACCCTAAATCCTGAGAAAGAATTTGACCTAATCGCCTTTCGCTATTATCTGGTTCTTGTTCTAGTATAACGAGAGCATTCTGTAACTGATCACTAGTTATAACACCCTTTTTTACTAGAATATCGCCAATATGTCTTCGAATATTTATTTTACCCATTAGGCTTTATAACAGCTGATTCAGATGAAACTATAGTAATACCAACTAAGGCAATCATGATAAACAAATTAACAAAAAGACTGATAGTATCAATAACTGATTGCATTTTATATGTAGTTTGAACTTCATAATATTCAGCGAGCTGGCGAGCATTTTCACGAAGAGAGCCAGACTCAGCTCCAAGCCTAAATCTACTGATAGCTGTTCTTGTAAAAACACCCGTTTCTTCCATCGATTCTATTAATCCAGCTCCATCTTTCAACATTCGTTTAATAGCGATCTCTTTAATTTGCTTTTCCATATAGGAATTTCTACAAGCTTCACTCGCCACCTTAATAACTTCGATGTTCTGTCCAGAACCGCTATACAGTGTGTAAAAAACTCGAGCAAAAATCTCAATACTTGTTTTATGTAAAAGATCTCCAATTACGGGGATTTTAATTATCAAACGATCAATAACAAGCTTACCTTTCTTTGTTCTTGAAAAATAAATAAGTCCAAAAATAGGCATCAAAAAACTCATTAAAAGCAAAATCCAATTATCTGATAGCCAATAGCTTAGATCAAGAGTAGTAGCCGTCATTGGCGGCAAAGTGATCCCCATATCAACAAAAAGCTCTGCTGTTGAAGGGAAAATATATCCTACATAAAAAAGAACCACACCAGTAACAGCAATAACTGTAACAGCTGGCATCATTAAAGAACGTTTCATATTCTTTTTAAACTCAGCATCACGCTCTAAAAACTTTGCAGTACTTTCGAATACTAGGGCCATGTTACCTGAAGTAGAAGCAACACTTAGCATATAGGCTGCAAATTTTCCAAAAACTCCTTCATGCTTACCATAAACTTCGCCCCCTTCCTTACCATCCTTTAAATCTTTCTGGATAGTTCTAATAACATCCTTCATGCGCTTATTGCCAGTATCTTCAAATAACAAATTTAGAATTTCGTCATAAGTAAGTCCTTGTTTCAATAAATCTGCAGAAAGGCTAATAAAGGTTACTACCTCTGTGTGCGGAACTCCACCCTTCATTTCGAAGAGGTTTTTGTTAATACTTACAACTTTATAACCTAGTTTTATTAAGGCTTTTTCAACTTCCTCTTTGTTGTAAGCTTCCTGCTCTCCCGTTAATGCTGGTTTCCCTTGTTTTTTTACTTTATAGCTAAAAACTGCTTTTTTTTCTATCGATTGAACGTTGAGTCCGTTCGTTTTTGATAGTCGGTCTACTTTCTCTTGTGCGTCTTTTTTGTTTTCAGCTTCAAACTCTTTCTGAATTACTCGCCCGGTATTGGAGACTGCTTTTAATCTAAACTGTGCCATTAATGCGTATAATTAAGAAGTTAATTCCAGGATAAACCATTTTTTGTTACTGTTGCTGCGATAGTATCTAACCTATCTCTTGTAATTGCAGACATTGTAAAGGATGTAACACTAGCATTTAATATAAAGTAGTATCCGTTGTAACCCAAGGTGTCTATACCAATATCTTTATAGCCAATATTTGTAAAATCTCCGCCACCGCCTCCAAGGGCAGTTGATCTGAAATAATAAGACTGAGCATTAGATGCTCCATAAAGCATTTCCTGCCTAATGGCGTCTTTGTTCGACTCATTGTTCATTTCTCTAAAGATTGTAATTGCAACAACTACAGATATTCCAACAACAAGAGTAACTAAAATAACTAAGAGTAATTCTTTATTTGCCATAAAATATTAGGTAAAAAAAAAGCCCCATAATGGGGCTTTTTATGATAATACTAAAACTAAATTAGTTATTAGCTGTCCAAGTTATTCCATTAGGAGTAATTGAAGCCGCTAATGCTACTTCGTCAGTAGCCAATCCAGAAGTAAGACTCATAGGACCGTCTGCTCTAGAAGAAGGAATTGCAGTAACAGTAATTGTTGTATCTGTACCAGCAATAGTGTAATGACCATTGCTATTGAAAGCAGTTAAGCCATCACCAGCGATACCGTCAGTTGGAAATGCAACTTGATTGAAAGTAATGCCATTAAAGCTATTACCACCACCACCAAGCATAGCTGGTTTCATGTAGTAACCTTGTGCTGATGCTGCTAAAGAAACAACGTCGTTACGAACCATGTCTACGTTAGAAGAATCAGATGCACTTGAAAAAGTGTTGATTGCTACTACAGTTGCGATTCCTACGATGATTGTTACTAAAATTACGAGAAGTAATTGTTGTTGACCCATGATGAGCTCCTATTAATTGTTATTTATTTGTTTTTTGATTTATTGATACAAAATTCTTAAAAGTTAAGCTAAAATAAAAGTTAGAATTAATTTAACTTATATAGTTGCTTTAGCACAAGAGTAATCTTCTTTCTATTAATTACACAATTTTTTTTACAATTAAATAATAAGTGAGCATGTAATAGTTAGTTAATACGATAAGTATTATCGGCTAGATTGTTTTTTTCTAAAGTGAACTTTGTACATTCACTTTGGCTATTTTCTATATATGCAGAAAAATAAATCTGAATCATTCTTTGTTATCTTCTCTTTGTGGTTACTTGTATTCTCAGCAAGTTGCCAAATAATGATTATAGCCCCCATCCTTCCAGAAATTGGCCGAACTCTTGATACTCCCACTCAACTTCTAGGGTCTTTAATTACAATTTATGCCGTTATGGTGGGTATATTTGCCCTTATAATGGGTCCATTGTCTGATAAGATTGGGCGACGTAAAGTACTTATTTTAGGCAGTGGTTCAATGGCATTTTTTCTTTTCTGTCACGCTTTTGTATTCGATTTTTATAGTTTCTTAACAGTAAGAGCATTAGCTGGAATTGCAGGTGGTGTACTTAGTGGGGCTGCTGTAGCTTACGTAGGTGATTACTTTCCTTATGAAAAACGTGGCTGGGCTAACGGTTGGGTTATGAGTGGCATTGCGGTTGGCCAAATACTTGGCATACCTATTGGTACATTTTTAACCGAAGCTTTTCATTTTAAAACCCCATTTATTGTTTTTGGTGTAATAATGTCTCTTACTTTTTTAGTAATATTTTTTAAAGTTCCGCAACCAAACGTTGTACTCCATTCAAATAAACTTACTATTCTATCCTCATTATCCAAGTATGTAGAGTTGCTAAAAAGACCAGATGTGGCTTATGTTGCTTTTTCGTACTTACTTATGTTTTTGAGTTTATCCGTATTTATTATCTACCTACCCACATGGCTACAGGACTCATTTAACACTTCATTAACGTCCATTGGATACATTTTTGCAGCAGGTGGCCTTGCAAATGTAATTGCTGGACCTCTTTCTGGTTGGTTATCCGATAAAGTTGGTAGAAAGAATATGATTGTAACCTCTTGTTTGGGGTTATCTCTTTTAATGTATTTTACTACCTTTTTTGTAACTAGAATTGAGCTTGCTTTTTTGCTTTTCCCTATGGCTATGATTTTAATAGCAATGCGAATCAGTCCCTTTCAAGCTCTTTCATCAGAATTGGTTAAATCTAATAATAGAGGTACGCTTATGAGTTTACTCGTGGCTATAGGTCAAGTAGGATATGGTGTTGGCGGGAGTATTGCTGGCCCCCTTTACTCAGCATATGGCTATAGAAGTAACACTTACTTTGGAGCTATAGCTATTTTATTGATGGCATTTATTGTTTGGAAGTTTGTTCCTGAGCCTAAATTAGTTAAAAGTCCTGTTCTTGTTAAAACGTCTTAATATCCTTTAAGAAGCAACATTATATCCGATAATGAAAATAATTCTACTGCACATAAATTTAATATGTAACTTAGTATTCGATTTCATATCTCTTTAAGAAAAAAACATGAAAAGAATTTACCAGCCTCTATTTCTCCTTTTTGTAACGGTATTTGCATTATCATCATGCAAAAGCACTGATTCAGATACCTCCGTTTCAATTTCTGGAACAGTAATTAATCAATCAACAGGTAAAGCTTTGTACCAAGCAGTAGTTGAGATAATTTCTCCTGTTGAGCTCAATGCAACCGCCATAACAGATTCTTCTGGAGCTTTTAGTTTTAAAGGAATTGAAATTGAACAAACCACAGACATTGTAATTGAAGCAAAAAAAACAGGGTTTGATAGAGTCTCAATAACTGTTGTCGCATCTAAAGGGCTCGAAGTTAGCTTAGACAACCCTCTAGTACTAATTCCTGAAGATGTTGACCCTGATGAGGGCGGAGATGGTGGTGAAGGCGTTCAAGGTTCGTCAACTGGCCCTGCAGCTATTATTTTAACTAGTATTCCTAAGCAATCGATTAATATAGCTGAAACAGGTGATGAAATTAGTAGTGCCTTTACATTCCAAGTTCAAGATTCAGCTGGACGCTCACTTACAACCTCTAACTCTGTTATTGTTAATTTTGAAATCATTTCAGGCCCTGGTGGCGGAGAAGCAGTAACGCCTTCAACTATTGAAACCAATACGGATGGCAAAGTTACAACATCACTTTTTAGTGGAAATAGAGCTGGTCCCGTAAAAATCCAAGCAAGTATCACAAGAGACGACATTGGATTAACAATCAAATCGACTCCTGTATTAATTGCCATTCATGGTGGATTTCCAGATCAGGAGCATTTCAGCCTAACCTTAGACAAAAGGAATATCGAAGGTTATAACTTCAATAATGTAAGAAATACGGTAACTGTTATTGTAGGCGACGAATTTAGCAATCCTGTAAAACCAGGAACTGTGGTTTACTTTAATACTACGGGGGGAACCATTCAAGGTTCAAAAGAAACAGATGCTGATGGCGTAGCAACTGTTCAATTAATTACTGCTAAACCTAGACCAAATGAAACAATCGCAGGTAGTGGTGGCCGTCCCGGCTATGGTTATGTTATTGCAAGTACAATTGGGAAATCTAATCAAACCGTTTCAGACAGTACAGTGGTTCTATTTTCAGGTTTGCCCCAAACTCCAACAGTAACGCCTAGTACATTTAATATTGCACCAAATGGTGGTGTTTCATTTAACTTTGAAGCTACTGACCAATTTGGTAATCCATTGGCAGCAGGAACTACGATCAAAGTCGAAGTTGGTGAAGGTTTAGCCGCTTCAGGAGATGTTGATTTTACATTGGGAGATAACCTTTTCCCTGGTGTTGGCTCGACACAATTTTCATTTTCAGTATCAGATATTGATGATGAAAATGATGATCCAGGTGAAACGACTATTAAAATTTCAGTAACTACCCCGAAAAACCAAACCTCTTCTATTACGCTAAGTGGTACTAGAGCCAAAATGAGATAGTTTTCTATAGTTAACCAACTTACAATTCTTATTTTACACAGCCTTTACTGATTATAATTAGTAAAGGCTGTATTTTGTTTAAATAATAACCGATCTATATAACATAGATGAACAATTAGCTCAACATCACTTCTTACGATCTTATTTAATCTATGGAATCCCGAAATTTAGAACCTTCAACAGCCACCAAAATTTGGCAAGATGTAAAAGCTGGTCTTTCAGGTACTGAAAAGGATTTTACCACGGGAAGTATCAAACGAGCCATTCTTGTACTTTCAATTCCCCTAGTTCTCGAGATGTTCATGGAATCAATCTTTGCTGTGATTGATATCTTTTTTGTTTCAAAACTAGGTGCTGAAGCTGTAGCAACAGTAGGAATTACTGAATCTTTACTCACTTTGATTTACTCCATTGCAATCGGTTTTGCAATGGCCACTACCGCATTAGTTGCGCGAAGAACTGGTGAAAAGAAACTCGACAAAGCATCTGTAACAGCCGTTCAAGCTATAATCGTTGCAGTACTCACGTCAGTCCCAATCGCTATCTTAGGAGGGTTATATGGATCTGAGCTTTTAATTTTAATGGGCGCGACTGGAGATATCGTTTCAAAGTATTCGATTTATACCACTATTATGTTTAGTACCAATGTGGTCATTATGCTTCTCTTTGTTATAAACGCTGTTTTTCGGGGATCAGGAGATGCAGCATTATCAATGAAAACTCTTCTAATTGCAAATGCATTAAACATCGTCTTAGATCCCCTGCTCATTTTTGGTATTTGGATTTTCCCTGAAATGGGTATTGCAGGTGCAGCAGTTGCCACTTCAATAGGCCGAGGTGTTGGTGTTTGTTACCAATTTTATAAGCTCTCAGGTTCTAACACGAGAATTAAAATTACCAAAGAGCACCTTAAGGCTCGATGGGATATTATGTGGAAGTTGGTTCGAGTTTCATTAGGTGGCATTGGTCAGTTTATCATTTCAACGGGAAGTTGGATCGGATTGGTTCGAATTATTGCTGAATTTGGAAGTGTTGCTTTAGCTGCATATACCATTGCAATTAGGATTCTAATATTCACTATTCTGCCTTCTTGGGGAATGAGTAATGCCGCAGCAACCTTAGTTGGGCAAAACCTAGGTGCAGGATTACCTGACCGTGCCGAGAAATCCACTTGGATTTCTGCAGGTATAAACATGGTTTTTCTTGGGTTAGTAGGAATTTTGAACATTCTTTTTAGCGAAAGTTTGATTGGTTTTTTCACAACTGACTTAGAAATCATAGCAATTGGTGCAAAATGTTTGCGCATTATGAGCTATGGTTATATTGCCTATGCTTTCGGCATGGTAATTATTCAAGCTTTTAATGGCGCTGGCGACACCTTCACTCCTACCATGATTAATCTATTTATTTTTTGGATTCTAGAGATTCCGCTCGCATATTTCTTAGCCTTTAAAATGGGAATGAATGAAGAAGGCGTCTTCTACTCTATCGTGATTTCTGAGACAATGCTTGGAGTAGTTGGGTTTATATTATTCAGAAAAGGGAACTGGAAAAAAACGATCGTATAAGAAATGAAATTAGCTATCACCGTAGATAAATCGGGCCGACGAGGCAAACAAGTTACCGTTATTAAAAACATACAGCACAATCCACAGGTTATAGAAAACCTTGCTAAAAAGCTGAAACAACAGCTAGGAACAGGCGGTACGGTAAAAGGTAAGAGTATAGAAATTCAGGGAGATCATCTTAATAAAATAAAAGCCCTCCTTGAAAAAGAGGGCTTTACATTCTAACACTAAGAAAGAAAATCTGTTAAAGTGATACTTTACTTTCTTGGCGAGGATCTAAATCATATAACGATGAAGCTGTTGCTTGAACCGTTTTATACCATTCATTTCCGTGTTTATCATTAATGGTGTAGTAATCCGAAAAATCTGGGCGTTTCAAGTTCATCTTCCATTCTTGAGTTTTAGACTTAAAAGATGGGTCTATATGAAGTAATTCATGGTATAGCACCATTTCTTTTGTGTCATTATCAAGCATGTCCCAGAGCTCGCCGGAAACTTCAATTAAGTAATCATTTCCTGAATAGTATTTAACTTCCCGAGTCGCTTTCATGCATTTGGCAGCTTTCTGCTTTGAAATATTTGGATACACTAAAAAGTATCCAATTTCAGCTGGCCCGAACTCAAGCTTATTCTTTTCGATTACTGTTTTTGCAATAGTCTCAATTTCTGGAGATTCCATAAGTTGCTTCTCTGATGAAGTTACTTCTGATGGAACCAGAATGTCATTTTCATTCATATAAAATATGTTCTTTTATTATTTAGGGATTACTACTGATGTTGCGACTATAGAGTATTCTTTTTGATCACCAACAATATCGTCTGGGTTTTGACCAGCGTCTTCAGCGTAATGTTTTGCTTTTTCTTCAGTTAAAGTCTTTTCATTAAACACGCCTACAATAGTAACGTCTTTACCTTGAGAGTCGGTTGGAACAAAAAAGCTATAATCGATAAATGTAATTCTTGCAGATTTGTCGCCACTATTTGCTACAAAAAAACAACCTTTTTTAGAGCAAACTTCAGTTACGTTAGCGGTTACAACAACTTCTTTATCTTGATGGTCGGCACTTTTTGCAATAATGTCGGCAAGTGGTTTCGCTGTGTCTTTAGATAGAATCTTAGCACCAAATACTTCATAATGAGCTGTTACTTCAACAGGTTCAGAAAGTCTTAATATTTCTTTTTTGTCGCTTTCTTGTGCTACGCTTAACGTAGAAATAAATAGCCCGATTAATAGGGTAAGTGTATACTTCATAACAAATGATTTAGGTTTGATATAACAAAAGGTTCAATTCTTCTAAAAATACAAAGAACAATCACAATTATTCATTTAATTCTTAATTTCTTTTCATTTATAAATCCAGTTAAAGTTGTTTTAAGTGGATGAAGTGTTTACCATCAAAACAACTTAATTATATTTATGAAGAGTATCGGCGCTGTTTTACTAGGATTCATTCTTAGCCTTTTTATAGAGGGCTTTTCCAGAATAATCATTTCTTTCTTTTTTACAATCGATTTCTCTTTCTTTGGGATGTCCTCCGTACCTGGGGCATCTTGGGTTATTGTAGTTTATGTTGTCTCTATCATTTCATCATGGTTTGGCTGTATGATGACAATGACTGTTGCTGGGTTTGCTCCTCGTTACCATCTTATCGCTTTTTTAAGCCTAACCTTGTTATGGAGTGCTTTTGAGATAGCATCGTCTTTAACAATGATACCATATTGGTACTTATTCACGTTTCCTTTTACTTCAATCGTTGGCATTATATTAGCTGACTATACCTACAAATTAAATCAAAATGCGATACATAACGCTTAGTCTTATTTTAATTGCCTTAGGCTGTTCAAAACCTCAAACATTTACAGTTAACGAGTTAGAAACGCCAAGTAAGGCTGGTGCTTCATTACCGAATCTATTTACTGATAATACAGGAATGGTTTTCATGAGCTGGGTAGAAACAAACGAGGATACATCAACCTTGTATTATTCATCTTTAGTAGATACGATTTGGAGCGACGCAACCCCAATCCAAAGTTCTGATTCTTGGTTTGTAAATTGGGCCGACTTTCCTTCTATTATTGCTCAAAACGGTAAAGCGATGGCAACACACTGGTTACAAAAAAAGCCAGGTAGCAGATATTCTTATGACGTCAATATTTCAACAGCTTCAAAAAATTGGGAAACGGTTTTAACTCCTCACAACGACAACACTCCTAGCGAGCATGGCTTTGCAAGTATGGTTCCTGTTAGTGACTCTACTTTTATGGCTGTTTGGTTAGATGGAAGGAAAACCGTTGGTCAGTCACATGGTACTGCTTCGGATTTAAACACTGCAATGACTTTGCGTTCGGCAATAATCTCGGACCAACTTGAATTGCTATCGGAGCATGAAATTGATGCAAGTGTTTGTGATTGTTGTGGCACAGCTACTATCCTTACCGATGATGGACTCATAACCACTTATAGAAACCGTACAGAAGATGAAATCCGCGACATCTACACTTCCAAATTCAAAAATGGTAAATGGAGTTCTCCTAAACCTGTACACAATGATAATTGGGTTATAGCAGCTTGCCCAGTAAATGGACCTTCAATCGCTTCTAATGGCAAAACTGTAGCTGTGGCTTGGTTTACAGCGGCTAATGATTCTGCCAAAGTAAAAGTGAGCTTTTCTAATGATTATGCCGAAAGCTTTGGTCCAGCCTTTCAGGTAGATGATGTAGATGCTTTAGGCCGCGTAGATATTGCGCTGTTAGGCGATATGACAGCAGTTGTCACTTGGGTGGAACGTTCTTCCGATGATGCATCGAAAGCGCTTTACAAGCTCAAACAGATAGACCAAAAAGGAAATGTACTACAAACCCAAGTAATCGCAGAAATTTCTTCTGCTAGAACAAGTGGATTTCCACAACTAACTAAAATTGAGAATCAACTTATAGCTGCTTGGACCCAAATCAATGAAAATGGATCCAAACAGATAAAAACAGCAATTATTCTATAACTGGGAAAGTTGTAATTCCCATTAACGCTGCAATTTTTCTGCCCACGTCTGTATTTTCTTGCCAGCCTGAGAATTTTACAGCATGTGGACCATAAGCCATAGTTGCAATTGGAACGCCTGTATGATGAGTAGTAGTCCAATAAACTTCCATCTCTTTAGAGTCTAACTTTGAGTTTTGTAGTGTCATTCCACCCGTTTCATGATCAGCAGTTAAAACCACTAAAGTTTCACCATCTTTTTCAGCAAAATCTAATACGCTTTTAACTGCCGCGTCAAAATCTCTCATTTCTCTTATAACATACTCACTATCATTTTCATGTCCACCCCAATCAATTTGGCTCCCTTCAACCATTAAGAAGAACCCTTTTTCATTGGTGCTTAAATTAGACAATGCTTTATCTGTCATTTGAGCCAAAGTCGGAGTTCTATCCTTCCCCATCGATGAAAACAAACCCAATAATTTCTCACTTTTATTATCGGTCATATCTTCTGCATTATCTACAAATTCGTATCCTACAGCAGTAAATTCATCAATCAAGTTACGATCATCTTTTCTTGAACTTCCTTCTGTAGATTGGGGAATAAAATATTGGTATCCACCACCCAAAAGCACCTCAACTCCAGCATCTAGATACTGAGCCGCAATAACGTCTTGCATGCTTCTAGACTTAACGTGTGATGCAAAACTTGCCGGTGTAGCATGAGTTATAGTTGAAGTTGCAACGAGCCCTGTACTTAATCCCATTTCTTCAGCAAATTCCAACAGAGTTTTGCAACTTCTTCCATCTGGTAAGTAAGCAATCATTCCATTATCAGTTTTTTCACCACAAGAATAAGCGGTAGCACCTGCAGCAGAATCCGTAACTAAACTATTTGCCGATTTAGTTCTTGTAATGCCAGTTATAGGCATTTTTTGAATATTTAGGTACCCATCAGAACCGACAATTGCATATTGGCCTGAAGTAATTTGAGCAATTCCAGTACCATCAGCTATAAGCAAGATTACATTTTTGATTTTTTTATCTGCAACTAAAGGCAACTTATTTTGCAAAGTTGATTCAGTTGAAACAACACCAAATGTTTCTGTATTAACTTTTTCCACAACTTTTTGGCAATTTGAGCCAAATAAAATAGTGAGTAGAAGTAGGCTTATTTTTTTCATTGTCGAATGGATTTAAGTTCCTTAAAGATGATGGTTTTAGATTAAAATAAAGTTAACTAGTCTTTACCAAATCGAGGAATAAAGCTTTTGATAATACCCCAAAACCCTTTAGCAGGTTTACGGATATTCTTATTTCTCTTAGTTGCCTTTTCAATTCTGTCTGGTTTAACAGTAGGCTCTTTTTTCTTAATCTCGATTTTCTTCTTCTTAACCTCAATTTCTTTCTTCTTTGGTGCTTTTTTAGTCACCACAGGTTTAGAAGCTTTTTTAGGCTTTTCTACAACTTCTTTTTTCCCCTCAACTACAGCAACAGGCTCAGGCTTGTTCTTTAGTTTTATTACTACCCGGCCTTCAGCGTTAGTAGAAATGGAAACGTCCTCTTTCTCAACATTAATCGGAGTTAATGTTTTCGGATCTCTTTTCTCGGCTTTAGGCTTAATTTCTTTCGGTTCATTACTAACAGGAAGCTCTTCATCCATCTCTAGAACTACCAAGCTTTTACCGACTTTATTCTTTATAGGATCGAAATATTTTTGATCAGCTTTACTAACCAAAGTAATCGCGATTCCTTCTTTATCGTAACGGCCAGTTCTACCAACTCTGTGAATATAATCTTCTACAGCTTTTGGAACATCATAATTTATGATAAGCGAAACGTTGTCTATATCTATTCCACGAGCAAGTACATCGGTTGCCACAATAACTGGAACAGCTCCATTCTTAAAGTCACGAAGAGATTTAGTTCTCTCATCTTGACTCTTATCGCCATGGATACTACCCGCTTTAATTCCTTTTTTGTTCAAAAGGCGTTCAAGCTCGTTCGTTCCTTTTTTGGTTGCCGAAAAGACAATACATGAGCTCCATTCAACTTCATCTAAAAGTTGCTGAACCATTTCCATCTTCTTACGAGGAGGAACAAAGTACGCTCGTTGATCTACTCTTTTTGAAGTGGTAGATACTTCAATTTGAACTTTCAATGGGTCTGTCATTACGCTGTTCATAAGCTTCTGCAACTCTTTCGGCATGGTAGCAGAGAACAACATCGTCTGGCGTTCTTTAGGTAGTTTATCGATTATTTTATTCACATCAGGCAAGAAACCCATGTCCAACATTCTATCGGCTTCATCCAAAACCAAAAACTTGATGTTGCTAAAATCTACATCTAAAACTTTTATCTGATCGATAAGTCTACCTGGCGTAGCTACGATAATATCTACACCTGCTCTAATTGCATTCGCTTGGCGAGTAAAATCTTCCCCTCCAATAACAATTGCAGATGAAATACCAGTGTGGTAACCCAATGCAAAAATTTGCTCGTCTATCTGTTGTGCTAATTCTCTAGTAGGCGATAAAATTAACGCTTTTGTCCCTTTCGATGGGTTCCTGAGAATCTTTTCTAATATCGGGATTACAAATGCTCCCGTTTTTCCGGTGCCTGTTTGGGCGGCACCCAATATGTCTTTTCCTTCTAGCGCAAATGGAATACTCTGTTCTTGAATCGGTGTAGGTTCTGTATAACCAACATCCTTCAATCCTAATCTTAGCGACTCATTGAGTTCAATATCATTAAATGTCAAAGTGCTTTTATCCTTTTCTTTATTAATTAGATGTAAATATACATAGAAAGCATGAATTTATATTCCACTTTGGAAGGATTTACCCTATTTTTAGAAAGTTTTGAATGAAAAATCACTAATTAATCTTATGAAATTGAAAAATTATTCTCTTTTTGCAGCTCTAATCTTAGTTACGGCTACAGTAGCTTGCAACAACCAAACATCAGACTATTCAACCGCTCCAGCAGTTAAACTTGAAAATAACATTGATAGTGTTAGTTTTTCATTGGGATATCAAAATGCACAGTTCCTAACTAATGAAGGTGCTACCGATTTTAACTACGAGCAATATCTTTCTGGTTTTATTAATGGAATGAACAAAAATGAAACTTTAACAGAGTCTGAAAGAAATGACGCTATTAATACTTACCGTGCTGAATTGGCAACCGTATTAATGGACAAAAACATGAAGGAAGGCAAGGATTTTTTAGCAGCAAACAAAGCTAAAGATGGCATTATTGAAACTGCTACTGGTTTGCAATACAAAGTTCTTGAAGAAGGTTCAGGTAAATCTCCAAAAGCGGAAGATGAAGTTGAAGTTAATTACGAAGGCTCACTTATAGACGGCCGTGTTTTTGACAGCTCTTACGAACGAGGTGAGTCAATTTCTTTTCCTTTGAACCGAGTTATTAGAGGATGGACTGAAGGCGTGCAATTAATGAAAGAAGGCGCTACTTATGAGTTCTACATTCCTGCTGAATTAGCTTACGGACCTAATGCACCAAGAGGAAGCATTATTGGACCAAACTCTACACTAATCTTTAAAGTTGAACTTATTAAAGTTAAGTAAACTTAAAGCAACCGTTTTAAAAGCCCTATATTTATATAGGGCTTTTTTTTATGCTCTTGAATTATTTAAGTAGTGTCATTTTAATTGTCTTCGCTTCTCCAGCTAGTTGTAATCGTGCATAATAAATACCGCTCGAAAGATTACCAGCGTTCCAAACCACTTGCTTCTCTCCTGCTGTTTCAGAGGAATTAACTAAGCTCGCCACTTCTTGCCCAGTTATAGAGTAGATTGATAACCGAACAAAATCATTAGATTTTAATGTGTAGCTGATGGTTGTAGTAGGGTTAAAAGGATTTGGATAGTTCTGAGCTAAATTAAAGCTACTAGGAAACTCTTCTTCTGTGCTAATACTATTTGCAATCTTATCAGATTTTATAACGAGCTTAAATCGTTCATGATTTTCTTCCTGAGTCTTTAACTGAACTTTTCTAAGTTCAATACTTGGCACAGTATTATTAATTTTCCCAGCAATCGATTCATTTAAAAAGATATATTTTGAATTTTCTAGTACAGAAATAACTTCGTTTGTAAAATTGTCTGTTAAATAAATAGACCAATCTGTAGGTAGATTCTCAGGTATAGTCCAACTTAATTCCAATTCATCATCAACATTCACAGATTCTAGATAAAGAGGAATTTCTAAATCTCCATCCAAACTATTTGAATATGAACTTACCGCTTTAATCTTAGAGTCTTCGATACAACCGAGAATCGCGTACTGGTTTTTTGACGGCAGTAACTTTGAAGCATCATATCTATCCCATCCTAAATCAGCATTCTGTTTAAACGAAATGATACACCCTCTATCTAAAGACTTATTTGATTTTAGGTTTATCTGAATTTCAAATTCTGGTGAAACTACTTTAGAAAAGGCACTAACAGTAGCAGAAGATTGAGTTTTACCGGCTACTGGAAATGTAAGCTGTGTTGAAGTATTTGAAGCGCTTGATTCAACCCAAAAAGCCTGCCAAGGTAACAGTGTAGTGGCTGACAAAGCCTGAGTGTAATATAACCCATCATCAAGGAAATGAACATTCTCTTGAATAGAATTATTTGAAGTGATGAAGCTTCCGTCGAAGTTGCTTTGAAATGGATTTCCTATCAAGGTTAAGTATGTAGAAATATTTGGATTCGTTGAATTCAAACTTACATTAACATCTGAAGTTGGCTCGTCTTCATCTTCTAAATCGATAACAATTGGCAACTCTTTACTCCCATTTGAAGCATTGTTAAAAAAGTAAAGCACCATCCCTGTGCCGTTTTGTAATGAGGAACTTAAACTTGCGGGAGTTTGATATTGCCCTGAGTTATTAAACGTAAATACATTTGGTGTTGATCCATTACCTACCCCTTGAATAGCCATATCATCAGAAATCACAGATAAGTTTGCGCTATTAGCTGGAATGGAAATAAGCCGCCAACCAGCCTCCCCTGTTATCAGTATTTCCGGCTTTGATGAAGACTCTATCCCTTTACTGTAACCTGGTGTTGCAACATATCTCGCATTTGCATTCGACGAGGTAACATCAAAAACTACCCAATTACCTGAGGCGACAGTATCTCCATTACTAGAAATCGATTGTTGTCCAAAACTTCCGTTATTTGGCAACTCACTATACAAGCGATATGCTACTTGGTCTTTAGCAAAGTCACTGGCGTTTCCTATGTTATCAATTCCAAAAGAATCAACAGTATCAACTACTCCAGAAACGGTACGTAACAGTAGGTACTTTTCATTTCCATTGTGATTTACTACACTTGTGCTCTGGTCAACTACTCCTTCTCCAAATATGGTCTGTACACCACTGTTCGAGTTATCATCTCCAATTACAAAAAACTTTTTTGGTTCAATACTTCCAGAAATAGAAACTGAGATGAATGAAGAGTTAGAATTGGAATACCGTCTTAACTCCCAGTTATTTGTAGTGAAATCAATAGTATTATTAGTGGTATTGAATAACTCTAAGTATTTAACAGTACCTCCATTTGCTTCGTAAACTTCAGAAATATACACATCTGGGAGGTCTGAACTAGGTGGTGAAATAACCTCACCTTCATAGAAAAATGATCTTCGAACTAACGAGGTATCGTGAATAAATGGGTTTCTATTTCCTTGGAAAGACTCAATAGCTAAACTTCGGGCTAATTCAGCTGCATCAACGGGATCTTGTTTGTGCCATTGATACAAGGTTTCCTTCATTCCATCGAAAAAAGCCTGATTATCATACTCATCATTAATAATATTGGTATTTGTTTGATATAAAGTCCAAAAGTAGAACATCGACCGAGCTGCATTTCCTTTGTGCGATTCACGGGGTTCAAAAGAACTATTGTAATACTCGCTGTATTCGTCAATATCAGATGTAGGAACAGTAGTAAGTTTCGATCCATTTTTCCAATACCACCAAGAAGTAGTTAAATTATCATCAATTTCAGCAAAGGGATTATTGTTTCTGGATGAATTTGCCGAGCTCCAAACGGGATACAGATGATGAATATCTCCTCTCATTGGCTCGTTTTCGTTATAAAAGCTTTGTGGCCACGAATGCTCAGTATTAAAACTTAAAGCACCATTACTTGGAGTTCTACTTCCATCGGCTTTAGCCCGTAAACCTGTGTACACACCAGTAAGGCTATCTGTTGCATCAACATCTAAGGTCTGATACATATAATCCCTAGCAGGATCATAATTTTTAGGATTTGAGGGATAATAATTATTCCTCAAATATTCTATTAATAATGAATCATGTAATTGCGGTGCAATTGAGTCGGTCTGCGCCCATGCATTCCCAGTAATTAAACAGAGAAATAAAAGAGCAAGTAAATTTTTTGCCATACAAGTTTGCCTGTAGAAAATTCCAACGTCCTTCTTTATTTAAAAATACAAGCAATGAAGTAATGATTTTCGTTAAGATTAATAGAATTACTAAAGTTAACGTTAAAATTAACTTAAAAATGAATGATAAATATTTCTTTAATCTTTTATTATTAACTGTATACTTTCATTTACATACTAGAATGGATTTACAATTTAATCGTTACTAGTATGGATTTATCACTGAGCGTAGCAATCTGATTTTGCTCTTACTCTCAACAGTTCTTCTTTCAGCATAAATTTATTCAATTAGAAAAACGCTTCCATCAAAGCATAAAGGTTAGCATATCAACTACATACTAAGGCTTTGAAAAAAAAGTGCTTTTTGGGGTTTACTTTATTTGTTAAAAGGAATAGAATACTGTTGATGAAAGTAGACCAAAAACATATCGCCCTTTCTTATATAAATGCCCGTATTACGAGCATTACAGGGATTATTACAATTACCACTATTACCCCTTAGGGGGTAGCTATGAACATATCACAACGTGGGATTTTCCCAATATTAGGTTTACATCAACTTACAAACTCACTCTCTTTATAAATGATTGTTCTTAAATTCGGGGGCACATCCGTTGCCACAGCTGAAAGTCTTAAAAAAGTTCGCGACATCCTTTTTGATAAATCCAAAACATCACAACTTTTTGTTGTTGTTTCTGCATTAGGTGGCGTTACAAATAAACTCATTGAATGTGCTAAAACTGCGGAAGCAGGTAATTCAGATTATGAGTCTATTTTTGCTGAAATTGAACACCGTCACCTTGCGCTTTGTAATGCCTTACTACCGGTAGCAAATAGAAACGATACATTAACAAAGGTTAAGATTCTACTTAACGATTTAGAAGATGTATTTAGAGGTGTTTTTCTTATTAAAGAACTCTCTCTTCGCTCCTCGGATCATATTCTTAGTTATGGCGAAATTCTTTCTTCAACCATTATTCACAACTACTTAAAAAGTGAGGGTCTTGATGTTTCCTATTTTGACACACATTCTTTAATTAAGACTGATGACCAGTTTGGTAATGCTACTGTAGACAAAAAACTTACTTACTCGAATCTATCTGAAGCTGCTAAAAGTTCGGCTCGTGTTTCCATTTCAGCGGGGTTTGTAGCTTCATCAAAAAAAGGAAATTACACTACTACTTTGGGTAGAGGTGGTTCGGATTATACTGCTGCTCTTATTGCATCTGCACTTGAGGCTGACGGTTTAGAAATATGGACAGATGTAAGTGGTATGATGACCGCTAATCCACGATTAGTGCCTTTAGCTCACCCAATAGAGACTATTACTTACGAAGAAGCAATGGAACTTTCGCATTTTGGGGCAAAAGTAATTTACCCTCCTACTATTCAGCCTGCATTGGATAAAGAGATTCCGATTTACGTAAAGAATACCTTTGCACCAACCGATGCTGGAACTACCATTTCAAACAAGGATATCGATTCCTCAGTAATCGTAAAAGGTATTTCGAGTATTGATGAAGTAGCTCTTTGTACTCTTTCAGGAAGTGGAATGATTGCCGTTCCTAACTTTTCATATCGTTTATTTAGAGCATTGAGCCAAAACGATGTAAACGTAATTATGATTACTCAAGCATCTTCAGAGCACACCATTACAGTAGCCATTTCGCTAGTTGATGCAGAAAGAGCAAAACAAGCTATTGAGGAAGAGTTTTCTTACGAAATTGAGAATCGCAAAGTAAATCCACTTCATGTAGAAACTAATCTTTCTATCGTAGCTCTTGTTGGTTCTAGAATGAAAAGACAAGTTGGAATCAGTGCTAAATTGTTTGAAACGCTTAGTTACAATGGTGTAAATGTTCGCGCCATCGCTCAGGGTTCAACTGAGTTGAATATTTCAGTTGTAATCGACAAAAAGAACCTTAAAAAAGGGCTTAATAGCATTCACGAAAGCTTTTTCTTATCAGACTTAAAGAAAATCAATCTTTTTATGGTTGGGTCTGGGAATGTAGGTCAGGTATTTCTAAATCAAGTAAAGGCTCAACAAGAGTACTTAGCAAAACATCATCATTTAGATTTGATTGTAGCTGGACTTTCAAACTCACGAAAAATGCTTTTTAATGAAGAAGGCATTCAATTAGATACTTGGAAGGATGAACTCAATAAATCAGAATTAGCCATGACTTTGGAAGGATTTATTGAGCAGATGAAAGAGCTTAACTTGAGAAATACAGTCTTTATTGATTGTACTGCAAGTGATGCCATCCCTCCTTTCTACGAGCAAATTTTAATGGAAAGCATCTCTATCGTAACACCAAATAAAATTGCATGTTCTTCTTCACAAGAGAATTACGAGAACTTAATTCAAAAAGCTAAGCGCTATAAATCGCGTTTTCTTTTCGAAACCAATGTTGGTGCAGGACTTCCTGTAATCAATACGTTGAATGATTTGATTAAAAGCGGTGATAGAGTTCACAAAATCCAGGCAGTTCTATCTGGAACCTTGAATTTCATCTTCAATAACTACGATGGAACACAAAAATTCAGTGATGTTGTAAGAGCAGCTCAAGCGGCTGGATTTACAGAACCAGATCCAAGAATTGATTTAAGCGGCGTTGATGTGATGCGTAAAATTCTAATTCTTGCTCGCGAAAGTGGTTACAAAATGGAGCTTTCCGATATAGATGGAACTCCTTTTGTACCTAAAGAATGTATGGAAGCCGACAGCGTTGATGCCTTTCTAGCAAAACTAGATGAGTTCGACGAAGTATTCCAAAAGATGTATAGTGAAGCAGCTTCGCAGAATAAGCGTATAAAATATGTTGCCACTTTTGATCAAGGCACTGCAAAAGCAGGTTTAGAATCCTTTAGTTTTGAACATCCTTTTTACGAGCTTCAAGGCAAAGACAATATCGTTCTGTATTTTACTGATAGATATCCTGAGCAGCCTTTAGTAGTAAAAGGCGCTGGAGCAGGTGCCGATGTAACCGCTTCGGGAATATTTGCAGACGTAATGAGAATAGCTTCAGCATAAAATTAACTATGGAAAAAATAAAAGTATTTGCCCCTGCTACAGTTTCTAACGTAGCTTGTGGCTTTGATGTAATGGGCTTTGCCCTCAATGAAATTGGCGATGAAGTTATTGCTACTAAAAACGCTAGTGGTAAACTTACCATTTCAGCTATTCATGGTGCAGAAGGTTTACCAATGGAAGCTGACAAGAATGTAGCTACTATAGCTGTTCAAGCACTTATAGATGCGTTAGATGAAAAGCCTGCGTTTGGATTTGATTTCGAACTCACCAAAAAGGTAAAGCCTGGAAGTGGACTTGGTTCAAGTGGATCAAGTTCTGTAGCTGGGGTTTTTGCGGTGAATGAATTACTTGGAAGACCGTTTTCAAAACACGAGCTCATCCCTTTTGCCATGCAAGGTGAAGCAGCTATTTCAGGCCAAGCACATGCGGATAATGTGGCTCCATGTTTATTGGGCGGTTTTGTTTTGGTGAGAGATTATCATCCATTAGATGTAATTCAGCTCGATTATCCTGAAGAAATGTACTGTACTGTAGTTCATCCTCAGATTGAAGTTAAAACTTCTGATTCTCGAAAAATGTTGAAGCGACAAATTAGCCTCAAAGACGCCATCACCCAATGGGGAAATGTTGGCGGACTTGTAAGCGGATTAGCTAAAGGTGACTATTCTCTTATCAGCCGTTCTCTCAAAGATGTGGTTGCAGAGCCAGTTCGATCAATGCTAATTCCATTCTTTGACGATGCTAAATCTCAAGCTCTCAATCTTGGTGCTTTAGGTTGCAGCATTTCTGGTTCAGGTCCGTCTATTTTTGCACTAAGCGAAAACCAAGAAACTGCCCAAAACATCAGCAATGCATTCAAGAAATTATATTCTGATGAAGGAATTGAAGCCTTAGTTTATGTTTCAAAGATTAATCCAAAAGGAACTGAGGTTATTGGATGAAATATTATAGCACCAAAAGTGAAGTAATACCTGTATCCTTTAAAGAAGCCATATTCAAAGGACTTCCGGATGACAACGGCCTCTTTATGCCAGAATCAATCCCGAAGCTTTCTGAGAGCTTTTTTGAGCGTATTTCTGAAATGACTTTACCAGAAATTGGACTCGAAGTGATTAAACAATATACCGAGGATGAAATACCAACCGATGATTTGAAAAAAATTATTGATGAAACACTCGCTTTTGAAATTCCTTTGAAAAAAATCAAGAAAGATGTGTATTCGTTGGAACTGTTCCATGGACCTACACTTGCGTTTAAAGATGTGGGTGCTCGATTCCTTGCGAGATCGCTAAGTTATTTCTCAGCTTCTGAAGATAAAAAACTAACCGTTCTTGTGGCAACCTCTGGTGATACAGGAAGTGCAGTGGCTAACGGATTCTACAAGGTTCCAAATATCGATGTTGTAATCCTCTACCCTTCAGGGAAAATTAGCGATTTCCAAGAGCAACAAATGACTACTCTTGGTGGCAACATCACCGCTTTGGAAATTGATGGAACTTTTGATGACTGTCAGAAGCTAGTAAAGCAGGCTTTTCTGGATAAGAAATTATCTAAAGAGAAAAATCTGACTTCAGCTAATTCCATCAACATGGCAAGACTTTTGCCGCAAAGTATCTACTACTTTTATGCCTTTGCTCAGCTCAATGACGAGCAAAAGAAGCAAGCTGTATTTTCAGTTCCAAGTGGTAATTATGGAAATATCTCTGCGGGATTATTAGCTCAGAATATGGGCTTACCAATTTCACATTTTTTGGCATGTTCAAACGCAAACGATACCGTTCCTAAGTATCTAGAAACCAGTGAATATATTGCAAAGCCAAGTGTACCGACTATTTCTAACGCGATGGATGTTGGTGATCCGAGTAATTTTGTTCGAATGCTAGATCTTTTTGGAGATAGCCATAAACAAATGAAAGAAGCTATTACTGGCTACTCATTTTCAGATGATGAAACTCGTGCTACCATTACTCGTGTTTTTGAAGAAACAGAATATGTTCTCGACCCTCACGGTGCTGTAGCATATTTAGGGCTTGAAGATTATTTGGAAACAAACTCAGGAACTGGAATTATTCTAGAAACGGCACATCCCGTGAAATTTGCAGAAACTGTTGAAAAACAAATTCCGCAGAAAATGCAGATACCAAGTCATATACAGCTTACCAATTTGGATAAGAAAAGTATTGCTATGAGCAAAGACTTTGAGTCATTCAAAACTTTCCTAGAAGCGAAAATATAAAAGCTGGTTAGATAGCGTGGTTAATAATAATTTTCCACGCAATCTAATAAACTAGTTCAATACTGGCTTTTTAATCCGGTTCTATACTCACAAATCGTTCAATATTTCGCGACATCTCAATCCGCGTTAGAAATGACTTTATTATACGTTCGTAGATTTTCTTACCCAGAACTTTATCTTCAATTCCGGCGTCAATGTTTGGGTTATCATTTACTTCAATGACGTACACTTTATCTCCAATCATTTTTAAATCTACGCCATAAAGCCCATCTCCCATCAACGCTGCAGCTTTTAGAGCGGTGTCCATTACTTTAGCGGGAACTTGGTCTATAGCTAAAGTCGCAGAATCTCCAGATTGATGTTGTTGCTTGCCCTTCCAATTGTAGATTTGCCAGTGGTCTTTAGCCATAAAATATTTACAAGTAAACAAAGGTTGATTATCTAGAACACCAATTCGCCAATCATATTCTGATGGAAGAAATTCTTGTGCAATGATCAAATCAGACTTAACAAAAAGCTCTTTCAACGAAGCTTTCATTTCTTCTAAACTATTCACTTTTGTAACACCAATCGAAAATGCACTGTCGGGTTGTTTCAAGATCATTGGGTATTTCAACGCATCCAACAAACCTTCTTTTTCGCTAGCTTTGCTAAGCACCAATGTTTGAGGCGTGTTTATTGCATTATTCCGAAGGCGTTCATTCAGAAATATCTTATTCGAGCATCTCAAAATGGACCACGGATCATCCATTACCACCAAACCTTCCGCATACGCTTTTCTTGAAAACTGATACGTATAGTTATTTACATCAGTAGTTTCGCGGATGAACAACGCATCATATTCGTACAACTTGTTGTAATCTTCTCTTGTGATAAACTCGGGGTAAACATCTAGTGCTTCGGCAGCTTCTTTAAACCGTTTTAGTGCCACTTTATTTGAAGGAGGATTCTTCTCATCAGGATTTACGAGAATGGCCAAGTAATAATTATAGTTCTTAAACTTACTTTTCTGAAAGCGTTTGGTTTCAAAATACGTTTTGGCAAAAGCTTTAATCATGTCCAGATCTTCAGGCAGAATTGCATCAATCGATAAAGGCTGAATTTTCTTGATTTGCCACTTACTGGTTTTTACAAAATGAGCTCGAAACAACGGTGTTTCGAACATTTGATAGATCTTTTGTGCCAGTTGGCGATATTTAATTTCCTTAGTTTGTCCAAAAAATACGTTTAGCTCAAGCGTATCATCAACACATTTAGCAAGTGTTTTTTGAATCATTTCATCAAAATCATCTGCAATGGAACGTATAACGTTGACGTCCTTTAAATCACGGATAGTGGTAACGTTCGGTATCGCTCTTTGGTCGCGTGCAGAAGCCAACAGCGACACGTAATATCCAAAACTCTGATAGCGATACGAATTGCACAAATTGAAAACTCGTACTTTTTTACTTGCAATATTGCCTTTGTTGGCGGTGTAATCTTCCGATGACATCACCACCACGTTATCTATATCAAGTTTCCATTGCTTGGGATGGTCGACTACAATCAAGTTTGTGAGCTTATTACTGTCTAATGCTGATGGAAGCTCAAAGACCAATCGAAGTGCATCTTGGCCTTCGCTGTAATAATCGGAAATCATTTCTGTAGAATGATATCCTGCTTTTAAATACCATTGCACTAAAGTTCTATTATTGGCGTCTACTTCAAGCGAAATTCTTTCAAATCCTTTCGAAAGCGCTATAACTTCAGCTTGTTTTAACAGTTTAAATCCAATTCCTAACCCTTGGTACTCAGGTAAAATCCCAATTGAAAAAATACGTAGCGTTTTCTTGTGTGTATGTAGAACTAAACACCCAACCGATTTTGTAGTTTTGCCTTCTTTAATATCCGCAAACCACACTTCTTGAAAGCTACTTTTCAAGCTGAGGTTTAAAGTTCTTCGGCTACTTTGTTGAAAAAATGGAAAGGAAGCTTTTTCAATTGATTCCAAAAGATTTAGATCGCCTAAAACAGATCTTCGGATGGAAATATTCATGCATTATATACATTAGATTTTGAAATACAATAGTACTCATAATTCTAATCCTTTTATAGAGATGCTTGTATTAATTCGAAAATATATTTTTCAATATTCTTGGTTAGTATTCCAATAATTCTTGATAAATTAGTTACTCAAATACTATTCTTTTTTGTATCTATATCCACCTTTTAAAGGAGCTTATATTGTGGTTAAAAGAAATTTCAAATATCTGATTATTGTCATGGCCTTGAGTTCGTCCCTAAATTGTTCTGCTAAGCTAGAACGCGTTTCGTATGTGAGCGAAATAAACCAAGAAGAACGAGATTTTTATCTTTATCTGCCCAAAGGCTACGATACTAATCCTGATAAAAAGTGGCCTGTTCTTATGTTTTTGCATGGCAATGGCGAACGCGGAAATGGCAAAGATGAATTGGATTACGTAATGATTCACGGCCCACTTTCTGAAGCATGGGTTCAAAAACGAGACTTCCCTTTTATAATGATTGTCCCACAGTTGCACATGTTTGGCCTCGACACACTTGACGCTCCAAGTTTTGAAAACCGAACGTTAGATATGGTTCCAAAACGTTTAGAAGGTGGCGTACCACCTCGTAGTGTAGCTTCTCGTCCAGATTTCGAAATGCTCGGTGCCATTCCCACAACAGAAATGCCAGCTGAACCTGCTCTTTTTGAATATGGTTGGAATCGCGTTGAAAACGATTTAATCGGAATGTTAGATACCGTTCTTGAAAACTATAATGCAGATTCGAACAAAGTTTACCTTTCAGGATTGAGCTACGGCGGATTTGGAACTTGGTATTTGGCAAGTAAACATCCAGAACGCTTTGCTGCAATCAATCCTGTGGTTGGCTGGGGACATCCAAGCTTGATGGAACCTTTAGCAGAAGTAAACATGCCAATTTGGGCTTTTGCTGGAGGTCGGGATAAAGTGATTGAAGCCCAATACTTTTTTGATGGAATGAATCTGCTAGAAGAACTTGGAAATACAAACCTCCGTTTTACTATTCATGAAGATATGGGGCACGACACTTGGAAACGTGTTTATGGCGGCGATGACATTTACAATTGGCTTTTAGAACATTCTCTAGATGATAATTCCGAAAAGTAACTCCCATCTTGGAACCTAATCACTTTGCTTTGAGTTTGAATACCATCAAAACAACCAGACTTCCACAAATTTGTCCATAATTTTGAACTTAGATACCGATTTTAGTTATCAAACTATTGACTTACCCGACGATTACGAAGGAAAAGTTACTGCCACTTTAATTGCTGCAAATGCAAATACAGGAAATCGAAAGAGTGTACTTTACGTTCACGGATTTATAGATTATTTCTTTCAAACGCATATGGCCGCCAAGTTTTTGGATAAAGGTTTTGACTTTTACGCGCTAGAACTTCGTAAATACGGAAACTCTCTCCTACCACATCAGCATCCTAACTATTGTCGTGATATCACTGAGTATTTTTCAGAAATTTCTATTTCATTAAAACAGATTTTTGAGCTCAGTAATCACAAAATAACACTAGTTGGACATTCTACAGGCGGTTTAACTACAAGTTTGTACATGAATGAAGGTGATGAGCGGGAGTTGGTTGATGCTCTTATTCTTAATTCTCCTTTTCTAGAGTTCAACATCTCCAAGCTGAAAAGACTCTTTTTGCCTGTTATTTCAAAATTGTCTATTACATTTAACAAATACGCTAAGCTTAACGAAGCCTTGAGTAGAGTGTATTCGCAAAGCATTCATAAAGATGATTTCGGAGAATGGGATTTTAGCCAATATTGGAAACCGATAAAAGGTTTCCCTGCCTACTATGCTTGGACAAATGCCGTTCTTAAAGCGCAATACACCCTAAAATCTCAATCTGATATTCAAGTTCCGATTTTGATAATGCATTCAAATAAATCTTTAATTACTAAAAAATATACTGAAGAAGCCTCTAATACTGATACCGTTCTCAATGTCGAACATATCAAAAAGTATGGAGCAACATTAGGTGCAAAGGTTACTTTGGTAGAAATTCAAAATGGAATGCACGACTTAGTACTTTCTAGAAAAGAAGTTAGGGAAGTTGTTTTCCAAGAAATGTTCTCGTGGCTTAAGAATTTAGATTAAGTTTTCAATACTCTTTAAAACTCGATGCAACTCTATGAATTATCGCAAACTTGGCAACTCCCCTATCAAAGTAAGTGAAATTGGATTTGGTTGTATGTCGTTGCAACCCGAACAACATGCCCAAAACGAGACTTTATTAAGAACCGCTTTTGATGCAGGCATTACGTTATTCGATACCGCCGATTTGTATGATAAAGGTGCCAATGAAACAACCGTTGGCAAAGCACTCACCCCCATTCGAGATCAAGTTGTAATTGCTACTAAAGTAGGAAATCAATGGAATGAAGACGGCAAAGGTTGGACCTGGAATCCTAGTAAAACTCACATTCTAAGAGCCGTTGAAGAAAGCCTTAAACGCTTACAAACTGATTACATAGATCTGTACCAGCTTCACGGAGGGACTTTAGATGATGACATCCCCGAAATCGTTGAAGCTTTTGAATTGCTTAAACAAAAAGGCAAAATTCGTGCTTATGGTATCTCATCAATCCGACCAAATGTAATTAGAGAATGGGTTAAGAAATCCAATTTAGATAGCGTGATGATGCAGTACAGTTTACTCGATCGCCGACCAGAAGAAGAATGTTTGGATTACTTACATCGCTCAGGTGTTTCTGTGTTAACACGTGGAGGTTTGGCTAAAGGAGTTTTAGTAAATAAGCAAGCTAAGACAGCCCTTGGTTACAGTGAAGAAGAAATTAATCAACTTAAAGCGGCAACAGTAAACACACAGAATGCTGTTTCAAGTGCGTTGCAGTATGTGTTACAACACCCTACGGTTGCATCTGCTATAACGGGAGTTAGAACACTCCCTCAGCTCAGCGAGATTATAGAATCTACCAGTGTAGAAATTCCAGCAAATCAACTTGTCGAATTAGGAGCTATCCTCCCACCAAACAAATACGAACAGCACCGGTGAGGTTTTTTATATGTGGGTTCAGTTTTTAACATTTTATATATCCTTTAACCTTGTTAAAAATCCATAATGCTATTTTGAAAAGAATAAGTTTTTGCACATTCTTTATACTTAATTAAACAAACTTTGCAGACAAAACATCTTTGCTCCAGAGGAGCTAAACCTTTGTAGAAAATCGATTAAAGCATCTCAACAAGCCCCATCGGGGCGAAACCTTGTTTCGATATGCCAAATACCTACACACAAATATTAATTCAATACGTATTTGCCGTGAAACACCGGGAAGCCGTCATAAAAGATGATATCAGAATCCCATTGGAAAAATACATTTCTGGTATCATTTCTAATAACAAGCACAAACTGCTGGCTATTTATTGTATGCCGGATCATTGTCACATTTTAGTAGGCTTAAATCCTAGCCAGTCACTTTCGGATTTGGCAAGAGACATTAAATCAAATTCTACCAAATGGTTAAATGAGAATAAATACACAGAATATAAATTTCAGTGGCAAGAAGGATATGGTGCATTTAGTTATGCAAGAAGTCAATTGGATACAGTTGTTAATTATATTTTAAAACCAACCTGAACAACACTATAAGAAAACATTCAAAGAAGAATATCTTGATTTCCTTTTGAAATTTAATATCCAATACGATAGCAAATATTTATTCAATTGGCTTGAATAGAAAATATCACTCCTCTGGAGCTCCTGTATACCTTTTGTATTATTTCTACAAAATTTAGGCTCCCACGGAGCCTTTCTATTGCAAACGTCATTAAATTGTCTAATCCAAAAGTATTCCCGCGCCAATTTTGAAAAAACCCTCCTTTTGCGGACTTTATTACTTCAACCTACCCAAAAGAAACAATTCGGATGAAACATCTAGGCTTTACCGGCCCCATCACTTCTCTCATTTCTCCTGAAGATTACGAAGGCTATGAACTTGCCCGTGTAATTATTGAGCACAAAGAACGCTATACCATCCAAACAACAACTGGAGTATATAGTGCTGAGATAACGGGGAATTTACGTTACGCAGCACAAAGTAGACTGGAATTTCCTGCCGTGGGAGATTGGGTTAAAGTTACCATGATGGATGAAAAGACTGCCATCATTCTTTCCGTATTTCCTAGAACAACCATTTTAGAGCGTCAAGCTGTAGGCAAGCAAGCTGAAACTCAAGTTATAGCTACCAATATTGATTACGCTTTCATTGTGCAAGCAGCAGGTCAAGATTTCAACTTAAAGCGACTTGAGCGTTATTTGGCAATCTGTTATACCTCAAACATCAAACCCATTCTATTACTTTCTAAAACAGATTTGATTAGTGATGAAGGGAAAACTGCATTGATAGCTCAAATCAATGAACGCATAAAAGATGTACCGGTTATTCCGCTAAGTATCCACATAAGTGAAAGTTTTGAGGCGGTTTCTGAAATCATGGAAGCACATAAAACCTATTGCTTCATTGGCTCATCAGGCGTAGGAAAATCTACCATCGTAAATCAGTTAAAAGACGAAGAAACTCTTAAAACCAGCGAAGTAAGTTCAAGTAATAATAAAGGTCGGCATACCACAACACATCGTGAATTATTGGTGCTATCCAACCAAAGTATTGTGATTGATACCCCCGGAATGCGTGAAATTGGCATGACTGATAACGCAAAAGGCATCGAACTAACCTACGACGAGATTCAAGAAATTTCGAAAGAATGTAAATTCAATGATTGTACTCATGTTCATGAAGTAGGATGTGCAGTGCTTCAAGCCATTGAAGAAGGTGTGATTTCAAAAGGTGCGTATGATAACTATCACAAAATGAAAAGAGAACAACTTCACTTCTCTAGCTCTGTACACGAGAAAAGGCAACGTTCAAAAAGCCAAGTTAAAATGTATCGCGAAGTACAAACAGAACGGCGTAAAAGAAAGTATTAATGACTATAACACCTTAGTATGAATAAACTTTTTATCATTGGAAATGGATTTGATTTAGCTCACGGGCTTCCTACTAGTTATCAACATTTAATGAGTTGGTATGAAAAAGACGTGATGTCTAAACTACAAAAATCAACTAAATTTGAAGATGAGTTATTTTACATTTCAACAAATACAGGATCTATCAATAACATTATTAGCCCTCCTGACAGCCTTCATATTCTAATGGGAAGAGATTTAGCTGATTGCAAATCAGAACTATTCCAAGATTTACTTTATAAATACAATGACAAGAATTGGGTAGACATAGAGTACTTTTACTTTGAAAAACTTAAAGAAGCCTCTCAATCAAAAAGCAGAGATGCAAAAGCTGGCTACCTAAATGACGGGTTTCAGAATATTCAAAACTTACTTATAAAATACCTTAACACTCTTTCTTATAGAGGAGGAATAATCCCTAATGTTCTAGAATTGTTTAAACCTCAAGAAATGGTTGATAGACATCTTATACTTAATTTCAATTACACTAACACCCTTAATTTCTATTTAGAAGAACTAAAACCAAATCCACATATAGAAGTAGTTAATATTCATGGTGAGCTCAACAATAATGAAAACCCAATAATATTTGGTTACGGGGATCAACATGACGATGGCTATACAGAATTGGAAAATTATAACTCAAATGAATTATTAAGATTCATAAAATATCCTAAGTATACATTAACTGATGGGTTTAAAAGATTATCACGTTTTATAAATAGTAGAAGAGAGTATGAAGTTTACATACTAGGACATTCTTGCGGTATTTCAGACAGAACATTATTGAATGAAATCTTAGAAAATAAATATTGTGATAGAGTTATTATTTACTACTACCCTGACAAAAATGATTTTCTAGCAAAAACTACCGAGCTAACTAGACATTTTAAAAATAAAATTAATTACTTAACAAAAGTCCAACCATTTGACCCAAGCTTACAATTCCCGCAACTTACAAAGCATATCTATTGAAATATTTTATCAATAGATATTGGAATAATTATTTTCAGTATATTTAGCTGAAATAACTCCACAGTTATTCCAACTCTTACTAACAGAAATTAATTACCGCTTACAACATTTTTGTTCATACGATCTATTGAACCACTACTTGATACTCGCCTCCTTTTATTTACTCTCTGTTGTAAGCAACCCGTATAAATCCGCTAAATGAGATTTGAATGTTCAGACATCAAGGTAAACGCAGAACATTAAAACACAACGTACAGATAGCCTCTGTTCTGTCTTTTGTAGCAGGAACTGTGAACGCAGCAGGCTTCTTGGCTATAAAGCAATTAACCACAAACGTTACGGGGCATTTTGCTTTATTCATAAACGACCTTGCCGACTTCCAATTCTGGAAAGGAACCATTTACTTTCTCTACATCTTTTCATTTTTATTTGGCTCCTTCACCTCTAGTTTCTTCATAGAAACATTCAGAAAGAGCAAGAAATTAAATGTCTTTGTTATTCCTACCGTAATAGAGGCCTTTGTGTTAATTTTCATTGCTCTTATCAGCGACTTCTCTGTGGTTTCAAATGCCAATGTTATTGCCTGCTTTTTGCTCTTTGCTATGGGGATTCAGAACTCTTTTGTTACCAAAATATCTGACGCTATTGTACGAACTACTCATTTAACGGGGCTTTTTACTGATTTAGGCATCGATCTCTCTCACCTTTTCTTTCCGAAAATGTATCCGAATAGACAACACATCAAGGAAAATATTCAACTTCGTATTTACATCATATGTTTTTTCTTTTTTGGGGGATTAGTAGGCGGATTTATGTACTCTAGAATGGGTTTAGGTCTCGATACACTCATTTTAAGTGCACTAATACTTCTTGCCAGTTTGTTCTATGATGATTTCCGCGTTCGTGTCGTGCTTTCTTCAAAACGTTCTTTGCATAAAAAGAAACTATTCTCTAAATAGTCTTAGCTACTTTTGGGAAACTGAATGTCTACTCTTGTATTGTCTTTAGAGATACCTCATATTTCAACCTAATATCATACCCAAACAAGATTACATTGAAGCTAGTCGCCAACCCACAAGTTGAAGAAGTATTTAAGAACTATCCCGAGTCAGTTCGCTCACAAATGGCATCATTACGAGCCTTAGTACTAGAAACAGCTGCTGAAATTGATGAGCTCGAAACTCTTGAAGAAACGTTGAAATGGGGCGAACCAAGTTATCTAACTAAACACGGTAGCACTGTGAGAATGGATTGGAAAGCTAAAACTCCAAATCAATATGCGGTGTATTTTAAATGCACTTCCAGCTTGGTGCCTACATTTAGGAAGTTGTATTCAGAGGTATTCAACTTTGAAACAAATAGAGCTATTGTTTTTGGGTTGAATGAAGACGTTCCAACTCTAGAATTAAAACACTGTATCACATTGGCGTTAACGTACCACAAAGTAAAGCATTTGCACTTGTTGGGAGTTTAGGCGTTTTCATAAACAATTTACTTTCTCTTTAATTTCTTCATTACATGAAAAAAAAATTATTCTACGGTTCATTCTTATTAGCCATCGTTTACATACTTGTAACCCTGATTGTGCCCGATATTGTAGAAAAAGACCTGAATAAAATCACACAGCAACCGCCTTACAATGTTTCTGGTTCGGCACAAGCTTTGTACGATTCTCTTTCCTTTATTGGAGATTTACACAGCGATGCATTGCTCTGGAATAGAAATTTAACCCGACAATCAGATATTGGTCATGTTGATTTCCCTCGCTTACAACAATCCTCGGTAACACTTCAAGCATTTACTATTGTTAGTAAATCTCCAGCTGGACAGAACTTTGAATCTAACAGCTCTGAAGCCTTTGATAACATCACTTTGTTGAATATTGTTCAAGGTCGCCCCGTTTCTAATTGGTTTAGTTTGGTGAACAGAGCTTTATATCAAATCAAGAAACTGCACCTTTTTGCTGAGGTTTATGAAGATGATTTTGTCTTAGTTAAAAGCAGAATAGATTTAGAAAAGCTCATTAAACTTAAAAAAACCAATCCTTCTGTGATTGGTGGTTTTATCGGAATTGAAGGCGCTCATGCCATAGAAGGAAGTTTAGAAAACCTAGATCGAGTTTTTGAAGCTGGCGTACGCATGATGGGCCCAACTCATTTCTTCGATAACAAACTTGGAGGATCCGCTCACGGAATCTCTGGCGAGGGCCTCACTCCTTTTGGAGAACAAGTGATAGACAGAATGAACGAATTGGGAATGTTAGTGGACTTATCGCACATCTCCCCAAATATGATTGACGATATTCTTGCCCGAACAACCAAACCTGTTATCGTTTCACACACGGGTGTAAGAGCTATTTATAATTCACAACGCAATCTTTCTGACGCACACATCAAATCCATCGCAGCAAACAAAGGTTTAATTGGGATTGCATTCTTTCCTGGGGCAATTGGTGATGGTGGAATTCCTGCAATCGTAGCTTCAATGAAACACGTTAGAGATTTAGTTGGAATCGAATTTGTAGCGCTTGGCTCCGACTTTGATGGCAGCGTAACCACTCCTTTCGATGTAACGGGCTTGCCTCTGCTAGTGGATGAACTGCTAAAGCAAGGTTTTACAAGAGATGAAATAAAAGCCATAATGGGAGAAAATATGCGTGACTTCTTACTAAAGAATCTTCCTTAATCCGGAATTAGTCAGGCATTCCTAAGAACGTTGTAAAGCTTGTCTTGATCTATAGGCTTTAGAAGAAATCCATCAAAACAATATTGAAACTCGGTATTATCTAGTGCTAACTTTTCAGCAGTAATATCCGCTGTTAAAGCAATAACTGGGGTATATTTATTAACATTCTCAGTCTTTTTTATCAGAGAAGTTGCTTCAAAACCATCCATTATTGGCATATGAATGTCCATCAAAATACAGTCGTATTTATTCACCTTAGACATTTCAACTACTTCTTTACCATTTTGAGCATGCTCATAGGCAACTCCCCATCTCGATAGAAGTTTGCCAACAACCATGGCGTTTATCTTGTTATCCTCAGCCAATAAGATAGATTTTCCTGTTAGTGGCTCCGGAAGAACTCGAGATTTTTCATGTACCGATTTAACTCGTTTAAAATCTATATCAAATTCAAATTTTGAGCCTAATCCCAATTCACTTTCATAACGAATTGAACTATTGTGTAAAGCTAATAGTTTTTTGACGATGGCAAGTCCGAGACCAGAACCTCCATGTTTTCTACTTTTCGTCATTTGAGGCTGATAAAAGCTATCGAGTATTGAACTAAGATGCTTTTTAGAAATACCTTCCCCTGTATCAATAACACTAAAGTTCAGCTGATCAATATTTCCAAGGGTTTGTTTTTTCTCAACAATTAGGTCTACGGAGCCAGAATCAGTAAACTTAATTGCATTGCTAATTAGATTACCCAAAATCTGTGATAGTTTCGTTTCGTCAAATGAATATGAATCATTAACTCCCTCTTTGATTACAAGATTGAGTCTTATCCCTTTTTCGTTAGCTAGGGCTAGATAAATATTTCGAAGGTTATCTAGCAAACTAAACAGATTACAAGCTCTAGCTTCAACCTTTACTTTATTAGTATCTAGCTTCGTATAATCTAGAATATCGTTAATAATATAAAGCAGATTTTTAGCTGAAAAGTTAAGTGCGTCTACTAATTGCTGTTCATCATTCACATTGCGGTCGTTGAGCAACGATGAAATCGTTATCACAGCATTTAAGGGAGTCCTAATTTCATGGCTCATGGTAGAAAGAAAATCTTGTTTCACTTTAGCCTCTTGAACAGCAAGGTTTTTCTTCCTAATAATATCTGCTGTTTCCCGCTGCATCTGAGCTTCTTTTTCTAAGTTCTCAACCTTAAGAATCATCTCGTAATTTTCGATGATTTTGAGGCTCTGCATATTGATTACAGATTCCTTCTCAGTGATATAGTATTCCAGATATTTAAGTGCTTCGGCAGTGTTACCCTCACTGTCATAAATTTTATAGAGCAAGTAATTACACTTAAATTTTATAAGGGCAATGTCATTGTCGTTAGCAAATTCTACCGCAGCCCTTAGCCCTTTTTTTGCTTTCTTAATGTCTTTTTTGAGATAATAAAGATATCCCAATTTGTGAAGAGCCATACAAAGACCTAGCTTTTCACCCATCTCTTTGTGAATTCTGATGGCTTCATCAAAATCTTTTTCCGCTTTTTCAAACTCACTTGTCTGTGTATAAACTTTAGCTCTTCCGTAGTACGCGAAAGCTAAACCTCTTATATCACCAGTAGCTTCTTTCATTTCCATCGATTTCTCGATGATCTTAAGAGCCTTTTCAATTTTCCCTTGATTGAGATACACTCCCGAAAGTGGATTCAAGGCATTCGACTCCAAATTAGAGTCTCCAATCTTACGTGCAATTTCTATTACTTCTATATAGGAATTAACCGCCCTCTTCTCGTCACCAAAATACTCATAGATAGTTCCAAGAGACTTCAATGTTCTACCCAGTTGGTGGTAGTTATTATGTTTGCGGTAAATTACTTGGCAATCAATTAGGTTCATCAAGCCTGAGTGCAAGTTATTCGTCTTATAATAGACACCAGCTACATTATACTTAGCTTCAGCAATACCAAGGTCATCATTTAGTTCTTCGAAAATAACCAGAGCTTTATTAGCGAGCTTTATTGATAAGTCATAATTACCAATAATCATATTGAATAGTGAGAGGTGATTTAGACTTTTACCTAAAAGAGGTTTATCAGCATTCTCTGTGCTTATTTTACGAGCTTTTTGTGCAAGCTTTATACTCTTCTTTAAATCGCTAACACGAACCTTATAGGCCTCCTTCAACAAGCTCAAAATCTCATTTTGCATATGTACCCAAATTTACCAGTTCCAACTATTTAATCTATTACAATATAGTTTGCTAGAACCGAAAATATAATTTGAATTCATTAAGATTTAATGAATGTTTTAAGGATGTTGGGAAAAATGATTTTGTTAATTAGACCTACTGAATTTCCCGCTCCCATTCTACCATAATACAGCGGTTTTTGATATAGGGAACGTTGTTCTTCTCGGCAATTACTTCCGCTTCAGGAGATGAAACATCTAGTTGGGTCCACACTGTTGGGTTTTGCCCAGAAGCTTTGTTCCATTCCAAAACCTCTTCCATAACTCCTGCTGTATGTGCCGAATCTCTGAAAACATTAACCACATCAATCTGAGTTTGTGAGGGAATTCCGCTTAAGCTTCGATAACATTTAACGCCTAATATTTCATCATGGCCAGGATTAACAGGGATGATTGTATAGTCTCTTTCCATCATGAATTTCGCAATATAATTACTTGTTCGATATGGATTTGGTGAGCAACCAATGATGGCAATAGTCTTAGCCGATTGAAGTACTTCTTTAACGTCTGCGTTCATCACAAATGGGATCTCGGATTTGGGGTAATATTTAAGTGCTAATTTCAGTAACTTAAAGCTTATTAATCAATTTATAATTCCTAAAAGAGGAAACATTTTGTCAGTAGTAAAAAACGGCGACACCGTAAAAGTTCATTACACAGGTCAACTTGAAGACGGATCTGTATTCGACTCATCAGTTCAACGTGAACCTCTTGAGTTTACACTCGGGCAAGGGCAACTTATCCCAGGCTTTGAAAAAGCTGTTGTAGGCTTAAAAGTGGGCGATAGCACCACTGCTAATATCCCAAGCGCAGAAGCGTACGGCGATCCAAACCCACAAATGATTATCGAAGTTGAGAAAAGTCAACTTCCTGCTGATTTAGAACCAGAAGTTGGAGTTCAACTTCAATTAAATCAACCAGACGGACAAGTAATTCCTGTTCAAATTACCAACGTGGAAGGCGACAATGTAACAATCGACGCTAATCATCCACTAGCTGGTAAAGACCTTACGTTCAACATCGAGTTAGTTGAAATAGCGTAATTGTATTATCACAACTTCAGATTGCTTGCTTTTTAGCACAATCTGAAGTTTCTTATTTCTCTCCTTCCTTCCCATTATTCATTCCACCAACAATTTTATGGCCGATTTTTCACAATCATCCACTATTTCTATCACCTGCCCAAAAGGGATGTCCCCATATCTTAAGCAAGAACTTGAAGACCTTGGCTTCCCAATTATCAAAGAACGACTTGCTGGTGTGGAAACTAAAGGCACTCTTCACGATTGTATGAAATTGAATTTAGTGTTGCGTTGTGCACATCGTGTTCATTATCTACTTAAGACTTTTCTTTGTAGAAATGCGGATGAAATTCATCGTGAGTTGGTTAAAATGCCTTGGGAAGATTACATAGACAAACACGGCTATGTTAGCATCACCTCTTTCATCAAAAACAGTACCATCACCAATACACAATTTGCAAACCTAACAGTTAAAGATGCTATTGTTGATAGAATCAGACAAGAAACGGGAACTCGACCTGATTCTGGTTCCGATTTGGGCAAAACGGTTGTTTTTCTTTTTTGGAAAGGAATTGAAGCCTCTGTGTATTTAGATACTTCTGGAGATTCCATTTCACGTCGTGGTTACAAAGTGGATAACCACACAGCTGCAATGCAAGAAACATTGGCGGCAACCATTATCAAAGCAAGTAAATGGGAACCAGGACAACATTTTATTAACCCAATGTGTGGAAGTGGAACTTTAGCCATTGAAGCCGCATTGATGGCAACCAAGAGAGCTCCAGGTTTATTACGCCCTAACTTTGGCATTAAACACATACTCGGCTTTGATGTAGGCGAATGGAACTCGTTAAGAACTGATGTTAAAGACGATTCGGTTAAAGAATTTGAAGGTAAAATCATTGCTACCGATTTAGATCCTAGAGCAATAAAAGCCGCTCAAAAAAATGCGCAAACTGCTGGTGTAGATCACCTAATTGAATTTAAATGCTGTGATTTCCGCGATACCGAAATGCCAGAAGGAAACGGAGTTGTAGTATTTAATCCTCCTTATGGCGAACGTTTAGGCGATAGCGAAGAACTAGAAGACCTTTACAAAACCATTGGTGATTACTTCAAACATCGATGCAGTGGCAAGTGGGGTTACGTGTTTACAGGAAACTTCGATCTCGCTAAGAAAATTGGTTTAAGAACCAGCAGAAGAGTTGAACTCTACAACTCAACCATCGAGTGTAGGTTACTGGAGTATGAATTGTATTAGAGGATTATGACTCTAGTACAAGTTCATTCAGTCTAATACTTGCAGCTAATTCGTTAACACATTTAATAAATTAAACAACGCTCACCGTCATCCTGAAAATACCTTCGAAGGACCTACAAAGCCATTAAGAAGCAATGTTTTTTGATCAAATCCATCTTTCTGAAACAGGATTTTCAGGATTGGCAAGATTTTTAGGATTGAGTTATTGCTTTAGAATAAACGTGAGGCGACACATAATCCTGCACATCCAGTAAAAGAAACAATTTAGGATTCTAGGCGAAGTTCATTCATTCTCATAATTGCAGCTAATTCGTTAACAGAAGTGATTTATTGATAGCTCACAAAGTACCTAGATATTTTAAAACCCAGAGTGTCAATACGCCCACAAAACCACATCGACCTTTAGAGTTATTGGCGAAGAAAGAACGCAATGGAATCTACGTCTCCGAAAGGAGCAATCATTCCACACAGGCTCGAGTTGGAATGTGGTAAAAGGTGAACGAAGACCATTGGAATGATTGAGTGGATGCAATGTAGTTCGCGCCAATAATTCTTGTCGAGAGTTTTTGGTACTTTTGTCGGCACAAAAGTACAACCATCAATGAGATGAATGCATTAGCGATACGGAAATAATTTGAGGTTAAAGTCGGGTATCATCTGATGCTCTTTTAAGTCTTTAACGGAACGGTGACTTAAAAGAAAACGTAATCAAGAAGTCTGTGACTTCTTACCTCTTTGAAAAGAACACCAGCTGTATTCAGGGCTGGTTTGATGCTTTAAGATGGTAAATAAGCTTTTCGACTCACAAGCCTTTGCGTAAGATCCCGAAATAAGTTCAGGATCTTTGTAAAGACTAGGGTTTAAATCAGCCTCCTAGATTATGAACAAAGCCCACATAAGTCTCCCATTCAGAGGAGATAATCAACCAATTTGTTCTTTTGGATGATTTGAGGAGTGTTTGTGGTAACGAGATAAAATCAATTCTCCTTCCCCATTTCTCACCAGCCTAGTCTTGCACCTATTCATCCCCTCTTGTAAGAAGTCCCACTCCTTAAAATATCACAAACTCTTATTTTGATATAAAAATGGTTTTCTCATCTTAACCACTAAATTTTACAGAATAAACTGAATAATACCTTCGCACGTAATTGGGATAAAGTGAATAGAGTTCACTTTACTCTGTTGTTGTAGCCAATTAAGAACTAATGAATGGAAGTCTTTAATAACAAACTGGGATGAATAAACAAGTTATCAACGTAGGCTCACTTGGCTCACTTAGTAATCTTAATTATCACCTAACAAAAGAATTAAAATTACTTAGAGATAGTTACCTTGATGGTAATGGAAATACCCCCATTTGGGACCTAACTAACCTGACGCCAAAGAAAGTTAGTTTTTCAGCATTAACCGCCTTTTTAGCTATTTCGAAAACAATCAGAGACTTCATTGGAAAACCAATAGAGATACGCATCAAGTGGCACCCCGAATTTCAAAGGTTTTTATCTGATGTTGACTTTCTAAAAATTTCAGAAGGGTTCGATCTTTATGATTGGAAGGGAATACTGGGGGGCTTTTCAGGTAACAAAACTAGCTCCAATACTAGAATCTTCTATTACAGTGACGTGCCAACATTCAACTATACAGATAGTGATAGTATTGTAAATTGGAAAGACACTAAGAGGGAAAAAATAGAGAGATCTATTTCATTTCGACTTAAACCCATATTTGACAATAATTATTTCGTTGAGGAATGGAACAAAGAACTTGAAGCCATTTTCACCACAACTATTTCTGAATTAGTTGTTAACTCTTTAATTCATGGACGAAGTACTGCATTTGTTGGTGTACAACGAACGAAGAAAGGAATAACAACATGTGTTTGCGACAGCGGAATTGGCTTTTTGAATTCACTAAAACAATACAAACCTGATCTAGCCAATGAGCTTGGCAATTCGAGCCTTAAATCAATTCTTTACTCTTCTTTTCATAGCAAACATAAAATTGGTTTATTCAGAGCAATTTGTGATGTGTTAGAGTCAGGTGGTTACATTAATATTTCTTCTTTCGACTCTGAAATACTATGGAAACCAGAAATTTGGGAACAAATTGAAGAACTTGGTTCATTAGAGCAAATCCTAAAAATCGATATTTCAAAATCACCATACTTCATCGATGGCTTTGTTGAATTCGATGTTTTAAGCAGAGGTTATTTTAAAAAATACGACCATTTTTTGATGGGTAGTAGAATTACATTTGAAATCCCATTCCAGTATGACTAAGAACTTGTATTTTGAAACATCTAGAACTCTATTTACTAGAGCTCAAGCAATCGTATGGGTATCAAATGGTCTATCCGAAATAGATCTTTTCGAAAAAAGCGCAGGTACATTATTAAGTAAAATAATAGATACCACTCCAGAACAGAAAACACTTATTGTAAACTTTAAAGGTATAGTACGATTAGTAGATCATTGTTTAGATGAAGTGTTTAGCTCCTTAGAAGGAAACAAAAAGCGGTTAATTATAACAAACGGCAAACAGCTTCACGATCAATTCACCAGATTAAAAAAAGGGAAGGTAGTTGATATACGTGAAGATTCAGCAAATGCTTTAATCGTATTAGGAAATCAAGACCCAATCGACTTCGAGGAACTATCAGATGAAAGAACTGTACACATCAATAGTTATATAAGTCAAATTTTAAAATCAACCTTCAAGAAATTCGATGACTTTAAAAGGCTATGCTCAACTCCATTTTTAGCCAATGGTGAGTTCGATTCAAAAGTAATTATTGAATCTCCAAAAGATTTTATGTGGATTTCCTTTTACTTATCGAATAAGTTATCAAACATAATTGAAAGTGAATTGTTGAGCAATGTGGTTCTCGTTAGTGCAAGCTTACGTGGAGCAATGTTCACGTCCATTTTAGGTATTCTTAATGACTTAGATTACCATACTATTGATCATATCGGCCCCATCCATAAAGTTTATGATTTCAATTCGTTGAACTCAGAGCATCGCGGTAAAAACCACATTTATATTGGAGATTTTGTATTTGGAGGAACTGAGATAAAATTGACTAAAGTGTATACCTCTTTTAATGACGCAACTTTAGATCATGCTCTAGTTTTAGGAAGTCTATTTAATTCAGAAGTCTTTACAGATTTTAAATTACATCAGCTTAATACTCTAAATCAGATTTCAAATGAAGCAAAATTCAAACTTTTCGACTAATGATAAACATTTTACACATAACTGATTTACACTTAGAGAACTTTGAAGGAGATAGTGACGAGTTTTTACGAAAGGGGTTTTATAAAGAGTATATCGACAGACTCTACCAATCTTTAAACTATAAGCATGACTCTGTTAATATTGATTACCTAATTGTTACTGGTGATTTTATTAATATCGGTACAGTCGAAAACTACTCCTCAATCAAACAAATACTAGACTATATCGCATCTAAATTTTCAGTTAAACCAGAAAACATATGCCTATCAATAGGTAACCATGATTATAAATGGAAAGAATTAGTAAAACACGATTTAGAAGCTGAAAAAGAGTTAAAGAAGCCTTTTTATAAATTGGTAAAAGAGTATTCTTCGAATCTTCAAGCCGAGAATATGCATTTCTTTTTGAATCCATTATCCGAAAACTGCTTCTTTCTTTCATTAGACTCATCTTGGAATTCTCAGAACGGTGCTCCTGGTACATTATCTCAATTGGAGGAAGATCAAATAATTGAAGAATTAAGGGAGAGTCTAACCCTTGAAAGTACTCTATTAATTGGTTGTCACTTTCCAGTTCTTTCATATGATAATAATTTTTTGGCGTCAGAAGAACCCAATTGGCATGAAAATCATGTATGGATTAAGGCCAGCACACTAAGAGATAGAATCAAAAGAATAGAAACGGCAAACACTGTATGGTTTCATGGTGACGTTCATGCAAGTGATCCGAAATCAATAGAGAATGAAGTTTTCGTTTTAACTTCAAAATTTGGTGGTAAAACAGACCAAAGTGAACAAAAACGGAATGCGGTTATTATCTCAATCGATGATAAAAATATTTCAAAAATCATATGCCGTTACGAGTTTCCGACTCACTGTCAAAATGCGAGTTTAGGTGATTGGCTCTGCGGTGATAAGCAAGAGCTTAGGTCATTAAACCCAGTAGCTAAACCTGTAAAAATAACTACTAATGTTTTAACCTCATACAATCAGGAAATCGAGAAAGAAATACTTAGAGTGATCAGAACTAAAGAGTTGTACAAGTTCGGTAGATTTCATGTGAGTGAAGATTACATTTCATTGGGTTGGGTTGAGATCATCAAACTTATGAACGATAAAACCTTACTTAGCCGAATAGCTGATAAAAGCTACGAGATCATAAAATCAAATATATCCGATCCTTTTCTTGACTCACTTTTTTTAGGCGTAGAAATAATTGGTGGCATTTTGGCTGCTCAGTTATCCGTTCGTTTCGATGCAAATAATTCGATAGTACCGATTAGGACTAAATCTGAACACTACAGCGAATATGAATTTTCTCACTCATCGGCATTTGACAATTTAGCAAGCATGAAAAATGTAGTAATTTTCATTGACTTAATCTCTTCAGGAAAAACTATAATTTCTTTGGTGAACGAGATAAAAGAAAAGAACTCATCAGTTAACATACACGTAATTTCTGTAATATCTAACAATGTGACTGACAGGTTAAATAGCATACCAAACAGCAAGTCCTATCACACTTTTTGCTCAAGTCTTAAAATTCCAATTATTAAACATTCTGATATGCCAGACGAAATTTATGTTCAACCTAACTTGAGATATTAAAAGTTCATTTTACATAAATCAACATAGCTTTCATTGAAGAAATATTTAATCTCTTAATCTAAGAATAAAAGAGAAAACTGGCTACAACAAAACCTATACGTAATGCCCTTTAGGATACTGCGCATAGCCAAACCGTTAGAAATGGATTCACTCTGACTCATCATCAATCTCCTTCCTGCTAAACTTGTTTGGTAGCAGGAAGCCATCCCAAACCACCCATCCACAATTCTTACAATTATAATTCATAATTCCCTTTCCCTATTATATATTCTGTAGTTACTCCATAAGCTAACTCTGGAACTATGAAATTCTACACACCTCTTCTACTCATCGTATTAATCATTTCTTTGGCTTGTAAAGTGGTTGACAAATCCGACCAATACACACAGCTCGGTTTAGAAGAAATCACCATTAGCGAACTGCAGGAGAATTACAAAAACGGTACTTATTCTGCCAAAGATGTTGTTGAAGCGTATCTGGAACGCATTGAAAACTACGACAAAAAAGGACCCCGCATCAATTCCATCATCACACTTAATCCTGACGCTATAGCCATTGCCGAAGCATTAGATAAAGAATTAGCTGAGGGTAACTCCCGAGGACCATTACACGGAATTCCTGTAATTCTAAAAGATAATATCGACACCAAAGACAAAATGCCGAATACCGCTGGCTCTGTAGCAATGAAAGGCTCTATGCCCCTTCAAGACAGTTATATCGTTCAGAAATTAAGAGAAAGTGGAGCTATCATTTTAGGGAAAGCAAACTTGAGTGAATGGGCAAACTTCCACAGTAACAACTCTTCTAGTGGATGGAGTGGTTTGGGCGGACAAACTCGAAATCCATATGACATAACCAGAAATCCATGCGGATCTAGTGCTGGCTCTGGAGCTTCAGTATCTGCTAATTTTACGATGTTAGCTATTGGAACCGAAACAAATGGTTCTATCGTTTGTCCCGCTTCAGCAAACGGAGTTGTAGGGATAAAACCTACCGTTGGACTGTTAAGTCGTTCTGGAATCATTCCAATTTCAGAAACACAAGATACACCTGGCCCAATGGCAAGAACAGTAACTGATGCAGCAATCATGCTTGGCACGATGGTTGGCATTGATGAACGTGATGAAAAAACCAATTTAAGCGAAGGAAATTCATTTACAGATTATACTCAGTTTCTAAAAGAAGGAAGTTTGAAGGGGAAACGATTAGGCTTCTTCACTCCTTCGCTTGGTAGCGATCATAAAACTGATACTTTGATGAATGAAACTCTGAGATTATTAGAAAGTGAAGGCGCTACTATTATTGAAATTGACAAAATTGGTGCGCAAAATGTTGGACGAGACTCTTACAATGTGTTGCTGTATGAATTTAAAGATGGCGTTAATAAATACCTTGCTTCACTTGGCGAAAATGCTACCGTTAAGAATCTCGATGACATAATAGAAAAGACTTTGGCAGATCCCATCGAAATGAAATTCGATCACGATATTCTACTTCAAGCCCAAAAGAAAGGTGATTTGACCTCCAAAGAATACACCGAGGCCCTTGCCAGAATGCTCAAAGAAACTCGTAAAAATGGCATCGATAAAGTAATGAAAGAACATAATTTAGATGCGTTTATTGGGATAACGGGCGGTCCTGCTTGGAAGATAGATCATACCAATGGAGATAACTTCGGAACTTCATCAAGTTCGCCAGCCGCACGTGCCGGATATCCTAATATTACTGTACCTATGGGCTATATCGATGGCCTACCCGTTGGTCTTTCCTTTTTCGGAAAAGCATGGAGTGAACCTCATTTATTAGAGCTTGCTTATTCATTCGAACAAGCGACAAAGAAACGAATTGCACCTACTTTCATAAAGTCAGAATTTTAATACTTTTGTAATTCTATATTTCGTATTTTTCAGGGCTAAAATCATTCCCAAAATGATGAACAATATTTCAAGATTAAACTTTTTAATATTGTAACACTACCACCCAGAATTCTATTAAATAATTTACAATCGTGCCCAATTACTATTTTCTCAGTAGTAAAATAATAAATAATATACATTTAGTCTTTCGTTTTAGCTTCCGTCGACTACCGTGTATTATTTTCTTTACAACCCTATTACTTCTTCCTTTAACTAGTAATTCTCAATCGAAAAGTGACGGACCTTCTTATGTTAAGAAAGGCCTTAGTATTCCACTTAGCTTTGGTGTTGGAGCTCCTATTCAAAAAAGTACCATTGGCGGTGAGGATGGCATTTCTGTTAGCTCTGGTGGTGGGCTACTAATTGGTTCTGGATTATTCTACAACACCTCTAATAATTTCAAATTTGGAGGTACTCTACGATATCATGCAACGGAAGTAAAACAAGTGGATCAGCTTGGAAGCTCATCATTTAGTCGATTTGTAATTTCCCCTGTTGTTAAAGTACCCTTAAAATTGAATACAAATTCTTTTCTCAATATTGGCGGCGGATACGGCTTTTTCTTAAATGGAAAGATGAAATTGGATGCCGCAGGTCCAAGTAAAGTTTCTGGAAAAGCCAACTACGAAGACGAATCAGGGTTACACTTTCTTACCGAGTATGAAGAGAGCTTTGAAACCGGATATATTTCTATCGGCATTAAATACTACAATGTAAAATATAAGTACAGAGATGGTGATTACTTAATCCCAACAATGAACGGTTCTGGCTTAGACTTCTACATCAACTATTCGTTTAGAATCTAGAGTAGCGCTTATTCCGCATCTTAGGTTCGAAATGAGCAAGTTTCACTATAAAAATATATCTATTTATTCTTGAATATCGTCATGAAGGTTCGCATTGGCTTTTCTATATTGTATTGAATGTAAACGAGCGAATTTATGAGTAGAAAAAAAGAGATTGTACTGGCTATTGAAGAGCTAGACATTAAGAGTGTAAAATTTGGCGTAACCGATATTGACGGAGTTCTTCGTGGTAAAGTCATCAGCACCGAGAAATTCCTTTCTGCTTTAGAAAACGGTATGGGTTTTTGTAACGTAATTTTCGGTTGGGATGTGAACGACGCCTGTTATGACAATACTATTGTTAGCGGTTGGCACACGGGTTATCCCGACTCTCTCTCTACTATCGACCCAAACTCTATGCGTCTTATTCCTTGGGAAGATAGTCGACCTTTTTTTATTGGCGATTTTAGTGATGCTCCTGATTTACAAAAAGTATGTCCACGTACTTTGCTTAAAAATATTATTACCGAGTTAGCTGACGAAGGATTTACACCCAAAATTGGTGCTGAATTCGAATGGTATAATTTCGACGAGTCGCCACAATCGCTGCACTATAAAGAATTTCAAAACCTGAATCCGCTTACGCCAGGAATGTTTGGGTACTCCATTTTCCGTGCTTCGCTAAATAGTACATATATAAACGATTTGTTCGAACTTCTGTTAGAGTTTGGCATTCCACTAGAAGGAATCCATACCGAAACTGGCGACGGCGTTTATGAAGCTTGCATTGCTTATAGCGACGCTCTAGAGTCGGCCGATCGTGCGGCTCTTTTTAAAACAGCAGTTAAAGAAATTGCTGCAAAACATGAACTTGTTACCAGTTTTATGGCAAAATGGAATACCGATTTACCTGGTTGTGGTGGTCATTTACATCAGAGTTTATGGAATGCAGATTCATCTAAAAATCTATTTTATGACGAATCTCATCCTCAAAAATTAAGTCCTCTTTTTGAAAATTATATCGCCGGACAATTACATTGTTTGCCTCACATTCTGCCTTTTTATGCACCAACAGTAAATAGCTACAAACGCTTTGTTGAAGGAACTTGGGCTGCTACTACGGTAAGCTGGGGAGTAGATAATAGAACTACAGCCTTAAGAGTTATTAACCAAAAAGAGCAATCAATGCGGCTTGAAAACCGTGTTCCCGGTGCAGATGCGAATCCTTATTTAAGCATTGCGGCAAGTTTAGCTTCTGGTCTATACGGCATCAAGAACAATCTTAAGCTCGAAACTCCTTTAACAATCGGAAACGAGTACGCGAATAAAAACGCTACTCCTCTCCCATCCAATTTACATAAAGCAACTCAGGCGATGAAACAGTCAGAGATACCTGCGAAGCTTTTTGGAAAAGATTTTGTAGATCATTTTGTTCGAACTCGAGAATGGGAATGGCGACAATACAAACCACAAGAATCTGATTGGGAATTAAAACGATACTTCGAAATTATTTAATATGTCCTTTATAGACTTTGATACCATCATCCGCGAAAGCTGGAATGCTTACGACCCATCCCGTGAAATTGTACGCGTTGTAGATATAAGTGCGAAAGTTTCTACCAATCACGTTTACCGTATTACCTTAAAGGACAAAAACTTTGTGGTGGCTAAGCTTACATATTTTGGGAAATATGAGCACTTTGTGGAAGATCACAGCATAATAAACACACTTTCTAACAATCTACCCGCTCCTTTTGAGAACTTTTTGGCGCGTTCGTTGATGAAGGGAAACACTTTATATGTTCATCCTTACAAAAGCGAAATCATTGATGCCTGGGTGGTTTTCTATCGCCCTATTCACATCAAAAATAAACTACCAAAACGGTTAAATGGTGACCAAATTGATAAACTAGCGGTTCAAATTGCGCAGTTTCACAAAGCCTGTGATACCGTAAAAAATACACTCCCGGTATCATCTAAAACGATGAAAACGGATATTTACGATATCCTGAACTTACTAGATAGCGAAGAAGGTAAGTATGATTATCCGTTATATAGAGAACTGATTCGTAGCCAATGTGAACTCTTTTTGGCAAACTATGATAAACTGAACGGCGCTGAACTTGAAAATATGCCCGTTTTTGTAGATTGGAACATCGGTAATTTCTCAGTTACGCCCTCTTTCAAATTATTCTCTCGTTGGGATTATGATTGGTTTAGAATGAGTTCTAGAATGCTCGATTTCTATTTCTTAAGTCGTGTAGTATCGGATATTGGCGATAAAACGGTATTCAGTTACAATATTGATGTGATGATGCAACCTCGCTTTCTTCAATTCCTCAAAAAATATCACCAAGTAAACCCATTATCGGAACGTGAAATTCTATTCTTGAAAGAATCGTATCGCTTTTTCATCCTAACCTATGTGGTTAAATACGGCCGCTTTTTCTTTCATGAAATCTTTGCTAATAAATTACAGAAAGAAGCTTTTGAAATTCACTTACCTTCTATCGATACCAAATTTGATCCTCAACCGCTTTTAAACGCAATTAAATAATCTCTCTCTCAAATGATTTACCCTTCTTTCTACGAAATCGCTCAACAATATAAAGTCATTATGCTAGACTCTTATGGAGTTCTAAAAAACCATAAGGGACTTATTGATGGCGTACAAAAAACCCTAGAATTTATCCGGGATGAGAAGAAAACATTTCGTGTGTTAACAAATGATGCTTCAAGAAGTCCTCAAGAACAAGTCGATAAATACACTGAACTAGGCTTGCCCGGAATAGAACTTCACGAGATGATTACTTCGGGAATGATGGCAAAACAGTTTCTGGAACAAAAGATTACGGACGGGAAAATCGCCTATTTAGGTACCGAAAGTTCTGCCGATTACATCCTCCAAAGTGGACTTGAGCATATTGCTGTTAGTGATGTTGACTTAGATAATATCGAAGATATTTCAGCTTTTGTATTCTTAGACGATGAAGGTTTTGACTGGAATAAAGACATTAACAAAACTGTTAATCTGTTGCGCCGTAAGAATATGCCCGTAATACTTGCAAACTCAGATAGGTTCTATCCTGTTTCAAAGTATGATGTTGCCGTTGCAACAGGTGGAATTGCTAAACTAGTTGAAAGCATGCTTGGAAAGAAATTTCTTCATTTCGGAAAACCTGATTCTCAAATGTTCATGTATGCTTACGAACAATTAGTGGAACACGGGCCCATAAACAAAGAAGATATATTGATGGTTGGTGATACCTTACAAACTGATATCTTGGGTGGAAATAAATTTGGCGTAAAAACGATGCTTGTTCTCTCCGGAAATACCCGCGAAGAAAATGCCGAGTCGTTAATAAAATCTACTGGAATTATTCCAGATTACATTTGTAAATCAATATTAGAATGAAATTTACCTACAACGAGAAAGAACTCGAAATAAAGCGTTACCCAGCCACCACCAATCGTTCGCTACAGCCTTGGGCTGCTGCAGACGAACTAATGCTCACAATACTTGCAGAGACGTCTCCTGAGGATAAATCCATCGCTTTACTAAACGATCGCTTTGGCTTCTTAGCAACTTTATTGGCTGAAAGTAAGCCAATAAGCGTAGTAGGTTATAAGAGCCAAGAGAAGTCACTGAAGATGAACCTCTCTAAAAATGACTATGAAATTGATCCTAAAACTCGTTTTAGCCCTTTAGAAAAATTACCAACCGTTGATATAGGATTGATAAAAATCCCAAAATCTGTGGACTTATTTCGATTGAATCTTCATCAAATCCATAACTCTCTCTCTAAAAATGGTGTAGTTTTATGTGGATTTATGACTCGCTACTTTACACCTCAGCTGTTAGAAATTGCTGGCGAATACTTTGATGTAGTAGAACAAAGTAAAGCTTGGAAGAAAGCTCGTGTTCTAACACTAAAAGGTAAAAAAGAAGCTCCTGAAACAGAGTTTACAAATTCTCTTTCCTTTAAAGAAATGGAGTTTAAGCAATATTTTGGAGTGTTTTCATCTAACAATATCGATTTTGCTACTCAATATTTTATCGAGCAGATTAAGGTCAATGATAATGAGAAAGTGGTTCTAGACCTGGCATGTGGTAACGGCGTGATTGCTAAATCGGTTCTTACAAATAATACGGATATTGAGATTCACTTGTTGGATGACTCTGTACTGGCAATTGAATCGGCTAAATTAAACTTGAGCCAACCGAACGTTCATTTTCATCTACAGGATACACTAGAATATTTCGAGGATGAGTCTGTAGATTTAGCACTATCAAATCCTCCCTTCCACTTTGATCACGAAACCAATATTGAGATTGCTCTCGATCTTTTTAAGGAAACCCACCGCTGCCTAACAGCCGACGGTAGATTCTTGATGGTGGCAAGTAAGCATCTAAACTTTAAAACGCATCTTGATAAAATTTTCACCGTTTGCAAAATCATTGCTGAAAACGAGAAGTTTGTTGTTTATGAGTGCTTGAAGTAGATATTCTTCACATCAATAAGCGGAATGGAATCGAATTTTGAAATAAAGGATAAGACAAAACCTACTGAAGGGATTAAGGTTGCCTCGTTCAGAAAACACATTCGAAAAACATCCCCACATAAGCATAACAGCTATTTTGAAATCATTTATCTTTGCAAAGGTTCTGGATCTCATACCATTGATACGCACATTTACGAGATTAAACCTCCCATAGTTTTCACCATCCGTAAGGAGCAACTTCATTGTTGGGATATTAAAACAGAACCTGAAGGTTTTGTGCTTATCATCAAAAAACATTTTATCGAACACTGCTTAGATAATGAAATTCGTCAACTCATTGCTCGTCTGAGCACCTTTACATGCCTATACCCCACGCTTGGTTCTACTGACGAGCTCTTTAGATTATTAACTTCCGAGTGTTCTTCAGACTCTATTCTAAACCGAACAATCATTGATGGTTTACTGAAAGCATTGCTCGCTAAATTGTTAGAATCTGCCCAAACTGGCGTTCAAAAAATGAGCCCTCCAACTAATCTTTTTCATCAATTTAAAGAGCTACTAATTCAAGACAAGAGCCTAACAAATAGTGTTGCTCATTACGCTAAGTTATTGCACACCAGTCCACAAAACCTAAATGCTATTTGCAGAAAAGAGACCAATCAAACGGCGGCTCAAGTTTTAGCAGAACACATATTGAGTGAAGCAAAACGCTATTTACTCTACACTGAACTTTCGATAAGTGAGGTTTGCCATTCTTTAGGATTCAAAGATAATTCTCATTTCACAAAATACTTTAAACGTCATTTGGGAATCACTCCTACTGCATTCAGAAAAGGAAAGTAGTAAACACCAAAGCTTTTTCATTTAGACCATTATCTAACCACTGTGTTGTATATTTTTCTAGTGAAGTAAACACTTCTTCTATCAATCACTTCAAAATAATTTTATTATAGCACCAACATAACGATGAGTAAAGAATTAAAAGAAGTAGCTAAAGTTTTTTTCAAACTGGGAAGTATCGCATTTGGCGGTCCTGCGGCACACATTGCCATGATGGAAGACGAAGTCGTTAAAAAGAGAAAGTGGATGACTCATCAACACTTCTTGGATTTAATTGGAGCTACAAATCTCATTCCTGGTCCAAATTCTACAGAAATGACTATGCATTGCGGCCATGAACGTGCAGGTTGGAAGGGCTTATTTGTTGCTGGAATCTCTTTTGTTTTCCCTGCGGTTGTAATCACGATGGTTTTAGCTTGGCTATATCAAGAATATGGACAGTTGCCAGAAATCGAGCCTTTTATATATGGAATTAAACCCGCAGTTATTGCCATAATTCTAGGAGCTGTATATAGACTCGGTAAAAAAGCTCTTAAAAATGTAGAGCTTGGTGTATTAGGTTTATTAACTCTTTCAGCGGCACTTTTGGGAGTTCACGAAATTATAGCGCTGTTTGCATGTGGCTTTCTTGGTCTTGCTTTGCACTTTATCAAATCATCTAGAAACTCACTAAATAGCTTCTCTCCTCTACTTTTACTTCAAGTTGGAGTATCTCTTAGCTCTTTAAAAATACTTTGGACCTTCTTTAAAGTAGGCGCTTTGCTTTACGGTAGTGGATATGTTCTCTTCGCTTACTTGGATGCAGAACTCGTAACCACAGGGCTCCTTTCTAGGCAAGAACTCATTGACGCTGTTGCTGTGGGACAATCCACACCGGGGCCAGTTCTATCAACTGCTACCTTCATAGGTTGGCAATTAGGTGGCTTCTGGGGTGCCATTGCGGCGACTGTAGGAATTTTTCTTCCTTCTTTCATTTTTGTTGGAATCCTGAACCCTCTTGTCCCAAAAATGCGAAATTCAAAAGTCATCTCTGCCTTTTTGGATGCTGTAAACATTGCAGCGGTTGCCGTTATAATCGCTGTTTGTTTTGAAATGGGTAAAGACACGCTTACAGGTTGGAGAACCATTGTGATTGCATTGTTAAGTTTAATTTCAGTATTCACATTTAAAAAAGTGAATAGTGCCTTTATTGTAGTTGGTGGCGCATTATTAGGCTATTTTCTTTATCTGGTTTAAACAATTCTCCTCAGTCGTCTCGCGGCGTTTGCTCGAGATCTAGATTGTTAGCGAAGGCTGGGGCATAATATTAGCTCTAGATTCCTGCCTTCGCAGGAATGACGGCTTTGTTTTGGTTTGGGAGTTAAACAGAAGCCCCCGCTCCCAAAAGTTCTTTTAAGTCTTGAGCGGAGCGGTGACTTGAAAGTGTATGTAAACATGAAGTCTCTGACTTCTTTCAACTCAAGAGGAACCTTATTCTAGCTAGGTTACAGATAATCAACTTCATAGCATAGTTTTGATAAGAATATATATACTCAGTCATCTCGCAGCGAATGCTCGAGATCTAGATTGTTAGCGAAGGCTGGGGCATAATATTAGCTCTAGATTCCTGCCTCCGCAGAAATGACGCCTTTGTTTTGGTTTGGATAAAATTAAAAAACCTTCCCTTTTATTACTAAAAACAAACAATTCAGAAAATTATCTTCATATTTGAAAATAATTATTTGTTCTAAAATATATTCATCGTAATATTACAATGAATCAAATGAAACAGAATGGGCTCAGCTAAAACAGAAATATTTACCGACAAACAAAACCAGATTGCTCTCTTAGCAAAAGCGTTTGGTCACCCTGCTAGGGTTGCAATTATTCAACATTTGTTTAATAAAAACGCATGTGTTTGTGGCGACTTAGTGGAAGAAATTGGCCTAGCTCAAGCAACCATTTCACAGCACTTAAAAGAGCTCAAGAATATGGGCTTAATCAAAGGCAACGTGGAAGGTACTAGTGTATGTTATTGTATTGATGAAAAAAATTGGGAAGGAATGAAAGCATTATTACTTGAATTTATTGACCAAGACATCAACACTAAGAATAACTGCTGCTAAAAAAATTTGGCTTTATTAATCGTATAATTACAATAAAAGAAATTCTATGAAACTATCAGAAATTAAAACCGCACTCAGTCAATTAGAAACTATCGCTTTTCAATTACCAAATGGAGAGTTAGTACCTAGCCACTTTCATGTTACAGAGGTTGGAAAAATCACCAAACACTTTATTGATTGTGGTGGAACGGTAAGAAACGAAGAAGTTGTAAACTTTCAGTTGTGGAATGCTAACGACTACAACCACAGACTTCATCCAGAAAAACTTGTTAAAATTATTGAGTTATCTGAACAAAAACTAGGTATCCAAGATTCTGAAATCGAAGTAGAGTATCAAGGTGAAACAATCGGAAAATTTGGGTTAGATTTCGACGGAGTAAACTTTGTACTCACCACAAAGCAAACTGATTGCTTAGCAAAAGAAAATTGTGGTGTTCCTCAACCAAAACCAGCTTTGGAAATGTCTGTAACTAGCCAGTCTAACGCTTGCACCCCTAACAGCGGATGCTGCTAAACATAGTGACTATGAATGTATTTCCTGATTTAGAAAAGGTAATCTTAGCACTAGATTTAAGCTCGATAACTGATGCCAGAAAAACACAATTAAGCACAGTTACCGAGTTTATTCAAACTAAGGTTTCAAGCAATCAACCAATTCGAATGAACTTCATCTGTACACACAATTCCAGAAGAAGTCATTTATCCCAAATCTGGGCTCAGGCCCTAGCTTCATATTTCAATATCAACAATGTATTTTGTTACTCTGGTGGAACAGAAGCTACCGCTCTATTCCCGAAAGTTACAGAAACTTTAAGTAATCATGGCTTTAAAGTTAGTAAGCTTTCTGAAGGCTCTAACCCTGTTTATAGTATTAAATATACCTCAAACGAACCCTCGATAATCGGATTCTCAAAAACGCTGGATGATTCCTTTAATCCTAGTTCTGGGTTTCTAGCAATTATGACTTGCTCTGAAGCCGACAAAGGTTGTCCCTTTATTCCAAGTGCAGAGAAAAGAATATCACTTCCTTTCGAAGATCCTAAAGCATTCGATGCTACCTCTCAACAAACTGAAAAGTATCATGAGCGAAGCTTACAGATTGCTACCGAATTATTCTATGTATTTTCAAATCTCAATAAATAACGATGTCTCAAAACAAACAACTTAGTTTCTTAGATCGCTTCCTTACACTGTGGATTTTTATCGCCATGGCTGTGGGAGTTGGAATCGGTTATTTCATTCCATCATTTGCAGATAACATCAATGCATTAAGCAGTGGAACCACAAATATTCCTATCGCTATCGGCTTAATCTTGATGATGTACCCTCCTTTGGCAAAAGTGAATTATGCGCTATTGCCTAAAGTGTTCCGCAATACAAAAATCTTGTCCATTTCACTAATCTTGAACTGGGTTGTCGGACCAATTCTGATGTTCTTTTTAGCTATTACCTTTCTGCGAGATTATCCAGAATATATGGTTGGCTTAATTTTGATTGGATTAGCCCGTTGTATCGCAATGGTTCTAGTTTGGAATGATCTTGCTGAAGGAAATAGTGAGTATGGAGCTGGCTTAGTTGCTCTAAACAGTATTTTCCAAGTGTTTGCGTACAGCTTTTATGCTTGGATATTCATAACCGTTCTACCTCCATTTTTCGGTTTTGATGGTGCTATTGTAGACATCTCGGTTGTAACTATTGCCGAAAGTGTGGCCATTTACTTAGGACTACCATTCTTGATGGGAATCATGAGTCGACTCATCTTAGTTCGACTCAAAGGCGAAGATTGGTACACCAATGTGTTTATTCCAAAGATTTCGCCAATGACCTTAATCGCGCTTCTATTTACCATCGTTGTAATGTTTTCTTTAAAAGGAGAGCTCATCGTTGAAATCCCAATGGATGTTGTAATCATCGCTATTCCAATGCTCATTTATTTCAGTTTGATGTTCGCAATTGGATTTTTTGTTACCAAAGCAATGGGTGCTGATTATGATAAAACCACTGCCGTAGCTTTTACAGCCGCTGGCAATAACTTCGAGCTCGCTATTGCAGTAGCCATTGCAGTTTTTGGAATCAACTCAGGTCAAGCTTTTACCGGAGTAATCGGGCCACTAGTTGAAGTTCCTGCTTTAATTCTGCTAGTTAGAGTTTCATTCTGGTTACGTAAAAAGTACTTCACCGGTAATACACTTAAGGAAACAGTAGCTCGCTAATTGGCGAACTACTGTTTTTGACACTCATTTCTCGTTACGGACGCCTTCGTTCGTAATGCAGTCTGGAAGCTCCGTATTCCTGCTTTCGCAGGAATACGGAGCTTTTTTTTTGGTTTGGGAGTTAAATAAGAGCCAAAAGTTCTTTTAAGTCTTGAGCGGAGCGGTGACTTGAAAGTGTATGTAAACATGAAGTCTCTGACTTCTTTCAACATGGATTGACTATGTGTTTTTGGCTGATATGAATCTGATAACAAGCACGGAAATAAGTAATTGAGTGGAAGGTTATATTTAAAGATTCATCGTCCCGAGGCTTCGGGATCTGAATGACTGCCTATACACTTTGAACTTGGTTTTTATTTATAGATTTTACCAACTCAATCAACTCTTACAAATACATCTCGTAGATTTATGCCAACGGATAAAGAAAACATGCTTAACGGTAAAGCTTTCAGAGCTTTTGATAAAGAGTTAACCCAAGAGCGTACTTTTGCAAAGGAAATCCTTTTCGATTACAATACCCTTCGTCCTACCGAATATGCAAAGCGAAATGAACTCCTAAAACAGTTGATAGGTCTCAAACCGAAGTCGTGTTACATTGAGCCTCCCTTCTATTGTGATTATGGTTACAACATCGAGATTGGTAATAAATTCTACGCGAATACGAACCTTACCATTCTAGACGCAGCCAAAGTAACCATCGGTAAGAATGTGTTTATAGGACCAAATGTTGGCATTTATTCCGTTTCTCATCCAATCCATCACGAACCGAGAAATCAATATTTAGAATTTGGCAGTCCAATTAGTATCGGCGATAATGTTTGGATTGGAGGCTCGGTAGTGATAAACCCTGGAGTAACGATAGGCGCTAACACAGTGATTGGCTCAGGAAGTGTGGTTACCAAGAATATCCCTGAAAATGTAATCGCAGCAGGAAATCCATGCAAAGTGATTCGAGAAATTACCGAAGAAGACCGAATACGACATCAATCGTAGCTATTTAGCTTATAACTAAATCCTTCTTATAACTCGTTCAAAAAAAGTGAATTATTTTTATGTAGACACTCCCAAATAAGACAATATCCTCGTACATTTTTAGTCTATATTAGACTAAAATTGATATTAAAGATCAGGATTTGACATGGGAAGAATTTTTGAAGTTAGAAAGGCTGCAAAATTTGCAAGATGGGATCGTTTAGCAAAAACATTTTCGCGTATTGGTAAAGAAATTGTAATTGCTGCAAAAGCGGGCGGTCCTGATCCCGATACAAATCCTATGCTTCGCCGAGCAATTCAAAACGGCAAGGGCGCTAACATGCCCAAAGACCTCATCGAACGCGCTATAAAGCGTTCTCAGTCTAAAGATGTTGAAGATTATGCCGAAGTTTTATTTGAAGGCTACGCGCCACATGGTGTCGCTGTTCTCATTGAAACAGCTACCAATAACAACACTAGAACAGTTGGTAACGTCCGCCCTATTTTCACCAAATACGGTGGTAATTTAGGAAACACGGGCAGTGTAGCTTTTCAGTTTAACCAAGTTGGCTCATTTAAAATTGAACCTGCAGATCACGATGAAGAAGAACTAGAGCTTCATTTGATCGATTACGGTTTGACAGAAATGGGTGAATCCGAAACCGACGAAGGCGAACGAATTTTAGTAATCCGGTGTGAGTTTGTTGAATTTGGAAATATGCAACATGCTCTTGAAGACATGGGTATCTCTCCTCTTAGTGCTGAAACTGATTGGATTCCGCTTACTACTGTTTCCTTAGACGAAGAACAGTCTGACGAAGTACTAAAACTCATCGACAAGCTCGAACAAGACGACGACGTACAACGAGTATTCCATAACTTAGTGTAAAACGTCACTCTTCTTAATGGTAGAAATTCGATAACGGATTTTGCAAGGCTTTAAGCCTCGATCATCACTGTAGATGTCAGTTAATTCATTGATAGTTTTAATAGATAAACAACGCTCACCGTCATCCTGATCCCGAGGCTTCGGGAGAAGGATCTTCACAGCTATTAAAAAGCAATGGTTTTGTTTGGAGGTGCTAGCTGACCATACCTTCAC
>CAXBMW010000007.1:0-212039 GCA_963977025.1 uncultured Balneolaceae bacterium | reverse complement strand
CGGAGACGTCGATTCCATTGCGTTCTTTCTTCGCCAATAATTCTAAACGTCGATAAGGTTTTGTGGGCTTATTGACAATCTGAGGAAATCAAAAAGTTATTTCTGTCAACGAATAACCTAACATCTACAATCCCGAATTTATTTCGGGATCTTACGGAAAAGCTTGTGAGCTGAATAATATAGTTCCCTTCTTAAAGTAATTGAAGATCCTTCGGAAGTATCCTCAGAACTATTTTGCTCGCAGCTAAAGTTTTAGAAATGTGTTATTTGAGAACTTCATAATCCATAATTCTAAAGCTCATAATTCTTATTTACTTCCCGAAATCTTCCCATCCCCAAGATGGAGCTGGCGTTTCAACTTCTTTGGTTAAATCAAATTCAACAGTAAACACACTGGGGCGACCAATTCTACGAAGATTGTATGAATACACACTGTCGTTAAGGGTTACCCACCAAACATTTGAGAAAGCATAAGGGATTAAATCCTGAGTTTCTTGATCAGCAGGAAACATTTGCATATTTGCTGTTCCCGCATTCGAGGCCGTTCCACCATACATAGTTACTTCATCGTCACTTCCGTCTTCCATTCGATGATCGTGTTTTAGCTCAATTTTTCCATTTCTATTGGTAAAAATCCACGTTCTAGAAAGATTATCTCCCACGTTAAATGGAACTAAGATTTGCTCTTCATCGCATGAAAGGACATGCATAACTAATTTCTTGCCACTAAATCCTTCAACAGGGTCGGTTACTAATTGACCTTCAAAAGCTTTTCCGCATAATGCTGATAGATTATCCCAGAATTGTTTTGTCTCACTATGCAAAGATGTCGTTTCAGCTTGAATAGGTTCTTCTTGAGGTATATTTGTACACGAATTTATGAAAGCTAAGCTAAGTAATACTAAAAGAGATTTTTTCATTAGTCTTTTGATAGGTGTTATGAGGAATAAAATTTGGCGTATATATAAGTTCTTCAGAATAGCCAAAAATTGAAAGCTACATTATTATAAGATGTATAAACTAAATTAAAATAATATTCTTTCTGTTTGCAATTGTTCGTATGGAATTTGAGTCAACTTATATTTATTTAGAAACTAATTCCTCAAAAAATCGAATTAGGATGATAAAGTTAGATATCAATAAATATTAGGGCCATTGAAAAAAGCAGATCAGTACGAATTGATACATCAAGCTCAACAGGTGTTTAGCAATGCGTCTCAAAAATTTGAAGAGCTTTTAACTGAATTGGATGAATCGGAGTCGGTAAGAGAAACGGGATTGGCGATTACGATTTCAGATTCTCTCAAAAATCTAAATCGAAAAATCAATGCCTTTGAAATGGGTGCAATAGATTTAAATAAGCTTATTGATGAGTTTATTTTCGAAAAAGAGATGCTCTCTGGTGAATTAGAAATTCAAGTATCAGGCCACGTTCAGCTAAAGAGATTTATAAAACGGTTACTCCAAAGTATCGAAGATTTTATTTCTATTGTGGGTGGCAAAAAGAAAAGTCTCCAACGGAAAATTGCCAATCAGAGAAGCACAGATCAAAAATCTAAAGGAATTGCATATTTACTTTGGTTGATAGGTGGCTTCGGCACTCTAGGTTTTCATCGTTTTTATCTAGGCAGGGTTGGAACTGGGATAGGTTGGTTTTTCACAGGAGGATTATTTTTTCTTGGCGCAGCATACGACTTGTTTGCTCTATCGTCTATGGTAGACGACCAAAACTATTTTAACCAACTTCGGGAAGTTAAACTGAAACAAATTGCCGAAGCTAAACGCAATCAAGAGTAGAGTGGGTATAAATCATTTTTTTTATAATTCATAAAAAAGCCGCTGCTCAACTCAATGATCAACGGCTAATATCATCTACAGACGGCTATTATCCCATTTGCACTTACTAACATAACTCAAAGCAAGACATTGCTCAATAACTAGATTAGCGTAATTTATATACGTATTTCTACGTAATTAAAGCTGTTTTAAGGCTTTTGTTCTATAGCGTAGCGCACAAGTGAGGCGATGTTCCTAAGTTCAAGTTTTTTTAGAATATTGGTGCGGTGCTTGTCAACTGTTCGGTGGCTTATAAATAGTTTGGCTGCAATTTCAACACTTGTCAATCCATCTACTAATAGTGCAAGAATCTCTCTTTCCCGTTTCGATAAGCTTTTTTGAGAACTCTTATGAGGCTTGAGTTTTGTAAGCCGAACATATTCTCGAGTCATCATTTTAGAAAACTGTTTGCCTAAATAAGTCTCGCCTTCCGTAATTTTTTGGGCAGCATCAACAAGTTCTATTCGGTCGGTATTTTTTAGCAATAAGCCATTTGCTCCTGAATCTAGAAACTCACTAAGTACCTGAGGAGTGGCCTCTTGAGCAAGCACTAAAATTTTTGCCTCGGGAAATCGATCTACAATTTTATTAGCAAGTTCAATGCCGTTTATCTCGGGCATAGCGAAAGAAAGGACGCATAAATCGGGTTTTACGCTCTCAAAAGCGGTAAGGATGAGGGCTCCATTATCGATTTCGCTACATATTTCGAAATCGGCTTCTCGTAGAATAGCACTAATTCCTATTCGAAAGATCTCGTTACCGTCGGCTACTATGGTTTTTATATGACCCATGAAACCTCCTAAGGCTCGATGTGGTATTAAAAAACAGGACTTTAATGTAATTAAAAAGGTGAAATATCCAAGAAATTATTTTAAAACAGATAGAAAGCTAACACAGCCTTAATACTCCAAAGGCAGGTTCGAATCCAATTTGTGTTGACTAAAGCGTGAATAACTTTGGGGTCTTTTTTCTGCTGAAGGAAATTGTGTTTGGGCACAGAAATGAAAAAAGTACTCATCCAGATAAGAAGAACTATATAAAAACCGATGCTCGGAAGAGAAGTCCACTCGGAATAATGCCAAAGAAAGGCAGAGCTAATTAGTTCTAAGAACATAACTGGCGCCACGATAAAGCTGATTCTTTTGGTGTGGTGAGCATGAAAATGAATGAAAGAATCCTCATCAACTAAATAAAATGAGGGGTATTGAACGATTTGAACAAACCAAATAAGGCCTGTTAAAAAAAGAGTAGAAAAAGTATTTACTAAAAAAATGAGTTCGTAATCCATAGAATCAAGCGTTTCGTTTTCATTATGTGTATTTTAGCTGGCTTAGTAACCAAAGTACTCACTCTAGGATTCATCGAATAAGCACATGGCTTTAAAAAGAACACACACTTGTGGCGAATTAACAACTGCAAATATTGGCGAAGAAGTAATTCTTAATGGTTGGGTTGGTCCCCGTCGCGATTTAGGAGGGCTAATTTTTATCGATTTACGCGATCGTTATGGTATTACCCAAGTTGTATTTACTGAAACTGACGAAAATGTTCACCAAAAAGCGGAGCATTTGCGCGCAGAATATGTGGTTTGCGTAAAAGGTAAAGTTATAGCCCGTGGCGAAGAAAATAAAAACTCCAATTTGGTAACTGGAGAAATAGAAATTGAAGCAACCGATTTAATTATCTATTCGGAAGCTGAAACGCCACCATTCGAAGTTAAAGATGGCATCACAACAAATGAAGAAGTTCGGTTACGTTACCGCTATTTAGATCTTCGCCGGCCAGAAATTCAAAACAAGTTATTACTTCGTTCAAAAGCGTATCACGCAATTCGGTCGTATTACCACGATCGTGGCTTTGCCGAAGTTGAAACTCCGGTACTTATGAAAAGCACGCCAGAGGGAGCTCGTGATTATTTAGTGCCAAGTAGAGTGAATGAAGGAAAATTCTTCGCACTGCCTCAAAGTCCACAGACTTACAAGCAGTTGCTGATGGTTTCTGGTTTTGATCGCTATTTCCAGATTGTAAAGTGTTTTAGAGATGAAGATCTCCGTGCCGATCGCCAGCCTGAGTTTACTCAAGTTGACGTTGAGATGTCGTTTGTGAACGAAGACGACATTTACGAATACCACGAAGGTCTGATGAAAATGATTTTCAAAAGTACTATCGGTGTAGATATTCAAACTCCGTTTCCAAGAATGAGCTACGACGATGCGATGAACACATACGGCTCAGATAAGCCGGATACTCGTTTTGGACTAAAGTTTGTAGATTTTTCTGAAACAGTTCGAAATGCAGAGTTTAAAGTGTTTTCGGGTACCGTTCAAAGTGGCGGTGGCGTTGTTGGTTTCACTGTTCCTGGCCAAGGCGAAATGGGACGTGGTGCTATTGATCGTCTTACTGAGCGAGTTAAGAAAGAAACCGGCGCTGGTGGTTTGATTTATATCAAAATGCAAGAAGACGGACCTCTTTGTAGCGTTGGTAAGTTCCTGACTGAAGACATTGTGAACCAAATGGTAGAGACTTCTGGTGCAAAAACAGGAGACTTAGTTCTTATTCTAGCTGGTCCAAAACCAAGCGTTCTTACTCAATTAGGTCAACTAAGACTTATGATTGGTAAAGATTTCGGCTTGATTAATGAATCTGCTTATAGCTTACTTTGGGTTACTGAATTTCCATTATTAGAGTGGGATGAAGAAACTCGCCGTTACCACGCAATGCATCATCCGTTCACTTCTCCAAAAGAAGAAGATATGGAGCTAATTGATACTGACCCCGCTGCAGTTAAAGCGCGTGCGTACGATTTAGTACTCAATGGTAGTGAAATCGGTGGTGGTTCTATTCGTATTCATAATCGCAAAGTTCAGCAGAGAATGTTTGAACTATTGGGAATTAACGAAGAAGAAGCGGAAGAGAAATTTGGTTTCTTACTTACAGCATTTAAATACGGTGCGCCTCCACACGGTGGTATTGCACTCGGTTTAGATCGTATAGTGATGTTACTAACTGGTGCACAAAGCTTGAGAGATGTAATTGCATTTCCTAAAAACCAGAAAGCGCAAAGCACCATGGATAATAGCCCTGATGTTGTTGACAAAAAACAACTTGATGAGCTTCATATCGCACTAAAGAAAAAACCAGGCGCATGAGAACTGCAGGCATCGATGGGTGTAAATTAGGTTGGCTACTCGTCAGTTTTGACGAGGGAGCTGAGCTTTACACTATTCTTCGGACAAAGGAAGAACTCGATGCTGCATTCAATGACTACGATCGGGTTTTTATCGACTTACCGATTGGATTAGAGGATGAAGAATATCATCGCGAATGTGATGTGTTGATGCGAAAGGCTATTGGGACAGATTATGCTCCTGATGTCTTTTCGCCTCCCATTCGTCCAGCTTTAGATGCTCCAAGTTATGTGGAAGCTAACATGATTAGCTATGACTACACCGAGGAAAAACTCTCGTTGCAGGCTTGGAATATCGTCCCAAAAATCAAAGATGTGGATAGCCTGCTACAAGCTAGTACTGCTTTAAGAGATAAAGTTCTCGAAAGCCATCCAGAATTCTTATTTCAGAAATTGAACGGTGGTCTCATTTTTCAAAAAAAGAATTTGAAGAAGGGAGTTAAGCATCGTCTTGAATTGATAAGAGACAAGGAAGCTATTGCGGACGACTTTTTTAGAGATATAAAGGAAGAATATCGTCGGATTGAAGTAGAAGAAGGAGATATTGTTGATGCAATGGTTCTCGCTTTATACGCGAAATTGTCTACTCAAAAAGAGTTGAAAACTATGCCTGAAGAAATTTCAGTTGATTCGGTAGGCTTGAAAAAAGCCTACCATTTTGTTTAGGCTGAACTAAATCAATCAGCTCAATCAGTCAGCTCTGAAATTTCTTTGATTCAGCTACAGCTAGTTGGTCTACTCTTTCGTTTAGTGGAAGTCCAGAATGTCCTTTTACCTTAATCCAATCTACTTTATGAGGCTTCATAGCTTCTAGCATCTCTTCCCAAAGGGCTTTGTTCTCAACGGGTTTCTTATCAGCTTTACGCCAGCCACGTTTCTGCCAATTCTCAATCCAGCCTTTAGTCATGGCGTTTATTATAAGTGCGCTATCGCTGTGAATTTTGATATGGCAAGGTTTTTTCATGGCTTTTAAAGCCTCAATAACAGCTCTCATCTCCATTCTGTTATTGGTGGTTTGAGGATCGCCACCGGATATATCCTTATCCTTTCCATTCCAAATTAGCACAGCTCCCCATCCACCAGGGCCAGGATTTCCACTACAGGCGCCATCGGTGTATACAATTACTTCGGGTAAATCAGACATATCGTTTTGTAATAATTTCTAGAGATAATTTGGTTTCAAGAGCTTTAGCAGCAACTAATTCAGGCCAGTTTTCTTCGTTTGTTCCTGCAAAGATAATTCCACGGCTAGAGTTGATTAATGGAATCCCTTCGTGGTTTTTTAAAGCTTGGGCTAGTTCATTTACCGAGCCGCCTTGTGCACCAACTCCAGGAATGAGCAAGCTAGCTTTGGAATGGTGTTCTATTACGGAAGAAACTTCATCAGCTTGAGTAGCGCCGATTACCATTCCCATGTGAGTTTCGTCTTTAACCGAACGTTCAAAAAGTGTATGGGCGATGTACTGTGCCATCATGTCAAAATCGAGGAAAGGTTGTTTTAGGAAATCGTTTGCCCCTGCATTTGAAGTGAGCGTAAGAGCGTATATGGCTTTGGAGGCATCATTGGCAAAAGCATCTAACGTTTCGAAGCCCATTAAAGGGTTTAGCGTAATGGCATCTACATTTAAAACGTCGAAAAAAGCTTTTTTATAATGCTCAGCAGTGGAACTTATATCACCACGTTTGGCATCTGCAATAACAATCTTGTCTTTGGGAATGTGGTTTATAACTTCTTCCAACACTGCAAAACTGTTAGCTCCTAGAGATTCAAAAAAAGCGAGGTTGGGTTTATATGCAGGAGTATACTCGGTGGTATAATCGATTACCATCTTACAAAAAAAGATAACCTGCTCTTCAACTGTCTGGAATTGCTTTTTAACCGCTAACGGGAGTAAATCGGGATTTGGATCTAGCCCAACACAGAGCGTAGAATTAGTTGTTTGCACGGCTTGGTGCAACTTCTCTAAAAATGTCATTTAAGTCTTATTTTTTTTAAAAGATAACATTTCTAAACAAAAGAGATGAGGAAGAAATGTTTGAAATTATTATTAAAAACACGAGATGTGTATATAGTTGTAAAATGGTTGGGGTGTGAAACTATTTTTTATAGATTCAAGACCTAAACTGCTACTAACTACTTATATAATGTCTAGAACAACACTTACAAAAAGAATGTCGAAGCTGGGGATGCGTTTTTTCCTCGTTTTATTAACATCCAGTTTAATTGGGTTAAGTGCGTTTGCACAAGATGGGCCTGCTAAACCAGACACCACAAAAAAAGTTGAAAAGAAAAAGAAAGAAGGATTGCCTTTAGAACCAGGTAGAGAGTTTGCCTTCGATTTGAATGAAGGCTCTTGGATTTCTTTGGATGTGAGCCCTGATGGGAAAACCATCGTTTTTGATTTTCTGGGAGATTTGTACACCATACCAGTTTCAGGTGGTGATGCTACTCAATTAACTAAAGGAATGCAGTTTGATAGTCAGCCACGATTCAGCCCAAATGGGGAAGAGATAGTTTTTATCTCTGATGAATCTGGTGGAGAAAATGTGTGGACGGTAAATATCTCTACAAAAGAAAAAACTCAAATCTCTAAAGGAAATACGAGTGAGTTTCAATCTCCAGAATGGTTTCCAGGTGGGAAGTATATATTGGCCTCAAAAGCCGCAAGTGGAAGCCATAAATTATGGATGTACCATGTGGATGGCGGTTCTGGTGTAGCGCTTGTGAAAGAGCCGAACAATCTTAGAATGGTAGAAGGCGCGTTTGGTAAAGACGACCGATATATTTGGTATTCAAGAAGAACAGGAAGCTGGAATTATAACGCTGCACTTCCTCAATATCAGATCGCAACCTACGATCGAGAAACGGGAGATATGACTACTCAAACTTCTCGATATGGATCAGGATTTAAACCAACGCTTTCTCCTGATGGAAAATGGCTTGTTTATGGAACTAGACACGACGAACATACAGGCTTGGTTCTTCGAAATTTAGATAATGGAGATGAACGTTGGTTGGCATATCCAGTTCAGCATGATGATCAAGAATCGCGTGCTTCAAGAGATGTTTTACCAGGAATGTCATTCACTCCAGATAGTAAGTCGGTAGTAGTTTCTTACGGCGGTAAAATTTGGAAAGTGTCTATTGATGGTGGCGACGCAAATGAAATTCCGTTCAATGTGAAATCAAGTATTGAGCTTGGACCCGAATTAGATTTCGATTATCCAATTAGTGACGATGCCGAGTTTACAATCACTCAGATTCGTGACGCTGTTCCTTCGCCTGATGGCAAAAAGATTCTGTTTACAGCTTTGAATGAGATTTACACGATGGATCTTCCCAATGGAACTCCCAAAAAACTTCTCGATCTAGATGAAACTAAAGCTCAACCTGTTTGGTCGCCTGACGGAAAATGGATTGCTTTTGTAACCTGGACTCCAGAATCAGGAAATGTGTACAAAGTACGTAGCAATGGTAAAAATCTTACCAAGTTGAATAAAGATGAAGGTGTTTACCAAGAACCAGTTTGGTCTCCGGATGGAAAAAAAATTGTACTAACTAATGGTGATGCTGAAGATTTCAGAAATGCAACGAGACGCTCGGCGTTTAGAGGAACTAGCAACCTAGTTTGGATAAGCGCAGACGGAAGTAGTGATAATTTTATCAGCTTTACCAATGGGCGAGGAAATCCTCACTTTGTGAAAGGTTCCGATCGAATTTACTTATCGGGTTCTCGAGGACTTACTTCTATTCGTTGGGATGGAACAGATGAAAAAGCACATGTTGAGGTTCGTGGAAAAGCAGCCCCAGGTTCAACAAATAGACCAAGAGCTTCGTGGATTAAGATGGCTCCAGAAGGCGACCAAGCATTGGCTCAAGTAGGAAACGATATCTTTGTACTTACAGTGCCAGTTGTTGGTGGCGATGCTCCTACAGTTTCGGTGGGAGGTTCATCCAGCATAGTCCCTGCAAAACAGCTTACTGAAATCGGAGGGCAGTTCCCCGCTTGGAGTTGGGATGCCAATAAGATTCACTGGTCGATTGGAAATGCTCATGTTATTTACGACCTAGAAGCCGAAAAGGCTTATGCAGACAGTGTTAAAGCTGCTGAAAAAGCCAAAAAAGATGCTGACAAAAAGGAAGAAGCAAAAGAAGATAAAGACGCAGATAAGAAGGATGAAGGATATAAGCCTACGGAATTACGCATTAAAGTAAATGCCAAGAGAGATATTCCGAAAGGTGTATTGGTGCTACGTGGTGCTCGACTTATTACCATGAACGGCGACGAGATTATTGAGAATGCCGATTTAGTAATAAAAGATAACCGGATTGTTGCAGTAGGCGAAAAAGGTAGCGTCGACATTCCTAAAGGTGCAGAAATAATGGAAATGAATGGCAAGACCATCACTCCAGGTTTTGTTGATACTCATGCCCATTTCCGAGTTCCTGTAAATTTACATCGTGGAGACTTTTGGGCATATATGGCTAATTTAGCGTATGGTGTTACAACTACCAGAGATCCACAAACGGCTACCACTGATGTGCTTACTTACGGCGATTTGGTTGAAGCTGGAAGATTGATTGGACCACGTGTTTATTCAACAGGTCCTGGGATTTTTGGTGGAGAAGGAATCAAAAGTTTGGAGCATGCTAGCAATGTGATGAAACGCTACAGCGAATACTATCATACCAAAACAATTAAAATGTATGGAGCTGGCAACAGAGAACAACGCCAGTGGATTATTCAAGCAGCGAGAGAACAAAAAATCTTACCAACAACAGAAGGCTCTCTCGATTTCAAAGAAAATCTAACTCAAATTATTGATGGATATCCAGGGCATGAGCATTCTTTTCCTGTATTTCCTCTCTACAAAGATGTGATAGACATGGTTAGTTTTTCGAGAACAACCTATACGCCAACACTTTTAGTGGCGTACGGTGGTCCTTGGGCTGAGAACTATTTCTACGCAACCGAGCAACCTCACGATAATGCCAAGTTGAGTAGGTTCTTCCCTCATTCTGAATTGGATGCAGCTACTCGTCGTAGAAATGCAGGTTGGTTTATGGAAGAAGAGCACGTGTTTAAAGAGCAAGCTGGTTTCGTGAAAGATTTAGTAGAAGCTGGTGGTAGAGCTGGTGTTGGGAGTCATGGACAACTTCAAGGATTGGGTTACCATTGGGAGCTATGGGCGATTCAATCGGGTGGGATGTCTGAGCACAACTCATTACGTGTTGCTACGATATTGGGAGCTCAAGCTATTGGTTTAGATCAAGATTTAGGATCTATTGAAGTAGGGAAATTAGCGGATTTAGTAATTATGGATAAAAATCCATTAGATAACATTCGCAATGTTGAATTTATAAGCTATGTAATGAAGAACGGGCGTTTATACGAAGGCGAAACGCTAAACGAAGTATATCCTCGCAAAAAAGAACTTGGAACGTTCTGGTGGCAAGATTGGGCTCCTAAGAATGTACCTGGCGTTAAAGACTGATAGCTTGTGATTTAGTTAGGAATGCAATCAATTTCTCTCTAAAGGAAAATCGGATTCACCAATGGTATGTTTTTATTGTGCCATTGGTGAACTTAGAAGTAAGGGAATAGTACAATCGTTGTGTAGATCCTTCAGAGGTATCTTCCAGTTTGTAGATGTTAGGTGATTCGTTGAGGGTTTCGAATTATTTAAAAGCTTCCGTCATCTCTGAGTGGACAGGGACTTGAGTTAGTATTACAACGCAGCCCTCACTAGAGATTTAGATCTCGGGCATACGCCGCGAGATGACTGTGAGTTTCCCCCCCAATCAATATTAAGCCGTCATTCCTGCGTAGGCAGGAATCTAGATTTATAACAACGGAGCAATACTAATATTGGAAGCTGGAGCTTCCAGACTGCATTACGAACGAAGACGTTCGTAACGAGGTAAAGCACCTCATCTAAAAGCTAATTCCTACACTGTTTGGTAATGGATAACTAGAATGGTAAAATTTTAAATTAGGTGATTGAATCCCAAGCTAACAGCAAATCACCCAATAACCATTTCTGAAGATCCTTCAGAGGTATCTTCAGGATGACAGTGAGCGTTGTTTGATTTATTAAATCCGTCAACGAATTAGCTGATATCTACAAGAACTAAGAACAGCTACAATCTGGTCCGCAGTCTTTTTTTGCGCTTTTAGAGCGTTTGATTGGTTTGATTATGTACTTCCAGATGAGGTAGGAAGTACAAAAAATTAAGAGAAAAAGTGAGGCAACTGATTGAAAGTCCATAGTATTTAAATCAAAGTCTGCTTCCTAATTGGAAAGCGATGAATGAGCATATATAAGCCAACGCGGTCATGTAGGTAAACATTGCGAGTGGCCATTTCCATGAATTTGTTTCTCGGCGAACGATAGCGATGGTGCTCATGCACTGCATTGCCAGCGCAAAGAAAATCATAAGCGAAATAGCCGTAGCAATAGAGTAAACTGGCTTTCCTGTTTTTGGATTTATGTCGTTTATCAACTTTTCTTTTAAGGTTGAAATGTCATCATCATCGGAGGCCTCAATACTATAAATTGTGTTTAACGTACCAACCATTACTTCACGGGCTGCAAAGGAAGTAAGAAGGCTAATTCCAATCTTCCAATCGAAACCAAGTGGGCTAATAGCTGGCTCTATAATCTGTCCAAACTGGCCAGCGTAACTATGCTTTAATTGATAAGATTCTGCATTCTCTGTAGCATCAAAAGAAGTTTCTACATTAGGTAGAGCCTCTTGGTTATCGAATGTTGGCATATCCACTTTCGGGAAAGAAGCTAAAAACCACAGAACGATTGAAATGGCGATAATGATTTTACCAGCCTCGGTAACAAAGATTCTTCCACGATCGAATACATTTCTAAAAACTACCGACCATTTTGGCATTTTGTATCCAGGAAGTTCCATTATAAAAGGAGTTCGTTCTCCAGCTGGGAAAAAGCGTTTCATCACAAGTGCCGCTAAAAGTGCCATCACAATACCGAAAATATAAAGCGCGAAAAAGGTGATTCCTTGCAAAGTGAAAATACCCAATACTTTGGTAGCAGGAATGAAAGCAGCAATCATAAGAGCGTAAACGGGCAAGCGCGCTGAACAAGCCATAAATGGAAGTACCATGATTGTGATAATACGATCACGCCAATTCTCGATGGTACGAGTAGCCATAATCCCAGGAATGGCACAAGCAAAACCAGAAATAAGAGGAGCTACAGAACGGCCATGCAAACCAACTTTGGTCATAAATCCATCCATCACAAAAGCGGCACGCGCCATATAACCAGTGCCTTCCAAAATGTAAATAAAGAAGAATAGGAATATAATCTGAGGTAAAAAGATAACGACACCACCCAATCCCGCAATAACACCTTCAACGAGTAAGTCGGTAAGCATTCCCGGTGGAAGGGTGGATGAAAGCCATGCGCCAGACTCCACGAAAAGTAAGTCGATCAAATCCATAAAAGGCGTTGCCCAAGAAAAAATAGCTTGGAACATGAGCAACAAAATCATGGTGAAGATAATGGGGCCAAATACTTTGTGGGTTACATAAGCATCAATTTTGTCTGTGAGTGTATTCTCACCAGATTTTGTCTTAGTAGTAGCGGGGTTGGTAGAATCACCAATGAAGTTATAACGCTGGAGTACTTCAGCAGCCATTGGGTTGCCACCCGACTTTTCGATAATGGAGCGAGCTTCTTCGATTACTTGTTTACCAAGCTCGATATTCTCAAACTCATAAAAATCTGGTTTGATGTCGTTTTCACTAATCAGTCGGAGCGCTTCTACGTAGTAAGCTCTTTCAGGAATTTTAGTATGTGGCTTAATCCATCCATCCACCATGCGGTTGATCGCCTTACGAAGAGGAAGAGAAGGCTTCCATGAAAGCGGTTCAGGCGAAGGAGATTCAAAATCACGAATAGTCTGCTTTATGACCTCAATACATTGAGTACTTTTTGCTGAAATGGAAACGACAGGAATACCAAGTTGTTCGCTAAGCTGGTCGGGATCAACCGTAATTCCACGTTCTTTAGCAACATCTACCATATTTAGAACTAAGATGGTAGGAAGGTTTAAATCCATCACCTGAGTAGCCAAATACAAATTTCGATCTAAATTGCTGGCATCGGCTACAATCAGAACTAAATCTGGTGTATCCTCATATTCAAATGTGCCAATGAGTGTTTCATAGGCAATCCGCTCGTCAATTTTTTTGAAATTGAGACTGTAAGCACCCGGCAAATCAATAATAGAATGTTTGGTACCATCAATGTTTAGCGTACCAGTTTTGCGTTCTACTGTAATACCAGGATAGTTACCAATTTGTTGGCGTAAACCTGTTAGTGCATTAAATAAAGTAGATTTGCCAGTATTAGGATTTCCAACTAGCGCTATGGTGATGGGAGAGGAATTCAAAATATTTACTCAACTTCTATGCATGTTGCTTCAGCTTCACGAAGGGAAAGAAGATAACCGCGTACTTTAATTTCTATTGGGAAGCCTAATGGAGCCCTTCTAAGTATTTCTAGCTCAACACCAGGAGTGATGCCCATTTCAAGAATTCGGATGGCATCTGCACCAATAATATTTGTTACCCGAACTGATGTGGGTTTCTTAATATCTGCAAGCTTTAAACTCATGGCAAGTTACTGTACAGGACTTACTAAAATAGTACGAGCCAGAGATTCATGAATTGCTAACCTAGCTTCGCCTACTTGAAGAATGATATTAGATTGGTTAGAAATAATTCGTCCATTTATACCTTCTACACATCCGAGCTCATTTAAACGGCACGCATCTTCGCAGGTACATTCCATACAGCGGATGGTAACTTCCTCGCCTTCTCTTGTGTTGCTAAGCGGATGTAACATAGTTGGTAGACAATTTCTTATTTAAAGACAATCTAAATAAAGATAATCATTTTTTTGGCTAACTAGAATAAATTTTATCGAAAATATTAAAGTATTGTCTCTGGAAATACTTCTTCAAAACCATGCGGTGGTTGCGATAACGTCCATGTTTCGAAGTAAAAATGTCGCTCTGTATTGAACTTCTTACCATTAATACTAAAAAAGCGAAATGCAGTGGGAACTAACTTCTGTAAATGCGGAAATAAATCTCGATAAATATTCTTTTTTGAGAAGAGAAAGAGATCAAAACCATTACGAGCTGGTGCTTTATAGAAAACGAGATATTCTTGTTCTAATAAAGATTTCAATTCTAGATTGGATATAGTTTCTATTATCTCTGGATTTTCCTCCGAGATATTGTGTGTAGGAACTACAAATCGTTCTCCAACTTCGATAGATTGTATTGCTGCATCCAGCGTATTATGAATACTCTCACCCGTAATGAAGGTATGAGAATCTAAACCTTTCTGAATCGCTGATACTAGTGTAGCGTAGTTTGATAACGTATCTAACCCAAACTGTTCAGCTTCTAAATTAGATCCCGAAAAATGCAATTTCGAAAAAGTAGGGTCTGGCTTCATGAAGTCTAAAACAGATGCCTCTGGTTTATTATTGGTCGAGGATGTGTTTTCTTCGGAAAGCTCATTCAAGCGAAGATCGTGCTTAAAAATGAGTTTAAAGATTTGAGAGGTATTCATTTAGCGAGAGCTTTTTTGCGAGAGATTTTTTGCGAGAGATGGATGATGCTTGAAGGTAGATTAAAACCTATTCAACAATATAGAACTAATCCATAAAACTTGTTAAGAATGGAAGGTTCATTCTATTACAAAAAAAGTACGGGCATAAAAAAATCCCACTCATAATTTCTTATGAGTGGGATTAAATTCAGCTTTATAAGCTTAAATCATTGCTGCGATAACAAGAGCTACAACAGACATTAGCTTAAGAAGGATGTTAAGTGATGGTCCAGAAGTATCCTTGAAAGGATCACCTACAGTATCACCAACAACGGCAGCTTTATGAGGCTCAGAGCCTTTACCATAATGAACGCCGTCAATTTCAACGCCTTCTTCAATCATTTTCTTAGCGTTATCCCAAGCACCACCAGCGTTAGACTGGAACAATGCCATTAGAACACCAGCTGATGTTACACCAGCAAGAAGTCCACCAAGCATTTGAGCACCTAATGTAGGGTCGTCACTGAAAAAGCCAGGAACGAAACCGAATAACACAGGAACGATAACAGCTAAAAGACCAGGAACAACCATTTCGCGAATAGAAGCAGTTGTAGAAATTTCCACACATTTTTCATATTCAGCTTTTCCGTCAGCAGCATCAAAAGTAGCTTTGTCTGCATCAGACCATTCAGCGTATTCTTTTTCGCCATTGCTATTCATTACATCAAGAGCAGCACGTAATTCAGGAATATCTCTAAACTGACGACGAACTTCTTCAATCATAGCCATTGCTGCACGACCAACTGCATTCATAGATAATGCAGAGAATAGGAAAGGAAGCATTGCTCCAACAAATAGAGCAGCCATTACATTAGGACGAGTTACGTCAATACCAGCTAAGTTCACTTCGTGAGTAGCGTTGTATGCAGTGATGAAAGCAGCAAATAGAGCAAGTGCTGTAAGAGCAGCAGAACCAATTGCAAAACCTTTACCAATTGCAGCAGTTGTATTACCAACAGCATCTAATTTATCAGTACGTTCGCGAACTTCTTTTGGAAGATCAGCCATTTCAGCAATACCACCAGCGTTGTCAGAAACAGGTCCGTAAGCATCAACAGCAAGCTGAATGCCAGTGTTTGCAAGCATACCCACAGCAGCGATTGCAATACCGTACAAACCAGCAAAGTGGTATGCACCGATAATAGCAACGGCAATTATAAGAATAGGAATAGCAGTAGAAATCATACCAACACCTAAACCAGCAATAATGTTTGTTGCAGAGCCAGTAAGAGACTGCTTAACAATAGAAAGAACCGGTTTTGTACCTGTACCAGTGTAATGCTCGGTAACTAAACCAATTGCAAGACCTGAACCTAAACCAAAAAGAGTAGCCCAGAAAACGCCCATGCTAGTGTACTCAATACCACCAAATGTCCAAGATGCAGGAAGTAAGTTAGTGATGATGAAGTAAGAAGCTACAAGCATTACAATTGCAGAAAGAAATTCACCAGTGTTAAGTGCTTTTTGTGGATCGCCACCATCTTTAACACGAACAAAGAATGTTCCTAAGATAGAAGTTAGAATACCGGTAGCAGCAAGGAATAATGGAAGTAAAACTGCAGAAAGACCGTCGAAATTATCAGCCCAACCAGGAATTCCCATAAATGCAGCACCAAGAACCATCGTACCAATAATAGAACCTACATAAGATTCAAAAAGATCAGCGCCCATACCAGCAACATCACCTACGTTGTCACCAACGTTATCAGCAATAGTAGCAGGGTTAAGCGGGTGATCTTCAGGAATACCAGCTTCAACTTTACCTACAAGGTCAGCTCCAACGTCAGCAGCTTTGGTGTAAATACCACCGCCAACACGAGCAAAAAGAGCAATTGAAGAAGCTCCAAAAGAGAAACCTGTTAATACAGTAAGTACTTGGTTGATGTTTTCGATATCAGTACCGAAAATGTTCTCATAAAAAAGGAATAAAGAACTTAAACCAAGAACGCCTAAACCAACAACGCCAAGTCCCATTACAGAACCACCAGCGAAAGCAACTTCTAAACCTTTTCCAAGGCTAGTACGTGCAGCGTTAGTTGTACGAACGTTTGCTTTGGTAGCTACTTTCATACCAATAAAGCCAGCTAAACCAGAACAAAAAGCACCAATAATAAAAGATAGTGCTACAAGTGGTGAAGATTGTTCGTTAGCAGAAACACCTAATAGAATAGCTACTGCGATTACGAAGATTGCGAGTACTTTGTACTCAGCTTTAAGGAAAGCCATTGCACCATTTGCGATGCTTGTACTGATACGAGCCATACGCTCAGTGCCAACTTCTTGTTTAGTTACCCAAGAAGATTTAAAATAGGTATACAAGAGTGCTATCACCCCTGCTACCGGTATTAAGTAGATTATGTTTTGCATAATTCCCGTTGCGTTAGTTTAAGTTTGCTTGCGCCTCGGATTACCCCAGGCAAAAGTCAATTATGGTAATTCATTGCTCTTTCGATGCCGTCTTTAACAAAAGATAAGGCAGTCTCAATAGCGTTTTCTTTAGCCTGATTTAATTCATCAAGCTCGTCTTCGTCGAAAGGAGAAAGTACAAAATCTACTTGTTTTCCTTTCTTAAAATTATTTCCGATACCAATGCGAAGTCTAGGAAATTCATTACTTCCCAATTTCACAATAATATCAGTAATTCCATTATGCCCGCCTGCACTTCCTACAGCTTTCAATCGGTTTTTACCTACTGGAAGGTTGAGGTCGTCGTATATTATAAGGCAGTCATTTTTGTCTGATTGAAACTTAGCAAGAGCCTTCTTAACAGCTGTTCCACTTAAGTTCATGTAAGTGGTGGGCTTAATAAGAACAATTTTTTGTCCTTTATGTCGGCCTTCTGCAACCACAAACGGCCCATTACCAGGGCCGAATGTGACAGAAAGTTTTTTTGCTAAGTCATCAAGAATATCAAAACCAATATTATGACGAGTTCCGTCGTATTCAGTGCCAATATTTCCTAATCCGATAATTAAAGGCATATTAAATACAGAACTTGTCTGTGGTTATTTATTCTTCAGTTGTTTCTTCGCCTTCAGCTGCTTCTGCGCCATCAGCAATTGCTTCTTCATCTTCATCACCTTCAATCACTAAAGCGCCTTTTGGAGGGCGGATAGTAACGATAGTACGGCTTAAAGAATCAATAGGGTCAATTCCTTCTAGGTTTAAATCACCTACGTGGAATGAAACACCAACTTTGAGTGGAGTAATATCTACCACAAACTCAGATGGAATAAACTCAGGAAGTACACGGATACGTACAAACTTCATTGGTTGGAACATACGTCCACCGTTTTCTACTACACCTTTTGAGTTACCAGTTAATTTAACCGGTATACGTAGAGTAACTTTATGATTGTCTGAAAGTACGTAGAAATCAACGTGAATTGGGCGATCAGTAACTGGGTCGTAATCTGTACGCTTTAAAAGAGTTTTATACTCTTTTCCGTCAACAATAAGAATTTGCAGTTTAGTCTGGTTTCTGCGTAAAAGTTTTTCTAATTGTAACTCATCAACAGAAAAGTTGATGTTCTCAGAAATTTCTGGCCCGTAAAGTACGGCAGGAACAAGCTTTTCTGCACGAAGAGCTCGGTTGGATTGCTTGCTTGGTTCGCGAAGCGTTCCTGTAATGGTTTTTATTTCTTGGGTTGCCATGATGGATTTACCTTATCAAATTAATTATCAAAAAGTGCACTGATGGTGTCGTTAGTATGGATACGCTGAATAGCATCAGCAAAAATATTAGCTATACTCAACACTTTGATCTTGTCTGAGGGTTGGCGTAGAGCTACGGTATCGGTTACTAAAACTTCATCAATGGGCGAATCTTCAATTCGCTGAAATGCTGGACCTGATAAAATAGGGTGAGTGCAAATGGCAGTGATATTTAAGGCACCTTGTTCTTTCAAGGCACTTGCCGCATTTGTCAGAGTTCCAGCAGTGTCAATTAAGTCGTCAACTATTAACACATTCTTTCCGGCTACATCACCGATAATATTCATGACTTCTGAAACATTAGGTTTCGGACGTCTTTTATCGATAAATGCTAAACTAGCGCCTAATTTTTTAGAATAAGAGCGCGATGTTTTCAAACTTCCTACGTCTGGTGCTACTACCACCAAGTTTTCGATAGGATTTGCCGTAAAATGATCAATGAAAGCCCTACTTGCATATAAGTGATCAAGTGGGATATCAAAAAAGCCTTGAATCTGCGCAGCATGTAAATCCATCGTGAGAACACGATCTGCTCCGGCTTTAACCAAAAGGTTTGCCATGAGTTTGGAGCCGATGGATACTCGAGGTTGATCTTTCCTGTCTTGTCGGGCGTAACCAAAATATGGTATTACAGCAGTTACGCGTTTAACAGAAGCTCGCTTTGCGGCATCTAACATCAATAATAATTCGATGATGTTATCACCAGGAGGTGGAGTTGGCTGAATGATATAAATATCTTCACCACGAATACTTTGTTCGTATTTTACGTAAAGTTCTCCATCAGAGAATTCTTTGATGGTAACTTCACCTAGAGTGGTGCCGTAGGCTTCAGCAATTGCTCTTGATAGAGCAGGGTTGCTTCGCCCAGAAAAAATTGCGAGAGGAGTATCCAAGATGGTTTGCTAGCACTGAAAGATTCAGGATTACATAAAACAGAAGAACAGCTCCTTAGTCATTCTTCTGAGTGGTTAGTTGCCCGGGGAGGATTCGAACCCCCACAAACTGGACCAAAACCAGACGTCCTGCCATTAGACGACCGGGCAATTTCTGTCGACTCGACAGACTCCAAAGATAGAGATAGATAAAAACTCAATCAAGACTGAAATGCTTTTTTTAGCACAAAACATTTTGAGCATTGCTTGGGCCTGCAATAGTTATGCAATTGGTACACAGAACCAAGCTTTTTGCTATAAATTTGAGCAGGTATGGGTAGCGATTGGAAAGGGGCAAGTAGGCTTTTTGGGATAGGACTTTGTAGATTACACCACTCTTTTAGCGCAGAACTTTTCAAATTTTGGTGCGCGAACATAGAAGCTAGCGCGTAAAGTGCCGGGATAAAGACAGTGCCGTAAATAATTTTGATGCGACCAGTATACGAATATCCAAGAGATTTGCCCCAGGATTTCCACAAGTTGAGAGCGTCCGTTTTTAAAAAAGAAGAAAAGGGTGTTTCTAAAAGTAGGTAGCTAAACTCTACTGCTTGCTTAACTCGGTGAGCAGGATGGTTTGCAGGCCTTGCCGACTTATAATTCCAATTGTAGTCTTCATTGTTGTCAAAGGCTAGCTCATTGGCGTGTTGAAGGAATTCTTCTAAACTATCGTAGTTTTCCTTCTGCAAGTTGTGAGCTAATTGTTGCATGGGAACTCTATTTTGAGAAATGCCGAAGCCATCAAAGATAGAAATCATGAGGGCGTTTTTCCAAGCGGCACTTTGGAGGCTTTCTGGGTTATAGAAAGAGAAAAAATCACTCACTTTTTTTTCTAGATACTCGAGGTGTGCTTTTTCCAATTGCGCCAAAAAAGCAGCTTCAGAAATAAAGTGAACATTCGCACAAGGTAGCGTATCCTCTTGGAAGAACGCTTTTAGAAAAGGCTCTATATCTTTGTTTAAATGAGGGAGTAAATTTAGCGTAAATGGTTGGTTGCCATCCGAACAAGTAACAGCAACTGGCAAGTGTTCTACCACAACATGTAAAATCACATTATTGTAATTTGAATCTGATTGGTGGCCATGTTGTTTCCAATTAGTAGATTTTAAATGCATCTCTACGGATCCATGCCAAACAAGCCCATCAATTAATAGTTTGGCTTGTTTGAAATCTGGCCCATCTGTAAGATTGAGCGTTCCTTGATGGATAATTTGAATGCTTTTCCCGCAGGTTGTTTTGAGGCCTTTTGTAGAGAAAAGCATTTCTTCCCAAAGCCATTGTAAGATAGTTTCTTGATATGGAAACGAATTCCTACTCATTTTCTATATCGTCATCATCAAAATGTAATGACGACGTTGCTTCGTATAAATCAGGCACGGCTTCTTTAACCGTCTTTTTAATTTCTTTCGAAACTTCGCTAATTCGGCGTTCGCTTTCATCTAAAAGATGTTGGCCTTTAACTTCGATCCAATCTTTGGCTTCTTTAGATTGATCTTGAATCCATTTACGGTTGTCTTTCCCAGACTTTGGAGCTAGTAATATTCCGGTGATCAAGCCACTAGCAAAGGCTACCACACCTGTTAAAAAAAATCCAGTTCCTTTATTCATAGCATCAATTTAATTTTAGAATCAGGTTAACACTGTAAAGTACTAATTTGAATAAGAATTTTCTAATTACTTTAGCATGAAGCAAGCTTAATTATTTCTTACCTTTTAACAACTTATTTTACCAAAATGAAACGACAATTTATTTTGATGGACAAATCTAGAATAGAGCGTGCTCTTAAGAGAATGTCCATCCAAGTACTTGAAGGTCTTGACGCTGATAGCCAGCTTGTAATAGTTGGCCTTAATGAACGTGGATATACTACTGCTAAACAGTTGGTAAATTATCTGCACGAAAGTGTTGCCTCAGATAGAATAGAACTTTGTAAACTGGATTTTAATTCTACTTCTAGTGGAAAGCCTCTTCCAAATTGTACAGAGAAAAATGTCATCATTGTAGATGATGTGATTTTTTCTGGAAAAACTATGTTTGACGCTATAACTGCCGTTTCAGGAACTGGAGATCCTTCGAAAGTAGAATTATTGACTTTGGTTGATCGTGGGCATCGTCGCTACCCTGTAGCCGCTTCTATTTCTGGAATAGAAGTGCCTACAAAATTTGGCGAACACATAGAAGTAATGCTTAATGCCGGAGGGCTTGAGCAGGTAATTTTATTTAAAAATTAATATTTATATCAATTAGATTTTATGAAAAAGTGGACTTTATCAGCACTATTTACCCTGTGCTTATTAACATATTCAAATAACATTTTAGCACAGACTATTGTAGTACCAGATACACTTAATGGTTGGGCACAAACATGGGTAGCCAACATTAATGGCTCTCAAGCTACGTTCAATAACTGGTCTGAGGGGGGGGTAAACACAATTAGTGGAGCCGCTTCAACTGTATTTACTCGTTACTATAGAAAAGGTCAGTTCTCGTACGGTTTTAGAACAAATCTACGTTATGGCCAATCTAAACTGAATGGTAACGAAGTTCGGAAGTCGGATGATTTGATTTCGATAAGAAACAGAGCAACCTACGATTTGAGCGAAGGTAGCAAGTATGCAGCGTATGGTGCTATTCAATTCAAAACACAGTTTGGCGATGGTTACGACTATGGCAAAAAAGTAAACGGTGGAGATTCTTTAATTTCAGCTTTTCTTTCCCCAGCGTATTTAACCGAAGGCCTTGGTCTTGAAGTGAATGCGAGTTCAAACCTCAAAATTGAAGGTGGTTTGGGTATTAAACAAACCTTTATTAGCGATGGCGATCTTGCACCAAACTACGGAATGGCTCTTGGCGAAACGTTTAGATCAGAGGGTGGTATTACAACAGGTATAACCTACCAAAACGAGATAATGGAGAATATTAAATACTCTAGCAGTGTTGAAACATTCACCAACTTACTTATGCCAATCAGTAAAACGGATGTATTCTGGTCGAACGAACTAACAGGTCAAATCAACAAGTTAATAAGCGCATCTTTCCAGTTTGAACTTAGATACGACGATGATTTCTCTAAAGAAATTCAGTTAAAGCAGGTTCTTGCAGCAGGCTTGACCGTTAACCTATATTAATTACAAGTATGACAGAGCAGGCTAAAGCGATTCTAGATGAGGCGTTAAGTAGCCTGCAAACCTGGAAACAATCTTATGGAGCGTGGAATATGGATTCCACGCTTTCTGTTTCCCAAGATAAAATTACCACCGTTTTTGAGGATTTATCAAAACGCCTTTCTGGTAATTATCCTTTCCATCATCCCGCATATGCCGGCCAAATGTTGAAGCCACCACACCCAGTAGCTTGGGCTGCTTACGCCATGGCAATGAGTATTAATCCGAATAATCACGCGCTAGATGGAGGTCCTCCTTCTTCCGAAATGGAAAAAGAAGTGATGGTTGAGTTGGCTAAATTCTTTGGATATGGAGATCAATTTCTCGGGCATTTAACCGCAAGCGGAACCGTTGCCAATTTAGAAGCACTTTGGGTTGCAAGGCAATCACATCCTTCAAAAAAAATAGCCTTCTCAACAAATTCGCATTACACCCACGAGCGTATGTGTGGAGTATTATGCGTAGAAAGCGTTAAAATTCCTATTCTAAATGACGGAAGTTTTGATTTAGAATCTGTGAATCCCGACGAGATAGGAACTATTGTAGTAACGCTAGGAACTACAGGCTTAGGTGAAGTTGAGCCTTTAAATCAGATTTTGCCTTGGGCAAGAGAACATAACATTCGCATTCATATTGATTCAGCATACGGAGGTTTTTTTAGAACGCTGAAGGATTCTTCTATTTTGGATGGAACTCAATGGAAGTTGATGCAAGAAGCCGATAGCATAGTTGTGGATCCGCACAAACACGGATTACAACCGTACGGCTGTGGCGCAGTGCTTTTTAAAGATCCATCAGTTGGAAGCTTTTATAAGCACGACTCACCCTATACCTATTTCACTTCAGAAGATTTACACTTAGGTGAAATTAGTTTGGAATGCTCTAGAGCGGGAGCTGCTGCCGTAGCTTTTTGGGCAACCTTACAGTGCTTTCCTCTAAAAGAAAACGAAGGTTTTGGTTTGATAATGCAGAAATGCAGAAGAGCCGCACTTCTTGCCTATGATCTGATTGAAAACAGCTCAAAGTTGGCTACATATAAGAAACCAGAATTGGATATTCTAGCTTACTTTCCGGCTACTACTTCTATTAAAAAAACTTCTCAAATTTCAGAAGCTTCTAAAGAAGTATTCAATATTGGAATGAGAGAGAAGAGCTTTTTCTTGTCTCTTTATCGTGTTCCAAGCTCAACGTTTGTAGCATTACATCCAAATATCGAGGCAGATACAGAATTTGTGACAGTTCTACGTAGTGTGTTTATGAAACCAGAACACGAAGATTTTGTAAACGAACTTTTTACAAGAATTGAAAGCTGTATTTGATACTGCATTATAACCTACATCCCAAGCTTCTGCTTGGGATAGAGATTAATTAATTACTCCTCATAAGGATTAGATTCTACAATAGCGCCATCCTGAAGGTTTATAATGCGGTCTCCATAAGAAGCCATTTCATCGGAATGAGTAACTTGAATGATAGTCACTCCATCTTCTTTGTTAAGCTTTCGAAAGGTCTCCATAATTTCTTTGCTTTGATCAGAGTGGAGGTTGCCGGTTGGCTCATCGGCAAGGATAAGTTTAGGACTCCCAATCAAAGCTCTAGCAACGCCTACTAATTGTTGCTGCCCACCAGAAAGTTGGCTTGGAAATAAATCCTTTTTGGCAACGATGTTAAATCGATCTAGCATATCTGCTACCATACTTTTACGCTGACTTCCAGGCACTTTCCGGTAGAGTAAAGGCATTTCAATATTTTCGTAAACGGTAAGTTCATCAATCAAATGATAAGCTTGAAATACAAAGCCAATATGAGATTTATGATACTCTGATTTTCGTTTTTCATTAAGGCCATGAACTGCTTCACCAAAGAAATAATATTCTCCTTCATTCGCATCATCCAGAAATCCTATGATGTTTAGTAAAGAAGATTTACCTGCTCCACTTGGCCCCATGATACTCACGAAATCTCCCTCAGCGATATCAAGATCAATCCCTTTAAGAATGAAATTACGCTGGAATCGTTTGTCGATATACTTGTCGATGTTTCTGAGTTTAATCATATCATTCATTTCTAAGATTTTCTACTGGGTTTTGTAAAGCAGCTCGAATTGATTGCCAACTTACCGTTATTAATGCGATTAAAAGGACGGATAATCCTCCATATAAAAAGGGAATCCCTCCAAGGTCAATTTTATAGCTGAAATTAGCCAGCCATTGATTGCTTAAGTACCACGCTATAGGAGCGGAAATACTAAATCCGATTATAACTAAAAGAATAAAGTCTTTTGATATAAGTAATAGAATACTTTTGATTGAAGCCCCGAATACCTTCCGAATGCCGATTTCTTTGATACGGCGTTGAGCGGTTAATGATGACAGGCCAAAAAGTCCAAAACATGCTAATAAAATGGAAATTAGAGAAGCTGTTTTGATTATGCGATTCCATATTATTTCTTCATTGTACTGAAGCTTTATCAACTCATCCATAAAAGAGATATTGAAGGCTTCTTCCTTAGCAATAGTATTCCAAAGCTCTTCAAGTCTAGACATGGTCTCGGGCATAGTCTGGGAAGATAATCGAACTAGTATAGTACTAGGGTTAGAATCATATTTAACCGTTTCAATATGCTGAAGGGCCATTGGCTGAAGCGGATCGTATAAACTTTTGAAATGGTAGTTTTCAGTTACACCGATTACTTTTTTGCCATCAAACGGGCCAACCCATCCTTGATTTTCAGGTCGGTCTTCTAAAATCTGCCCAATAGGGTTTTCCCAGCCCATAGCATCAACAAAAGCCTGATTCACAATAATCTCATTGGAAGGATAGGAGTTAGCTGATTTCGAAAAATTAGAGCCATTAAGCAACTTTATGTCCATGGTCTTGAGATATTGAGCATCTACTGCTTCGGAAGGAATCCCATCTCCAAGCTGAGTAAGTGTTGAAGCCGACATCATCTGTGCCATTCCAATATTAACCACACCATATTGAGAATAATCTCTATACGCTCCTGCAGTTATGGAGGATGAGTTTACACTAGGTATTTTTAAAGCTTCATCAGAATATAGTTTCGCAATCTCTAGGCTATTTTCGAGTTCAGGTTTAATCTCTATAGCAATTACATTCTCAGGATTAAAGCCTAAGTTTTTATTAAGCATAAAACTTATTTGGCTCTGCATTACATAAGTGCCAATCATAAGTGTAATTGCAAGTCCAAATTGAACAACAGTAAGTATTTTAACTAAGGATGGGATTTTTTGGGATGTAGTACCACTTGAGAAGAGAGATGTAGCACTTTTTCTAGAAATCTGTATGGCTGGATAAATACTAGTAACAAAAGTTAGAATGATTAAAAGCCCCAATATAGAAACCCAAAGTACAGGGTCGTTTAAGAGAGTTAAATCCAACTCTTTTTGGAAGAGCACACCCGCAAGTGGCGATAATAACTCGGCTAAAACCATTCCAAGAACTATTGCAATTAAGCAGGTAATGAAGACCTCTCCAATAATCTGAAATTTAATCTGATGTTTAATGGCGCCCACTGTTTTACGAATTCCTATCTCATGAAAACGGAAAGTCGAACGACTTAAAGTGAGTGACATGAAATTAATCCCAGCAATTAAAAGTATCACAAAGGCAATACTTGCTAGAATGAGTGTGTATGTTTTGTTAGAGCTTTGCGTAATACTTGAACTGTAATCTTCATTGAAGTGAACCTCCGATAAGGGCTGTAGTCCATAGGTGGTACTATTACGTTCAATCCAGTTTTTCCCGAAGTGACGTTCGAGGAATGCAGGAAATTTAGCGACCAAATCTTCTTTCGAAGTCCCATCTTTTAGGGTAATCCAAGTTTCTAGAAACCCTAGATACCAGCTTTCCTTGAGGGCTTCCCTGCGGTTGATTGAGGCGCCTCTAAAACTATTTTCAAAAGGTAACAGAAACTCAAATTGAATACTGGAGTTGGCAGGAACGTCTTTTGCAACGCCAGAAACGACGAAGTTATGAGGTTTGTCCCCTAGGCGTATAGTTAATGATTCTCCTATTACGCTTGTTTCTCCAAAGTATTTATTCGCCGCAGATTCTGTGATTACAATATTGTCAATCTGATCTAGTACGCTTTCATTATCTCCATAAATTAAAGGGAAACTGAAGTGAGTAAGGAACTCTGAGGTTATGAATTTGATAGGTTCTAAAATATATTTTCCATCTTTTAGAAACTCGGCACTGCTACCAGAAATATTAATTATGGATTTTATTTCTGGAAACTCTTCTTTAAGAACAATGGATTGAGGATAAGAATGAATGGTATTTCTTCTAATTTTACCGTTTTGAGAATTTACCGTTTGCACAGTAATTCGGTAGATGGAATCTTTATTCGTTTGGAAATTGTCATAAGACCATTCAAACCGTACATACATGATAAGGATGATACAGCAACACAGACCAATGGAAAGCCCTGATAAGCTAATAAAGGAATCAGTTTTGTGTTTTCTGAGATTACGTAATGCAATTTTTAAATAACTCTTAAACATAACTCACTCGCTTTTAAGTGATTCAATCGGATTGGATAAGGCTGCTTTTATGGAATGATAGCTAACGGCAAGTATGGCTATAGTAAGTGCAGAAACAGCTGAAATAATAAACACATTTAAATCGATTGAGATTCTGTATGCGAAATCAGACAACCATTTATCCATAATAAACCATGAAATAGGGGAAGCAATAACAAAGGATATAACCATTAGCTTAACGACGTCTTTATTTAGGAGGATAATTATTTGATCAAAACCAGCTCCCAAAACTTTTCGTATTCCGATTTCTTTAATTCTTGTAGTAGCTGTTAAACCAGCTAAGGCAAAAAGTCCCATACAAGCAATAAGAATGGCTATAAAAGTAGAAGAAGCCATAATAATGAGCCATCGTCTATACTCACGATATTGATTAGCTACGGCATCATCTAAAAACCAATAATCAAAAGGTATATTGGGAGCCACTTCAGTCCATACATTTTTAAGCACAGGTAATGTGTTGGAAATCATGTCAGCTTTAATTTTTACAGCTATATCGGCAATACCACCTTGTTCAGGATCCATGTGAAAAAGCATCGGTTTAATCTCTACTTCGAGCGACTGAAAATGGAAGTTTTTTACTGTTCCTACTATTGTAGAGGGATTTTCTTGATTTTTCCACGGCACAAGTTTACCAATTGGATCTTCCCAACCCATTTCAGTGACAAATGCTTCATTTACTACAATGGAGTTTTTTATGTCGGAAGGTCTTTCCATTGACAAGCTTCTACCAGCAACAAGCTCAAACCCAAGAGTAGGTACAATTTTATCATCTATGTAATAGATATAAGAGGTCTTATTTTCACCTTCAATATCAAATCCATATCGGTTACTACCGCGTGTAAAAGAAGGTGTCATCCCACTTACTAAATCTACGCCTAGCGCTCCATTAAGTTTTTGTCTGTATAAATTCATGAGCGCTGTACCTTCATCTGTCCAGCCTTTATGAGTGTCTATAAAGACCACTTGTTCTTCATTATATCCAAGGTCTTTTGAGCTTACATATTCTAACTGTTGAAACATGATTACAGAGCTTATAATCAGAAAAATGGACAAGCTATATTGTACAATTAACAGTCCTTTTGTCAAACGTGGTTTAAATTGGAAGTTATTTACCCCTTTTAAAACTTTTACAGGTTGGTAATTTGCAAGAATCAACGCGGGGTAACTTCCAGCTATTAATCCAGTTATTAAGGCTATACCAAGTATCAGCGCAAGAAACCCTGCGTTTTCTAGATAATTTATTGCTAATGATTTTCCAGCGATATTGTTGAAAAAAGGAAGTGCTAATTCAGCCAAACAAATACTTGCAAGCATTGCAAATAATGTGAGTAATTGGGTTTCACTCCAAAATTGGAATGCAATCTGGCCTTTGAGTGCTCCCGATGTTTTTCTGATACCGATTTCTTTAACTCTACCCGAAGATCTTGATAAAGACAAAGTAATGTAGTTTATACAAGCTATTATCAAAATAAGAATAGAAATAGCTCCTAATACATAAGAGTATAAAGGATTACTATTCTCAAACCATTCAGATCCAGCATCAAGGTGGATATTAGCTAAAGGAGAAGCTTGAACTTCAAATACAGTCGCGTCTTCGGGAAGACCGCGACTTACTCTGTCATCCAACCAATTTTCTGACCACCTCTCTTCAGCAAATTGATTTAATTTCTTTTCAAATTGAAAAATGTCGGTATTAGGGGCTAATTGTACAAAAAGTGGGGTGTTGAAGCTATTCCACCGTTCCATATTTACATCATAATATGGTTTGTTCTCAATCCGAATAACGATGTCGAAAATAATGCTCGAATTGGATGGGGTAGAAGCAGCAATACCTTGAACCGTAAAAATGTGCTCTTTGTTATTTAAGGTAATTGTCAGAGTTTTTCCAATTGGATCATCATCACCAAAATATTTTTTAGCAACTGTAGGTGTTATCACCATATTATTTGGATTTGAAAGAACCGTTGCTGGTGCTCCTTGTAGTAAAGGAAAACTAAATATTTCAAAGAAGCTGGACTCAACGAAAGCAATCTCTTCTTGGAAAGATTGGTCGTTATTCCGAACTATGTAATCGGATTGATCATACCGGGAATAGTTTGCAATTTCGGGGATGCGTTCTTTCAGTACCGGACCAAGAGGGATGGGTAGCCATGGAGATCTACGAACATTCTCAGGAGATCTAGTGTCAAAAAAGGGGTTAGATTCGATGCTGGCTTTTGGGGCATAATAGTTTACTTCTTCTAATAGATATATATCTTTAGCATTTGCATGAAATTTATCATAGCTAAACTCATCTTGAATGAAGAGATAAATTAAAATACAGCATGTAATACCAAGCGTTAAACCAAAGATATTAATAAGTGAATAGAGCATATGTTTTTGGATATTGCGAAAGGCAATTTTTATATAATTCTTAAGCATGATTACTCGCTTTTAAGTGACTCAATAGGGTTGGATAAGGCTGCACTGAGAGACTTATAGCCTACAGTAAATAGCGAGATTACTAGTATTCCGAGGAAACTCAGAGCAAATATTTCAATCCCGATATCTATTTTGTAAGCAAAATCTGATAACCATTTGCGCATTAAGTACCATGATATTGGTGCTGCGATAAGAAATGAGATTCCTGTTAATACTAGAAGCTCGGCCCCAAATATTCTTAGAATGTCAAAAACACTGGCACCGAGCACTTTACGTACTCCAATCTCTTTCATCCTAGTGGTTGCCATGTAAGAAACTAGGCCGAATAGCCCTAGAGAACCAATCAGTACTGCAATTATAGTGAACGAGTTCATAATCTTAGCTGTGTTTTGCTCATCTTCATACATTTCAGCAATGGTGTCATCCAAAAAAGAGTATTCGAAAATGGATTCAGGGAATGCTTGATTATATGCTTGTTCAATTTGCGCTAGAGCCTCTTGGGTTTGGGAAGTATTGATCTTAATTCCACCAATAAAGAAATTTGTACTAGTAGCTAGCACTACGGGTTCTAGGTCTACATGTAACGAAACCGTATTAAAATCTTGAACCACTCCAATTATGGGAGCTTCATTTCCCCAGAAAAATAGTCTTTGGCCAATCAAATCTTCCAGCTTGTCAGCATAGCCTACTTGTTTTGCAAAAGTCTCGTTTACTAAATAGGCGTTAACAGTGTCAGATGGGGAGAGGTTGGTTCCAGCGAGTAGTGTAAGTCCATAAGTATCCAGAAAGTTTTCATCAACAAGTTTTATCTGTCCATCATTTTCATAGCGAGTGGTATCAACTTCCATTATATAGTTTCCACCCCAAACACTATTACTTGTTGTGCCGGTATTAGAAAAAGAAACTCCTTGAATTGAAGATTGTCTTTCTAACGTGTTCTTAAAAGTGCTCAAAACCTGTTTGTCTCTATTCGGGATTGATACTTCAACCAACGCTTCTTTTGTAAATCCAAGATCTTTTTCTTGAAAAAATTGAATTTGAGTAGAAATTATGATGGTACAAATAATCAGGATTTGGGTGATGCTAAACTGCACTACAATTAAGCTTCGCCGTAATGTAATTCCTTTACCATAATTTGAGTCAATCTTATTCCGTATCGCTTCAATAGGACTAAACCCAGACAATTGTTGAGCAGGATACCACCCAGCGAGTAATGTGATACCAAAGAATAGTATAATTAAGAAAAGCTGTGCAGAAGTGTTTGTAAGAAGGTGGAGTTCTGGGGCAATACCAATAACGGGCTCTATAACTTTCAACAGGATTTCGGTTAATCCAAGGCTTATAATAATGGAAATGGCAACTATGAAAGCCGTTTCACCTAAGAAATGAAAGATGAGTTGCATTCTTGTTCCTCCGAGAGTTTTGCGGAGTCCAACTTCTTTAGAACGACTTACAGCAATGGCAGTATTTAAATTTATGAAATTGATGCAAGCTGTAATCAATAAGAATAACCCGATAATACCGAAAGCGAATAGTATTTTCTTTTCAATTATTCGACCGCTATAAGCCTCAAAACGGCTATCAAAATGCATTTCACTAAGAGGCTGAAGAAAGAAGTCCATGACTTCAGCTCGAGTTTCACTTCTGTACTTTGTGATAACATTATCGAATTGGGCATTCACTTCTTCTGGCTTTACACCTTCTTTAAGCTTCACAAATACTTGATATCCACTGGAATTACTTCCCCAATTCGGATTTTCGTTTGTTTCACCATTCCTATCCTTTGTTTTAGTTGAACCTATAAAAACAAAGGGGAAGCTGGAGTTTTTAGGCTGATCTTTAACTAAACCGGTTATTTCTATATCGGTAGCTGTACCAGCATTCATTACTACAAATTTTCCGATTACATCGGTGGAACGGAATAGTTTCTTTGCAAAACTCTCGGTTATTACTGCTGTATTAGGTCTCTGTAAAGCATCATCAGGGTTTCCAGCTATCCATTCATAAGTTAAAATGTCGAAATAATCTGGATCTGCAAAAGTCAGCTCCTCCTCTTTTATCCTATTTATAAGCTGACCATCTTCGAAATAAGAAATGATAGGATCGTTGCCAAAATTATCATTTACCAAAACGGTGTACTCAAGTCCAGAAACATCATTACGAACAGCTTCAGCCATTGGGTAGGGCCCACCTCTATTGTATTCGTTTTTTCCAAATTCAGTTTCATGTCTCACTATCCTATACACTCTATCACCGTCTTTATGAGCTTTATCAAAGCTTAAATCAAACTGTATAATTAGGAAAATGATTAAGGCACAAATAACACCTAAAGTTAAACCACCAATGTTTATTAGCGTATGGCTTTTGTTTTTGAGTAGATTTCGAAAAGCTATTTTAATATAATTTTTAAGCATATTGGTTACCTGTTAGTCGCTTTTTAAACTGTTTACGGGATTAGCATAAGCGGCTTTTATGGATTGGTAGCTTACTGTTATTAAGGCGATGAATACGGCGCTGCCTCCTGCAAAAATGAATATTCCATAACCGAGCTCAATTTTATAGGCAAAATCGGAGAGCCATTGATTCATTGCATACCATGCAATAGGGATGGCGATTATAAACCCGAAGATTACCAGCTTGATGAAGTCTTTGGAAAGTAGGGCTACAATATTGGATACAGAAGCTCCTAACACTTTTCGGATGCCGATTTCTTTGGTCCGTTGCTCTGCTGAGTAAGCTGCTAATCCAAAAAGACCTAAACAAGCAATGAATAATGCTAGAAGTGTGAAATAGGTAATAATGCTATTCAACTTTATCTCAGACTTATACTGTGCATCAAAAGCATCATCTAGGAAAGAATATGAAACTGGAAAGCCACTAAAATTTGTGAGGGTTTTGGTAGCATAATCCACTGTTTCGGATAAATTATTCCCTTTCAATTTCAGCGAAATATAATTGTATTTATTAGGGGCCAAGTATATCGTTAAAGGCTCTATTTGCATGTGAAGGGAATGCATATGGAAGTCTTTTAGAACACCAATTACGGTGCCTTTTCCTGCCCATGCAGACATAGATTTACCAACGGCCGAATCTATATCCCAGCCTAAAGCTTTTACAGCAGTTTCATTGATTAGGTACGCTCCTGATGTTGTATCTGAAGAAATATCTCTGGAGAAATTTCGTCCAGCAAGTATCTCCATGTCATAGATATCTATAAAATTGTAATCTACCCCTGTAATATAGATAGGCTGTCCCTGTTCAGAGTCTTCACTTCCTTCCCAACCTCTTATTAATGTTTGCGAATCAAGGCTATTTGGAAGTTGAAGTGATGCCGAAACCTTATCAATATCAGGATTCTTCAACAATTCTTGTTTGATGATGTCAAAGTGTTGATTTACCTGGCGATCTTGAATGTTTAGAGTAAGGATGTGTTCCCTATTGTATCCCATTTCAGTTGTTTGTACGTATCGCATTTGTTGATAGATCACGATGCTTCCAACAACAAGTATAATGGAAGTGGCAAACTGCCCTACAATCAATAAGTTTCTAAGATTAAAGTTGCGAGTTCCTTTTTTATGGAGACCTTTTAGCGCGTTATTAGGTTGTAAACGAGTAATGAAAAAAGCTGGATAGCTTCCTGAGATCAACCCAGAAATTAATGAGCTGCCCACAATTATTGCAAAGTAGGTTGGGTACTTAAGGAAGGAGAGGCTTAAAGGACGTTCAACTAGTCCTTCGAATAAAGGAAAGGCTAGGTCAGATAAAATCAGTGCAAATATTAATGCTAGCAAAGCTGAAAGCAAGGATTCACTCAAAAACTGAGTGATCAGTTGTCCTCGATTAGCTCCAATTACTTTTCGAAGACCAACTTCTTTAGCTCGTTTAATGGATTGAGCCACAGCAAGATTCATGTAGTTAGCAGCTGCAAGTAAAAGAACTATTATTGCGATTCCAGCAAAAATATAAATGTATGTGATGTTGTTGTTTGCAGAGAGTTCAAAATTGAGGTTAGATTGTAAGTGAATGTCAGTTAATGACTGTAAATAATATTGATGGTCAGTAGGAGAATACTTTGCGATAAATTCAGGAAGTTTGGCCTGTAGCTGATCAGCATCAGTGCCTTCTTTCAGTACAATATAAGTGAACCATCCGCTGTTACCCCATTCCTTCATATTTTGGGAATAATGGTCGTCAGAACTTGCAGGAGTGATAAAATCGAAAGTGAAGTGGGAATTTTCAGGTACGTTCTCAATGATGCCGGTAACGGTAAATTCCACACCGTCATTTCTGGTGATGGTTTTTCCTACAGATGGATTTTCCCCAAACATTTTATGTGCCAATGCTTTGGTGAGTACAATAGAGTTCTGAGTAGTGAGTGCCGTTTGAGGATCTCCCTCAGAAAAAGAGAACGTGAAAACATCAAAGAAAGAAGATGTGGCGATGATACCTCTTTCTTTGAAAGGGTGGCTATCAACTGTGAGATAAAGACTGCGCTTCCCAATCGTTGTGGCTGTTTCTACTTCCGGAAAATCGTTAGTAATCGCGTTTTCGAGTGGTACTGGCGTTACGGCAAAGTGATTGGTACCGAGATAAAAATTGCTCGGCTGTTGAACAGCAACTCTATATGTTCTATCCGTCTTTTCGTGAAATGTATCAAAACTGGTTTCATAGTGAATATAGGCCGTAATTATAATGAAACAGCTTAGTCCTATAGACAAACCAAGTATATTAATGAACGAATATCCAGGATTTCTTCTGAGATTTCGGAGTGCAATTTTTAAATAATTTTTAAACATGCTTGTTTGAATTAGTGATTATCTAAATGAATCGTTTGGTTACACATGAAATCCTTCCTGCATATTCTCAGTAACTACATGTCCATCAAAGAGATGAATAACTCTCATTGCATAATCTGCATCATGTGGGGAGTGAGTTACCATTACGATGGTTGTTCCTTGTTCGTTAAGCTCGGCAAGAACTTTCATCACTTCGTTACCATGATCTGAATCAAGATTACCAGTTGGCTCATCAGCTAATATCAATTTCGCGTTAGCAACCACCGCTCTGGCAATAGCAACACGTTGTTGTTGTCCACCTGATAGTTGCTGAGGAAAGTGATTACGACGATGCATCATGCTCATTCGTTCAAGAGCAGCTTCGGCTTTTTCTTTTCGTTCATCAGCGGGCATTCCTAAATAGAGCAGGGGCAACTCAACATTCTCGAAAACGGTTAGCTCGTCAATAAGGTTAAAGCTCTGAAAAATAAACCCAATGTTTCCTTTTCTGAACTGAGCACGTTCACGTTCAGACTTATTGGATACATTGTGTCCTAAAAAATGATACTCTCCCTCACTAGGGTTATCGAGTAAACCCATAATATTAAGCAAGGTAGATTTTCCACATCCTGAAGGGCCCATAATTGCAACGAACTCTCCTTCCTTAATCTCAATATTTACATTATTCAATGCGGTGGTTTCAACTTCTTCGGTTGAATAGGTCTTCTTTAAGTTTTTTGCCTGTATCATCGTTTTCTGTGTTTGTTTAAAAAAGTGTTGTAAGGAAATTATTTGAGATTGTCTTACTTGGTAAAGGAAATAGCTGTTAGCGATTTGTATTTAGCTGTCAGCTTTAACTGGAAAATTAATTTTAGTTATGAAAGATTTTAGAGATCTAAAAGTCTGGGAAAAATCACACAACGTGGCTTTAAACGTATATAGACTTACGAAACATTTTCCCAAAGAAGAGATGTATGGTTTAGTAAGCCAAATGCGACGTTCTAATTCATCAATTCCTACTAACATCGCAGAAGGTTGTGGTAGGGGTAGTGATTTACAATTTGGATACTTTTTAAATATCGCTCTAGGCTCTGCTTCTGAACTTAAATACCAAATTATTTTATCAACAGACTTGGGATATTTATCAGTAGAAAGTTCAAAGAAAATCTTGACTGATTTAATTGAAGTGAAAAAGATGCTTGCAAAACTATATAGCACAGTTGTCAGAAATTGAATGAAAAAAGCTAATAGCTGAATGCTAACAGCTGATAGCTTTTCTTGTTGAGGCTTCGATACTATTTCGAGACAATATTTTAAATCTAAAGCTCTCATTTCAACTCCAATACCTCATTATCTCCAAAATTATCATAGCTGGAAGTAATCACTTTGTCACCGGGTTTTAACCCTGAAAGTACCTCATAAAATTCAGGGTTTTGCCGTCCAATTCTTAGCTCTTGCTTCACAGCCTTGGTTCCATCCTCATTCAATTTAAAAACCCAATTACCACCCGTTGCTTGATAGAAACCACCTTTAGCTAATAGTATTGAGTCTGAGGCATCTCCAAGTTCCAAGCGTATTCTTGCAGTTTGGCCTCTTCTCAAACCAGAAGGTGCTTCATTCACGAATTCCATATCAACCTGAAATTGACCATTGTTGATGACCGGATATACTTTTGTGATAATTAAATCGTGTGTTTGTCCAGCGAAATTGAAAGATCCTTGCAACCCTGTAGATATTCTGGATAAATGAAACTCATCAATACCCACTCTGATTTTATAGTTGTCTAAGATATCAACCTGACCAATACGCTCACCTCGGTTTATAGATTGACCTTGTTGTAATTCTACTGTGGTTAATTGTCCTTCTATAGGAGCTGTTACAATTAGGTTCTCGAGAATTGCTTGAACACCATCTAGACTTCTAAACATTCTCTTTTCAGAATCATCTAATTGGCGCAATTGAGATTTTGTCTGAACCGAATCCCTTTTAAAGGATTGAGAACTAATCTCGAATCTCTTCTTCTGGTATTCGTAGTTTTCTTTAGCTTGCTGAAACTCTTGTTCAGAAGTAAGATTTTTATCATAAAGAGATTTTTGGCGTTGGTATTCAGGTCCGGCTAAATTCAATTGGTTTTCAACGCTGATTAACTGCTCTTTTAGACGAAGATTATTCTGTTCTAAATTCAACCTTGAGTTGCGAACATTATTGATTTGATCATAAAGACTAGCTTCTTGTTGCAACACACTTAACTGAAGAGAAGAATTGGTTAAAACGGCGATAGTATCACCTTTTTGAACATTAGTACCAGATTCCAAGTTAACAGACTTAATTACGCCGCCTTCTAGCGCATCAAGAAAAATAGTGCGAATGGGTTGTACAACTCCTGATACCTGTATGAATTCTTGAAATGAATCTTCAGCTACAGTCGAAATAGTTATTTTCTCACGTTCTACATTTAGTGTAGACTGGAAATCCATGAATGCAAAACTATAAATAGTGAAACCAATAAATACAAGGACGAGAATACTGATAAGTATCTTCTTTGGTGTCCATGTCTTCTTTTCTATTTTTTTATCCATTCCCATGAAATGTCTTAATCTCTTTAAAGGATGTGTGATTTTCTTTTCAATATAATACCAACTACTGTGCCAAAGCTTTTAAATCGCTTTAAATGAGAGTTATAAGCACTTTAGTAGGATTTTAATGTTCATTTTGATACACTTACTGTCCGATATCGAACACTTCTAAATATTTTATTACCCTCTTCTGTACGTTAAAAGTGGTTTTTAGAAACAAAAGAAATTCGGGTATAATATTTGATAGGATAAAATGAACTAACAAAAAGGAATGAGTTCAAAAAAAGGAAATATCTTAGTTGTTGACGACGATGCCGATGTACTACAAGCCGCACGTTTATTTCTGAAACAACACGTCAAGTCTATAGAAACAGAAAAAGATCCGAAGTCTATACCAAATTTATTAAAGAACAATCGCTATGATTTGATTCTTCTGGATATGAATTTTACAGAAGATGTGAGTAGTGGCAAAGAAGGGCTTTTCTGGCTACAAAAAATCTTAGAGATCGACCCATCGATAGCTGTTATTTTAATCACAGCTTATGGCGATATAGATAAAGCGGTAAAGGCGGTAAAAGCTGGCGCCACCGATTTTGTATTAAAACCCTGGAAAAACGAAAAGCTACTCACAACGGTTCTTTCTGCAATGCAGTTAACCGACTCTAAGCGAGAACTTGCCGATTTAAAAGAAACCCAGAAACAGATTAATAGCGATATAGACTACCATTATCGAGATATAATTGGTAGAAGTCCTGCGATGCTCAACGTTTTTAAGACCATCGAAAAGGTGGCAGCAACTGACGCAAACGTGTTGATTTTGGGCGAAAACGGAACAGGCAAAGAAATGATAGCTAGGGCATTACATCGTCGCTCGGCACGCCATGAGAATGTATTTATGAGTGTTGATATGGGAGCAATTTCCGAATCCTTATTTGAAAGCGAGCTCTTCGGATATACAAAAGGAGCGTTCACGGATGCAAAGGAAGATAAAGCTGGCCGTTTTGAACTTGCGAATAGAGGAACTCTCTTTCTTGATGAAATTGGAAATTTGCCCTTAGCACTTCAAACAAAATTACTAACAGTTTTACAGAACCGAAGAGTTACCCGAGTTGGTTCAGCTACATCAAAAGAAATAGATATAAGATTGGTTTGTGCGACCAATCAATCATTAAACGAAATGGTCGCCGATTCTACATTCAGGCAAGATCTATTGTTCAGAATTAATACCATAGAAATACATTTACCACCACTTAGAGAGCGCACCGAAGATGTAGAGGCATTAACAAATCATTTTCTAAAATTATACGCCAGTAAATACAAAAAAGAAGTTTCTGGATGTTCTAAGGAAACGATTTCAAAACTTGAAAAACATACTTGGCCAGGAAATGTTCGGGAGCTTCAGCACGCTGTTGAAAGAGCGGTGATTATGTGCGATTCGAATGTTTTGGAACCAAGCGATTTTCTTTTAACTCAAGAAACTAGCGATGCAGAACAAGTGCTTTTTGATGATTATAATCTGGAAGAAGTAGAGAAAATGGTCCTCAGGAAAGCATTAAAAAAGCATGAAGGAAATATCTCGAAAGCTGCCGAAGAACTGGGACTAACAAGAGCCTCTTTATACCGAAGAATGGATAAGTATGGACTGTAAACTAACTGCGTATGCTTAAGGATTTAAAAGTAGGGATTATAGTTCGAGTTCTATTACTATTTGTGGTAATGGGGGTATTTGTATATGTCGCTTTCAATACAAAATATTATGTAAGTCTTGCTCTCATCGGGTTTGTAATCATATTTCAAGTGGTAAACTTGATTAGATATGTAGACACAACGAATAAGAATTTGAAACGCTTTTTTGAAGCGATTAGCTATAATGACTTCTCACAATCTTTCCCCACAAAAGGATATGGGAAATCGCTTGAATCATTGAATGCCGTATTCAACGACATCATCCTAAAGTTCAATAGTGAAAGAGCTAAAAGTGAAGAGAGTCACTTATACTTACAAACGGTGGTGCAACACATTGGAATTGGACTGTTTTCTTTTAATAAAAAAGGAGAGATAGAACTTCTAAATACCGCTGCAAAAAAGATATTGGGCACTGCAGTACTCAGAAATGTAGAGCAACTTAAAAACATAAGTGAATCTTTATTCGATACAGTACAAGAACTGAAAAGTGGAGCAAGGACATTGGTCCGCTTAACCATAGATAACAGAGATTCTCAGATTGCGGTTTACGCCACAGAGTTTCGAGTAAAGGGAGATATCTATAAAATCATTTCGTTAAATAACATTTCTTCGGAATTGGAAGAAAAAGAGATGGAGGCTTGGCAAAATCTTACTCAAGTATTAGCACATGAAATTATGAACTCCATCACGCCCATTGCTTCTCTTTCGGATACAGTAAACTCCATGCTTTCCACAAGCTTGTTGACTATTGGTTCTGAGGAAGAAATATCAGAAGAAACTTTACAGGATGTTAGAGAAGCGCTTGGTACCATCAACAAAAGAAGCTTAGGTTTGATGAGATTCGTGGATTCGTATCGAAATATTACACAGATACCAAGACCTGTTTTCGAAGTGTTATACCTCAAAGAGATTGTAGAACGCGTAAAGAATTTAATGAAAGGAGAAGCTTTATCAAGAACCGTTCAGGTAGACACTCAGTTTGAATCCAATGCGATAGAAGTTTTAGCTGATGCCCAACTCGTAGAGCAGTCTTTGATTAATGTGGTAAAAAATGCGTTTAAAGTGCTGAAGGACATAGAAGATGCCAGAGTTATACTCAAATGCGGAATTGATGAAGCAGGACATGCATATATTGATGTTGAGGATAATGGACCTGGGGTGAAAAAGTCAGCAGCTGATAAGATATTCGTTCCGTTCTATACTACAAGTAAGAACTCAGGAGAAGGTGGGTCAGGTATTGGATTGAGCCTTTCGCGACAAATTATGAGGCTCCATAACGGAAGCTTGTTTTTGTTAGAATCCGAAAAGGGAAGAACCATATTCAGACTTAGATTTTGATAGCCACTTTTTAGCGAATCATTTTCCAAGAAAATAACGATGCCGAACTTATCCTCATTTACTACTGGTATTGCAAAATCATTTTCCCCATCACCATTAAAATCTGATTCAAAAAAGCTTGGGGATAGAAAATTACTATGTTGAAAATCCTGAGCAGAATTCAATTGTTCCTTAGCCCAGTTCGGTAAATCTTGGGAGAAAACCTGAACAGGGAAAACAGCAATAATGCTAAAATTGTAATTCGCATGAGTGTTGAATTAAAATTGCCCTATTACACCCCACGTTTAAGCGGTGAGCCGAGTTAAAATTAATAAAGTTCCTAACCCCAAACGGGGCCGTTTAAAACGTTTGATATATTACACATTTATTGGGTTAGCTGATTTCTATCTATAGTGTACATAAGCATTTCAAATTTATCGTTCATAGGAACATCAAAAAGACTAAATGAAAATTCACCATAAGAAGTAGTCGTTATAAACCATCCTACATCGTCAATATTTCGAGTTAGTATCACTGGTTGATATTCAGAAGGGCTATTTAGGAGTTTTACATTAAAGTTGAGATAAAATTCTGAATACTGACCAATACTTAGATCATCCCAGTTTTTGTAAAGTGTAGCATTATTGGGAAGAGTATGCTTATTTGGGTCTAAATAAACAGTTACTCTGCCGGGGATTTCTTCAAATTTTTCATCAATAGGAACATATGAAATTTTAACAGGAGAGGTTGGTTTATCGCCTATTCCGTCTATGAAAAAAAGATAGAAATTAATGATCTCATTTTGAGGTAAGTCTGTAGTTATTTTTCTTTGAACACTAATTTTAGGATTGATTTCAGATGTCTTGACAGGAAAAGAAGTTACGTCAACGGTAAAAGAGCTACTATATTTAACAGCTTGGAATATGTAAATATCTTTATCGTCGGCTTCATCGTGTATATACTGTGTTCCGTATCCCATAAGGGGTTTTTCGAATTGAACATGTTCAGCATTATTCAAATCAAGAGGGTTGCCCCAAGGGGTCTCAAAAACTGCAATTGTATCATGTTTTGAATCATCTAGATTATTAGAGCCAGTTATGGTTATCTCAACTCCCGGAATAGAATTATTATGGTCTTTACAGTTAGTAAATAAAGTTAAAAGACCAATTGCCAAAACGAATAAAAATGAATGTGTATTATTGAAAACAAACATAAGAGTGTCTCGCTTAAATTAAACTAAACGACTAATTGCTAACATAGCCGTTATGAACGCTACAAAATAAAAGCCTACAGGAGTAAATGATTCAATTTTATCTTCTAAAACAACTAGTTTTTGTACTGGCTTTAGAACTGCAATACTTAAGCAAAACAAAGAAGCAATTACACAAACTATCCCTTGTACTTTTATACTTAATGGAGAAAACATTCCTTGAATTCCACCACCGCCCAAATAAAGTGCGATTAGAAAACCGACATTCCAAAAAACTACAAATCCAATAAGAACTGATTTTTTTACACTTAAAATTGATTGTTGTAAGGATTCTTGATCTAAATTCATGCTTGATGTACTATAAAGACTCCGCGTTTATTAGGAGAGGTTTTTGGTTTTTGCGAAAGTAACAGAATTAATCAGTTACCTGAAAGCTAAATATGCGAAGCTAGTATTTGGTTTCGAAATGAAATGGTTGATGCTTTTTAAAATAGAACTTAGTCGACCTTTAGTTTTTGAATCAATTTACGAGTAGCACTTATGAAGTCATTTTCTTCAACTTTGGCGCAAAAAGCGATTACACTTTCTAAAGACTCAATTATCCACGCGTTTTCAGTGTAAGAAAGCTTTTTCTGAAATTTCTTGATTTCTGGTACACTGAAAGACTTCAAACCTTTACTTTCTAAATCTCGTTGTAATTCGGAAATCGAATCTAAGCCTAATTTTGGATAATCATTAATTGCATCATAAAGAAGTTGAAGCTCTTCAGCAACATTCTGATTGCTGTTTGAAAATTTCTCGATATCAGAAAGTGTTAGTTCCAATAAATCTTCTTTAGGGTGTAAGTTGTTGTTTAAGTAACAGAATTAATCAGTTATCTGAAAGCTAATATGCGAAGCTAGCACCTAAGTTTTATCCTGTATCCCAAACAGGCGATAAGGGAAAGAGGTTAAACTTTATGAAGTTGGAAAGATGAAAATCATCCTCACTCTGGAAACAAATCCGGTATCTTCAATTTTGGACTTTTCCCATTTTGAATAATAAATCTCTATATAAAATTCAGAATAGTCATCTTCATATAAGAAAAAAGTTGTACGCTCCGGCAAAGCAGCAACATCCGTCTCAGCTTTTTTGATAAGCCCCCACTCACGGGCCTCATTTCCTTCTGTGATAATTTTAACCAACCCATCATACCATTTTTTGGCAAGGCTAAGTTCCAGAGTATCAGAAGAACCAAACCCATAGATAGCCCTTAATTCATGCATATATTCATTATTAATAAAGCTACTTAAAGTCTGAGCTGGGAAATCGATATTGTTTTCATAGGTTGTAATCTGAGAATAAGCATCATATTCGAGCTTTTTCCCCATTATATTTTCAAAATCATATTCATATTCCATAAATACCTCTTCCAGCATATCAAGGAAATACTCCACATCGATATCAGCAACGGAACTGATAGTATCTCCATAAGGATCTACATAACCAGTGTTTTGAGCATATACTGTAGTTGTTAAAAACAAGAAAAGGAAAAGTGCTTTTTTAGCCATTGTGAGTTTAATTGATGAACTATAACAGTTCAAATAAACTTAGTACTAGCTCTATAAACAATACCCGAATTGAGTGATTCCTATCAACCTGCAATCTCTTATGGGGCGTTAGGGGAAATTGCGCTCAAACAGCGCATAAATCAACTAATTATTGACTTTCTCCGAAGGGTAAGACTTGCTAGATATTTGCTCTCTATTCTTCAAAACAAAGAGGCTCAGAGTTTTTAACTAAAACGTGCTCATTAATTATATGAAATTCTTTAGCAGGGCTTAACCCAAAACTACCTGTCAATTCCTCGATATAAATGGAGGTTTGATTAGAGATGAAGTCAATTTTCATTATCCCTTTACCCTTGTTGATATTCACAGCCACAAGAAATCTCTCAAAGGTGTGTGAATCAAAATCCGTAGAATAGAGACTTTCATACCATTCTTCGAAAAAAGTGAGCGAGGAGTCTTTAAATGAATATTGGATTTCCAAACCAGACGGAACATTTTTGAAACTGGTTTCAGACTCGGAAAAGAAATACAATTTACTATCATCAACCAAAATGGAGTCCTCAACACCGTCAGTAATACAAGCATTTAGATAATCCTCTCGGGATAATTTTTTTAACGAAGAAAGATCCTTTGGCACTTCTCCATATTTCTTTTGAAATACCATCACAGCGTCAATTAGATCATTAAACGGTATGTAGGGAAGCAACTCCTTGTCATGTAAAGGTGATGTATCAAACTCCTCTTTTGAATTGGTACAAGCAAAAGAAAATAGCATCAAAAAAAGAAGAATTAACTTGGACATATTCAAAGTACCTAACGGCACTGCGTTTAAGCTACGCAGAGTTTTTGTTTTCTTTGAAGTAACGAAATTTTGATATGGGAACAAACTTGGCGAAACCCCTTCTGCCCCCCAGCTTGAGAAGTCAACCTGTATCCCAAGCTCCTGCTCCCAATAAATTATCAATCCAAAACGGTAAGGATAGGTACTGAACTTGTCTAACTGCGAATGGCGTGAAGTACTTTCATATTTTATGAAAGCGAGTATCTATACTTTCTTATCTGCACTATTGATGATGGAATAGATTTTTTTCAGAGCCAATAATAAGTCAAGTAATTCTTGGGGCATTACTTAATCGGAGCAGGAGCTCCGTGAGGTTCTCCCAAGCATGAGCTTGGGAAAGAGGTTAGCCGAGTTAAAATTAGCAAGTTTCGAACCCTAAACGAGACCGAAAAAAAGCATAAAATCAAAAACACCTATCTATTTAACTAAAATCATCTTTTTAGTTTGAACAAACTCATTATTTACTTCCAATCTATAAAAATAAATACCGCTGGTAAACCCCGATGCATCCCAAGTATATTTATGGCTTCCTGAGTTCAAACTTTTAGAAATTAGTACCGCAACTTCTTGTCCCAGAAGATTAAGGATTTTAATGGAAACAAATCCTGATTCTGGTATTGTGATTTCTATATTTGTGCTGGGATTAAAGGGATTGGGATATGCATTAGCCAAAATATAAGTTTCTGGATTATACTCATTCAATTCAGTGCCAACTGTTTGTGGTAAAGGTTTGCCAGCATTCTCCCAGGCTGTTCTCCAGATGCTTGCGAGATCAATAATTGCTTCATGAATGGAAGTTGTTGTTAAAGGCTCAAGTTCCTGCCATAAGATGTTATAATAGGTTGAACCATGATTTGGGTCTTGAGCTGAAGCAAGGTCATCTGCAGCGTTTATACTATCTACAGATGGATATATTTCATCTATGTACAAAAACACAGAATCGATAACGTTTGGCCAATATGTGCTTGATTTGGTTGGTAGAGGTAATTCAGAAAGATGCGAATTTATCATTGAAGTTTCGTATCGCGAATGAATACCGTTATTACCTGTAAGTTGCCCATTATAGTTTAGCGTCAAATGTAATGGTTGATGTGTATCTGCTACATAATGCCCCAGTTCTGCCGCAATTTGCCAAACATCATCCCATTGGTTAGCTGCCATCAACGTGGTTAAACTGTCTGTCCACTTTTCAATAATCCATGGCGCAGTACCGTACGACTCTACAGTGTCGAAATCATAGAGTGCTATTAAGCTATCCTTGTTATGAGGAAGAGTCCCGTCAAAAAATTCAGGATAATAATCTATATCGATATAATGATAGAATCCCGGTAGTGGATCGGAATCTGGATCGGTAGCATGTTCTCGAATATAGCTACGGTTCTCTTGAAAAAATGACATCTCCGCTGGCAAATAATCAACAGCGTGTTCGTTAATATAACGATGTGTATCCCAACCCCATTTCATGTTTTGAGCAACTAATGGTGAAGAAAAGAATAAAATAATTAGAAGGGATTTCATTTAGACTACTCGAGAATTTCAAAATTTAGGGACCGCCCAAAATAGGCAAAAATTCTAAGACGCCTAAGGGCTCAGCGTGAAACGCTTGTTAGGTACACGTTTAAAGATTTATTGTATCAGCTTTGTTATCAATTCTTGTTAAGACATCTACTTCTAAGCCTTCAAATTGGATACTATTTGAAAGATCGGCCATCAAATCTTTTGCGCCAGCTATTAAAGTAAAATCTAAATCATAATCAGAACATACGCACCAGGATTTACTTTCTGGCCACCAATAAGTTGGAGTAAACCTAAAGCCATCAAGATTTTCAAAATCCATTATTTCATTTAAACTACCTTTATATAAAGTCCATTCAGGATTCTCCCAATCGTCAGTTGCAAGAAAGAAGTAGGCGAAATAGATTTCTTCGTCCTGTTTAATATGATTCATTAAAATTTTCTGAAGTGGAGTCATAATAGATGTCTCAAGGTTTCCTTCTTCTGGTCCAATAATATATCGAGGCCATAAGTTTTCACTAAAAACTGTTCTAAATGATTCAAAGCTAATTTCAGGCACAATCTTTACACCATACTCATTAGCTAATTTATTCCATGATAACCGTATAAGGTTTTTTTCTTCATAATCTTTTATAGAATCGTCCCATGTCAATTTCTTATTGATGACAGTAATATCTTCAAAAAGAGGATGTAGCAGTTTAAAATAGGACTCGAATTTATCGGGGAAGCAATGTTGGATAGTATGGCCGTTTCCCCCATCAGGTCTTTCTCCCAAATTCCATTTCTCTTTTAGAATCCACTCAAAATTTTGAAGGCTTTGTAATTTCTGCATCAAACTAGTCTTAAGTGTGCCTAACGCCCCGACATTTAAGCAACGCCAAGATTTAGTTTTCTTTGAATTAACGAAATTTTGGAGATAGAACAAACTTGGCAACACCTCATTTGCCTCCGCCTCAACCTGTATCCCAAGCTCCTGCTTGGGATAGTAACAAGGAGCTCCTGCTCCCAATAAACTACCAAACCAAAACTGTAATGTATGGCTACCAAATTTGTCTAGTTACGTGTGGGATGAAGTAATTCTAAACTTCATGAAAGCGAGTACCCGTACTTTCTAACCGGTACTGTTGTTGGTGGAGTAGACCTTTTTTTCAGGTCCAAGAATAAGCCAACTAATTCTTGGCGTATTGGTTATTCGGAGCAGGAGCTCCGTGTGGTTCTCCCAAGCAGGAGCTTGGGAAAGAGGGTAAGAATATACCAACATAATTAGCCATAGCTTATTTAATCAAAGGTGATTTATTCATTTACTTGAACGATAGGGTCACCTGTTTTAACATAACTTTGTTCCTCTTCAATATCTTCCCAAGTCTTTTCTTCTGTCTTTAGTGTTTCTACTTCTGAAACCCATTTTTGAGGCATTAAGGATTGTGAAATCGCTCCCAAATTCCCAAAATCTAATGTTCCCCCTATATTCTTTTTCTTCTCTTTAAATGTTGAGGCTACAGATAAGTTTTTTTGTACCTTAATTACTTTCACTCTCACTTTGGGTCTATTAATCGATCCTAATACTTCTTGACTATCAGGGTCGACTATATTTTCTCCTTTAGAGTCCAATATGTCGAAACACATTCCAATCTCGACTCCATTTTGGGTACCTACATTTAAGGCAACTTCATGAGAATTTAAAACCTTTGCGACTTTTCCACGAATGTTATCACTCATCTTTTTATTATTTTTTCCCGTCAATTTTAGCTTGATTATTTTCTTTTAAAAAATCTTTTTTTATTTCTTCCACATCTTCCGGGACAACATCTTCCCAATCTTTAAGGGCATCATCAGCGGTTGAAATTTGGCTTATTACGATTTCTTCAATTTTAGCTATTGTATTTTCTGTACTCGAATTATCTACTATAACAGTTGCAATTCTTGAGAGGCCTCTATACAAAGAAATTAATCTTCTGAAAGCCGAACGTGCATGTGGTTTAATGATTTCTTTCGCAGCTTTCTCTGCAGATTGTTTGCCAAATAAAAAAGAACCTATTAAGCCCGATGCAAAGATAAAGAGTTGAAAAAGTAAACCTTCCAAGCCTGTCAATACTCTTTGAGTTACTGTATTAATAAAGAGAGCACCAACAAGTACTGAAACTGTAACTAAAGAAATGGCTGCTTTATTTTTTGTAAAACTTATCAAACTAATTGTTGTCTGGTTAAGATTAAAGCCAGCTAGTGGCTCGGTGTTTTAGCTATTGAAGTCACAAACCCTATTCGAGTCCGACTTGAAACGCTTTTTAGGCTACAATTGCCATTTAGGTTTTTTGATAACTGATGTCTTTGATAAGGTTATTTAAATCTTTAGCTAGTTTATGAACTTGCGCTTCAGTGACCCCATCACGTAGATTAAAAGAAAGGATTGCATTCTCAAAGACAGAAATCTCTTTTCTCATTGGTTCAATTGTAATGAGGTTTTCTCCCCAAGGATTTTTTACGATAAACTTATAATCTTCTGTTTCCATTTTGTTATTCATTGTTCTGAATTCTTAAATGTTTGGAGACTAACATTAAATTACCCGAACATGGATTTTTATGTTTAGTCTCGACAATATCTGCAATTATTGCATGGACTTCTCCTTATCCGTTAGCTTAATATAGCCATTCAAATCTTAAAAACAAGTTGTGTCCATTTCGGTTACGTGCTTGCCTTTACTTCAATTATCCCTATAAAAAAAGCCATTCAACGTTAATGCTGAATGGCTTTCAAATTTAGAAAAGAGTTGTCTAATAATGATTAAACATCAAAAGAAATACCTTGTGCTAATGGTAGTTCTTCACTCCAGTTTATAGTATTTGTTTGGCGACGCATGTACGCTTTCCAAGCATCCGAGCCAGACTCACGTCCACCACCAGTTTCTTTCTCGCCACCAAATGCTCCACCAATTTCAGCACCACTAGTACCAATGTTGATGTTCGCAATACCACAGTCAGAACCGTGTGTACTTAGGAAGTTTTCAGCTTCGCGCATGTTCAAAGTAAACATTGAAGAACTTAAGCCTTGTCGTACACCATTGTGCATTGCAAAAGCTTCATCCAAGGTTGAGAATTTGATTAGATAAAGAATAGGAGCAAAGGTTTCATTCTGAACGATTTCATATTCGTTTTTCACTTCAGCAATTGCAGGACGAACATAATGGCCGTCGCGGTCTATTACTTCACCACCATAAATAACCTTGCCACCTTCTTTTACTACTTCCTTAAGAGCATTTTGCATGGCTTCTACCGACTGCTCGTCGATTAATGGGCCAACTAAAGTTTCAGGCTCAAGAGGATTACCAATATTGATATTCTCATAGATTGCCATCAAACGCTCTTTAACGTGATCGTAAACTGATTCGTGAATGATAAGGCGACGAGTACTAGTACAACGTTGGCCAGCAGTTCCAACCGCGCCAAATACAGTAGCTCTAAGAGCCATTTCGATATCGGCATTTTCTGAGATGATGATAGCATTGTTACCACCAAGCTCAAGAATGGTTTTACCTAAACGGCTACCAACAGTTTTAGCTACTTCTTTACCCATTGGGATTGAACCTGTAGCTGAAATCAACGGGATGCGAGAGTCTTCAGTCATCCATTCGCCAACTTCACGCGCGCCAGTTACGAGACTAAAGATACCTTCAGGTAGATTATTTTCTTTAAGAACTTTGGCTACAATCTTTTGGATAGCTACACCACAAAGAGGAGTTTTTTCTGAGCCTTTCCAAATAGTAACGTCACCACAAACAGCCGCAAGCATTGCGTTCCAGCTCCATACAGCAACAGGGAAGTTGAACGCTGAAATAACACCAACAATACCGATTGGGTGCCATTGCTCATACATTCTATGGTTTGGGCGCTCGCTATGCATGGTAAGACCGTATAACTGACGGCTTAAACCCACTGCAAAATCACAGATGTCAATCATCTCTTGTACTTCACCAAGACCTTCTTGATTGATTTTACCCATTTCGTAAGTAACTAACTTACCAAGAGGTTCTTTAAACTCACGGAGCTTTTGCCCAATCTGGCGTACGATCTCGCCACGTTGAGGAGCTGGCATTTCTCTCCAGATTAAGAATGCTTCTTCTGCTTTGGTAACAACTTGTTCGTATTGTTCACGGCTGGTTACACTTACCTGCGCAATCTTTTTGCCGTCAACAGGAGTAAAGCTGCTAATCATTTCTTTACTCTCAAAGTGCTGCTGCCCGGTGCTCGTTCCGGAGTTAACTCCTTCAATACCTAGTTTTCTTAAAAAGTCCATCGTAGTTCTAATTGTGTAATTTGTTTTGGGTAAAGATAGAAAATCATACATCAAATAAAGTAACAATGTTAAAACGTAAATTTTAAATGTTGAATTATTTGCTTAGGATTAAAGAACATAGATAATTGGTTTAACTCAACACGATTTATTTTTTGGAAAAGGCTAGTAACAATCAAATAAAACAACTTAGAAAGCTTGGGCAACGAAAAAACCGCGAAAAACAGCGGCTATTTTTTGTGGAAGGTAAGCGCGCAGTAGAACAGGTTGTGGAGAATAACTTGATTGAAGTGCTAGAAATTTTTGTAACAGAGGCTGAATCGGAGAACTTTATTGCTAGTTCGAAGAACGTTTTTGTGCTTGAATCGAGTACTTTTAATGAAGTAGCAGACACCGAGAATCCTCAAGGTGTTCTAGCTGTTTGTAAGATGCCGAACGAGGTTGATAGTTTATCACTCGTTCAAGAAAAAGGGATAATCGTAGCTTTTGATAGAATTCAAGATCCAGGAAATATGGGTACGATGATACGAACCGCTAGCTGGTTTGGAGCAAAAGCCATGATTATTGGCAAAGGCTCGGTAGACATCTACAATCCCAAAGTTGTTAGAAGTACGATGGGAGCAACGGGCGTTTTACCTTCAGCAACGGGAGAGCTTAACCCGATTTTTGAACAACTTGAGCAACAAGGTTGGAAAGTGTTATTACTTGATGGCAACCCAGGTGCAATGAAGCTTCAAGATGTTGGCACACACGAAAAAATTATCCTAGTAGTTGGTAATGAAGCCAATGGAATACACCCCGATTTGATTACCGAAAACCGAGCACGAGTGATGATTCCTTGTTTTGGAGACGGAATGGGCGTTGAAAGCCTAAATGCGGCAATGGCTCTTGGTATCGCACTTTATGGTATAAATATTCAATAGAGACAGTGGTTTTATTGGAACCAAGATTATGCTTTGGTTAACAATGAAAGAAGTTGCCAAAATCCGTTGCAAATGATTCGTGCTTTAGTTTAATTCGAGAAGCCGTTCTTTAAAATCATCTACCAAGGCTGGTTCTGGTACTACTAATAAAACTATTTGCCCATGCCACGCAAAAAAGCGAAGAAAATCTTTGTCCTCGACACTTCTGTACTATTATACGATTATGAAGCGGTCAAGAATTTTGAAAAAAACGATATAGCTATTCCAATTACAGTTCTTGAAGAACTAGATACCTTTAAAAAAGGGAATGACATTATTAACCTACACGCTCGGGAGTTCATTAGGTATTTAGATGGAATTTCGGATGCAAATCTGCTGGAGTCTTGGATCCCATTAAATGGGAGTTCGCACGGGAATTTGCGAGTGATAAGTAATGGTGGCAATCATCCCGATGCCAATAAAGTGTTCGGTTCCAAAAAGAACGATCATGATATCATAAACTCAGCTCTAAAGCTTAAAGAAGAGAATCCCAATACCAAAGTTGTGTTGGTTTCTAAGGATATCAATTTAAGGCTCAAAGCGAGAGCGCTTAGCTTGGATGCCGAAGACTACGAAACGGTTCAGGTTAAAGATATTGACCATTTGTATCGTGGAAAGACTGAGTTGGAAATTGAAGACCCTTCTATAATTAGCAAGTTTTATGAGCAGGGGGCAATTCTTCCCGAAGAGTTGATGGATGAAGTTCCACCGAACAACCATTACTACATCATGAAGAGTCATGGTTCGTCTGCATTGGGCTGGTTTAATCCCAAATCAAAATATATTGAAAAGGTAGATACGGTGAATGCGTACGGTATTCATCCCAGAAATGCAGAGCAGACTTTTGCAATGCATGCATTATTGAATCCAAATATTTTACTTACCACCATTACCGGCTCGGCGGGAACGGGAAAAACATTATTAGCTTTGGCAAGTGCGTTAGAACAAAGAAGCGAGTTTAAGCAAATCTATCTTGCTCGGCCCATTGTTCCATTAAGTAATAAAGATATTGGGTTTTTACCAGGCGATGCAGAAGCGAAAATAAATCCTTATATGCAGCCGCTTTGGGATAATTTGAGTTTCATCAAAAATCAGTTTAATGAATCTAGTAAGCAGTATAAAAAAGTAGATGAGCTAATCGAGTCCGATAAGCTACGGATTGTTCCTTTGGCCTATATTCGCGGGCGAAGTCTATCTAATGTGATTTTTATCGTTGATGAAGCTCAAAACCTAACTCCTCATGAGATAAAAACGATTATCACACGGGCAGGGGAGAACACGAAGATTATTTTCACTGGCGATATTTTCCAGATTGATACGCCTTATTTAGATTCGCAAAGTAATGGACTTTCGTACTTGGTTGATAGGATGAGCCGCACCGAACTTTATGCGCACATCAACCTTGAAAAAGGCGAACGTTCTGAGTTGGCGAATTTAGCGAGTCAGCTTTTATAAGCTCAATTATATGGCATAATTTCTAAGGCATAAAAAAAGCCGATTGGGATTTCCAATCGGCTTTTGTAGAAAATAGATTTCTTAGTTAGACCAACTTAAGTCGGCACCAATATCATTAGAGCCTTTAAATTCTGGCTTAAGATTATCGATTAAGTAATTCAATCTAAGCTTGTTGTAATGTTGACCGTGAGCGCCTCTAATTCCATGACGGTTGTTTGGGTAAAACATTACATCGAAACGTTTATCAGCTCTAACTAACGCATCAATTAGATGAATACTGTTGCCTGGATGTACGTTGTTGTCGATAGTTCCATGCACAATCAGCAATTTGCCTTTTAGATTCTCAGCGTAACTCATCGCAGAACCATTATCATAGCCAGCCTTGTTTTCTTGCGGCGTGTTCATGTAACGCTCCGTGTAAATCGTATCATAACTTCTCCAATCGGTAACAGGTGCGCCTGCAATACCTACGTGGAAAAGACCAGGGTAACGAAGCATGAGTAACGAAGTAGCATAGCCACCATAAGAATGGCCATAAACGCCAACTCTGTTCTCATCAGCATAAGGGCGTTCCGTTACTACTTGAACAGCTCTTGCGTAATCATCAATTTCTATCGAGCCTAGTTTTCCATAATGAAGCGAAGCAAATTCTTTACCTCTGTTACCTGAACCACGGTAGTTTGTTCGGATAACAATAAAACCAAGTTGAGCAAGGCGCTGATATCCATCCGCACTTTTGTATGTATTAGTTACATCTTGATATTCTGGTCCTCCATAAAGCGGTAAAACAACAGGGTATTTTTTGTTCGGATCAAAGTCTACAGGCTTGTAAATCAATGCAGGTAAATCAGAGATACCATCAACAGCTTTGAATGTGATGAATTCTGGTTTTTGGAGTTTATTGGCAGTTACATTCTCCGTATCAGTAGTCATAAGAGTGCGTACTTTTTTGCCATTTGCTTCATATAAGCTAGCAGAAGGAGCATCATCAAACGAAGAGTAATAATCGGTGTAATAAGTAGAAGCAGAGTTCATGCTGATATTGTGTGAGCCAGCTTCTTTAGAGAGTTGTTTATGGCCTTTTCCATTAAAGTTCACCACAAAAAATTGATTTTCTAAACCTAGGTTTTGGTGTGCGGTGTAATAAACCTTCTTATTTTTTTGATCTACACTAACAATGCCGCCAACTGGCTTATCGTCATTTGTTAATTGCTTGATGAGCTTGCCGTCAAAACCGTAATGATAGATTTGGTTGTAGCCACTTACTTCAGAAGTCCAGATAAACGTTTTGTTGTCGTTTAGCTGAGTGAAGTTGTCATGTAGGCTGATGTAAGCATCTTCTCGTTCTTCTAAAATAGTACGAACCGTTTTAGATTTGAGATCATAAGCCAATAGCTCCAAATGATTTTGCTGACGGTTAAGTCTTCTAAAAGTGAGTTCAGATCCATCATTTCTCCAAATTGGACGAACGATGTAAGTGTCAGGATCACTATTTGTCTTTACTTGCTCGCTTGTAGCAGTTTCAATATCAACAATGAAGAGATTTACAGTAGGATTTGTTTCTCCTGCTTTTGGATAACGCTCTAGTTCTAAACCAGCTTCAAAGTCCATATCATGAACGATAGGATATTGGTGAACATCTTTCTCGTTGTATTGCAGATAGGCAATTTTAGAGTCATCTGGAGAAAACCAATAAGCATCTCTTTCACCAAATTCTTCAGGATAAACCCAACTTGGGCGGCCGTTCATTTTCTCTTCGCTGCCTTGTGTAAGGCGCTTTTCTTCTTTTGTCTGCGTATCAACTACATAAATATCGTAGCCTTTTACGTAAGCAAATTTTGAATAATCGTTGGAATAAGTTCCGTTCCAAAGCTGGCTACGTTCCATACTTCGCATTAGCTCGTCGGTATATGGAGCGCGTTCTACAACTGGCTTATAAAGCTGGGTTAATTTTTTCTCTTTTAAATTGAAAAGGAAATCGATGTTGTTAACCGTAAAAAAGATGGCTTTGTCATCCTGAACATAATCAAAGCTATTAAATGGAAGTACAGCGCTATTTTCGTCGGTTGCCGAATTATATTGTTCGATAATTGCTTTCGTAGTGCTGTTATCAAATAAGGGGCTACGTTTTTGGTTTTTAGGATTCACTTTATAAAAAGTGATGTGTCCATCGTCGGCCTTTTCAACTTCCATATAACCAAGGTTGCCAGGAAGCCAGTTTAAACGTGGGGAGCCTTCCGTAGAAAGAAACCCTCTTTGTCCCATGTCTTTGTAAAGGTCTAATCCAGTTTTTTGGGCATTTACGCTACTTAAAAAGCAAAGCGTAAGTACGAGTGTTGATAAAAAATAGGTAGCGCGTTTCATACAGTGATTTTAATTACAAATTGAATACAAAATTTGATAAGCCTTTTAATATAGGGTTATAGACTAAAAAAGAGAAAAAAATGAGAGGAAGAGAAAACCTCAGATTTACAGTGGTACAATGTGGACATTTGAAATGGAACGACCTAAAAACCGTTCTGCAACTTCTTGAAAACGTTGAGGGCGGTCGCTTACAAAGCACTGAAAATCTCCGCCCGTTTCATTCAGAAGTTCAAGCTCGATCAATGTTTCTTTAGCCATTTGAGCAATAGAGTCTGCGGAATCAATAATGTGGATATTCTGAGAATTCAAAACCTTCGGAATTTGATTCTTGAACAAAGGATAATGCGTACAACCAAGAATAAGTGAGTCGATGGAAGTAGATACAAAAGTATCCAAGTAAATTTTAAGGGTCTGAAGTGCTACGTCGTTATCAATCCAACCTTCTTCAGCTAAAGGAACTAACAGCGGACAAGCCTGCTGGGTTACTTTTACAGTTTCATCTTTTTGATGAATCGCCTTTACATACGCTTCTGAATTAATGGTAGCCAAGGTTCCAATCACGCCCACATGGTTGTGGTTAGGATGGTCAAAAGCAGCTTGGGTTCCAGCGCTAATTACATCAAGCACGGGGATATTTCCTGCCTTAGTCATAATCTCTTCTTTTGCAGAAGCCGAAACGGTATTACAGGCAATTAAAATCATTTTCACACCTTTGGAGAGAAGGAAATCGGTAATCTCAAGCGCATATTCCCGAACGGTTTCCTTAGATTTTCCGCCATAAGGCACACGTGCGGTATCCCCGAAATAAATGATATCTTCGTTAGGTAAAGCCTCAATAACGGCTTTTGTTACGGTTAATCCTCCAATTCCAGAGTCAAAAACTCCGATGGCAGCCTGCTTTGTGCTATTCAATGTGGTTGGTTAAAGTGAAAAATAATTACAACGGAATGTATTCAATTCTTAAATCTTAATTCAAGGCTTCGTAGTTTGTTCCTATGTATAAACTGATAATTGTTTTTTTAGTAGGATTAATTCCTCAATTAGGCTGGGCTTTTCAGCAAAATGACAGCTTAAAACTAGAGCTTGACGAAGTTGTGGTAGTGGGGTATGAAGGCAACCGAAGTATCATGGAAACTCCGGCTTCAATTTCTTCCATCAAAACCGACCAACTGTTTCTATTTGATACCCATACTTTTTTAGCGGGAATGAACTCGTTGCCGGGAATTAGAATGGAAGAACGAGCGCCAGGAAGTTATCGTGTTTCGATTAGAGGAAGTTCACTTCGGTCTCCTTTCGGTGTACGAAATGTGAAGGTTTATTGGAATGGATTGCCTTTCACAGAACCTACGGGAAGTACAGCGCTCAACTTACTGGGAACCGAGAATATCAGTTCTGCAGAAATTATAAAAGGTCCAGCTGGTAGTGTGTACGGCGCCGGAAATGGAGGTGTTTTACTGCTTAATAATATCCCAACAACAAACGACACCCAAGTTGAAACGTCAGGTTCGGTTGGGAGTTTTGGAGCCATGCGGTACGACGCAAAATACATCAAGAAAATGGATGGCGGAATTTTGCAGTATAGTTATGCCAAACAAAAATCGGATGGCTATAGAGCACAGTCCTTTTTTGATAGAGAAACTATTGCAGCCAACGGTAGGTTCACACTTTCGCCACGCTCCTTAGTGCAAATAACCATGCTGTATTCTGATTTGAAATATGGAATTCCTGGTGGACTTAACGAGCTACAATTTGAAGACAATCCTAAGCAGGCTCGTTCTGGAAGTGTGGAAAAGAACTCAGGTATAAATCACGAATCGGTGAACTTGGGAGCTACTTTGAGTTATCAAATCTTGCCCAAAGTGGATGTTATTAGTTCTGTATTTACCAGTTTGAGTACTTTTGATAATCCATTTTTATTCGATTACAAAAGAGAAAGCCGGAAGAGCGGTGGATTGAGATCGAGAATTTATTATTCAACTTCGGTTGCAGGTGTGAGTACTAAAATCACGGCAGGCTCGGAATTTCAAATAGGGGAAACAGCGGCCCAAAATTATGGCAATGATGCTGGCAAGATTTCTAGTTTGAACTTTGATGACGATATCAGAATTAAAAGCGCCTTGTATTTTGCTTCCGTAGAATTGGATTTGAAGCACGATTTTTATCTGACTCTTGGCGCGAGTTATAATAATCTCCGCTACGATATTGAACGATTGGTTACCAATGTTACGGACGACACTACTGGGTTTTATAGAACTGATTTTTCTCCACAAATTGTACCGAGAATTGGCTTGGTTAAGAAATTCAATCCAGATTTATCAATTCACGCTAGTGTGAGTTTTGGATTTTCGCCGCCCACAGTTGAAGAAGTTAGAACCAACGAGGGAAGTATAAATCTTGCCCTTGCTCCCGAAAAAGGAACCAATTTTGAAGTTGGTGTAAGAGGTGATTTTTGGGAAAATCGATTTGTCTACGACGCGGTGTTTTTCTATTTCAAACTGAATGAAGCTATTGTTCAGCAGGAAACGCCTAGAGGAACGGATATTTTCCGGAATGCAGGTAGTACCAATCAAACAGGATTTGAACTTTCAACAGCGGCTATTTTAATGCGAAATCCAGAATGGGTAATAACTCAGATTGAACTGAAGAACGCATTAACGCTCAACCAGTTTTATTTCAACAATTACACTACCAGCGGCGGCGATTTTTCGGGGAATGAATTGACAGGCGTAGCCCCAGCTACAAGCAATACCACGCTTACTTTAGAAACTCGACTCGGTGTATTTTTGAATGTTGGGCATTATTACACAGGTAAAATTCCACTTAACGATGCCAATAGTGTGTATGCTAGCCCAACCCATTTAGTGAAATTGAACTCGGGGTTTAACATTCAATTGATGGAAGCGCTGCAAGCGAAAATATCCGTTTCACTAGATAACCTACTCGACGAGAAATACAGCTTGGGCTACGATATTAATGCTTTCGGTGGAAGATATTACCAACCGGCGCCCTCAAGAAATTGGCTAGCTGGTTTGCAACTGCGGTATGTTTTTTAGGGGGGGGGATGAATTCCTAATCGGAATTAAAAACTTACTTAACATGGTTTTTTTTAACTTCAAAATAATCTTCAACAATTTGTTTGTCTAAATGAGTGAACCAGAGTCCAGCTTGTTTCGCTACCCGTTTTGCTTTCTCTGGATTTTGACTTAGTTCTCCATAAAAACTGTCTAGACCTAATCCGAAAGCACGTTTTAATTCATCAATATGTACTACTACTGTATCATGGTTTCCTAAATCATTTTTTATAAAATCTACTTTTTTGGGATCAGCATTACCCCAGGAGTAGATTATCTTTCTAGCTTTATTTTTATCTGAAAGACCAGAGTAAGCAGTGAAAGTATGAATAATTCCGCATCTTGCTGCATAGATTTCAAGAGGAGTACAATCGAATTCCCCACTTTTTAACAAATAATTTTCTGTCCAATAAAGAAAAGCTTCTTTTGAATTTCTTCCATTACGATCTAAAGACGAAACAATATCAATTCCACTATAAATCAGACTCAAACATGGGGCGAAGTAACGTTTTGAAAATGTTATTTCAATGGAGTCTACAAGTTGAAATAAATTCGTCATATACATTTTAGGATACCCTTTTTTTCCCTTCATTTTAAGTGTGCAAATATAGTTTGTATTCAATTAACGGAATTTAGAACCCAGAACAAACATGCTAAACGATTCTTAATCAAACAGTTAATTGTATTTGAGGAAGGAAGCATTTCTAAGGCTAAAAACGAAATGATTTATGAAAAACAATTCTTAATCATTAATTCTACATTCTTAATTCTCTTCGCCAAACCCAGAGCAAGCGTCACGCTTGTGCGTTTGGCGGTACAAATCTCGAGTATAACGTTGTTTCAAACTTTTTCAGAGTTATATGAAGTGCGATAAATCTAAGAAGCTACCTGTGTTATGCTTTGAAGCACCTACTCTCAATTTCAATAGAAAACGCCCTAATTAGCTATTTTAAGCAAGAAGTGGTTTTATATAAAAAAGACCTCTAACTGGTGCTGTTATCTCAAGCCCAAAGCTGCAGCTGATAGAACCGCATCCTGGGGCGGAATTGACGGAACAATTATCACTATCCATTCGAAGGAATACACCTGGAAAGGAAACAGATTCGATGGAATAGCCATATAGGTGTATAGTAATCTTGAATTTCTCCCAAGGCCCGGCGCCAAGTTGGCAGTTAACTACACCGCCAATTGGGTTAGATTCATTTACACCTCTTCCATCCATGCGAAGGTAAACTCCAGGGAAAGCAATGGACTCAATAGTATAAATATTATCAGTTTGTTTCTGGATGTTAAATTTTTCCCAAGGTCCAGCTTCGACCTGACAATTTACACTTCCACCACCATACGGCATGAACTCTTTTACTTCTGAACCATCCATGCGGAGGAAAATGTTGTCTGCTGTATAATCGCCAATGGTATGTCCATTATTTTCTGAAGATTTCATTATTAACTCCTCTTTAGGTTCGTTTGAATTTAACTTGATATTAGCTCGTCAATCGGCAAGATTTATTAACTAGTGTTTACTTATTTAAAGAATCGCATAGCGACTAAACTATGCGACACAAACGTCATGTGTATATTTAAAGGAACCGTGTGGTCTCTACCCCACACGGCCCAGAATGATAATGAAGGAGGTCAACTTCCTTCATCTCTCTTTTCGCTTTTACTGTACCCCGAAATCAATCATGTGCTCTATGTTAAAGTGCTTACCCATTTGTTATTTGAACACCAAGTTCGTTTTAACTCTATCTGTCATATAGTGCTCAATTGAACTCCTAATGAAGATGAGGGAATGGGTTTTTAATAACATCACTCAAAAGGTTATTAAGTAGTACCACTTTCTAGGGATAGTCTGAAGAACAAAAAAAGAGCCGTGCGGCTACTAATCCACACGGCTCGGAAGGATGATGAGGGAGGTCAACTTCCCTCATCTTTTTCGCTTTTACAATACCCCTAGGCAAACTCTACTCTATATTAGAGTGTTATCTCGATCCACTATTTCAAAAACTCTAGTTTCAGATTTATATCTGATAGTTCTTTACACTTGAACTTTTAACAAGATGAGGGAATGGGTTTTCAATAACATCACTCAAAAGGCTATGGAGTAGTACCACTTTTTAGGGATAGTTTGAATAATTTGGAGGACTGACTAAAGTATCTAGAGAAGTGAAATTCTAAGACTATTAATAGTGGATAATTTGGTGGTATTTAATGCTCGAATTAGGAGGAAAATTCTAACAAATAAAAATGAATTTTAGCGAATAGTAGCTTGTATTCATGCACTATTGATAGTATGTTGCTATGAAAGGACATATTTAATAGGTAAGTGCATCTCTCAAAATAGATTACTATAAAGTACATTTAGCAACACCATTTCTGTGGGTTTTAGTGTTTTAATTTTCTAGTGAATGCTTTTTATTAAATAGTTTAAATCAAACTCTTAAATCTATAATAGCTATGAGCGAAAAGAATACTCTCGATTTAACAGAAGGTGGTGCTACCGATCTTAAAATAGTGCCATACTTGAGATTAACGGTTACTGAAAATACATATAGCTTGGGTTCCTTAGTAACTGTTCCCGCTAATTATGCCGTAGGCGAATGTGCTGTAACCTCGTCAGGGGCAACAGTAACGGTTAATATACCTGTAACAAGCTCTGGTACTTCAGAGCATTGGAAAGCAGTTCTTAGAACATGCACATTACCAGATATTGGAGGCGGGATAACTACCAACTCTACAATAGTCGTAAATGTAAATGATGTTACTTCGGTAACAGGTGATGCTGGCGGCGGAGATCCTCCTGGATCACAGGGAAGCTCTCAAGTTACTTATGAAGATGCTGAAGACGAATAATAATAGGTTTGACCCCCAATTTATTTATGTTTTGGGGGTAAATAAAAGCATATTTTTTGTTTTACTAGGGCTCTTTTTTGCAGGAGCCTTTGTAAAACCTGTGTATGCAACTGAGAATCAGGACAAAATTGAGCACCTGGCTACCAAAGCGGAAGATTTCTATCCCGCAACCATGGATTCCAGTATTTACTATGCGGATTATCTAATTAAACTTATCAAATCTGAAGGTCTAAACTCTCCATTTGAAGAGCAAATGTTAGATTTACAGGGCAGGATTTATAGAAGATTGGGCGACCCTGTAAAATCGGAAAATTTCTTTGAACAAAGCATTGCCTTAAGCTCTCGAAGAAATAATAAAAAGCAACTAGGAGATTCTTACAACCGGATTGGGTTGTTATATCGTGGAACAGGTAGATATGAGGAAGCGTTAGAGAGTTACCAAAAAAGTATTGTTTTTAAAGAGGAAGTGGGAAATGTTCTAGGCGCTGCTGGAACTTTAAATAATTTGGGAAGCTTGTACCGCATAATGGGCGAAAAGAAGAAAGCCTATGAAAGCTATTTAAAAAGTATTGAGATAAAAGAAAAGCTAGGGGATGATCGTAGTGTTTCTAGTGCGTATTTAAATTTTGGCAACTGGATGTCAGAAGAGGCAGAGTATGAAAATGCAATGTTCTACTATAACAAGAATCGTAAAATTCAAGAATCGCTAAGGGATACTGCAGGCCTATCTTTGGTGATTTTAAATATCGGCAATGTGTTTTATAGCCAAGGAGCCTACGAAGAAGCCCTTGCAAACTATTTGGAAAGCCTATTTTTACTGAATAAGGCGGGGATAAACGAAGACAAACTAATAGCTTCAAGACTAGAAAAAGTAGGGCTTGTGTATGAAAAACAGGGTTATTCTGATCAGGCAATCGAGTATTACGCTAAAGCGCTAAGCATTTACAAAAAATATAAGGATCCACAAAGGATTGGTAGTGTGCTTCAGAATATTGGGATAATTTTTGAGAGGATAAACTTCCCTGACTCTTCTCTTTATTATTATGACCTTGCTGTTTCTGAATATGAAGCACTGGGCGACAATGAATCAGTGGCCCTTGTATATAATAATATTGGAGCAATATATAATGAGAAGAATGAGTTTGATACAGCTCTTAAGTATCTCCAAAATTCATTGGATGTGTATGAGAACTCAGGCAATGAAAGGATGCTAGCCGAACTATATTTTAATATTGGCTGGAATTATTACTATCGATTAGAATATGATCGATCTCTTTCTTTCTTCCAAAAAAGTCTAGAAAATGCACTTAATTCAGATTATCTGAATTATGAAACCAGAGCATTGTCTGCTATCGCAGATATCTATGAGATAAAAAAAGACTTTCCGAAAGCATACGAGTACTTACTCAGATACAACACAATGAAGGATAGCTTGTTGAATTCTGAGAAAACAAAAGTAATTGAAGAACTCATTACTAAGTACGAGACAGAAAAGAAGGATACTGAGATTAAAGTCTTAACCGCTGAACAATCTGAAAATGAAGCGCTCATTCAAAAAAGGAATGCTGAAAAAAAGCTGTTGATTATTGGGCTATTATCTCTTTTCGGTGCTATTATTGGTATTACTTTCTGGTTCGTGAATAGTGCGAGAAAGAAAAGAGTTATTGCTTCACAAAAGGAAAAAATCTATCAAAAAGAAATTGATTCCTTACTTGATAACCAACAATTGAAAACTATTGGAGCAATGCTTGAAGGCCAAGACAAAGAACGAAAGCGATTAGCGGCAGAGCTCCATGATCGTTTAGGTAGTATTCTTTCTTTGGTTAAATTGTACTTCAGCTCCTTAAATGAAGACATCAAAGAAAAACAACCAGAGCTATATAATCACTTTGAAGAAGGGAATAGGTTTTTGGATGATGCTTTTTTGGAAGTTCGTGCCATCATCAAAGAAATGCAAGAAGGAAAAATTTCTGGAGATGGCTTAAAAAATGATGTAAGTGAATTACTGATCAAAATTGGTAAAATTGGTGTAGAAGTTCAAAGCAATATCAATTTAAGCGAAAACCTTGATACCCATATAGAAATTAATGTATTTAGGATTATTCAGGAAGCATTAAGTAATGCACTTAAGTATTCGAAAGCAGATGTGATAGAGTTATTATTAACAGATGGGAAGTATTTAACGTTAAAAATAAAGGATAATGGAATTGGGTTTGATCCTTCCGAAAATAATACACCAAAAAGTGAGCGGGAAAGTTATGGAGTTGGTAATATGGAAAACCGAGTGAAATTACTTGGTGGAGAGTTCCAGTTGCAAACTGCAAAAGGGAAGGGAGTGGATATCAATATTCAAATTCCACTAAACAAGGAAGGATGGAGTTCCGAAGCGCTAAACTAATATGATAAAAATTATACTCGTTGACGATCATCAGGTATTTGTACAAGGCGTGGAAGCATTACTTTCACGTTCAGACGATTTTGAAGTAATGAAGACCTTCAATAACGGATTGGATTTGATGCGCTATCTAGCAGAAGGTGGTTTGCCGGATGTTTTGTTTTTGGATATTGAAATGGGAAGCACCAATGGTGTTGATGTTGCTGAAAATGTGCTTCATCAATATCCTTCGATTAAAGTTATTATGCTCAGTACCTACTTTAGCGAAGACTTTGTAAGCCGATTAATGGAAAGCGGAATTTCTGGATACCTTTTAAAAAGCACAGGTTTTCCGGAGCTGAAAGACTCCATTAGAAAAGTGGCAGAAGGGAGTTTTGCCTTTAGCCCAGAAATAATGGAAGTAATTGTGGGTGGCTATAAAATTTCCTCAGAGTCTCAAGGTTCTCATAAACGAGATTCAGTGTCAAGCCAACTTACTGATAGAGAAATTGAATTGATTAAGCTAATCGGTGAGGAACTAACCATGAAAGAAATTGCCGATAAAATTTTCCTAAGCGAGCATACCGTCAAGACCCATCGCAAGAACATTATGGCGAAACTAGATGTGAAGAACACTGCCGGGATGATAAAAAAAGCTTTTATTCTTGGCCTGATAGAATAGATAGAATCTCAACAACTCTAGCGGTAACATTTATCAGTAAAAAACTGCTCCCGGTGGAAAGCAATGCTGGACACGTATGAGTTTAAGTACATGCCTCACACCGGAAACAGGAAACCAATTTCTTAGCCATTACTTTCTATGTATAAATAGAAATTTGAAGCTCCATTACTGTTTGTGTATAAATCAGTATACTTTGTTTCTATTGTTACACTTTGTCCTTCATAATTATGAAATGAGAATATCAGACTTTGAGGTGCAAGAGGTGTGATATGTCCTTGGTTACGGTGGGTGTAATCATGTTTATAAATCAGGGTACCATTTACTGAGATGCTTATTTGATCATTCACAAACGTGTCACCTGTTCCATCAGGATTACTGCAGAGTATCACTTTGGTTAGATTTTTTGGTACTGGGAAATTATAATCTGTAGAACTATAAAAGACATCGTTGGGGCCGGATTTTCCAGAGGCTTTTGCTTCCCTGCTGGTTGCTAATTGCACTGACTTAATTATGTTGCTCATCTATCCTCTCCATTTATTGCGTAATAAAAATATTCTCATATCGGATGAATATTCACTGGCTACAATGGTTAACTAATGCCTTTTTCTATTGTAATGCATCACACAAAAGTGTATAAAAACATCTCCCAAAAGAGATTTTTAATACCTATAAAGTGGTAGTGTACACAGTAATTGTTTTGGGGAAATGAGCTAAAACCTGCTAATAATCCCAACCAAACAAGAAGTGAGGAGTATTCCAATTTGTTGCTAGCTAAAGAAATAATCAATAAATATGTAGCTGAAATAACTAGAAGCTAGAAAATGACATGTGAACTCGATGTAATGCCAATTGCTCCAATAAGCATTCTTACGAGTTACTGCCAATCTAAATGGTTTAACGAATAAAATACAAAAGTGGAATGCGGCATACGTAAGAGTAAAGAATAACAAGAATGAATGCGCAATAAATTGATTGTCTTTAAGATCAAATATATTTCCAATAACTAGTACGGAGCACCAAATAGCATATAACTGCCACCAAAAAGGCGTTTTTACTATATGATAAAATGATGGATTAATAATCAATGTCTAGCTTTCTGGCTAACAATCCCACATTAAAGTAGCGAGGGTTTCGGTTCAGTTTGAATTAACGAAATTTTAGATTTAGAACAAACCAAGTGAATTACTGCAAATGGTGTTGCTGAGCCAAAGATTAGCTTGACTAATCCCGTGGATAGGCTTTTCCCAAACTTTCCATAATTAAATTGCGAATAAATTCTGTTTTGAGATGTAATAACTCTGGAGGAGTTAAATCAGAACTTTAATTGAGGTGCTCTAAACTTTAGTGTAAGCCAAGAGGGGTATACACCAGCAACAACTAAGCTGGTTTTACTTTTATGGAATGATTAACAACTTTTTTGCCATGCAATTCTTTGATAGCTGCATTGGCTTCATCTTCGACAGGCATTTCCACAAAGGCAAAACCTTTGGACTTACGTGTGCTTTTATCTAAAACCAAATCACAGCTTTCCACCGTGCCATATTTCTCAAAGAGAGCTTTGATCTCATTTTCTTTAATGCTTCGGGTAAGATTTAGTACTAGTAGTTTCATAAAAATAATGGTGGTTGAATTCTTATCACTTCAAACGCCCTATTTTTAGATGGCATTAAAGAAACAAGCAATAAGTAAAGGTCTCGCTTCTTGCCGAAATTCCCTAATAGAAGTTGATAAAGAATTTGGTAGTAAAAAACGATTGTACATATTTGGCAATTGCTAGTTTGCTAATTGTTGGACTTAACCAAATCTCTTAAATATAGAATGAGAAAAGTATAAACTTCTACAAACTGTAATCAAGCTCATAAGAATGAGAGCTATTTTCTTGTTCTATAGATATAGATCCAGAAATACCCTCAAATTCACTTGTCCCAGATCCAGCTACAATCGTAATCTCAAGTGATTGATGCGAACTAGACATTTCCCCAATATGCAAAAAAGTGAAGCTCCCTTTTTTGCCGTTGACAGTTCCTTCAAATTCTTCTATCGCCGAATAGACAGCAGTACCAGAAGCTGTTCTTTTACTAATCATTTGACCAGAACCAGTTCCGACCATATCACCCGAATATTCTTTAGAAATAATCATTCTTCCAACTGGAGGAACATCGTCTGGTATCGGATTTAATTTAATATCGAAAGTTCCTTTTGCTAACATACTGAGCGTCTGATTTTATTTGAAGTAACGAGATTTTGGAATTAAGCTAAACATGGTGGCGTAGGTAATCCTTGGATGATATCCGGAAATGTATCTTAACCTAACCCTAAAAACTAGTGCAAGTGTTTCGCTTTTGCGTTAGGCAAGACAGACGAGCTAGGATGGTATGAGTCATTATCAAATTCTTCTAGAGTTGGTACCGAACAAATTTATACTATTGAAAAATGACCACTCTGAAAGAGTTAAGCTAGGTTATTAAAAATATGGACAAAAAAAGCTGCGGGATTTGCCACAGCTTTTAAAATTTCTACTTAAGCAATTTTTTGTATTTAATACCTGCTTTATGAACGCGATTTAACCCGTTAAAAGCTGCAATTCGATAAGCCTCGCTATAGGTTGGATAATTCAATATATGATTAACGAAATATCGAATATCTCCACCAAGGGTCATTACTGCTTGTCCCAAATGGATGAGGTCGCTAGCTCGTTCTCCAATAATATGGATTCCTATTAGCTGTAAAGAATCGGTATCAAAAACGATTTTGAGCAACCCAGTTTGTTGGTTGCTTATATCACCTTGCGTAATGTTCTTGTAGTAAGCACGACCAACGGTAACATTAAGTCCTTGTGCAATAGCTTCATTTTCTGTTAGCCCAACATTAGCAATTTCTGGGATGGAATAGATGCCATAAGGGATAACTTCAGGTACATCTTGAGCTTTAATACCAAACATTCGGCAAGCAGCAATTCTACCTTGCGAAAATGATGCTGAGGCTAAACGAGGAAAACCGATAATATCGCCTGCTGCGTAAATATTAGAGGTAGAGGTTTGCATGTCCTTATTTACGGGTACAAACGCTTCCTCATCAACATCAATAGCGACATTTTTTAAACCAAGCTTGTGTGTATTGGGTAATTTTTTACCAAGATATAAGGCGTGTTCTGTTTCTAAAACGTATTGGCGACCTTTCTCAGCATCATCCTTAAAAGAGTACTTAACTTCTGTGGTGTTTCTAAGATCGTTCTCTAGAATAGTGATGTTTTCTACAAGTTTGAGGACTTCAATCTTGTTGTCGCTCAATACTTGGTTAAGCTGTTCAGTAATCTCATGGTCAAGCCAAGGTAAAAAAGTCTCATTTTCATTTAGGATAGTAACACGAGTTCCCAAACTGGAAAATGTAGTTGCATATTCTAAAGCGTTCACACCGCTTCCAATAATTACAAGTCTACGCGGAATATGAGTTAAAGAAAGAATCGAAGAATAGTCTAGAACTTTGTTGTGGTCTACATCAAAGCCAACAGGAGGTTGTGCGTGGCTACCAGTTGAAAGTAGAATAAATTCAGCCGTAAACTTTTTCTTTTTACCATCTTTGGTTGCAACTTCAACTGTGTTATTATCTAAAAGTGTACCAAAACCATGAAAGGTATCGATCTCATTCTTTTTAAGATCTTGAGCTAGTTTTTTGTTCTTTTCAATGAGAATATTATTCTTATAAGAAAGAAGGTCATCCATTTCATAATTAACATAAGGCTTTACTTTTGCCTCGTTAGGAAATTGATTCTGATAACGCTGAATGATGCGTGCTGTCTCGCGTAGCGCCTTGCTAGGAACAGTTCCTGAGTTAATCCAAGATCCCCCTAGATATTCTTCGTTCGCTTCAATAATAAGTGCTTTTTTGTCAAACTTCGAAGCTTGCATTGCGCAAGAAAAACCAGCAGGACCGCTGCCTAAAATAATAACGTCGTAATCGTACTTCATAAATCGGGATTGTGAGTGAGTAAGCTATGAAGATACTTCATTTTTTATCCTAATACAGACTTCTATTCTGTCATAGTGTTAACAAATATCAAAGATAGATTCTTTAGATAGGTATATGAACGATTTTAATGCGAGCAATGCTTAAATTAGAAGAGAATTAAGAATGGCATCATTTTTGTTGATGTCTAGATAAAGCAAATAATAAATTAAAAGAGGAAAAACATGGCTTATTCATTACCAGAACTTCCATATGCTTACGACGCGTTAGAACCAAATTTTGATGCCCGTACGATGGAAATTCACCATACAAAGCACCACCAAGGTTATACAAATAATGTTAATGCAGCACTCGAAGGTCACACTTTTGCAGACCTAGAAATTGAAGAAGTACTTGGGCGTATTAATGAAGTGCCAGAAGAAAAAAAACAAGCTGTTATTAATAACGGTGGTGGCTATGCTAACCATAAATTGTTTTGGACTATTCTTTCTCCAAATGGTGGCGGACAGCCTTCTGGCGAGCTAGCAGAAGCAATTTCAGCTACATTTGGAAGTTTTGATGCTTTTAAAGAAGCTTTTGCAAAAGCTGCAGCAACACGTTTTGGTTCAGGTTGGGCATGGCTTTCTGTAGATGGCGGTGGAAACCTTAAAGTTCATTCTACACCAAACCAAGACAGTCCATTAATGGATGGCTTAACACCTGTTCTTGGCCTAGATGTTTGGGAACATGCGTATTACTTGAATTACCAAAATCGCCGTCCTGACTATATTACTGCATTTTGGAATGTTGTAAATTGGGATCAAGCAAGCGAGTATTACAAAGCAGCTAAGTAAACAATAAAATTTGGCAACGTTTGTGGCAAGCTTTGACGACCAAAATGTCAGAGTTTGTCATTTGTTGTTAGCCACAGAATTTTTGAACAGAATAGTTTTTAAATTTAGAGAAATTAAAAAAAGGAGAACGCCATGCAGTTTGGTTTTGGAGTAGGCCCGGACACTAGTTGGATGCGAGAAGAACTCACCCAATTTGGTGTAGAGGAATTAAAAACAACAGAAGATGTTGATCGCGCAATGAAAGAGTACAAAGGCACGATGCTTTTGGCAATCAATTCAGTGTGTGGATGTGCCGCTGGTAATGCGCGCCCTGGTTTAGGAATTGCTCTTGAAGAATCCGAAGCAAAACCAGACCATATGGTAACGGTATTTGCTGGGCAAGATAAAGACGCTACGGCACATGCTAGAGCTTACTTTAGTGAGTATCCACCATCTTCACCAGCATTTGCATATTTTGTTGATGGAGAGATTAAAGCACTTATTCCACGCCATCGCATTGAAGGACGATCTAGCCAAGATGTAGCTAACGATTTAAAAATGGTTTTTGACGCTTTTGCTAAAAAGGAAGAAGAGAAATAAATTCTTCTTTTATAAAATTTAAACCCTGTATTTAAACAAGTACAGGGTTTTTTTAGATCAAAAAATTAAGCTTTAGTAAAGGATTGATTACATATATATAATGTTGAAATCATGATGAGAAATCTTTCTCTGTACATCAAAAACGGTACCTATTATTGTCCTATCGTTTATCGATAACAAAACATTGGTGCTGTTATTTTTATATGAACTCAGCGCTGTTTCTAAATCCTCTATATGTATTTTATGGCCATTGAATAATATCGAATTATCTACAAGTAAATCGATATAAGAATGAGAACTAAAATGGTCGCTCATTTCCTTAGTCGAAAATATTTTTGTAGTAATTTTACTGGCGTCCTTTTTATTAAAAAAGCTCTGAATGTCCTTCAAAAGGTAGAAAGAAGCATTTTCATTGAAAAAGATTCGGATGTTAGTTTTTTCATCACTATCAATACTTTCTAGTGTATTAGACAGTATATAAAAAGAACTTCCCTCTCCATTAATCACAAGCTTATCGTTCGAATAAACTCTTATATCAATAATCTCTGCTACTTTGTTTGAATCTATGTTCGCAGTATTGGTGCAAGAAAATAAACAAATCGATAATAAGACTAGCTTAGCTGAAGTACTCATTCTTACAAAATTAGAAATTATTCTGAACTCCCAAAATTTACTTCTTTGCCATCCTTGTAAATCTTAAGTCCCTCGGGTTTTCCTTTTGATCCATTTGGGCCAAATTCGAATACGCCAGTAGCAAGTTCTTCTTCTGTACGTTCTTCACCCACCTTGCGAGGTTCTTGTTGGAAGTGAGAATCAACATGAAGTGTCTGAGTTGGAAACGCAAACTCAACGCCCACTTCTTTTGCAAGTCTAAGTACTTCTAATAGGAAGTTATGGCGTTGCTGAAGCTCGGTGCTCCAATCTGGGACCTTGAAAAATACATACACTAACACATCTAGAGAGTGTGCACCAAAAGAGTTGAAGTGTACTTCGTAAAAGTCTTGTCGAAAGTGATTATTTGACTTAACAATTGCTTTTATCCCCTCAACAAAAGCTTCTAGCTGTTCAGGAGATGTTGAGTACGTGAGGTTAAGTACTGTTTTTAACCTTCTGTATTCGCGGAGTCCTAAATTATCAATATCAGTATTTGCCACGTTCGAGTTTGGCACACTCACCAGAGAGTTATAAAAGGTTCGAACTCTGGTTGAACGAAAACCAACTTCCTCAACAGTTCCTTCTACGTCGCCAACTTTAATCCAATCTCCAATTCTGAAAGGTTTATCTACAAAAATGGTTACTGAGCCAAAGAAATTAGCTAATGTATCACGGGCTGCTAACGCAACGGCAAGCCCACCAATTCCTAAACCTGCAATTAGTGAAGCTACGTTGTAACCATTATTTTGCAAGATGATAATGATGCCCATAAAAATCACAAAAAAGCGAAGAGTTTTTCGGATTAGAGGGACGAGTTGATCGTCTAATTTGGTATCTGTTTTAGCGGTTAATACAGCCAGATACTTCGTGAATACATCTGATAGATTATAGAATAACCAAATGAATCCTACGGAAGTCGCAATCTCAAGAATAGTAGATAGGTAATAGTTTAAAGTAGCTGTGAGTTGTAAATTAGTATAGCTAGCCATATAAAATACCATCAAGAAAATAAAGCCAATAGGTCGCTCTAATCCATCTAGTAAATCATCATCCCAACTGAAATTTGTTCGGGTTGTAATTTTTCGAATATAATTATCGAGAATAAATTCGAAAATTTTGCGGAAGATCAAACCAATAAGAATCCAGCAAAAAACGGCTAAATATTGCCAAACCTCAATGCCCAGCCATTCTTCTTTGGTCCACTCTGGTAAGCGATCTACAAGCGACTCAACTAAAGTGGAAAATGTTGCGGCGTAGAGTACTGGAATTTCATTTATAGTGGATCCAGAAAAAACCCATTCATTATCTTTTTTAACTAAATAAACATCAGAGAGTTGATTGAAGAGGGTGTATTCTTGCATTCCAGATAATGAGTCTACATAGTCCTTAGAATCAGGTATGGATGAATAATCAATCAGTAAACCTTTTGCATCTAACACCCTTAATAGACTTTTAGCCAGTTGGATTCGCTCTTCAATGGGCTGATCCGAAATCTTCATCGTAGAGGCAGAAAGTTCCAAATTAAGATGCCCTTTTTGTTGCCAGTACAAAAAGGTGTGTACAGTCTTTCGTGGGCTTGATAAATTGTCTGTACGATTTCTTTGAGTATCCTGAAAACTGAGGGCCGAGTTAGGTATGGAAAAAAAGATGAGTGTAATACAGACTTTTAGAAAAAATCGAGTGCGCATAAATCCTTGAGTTAAGCTAAATCTTTATATTTGCCCAAAGTTACATAAAGTTTGACTAGTGGCACAATGTAAACCAAATTAGCTGTATTGACTAAAATGAGGTTTGATGTTACGTACGTAATTAGTAATCTTTTTGAGATTATACATGTTTATAGCGCAAGAATAACAAAGTTTTAAATAATGTGGAAATAGAGCAACAAACGAGAAAAAAAACCGTAGTTTGATTTGCTATAAATAATTGCAAACTCTCTAAATTGAGTAAAAGGGCTAGTTCGGAAATTTTGATTAACAGACATTCATATATACTTTTTACGATTGGGATTATTGGGTTTATTGGGTTTTTGTTCCTAAAACCAATAGTCGATTTTAATGCTGCATCACCCATTTCTGAAAGCAGAGCACAAGTTGAACTTAGGATAGAAAAATTAGCTTCTGCACTAGGCTTCTCTTTCGACAGCCTTGAAGTAATGTCGGAATTGAAACAGAATACCAAGTATTTCGATAAACTGAGAGATACTCTTGGGAGCGACATTTCCCCAAAAGAAGTTAATGCAAGTGGGGGACACCTTAAAACGTGGAATACCATTGTTGGTGTTCAAGTTGAAGCGAATGATATTATTGTAGAATCTGATAAATTATTCTCAAGTAATGGCCTGTTGAAATTTCGGACTACGAATAATGGACAAATTATCCAAGTTTCTGAGAATCCGAAAAGAGCTAATCCGACATTTTTGACAGGAGAGTCGCTTCAAGGTATTGCTCGAAATGTTGTAGAGTCAATATTAGGCTATAATTTAGAAGATTATGATCAGATTGACTCTTCGGACGAGAGTACAGAACCTCTAGTTGATGAAGGCCAAACAACTATTGGTAGTGTAGAAAGTGAAAAAGACGCTAACAGTAAGAGCTTTGAGTTAAAGTGGAAATCAAAAGCTAATAAAGCTGAAATGCCTGTAATGCTTTCTTTAAAATTAGAACCTTTTGTTAGAGAGTCGGGAGCAGCAGGGAATTTTAAAACTGAGTTTGGTTACAAACTGAATTCTTTTTCTGCAAAGAATGAATTTGAATTAATTGATGACTCGCCCGAAGAAAGAGAAGCAAATGAAGCGGAGAGTATTTTATCATCTATACTTATGGTGATTGCATTGCTCTTTCTTGCTGTAATGAGCTTCTCGATTGGAATTCAAAACATATTTAGAGGAAAAGTTGAGTGGCGTAGAGTATTGTTGATATTTGCGGTAGTCTCCACGGGGTTATTTGCATGGACGGCCATATTCTATACGGAGACTTATATCTCGTTTTTAGGAACAACAAGTATTTTCCTAATTTCAGTGAATGTACTTCTATCAAGTGTTGCTGGGGGGCTTTATTTAGCCATGGCTTATGTAAGTTGGGAGGCGCTCGCTAGATCCCAGAATCATCCCCAAGTTGCAATTATAGATGCCGTTTGGCAGCGTAGATTTTTCATGAGGGAAACTGGTGCTGGGATACTGCACGGTTTTGGATTAGGTGGATTAGTTATTGGCGTATTTGCACTAGCCGTTTATGTAATGGGTAGCTATTACTTCCAATACGATAGCCAATACGGGTTTTCAGAAGCAGGCAATAGCTATAAGCTCCTTACTTTGAATTTGAATGCTTGGACAAGTACTTGGCTTGTTGTTATTGTTCAAATAGCGCTGGTTTACTCCGCTTTTAATCAATGGATTAAAAAGAAAAGTATCGTTCTTTTATTATCAATTCTATTGAGCACTGCATTTCTAGTGTTGTTAGTGCGATTACAAGGAACTAGTGGCGGATTTACGGACGAATATCTCATTTTCTTACCTATTTCGTTAATTACCATTTTTGCTTACCGGAAGTATGGCATACTAACAGTTGCGACAGGCTGGTGGCTTTTTGTAGTTACCTATATGGTTTCTGTTTATTGGGGTTCGCCAAGTATAGAATTGGCGTATGTTTTATGGGCTCAAATTGCCCTTATCTTGGGATATCTTAGTTTTGGAGTTTTTTCCTTTTTGTATGGAACTCCTATTTCAGAAGTTGGGGAGTATATTCCTGAGTATGAAGAACGGATTTCTCAACATTTAAGGGTAGAAAAAGAGATTGAAATTGCTCGAGAAAGCCAATACAAGCTAATGCCACTTCAGCCCCCAAAGGCTGACGGATTTGATGTGTATGGATTTTTTCTACCTTCGTTTGAGGTTGGGGGTGATTATTTTGACTATGTGTTAAGTAAAGATGCAGATGGGAACCCTAAAGCACTTACCATGGTTGTGGTTGATGTGTCGGGTAAGGCAATGCGTGCCGCAATGCCAGCTATTTTTACGAGTGGGCTGCTATTGGCTAAAATGAAAGATGGGGAACCAGCTCAAATAATGTCGGAAGTGGCAGAGCCGATTCATGCACGAACCGATAAAAGAACTTTTATCACTTGTGTTATTGCTCGCTATGATTTGGCTTCAGAGAGATTGTCTGTAGCAAATGCAGGACATTGCAAGCCTATTTTAAAACGCAATGGAAAAGCGGATTTCATTCAAACACCCGAACCAAGATGGCCCTTAGGCTTAAAAGCTGAGGTTGAATATAAATCTCAAGAATTTAAATTGAAAAAAGGTGATTTCATTCTCTTATATTCCGATGGACTTCCTGAAGCTGTAAACGAAAAAGGGCAACGTTTCGGATTTGATGAAGTCCCCGCCTTAGTGGAACGGATTGATACCGATAATCTTTCTGCTAATGAAATTGCCCAAGAAATTAAACGTACGGTTACTAAATTTAGTAACCATCAACTTGTAGACGATACTACAATTATTTGCTTAAAAGTCTAATTAATTAAAGGGCATAGTCCTTTTTAAAATTTAATAAAGAAAACATGGCTCAAGATCCAAATTTCTCTTTCACGGTGCCGCCAGAGTTTGAGAAAATAACAAAAAATATTCGCTCTATAATTATAGGGTTATTTGTAATTGTAATGGCGTTTCAATCCTTTTTTACGGTTGAAACAGAAGAAGTAGGCGTTATAATGCGCTTTGGCAAATACGTTAGCGAAGCAAAACCAGGCTTAAATTTTAAAGCTCCTTTTATAGATCGGGTAGAATATGTACCTGTTCAGCGACAATTAATTCAAGAGTTTGGTTTCAGAGCTACTTCGTCTGGTATAAACTCGTCCTATAAGAAAACTGGTTACGGTGGTGAGTCAGTAATGCTTACGGGCGATTTGAAAATAGGTGATGTTGAATGGGTAGTCCAGTATAGAATAGTAAACCCTTATAATTACTTGTATAAAGTTCGTAGTGTAGATGAAACGCTTCGTGATATTTCTGAAGCTACTATGAGGCAAGTTGTTGGAGATCGAACAGTAGATGAAGTTATCACTGAAGGCCGAGCTGAATTAGCAGTTTCTGCAGAAGAAATTTTACAAAAAATTGTTGACGATTACGAAATGGGGATTCGAATTGAACAAGTGTTGGTTCAAAATGTAAACCCCCCAGACCCAGTAAAACCCTCTTTTAATGGAGTAAATGAAGCAATACAACAAAGAGAAACGCTCATCAATCAGGCAAGAGCTAATTATAATCAGATAATTCCGAGAGCAGCTGGTGAAGCTGAACAAACCATTCAGCAAGCAGAAGGTTATGCCCTTAGTAGAGTTAATACTGCTCAAGGCGAGGTGTCAAGATTTAATGATTTGTACGCGGAATACATCAAGGCTCCTGAGATAACAAAAACTAGGATTTTTCTTGAGACGATGGAAGATATTCTTCCTAAAATGGGGCAAAAAATCATTACTGATGAGAAGGGAAACAGCGTAATTCCGTTATTACAGTTGCAGATGAATGGCGCTAAAGTAACCAACCCTAAAAACTAAAGGTATTAATATGAAGAATGTAAAAGGATTTGGATTACTAATTATTCTGGGATTTGTTGGCTTTATTGCAATGAACTCGATGTTTATAGTTAATGAGCAGGAACAAGTGATTATTACTCAGTTTGGTGACCCTCAGGGAGATGCTATTACCGAGCCTGGATTGAAACTCAAAGTACCATTCTTACAGAAGGCGAATTACTTCGAAAAAAGGTATTTGGAATGGGATGGAGCCCCTAATCAGGTTCCTACTAAAGATAAGGTGTTCATTTTTATAGATACCTATGCAAGATGGCAAATTATTGACCCTCTTAAGTATTTTGAACGTTTAGGCAACGAAGCTGGAGCTCAAGCTAGAATAGATAATATCTTGGATGGCGAAACACGTAACGCCATAGCGTCACATGATTTAATTGAACTTATTAGAAGCTCAAATAGGGCTCCGTCAGCATTAAATGACATATCGGATTTTGTAGAGGATACATTACGAACAATTGAAATTGGAAGAGAGTTAATTCAAGATCAAGTGGTTGAACTTGCAAAAGAACGTACTTCTGATTTAGGTATAGAAATTCTAGACTTTAGATTTAAAAGGATTAATTATGCTGATGAAGTTCGCCGTACGGTTTATGATCGTATGATTTCTGAAAGAAATAAAATCGCTGATAAATTCCGCTCTGAAGGGCAAGGTGAAGCATCTCGTATTAATGGTGAAAAAGATCGTGAGCTAAAGAGAATTCAATCGGAAGCTTTCCGTGAGGCAGAAACCATTCGAGGTAAAGCTGATGCTGAAGCGGCATCGATTTATAACGCAGCGTATAATAAAACACGACAATCGCGCGAATTATACTCTTTTGTAAAAAGCATGGAAGCTTATGGTAAAACCATTGACTCCCAAACATCACTTATAATATCTACAAATAGTGAGTTTTATAAATATTTGAATGGATTCTAAAAAAATCCAACCTACATTTTTAAGCACGGGTTTTTCAGCTCGTGCTTTTTTTTTGAAAAAAAATAATTAATGTATTTACAATTATAAGAAAAGGGTTAGTTTAAGAGCTAAGTAGATAGGCACTGTGATTAGTAATAATATCTGCGTTATAGAGAAAATATGGGTTAATGCAACAGCTTGAAAAAAAGCTAATGGACTTGTTGCAAAAAATAGATGCATTGAAAAGTAAAGAAAGGACATCTTTTGCTGGAAAAAGTTTAGAAATAGAACTCAAGCTTTTTGAACTCACAATAGCACTTACGGTGCTAATTCTTTTCTTTTGGGTTATAGTTTCGAACGTTATTGGCTACAATTTCTCTGTTAGGATTATTTATGCGATAAGCTTTACGATTTACTTAGGGATTTTCGCTCTATATAAAAAAGGTGTCTCTTTTACTATTATTGCTAGCTTGTACTACACTGCCGCATATTTGATTCTTGCCATAGCTTGGCTACCCTCAGGTGGAATTGGCGGTTCGATTATGCATTTTTTCGTGCTAATATTTATCTCTGGGCTGTTAGTTTTACCACCTAAAGCATATCTCTTTTTAATCTCGGCTTCAGCAACACTAGTGTTAACCTATGGTGTATTTGAATTAATGAACCCTCAAGTGGCGGTTCAGTATGCCACCGATATGGAGCGGATTAGAGATATAACCATTACTGGTGTTATAATGGTTGTTACTTTAGGGTTTAGCTTTTATTCATTTAAAAAAGCGTACCTAAAAAATAGAACAAAGCTGAGTAAAGTTATTGATGAGCTAGAAATAGAGAAGGAGAGAGCTCAGCTAGCTGATAAAGCAAAATCACAGTTTTTGGCAACTATTAGCCATGAAATGCGAACTCCGCTAAATGGAGTAGTAGGTTTAACAGAGCTTTTGGCAAGCACTGAACTCAATCGTGAACAAAAGGAGTTACTCAAGAGCCTGACTTATAGCAGTAAAATGTTGCATAGTTTGATTGTAGATGTTTTGGATCTAACTATGATTGAAAATGAGAAAGTAATTCTAGAAAAGAACGAAAATCATATTCATGAAGAAGTTAGTGAACTGATAGAACTATTTGAGCATAGAACTTCGGCAAAAAGTAAAAGAGTTCAGCTGATCTTAAATTACGATAATAGGATACCAGAGACGGTTATTGGGGATACCACAAGAGTGCGGCAAGTTCTTATAAATCTTATTAATAATGCTATAAAGTTTACTAGAGAAGGAAGCGTTACTGTTAACGTAGATTTGATTAATTCAACCCTCGACAGTGTTAGAGTAAAGTTTTCTGTTATTGATACAGGAATTGGCATATCAGAAGAAGATCAGAAAAATTTGTTTGATAAATTTTTTAGAGCCAATAGTGGTTTAATGATAGAAGGAACTGGGCTAGGACTCGCGATAAGTAAAAAATTGGTAGAGTTAATGGGTGGAACTATTCAAGCTTGTTCAACGCCAGGGCAAGGGTCTACATTTAGTTTTGAATTACCTTTTGAGGTATGCGAAAGTCCTCCTATCTCACTAAGGGACGAAGAAGAGACTTCTGTCACCTATGATTCTCTAAAAATTCTTGTGGTTGATGATGTATTAGTGAATCAATTAGTTCTTGAAAAAATGCTAAATCATATTGGCATTGCTAATATTGAAGTTGTTAGCAATGGAAAAGAAGCGGTTGATAAGGCTCTAGAAACCGTTTATGATTTCATTTTTATGGATATCCAAATGCCAGTAATGAATGGTATTGAAGCTTCGGGAATTATCTCAAAATTCTATGTTGGCAAAACCCTCCCCCGCATAATTGCGGTTTCAGCAGACATTATGAATGCAGATTTAGAAAATTATGAAAAAGTGGGCATTCTTGAATTTCTAAGTAAGCCGTTAAGCATTGATAAGCTAGAGGAACTCTTTAGTAAGTACCTTTAGCTCTCGAATATACTTTTGTTGAATACAATATTGTAGACCGAGTATACAAAACTTTGATTTTCCAATAAATAAAGTGTCAAAAGAGTCCCTCAATAAGTACTTTTGAAAGTACTTATTGAAGTTCTGTGTGTTTTGGAAAAAGCACAATAAAAGTGCAGAACTTTTATAAGAATCTGTAGTTATGGATATACCTACCAATCAAACCCCATAGATTTAGTCCAATGTTGAACCGCGCTTGTTTTCTAATCTTATTCGTATCTCTTAGTACAATATTTTCTTGCTCAAAAGAAGATAAATCTGAGCAGCTTTCTAATCCCGCTGACTTTACAGAGTACATTCAAGCGTATACCTCTGGTGAACTAAGTGCAGTAGGTGAAATAGCTGTTACACTTACCCAACCTGTAGAAAAGACAAATGAGTTGTTGGTATTATTACAACTAGAACCGAAAGTAGCGGGAACTTCAAAATGGGTAAATGATCAGACGTTCGTATTTAAACCAAACCAGCCTCTAAGTTCTGATACCGAGTATTCTGTAACATTCAACTTGGGCAAAGTGGTGGATGTATCTGAGGATAAGCAGGCGTTTCATTTCGCTTTCAAAACCATTCAGCAAGATTTAGAATTACAAATGGGAGAAGTTGAGTCGGCTCCTGGAAATTCAAATTTGGTTCAGCTTTCCGGCGCTATTTATACCGCAGATGAAGCGAAATTCTCCGACATTAAAAGAGTGCTTAGGGTAAAGCAAAAGGGAAATAACGCACTCTTGCTAAATTGGTTACCAAATCAAGGCCGACTGGAGCATCAGTTTCAGATAACAGGAGTTAAGCGTGAGAGAACACCATCACAAGTAGAAATACAATGGGATGGAACGCCAATTGGAGCTTCCTCAAAAGGATCACAATGGATAGATATTACGCCCTCAACCGATTTCGATCTTATAAGCACACGCGTTTTTACAGATAGCAATCCAAGAATAGAATTAACCTTTTCTGATCCACTAGATGATAGCCAGAATTTAGACGGCTTAGTTACCGTGCAAGACATGCCAAATTTGAATCTTCTGGTTAAAGATAATAAGATTGTTGTTACACCAAGAGGATTACAAACAGGTACCAAAACGCTTACCATTGCTTCTTCCATTCAAAATGAAAAAGGAAAAAAGTTAGGAACAGAATTAACTCGTCAAATCCAATTCAATCAGCCTAAACCACAGCTAGAGTTATTGGGTAAAGGAGTAATCATTCCAAAATCTAAAAACCTGTTGCTGCCTTTTAAATCGGTTAGCCTTGGTGCTATTGATGTAAGAATTACCCGGATTTTTGAGAATAACATTGGGCAACATTTTCAAGATCAAGATTTAGGCGAAGTGTATGGTTGGAATTTGAATAAAGTTGGGAGACCTGTTTTTGGAGACGTAATTCCACTTTCTTCGTTAGGAACTGTAGAAGCTGGTAGCTGGAATAATTACGCACTAGATTTGTCTAAAATTATAGAGCCTGAACCTGGCGCTATTTATTTTGTTGAACTTGGGTTTAGAAAGCATCAAGCAATTTATGAATGTGGCGAAAATGATGAAGAGACAAGTAGCTCGTTAACAAACCGATCGTGGACATTAAATCCCGAAGCGGAGGCTGATTATTGGAAGAGATATGATTCTAATAGGTATCCAAATGGCTTTAAATGGAGTGAAAGAGAAAACCCTTGCCATATCTCGTATTACACAGATGAGCATAATGTGCATCGCAAAATTTTAGCTTCAGATTTGGGGCTAATCGTTAAGAAATCGGAAGGCGAAAATGTAATCGCTTTTGTAACCGATATAAATACTGCCCAACCAAAAAGCGGTGTAGAAGTTGAATATTTTGATTATCAGCAGCAGTCTATCACAAAAGCAGTTTCTGATAAAGAAGGAAAGGTGGCTGTAAGTGTGGCAAGAGATCCGTTTTACCTAGTTGCTAGCTCTGGAAAACAGAAAGGGTATTTAAAACTTAATGATGGTAATTCACTTTCGGTGAGTGATTTTGATGTTTCGGGCGCAGAAGTTCAAACAGGAGTAAAAGGCTTTTTATATGGCGAACGTGGTGTTTGGCGCCCAGGTGATACCTTACATGTTAGCTTAATTTTGGAAGATAAAAATGGTGTGTTGCCTAAAGATCATCCAGTTAGTTTTGAGTTAACAAATCCATCGGGACAGGTTGTAGACCGACAAACTTTCTATGCTTCATTAAATGGAATGTATGTGTATGAAGGACATACAGAGAAACAATCTCCAACAGGAAATTGGCGAATTAAAGCGCGCGTGGGTGGTTTAACTTTTTCCAAAGTACTAAAAGTTGAAACGGTGAAGCCTAACCGACTTAAAGTTGAAATGAATTTCACCGACACTTTTATATCAGGTAAAGAAAGAAAGTTGGAAGCCGAGTTGGAATCACGTTGGTTACATGGAGCCATCGCTCGTGGCTTAAAAGCAGATGTGGAGATGAGTACCACACCTTCAGCTCCATTTTATGAGAAGTTTCCAGGATTTTCATTTTCGGATGAAGCAGTTTCATATTCATCAAATCCAGAACAAATATTTAATGGAAAGTTAGATAATAGCGGAAAGGCCAAAGTTAATTATACATTTAATAAACTGAAGGAAGGTCCTGGAAGAGTTCGTGTGAACTTAAAAATGCGTGTATTTGAAAACTCTGGGAATTTTAGTGTGGGCAGTGCTTCAACGTATTATTTCCCTTTCGAACATTTAGTGGGAATAAAAAGCCCAAATCAAGAAGATTGGAGTTATGGGAATTGGCTTTCAAGAGGAGAGAGTCATCGCTTTGAAGTTGCCTCTATAAATAATGAAGGCGAAGGCACAGCCTCCAAAGAATTGGAATACGAAGTGTTTAACATCCGCTACAGATGGTGGTGGGAGCGTAATAACGAAGACTTGAGTAGCTATTTTGAACGTAGAAATGTTCGTCAAGTAGCTCAGGGAACAGTAAAAACGGGTGCAGATGGGAAAGGCTATTTTGATCTAAAATTACCAGATAATGAAGATGGTGGACGATATTTAGTAAGAGTAAAAGATCCAAAAGGCGGGCATACAGCAAGCACAGTAGTGTATTACAGTTGGTACGGTGGAAGAGGGTCTGGGGTAAGTCCTGCTAGACTTTCATTCAATTCCGATAAAGACAGTTACACTGTGGGCGAAAAAGTAACACTAAACATTCCAAGTAGTGCAGAAAGTAAAATCCTTGTTAGTTTAGAAACTGGCTCAAAAGTATTGAGTACAAAGTGGCTGAATGGACAAGAAGGAACTACAAAATATGAGTTTCAATCTACGGCGGAAATGAGTCCAAATGTGTACGCTCATGTAATGCACATTCAGCCCCATGGACAAGAAAGAAACGATTTGCCAATTAGAATGTATGGCGTTATTCCAATCGAGATTGACAACCCAGCTACTATTCTCAAACCGCAGATTAATATGCCCGTTGAGTTAAAACCTGAAACTCAGGCTGAAATTGAAATAAGTGAGGAGAACGGGAAAGCAATGACTTACACCGTAGCTATTGTGGATGATGGATTGCTCGACCTTACAAATTTCAAAACACCATCTCCACACGAGTTATTCTATGCTCGCGAAGCATTAGGTGTTAAAACATGGGATTTATTTGAATATGTGAGCGATGCTTACGCAGGAAATTTATCTCGGATTTTAGCTGTTGGAGGTGATGGTGAATTAAAAGCTGCAGATCCTCTAAACGAAGCGAATCGATTTAAACCAATGGTTCGATTTATTGGCCCTTTTGCACTTAAAGCAGGAGAAACCAAAAAGCATACCATCTCTATACCAAACTATGTTGGTTCAGTTCGCACAATGGTAATAGCTGGTCAGAATGGTGCTTATGGGAATGCCGAAACCACCACTCCTGTCCGTAAACCTGTTATGGTTTTGGCGACTTTGCCACGAGTATTAGGCCCTGGCGAAAATGTAGACTTACCTGTTAATGTTTTTGCGATGAAAGAATCCGTAAAAGAGGTAGATGTTCGTATTGAGGCGAACGAATTATTCGAAATAGTAGGAAGTAAAACAGCAACGGTGAACTTCTCAGAACCTGGCGATGAACTAGTTTCTTTTAAACTCAAAACGAAACCTGTTATTGGAGTAGGTAAAATTAGAGTGGAAGTAAGAAGTGGAAATGAAACTGCCCATCATGAAATCGAAATTGCCGTTCGTAATCCAAATACACCATATGTGGATGTGAAGAATGCCGTTGTTGCTGAAGGCAAAGAATGGAATATCGATTTTGAACCGCAGGGAATGATTGGGTCGAATACAGCGGTGCTAGAAATTTCTAGAATTCCACCAATCGATTTTGGAAGAAGACTCGATTATCTCATTCGATATCCACATGGTTGTATAGAACAAACTACATCGGGAATATTTCCTCAGCTTTTTGTGGCGGATGTGATGGAACTTACCTCCCAGCGAAAATCAGAAATTCAAAAAAATATTGATGCTGGAATTAAGAGAATTGAAACGTTCATGACTTCCAGCGGTGGGCTCGCTTATTGGCCAGGACAAGAAGATCCAAATTCTTGGGGCACAAACTATGCTTACCACTTCCTGCTCGAAGCCCAAAAGAAAGGCTATTACGTTTCAACTAATGTGCTGGATAGAATTAATTCTTTCCAGAGAGAAAGAGCTCGTAATTGGAAGAAACAGTCCGATTATTATCGTTCAGATTTAATTCAAGCATATCGTTTGTATACGCTAGCATTAGCAAGCACTCCAGACCTCGGAGCAATGAATCGCTTGCGAGAGCAGGAGGATTTATCATTGCAAGCAAAATGGAGATTGGCTGCTAGTTATGCAATTATCGGCCAAAAAGAAGCGGCAAACATCCTTATTGATGGTCTTTCAGTAGAAGTTCCAAGCTATACGGAACTTTCTAGAAGTTATGGTTCTTCAACTCGAGACCGCGCTATGATTTTAGAGACGTTGAGTTTGGCAAATCGAAATGATGAAGCTAGCCTGATTGCTCGTGATCTTTCCAAAGAACTAAGTTCACAACGTTGGTTTAGCACACAAACAACGGCATACAGTCTCATCGCTATTTCTAAATATTTAGAGCAATTCAGCACTTCAGGGGAAATTCAAGCCTCGTACACATTGAATGGAAAAACTAACAGCGGAATTGATTCTAGAGCTTATATCACTCAATTCGAATTGAAGATGGATGAAAAAGCGACCAATAAGCTTAAGTTTTCAAATCAAGGTGAGGGCACGTTATTTGCACGGCTAATCCTAAAAGGAACACCTCTATTGGGCGATTCTGTTTCAAGCTCCAATAGTCTAAAACAAAAAGTTCGATTTACAGATTTACAAGGCAAAGCAATTGATCCCGCAAAAATTAAGCAGGGTACGGACTTTATTGCCGAGGTAAGTATTACAAATCCGGGTTTAAGAGGTGATTATGAAGAAGTGGTGCTAACACAAATCTTCCCTTCAGGTTGGGAAATTAGAAATACAAGAATGGATGATGAATCCTTTAGTGAGCCAACTGCTAGCTTCGAGTACCAAGATGTAAGAGATGACAGAGTGTATACTTACTTTGATTTAAGAGCGAGCAAAAGCAAAACATTTAGAGTGGAGTTAAACGCCAGTTTTGTTGGGGAATATTATTTACCAGCAATAAATACATCTGCCATGTACGATGAAACAATAAGTACCCGCACACCTGGTATGTGGGTAAATGTTGTGCCTGCAAATTGATGTTCTGGAATTAGAATGAAAGAAAAGGATAAGCTGAAACGATTACCGTTTAGAAGGAAAAGGACGAAGTTAGCGGTTCTCTTCCTTGGGCTTATTGTTGTGGGCGTAGGTTATTGGAATGTTTTGCCGAGCCCATTATTTTCGGCGTCATATTCTACAGTAGTGGAAGACAAATCTGGCAAGCTGCTAGGAGCAAAAATTGCCGATGATGGACAGTGGCGTTTTCCAATTTCAGATGAAGTTCCGTATAAATTCGAGCAAGCCATTATGGAGTTCGAGGATCGAAATTTTCAAAGCCATTTCGGTGTAGACCCAGTTGCCATCGGTAGAGCGCTTATTCAAAATTACAAAGCTGGCGAAGTGGTAAGTGGCGCTAGTACATTAAGTATGCAGGTTGTTCGCCTTTCTAAACAAAATCCAAAACGTACCGTTTGGGAAAAACTGAAAGAAATGGTTCAAGCTACTCGACTTGAACTTTCCTACTCCAAAAAAGAAATTCTTGCCATGTATGCAGCTCACGCACCTTTTGGAGGAAATGTTGTGGGACTAGAAACAGCTTCTTGGCGTTATTACGGAAGGAAACCCGATCAGCTTTCTTGGGCAGAATCAGCAACGCTGGCAGTTCTTCCTAATAGTCCGGCGCTTATTCATCCTGGTAGAAATAGAGATGCACTAAAAGCCAAAAGGGATCGATTACTCTCTCGATTGTTTGAACAGACTAAAATCGACTCTCTAACGTACACACTGTCTTTGTTGGAGGCTTTACCCGAAAAACCACATCCATTGCCTTCTGAAGCGCCACACGTTGTCGCAAACCAATATCTGAATGGAAATAGGGGGAAGAAAATTCATTCTGCAATTAACGCGCAGCTACAAGAGCAAATCAATAAAATTGTTGCTCAGCATCATAGGGAACTAAGTGCAAATGGCATTCAAAATGCAGCCGTATTAGTGTTAAATGTAAAAACAGAAGAAGTGGCTGCTTATGTTGCAAATACGGAAGGCTCAGGAAACAGAAATGGACATAGTGTGGATATCATTCAAGCTCCACGAAGTACAGGAAGCATCTTAAAACCATTTTTGTATATGCTGAAACTGAATGAAGGCGAAATTTTGCCAAACACTTTAGTTCCAGATGTTCCTTCTCGCTTCTCAGATTATTCTCCAAAGAATTATACTCGAACTTACGATGGAGCGGTTCCTGCATCTGAAGCTCTTTCGCGTTCCTTAAATGTGCCAGCAGTGTATATGTTACAGGAATTTGGAGTTCCTAAATTTCACCATTACCTGAATGAATTGGGATTAAAAACTATCACAAATCCACCTGAGCATTATGGCTTATCGTTGATTTTAGGTGGAGCAGAGGGAACACTTTGGGATATTACCTCCTCGTATGCTTCATTGGCAGTGATGTTGAATAATTATGATCCTCGCTCAGATGAGAAAGGCAAATTCCAGCAAGTGATTTTTAAACAATCGGTGGATGAGTCAGAAGAACGAGAAAATTCATTTTCACTAAACGAAGGAGCCGTTTGGGCTACTTTCCAAGCAATGCTAGAGGTAAATCGCCCCGAAGATGAAGTGTATTGGAAACGTTTTGAAAGTAGCCGCAAGGTGGCTTGGAAAACAGGCACCAGCTTCGGATATCGTGATGGATGGGCTATTGGTATTACTCCTGATTTTGTGGTAGGTGTTTGGGTTGGCAACGCCGATGGAGAAGGCCGACCGAATTTAACAGGTATAAAAACTGCAGGGCCATTATTGTTTGATGTTTTTGACGCATTACCAACTACTACTTGGTTTAATGAGCCTTTATATGAAATGGAAACGATTGAAGTGTGTCGACTAAGTGGACATAGAGCTGGAGAGTATTGTGAGCTTGTGGATACGGTTTCGGTGCCGAAAACAGGACTGAAAACCTCAATATGTGCTTACCATCAAATAGTTTTTCTCAATAAAGAAATGCAACGTGTTAATAGTAGCTGTGCAGAAATAGCGCAAACAACAGAAAAAAACTGGTTTGTTTTACCTCCAGTTGAAGAGTGGTATTACAAGAAAAATCATGCTGAATATAAACCGTTGCCAACACTCGATTCCTCTTGTACTGAGGAGCAAAATTCTCCAATGCGCCTTATTTACCCATTCTACGCATCTACTATTTATGTGCCCATAGAGCTCGATGGAAAGATAGGGAAAACAGTGTTTGAAGTAGCTCATCGAGAAGTAGGCATCAGAATATTTTGGCATCTAGATGATAATTACATTGGAGAGACAACAAGCTTCCATCAAATGTCTCTTGCTCCCAAAGGTGGTAAGCACACACTTACTTTAGTAGACGAGTTGGGTAACAGATTAGAGCATGATTTTGAAATTATTGAGAGATAAGCCCCTGTCTTCATAAAGACTTCATATTAATTTTATCATTTAGAACTCTTCTAAATAATCGGCTAATTACAGGCTCCATGCATAGTAGTGATGGAATATCTATAGCTCTAGAACAATTAATCGAGTGAGCAACAACGGAAGATAAGGCTCTCAAAGAATCTCATAAATGCTGATCCTTAATTCTGCTAGGTTGTATGAGCTTAGCAGTTTTGACACAAAAAGCCCATTTTGACGAGTGGGTTTTTTTTTCTAAATAAATCGGATTAAAGCTCTTTGATTAAGCCCTTTACGAGTTTGGCGAATTCTTCTTTTTTCATCTCGGCAGCTTCCTTTACTTCGGCATGGTCTAGCTTTTGGTCAGTAACACCTGCAGCCGCGTTGGTTATTAGTGAAATTGCGGTAGCTTTCACACCTAGTCTAGCAGCTTCAATTAGCTCTGGGGCAGTACTCATTCCAACGGAATCGCCACCTAGTTTTCTGAAAGCGTGAATTTCAGCTTTAGTCTCATAATTAGGGCCTTTAACGTATAAATAAGCTCCACGTTTAGTATCAACATCAATGGACTTAGCAATGGTCTCAACTTTGTCGGCAATTGGGTGTAAGTTTAAGGTCCAGGTTTGTTCTGATGGATTAGAAAGCATCATATTTTGGCGAATGATGTCTTCGATGATCATTAAATCACCGACTCTAAAATCTAGATTAATTCCACCTGCTGCGTTAGAAATAATAAGCTTCTTTACATTAAATGCTTTTGCCAGTTGTACAGGGAGAATTGTTCGGTCAAAAGGGTGGCCTTCATAAAAATGAAATCGTCCTGAAAAAGCTACTGTTGTTTTATTTTCAACCATTCCAAAAATCAGAGATCCAGAATGTCCTGTTACTGTAGACTGAGGAAAGTTTGGAATTTCGGAATATGGAATAGTAATTGCGTTCGAAATTTCATTCCCAAAATCGCCAAGACCTGAGCCTAGAATCACAGCAGCTTGAATGGTATCTGAGAATCCTTTCTTTACTAAAAATTCTTTTATTTCATGAATTGAATTAGGCAGGGACATAGGAATCTTGGTTTTCAATAATGTATCCAGTTTTTTCGTCAACGCCAGTAATCTTAAAAATTGGTGTTGAGTCGTCATGGTAGCCCAAAATAGTATATCCTTCATCAAAAGCTAGTTTTCCAAGAATTTCTCTTTGTCTCTGGCTAGTTTTTGGATCAAAGTCGTATTTAGCAGCGAATTTTCGATTCACTTGGGCTTTTGTAGCAATTACATCTCCCGCTTGCATATACTTTTCTTTTCCATTATCAAAAAGTAACACTTGATGAAATTCTGTATGGCCACCGATCTTTCTAACGTGAAGCTCTGGGTAAGGCTGTGCTTCTTCATCCATAAAATGGAGATCTGCTTTCGCATTTAGGAAATGAATAAACTCCGTTTTCTCTTCATCATAAAAGAGCTCTTTGTTTATTACTTGCTCCCAGTCCTTTTTGGAAACCCATACCTTGGCATCGGGGAAAGTAAGATCCCAATATCCATTTTCTTTGTTCGCTAAACCACCAATGTGATCGTAATGAAGGTGGCTACATACAATATCTGTAATATCAAACTCGGTTAAATCGTGAACTTCTAAATGTTCTCGAATCACTTGAGGACCTGTATCTTCTCCAAACTCACCAATGCCACAATCGAATAGAAATTTCCTTTCAGGTGTGACTATCAAAAAAGGATTTAAAGAAATCTTTAGTGCGCCTTTAGCTGGATTGTCGCTTCTAGAAATACGATTGAATTTTTTGTCGAGACCTACCGAAAAAGTTCCTTCGTAAAGTGCTGCGCAATAAGTTGTTTTCATGTCCTTTTATTCTGATGAACTACATTCTACTAAAAGAGAAGCGAAAGTGTAATTGTTCTACTTCTGGTCTTTGCTCTCTTCGTATTTCTCGTAAGCATTAATGATATCTCTAACTAGTTTATGGCGAACCACATCTTCTTCGGTCAGGTATACAAAGTCAATGCCTTGTACATCTTTTAGAATTCGTTGAATAGAAATTAAACCCGATTCCTGTTTTCTTGGTAAATCGGTTTGAGTCACATCTCCAGTAATAATAGCTCTACTGTTGAACCCTATACGGGTTAGAAACATCTTCATCTGTGTATTCGTTGCATTTTGGGCTTCATCCAGAATTACAAAAGCATTGTTTAGAGTTCTTCCACGCATGTAAGCCAGAGGTGCAATCTCAATCACATTCTTATTTAGATAAAACTCTAGTTTATCAGGCTCTATCATGTCTTCAAGTGCGTCGTAAAGTGGCCGTAAATAAGGATCTATTTTCTCTTTTAAATCGCCAGGGAGGAAACCAAGATTCTCACCAGCTTCTACTGCAGGTCGAGCGAGTATAATCTTTTTTACTCGGCGTTCTTTTAGAGCTTTTACAGCAAGAGCAACGGAAGTATACGTTTTCCCCGTACCGGCAGGTCCAATAGAAAAAACGATATCGTGAACTTCGGATGATACGACAATTCGCTTTTGCCCCGGTGTTTTTGCGATAATAGGCTCGCCTTCGTGCGAGTATAATATTATATCACTATTTCCGGAAGAAGGAGTGTGTGGCTTTCTAGCTTTCCGTTCACCAGATTTAAGTGCAATAAGCGTTTTAACTTCGTTTTCAGAAACGGAGCCTTTACGTTCGGCAACTTCAATCATGCCCGCTATAATATCACCCATTAGGGCTACTTCTTCGCTTGGGCCAGTAAGTTTTACGCGATCACCCCGAGAATTAATTTTAGTTTCTGGAAAGGCGAGATCTAGAATGCGAATATTGCCATCATGCAAACCAAATAAGGAAACTGGGTCGGTTTTCTCAATGGTAAATGACTGTTCTAAAAGTGTGCGTTGGTCTTCGATAATTGTATCTCCATATGTTTATGCTATGAATTTAATCATTTGTATAGAAAAATGATGTAGAACAATTGGAAGGGTGTTTAGATAGTTATGTTCCTAAAAACAACTATAAAGGCGAACATTCAAATATGATAGAAATAGAACTTAATAAAGATTTTATGTGAGGGAGTTAAGCCTCTAAAAGTTCTTGAAGTTCTTGAACACGAGCAGGGATATTTTCAGCACTAAAAACGCTACTCCCAGCAACTAATACATCAGCGCCAGCTTCTGCAACTTCCCGAATATTTTTTAGACCAACACCACCATCTACTTCAATCAGGAATGCATGTCCACCAGCCTCTCTTAGATCAACTAGTTCACGCAGTTTTTCGTAGCTGCTTTCTATAAAACTCTGCCCGCCAAAACCAGGATTAACACTCATAATGAGTACTAAATCGACATATTCTAAAATAGGTTCGATGTTGTGTAAAGATGTAGCAGGATTTACAACTACACCCGCCATAATGCCATATTTCTTGATGTTCTGAATAGAACGATGCAGATGTGGGCAAGCTTCGTAATGTACAGAGATAAGATCTGCCCCAGCTTGAACATAGTCATCTACAAAATTATCTGGATTTTCAATCATCAAGTGAACATCCATAAAAGCATCTGGTGCAGATTTGCTTGCCGCTTTTACAATGGCAGGCCCGTAACTGATATTAGGCACAAAATGACCGTCCATAATATCGCAATGAATCCAACTTACGCCACCTTTTATACAGTCTTCGATGTCTTTGCCTAGTTTAGAAAAGTCTGCGGCTAAGATAGAGGGAGCAAGTATTGGAAGTTGAAAATCCATAGTTTATTTGTTGGGCTTAGGGGTTGGAATATTAAGAGAATCTCTACGAATTTGAGTGGAATCGCTAAAAACAGCGCCTCCTTCTATTTCTTCGGTAGCGTCAAAACGTTCGGATATTATGAGATTGAGCGATTGACCTTCGATGATTTCAAGAACTTTTGGAGAAAAATCGAGAACGGTGTTCGGATCTACATCTTTAGTAGGTTGGAAGAAAATCTCACCAATTCTTAACCCCGCTTCTCTAAGTCGAAGTTGCGCTTGTGGCAGACGGAGCCCAATTATTTCGGGGATAGTTACAATCTTATCTCCTAACCCATCACTTACTACTAAATCGATGGTTGCACCCTTGTCTACAATAGTTCCTTTAGGAATAGATTGACGAAGAACGGCGTTCTTAAACCTAGATGATTCATAAGTTGTAGTTCCAACTTCGAGCCCGTAATTCTGCAATTGAATTTGAGCATTTCTTAAAGAAAGGTTGGTAACATTTGGAACTTCTACTTTCGGCTTAACTTCGGTGTTTACGGTGAGGTAAATCTTGCGATTTGGTTTTACAATATTTGCCGCTGTAGGTTGCTGATCTATTACGTAATTGGCTGGGAAAGCTGCGTTTGCCCTCCGTTCCGAAACTTCATGCCTGAGGCCGATACTTGTTAGTAGTTCTTCTGCTTCTTCTAGAGTGACTCTTGTTACATCTGGTACTGTAATACCTTCGTTATAATTGGTGTAATAAGGCATAATCACTTTATCGAGCAGAAATAGTGAACCTGCTCCAAGTATTATTATACCGAGAATAGAAAGATAAAAAATTTTACTTGTCAGAATGTGTTTAAACATATTTTAAAGTACGAGAAGTAATAGGATCTTAAAAGTGTAAAACTAATGAAAATGAATCTGAGCGCATTAAGTTAGCATGAGCTTGAAGTCGGCTATTTTTTAGTTTAACGGTCAACATACCATCAAACGCCGAGATAATATGATTTATCAAGATTAGATTTAAAATGTTCCCAGCTAATCGATAATTGTCATTAAATTCTGCGGCACTATCTCTCCCTAAGTAAAACTGAGGGGAAGAGTCGGATCCATCCCATTTATAATAAGGATTGTTGGGATTAAGTGATGGATTTTGATAAATATCAGACCACCCAGATTGGAACTGATAGTATTTACTAATCAGCTCATAATATTGCTGAGAGCCGTAGCTAGGTAAGTTATGCGAAAAATTACTAGCTCTTCTACTTTCAAATATATAGGGTGTTTCTCGCTCTACGCTGTGCAATATACCAATATTAACTTTTAGCCAATCATTAGTAGTATTGGAATAATCTGGTGATTTACCAGCAATGTTTGCAGCTAGATCTTGATATCCATTAGTTAGGCTATTTTCTTGAGAATAGTTTACTAACCATTGTGCATACGCAACTACACTCCAGTTCGAATTGGCGTAGCTCTCGTAAGCTCTTTCTTGGCGTTTTGCGGCATTGTTACGATTGAAATAATAGAATACCGTTGCAGCTTCGGTTAAAGCGTAGATACTAGCACGTACCCATTTTCCGTTGGCGGCTTGAGCCGAACCAGGAATAATTGCTGATGAAATAAAAGCAAATCCAGGACTTGTTCTTTCAGCGTTAATAAAGCTAGATCCGAATCCTTGATTGGCTTCAGGCTTGAAATCTGAAAGGGTTATTATATTATGTTGAACAGCTTCAGTCTCTTTTAAAATATTACCTGAGAAGTTGTTCAAAGGCTGAGCAATTAATGAGGGTAAAATGCCTAAAAGAAAAAAGAAAGTGAAACCAAGCTTAATCATAATAATTCAAAATCGAAGGTTAAACCAAAATGGAAAAGAAACTCCCTTCCATAAGTTACGGTATTATTTTTTGAGCCTGTTACAAAGTCGTCTGGCAAAGTAATATCAAACTCATTGAAGCCATAAGCCGCACTTACAAAAAATTTAAGTGGGAATAAATAATATCCGTTTGTCGCCAACCTCAACTCGGTACCAATTCCAGTTTTTAAATTGCTGCCAGAATCGAAAGGTGAGTTCCAGGTATTCCCTGCTTCGAAGAAAACTCGTGCATAAAGTTTATCGACCGTGAAAGGACCAGTTTGCTTAGCTAGGTTCCTAAAAATAGGTGCGAAATACGACAAACTAGTAAAGGCGGTTTGTTCTCCTCCAAGTGCAAAGTATGGATAACTACGCATGCCCATAAAGCCACCGATATAATCAGAATAAAAAGAATCATTAGGCTTATTAAAATAAGCAAAGCCTCTAACTCTAGCTTGCAAGGCTTGATTATTAGGAAGTTTGAATCCATATCGAAGGTGAAGTTCCGAAGAGTGATTTTTTGTGGATTTAAACACAGGAATTAAAGAACCGTCTTTTACGTCGTACTCCTCCAAAAGCTTGCTCGGCTGGTACTGATACCGGACATAGCCTTTCAACCCGATTGGAGCAATATCTGCATCTTTAGTGTACTCGTAGTAGTTAACAGTGTACGCCGCAGAAAAAGTAGAACCTTTGAAATATTGGTCAGAAGAACCTGTAACAAAACCTTTTAATTCATTAGAATAAAAATTATCTGTATTTACTTTGTACGGAGTGTAGGCATAACCAAACTCGAGCAAACTCATTCTGTTTAACTTAGTTCTAAGAAATATATCTACTTCCCAAATATCGTAGGCAATATCAACATTAATGGTATCAGGTGTTGCACAAGAGGTACATTTAAACTCTTCAATGGCTAGTCCGTCTTTAACATTTCTGCGCATGTTATAAAACTCGATAGAGATTGTAGGTGACCATCCTTTTTTGATGAAAGGAAGACCTCGGTGTTCTGCAATAAGAAAAATATCTCGATCTAAATCTAGAATGTGATCAGGTTTTATATAATCCGTTAAACCATCAACAGGTTGTGAACCAACACCAAGCATCACCCCACCAAATAGTGAGAGTTTATCGAGTACATCTCGTGAAGAGAAATAGATACCAGGTTTAATGTCACGGATAAGATTTTCGCCTAATTTCCCAATCTTTCCTTTCTTAATTAAAGTACCATTGTTCCCGTTAAGCTTGCTATAATTATCGAATCTTAAAACTGGGAAAAAACTAAATTTTGTATAAACATCGGTATACTTCCTGTAGGATAATTGCTCCTCACCATCAAATGTAGAAAGCGAAAAATTATATTTTCCAGTGTCTAATACGGCATGCTCATACTCGGTAAAGGCTTTGATATCCGTATCATCAAAATTATTCAGTTTGCTGTAAAGAGAATCATTTTCGTAGCTATTTATTTGGTCTACTTTAAAAGCTGGTTTATATGAACCAGTTTCAAGTGATTGTGTGTTTGAAAGTAAAGCAGTTTTAAGCTTATAACCATCGGCTTCATACTCTGAAAAGTAGAGATCATTATTTCCTGATACAAAAGGCATGAACGCACCGCCAACAACACTCGTAAGTTTTTGTACATCGCTACTTTCTAAAGACTTTGTGTAGATATTGAAAATGCCATCAGGATTACTAGCAAAATATAGTCTTTTCCCGTCCGGAGAAATAAATGGATCACGGGAATCAGTGTCTTCAAAAGTATCAATTGGTTTGATATCTCTACTATCGAATTCATAACGGAAGATATTTCTATGATCTAACTCAGCGAAAGCAAAATAAACCGACTTTCCATCAGGGCTCCATGCAGGAGTATATACTGTTTGTCCATTTGAGAATGTAGTTAACTGAGTAATATCGCCAGTTTCCGGATCGATTTGGATTAAATTTTGAGTTCCTTTATTGTATTGTACTGCAACAATCACATTGTCTATAGGGCTCCAAATAGGGGATTCAATTCGGGCTGATTGGGTTAATCTACGATGCTTTTTAGTTTCAAGATTGAAGATGAAAATATCACGATAATCTTCGCCTAGGTTATTTCGTTTGTTTACAGAATACGCAATGCTTTTACTATCTGGAGAGAAAGAAAACGAAGTACTGATGAAAGTTATAGTAGGTTTAATAGCATCTGCATGATTTGCTTCATTGGAAAAAAGTCGGTCAGAAATAACAGCGACTTCTTCATTTCCATTCGTATTCTTTAGATAAAGTGAAGCAAGACTAAAGTCTCTGCCTTTGTTAGAAAGGTAAGCAACATGGTTTCCATCTGGCGACATTTTAGGAAAGAAATTGAAAAAACCGTCTTTTTCAATATAAGTACTTGAAGTTTCTTGGAGGTTATTGGTAGCATTGGTGTAAAATTCTTTGCGTTCTGCAATCCAATCATCAAACACGGTATAACCAGAAATACCAGTAGCAATTTCTATTCCCTTAGCAACATTATAAGTGCCTTTTGTAGATAGAGCCTGAGTAATTTCACGAAGAATCTCTTCCCCAAATCGGTTGGCTAAATAAATAACAAAGGCATAACCTTGGTTGTACACAGTCTCACGTTCAAGGCTTGTTTTAGACGAGAATGTTCCCATTTCGTCTAACGTAAAATAAGTGTCGCTCAGAATTCGAGTTCTCAAGATCATATCTCGGTGAGCGTCCCAGCTTTCGTATAATAAACCTTCACGTTGATATTGAGCTGTTCCCTCTGCCATCCAAGCAGGAATATTAACAGAAACGAATGGTAGTGTAGCTATACCATTTGGGAAACCGTAGAGTACATCTGGACGGCGAACATTTTCGTAAGAAAGCCATTGGATGTAAGAAACGGGAAATCTACGAGTACGTTTCATTCCTTTTTGAATCTGAATGATGTGCGTAAATTCATGCGAAATTACGTTTCGGAACCAATTATGAGTGCCTCGAAGTGGAGTGTCTAACGCTGGCAACCAGATATCAATTTTGTTATCGAAGAAATAGGCGGCACCGTTTGAGTAATCTTCACGATCTTTGAGCACAATACTCACTTTCTCATCTGGCTCATGCTGATACAATTCGGTGATAGGTCCGTAAATCTCCTCAGCAATTCGCACTATAACTTTAGCAGAGCGACTGTTTCCCTCTTGAAACTGAATCATGAAATGATCGCTTTCAATGGTAAACCAAGGAAGGTGATTTTGGGAATAATCGTAATATTGTGGGTTAGTTTGAGCACTAGAAAAAGAAGGACTTAAAACGATCACCAAAAGCGCGATGTATAAAAAGATAGTTCTCATTAATGCACCACCGCAATTTTAACAAGTTTCGATTCAGATTTACCGTTCACTGTTGCTTTCACGAGCGCATAATAACCGCCACTAGCCCAATTGTTGGTGTTAAGTGTTATTTCCTCGGGTTGTCCGCCAGTGGATTGAAATGTATTTTTATAGACCAATTTCCCACTTAAACTCATAATGCTAACTTCTACAGATCCACCGGGAGATTCTAGCTGAAAGCGCAAATGGGTTTCAGCATTAGCTGGATTGGGCCAATTATAGGTTTCTTGAGAATTAAGAATGGTAAAATTTACAGGAGTAGGGGTGGTATTTGATAATACACCTCCTATCTTGTTGTATGGATCGTTACCGTATTTACTCTTCCAAACAGCATTTGTTAGTGCGTTGAAATCCCAGCTTCTAAGTTCTCCAGTTTGACTAATTGCAATTATCTGCGTTCCATCTATAACAGGATTCAAAGCCTTAGAGCTTGCTGAAGAAACACCTCCAACATAGAGCGGAGAAAACTCAAACTCTGAACTTGTATGATTATATAATCTGAGATTGACATCAAATTGGTTCTGAACGGTTAAAACTAAATCTAACTGTCCATCGGCATTCAAATCTCCCACTAATGGCGTCCCAACTAGTTTATCAGAAGAGTTTAAAATAATTGGAAAACCACTTAAAGTAGCGCCATTGTAATTTATCGCATTGATATTATTCTGCGAATAGTCTATAAAAATGAAATCAAGCTCGCCGTCGTTATCAAAATCTACAATGGCTGGCCAGTCAATTTCACCACCTTCGTAAATAGTTTTAAATGGAGATTCGGAATTTGGGTTTACTAGTGTTAGTCGGGTATTTTCAAGAATGAAAAATCCATTCGCTCCACTTTTAAACTCCATATTGCCAACATAAGAACGGTAAGAACTAGGCGTTTTAGTAAAGTCTGAAATTGAAGCTTCAGCCATACTGAATGCTATTGAGTTGGTTGAGTTTGATGCGAGTCCTGAAGTTAACCGTTTTGATTCCTGAACAGGATTAGGCCTGAAATTTGGGAGTAATTCTGAAGTTTGTTCAACATAACCAAAAGTAGTTCCATCAACGGCGATGGTGTCTCCCTGTTGAGAACTGATTAACCCGTTATTAATTGGAGTAACGAAGTCAGGTTTTTGAACCCATAAATCATTCTCTTTTAGATAAGGCGAAATCATTAGTTGATTGCTTTGAATCTCTCTTTTAGGAATGTAGATAGATTCCCCCGTCAAAGGCTGCTGAATATTTCCAGATGCTACTTTTGTAACTTTATTAGAGTCTGGATAGAAAAAATAAGCTCCATTTGAATAAGGAATAATAACGGTTTCTAAGTCAGATGAAACGGCTTTTGAAAGCGCTAACGGAAATGAGTTAGAGTAGTTATCTGTTAAGCTATAAAATTCGTTATCATCTATAAAAATAGAGTGAGAAACGGTTGGGGCGTTTTCAGGTATTAATGCCTCAATCTTAAAATATGCCGTTGGTAAATTGGTTGAAAAATCATAGAAACGGAAATACGAGGTCGCACCAGAATTACTATTATTATTTGGTGTTGAAGTAGGAGAAAATTCGTTTTTGTAGAGAATGATGGTGTTAGATTGTGTAATTACTCTGTAATTATTTCCACTCCACCAAAAATCAAACGGTGTACCTAAAGCTGGCGAGTTATCACTTCTATTAGAAATGGGCCTTCCAATATCTTGGGCTCCATCAGCCTCTTTCAGAACAATACCTCTTCGTCCTACATTATTATTGATGGTTCCATCGGCAAGCTGGTTTTGAATAACAGCTTCATCAATATGCCATATAAGAATACCGCCGTTTAAATAGCGATCATCAGCGGTGTTTTCTCTTTCATCGGCTCCAATGTCGAATCCACCGGGTAAACTCCAATCAAAATTATCTACATCTATAAGAACGCCAGCTTCTAAGAGCGTGTCAAAATCTGCTTCTTGGTACACAAATTGATCATTGGTATTAAGGAAAGTTTGCTGAACTGTAGAGCCATCAGGTTTCTGAAAGGTTAAAGTTACGCCGCTATTATTGAGGTCACGATGTCGGTTTTCTATTAAGAAATATTCGGTGGATGAAATCTCATATTTAGCAATACTGTTTGGGGCGTTTAGTGTGGCCGCTGGTAGTGAGATTGAATCTGGTGCCATAACAAGAAACGGAGTAGACCATCCTAAAAAGGTTTTTTCCCAAGCCGAGGGTTCAGGTGGAAATAATCCGTTATAAGAAAAGAAGCTGGCACCGTCCATAAGTCCAAAACGACCAATTCCTGATTCTCCCGTTTCTGTATTGAAAAGATCTGGTAACCCTAAATGGCTTCCAATAGATGCGCATAATAAGCCATTAATAGAAAGTGGGAATACAAACTCGTTTTCTTGAATGTCGAGCCCTCGGCGCGATTCCGTGCGGGGGATAATCAAAGAGTTTGTTATTCGGAAAGAGCCGTGATTAATCTCAAATCCATCAAAACTAGGATTGTCTAATAAGTCACCGATGCCTTTCTTGCTCAAATAAATAGAAGGAATGTCTAAAGGTGTGATATCTAGAGTGGTACCTGTGAGCTCAATATCTCTACCAATACCAGCGTGGAAAATTACAAAAGCAGTTTCATCTGGATTTAAACCTGTGGCATCAAACCCGCCATTTTCGTTTACTTTTGCCCAAGAATCTCGGATTAAGTACGCTATTTTCTCGTTGGTAAAAGTTTCTCCAGTAGGAGAGTACTCTTCCATTTTTTTATCGAGGCGATAAACTTGTGGGAGAACTTGATAGCTGATGTTTAGTTGCCCATCAGAGGACTTTTCAAAATAGTTCTTTGCAAACTCTAAGTGAGATTCAAAATAATATTTATCATGAGGAAGAGGTTCAACGCGTTGGTTAACCACATTTTCGAGATATGGTAACCCACCAGGGCCAAAAATTCCTGTACCAGAAGTTAGCCTATTTGAGTCTGGCTCAAACTCAACCATAATAGCCACAACATTTAGCGTTCCTGTAGTTGGAACTGCATTTTGTTGAAGACTAGGAGTTATAGAATGGCTTTTTTTTATAGCAATTTGTTGCGCAAAAGCCGCTGGCTGGAAAATTAAAAAGAGCATGGGTAAATTCCACATGCTCTTTAAGAAAGATTTTATTGAAAGCATTTACACTAGTAGTTCAAAAGAATGCTAAATCGGAGAGTATTTGCTAACGGATGGTCGGATTCCAACGTTTTTATATAACTGAAATCAACTCCAAATTGGTTGTATCTAAGTCCTGCACCAAAAGTAATATACTTTCTATCGCCATTGTTTGGGTCTTCATAATAATAACCACCACGAAGCGCAAAACGCTGGTTATACCAATATTCCAAACCAGCACCAATCATAAATTGTTGTAATACACCTACATCAATAGTTTGGCCTCTTCCGTCCAAACGCTCATAATTTCCCCAAGAATCAACTAGAGCTTTTAATGCTCCAACCGATTTATACTCGGTAATAGTTGAATCTCCACTAGGAACTTCAAAGCCCTCTTTTCTAGCCATTACCTTGGAGATGTCTATAGCGAATGTAAGCTCGTTGATATTATCCTTGTCTAAAGAAAGTTTTAGAGCAGGACCAAAACGAAGAATAGTTGGGATTGGATCTTTTTGGGCGTTATCAGAATACTGAATACCAGGCCCTAAATTTGAGAGGTTCAAGCCAAAGCTAACTTCGGCTTTAGATTCAGCACCAACGTTAAAAGTATCGGAGCGGTAAAGCATAGCTAAATCAACGCCAACACTTGTGCCCGGATTTACTTTTTGCCCAGATACCTGAGCCCCACTAGCCAAACTAGAGTAAATGATACGTAAACTACTACCTAAGGCAAGATTTTTATTAACCTCGGTACCATAAGAAAGTCCTAGAGCAAGTTCATAACTATTAAACCTTGAAATAATATCAGGGCTATCTTCGGCTGTTTGAGATTGTTCACCAAGGTTTAAGTAAGTGAGATGTCCACCAAAAGTACCTAAGCCTTCTACATATTGTTTAATAACTACGTAATCGTAAAAAAGGTCATTTACATTAAAGTTAGCTAGCCAGTTTGAGTGGGTGATGCTAGCTTGGTTACCACGTTGAAATCCCAAACCAGCAGGATTCCAAAACATAGCAGATGCGTTATCGGCTATTGCTACTCCAGTGTTACCCATACCTGCTCCACGAGAATCTGGTTCAATCTGAAGAAATGGAACACCTGTAATTCCAACCTGAGCTTTTGAGAGTAGGGGGTTTAAAACAAAAACCCCTAATGTGATAAAAAATAATATCCTTTTCATACTACTGATAGTTTTTTTAATGATGAATATAACGCATTAATAGAAAATTAATGTGCTCTATCTTATGATTACGAGCTTTTCGATTTTTTCTGTTGATTGTTTTCCTTTCGGGGTATCTGTTGTAACCCGAAGCACATAAATATAAGTACCGTTGCCCAAGCGATCATTATCCCGGTCACGGCCATTCCATGAAATATTGGCATAATTACTAGATGTAATAATTGATTCTTTTAAATGCTGCACTGGCTTGCCGCTTAACGTGTATATCCTAACGGATACATCAAGCGGATTACCAGGCTGGTTATGTTCAAACGTGAAAGAAGTTTTGTTATTCATTGGGTTCGGATAGTTGTAAATATTCCGAACAGCCAATTCTTCTTGTGCAGCTACTTCAAAGAAAATTTCTTTTTCAGTAGGATTGTTGTGCACGTCCCATGCTCGAACTTTAAGGGTATAGCTACCTTCTGGAAGTTCATCCAGAGGATACTCGATACGCCCCCCTGTAAAGTTGTTTAAATTGCCCTCATAAAAATCGTTGAGGATTATTGTTTGTTGAGGTTTGGTATCGATAGTAGCTATTATTTCATGTCCAACTCCTGTTCCTGATGTGTTTATTCCTGATTCATCTTCTAGTTCTACATATAAAGATGGAGAACTGTTCACGAGTGTTCCGTTTATGAAACTCTCATCGTTTAAAAAAATATTTAATGCGGGGCCCGTGCCATCGTTAACTGCATCTGGATTTAAGCCATTAAAACGAATGTTTGTGTACGCACCACTTGCGGTTTTCCCGTCAGCTTCAGCATAAAGAAGAACTCTGCCTGTATTTGCTGACGAGCTAATGTCTTTTGGAATAATAACGGGTAATGTGAACTGACCATTAACCACATTTGCTTTACCTTTAAAGAGAATGTCACTTTCAATAGAATATTCGCAATCATCTAAATTACAATCCGTTTGTGGGTTGTTTATCCAAGAACGTTCAGGTAAACTAATAGATCTGCGAGCATCATAAATAGTTACGGATGACTGCCCGTTGTATTGCGTATCTGTTGCGCCATTTGCATCCAAAATCGCTCCTGATAGTTCAATTGTATCTAACGCTCTAACGGTAATAAGAGTATCTTGGCTGTGTACATCAATATTTGAAATACTTGAAAGCTGAGCTCTTTTTGATGGCAATTGGAAAACACTAGCAGGGTCGCCCAAAAGTACAAATTTCTTATTATTTAGAGAGGCTCCGATTCGCGAATTAAAACCAGCAAGAATAGTATTTTTGGTCTGCATAGCTATATCGCCTAAACGCTTAGGTGTGCCATCAGGATTGCGCTCTGACATTTTTTGAGAAAGCGCTATGCTTAATGCAAAGTTAGTGTTTGTGCCAATTAAACTGCCTGTATACACAACGCGAGTGGTTGTAAATGAAGCGATGGCACCACCATTAGTTGCTAAAACGAATTTTTCCGCTCCAGATTGAGCACCCGTATCATCATATCTTCCAAACTGACAGGTAGCAGTTATAAGAACACATAATTTATCTTTGTTTGTGAAATCAGTAATGTAATCAGAAGTGAAGAGCTCTTCATCGGTTAACGTTTGTTCGTTTCCATGGCCTAGATAACTAAGAACTAAGGTTCCGTTATTAATGGTAGACATTAAGTCTTTAGTAGCTTCTGGAATTTGTCGACCAGTGCCATTAATCTCAATGGGATATGAAAATTCATAAATCTTTTTTATGCGAATACCAGGCTCGTTTACATTCATCATTTCAGCTGAAAGATCAGCGTTGAAAGTATGCAGATCTTTGTTTTCAAGAGGTTTGGGAAAGTCATCGTCTGCTGCAAAAGTAACAAGGCTTTGCCAAGTACCTTTATTTTTTGGGTTTTCGTATGTTTTAAGCTTGGAAATGTAAGCTCTTGCTTCGGATGAAGTTTGTACTGGTATTCTGCCTATACCAATATCCATTAGGAAAGAATCTGACGTTCCACCATTGCCAAAATTGCCTTCGTTATCATCTAAGTATGCAAAGTAATCATCTGTGCCAAAAGTACCTGTTCTGTGAACCGATTCTTTACTTTCATACGTAATTACATGATTAGTTAGACCATTTTTAATTATTCCTTTGGGATCATAGGAAGTATCTCCAAAAAGAAGTAAATATTTTGGAAGTAACTCCCCATTAGAAAGTGCCTCATCATAAATGTATTTCACATAATCTCTTAAAGCAGAAGGATCTTTTAGGCCACCAGAAAACTCGTTAAATATTTGGCTTTGAGTAACAACTAATGGAATTAGGCCTTGAGTAGAACGATATTCTGCTAGCTCAAGAGCTTGAGATAATAATTCCTCTGAGGTAATAACAATATAATCTGGATAGTTTGTAAGCTCTTTAATATTCTGATTTGGGATGAGTTGCCCTTTCTTAGGGCTAAATAAGTTATTTTGAGCAATTACCTGTAGGTTACTGCCTCTATAATAAATGAGCTCAAAATCGTTACCAGACGCAGATACAGATAGTAGCTTTGGCGAAATCGGATTCGAAATATCCATTACATAGGGCTGGGTAGAGAAGCCCTTTAATATGTATGTAGTTCCTTCAATATTGTCAGAATTATAAGGTGTGTTAAACAATAAGTTATTGTCATTAAGCACAAGTTCTCTCTGAACAACAATCCTCAACCAATCTATAAACAATTGATCGTTTGAACTATTGAAATTCGTTTTAATCTGAAGGTCAAGTATTCCATTCTCAATAGTTGGAGTAACTGATTTAGAGAAGGTTACACTATTTGCAGAGCTATATTCACTAGCGTCAAAATCAGAAATGGACGAAATCGAAACAGTAGATAGGGATGAAGTATTTAGCTTTATATCTGTATATAGGCGACTTAAAGAACGCCCATAAAATTTACCAGCTATTTTTACTGTTGAGTTTGGCAGTATTCCGGAAAGTGTGTCTTTGAAGATAGATACAAAATTACCGCTTTGTGAGGAGTTAACTGTTTGACCAAGCCATTCTCTACCTGAGCGTATTTTGGATTCCGATTTTGTGAGCTCATCGTCTTTCCATATAAAATCTTCGAAAGTGGTGGTAGTAGATGTGGAGCTTAACGAGCTGTTAGCAGGGGTAAGCCTTAAACCAGCATCAGAAGCAATGGTTAGATAAATATAGCTCTCAGTACTATATGGATGGACTTGATGAAGAAAGTTGTTACCAACTTGATATGACAAGTTGGGGCTGTTTGCGTAAAAGATAACTCTATCGTTCTGGTCGAAACTTGCATCAGCTTCACCCTCCACAATAACGGGTATTTGAACAAACTTAGGTTTTGTATCGTTATTTGCTTCGGGTAATAGTTTTCCACCAGTTCCCCATAGCTGAATATTCTTAGGATTTATACTATTTGGATCGATTCCTAGATCAGAAAGATAAGAGCGATCTATAGAGTAAATTCCGTTTTTTGAAATAGGAATCTTATACCACGTTCCAGCTGCAAGGGGTAACGAAACTGCTTTTTTGCCTTTTTCCAAGGTCAACGCCGATTGTTTAGTAGCTTTATATACTCTGAATTTTAGATATCGAGTAACTAAAAGTTCGTTTTGATTATAGCGAGCTATATTAATTCGAATAGGAGAGAATTCTTTTCCTTTAAAAAGTCCTGGTTCAAAAAATTCTATAACAGCCGAAGAGTCAGAAGATAAGAGTAATGATTTAGCCTTATTTAGGTTTTGGCTATTAGAACTAGTGCTTATCGACTGTTCAAGTATTTTGTATTGAGGTGAACCATTAACAAAAGGAACTAGCATAGAGCTAGGGGGCAATGCACGTAGTTCTTCGTTCTTAAGTTCATAATCTATGAAAGAAGAAGTTTCAGCTACCACCTGTATACTTTGTGCCAAAACACTATTTGAGCATACTAGTAAGAGCCACCCACAAAAAAGTAGAGGACTAAATCGCATTAATTTATGACGGTCTAGAGTAAATGTTTAATGCACATTTGTGCTTAGATAGTAGCTTTGTAGTATATATTCTTCTTTTGAGTAGTTAAGACTTAAACAGGAATTAAATTATCCCTACAGATTGGGAGTCTGTTATGTTGAATTATTGGTTGGGTAGCGTTTTTACTGATTCAATATGGTTTGTTCAAAGTCTAACGTTATTATATGCCAGAGAATGAATAATGTCAAATGTAAAAGCGCCTTTTTTTCAACTCTTTTTAAAATTATAGCATTTCGACCACAAGTGCAGAGGCGCCACCGCCACCATTACAGATGCCTGCACAACCATATTTCCCACCAGTTCGTTTGAGTGCATGCAATAGTGTTACAACGATGCGCGCACCTGAACAGCCAAGAGGATGCCCAATACTTACTGCTCCACCATGAATATTTACTTTCTCATGATTCAGTTTTAAAATTTGATTATTAGCAATTGAAACAACAGAAAATGCTTCATTAATTTCGAATAAATCAACATCTTTGATGGATATACCAGCTTTTTTTAATGCAATCGGTATAGCATCAGAAGGAGCAGTTGTAAACCATTCTGGTTCTTTAGCAGCACTCGAAGAGCTTAGAATTTTTGCGAGAGGTTTAAGTCCAAGTTCAGTAGCTTTTTCAGCACTCATGATTAAAAGAGCTGCGGCACCATCGTTAATACTTGAGGCATTTGCAGCAGTCACAGTTCCTGCTTTGTCAAAAACAGGTCGTAAACTTGGTATTTTGTCAAAATTAACTCGACCAATTTCTTCATCTTCATTAACAATGGTTACATTACCTCGGCGATCGGTGATCTTGACTTTTATAAGCTCATTTTCAAAATAGCCTTCTTTTTGTGCATTCATCCCTCTTTTGTAGGAAGTTATTGCAAAGTCGTCTTGTTGTTCTCTTGAGATGTTACATTCTTTCGCACAAAGTTCTGCAGCATTTCCCATTGCATAGTCGTTGTAGACATCCCAAAGGCCGTCTTTCAATATCCCATCTTCCGATTGTACATGCCCATATTTTGAGCCGAAGCGTTGCTTTGGCAAATAATATGGCACATTGCTCATACTCTCCATTCCACCAGCAACAATTATATCAGCTTCTCCTAAACGGATTTGGTCGGCAGCAATCATAATTGCTTTCATACCCGATGCACATACTTTATTAACAGTAGTAGCAGGAGTTTTAACAGAGAGACCAGCTTTTAACGCAGCTTGACGTGCAGGTGCTTGGCCAATACCCGCAGATAAAACATTCCCCATAACAACTTCCTGAACGTCATCCGGTTTGATACCGCCAGATTTTACTACTTCAAGAATTGCCATACTTCCTAGTTCTGGCGCGGTGAACGAAGATAAGCTTCCACCAAAAGAACCTATTGGAGTACGTTTTGCTTCAACAATTACTACATCTCTCATGAAGAACTATTTTACTGAATTTGGATTAAAAAAAGCGCTTTTCTGCACTCTAGAAGATACTAAAAAACTACAGCTAAATTCTATTAAAATGCTTTGTTTAAATCATCTATAAGATCGTCAACATCTTCAATGCCTACAGAAAGTCGAATCAAAGAATCTTTGAGTCCAGCTTTTTCACGCATCTCTTTTGGTATGGAGCCATGAGTCATTGAGGCTGGGTGACTTATAAGAGATTCAACACCACCCAAACTTTCAGCAAGAGTGAATACTTTAGTATTACTCATAAATTTGATAGCAGCTTCAATAGAGTCATCTTTCAGAGAAAAAGAAACCATTCCTCCAAAATCATCCATCTGTTTAGCCGCTAGCTTGTGCTGAGGATGAGATTCTAATCCTGGGTAAAATACTGAAGCTACTTGCTCATGATTCTCTAAGAAAGTTGCAATTTTCTTAGCATTATCAACGGCACGTTGTACTCTAACATGTAAAGTTTTTATTCCTCTCAAAGTGAGATAGCAATCCATTGGGCCAGGTACGGCACCACAAGTTTTAACTTGATAGCGCAAATTCTCCATGATGGCCTGATTAGATGATGCAACAGCACCATGAATTACATCGGAGTGACCAGCAAGGTATTTTGTTGCTGAATGTAGTACAGCATCTGCACCGAACTCTAATGGGCGCTGTAAATATGGAGATGCAAAAGTATTATCAACTACGGTAAGAACATTATTAGCCTTTGCAACCGTAGTTAAAGCCCTAATATCTACAACTCGTAAAAGAGGATTTGTTGGTGTTTCAATCCAAAGTAGCTTTGTATTGGGTCGGATTTCCTTTTCAACAAGGCTAATGTCAGTCATGTCTATAAAAGAGAAATCAATGCCGTATGGCTCAAAAACAGTAGTAAACAAACGATAAGAACCGCCATACAAATCATTTGTAGCGATAATATGGTCACCTGGACGAAACATTTTCATCAAAGCATCCATCGCTGCAACTCCACTAGCAAAACAAGCACACTCATCAGCACCTTCAAGCCCAGCTATTAATTTCTCCAGAGCTGTTCTTGTAGGATTACCTACACGAGCATAATCATAGCCTTGGTGAACATTAGGCGCCTCCTGTGCAAAAGTGGAAGTTTGAAAAATGGGTGGCATTACAGCGCCTGAAGTTTCTTCGTTGTGTTGCCCAGCGTGAATAGTTTTGGTATTGAATTTCATTCGGTCTTAGCCCAACTACTTTTTAAAGTATTTAAAGTTCGAATTTTGTTATCAATTTGGTCATTTTGAGGAGCAAGTGCAGATAAATTGTTGTAATAAGTGATTGCAAAATCAACTAAGGTAAGTGCTTTGCCTTTTATGGTTGAGTTGTCCTCCTCAAAAGAGGTTTTCATTAATGAAAAATAATTTCCTGCCATGTTATTATAGAACACAGCGAGGCTCTCAATAAACTCAACGTCTGAAGTGTCTGTTGAGTATGCTTTTATAAATTCTTTTTCGGCTAACTCTGAAACGCCTTCAATTTCAACTTTAATACTCTCAACAGAGCTAGAGTCGTAGGTTACATAAGCTGCAGTAAGTTCCTCAAATAGGCTAGAAGCTTCGTTATAAAGTTGTGTTCCGTAAACATTATGTAGCTTGGCATCTTTGGGGTAGTAGTTTACTAACTGATTTAATAAATCTAACGCATCTGCATTATTCTCGGCAGCTATGTAGGCGTTAACTAATCCAAATGCCACATTTTTGTTTTTAACTATATCTGTATTGGCTAAGTTGTAGTAATAGGCCGATTGTTCAGCATTTCCCACCTCAAGGTAAAGAAAGCCTAAGTCTTCAAACAGTTCAGCTTCATTTTCAACGACAAAGCGAGCTTCGTTTAAAGTTGCAATAGCTACATCAACATCACCAGAATTGTACTGGGCTATCGAAAGTGATTTGTAGCCTTTGATTTCAGTTGGCTTTAGTGAGATAGAGTTTTTGAAATGAGCAATAGACTCGTCATAAACATTATTTTTACTGCCGGCCTCATAACTTTTAAGGCCAGTATTGTATTCTTTCGTCCAATATCCCAAAGCTAGGTTATCCACCTTGTCTTGAAAAGAAGTATCTTCAATTGCCATGGTTTTTGTTTCATCTAAAGCCTCAATCATATTTTCGTAGAAAGGCTTTCTTTCAGATACAGAAACATGATCGGCTAGCTTACCATTGATGGTAGCTTTTAGATAGTATAAGTCTGGCTGATTGGGATTTTTTTCAAGTTCAGCTTCTATTGCATTTAGGGCGCTATCATAGTCTTTATCAGCTATTAAAGCGTCTACATTTACATTAGTAGTAGCACAAGAACAAAAAAAACCGATTGCAAGCACAAGGCCTGCAAGTCGGGTATTAAACGGATGGTTGGATAAAATCATATTAATAATATAGATTACATTCCAGCTTTTTTCATAGCTGCTTCTGCTTTATCGTTCATTCCTAGAGAGGTATACACTCTAAATAATGAAGTCCAATAGTCAGTATTGTCTGGTGCAAGTGAAGTTGCTTTCTCGTAGCTCTTCATTGCTTTAGTTAATTCAGCCTTGGCTTCTTTGTCTAGATCTGCAGCTAGATTGTTGTCTGTAGTTGCATTACGTTCTTCAAATAAAGACGCTGCTTTGTTCTGGTATACAATACCTAAAGTATTATATGCTGGCGCTTCCTCAGGTAAAAGTTCAGTTACCGTCTTTAATTCTGAAATTGCACGAGTGGTAAGTTTTTCAGATTCTGTCTGCTTTGCCGCAATGTCACTACGTAGTGTAGATATATTTTTTTCGACCTTAGTTTTTTCGGCGCCTTTTAGCCCTCTTAGGCTGCGGTCTAAATCAAAGATTTTATCATAACTAGCAGAGATTTCTTCATTAATATCGCTAGCCATAATATATATCTGTGTTCCTATTACTAGATGGTATTGGGGGTTACTAGGATCTGTAGCAATAAGATCTTCAAGAGCAGATATTGCTTCGTCTTTTCGGTCGGTTTTCATGTAAGAATCAGCGATTTTTTGAACTAAATCCACTGAATCAGGATAAAACTCAATTGCTTCTTCGAGAACCGTAACAGCAGATTCGTAATTTTCAGTAAGCATATAGAAAGAAGCAAGGTTGCTAAAGTCAAAAGCAGCTGGAACTTCCTTTTTTTCAATTACTGCAGTTAAAGCACCAATTGCACCTTTGTAATCTTTTTTCATTCTATAAACTTCAGCAAGAACTTCAAAAGAAAGTGTACTGTCAGGATTAATAGTAACTGCATTCTGTAAGTGGTCTACTGCAATTTCTAATGGATTGTCAACAGGAGCTAAAGTAGTATCGCCACTTGCAAACTGAACAGCAGCGTTGTGTTCAACACTCCATTTGTTTCTAATAAGGTCTTCAGATTTTAGCGCAACTAGATTAATTGGTTCGTCATTTGTAACCTCCATTGCAGACACTAAAGCGTCTCTCATTTTCTGGTAGGCATCTTTTCGGTTTGCAACAACAGGGTTATTATTTGCTATCTCGCCGTAAGCTACGCCACGGTAGTAATAAGCTTCTGCATTGTTAGGGTCTTTTGCTAAAATTGAATCTACTGCAACCAATGTTGCTTGGTAATCCTTAGATGTAACACCTTTTTTTGCTTGGCCGATGAATGATTCATCACCTCCGCAACCCACCAGCATGGCCGTAAAAACAGTAAGGGTAAGCAGGCTATTGATAAGCTTTTTCATGTTTGTAAAAATTGAGAGTGGTTGATTTCAAGTTGTTTTGATATGTTGTTAAAAGTAACTATATAAAGCGCTTTCCGCAAAAAAAGGAAACAGCTTTACAGATTTAATATTAAGTTTTATAAATAGGATAAATTATGAAGAAAATTATTTCAACAGAGAAGGCTCCTAAGGCCATCGGCCCATATAGCCAAGCAGTATTACTTAATGGAGTTGTGTATTGTTCCGGACAAATACCTCTTGATCCAAGTTCAATGGAAATAGTTGGCAAAACAGCTAAAGAACAAGCTGTTCAAGTAATGAAAAACCTTTCAGCGGTTCTTGAAGCGGCTGGATCCGATTTCTCTAAAGTTGTGAAGTGTTCTATATTTTTAGATGATATGGGTGACTTTGCCGAAGTAAATGAAGTATATGGAAGTAATTTTACTTCTGAACCTCCTGCTCGAGAAACAGTAGCTGTGCAAACTTTACCAAAAAATGTGCTCGTTGAAATCAGTTGCATAGCCCATTTGTAGTCAAAATTAGAGCTGGAAGATAGCCTCAGAAATATTTCCAGCTCTGTCTTTTACTTGAAAATATATCTCATTTACCTTTTTTGGTACAAAGCCAGGTAAATAAAAGGTAAACTCATTGTTTTCGTAATCAAATTCAGCAATCCCTCTTTCTTTATTGATAATGAAAACTGCTGTAGTAAAATCTATGCCTGATAATGAATCATTGGCTTTTATGGAAAATACCCGTTCACCGTTATCTAATCGATGGTATATTGGCTGGTTAATAGTTGGAGGGAGAGTATCTTGAGCTAATCTAAATGCTCCAAAAGAAGATGTTGAGGCATAAATTGTATTCCCGGATACTTGTGAGTTTATGAATGATAGTTTGCCACTACTGGGATTGTAACTGTATAGATTAACACGATCTGAATCGGTTAAAAAATCTCCAACATAAATTTGTAGCGCAAAAGCATTTCTGATAGGCAAGTTTTCTGGTAGTAAATCTATCTGAAGAGTGTGGCCGTTGAGCGTATAAGATTGTAAAATACTTAAAGTGTCAAAAAAGCTACGTTCAGGAAAGGTAGTTGTTAGTCTATAATCAGGAGTTGTTACTACCGATTTAGCATTTGGATTTATTCGTGCTAGAGTGGTATTTAAGTCGACTAACGGTTCTATAATTCTCTGATTGATTGTAGAATCCCAAAGTGTGCCGTAGCTGAAATTTTTCAAATCTAGATAAGTTGTATCAGCAAAATCAACCCAATCCTCATGCCAGTAAGCATCTTTCAATTTCGAAATGGTAGGTGTCGACTCTTTAATAGACTGGGGAATGTCTGGAATAAATTTAAGAGTTGCGGTAGACGTATTTCCATAGTAGTCTCTAGCAATGATGGTATACGGCTCATTAAAAGTGCCATCAACATTATTTTGGTGCGATATAACAAATGGATTGTCTGCATCATCCTTTAAAAATAAACGTTGATAAGAGCGACTTCTTGAAGTCGGGGATTTTGTTCGGTCAAGGAACATGTTATCAGCTTGGTCGAAATTAAAACGCTGAAGCTTTTCGACAAATAAGGTGTCGGATCCTGATAAGAGAATAAGTTCATAAATAGCATATTTGTTATACACCTGATCGGCTCCGTCATATACATTTACACTAATCCCTACCGTGCCACTAACTGATATTTCCCCTGCGTCATATATGCCTGGGCTCACTCTTTTAGGGGAAATTTTTTTGGGGAGTAACTGCCTCTCAATAGTGGTTGTTGGCGTTAAAGGCTCTACCAAAATGGATCTAAAAGTTGGAGATACAGTATCTATAACAAAAAGATTGGAACTTAGCGGGTTGATAGGTTCGTTTTTTTCGTTTCGAATTTCGTAATGCAAATGTGGTGGTCCAATTCCAGTAGATCCTGTGTAACCAATAACCTCACCTTGTCTTACATAAATCTCATCGGGTTCGAAAAATCCGTCCATCTCATAAGAATAAGTTTCTAACCGAACGCTATCTGCTTTTTGTTGAAATCTGCTGGTGAAACGCTGAAGGTGAGCATAAACGGTGTAAGTACCATCATCATGTTTAAGGTAAATAGCCTTTCCATAACCAGTATTAGTTATCGATAAGCGACTTATAACTCCTCCTCTAGTTGCATATACTTTATATCCTTCCCTTCCCCATGTTTTTATATCTAGTCCAGCGTGAAAATGGGCAGAACGAGTTTCACCAAAAGTAGAAGACAGAAATTGGCCTGCATTAGTGGGCCAGATATGTGTGGTATCAAGGAGCTGAGATTGGCTGATTTTCGGTATCAGAACAATAAAAAATAGGAAATAAAATTGCTTCAAAATTATTCTACGCTCAAAGAAAGATTAGCAAGGTTGCGGTTTAAAGATGCTTCAATTTTATCACCAGTTTGAATAGCAGAGACACCTTTTGGCGTACCAGTGAATATTAAATCTCCTGGATTGAGTGTAAAAATGGTAGACAAATAACTGATTAAATACTCACAAGAAAAAATCATATTTAAAGTGTTCCCAGTTTGGCGAACTTGTCCATTAACTTTTAACTCCAGATCAAGATTGTTTATAGAAGGAACCTCAACTAAAGGTACAAACTCACTTATTGGAGCGAAGGTATCAAACCCTTTTGCGATAGCCCAAGGGAGTCCTTTTTCTTTAGCCTTTTGTTGAATATCTCTAGCCGTTAAATCTATTCCAACTCCAATTCCTACAATGTAATCTAGGGCTTCTTCTTGTTTGATGTTTTTTCCAGTCTTTCCAATGGCTATTACCATTTCTACTTCGTGGTGAACATCTTTACTTTGAGAGGGAATCGAAATAGTATCACCATCAAAGCAGATAGTATTTAAAGGCTTTAAAAAAACTATAGGCTCTTTTGGTACGGCATTTCCTAATTCCTTTGCATGTTCGGAGTAGTTTCTCCCGATGCAAAAAATAGATTTTATCGGTATATCTAAACGGGGAATATGTAGTGTTTTTTCCATAACTGTAAGATATAAAAAAAGCCTTAACTCAGCGAGTTAAGGCTTTTAAAAAATGATTTGCTAATCAGATTAATTAGCAGGATCTACGTTTACGAATTTTCTTCCGCCAGTGCTTACAGAAAATTTAACGTGCCCATCAGCTACTGAAAATAATGTATCATCGCCACCACGCATAACATTATCACCAGGATGGAATTTAGTTCCACGTTGACGGATGATAATACCACCCGAACGAACGAACTCTCCACCGAATTTCTTAACGCCTAAACGTTTACTTTCCGAATCACGACCGTTTCTGGTAGAACCTTGACCTTTCTTATGTGCCATTTCTTAATCCTTATCTTCGGTTTTAGGTTCAGCTTTCTTAGCAGCAGCTTTTTTTGCAGGAGCTGAAGCAGAAATTTTCTGAATCTGAATTTGAGACATCATTTGACGATGTCCGTTCAATTTTTGATATCCTTTACGGCGTTTCTTTTTGAAAACCAGAACCTTGTCTGCTTTCACATTATCAATAAGAGTTGCAGTAACTGTTGCACCTTTAACAACAGGTGTACCAACTTTAACAGCACCTTTGCCGTCTTTAACAAGAAGAACATTCTCAAAAGTTAGCTTGTCATTTTCAGAGTTTTGCTTGTCTACAAACAAAACATCTTTCTCAGCTACTTTATATTGGTGTCCGCCGATTTCAACTATAGCGTACATGGCCTAAATAATTTCTTTTATGATTTTCAAGAGCTTGCAAAGATAACTGATAGTTAGGATAAAACAAAGCAAAAAAGCATTAGAACCTTAATAAATAGCAGATAAATTACTATTAATTTTGGTATGCGCTAGATAACTCTATAATTACGCTTTTTAATAATAGTTTTGTAAATCTATTAGAATGGGATATTCCAAAAATTCAACTAAGTATTATGCAGGGGCTCAATTGTATTTATGCTACTTTTGAAGATGCTCTGTGGAAGCCCTGGCGGTTCACGTGTCCGATATACTTACCAATTATACGAACTTCTTCAAAAACATCGGGTTCAATGATAATATCGTCGTAAGCCTCATTGGCAGCTTCTAATCGGAGGCCATTATCATCCCAAAATATTTTCTTTAAACTTGTTTCGCCATTATAAAGAACCGCTCCAATATCTCCGTTTTGGACGTCGGTATCCATGAGTAGAACAAAGTCGCCATCATAAATATCAACATCTTTCATGCTGAACCCAGAAACACGTAATGCGAAAATCTTGTCTAAATTTGGAAATAATGTAGCAAGAGTTATTGAACCCAAATCGGCTTCAACAGCTTCTTGAAGAAAACCAGCTGCAATAAGACCTCGTACGGGAATTCCAGGTTCGTTATCTTGATCAAAGAGGGAGTCTTTTTGCGTAGGTGCTAAATCATACTCTTCATCATTACGTTTAACCAAATATCCTTTTTTAAGTAAAGCTTGAATATTTTGGGTTACGCTATTAGGAGATTTAAAGCCAAAATGATCGGCAATTTCTCTATAGGTAGGCCAAACATCATATTCTTTCTTATACTCTAAGATAAAATTAAAAAATTCCTGCTGTTTTCTTGTTAAATGCGCATTATCCATAATGTAATTGCTTTATGTGTGAAGTATGTGCAAATAACGGAATTTCAGAGTTAAGGTCAATAACAAATGTGTGCAAACTATGTATAAATATTTATTCATTGCTGTTTTAGTAATTTCATCGGCAAGTTGTGATAACTCAAACCAGTATTTTGAAAAAATTATAACCGAAGAATATTCGGGTTTATATATGTCAATCTTTGACCGGGATGAAGTTGAGATTCTGAAGTTTACAACACATCGTGACTCCTTAGTTCGTCTGCAAGCATGGAACGCCATGATTAGCACACCGAGTAGCAATTTAAGTGCTCTTGTAGATAAAGTTATCGAAGACAATTCTAAAGCGGCGTGGGCTTCATTATGGTATAAAGATTTAGACGAAGACTTGGTTTCTGAGCTTGAGAACCTTTGGGAAACTAACCCTGAATTAAGAGTTGGTTTGGCTACAGTGCTTGGGAAAAATGGGACTGAACGCGCACTTTCAATGTTGTTAGATACTGAAATTGAGAAGAGCGATGATGAGCTAGAGTTTGTGATAGCTTATGCCGTAGGTGAGCTTACGGGAAAGTTGCCAACATCAAGTACTCAACAATTACAAATAGTTCGAAAAACTTTTGAAAGTTCTAGCCCTAAAATTGGACGATCGTATTTGTATGGGTTTTATCGAAATAATATTGAGCTGAGTGCAGAAGTAGAAAAAGATTTATTGTACCGTTGGGAAGACGCTTTACAGAACGATTTGCTGGATCAATTTGTGGTTAAAATTTTGATGAAAAACTACTCCAAGAATGTATTATACCATTATGATTTAGATGTTTACTCAGTAATGAATGTTCAGTTAGCAATTGAAATTGCAAAAGGAATTAAAACGGCAGATGATAATGAACATTCTATATTGGTATTGAGCACACTATTAGATCATAAAAATCCCAACGTGATGATTGCCGCTTTAAAAACTCTTCAAGGAAAAGAGAATTACGTTACTAAACTGAATAGCGTAATACGTTCTAAAGTTGCAGGAAATGGGTCGTTAGAGCCAGCTGTGAGGTTGGAAGGTCTAAACACCATTAACGACCCTGCTAGTTTATTAACAATGGTAAGAAATTTGGCAGGAGATGATCCTTATCTGCAAACGGTGAAGTATTCTGTGTTGAAAAAGACATTGTCTGATGAAGATTTCTTTAGTTTACTAAGAGAGGATGTAAACTCGGAAAAACGTTTTAATCGACTGTTTGCTATCAATGAATTTACGAGCTGGTGGGGTTCAGTAGACAAAACTTTTAAAACACCACAACGAATTTCAGAAGCGCGGAGCATTGTATTTAATAGTTTAGAAATTGCCGATCGTTCAATGATATATGGCTTAACTAGCCTTTTTATGGATAAAGATATAATCGGAGATACTGAGTTCTCAAAACTAGAGGCAATGCTAGCAAGGTTTAGTTTACCTGAAGATGTTGAAGTATATCAAAGTGTTTCTGATATCCTCAAAAAACGATTTGAAAATGAAGCTTTAGCTTTAATCGATTCCCTTGCTTCAAAAGGAAATACAGCATTAAATAACACCTTAGCTAACCAAGGTTGGGATGTAGAAGTGGTTGAAGGTAGTCCAACTAAATTTAGAAAACCCGACTGGAAAAGACTTGCAGAGTTAGGTGAAAATCCGACTTTTGTATTGCAAACTTCTAAAGGAAATATAAAAATAAAAATGGATGTGCTAGCAGCTCCAGCAACAATTTCAGGAATGGATAGCTTAGCTTTTGCTGGAGATTATAATGACGTTGCGTTTCATAGAGTTGCACAAAATTTTGTTATTCAAGGTGGAGATGTTGAGACGGGTGATGGCTTCGGCGGCCCTGATTATGTTGTGCCTACAGAAGCAAGTGCAAAACAATATGAAAGAGGCGTAGTTGGTATTGCAAGTGCTGGTACGGATACCGAAGGCAGCCAGTACTTCGTAATGCATCAATGGTCACCGCACTTGAATGGGCGCTATACAATAATTGGGGAAGTAATAGAAGGTCTAGATGTAGTGGACAAAATTATTGTTGGTGACAAAGTGAAGTATGCATATTGGGAAAACTAACAGGTTCTCTTTTAGTGTAACTTGTTCAATGCTATACTCTTAAAATATTTAGTAAGAAGCGGAGAGTATTGTTTATAAGTGACTGGTTACCCACGACTTGAAAACTTGCTTGAAATATTGTGAATATGGAGCGGTGTTAACTTCATCGTTGTCAGCGCACATTGGAGCAGTCTTAAAGTCGTGATTTGCACCTGGAATGATTTGAAGAGTATAGTTGTCTGGAATTCCATTTGGGAATAACTCGTTCAAACTATTTATCGCCCAGCCTGGATAAACCATATTGTCATTATCAGCAAAAACAAAGAATGATGGAACGGTTAGGTTTTTTAACTCATTGCTAGGATCGAACTCAGCAATTTCTTTTAAATGGCGCCATGCTTTTTTTAAAGGGAACCAATCTACCCAGTTTAAATCAGAACGTGCTTTCTTGGTTGCATTTTCGAAAGCTTTTTCTTTCTCGTCGCCTTCACAAATGTACTCGCTATAGTAGATGTTGGTTAAGCTCATTTGCGTGCTAAAAACAGGTGCTGCAAGAGAAACAGTCATCTTTATGTCGTTAGGGTACAAAGCTCCCGCTACTTGAGCAACCCAACCACCTTGGCTGTGCCCAACCAATCCAATACGAGAACTATCAACAGCTTTAACTGTTTTTAGGAAATCGATTGCGGCTTTAGCATCATCAGCGCGTTCATAGATATCCGTTTTGTGCCATTTTCCTTCAGAGTCGCCTACGCCTCGTTTGTCAAAATAGAGGATTCCATATCCTTCACTTAAAAAAAGAGCTTCAAGATTTTCTTCTACAAAAGATTTATACAGCGTTCTATAAGAAGAGTTCGCACCTGCTCCTAGAAGAAACACAATCATTGGCACGCTGTCTTGCTTCTGTGGCATTATGAGCTCGCCATGCATAGTATAACCAGCGCTTTCAAAAGTGATATTAAGACGCTGAATGTCTTGTGCTGTTGCAGAAGATATTGCTATAAGTGAAAGTAAAATTCCTAAAAAACCCGTTTTTCTCATCTAATTCTGTATTCTTATATATGCTGACTTTTTTCTAATATACTTCGCTAAAATCAAATAAGAGAGCGACTATTTATTAATTTGAGTTAAAATATCATTTACTTGCATTATGTGACGCTGGCAGTGATAAATACTGCTATAAGCCCAATCAGCCCTCGTTAAATACCCAAATAGAGGGTGAGGATATTTCAAACAGATAACTTCATTGTCCATGGTCTGGATATTTCTGAGCAATTCCTCTCTAATAGCGCTGAATTTGGTTATCAGCTCATCCTTGCTTTTCTCTCCAGCTGTAGGTTGGATGATAGATGGAGCTTGAACTTTATTCTCCATGTTCAATAGTTTTTCCTTTATGGCACGTTCCATTACAATACCGTCGTAATCGTCTTGCTTTTTTGTCTCTCCATTAAAAAGCCTAGATAGACCGAACTCAGAACGAATCATGTGCTCTGTTATTTCAGCAGCAGACCAAACCCCTTGTGATGGTTTACTATTGAAAAATTGATCTGGAAAGTTCTCTATTATCGAGATGAATGCGTTTGTATTGTCTTTTAACTTTTGTGCGATATCCATATGCCGTTCTTATTTCGTGAAAGGTAATTCATGGAGGTGTTAGTTGCAGAACTAACTGAATATAATTCAAAAAAAGAGAGGCTTTAAATATGCTGTTTAACTATGTATTCCAATTTTGGAACGAGCTCTCTTTCAAACCAAGTGTTCTTTTTGAGCCAAATATTATTTCTAGATGAGGGATGGGGTATTGGAAGAAACTCTGGGAGATACTCGGCATAATTCCTGACTGTTTCTGTTAACGTAGCTTTCGCTCTGTCTTTTAAATAATACTTTTGAGCGTACTGTCCAACAAGTAATATCAACTTTACATCTTCCATCATCTCAAAAAGTAAATGATGCCAAAGTGGTGCACATTCTTTTCTAGGAGGTAAGTCTCCAGATTTCCCTTTTCCTGGATAGCAGAAACCCATTGGGATTATTGCAATCTTAGCAGGATTATAGAAGGTGTCGTTGTCAATACCCATCCATTCTCGAAGACGATCTCCGCTTTTGTCATCCCATGGGATTCCCGACTTATGAACTTTTAAGCCGGGAGCTTGCCCAATAATTACAATTTTACTTGATGGTGAAGCAGCTAGAGTAGGTCTTGGACCAAGTGGTAAATATTCTGAACAAACCGTGCAATCTGCAATGTCATTTAAAAGCTTGTCCAAAATAATTATTCGCCATGATCCTCGGTACTATCAACAGGAATTACCATTGTAGCACGTAGCTCATCAAACCAGTTGGCTAGTAATGTGCGTTCTTCTGTGCTTAACTTAGCGTCTCCATGAATCCATGTGTAAGAAGGAAGTGGCATTTCTTCTTCTAGAACCATTTCAGAAGATTCTTCTAGTTTGTGGTCAGCTCTTTTGGCAGAATAACTTCCCCATAAAGAAAAGTTGAGTTCGTCTCTGCCATGGTCAATGTGGTCTTTTACCCACCAAGAAACGGGAGCTACATTGGAGTACCAAGGATATTTAGTGTTATAAGAATGACAGTCATAACAGCCATTCTTTAAAATCGTAGCAACTTCTGATGTTGGGCTTGTCACATTCATAAAGTCTATAGCTGGATTGGTTTCAGGTACCGACTTATCAATAGTGAAAAACTGCATTATGACTAGAATTACAGCAAGTGCGAGAAGAATTTTTTTAATCATGGCGTTTCCCAAAAAATTTGTTAGTTGCCTTAATATAGAATTATTCTCTTATCAGTAAAACAGAGTCTGCAATTTAGAATGAGTTGATATTATTCAGAAATGGAAATCTCCAAAGGGTTTAACCCTTCGGAGTAAAAGATTGAATTCCAGTAATTTCACGACCTAAAATTAAGCCATGAATATCATAGGTTCCTTCGTAAGTGTTTACAGATTCTAAGTTCATTACATGATGAATGATTCTGTAATCACCAACGATACCATTTCCACCGTGCATATCTCTAGAAACACGTGAAATTTCTAACGCTTTACCACAATTAAAACGTTTTGCTAGAGATGTCATCGAAGGATGATCTCGGCCTTCGTCTTTAAGCTTGCCCAATCTAAGAACAAACATTTGCATAGCAGTAATATCAGTAAGCATGTTCGCCAGTTTAGTTTGGATAAGCTGATTTGCTGCCAATGGTTTGCCAAATTGTTTACGGTCGAGCACATATTGGCGGGCTTTTTGATAGCAAAATTCAGCGGCACCAACAGTTCCCCATGCGATACCATAACGTGCGCTGTTTAGGCACATGAACGGACCTTTAAGACCACGGATGTCTGGGAATACATTTTCATCAGGAACGAAAACATCATCAAACACTAACTCGCCTGTTTCAGAAGCGCGCAACGACATTTTGAATTTAGTATGAGGAGCTGTAAAACCTTTGGTTCCTTTTTCAACAAGAAAACCACGAATTACGCCTTCATCATCTTTTGATTCCTTTGCTTTTGCCCAAACTACGGCAACATCGGCGATAGGTGAATTTGTAATCCACATTTTAGCACCGTTCATAATCCATCCGCCATCGGTTTTAATAGCCGTGGTAACCATAGATCCGGGATCTGAACCATGATCGGGCTCAGTAAGTCCAAAGCAACCAATGATCTCACCAGTAGCAAGTTTTGGAAGGAAACGTTGCTTTTGTTCTTCAGTTCCGAAAGTAGTAATCGGGTACATAACTAAAGAAGATTGAACACTCATAAAAGAGCGATATCCTGAGTCAACACGTTCTACTTCGCGAGCTACTAAACCATAAGCGGTTTGGCTGGCATCTGATCCTCCATATTGTTCAGGAACAGTTACACCTAGCAACCCCATTTCGCCCATTTCGAGGGCAATGTCCATATCAAAATATTCTTCGGTATTTCCTTTTAGAGCACGTGGTTCTAACTTGCTTTGTGCGTAATCACGAGCAGTTTCCATGATTAAACGATCTTCTTCGTTCAATTCAGATTCAAAGAGTAGAGCGTCGTCGATGTTGAATAGATTTTTGGACATTCTATAAACGTATTTTCAGGTTGTAGATGTTGGAATTAGATAGTAAGGAAAATATCGTTATTGAGGAATAAAATTTCCTACAAATTAATCGGAAAAATTAATTCCGTTCCAAAATCCTATATCTGAAAATAGTTGGGGAGGGTTCAGCTTTTGCAGTGAAAATGGATTCATCTTTGACGAGCTGAATGCGGCCAATTTTTGAATCGTATCCATCACTTTCTTTGGAGTAAAGTAAGTTCCAGTTTGCATCGAAAAAATCTATGGTGTTCATGAATTGAACTCTTTCCTCACTTCCAAGAGCAGCTCTTTTTGTAAATTGATCAGGATCAGAAACATTGGTGGGCCAATTTGCTGTAGCAAGATAAAGGTCATTATTTATTTTAAATGGAGATGCAGTACTTCCAAAGCTATTCAAAACACTAAACTCTTCAGATACATACATTCCCGGACGAACAATTCTGTCAAAATCACGATGAATATTTTTAAGAAGAGTCCCTTCCAAGTCGTAAATACTAAAGGAATAATCGTGAATACTCCCAGTTACGATGTTATCATCAATAATATGTATCTCTGTTTTAGCATTAAAACCTTTAGCTACTTTAACACCATTCGATTCATCAATCTTAAAGGAGTGTTCTACAAATAAAGAGTCCGATTCTGGTTTTACTAATAGAATACTGTGACCGAAAGAATCCCAGTTAGGACCACTCATGACTAAATTCCCGTTTTTAGTGATTCCTACTATAGAAGAGAAACCAACGTCTTTACCCAAAGAAGTGCTTTTAATGAAATTTCCTTCGAAATCGAAATAATCGAGTCGAGAACTGTTGATATTGTTAATCATTATTGAACTGTCTAGAATTGATATACCCCAAACACTTTCGAAGTCACCTGGGCCTTTTCCTTTTTCACCAGTTATCCATCTCAGGGTGCCATCCGGAGAAACGGAAATGAGTTTGGATTGAGCAATATCCATAAAGTAGAAATTGCCGTTCTTATCGGTATTGAGAAAGCTTATTCCCGATAGAATGAAATCTTCAGGTAACCGAATAGAAATAGAATCTTCAAGCTCAAATTGAAAAGGGAGCGTGAGAATGTTTTGCTTGGAGCCGTATTCGGGGTTTTGGATAATCCTAGAATCACTTACTTCATTTTTGGTTGCATCGGAACAGTTCCAAATAAGAAATGAAGCAAGTGTTAGGATGGTCAGCCTGAAGAGACTGATCTTTGAATATTTATTCATTTATAGTAATGCTGAATTTCTTGATATGAGCAAAAGGGATTGTGAAAATGGAGTAAAGATATCCCTCTGAATCTACAAATTGAGGGGCTCCATAATCGGGATGCTCAGGCTCTTCACTTTCAATTGAATATAAAAGGTTCCAGTTTTTATCAAAAAGGTCGATAGTGTTTTCAAGCTTATATTCAGTAGTTATTCCCATGAACATATTTTGTATAAATGCGTCAGGATCATCTATATCAACAGGCCAGCTCGCTGAAGTAAGGTAGTGACCAGAAGAAAGTTTTAAAGGAGGTCTCATTCCACCAAGAGCCCCGATAACACTACCTTCGTCATCTTCAAAAAAACCAGGTCGCACAATTTTTCCAAATTCTCGTTGAACTGTTTTGTCTTTGGTACTATCTAAGTTAACAAAGCTGTATTTATACTCTGAAACTCCTCCATAAACAATTTCCCCATCAAGGAGCGTTGCTTGCGAGAACCAAGAAGAGGAAACCGGTACTTCGATGTCTCCAGTTTCATCAATGGTAAAAGTGGTTTTAGGTGAAGAGAGGTTGTTGATATCGAATACTGAAAATTTCTTAGCAAAGGCTCCTCCTACTTCTGTAGCAAGAATGAGTTTTTCATCAGAATAACCAATGGGCTCAAGTGACCTTTTACTTTCGGGAAGGCTGAGGGACTCAACAAACTCACCTTCTAAATTGAATACATCAATTCTGTGTCCGTTAATGTTGGACAAATAGATTAGATTGTTGTTGTTCCAAACCATTCCTTTGGGTTGATCAAGATCTCCAGGACCTTTTCCAGGGCTATCAACTATCCAACGAACTGCACCCGTTTTTGAATAGGAAATAAGTTTAGGTGAGTATGGGTCGAGTGCATAGATGTTTTGGTCTGTATCAACAAAAATGGATTTTATATATATGAAAAGAGTGTTTTCATCATCCTGATCGTTTCCGAAGGTTTGAACTAATTCGAAATTTATAGGAGGGGATTCTTGAGATTGTAAATCTCCATATTCAGGATTGATGATAACGTTATTGCTGGTTCCTGAGTTGGGATTTTGTTTATTGGTGCATGAAAGAAACACCAATACAGAAAGTAGAAGAGTAGTTAGCTTTTTCATGAAAACTCAAATTTGTTAACATTGAGTTTAAATATGTGTAATAAATACAATAAATAAAAGCCCATATCTATTAGGATATGAGCTTGAATGTAAGTTATGATAAAACTATGCCAAAGTCTTTTTCATTTCGCGGGCAATAACTAAGCGTTGAACTTCTGAAGTTCCTTCGCCAATGGTCATTAGTTTAGCATCGCGTAAAAATCGTTCTACATGATATTCTTTAGTGTAACCGTAACCACCATGAATCTGAATTGCCTCCAAAGCAGCCCGAACAGAAAGCTCTGAAGCAAAAAGTTTAGCCATGGAAGCCTCTGTGGTGTATGGCTTGCCTTGTTCTTTTAGAACTGCAGCTCTAAGCACTAATAAACGAGCGGCTTCAATTTCGGTGGCCATGTCAACAAGTTTCCCTTCCATGTACTGGAAATTTCCAATTGCTGTACCAAACTGTTTGCGTTCCATGGCGTATCTGAGCGATTCTTCTAAAGCGCCACGAGCAATCCCAACTGATAGTGCTGCAATCCCTACTCGTCCGCCATCAAGAACTTTCATGGTGTCAATAAATCCCATCCCTTCTTCTCCAAGAAGATTTTCGGCAGGCACACGGACATTCTCAAAATAAACTTCAGTGGTGTCCGAAGAATTCATTCCTAGTTTGTGCATTCCTGGGCCAGGTTTTACGCCTTCCCATTCTCTTTCAACTATAAAAGTGCTAATTCCTTTGGTGCCTTTAGTTGGGTCGGTTTTGGCAAGAACAACATAAATATCTCCTACGGAACCTTGGGTGATGAAAATCTTTGAGCCGTTGATAATGTAATGGTCTCCATCTTTAATAGCCGTAGTTTTCATTCCTGAAGCATCAGAACCTGATCCAGGCTCAGTCAAACACCAAGCTCCAAGTTTTTCACCAGAAGTTAGTGAAGGCATATATTTCATTTTTTGCTCATGAGAACCTGCAACGGCAATGTGCCCTGTGCCAAGTGAAGTATGCGAAGCGACGGTTAGCGCAAGCGAGGCGTCCCAACGAGCGATTTCTTCAAGAGCTAAGCAAAAGCTAACAACATCAAATCCAGCACCGCCATATTGCTCTTCATGATAGATGCCGAGCATTCCCATTTCACCAAGCTGCTTTACAATATCATGTGGGAACTTCTTGCTGTTGTCTCTTTCCATTACTGTTGGTGCAACATTCCTTTCAACGAAATCTTTTACGCTATCGCGAATCATTTTTTGATCGTTGCTTAAATCAAAAGAAAGAGAATTTTCTAACATACTGGTCATATTATAATAGTTGCTTATGTAATGGTTAATTTTGCATGGAAACGCTTCCAAAGATAAAGGATTTGAAGAATAAAAACGTTCGGGAATTTTCGAATTTATAAAAGATTACATACTGAAGACGTGCTGAGCTAGATTAAGCGGTTGTTAAGCAGGAGATTAGAAAGATAGGTTCCTTAAAATATTCATTAAGAATAATGGTAAGCGAGGAAAATGATTTACAATGATTAGAAAGTTGAACCTTCTTTGGGGAGTGATGTTCAACGAATAACAAAAGAATTCGATAAAATAATTCGAATCTATCATCAAAAATAAATCAAGAGAGGATCTATTATGTTAAATAGAAAAAATTTATATCTAGGATTATTCATCTTCATTTTTGGAATTAGTTCAGTTGCGATGATTAACGCACCAGATAACAAAGTTGCTAATTCTGAGCTACTAGTTTCGAAAAGTGCACTTACCCTTGAAGGAACTGTGACTGATAGCAAAACCGATTCAGTACTTGCGGGAATTGAAGTTAGTATTGAGGAACTTGCACTAACAGCTAAAACTGATGACGAAGGTAACTTCATATTCACGAAGCTTGCTGAAGGTGAAACGTATACTCTTAAAGTAGAAGAAGATGGTTTCGAGGATTATGAAGAAACTATTGAAGCTACAGCTGACACTCCAATCCTTGAAGTGGATGTAGCTCTTACTCCAGAAGAGTAACAAGCATTTAGTTTAGTATTAAATAAAAAAGAGCCCAAATATTGGGCTCTTTTTTTTATCCAAAATTCCAGGTTACGCCACGTCCAATTTCTGGATCGGGGTAATTCCAATCTACAGCGCCTTGATCACAAGCGTACATACAAGTGCCACACTCAATACAATCTTCAACTTGAAAATGTACTTTACCCACGTCATCCATCGTATAGCAATTAGCAGGACAAACCCATGTGGTGCATTTGTGTGGACAAGTGGAATTGCAAATATCGGTATCTACGATAATATGAGGCTTAATTTCAGATTTAGCCTGGTTACGGTAGCTTACTAAGCCGAGTCGTTCAGATAGTGAGAGTAGTTTCATAATGACTTCCTTGCTTTAAATCCAAGTTTAGCGAGTTCCCAAAGGGAGGAGTGTCGTTTAATTGCTCCGAACAACATTTTTTCAGATTTCGGAGTAGGTTCGTTTTTAATGCTGAAGAACTGACGTCCAAAATCACACACTAAGTTAGGCACTTTCTGCTGCATGGTGTCGGTATGTAACAAATGAACGGCATCCTGAAAGTTGTTGATGTCTTTCATTACGTAACTTTCATCCATCACTTTTCGATATTCTTTAAGTGTAGCAGATGAATAATCGCCTTTGGCTTTAGCTTTAACAATAGTTTCGGCAGCTAAAATCCCAGAACGCATTGCATAATCCATTCCTTGAATGGCTTTTCCTGCATTCATAAGTAAATTTGCAGCTTCACCAACCAATAAAATCCCATCTTTATAAAGCTCTTTGGGCATCACTCTAGAATCGCCAGAGGAAACCACGTGTGCTGAGTACTCAACAACTTCACCGCCACGGATAGCATCAGCTACTGTTGGATGAGATTTGAAGTGATTGAGGATGTCGTAAGGTTTCTGCTTTTTCTCGCGGAGATCTTTCAATCCTAAAACCAAACCTAAAGAAATGGTATCACGATTGGTATAAAGAAATCCGCCGCCTTCGATACCGTTGGTAGCCCAGCCAACAAACTCGTTACTCATTCCACTTAAACCATTTAGTTGGAAGCGATCTTCTAGAACTTTTTGATCGAAACGGATAACTTCTTTAATGCCGGTAAGCATGTGATCAGCGGGAACATATTTATCTTGAAGACCAACTTGGCGAGTTAGCAAATTGTTTACACCTTCGGCAATAATAACAGAATCTGCAAAAAACTCATCTTCGCCCGTTTTGATTCCAATGGCTTTGTCGTTTTCCATCATCACTTCGTCTACTTTAATTTCAGTAGCGATGAATGAATCCATTGCGAAATCACTAGCGTCAATAGCTTCTTGTACTTTGCCAGCAAGCCAATTATCAAACTTAGAACGCAAAACTACTACGCCGTTATAAGGCGTTTCGTTGAAATGCTTTGATTTAAAATCGAGAGAAAAAGTAGACTGTTCATCCATGAAAGTAAGCCGGCGGTGGTTTATAAAACGCTCCCATCCGCCATTGGTCTCTTCCCAATAATTGGGCACAAGCTTAGCTAAGTCGCTGCCCCAGAGTACTCCACCAGAAACATTCTTTGAACCAGCAAATTCTCCTCTTTCAATAAGAAGAAACTTCATGTTATTTCTGGCAAGTGTCATTGCTGCAGATAAGCCTGCAATACCACCACCAATTACTATACAGTCAAATTTATCTTCCATTCTAGTAGCTCTAAGTGATGAGTATTGAGATTTGAGCTAAAATTTCATGGCTCACTACTCAAATCTCAATACTAATTAACCTTTAATCTTTTTCAATTCTTCGATGAACGGCGGAAGGATTTTGTATAAATCCCCAACTATTCCGTAGTCTGCAACTTCAAAAATAGGGGCGTCAGCATCTTTGTTGATGGCAACAATTACTTTACTGTTTGTCATACCCGCAACGTGCTGAATGGCACCAGAAATTCCAACAGCAATATAAAGCTGGGGAGAAACTACTTTCCCAGTTTGCCCAATTTGAAGGCTAGGATCGTAAACTCCAGATTCTGTTAATGCTCTTGAAGCTCCAATACCAGCATTTAAAACGCTTGCAAGTTCAGAGATGAGTGCTTTACCTTCTTCATCTTTTACACCGCGGCCAGCTGCAACAATTGCTTCGGCTTCGTTTAAGTCGATTGTGTCTCCACTGATTGAAATAATTTCACGTAGTGTAGCTTTTAAGTCACTTTCGGCGATATCAAAATCAATTGAAATTGTTTCGGCCTCAACGGGAGATTCAATTAAATCGTAAGATCCAGATCTAACAGACACCAAAACCTTATCACCGATTGCCTCTGCGTTGGCAAGAACTTTTGCAGCCATTACGGGGCGTTTTGCAATTACGCCATTGGGAGAAAGCTCAAAAGAAGCAACATCCGCAAGTACAGCTGCACTTTGATTCACAGCTAAGGCCCCTAATATATCCTTTGTGCTTTCTGTGGATGCAAACGCAAACACTGATGGAGAAACCGTTTCCATAGTTTTGGCCAATGCCTTAAGCAGAGGAGTATTCATATGGTTTTTGAAAATAGGATTTTCAATAGCGTATACTTTTGAAGCTCCATACTTACTAATGTCTGCAGTGTAACTTGAAGCGTTAGCATCAATAACCACAGCTGCTACGGTATGTCCAGCGGAATCGGCTAATTGTTTACAGTGTGACAGTACCTCAAGTGATGAACGTTTAATTTTGCCGTCAGTAATGGCAACGTAAGTCAGTAATGTGCTCATTTTAATTCCTTTGAGTCATAATTTGATATTTGAATACGTGTATTAACGTAGAAGAAGCATGAATGCGATAAGCAATATAATGTCAACTTCGTGATATGGTATTCAATGGTATAATTTCTAAATAACGTTAGCTTCAGTATCTAATAACTGAGCAACTTGGCGAGCAACTTCATCCGCTTCACCTTCGTACTTCTTGCCAGCTTGTCGTGCTGGCTTATCTTGGTAGCTAAGTGTTTTTGTTTTTGCAGTAAGAGTATTCTCGTCTAGGCCAAGAGAACTAACCTCAAGTGCATCGATAGGCTTGCGTTTAGAAGCCATAATACCTTTAAGATTTGGAATGCGAGGATTGTTCATATCGTTTGAACAAGTAACGGCACAAGGGAAGGGTAAAGCGATCATTTCCTGGCCAGCATCGCCTTGGCGTTTAACAATAAGCGCATTGTCCTCAGCTTCAAGGCCTACGGCATTTGTGGCGTAGGGTAAGCTTAAAAGTTCTGCAACCATGCTACCTGTGAGTCCAGAATCAGAATCTTGAGATTGTTTCCCCAATGCTAGAACATCAAATTCTTTATCCTTAAAAAAAGTAGCTAAAATTTGAGCATAACTTCCAGAGTCATAGCCTTCGGTTCCTGAAGTTTGTATGTGCGTGCCTTTATCTGCGCCCATTGCCAATGCTTTTCGAATAGTCTCTGATGCTTTAGCAGGGCCAATGCAAATAACTTCAACTTCGCCTCCGTGTTTACCAGAAAGAACCAAGGCTTCTTCAACAGCTGAAGCATCGTAGGCATTTAGCACTACGCGATCAGCGTCCATAATTAATTCGCCTTCTTTAACTTGGATGGGTGCGTAGACATCAGGCACCATTTTTATGCAAACGTAAAATTTCATGTGCAAATTGTAAACTTAAAAATTATCATTTGTAACCGCTTTTCTGAAGGCTCAATATACAAAACCAAAAATAAAATGTTTAATTCTGTAGAGTAGAATATTCAGAAAGATGGCCTTGATCTGTTTCTAAAAGAACGCCATATGCTTGTAGCTTAATTCTTGAATCAGCCCCCTCGAATATACCAGCAATTTCTCTAGATTTTGTATCAAAAAAGACATCGAATAAATAATTACTAGTTGCTCTTCGTTTGGCGTCGCGAATTTGTTTTAAAGCTTCTAAAACGTTAGCGCGTGCTTGGGTTTCATCCGTCACAAAAAGGTCAAGCCCTTTACGGTGATACGTGTAGTAAGCTTCACGTAGAGGTTCATAGCTATTATTTAGTAAATCAGTTATTAAGGTATATCGATTTCGTCGATTATTAGTGCTGCGTGACCAGCCGATAGCTGAAGTTGTCTGCGCCAGATCCACAATATTCTGGGCTCTTAGAAAATAAGGCGTCCCACCGAGAGGAGAAAAACTATCAAAATCGTAACCAAGTCCTAGGTTAATAAAGAAATCTAGTAGGCCAGTAAGTTCATCGAACTGTAATTCGTCGTGGATAAAAGATCGACCTTGAGGATAATTGAACTTCCAAGTATCATCGGTTAGTATGATAGAAGTTGTTTCTGTGTTTGTATTAAAAATAGGCCGACGTAAACTAAACACAATTCGAGAAGAGAAGTCGAAGTTAGAATTACCACTTTCAATAACGATTTGAATTTGGCAAACTATACGTTCATGTTCCTGAAACTCTATATTTGTCCATTTATACTCGTTAATATAGTCTTCAATTTGTTGCTCAAGTTCAGTGATGTAAGTAAATGAAGCCCCTTCTATAAGATCGTTATTTACGGTAACATCGCAGTTAAACTCCTGGCCTTTTACGGAAAAAGTAGAAAATAGGAAAATGACGATGAAGTAATAGAATCTTGGCTTTAACACTTTTGTATTTATCTCTAGATATCTCATATTATAGTATAAATTCAACCCAATGATACGAATACGATTCCATCTATATAAAATTACTTTTATAATCCTGCTTCTTTTTTGCAACAACCCTTCTGATGCGCAAGTTATTATTGGTGCAAACGGGGTTGGAATGGGGCAAGCGACCGCCGCCTTACCCGATAATACATGGGCAATATTCACCAATCCAGCACTTATAAGTGAAGATAAAATCAGCCTTGGATTTTATAGCCTAAGAAATTATGGAGTTTCTGAGCTTACCGATATTGCTGCTGTAGGCACATATCCAACTAAATTTGGATTAACGGCATTTGCGTTTCATCGCTATGGAGATAATCTATTCAACGAAACTAGAATGCGTTTTGCTTATGCAAATAGATGGCAAGGCTTGAGGTTCGGGCTAGCTCTAAATTATAACTCGATTACTTTTGGTGGGCCTTACGGATCTGGCGGAGCATTGGGGGTGGATGTAGGCCTTGCAGCTCAATTATCTGAGGATTTATGGCTCGGTGCTCGCGGAACTAACATAAACAGACCTTCTTATAATGGAATCAATGAAGATTTACCGCGAGAACTAACTATCGGCTTATCCTACCGATTAGAAGAAATAGCACTTTTTTCTTTTGATGTAGTGAAAGATGTTCGTTTCGAGAAATCGTTTAGGGGAGGTGTTGAAATGAAGATTGTAGAAAACTTAAAAGGCCGAGTTGGGATAAGTTCTCAACCCAATGCGTATTCCTTTGGTTTAGGCTATGGTCAGGAACGTTGGGAAATAAACATCGCCTTTCAACGACACGAATTATTGGGAGTTAGCCCAGGTTTAGATTTGAATTTTTTCTTCTAAATAATGAAAAAGAGTTTACTCATAGGATTAATATTGCTCGGGTTTTTTAAAGCCGAAGTGCTTTTAGGGCAACAAAAAGATTCTGTAAGAACTCAGGTCCAAAAACAGTTAGAGCAGACTTTTGAGGAACTAGATGATTTAGCAGGAGAACAATTAGCTCAGTTTTTAGAAGATTTAGCTGCTAATCCCATTAATTTAAATTCTGCTGGTATTGATGAATTCCTCCAAATCCCTGGTTTTAACCTTAAAATTGCTACAGAAGTAATTAATTACCGTAAAACGAAACCCTTTGAAACAAAAATTGAGTTACTAAAGGTTAAAGGAATTGGTAAAGCAACTTATAATCGATTGTCACCATATGTAACTGTTGGTGGTGCTAGTTCCCGCTTTAAGGACATGTATAAGCGTCCCGAGTATTGGCTGTCAGGAAGAAAAATAGAATACATATCTCGGTATCAACAAGAACTGCAAGAGCAAGAAGGCTACATTCGTCCCGATACCTCAGGTGGTTATTTAGGCAGTCAAGGGAAATATTATCAACGCTTAAAATTGACGAGTAGGCATTTATCAGTAAATCTAACACAAGAGAAAGATGCAGGAGAAGAATTAAAAGGACCAACGAGTTTTGACTACAACTCAGGCCACATTGCATTAACCGAAAATGGCAAACTGAAAGATTTAGTGATTGGAGATTACAGCCTCAGTTTTGGCCAAGGCTTAGTGCTTTGGACGGGAGGCGCTTTTGGAAAAGGTCGCGAAGTGGTTGGTACAACCGGGAAAAATGAACGAGGGCTTAGAGGATATTCTTCTGCTCAAGAAACAGATTTCTTTAGAGGAGTGGCAGCAACCTATGGGGAGACTTTTGAAGTAACGGGCTTCTATTCAAATCGAAAAAGAACTGCATCTGTAATTAGTGGAGATACAACTAGATTTCCTTCTTCAACTGGATTTCATCGAACACAGAATGAGCTTGATAGAAAGAATAATATAGATCAAATGACAGTAGGAGGTCGAGTAAGAGTAAATTCGCGATTCGGTTTTATTGGAGCAACGGCATATCACAATGAGTTTAGCTCATACATTGCCAAAGGAACCACTTTAAGCAATATATACGATTTTGAAGGTAAAGCTAATTCTGTTTTAGGTATAGATTATAGAGGCCTCGTTGGTTCAGCTTTGGTTTATGGTGAGTGGGCTCGAAGCGAAAACGGAGGAAGTGGTGGTGTAATTGGTATGGAAACTTCGCTAGGGTTTAACACCGATTTCACAATGCATTACCGAAAATACACAAGAGGTTTTCAATCTTTTTTTGGGGATGGATTTGGCGAAAGTTCATCAGCACCCAGAAATGAGGAAGGTTTTTATGTAGGTTTAAAGCACGAACTCAACGAAACGTATACTCTAGCTGGGTATGTAGATCTGTATAAATTTCCTGAACCTAGAACAGGAATTAACCAAGCTACGGAAGGCTTTGATGTGTTGGGTTTGGTAGAGGCTAATTTTAGCTCAAGATTAAATGCATATATACTCTTGCGCAGTGAGATAAAAGGTGATGAGTATTCGACCCATAATGATAGAGGTTTAGAGGAAGTCTTACTTGGAGAAAACAAAAGAGCCAGCGTAAGAGTGCAGGGTGAGTATCAAGTAAATAAACAAACTCGGCTACGATCTCGTGTTGAGTTTACAAGAAATAAAAGCGCTGGCGAGAATTGGGAAAATGGATTTCTGATATATCAAGATATAAGACTTCAGCCAACTAGAAAACTCCAAATAGACGCTAGAGTTACATTATTCGATACCCAAAGTTTCGATACAAGAGTTTATCAATTTGAAAACGATTTACTCTACGTGCTTTCCAATGTGATGCTTTCAGGGCAGGGGCAACGCAGTTATGTGGTTGTAAAGTACGAAGCCTTAGACAGATTAGATATTTGGGTTAAGTATAGCATCACTTACTTCGAAAATGTTCATACCATTAGCAGTGGGCTAAGTGAGATTAAGGGCCAGAAAAAAAACGCTATCGGAATCCAGGCTAGATTAAGTTTGTAGTTGGGAAATGAAAAAAGTTAGAATCGACAATTGCTTCGCTAAAGATAGAAGGGTATTATTTGAAGTGAAGGAAATCTTTTAAATAATATATCTGTGGGTTTTGAAGCGTGGTGCGTAGTATCAGTACTTATTATATGTCTAGGGCTATTAGTAAGTACTTCTTTTTCAGCTGAATTGATACTGTTTGGGGGTTTAACATTTTTAATTGTGACGGGTATAACTACCCCAGAAATTGCACTTAATGGATTCTCTAATCAAGGAATGCTTACAGTAGCTGCCTTATACGTTGTTGCCACGGGGCTTAAAGAAACGGGCGCTGTTCATTATGTAGTAAAACATGTAATGGGGAATTCAAATACAGTAAGGTCCTCTCAAGTTAGAGTGATGGCTCCAGTGATGGTTATGAGTGCTTTTTTTAATAATACACCCATAGTAGCTTCTTTTATTCCTGCCTTAGAGAAGTGGAGCAGAAAGACAAACGTACCCGTTTCAAAAATATTAATACCATTAAGTTATGCTGCAATACTAGGTGGGACATGCACCTTAATAGGAACAAGTACGAATTTGATTTTAAATGGACTTTTGATTGAAGAAGGAAGTGTTCGATCATTAGGTCTTTTTGAACCAGCACTGATTGGTATACCCTGCGCTATTCTAGGTTTTATATATTTAGTAATTTTTGGAGATAGGTTACTACCAAACCGTAGTTCTGGATACGAAAGTTTTAAAGAGACACGAGAGTATACTATTGAAATGATAGTTGACGATAATAGTCCACTGTCTACAAAAACAATTGAAGAAGCAGGGTTGAGAAACTTGCCAGGTCTGTTTCTTGTTGAAATAGTTAGGAAGGACAAACTAATTCCCGCCGTCTCTCCTAATGAAAAGTTAGAAAGCTTAGATCGTTTAATATTTACTGGTGTAATTAGCTCTATAATTGATGTACAGCAAATAACAGGGTTGAGTTTAGCTACTTCTCAAGTGTTTAAGTTAGATTCACCAAGAAATGAGAGAACGTTGGTTGAAGCAGTGGTATCTCCTGCTAATCCAATTAATGGAAGAACGATAAAGGAAGGTATGTTCCGAGAACGCTATGACGCTGTAGTACTGGCAGTTTCAAGAAGTGGGGAACGTATTAAGGATAAAGTTGGGGATATAACACTTAAAAGTGGTGACACTTTACTTCTCGAAACTAATGCTAAATTTCTTCGTCGCTACAGAAACTCAAATGATTTTTATTTGATTAGTGCTATTGAGGATTCAACTCCTGTGACTTATGAAAAAACAGGAGTTTCAATCTTTATTCTTTTTGTAATGGTTGCTTTGGCAGGCTCGGGTATTTTAAGCATGCTACAAGCTGCTTTCGCCGCTGCTGCAGGTATGATTATAACTAGAAGTTGTAAATACTCAGTTGCTCTTGAGAGTATAGACTGGCGTGTGCTTATCGCAATTGCATCGTCACTTGGTCTGGGTGCAGCACTTCAAGAAACAGGCGCTGCAAAAACTTTTGCGGATGCAGTTATGGGTTTTGCGAAAGGAGATCCAATGTTGGCGCTGGCGGCAACTTATTTATGTACTTGGTTACTTACTGAGATGATTACCAACAATGCAGCAGCGGTATTAGTTTTCCCGATAGCGCTAACTCTTGCATCAGAGTTAGGTGTGGATTTTATTCCATTTGCAATAATAATAATAATGGGAGCCTCCGCTAGTTTCTCTACACCGATTGGTTATCAAACAAACTTAATGATCTATGGTCCAGGTGGATATAAGTTTACAGATTATTTAAGAATAGGGCTTCCATTGAATTTGATTATAGGTTTGTGCTCCGTATCTTTGACACCATTAATTTGGAAGTTTTAAAAAATAATAATGATTGAAGCAATCATCGAGACAGCAATAGAAGCTGGCGAAAAGATATTGGGGTACTATAATGAGGAAATTGAGGTTACATCGAAGTTAGATGAATCACCATTAACAAAAGCTGATTTAGCCGCTCATTATCACATTGTTGGGAAATTGAAAGAGCTAGATCCTGAAACACCGGTAATTTCAGAAGAATCAGGCGTTCCAGACTATGAAGAGAGAAAGTACTGGAACAAGTTTTGGATTGTAGACCCTCTTGATGGAACCAAAGAGTTTATAAAGAAGAATGGAGAGTTTACGGTAAATATAGCACTTATTGAAGATGGCGAGCCAGTTTTAGGAGTTGTTTATGCTCCTGCTATGGACTTGTTGTATTATGGCACAAAAGCATCTGGTTCATTTAAGCGAACTGGGGATGATAAGCCTCATCAGATATATTCTTCTGCTGCAAATAAAAGTAAGCCGTTAAAAATTATTGAAAGTAGATCGCACGGTTCATCAGAATTAGAAGAATATCTTCAAAAAGAGGGAATTATTGTTGAGGATCGTGTTAAAAGTGGAAGTTCGCTCAAAATTTGTTTAGTAGCTGATGGAACTGCAGATTTGTATCCTCGGTTAGCTCCAACAATGGAATGGGATGTAGCAGCTGGCGATGCTGTGTTTAGATATTCTGCAAAAGAAGGCAATCATGAGTCTGGAATTAAATATAATAAAGAGAACCTGTTAAATTCGAGTTTCGTAATAGGTTTTTAACCAACTTTTATAGTGTATTAATAGTCGATATAGTTCGATAATATTTGTTAAATTATAAGTTTAAAAATTGAATAATGAGTGAACAGTATAAAAAGTGGAAACCTACAGTTCTTTGGTTCACTGGCCTTTCCGGCTCGGGAAAAAGTACTATTTCAGAGAAAGTTTTTGATATTATTAATGAGTTGGGATACGAAGTTGAACACCTAGATGGGGATGTTATCCGAGATATCTTTCCTAAAACAGGTTTCACTGAAGAAGAAAGAAATGCTCATATCAAGCGTGTTGGCTATATTGCTAGTAGAATGCAAGCACATAACATTTTTGTTATAGGCTCATTTGTATCACCATATAATGAGGGTAGAGATTTTGTTAGAAGCTTATGCAATGATTTCACTGAAATTTATATATCCACTCCTTACGAGGAATGTGAAAGAAGAGATGTGAAAGGGTTATATGCTAAAGCAAAAGCTGGAGAAATTAAACATTTTACTGGGTTAGATGATCCTTTCGAAGCTCCTGAAAACCCAGAATTAACAATTGATACTACTAATATCTCCCTCGATTACGCAGTGAGTATAGTTATCAATTATCTAAATGAACATAAATCTATAGATTAAACTTTAAGAAAAGTAGTAATACTACTCCTTAAACTAGTGCTTATGAATTCTTATAAACTAAATCATATTGAACAACTTGAATCTGAGGCTATTCTAATAATGAGAGAAGTAGCAGCTCAATTCGAAAAACCTGTATTATTATTTTCAGGGGGAAAGGATTCAATAGTAATGGCTCATCTAGCCTATAAAGCTTTTTACCCTGGTAAAATCCCATTTCCATTTATGCATGTTGATACAGGGCATAACTTTGACGAAACTATTGAGTTTAGAGATTGGCTAGCTAACAAACTTGGCATCGAAATGATTATTGTTAGCGTGCAAGACTCTATTGATCAAGGAAAGGTTAAGGAAGAGAAGGGTGCTAGAGCAAGTAGAAACGGTCTTCAAATAACTACTCTGCTTGATGGTTTGGAAAAGCACAAATTCGATGCCGCTTTTGGAGGGGCTCGTCGTGATGAAGAAAAAGCAAGAGCAAAGGAACGGTTTTTCTCTCACCGTGATGAATTCAGCCAATGGGATCCTAAAAATCAGCGACCAGAGCTGTGGAACCTATTCAATGGTAGAAAAGATTATGGGGAACATTTTAGAGTGTTTCCATTAAGTAATTGGACTGAAATGGATGTGTGGCAATATATTGCTGCTGAAAATATTGACATACCTAATTTATACTTCTCCCATAAAAGAAAAGTATATGAGCGCGATGGAACTTTACTCGCTGATGCTAAATATATTCAACATCTTGAAGAAGAAAAAGTAGAAGAGAAAATTATCAGATTTAGAACAATTGGTGATATTACCTGTACTGGTGCTGTATTATCTAAGGCCTCAACTCTAGAAGATATTATTCAAGAAGTAGCTTCAGCTAGAGTTACAGAAAGAGGTGGGCGAGCTGATGATAAACGTTCTGAAGCCGCAATGGAAGAACGAAAAAAACAAGGGTACTTCTAATCACTAAGATTTTAGTATCACTTACATCACAAAATAAAGTTTTTAAAGAATACAATACAGATTCTAATGAGTAATTTTGATAAAGATAATGCTTACCTAAACATGGATCTTCTCCGCTTTACAACTGCGGGTAGTGTTGACGATGGAAAAAGTACATTAATTGGCCGCCTTCTTTATGATTCCAAATCCATATTTGAAGATCAGATGGAAGCTATTGAGCTTTCAAGTAAAAATAAGGGCGATGACTATACAAATCTAGCCTTATTAACCGACGGGCTTTCTGCAGAGAGAGAACAAGGTATAACTATTGATGTTGCGTATAGATACTTCTCAACACCTAAAAGAAAGTTTATTATTGCCGATACACCAGGTCATATTCAGTACACAAGAAATATGGTTACTGGTGCTTCTACTGCAAATTTAGCAATAATACTTGTTGATGCAAGAGCGGGAGTTATCGAGCAAACATGTAGACATTCATTTATATCTTCGCTACTAGGTATAGAACATATAGTAGTGTGTGTTAACAAAATGGATTTAGTGGATTATAGCCAAGAAGCTTTTGATAAAGTTGTGACTCAATATAAAGAGTTCGCATCTAAGCTTGATGTGCCAGATATCCATTTTATACCAATTAGTGCACTTTTTGGCGATAATGTAGTTGATCGCTCTACAAAAATGGATTGGTATGATGGGAGTACGCTATTATATACATTAGAGAACGTAGAAGTTAATAGCGATTATAACCGTGTTGATTGTCGCTTTCCAGTACAGTGGGTAATCCGTCCTCAATCTAAAGACTTTCCTGACTATCGTGGTTATGCTGGACGAGTAGAAGGTGGTGTATTCAAGCCAGGTGACGAAGTTATTGCTCTTCCTTCTGGGTTTACAAGTAAAATTAAGAGCATTCATAATCTTGATAAAGAATATGAAGAAGCTTTTCAGCCAATGTCTGTTTCTATAACTTTGGAAGATGATATCGATATTAGTCGTGGCGATATGATTTGTAAAGTTGATAACCAACCCAAAGTTGGGCAAGATTTTGAGATCATGATCTGTTGGTTGAATCAAAAAGAACTTCAAGTAGGTGGGAAGTACACTATCAAACACACCACGAAAGAAGCTCGCTGTGTTATTAAAGAAGTAAAATACAAAATGAATATTAACACGCTTCATAGGTATGAAGATGATGTGAAAATCGGATTGAATGATATTGGCCGGATTGTAGTTCGAACTACTGAGCCATTATTTTATGACAGTTACACTAGAAATCGAGCCACTGGTAGCGTAATTATTGTTGATGAGTTTTCTAACAATACTGTTGGTGCTGGAATGATTATCTAATTCTGTTAAATAGAGTTATTTTTCCTTGTATTAAAAGCCCTTAATAACATCTGTTATTAAGGGCTTTTTTTATTTTGTAAGATTAGAAGTAAATACATTTTTGGATAGATGTATTTACTAAATAATTTTTATTACAAATTATTTTACTCTTCAGATGATGGACGATCCAAAATAAACGCCAAAACAAATCCCTAACGCAGAATTCGATAAAATCAGGAAGCAAAGGCTAGGGAATTATCATCGAGCCCTCAATATAGAGTTGTGATAGTTGTATAATTTGTTGACGAAAGTTTAAAATATTCTCAAATAGTAGACACGGTCGACCTGAATTTGTCGGAGAATCTTTATAGAGAGCTCGATACTAAATGCTAAATGCCTAACTCATCACATTGCGTATAGATTAAGTAATACTGTTTAGGAGCCTCCACTCTGTAATTAAGGGCAGTGAGTGATTATTCAAATAACCTATTCATCTCTGGATACCAAAAATACCCTTCGAATGGAGGCTTATTCTGACTAATGTTGGGGTTTCAGCTCAATCTGGTTTTGATTCGGTTAAAATCAACATTTTGGGTAGTGGTTTATGGTATTCCAATAAAGCGAAAGGTGCCCTACGACTTGGGACTAATGTACATGGGGGTTGGCTATTCTGGTTGTAGCAGCGAGATATTTGGGAGCTGTCTTAATAATAAAGTAACTCCTAGATAAGTATTTAACAGCATGTATGGAAGCAAAGCTATACAACAAAGAGAAACAAAAAAGCCTCATGCAGTATTAATTACATGAGGCTTGTCTTAGTCTAAAGTCTAATAAATTTGTTATTCTTTATACTTATAGTACTCAGAATAGGTACGCTGATAGTAGTTATAGTTAGTATAATAATCAGTGCTTTTCTTAGGATTAAAAGCATTTAGAACAATACCTACAACGTCAGCATTTAGATGTTTAAGACCGTCTAGAGTAAACGTTAGCTCACGTTTTGTGGTAACATTAAATCGAGAAACAACAACTAGACCATCTACCAAGCGAAGTAGTGAAGCTGAATCGGATATGATACCATATGGGGCAGTATCCAAAATAATATGGTCATAATCGGCTGAAAGCTCGTCAATAAGTTGTTTTAAACGGCGACTATCCAAAACGGAAGCAGGCTCAGGGGTTTTGCGTCCAACAGTTATTAAATCCACATTGGGGGCAACGGTAGATCTAACAACTTGTTCTTTACTAGAAGTACCAAAAAGGATGTCAGTTAAACCAGGTTCTCGGTTTTCACCAAATATTTTGTGTTGAGTAGGTCTACGTAAATCCAAATCAATAATTAATACTTTCTTATCAGATCCGGTAAAAGTAATTGCTAAATTAGCTGCTACGGTACTTTTCCCCTCACCTTTGGTAGCACTTGTAATCATCAATACCTTATAATTCTTATCTGGGTTTGCGTATACAACATTGATACGCAACCGGCGGTAAGACTCAGAAATTGGCGATATATGGTCAAAGAAAGTGATAAGTTGATTTGAGACAGATTTATCGCCCACATATTGGCGATCATCTGGATTTAATTCACCAATCATATTAAAGTCGGGAATTGATCCTAATATAGGAGCGTGATAATCTTTAAGTATATCAGTAGAAGTAATTCGATCATTTAGCATTTCTTTTAGAAAGATGACTGTAACACCAATAATGCCTCCTAATAAGAAACCAATCATTGCAATTATTCTCTTTTTTGGACGAATTGGTTTTGAAGCTGGTACAGCATAGTCAAGAGGTCGGCCGAGTCCAAACTGGGTTTTTTCCCAAAGACTCATTTCAGCAAGTTGCCCAGTAACTTGCAAATACATTTCTTCATTCACTCGAACATTTCTATTTAAACGAGATAACTCAATGATTTCATTAGGAAGTTCCTTAAACCTTTGGTCAATTTGTAAACTACGTTTCTCTAGAACTTCTTTCTGCGTCAAATATTGAGCTTGTTCAACTTTTAAATCTATAAGCTTTTGACTTATTTCTGAGATGCGTTGAGTTATGCCGCCATCTTTAGACCCCATAAAACTAAGATATAAATCAGAATTTGAGGTTACTAATTCAGTTGATCGTTCCTTAATTTGTTGTTTAATAAAATTAATTTCCTTGTCAAGCTGGGTGATTTCAGGATTACTTTCAGAAATGTTTTGGTTCTTTGTAAAGTATAAAAGCCTACGTGTTTCAAGCTCTGCTAAAGCATGTTGATAGTATTCTATGACAGAGCTTAAAGCTTCAGAATATTGATTGGCTAGGCCAGGTTTAATCTCATTAAGCTGCGACTCATATTGAGTGATTCCAGCATTAACCGCTACTAAATTAACTTCTATTCTTTGACCTTCACTAGAAATATCTGAAATAGTTTTTATTAGCTCCTGAGCCTGAGGAGAAACTGCTACTAATTGTGTTGCATTCATGAATTTTTGAAGTGAATCCTCAGTAGATTGAAGTTTCAATTCAATTCTATTTTTTTCTTCCTGTAAAAAATTAAGAGCGGAAATTGCCATCGTTCGATTCTGTTCTGTAGACAAATCAGAATACGTATTCATTGTTAAATTTATAATAGTTGAAGCTTCTGTAGGTAAAGGACTCTCATAAGTTATAGAAATTATATCAGCTGCTGGGTCGGGTTTGTTAAATTGTATAACTCCTCTATATCGCATAGCTACAGTATCCAATGAAGTTGAAGTAGAGTCAGTAAGATAACTTCTCCACAGAATTGGAAATTTATTTCCGTTTTCATCAAACTCAACTTTACTTAGCCTTTGAGCTAACTCGAGGCTCAACTTTCTAGACTTAAAAATTTGCAACTCATTAGAGATGGTACTGCCTACTCCAATACCGTATGTAGTAGTCAATAGGTTTTCTAAATCAGATCCAGCATAGGAATATCGGTTCTTACTTTCACTTATCATTATAGTACCGCTACTCTCATAAATAGGGGTTTGTAGCAATGCGTATACTATTGAGATTGTTGTAAAAACTAAAACAAATGCTATTAAAATCCATTTATTCAAAAATAATAAATTTAATAGCTTAATTAAATCAAACTCTTGATCATCATTAGAATCATTAGGTGCGATTGGACTATATCCATTCGTATTATAACTATTCTCTTTATTTCCGTTATAATGCATCTCTTAATTTCTTGAAATATTGTTTTCTTATACTTGTAAATATCTACTGATAAAGATAGGAAAACAATTTATCATTATTACTATTATTTAGTTGGTAATACTCTTAGTTTACGAAGATTGAAAACCTTGTGAGGGTGTTATATAATTCATTTTATGCCAAAAATTGCACTTATTTCAGATGTCCATGGAAATCTCCCAGCTTTAGAATCAGTTTTAAAGGTGCTAGATGGATATAGTCCTGATTTATGGATTTGCTTAGGTGACCTGGTGGGTTATGGACCATTTCCCTCAGAGTGTATAAATTTGATTAGGGAAAGAAATATAAATACTGTAATGGGAAATCATGATGCAGGAGTGGTTGGAAAATTAAGTCTTAAGTATTTTCGAAACCCTAATAGAAGATTGATAGAAATGTCTCAGTCAATGTTAGATAAGTGCCAAATGGAATGGCTAGCAAATAGGCCGTATACTTTATTAGGAAGCTCAACTTGGGTAGCATCTCATGCCTCGCCAATAGAACCGAGTAAATGGACTTACCTTGATAGTGCGATAAAGGCTCGAAAAGTACTAAATGAAATTGATGAGTCTTTATGTTTTGTTGGGCATACTCACATACCAGCTGTAGTTTCAAGTCAAATCGGTAGTTTGTCTTTTCTTAAAGGTCATAAATATTTGATAAATCCAGGAAGTGTGGGGCAATCGAGAGACGATGACTTTAGAGCGTCCTGTTGCTTGGTAGATACAGATAGTTGGGAGATAGAGAGTTTCCGAATCGAGTATAATACAGAAAAAGTACTTTATGCCTTGAGTAGGTTGGGGTTTGATAGAGCTGAATCTAATAGACTTTTGAGATTATAGAATTAATCATCGAAAAGAAAAAATTAATCAATATCTTCACATAAACATTAAGAAATATAAAGAATGCGACATCTATTTAGGAATTTATACTTTGTAATAATAGTAGGATTTATTGTTTTTTTAAATTTGGATAAAGCCCATGCTCAAAATCAGCAATTTTATAACTCACCTCAGTTTAGACAAGCTGAAAGAGTTATTCGAATTGCAGAAGCAGGAGAGCTAGTTGACTCTGTAAATGTATGGGGCGATGTAGGTAGTTCTGGTAGGTACTTAATTCCCAAAGGAACTGACTTAGCTAGATTAATCTCATATAGTTTTGGACCTAGAACACTTAGTGATGGACAAACTCAAATTGATTGGTCTAAGATGAGGGTAGAGATTAATGTTCAGGAGTATGATAATGAAGAAGGTGGTGTTGCCATAACTAAATTTAAATACCGCTTTGAGGAGCCTTTTCCAATAGGGATGAAAGAGTTTGTGTTAAAAAATAATCATATAGTTGCTGTGCGAGTTAAAAGAAAAGCTTCGTTTAGAGATTATCTAGGTGTTTTTGCATCTACAGTTTCGGCTGTTGCTTCGACTATTATTTTATTAGATAGGTTGGGTGGAAAATAGTAATTAGGTCTAGGAAATCTGAATTTTGATGGGACAATGTTTTTTAACACAAATTGAGATTTTTTTTATAATCACGTATATTGAGTAGCAATATTACTCGGGATTGGCATGTTAGATATTTTAATTTCATCAAAAACAAGACTAAAGCTTCTGTTACGTTTTTTTTTAAACTCTGAAAGTAGTGTATATTTGCGGGGTTTAGCGCAAGATTTTAAAGAGAGTACAAATTCAGTTAGGATAGAATTAAATAGATTTGAAGAGGCGGGGTTAGTAAACGCTAGAAAAGTAGGGAACAAGAAAATTTATAAGGTTAATACAGATTCCCCACTTTTTACGGAATTTCAAAAAATTGCTTTTAAACATTTTGGTATAGATTAATTTGTTGATCAAGTACTACGGAAAGCAGGAGAGGTTGATGCCGTATTTTTAACAGGGATTAGATACTCCTATTATTGATATTACAGTTATATGGGATAGGATAAACACAGAGTACTTAGCAAGGTTAGTGGGAAGGTTGAGTTTTTAGTAAAAAAGATTTCGCACCAATTGAAAAGTCAAGGTTACTTAACTTTGGCAAGGAAATTTGAATATAAAGTAGGATTAATAGGGTATAAATGTGAAAGTAATAGTAACAGGTGGCGCAGGTTTTATTGGGTCTGCATTGATTCGTTTTCTTATCACTAACACTGAACATGAAGTGATCAACATAGATAAATTGACCTATGCAGGTCATTTGGAGTCATTGGAGTCTATAGCAGAGTCTGATAGATATTCTTTTGAGCAAGTTGATATTTGTGATGGTAAAGAAGTTGAAAAGATTTTTGAAAAATACAATCCAAATGCAATTATGCATTTGGCGGCAGAGTCTCACGTAGACCGTTCCATCGATGGCTCAGCGGAATTCATTAAAACAAATATTGTTGGTACTCATGTCCTTTTGGAGAGTGCAAAAAAATATTGGTTGGGCTTGGATAAAGAATCTGCAGAATCGTTTCGGTTTTTACACGTTTCAACGGATGAAGTCTATGGTTCTTTGGGAGATAACGACCTGTTTACAGAAGAAACTGCGTATGATCCCCGTTCACCATACTCTTCAAGTAAAGCTTCTTCCGATCATCTAGCAAGAGCGTGGTATCATACCTATGGGTTACCTGTTTTGATAACCAATTGCTCTAATAATTACGGTCCATTTCAGTTTCCTGAAAAACTAATTCCTGTGGTTATTCTTAAAGCATTACAAGGTGAAAATATTCCAGTTTATGGTAAAGGTGATAACGTTAGAGATTGGCTTTTTGTAGATGACCATGCTCGCGCACTTTGGCGTGTTATTGAACAAGGGGAACTAGGAGAGACGTATAATATAGGTGGGCACAACGAAAAGAAAAATCTGGATGTGGTTCATACAATATGTGATACATTAGATGACTTGGTACCCAAAGAAACTAAATATAGAGAACAAATTTCTTTTGTCACCGATCGTCCTGGTCATGATTTTAGATATGCTATAGACGCATCTAAAATAGAACGAGAATTAGGTTGGAAGCCTGAAGAGACTTTTGAAACAGGGATTAAAAACACCATTGAGTGGTATTTGGCTAATATGGATTGGGTTGAGGCTGTAACAGATAAAAACTATAATCTTGAACGTTTAGGGATGGGGAAATAATGAAGGGAATAATTTTAGCTGGGGGTAGTGGAACTAGGCTTTATCCAGTAACAAAAGCAGTATCAAAGCAGTTAATGCCTGTTTATGATAAGCCAATGATTTATTATCCACTATCTGTACTGATGCTTTCTGGGATTAATGAAATCCTGATTATCACAACTCCTGAAGATAATGAGAGTTTTAAACGATTATTAGGCGATGGCTCGGAGTGGGGTATAAAATTAAGCTATGCAATTCAACCTAGTCCAGACGGCTTAGCTCAAGCCTTTATTATTGGCGAAGAATTTATTGGAGATGATAACGTAGCTTTAATCCTTGGCGATAATATATTTTATGGACAAGGCTTTGGAAAAATACTTACAAATACCGTTGCTGAACTTAATGGTGCTACCGTATTTGGATACAGAGTAAGTGATCCTGAACGATTTGGTGTTGTTGAAATGAATAAAGAGAATTTAGCAATCTCCATTGAAGAAAAGCCAGAGAACCCAAAAAGTAATATTGCAGTTACTGGGCTCTATTTTTATGATAATAGAGTAGTCGAAATTGCAAAAAATGTAAAGCCATCACATCGAGGTGAGCTAGAAATTACTTCTGTTAATCAAGCTTATTTAGAACTTGGAGCGTTAAATGTTCAAGTACTTGGTCGAGGGTTTGCCTGGTTAGATACGGGAACTCATGATGCAATGATGGAGGCGGCGCAATTTGTTGAAATTATTGAGCGTAGGCAAGGTTATAAAATTGCTTGTTTGGAAGAGATAGCATGGAGAAAAGGCTGGATTAGTACCGATAAAGTACTGGAAAAAGCGGAAGAATTAAAAAAGAATGGATATGGTCTTTATTTAAAAAGGTTGATTGACATTTATGTCGCTAGCAAATAAAGCATTAGGCAGTTTCTTGTGGGCATTTTTAGAACGGTTTGGCGTTCAAATGCTTCAAATGGTAGTATTTATAGTTCTGGCTCGGATATTAACACCAGAGGCATTTGGTCTAATTGGAATGTTAACGGTTTTTATAGCTGTTAGCCAGGCGATAACGGACAGTGGGTTTGGTCAGGCCCTGATTCAAAAAAAAGATACTGATGAGATTGACTACTCATCGGTGTTCTATATAAATATGGTAATTAGTGGCCTTGTTTATATAGCCTTATTCTTTAGCGCTCCTTATATAGCAGATTTTTATAATGAGCCACAATTAGTCATGCTTCTAAAAGTCTTAGGACTGCGGTTTATAATTTCTGCTTTTTCTATGGTGCAGATTGCCAAACTAACTAAAGAAGTACGATTTAAAGAATTAATGATTTCTAAATTGCCTTCATCCTTTTTGGGTGGGTTGGCTGGAATTGTAGCTGCATATATGAACTATGGTGTGTGGAGTTTAGTAATTCAACAATTAGTTGATATAACGGCTTACTCACTGCAAATATGGATTCATGCTAAATGGAAACCTTTATTTGTATTCAATTGGAGTAGAATTAAATCTCTCTTCGATTTTGGTGGGAAAATGATGATTGAAGGAATTCTGAGTACAGTATACCAAAATCTATATGAATTAATGATTGGGCGTTACTTTAGTACAGCTCAAGTTGGGTTTTATACACAAGCTAATAAGTTAAAGCAACTACCCATACAAAATATATCCAATGCACTAAATAGAGTAACGTTCCCTATTCTAGTAGGTATTCAAGACGATGACGTACGTCTTAAAAATGCATATAAAAAAATGGTTCGCCAAGTATTTTTAGTAATAACACCACTAATGGTAGCAGCAATAGTTTTGGCTCCCTATCTTTTTAGAGTCCTATTAACTGAAAAATGGATGCCAGCTGTCCCATACTTTCAGTGGCTTTGTGTTAGCGGAATATTCTACCCCGTTCAAGCTTATAACCTAAATATTTTAAAAGTGAAGGGTAGAAGCGATTTATTTTTAAAGCTCGGGTTCTTAAAAAAGGGAATTTCAATTTTAGGAATAGTTATATTAGTTCAATATTCGGTTTTGGCATTGGTAATATTTAGAGCCTTTAATTCAGTATTGGCTTACTATATTAATAGTTATTACAGTGGTAGGTTTATTAATTATGGGATGCTTGAACAAATAAAAGATATTTGGAAATTCTTGGCAGCTTCTACTTTTGCCGGAGCTGTGATTTGGGCTCTTACCCAATATTTGTCTCTTGGGGACGTCCCAACTTTGCTACTTGGAGGAGTTGGTGGGCTAATAATTTATGTAGCTATTATATATAAATTTGAATACCCGATAATTGAATATACGAAAAAAATGTTTTTAAGATTTAAAGGGGGATAGAATGAAAGATGTCATTAAGAGTGCTCTGCCAGAAGCGGTAAGGTGGAGTCTAAGAAGGAGATTAGGGCAACTAAGAAGCTTGGGTAAGCCTAAAATATTTGGAATTGGTAATAACAAAACTGGCACAACTTCATTGAAAGCAGCAATGGAGGAGTTAGGTTATATTGTGGGGCACCAAAGAACTGCAGAAAAATTAATGGGCCAATGGGCTAAAAGAGATTTTAAAAAGATTGTAGATTATTGTAGATCGGCGGAATTCTTTCAAGATATTCCATTTAGCAAACCTTATACTTTTGTAGTTTTGGATTATGAGTTTCCGAATAGCAAGTTTATTCTCACCGTTAGAGATACACCAGAGCAATGGTATAATTCGTTAACGAAATTTCATGCAAAAAAATGGGGTAAGGATGGAAGAATTCCTACTAAAGTAGATTTGCAGAATGCATCTTACATAGAAAAAGGATTTCCTTGGGACTTGAATAGATGGGTTTACAATACTCCTGAAAGCAACCCTTACTCTAAAGAAGAGTTAATAAAAGCGTATACAGCGTATAATGAAAGTGTGATTGAATATTTTAGATTTAGGCCAAGCGATTTGTTAATATTGAATGTTGCTGAGGATGGAGCCTTTAAAAAGCTTTGTGATTTTCTAGGAAAGTCTCATGCAAGTAACGATTTCCCATGGGAAAATAAAACTGCTAATGTTTAATCAATAATATGATACCAGTTACGAAGCCTTTCTTACCGCCTCAAAAGGAATATCAACAATACCTATCAAAGATTTGGGAATCCCAATGGCTCACCAATATGGGCCCCTTAGCTAACAAGTTAGAGGTGAAGTTAGCAACACATTTGAAACTAAAAGAGCTTTTATTTGTGACGAACGGGACAGTGGCACTTCAAATGGCTATAAAGGCTTTAGATTTAAAAGGAGAAATTATCACCACTCCATTTTCATTTATTGCAACTACTAGTAGTATTGTTTGGGAGGGATGCACACCAGTATTTGTAGATATAGATGAAAGTTCTTTAAATATTGATGCTACTAAAATAGAGTCAGCAATTACGGATAAAACTTCTGCAATTTTAGCAACTCACGTTTATGGCAACCCCTGTGATGTATTGGAAATAGAGAAAGTTGCCAAGAAGCATAATTTAAAAGTGATATATGATGGTGCACATGCTTTTGGCGTAGAAGTTCATGGAAAATCTATTTTTGAATATGGTGACATAAGTATCTGTAGTCTGCATGCAACTAAGTTATATCATTCAATCGAGGGTGGGTTAATTGTTGCGAAAGATTTAGATATTTTTAATAAACTAAAATCAATTCGTAATTTTGGGTTTTCAGGACCTGAAGCCTTTAATGAACTGGGGATTAATGGGAAAAATTCTGAATTCCATGCGGCTATGGGGCTTATTAACTTGGGCTATATTGATGAAATTCATAACAAGCGTAAAGAATTATCAGATATATATGATAATACATTAAGAAGTATCAATATAATTAAGCCCACCTGGCATAAGTATGCAAGCTTAAATTACGCGTATTATCCAGTGCTTTTCGAAAGCGAGTCGCAGTTGTTTAAAGTTATTGATAGTCTAAAAAATAATGAGATACAGGCAAGGCGTTACTTTTATCCTTCTTTGGCAAGAAGCGTTCCTTATTTGCCAGAATTACATTTTAAGGTTACGGATGATATTTCAAAACGTGTTTTGTGTCTGCCTTTATATTTTGATTTAACTATTGAAGAAGTTGAACTAATAGTCAATACTATTATAGCCACGGTATAGCCGATATGAAAAAATTACTACTACTTGGAGGGCTTCGCTACCTAATCCCGGTAATTAAAAAAGCAAAAAAAATGGGATACTATGTTATTACGTGTGATTACTACCCTGATAATATAGCACATAAATATTCTGATGAATACCATAATGTGAGCATTATCGATAAAGAAGCTGTTTTAAATTTGGCTAAAAAACTCAGAATAGATGGTATTATGTCTTTTGCTGTAGATCCTGGTGTTGCTACGGCTGCATACGTAAGCGAAAAGTTAAACCTCCCTTGCGCTGGACCATATGAGTCTGTTAAAATTCTTCAAAATAAAGGGTTATTCCGTGAGTTTTTAGAAAAGCATGATTTTAACACTCCTAAATCTAAAAGTTATAGCGATATAGGCGATGCATTAAGTGAAGTTGATGTTTTTGAATTGCCAGTAATAGTAAAGCCTGTAGATTCAGCAGGAAGTAAAGGTGTGACCAAGGTTTCGAGTAAAGATGATTTTGAAAAAGCAATTACACATGCACTTTATTTCTCACCAAGCAAAAACTTTATAATTGAAGATTTCTTAGTAAGTAAAAATTTTTCTTCCGATACAGATTGTTTTTCTGTAGACGGTAAATTTGAATTCATTTCATTTTCTAATCAATATTTTGACAAGAAATCACCGAACCCTTATACACCTTCAGCATATAGTTGGCCATCTTCGATCTCTGCGAAAAACCAAAAAGAACTAAGAATAGAACTTCAGCGTCTTATTGATTTATTAGGGATGAAATCTTCTATTTATAATATAGAAGTAAGAGAAACTACGGATGATAAAGCCTATATTATGGAAGTCTCACCAAGAGGGGGAGGTAATCGTTTATCAGAGATGTTGTACTATGCCACAGGAACAGACTTAATCTCGTGTGCTATACAGGCTGCGTTAGGAGATGAAATTGAAAATGTTCAACAGCCAGTATATAAGGGTAAATGGGCTGAAATCATTTTATATAGTAATAAAACAGGATTATTTAAATCGCTAAAAATTGATCCTAAATTGGATAAGAATATTATTGAAGTAGATTTGTGGATTGAGAAAGGTGATCACGTAAACGCATTTACTGGAGCTAATGAAGCCATAGGAACACTAGTACTTCAATTTGACTCTGCCGATCAACTAAATTCGGTAGTAGGAAAATATGATAAGTATATAGAAGTAGTTTTGGAATAAAATATGTTGAAAATTAGAAGTAGGAAATTATGGAGTTAACTAGAATAGCATTACACAGTGTGCCCCGTTCGGGGTCTACATGGGTGGGTAGTATTTTTGACTCTTCTCCCAACACTGAGTATCGTTTTCAGCCGTTATTTTCTTATACACATAAGGGACAAATAGGAGAAGAGGCATCTTTGGAAGAAATAATTTGTTTCTTTAAAGATATCAGAGAAACAAATGACTCTTTTGTGCTACAAGAAGATTCTAAAACCAAACAACATATCCCACAATTTGTTAAAGAAAACCCGTCCCATTTGGTATATAAAGAGGTGCGTTATCATAATATTATAGAAAATCTTCTATTGAAAGATAATGAAATTAAGATAGTCGGGATTATAAGGAATCCTTTTTCAACAATTAACTCTTGGTTAAAAGCACCAAAAGAGTTTAAAGAGGAACTAGGGTGGAAGATCGAGGAAGAATGGAAAGGTGCCTCTAAAAAAAATTTAAATAAACCTGAAGAATATAACGGTTATGATAAATGGAAAGAGGTGGCAATACTATTTTTAAATTTCCAAAAAAAATATCCAAATCAATTCTATTTACTTTCTTATTCTGAACTACTAGAAAATTCAGAACATGAAATAAGGAAAGTATTTGATTTTTGTAATTTAGAATTCGCTAAGCAAACAAAACATTTTATCGAAAAATCAACATCGAGTACTTTAAAAGACAAAGATGCTTATTCAGTTTATAATAGTAAAGATAAAGATGATGCTTGGAAAAAAAGTTTACCTTCTTATATAAAAGAAGAAATAATTAATGATCCAGAATTTAAGAAGTTGAACAAGTATTTTAAATGGATATAACTATTACCTATGAATTTTATTGAATTTAAAAATAAATACCAAAAGGTAGAAGTTTCTGAATATCCAAATACTGTTACAAAACAACCTCTGGTGTCTATCTGTATACAAACCTATCAGCATGCATCCTATATTAGAGAGTGTCTAGATAGTATCTTAGCTCAGAAAGTTGATTTTCCTATCGAGATATTACTAGGTGAGGATGGGTCTACCGATGGTACAAGAGAGATTTGTATAGAGTATGCAAAAAAATTCCCAAACATAATTCGTTTATTTTTACACGATAGAATGAATAATATCAAAGTTAATGGGTTTCCATCGGGTAGGTTTAATTTAAGAAATAATTTATACAGTGCCAGAGGTAAATATATCGCATGGTGTGAGGGTGATGATTACTGGACCGACCCCTACAAACTTCAAAAACAAGTGAGTTTTTTAGAGAGTCATCCAGAATATTCATTAATTCATACTGACCATAACTACTTAAACCAAGAAACGGGTATTGTTATTGAGGCACTTCATGAAAATAAAGGTAGAGTTTTTAATGGAATAGAGGATTGTGCTCCTTTAATTATATCTGATAAGTATATTATTACTACTTGTACAGCTATGTACAGAGGTGATTACGGCCATTTTATTCACCAGAAATTTGCTGATGACTTTGACGAACGATATTCTATGGCAGATTATCAAATGTGGTTTCATTTAGCAAGGCTAGGTAAAGTTAAATATCTAGAAGATGTGACGGCTACTTATAGAAGGAACGATGGTAGTGCAACTGCATTTTTTGATAATAAAAAGAGATTGGTATTTATTGAAAATGTATATTGGCAAAGACGAACGTTTGCAGAGAGGTATGGCTATCCTGAGCAATTACCTATCATACATTTTCGATATTTAAGAAATCTAGCGTTTCTTAAATATCGAATTAATGGACATAATAAAAACAACGAGTATTATAGAAAGTTTAAAGCGTTAGAAAATGTTTCCTCGGGCACACTTTTAAACTTATGGGGCTCTTTCTTTAAATATCGATTAGAGAGAATATTAAATATTTAATGATGACAAATGAAGAACTAAATCGGCGCTTTAGATTACAAAAAGAGTATCTTGGGGGAAACAAGCCGGTAAATAAAATTGACCCCCTTGTTACTGTCTCAGTAACTACATACCAACATGGAGCTTACATTCAAGAGTGTTTAGATGGAATATTAATGCAGAAAACTTCATTTCCTTTTGAAGTAATAGTTGGTGAAGATGGTTCTGTAGATGATACAGCAGAGATTTGTAAGCAATATGCTGATAAATATCCAAATAAAATTAGACTCTTTCTAAGAGATCGGACAATTTCACATTATATTAATGAATTTGGAAAGGATAGAATGCTAAATGCAACGTTCCAAAGAATGCATACTAGAGGAAAGTATTACGCAGCATGTGAAGGAGATGATTATTGGTTAGATCCATATAAACTTCAGAAACAAGTAGACTTTTTAGAAGCGAACCCTGGATATGTTCTAATTCACACGGACTATAACTATAAAAACCAGGAAACAGGAAAAATAACAGAAGCAATACATACCCTACAAGGAGACATTCCTGACGAAGAAGAAAATTGTGCACCTTATATTATTTCAGATAGATACCATATAGCAACGTGTACAGCATTGTATCGAATGGAAGAAGGGCGTCACATTGATGAATTATATGCCGAAGATTTCGATGAGAGATATCTAATGGGCGACTATCAGAAATGGTTTCATTTAGCAAGACTAGGTAAAGTTAAATATCTAGAAGATGTGACGGCTACTTATAGAAGGAACGATGGTAGTGCAACTGCATTTTTTGATAATAAAAAGAGATTGGTATTTATTGAAAATGTATATTGGCAAAGACGAACGTTTGCAGAGAGGTATGGCTATCCTGAGCAATTACCTATCATACATTTTCGATATTTAAGAAATCTAGCGTTTCTTAAATATCGAATTAATGGACATAATAAAAACAATGAGTATTATAGAAAGTTTAAAGCGTTAGAAAATGTTTCCTTCATTTCCCTGCTACATTTATGGAGTTCTTTTTTTAAATACCGTGTAAAAAATCTATTAAAAAAATAATAGTTGACCTTAAATTATATAATCGAATGAAAATACTCCATATAGTCAATAGCTGTGATATTGGCGGTGTTGAGTGGTTTGTTTACTACTTGGCTCAAATTCAAAGCAATAAGAGGGGCTTAGTTGTTGGAATACTAGCATGCAAAAAAGAGGGGTCACTTAAGTCAACTTTTAAAGAGCTTAATGTTAATTGCTATTTCATTGGATTCAAACCTTTTGATAAGAGTATTTCTAAGTATCGGAAGCTTAATGATATTTCAATGGAATATGATATAATACATATTCATTCTTTTTCCCCATTAATTAGTTGGTACTTATTTTTAAAAGGACATAAAATCGTATATACTAATCATAGTGTGTATGGATTTGGAAGAAAAAATAATCGAATTGCAAAATTTAAACGACTTTTAAAGAAATATTTTTTAAATCGATCAAGAATTTATTTGACGTATAACTCAAATTACACAAAAGAATTCTGGGAGACTCAGGGAGTAAAAAATTCAAATGCTAAGGTTATTTACAACGGTATCGCTTTTAAAGAAGTAGATGCGAGAAAAACAAAATTAGATTTAGGGCTACCCAATAAGTTTTTAGTGGGTACAACTTGTCGACTAATTGAATGGAAAAGAGTAGATTATTTAGTAAAAGCATTCGCTAAATTTCAAGTTAATAAAGATGATGTTCATTTAGTGATAATTGGTGATGGCGATGAGAGAATCAGGCTAGAAAATATGGCTGAGTCTTTAGGTATAAGAAAAAAGGTAAGTTTTGTGGGAAATGTGATTAATGTTGAAGAGTTTCAAAACCAATTAGATGTGTGTGTTTTTCCTTCTACTACTGAATCATTTGGATTAGTGGCTATAGAATGTATGTATTATGGTAAACCAGTGATTGTGATGAATGATGGAGGAGGTATTACTGAGTTAATAAATAGCGTTGAACCTTCAAATGTTGTTCAATCAATTGAAGGAGTAAGTAGCAGAATCAACTCATTTTATGATAACCCATACTTGTTGTCTGGACTAGATAAACAAAAAAGAATAGACTATGCGAAATCTTTTAGCATGGAAAAAACAGAACCTGATTTCCATTCTGTTTATCAATTGCTTAAGTAGATGAAGTTTCTAGTAGTTTATATTTACTTGATTTTTAATTTTTCAATTATAATGAAGTAAAATGAAAAAATTTCAATTCGAACGTTTTTACATATATTTAATAATAGTCTTGGCGCTGATATTAAACTGGGTTGTAGCGGGAAGTTATAGTTTTGGAAAGGTAAATTTGAACCTCAATTTACTTCCCAAAAAAGCAATAATTATAATTGATATATTACAAGCTTTATTTCTGACTTACTTGATATTGAAGTATCCTAAGAACAGATTTTTGATAAATACCATAGTATTTCTAGTATTCTTAGCAGGATTTTCATTTTTAATAAATAGTTTATTTGGTTACAGCATTACCATATGGATTTCAGGTATTCGACACTACTTTTCATTTACTCCTATTCTATTGATTGGTTATCTAATGGCGTGTCATGGATATTCAATCGAAAAGGAATTTAGATTATTGTTATATATTTTATTTATTCAAATTCCGATAACCATCGTCCAATTTATTATAGTACCGAGCCAGATTGATGTTTACGGTGCTTCAAAATATGATGTGGTTTCAGGAACAATGGGGGGATTTGCATCTAATTTATTGTCGTTAGTTCTATGTATAGGTGTAATTTATTATTTTATCAGGTTCTTGGAGTTAAAAAAAGTCAAATATTTTATTGCAGGATTTTTATTAATTATTCCACCAATTCTAGCTTCCGCAAAAGGAATGATTCTAGTGCTGATTGTAATTAGTCTTTATCTTATAAAATCATTCAAACTAAATGTCAAAAATAGCGTTGTTATTCTATTTGTGACATTTTCCATAGTTGGTGGCTTTTCAATTATATACAATAGTGTTTTTGAAAGTTTGGAAGTCAAGCAAGATATTAGATTTGAATCATTACTTGAGTATGCTCAAAGTGAGAGTGGTAGAGGGCGTTTATCCCGTATAGAGTCTATAAATTATGCAGGAAAATTGATTCTTAAAAATGATTCACCATTGTTCGGTATGGGCTTAGGATCTGCAAACTCTAACCCTATTGGTGAAAATTCCCCTTATGATGATCCATTCACTATAAGGCATAGCTTGGACATTTTAATTACGGAAACGGGTGTGATTGGAGTGATTCTGATTATCGTATTCTTATATAAAATTTATACTCTATCCAAGAGTGTTAGAAGGAAATTGCCTATTGCAGAAAAATTTAATAGAAACATGGCGACTCTAGTAGGGGGGTTAGTCTTAGTGTTTTCTGTTAGTTTAGTTTGGACTGATGTCTTATTCAGGATACAGTTTATGTACCCATTTGGTTTGTTAATAGGATACGTTATAGGATTAAATAAAAGACTAAGAATTAAATGAACGAAATAATACATATCGGCTTTTCAAAATGTGCATCAACGTTTCTTCAAAGCTTATTTAGTGAGGTTGATGGGATAAATTACATATACAAGTCAAAAAGGTATTCTTTACTAAATGAAAATAAGAAGGATATTCGCTTAAATAAGCAATTAATAAACTTAGAGAGCGATGAACATATTGTTTTACCATGTTATAATCATGAACTGAATACTCATGGAACAATGTTAAATACCTTGGAATTGGTACTAGATAATATTTATAATAAGAACCCAAATACAAAATTAATACTTGTTATTAGAGAGCATAAAGATCTAATCTTGTCAAGATATTCACAGTATGTAATAGGGGGAGGAAAAGAAACTATTAATGATTTTGTAGATATATTATTAGGTATAGGAAACACTCAGCAAAATTATTTTCAAAATTATTACTATGAAATTATTTCTTTAATCGAAAGAAAATTTTCTAAAGAGAATTTAAAAGTTATCATTTACGAAGAATTAAAAAATTCAAAGGATGAAATAGTACTATCATTAGCTGATTATATTGGGGTTTATTTAGTTCCTAAAGAATCAAATATAAAGTCCCATCGAAAGGGGCTAAGTAAGAGTGGTTTAGAAATATTAAGGCTCTTAAACAAGGTTCTAATTAAAGAGAAAAAGAACATTTACGATGAATACAATGCGTATATACCAGCCTATTTCTACAAAATATTAGTAAAAATTATAAGGGTATTTGATTACAATATGTCTCCTAAAAAATATAAATTACTGGCGTCCCAAAGCAAATACATTAATGAACTGTTCGCTGAAGACAATATAAAACTCGCAAAATGGTTCAATAAAGATTTGAAAAAATATGGATATGGGGCATGAAGAAAGTTTTTTTATTTGATCCCACGACTCTTAGCTATAGAGAAAAGATTTATGACTTTTTTATTTCAGAATTTTCCAAATATGGAGTAGACTTATATATTTACTATGAAAAGGAAAAATGTAATATCCAAAAGGATAAATACATTGGAATAGAGTATACATTCAAATCTTTTAAAGAGCTTCATAAAAATGAAAAGCCTGATGTTTCTATTTTCTTCATTTGGTTGAGCTATACTTTTTCGATTCCTTTTTTAGCATATTTACGATTGTTTTCAAAGACTAAATCAATAGTATGGTCAAAGGGAATAAATATTACTAATATAAACCAACCATTTAAGAATCAAATTTACTATTTAAGGCAAAGGTTAGCAGATGCCTTAATATTATATTCTGAATTTGAAAAACAATTTATTATTACAAATAAAGAGAAGGTATTTGTCGCTAATAATACTATTAACAATAAATGCTACAACACAGAGATAAGTGGTGAAGAGGTTATTCGCTTTAAACAAGAGTTGTCAATAAAAGAGAATAAAGTTGTACTTTTTGTAGGAAGAATCGAGAAAAGGAAAAATGTAGATATTCTTTTGGAAGTCTTTTCAAGAGAATTGAATGGTATAGCTTTGTTAATTGTAGGACCAGGATTGAGTCATACTCAAGAGGAGATTATAAAGGGAGCATCGAATATATACGCTACAGGTGCTATTTATGATATTGAAAGACTTTCTTTATGTTACCAGCTAGCAGATATATTCTGTATCCCTGGACATCTTGGGTTGGGCATAAATGAAGCATTTCTTTTTGGTGTACCTGTGGTAACTGAGAATATGAGTAATAGCAATGATTTGGTAAGTTCAGAGCCAATGATGCTATTTAAAGATAATTATAACGGTCTTTTCTTTAATGGAAATGCAAATGATTTAAGTGAAAAATTAGAGTTATTAGCTAATAATAATGAACTAAGAGATAGTTTTAGCGAAAATGCAAGAAAGACTTTTCAGGATCGTGCTCTAATTGAGTATATGAGAGATGGTTTTTTAAAATCTATTAAATATGTTACTAATGAATAAGTATCAAAAAACACTATTAGGCTTACATGAGTATTGCAAAAACGAAAACTATAAAGGTTATAGTTTGTATGACTCTCACAATGGGAAGATACCATTTGAAAAATTTGGAAGCATAATATCTTTTTATACAAATCAACTCTTTAAGAGATCTCCTATTAATTTAAGAAGACTGGCGGGAGTGGAAAAGGGAATTAATCCAAAAGGAATGGGATTATTTTTACTTTCATACTCAAAGTTAAAAAAACTAAAATTGATTGATGATAGCGAACTTGATGAACTCAATAAGTTTTTCTTTGAATGGCTAATAAACAACCCTTCTGAGGGATATACTGGTTATAGCTGGGGATATAATTATGATTGGCCACATAGAACAGGTGATATGTTTTATAAGAATACGCCTTCTAGTGTTGTTACCGGTTTTAATTGCAGAGCAATGATGGAATATTATTCTGTTTATAAAGATGAAAGGGTAAAAGAAGTAATTAGAGGCGCAGCGAAGTTCATAAAAAAAGATATTATTCTTACTGAAACTGAGTTTGGTTTGTGTTATTCTTACACGCCAGCAAGGCAAGACCTTACTGTAAATGCGAGTTTACTTGCTGCAGAGGTTTTAGCGTATGATGATTTTTTGAACGATAAGAGAGAGCATACCGAGGAAATAAAAGGAGTGTTAGATTTTACTCTTCATTTTCAGAATAGTGATGGTTCTTGGTATTACAAGCATGAGTTGGAAACCTACGAACCAAAGAAGCAGATTGATTTCCATCAGGGTTATGTTGTTGAGATAATGAGAAATATTCTTAGTCATACTGAATTTGAGGATGTACAATACTCAAATTCAATAAAAAAAGGTTTGGATTTTTATTACAATAATCAATTTGATGATAAAGGTAGAGCATTATGGAGGTTGCCTAAAGTTTGGCCAATAGATATTCACAATCAAAGCCAAGGAATAATTACCTTCTCAAAATTCTCATCTTTGGATGAGAATTATATAGAGAGAGCAACAAAAATCTTAGATTGGACTATACAGAATATGTTATCTCCAAAAGGTTTCTTTTATTATCAGAAGTATTCTATGGTGACTAATAAAACTCCATACCTAAGATGGAATCAAGGTTGGATGATGGTAGCACTGGCAACGTATTTAGAAACATTAGAAAAAAGGCAAGGATGAATATCCTAATTGATATAAACCATCCCGCACATGTTCATTATTTTAGACATTCATATAAAAGATGGATTAAAGACGGACATAATGTTACGGTTGTTAGTAGAAATAAAGAAATTGAACAGCTTTTATTAAGTCAGTATGGAATAGAGTTTATTAGTAGAGGTAAAGGAGCTCAGTCAGTATTAGGAAAAATTATCTATCAAGTATATGCTGTTGCTAAATTATTATTAATAATAAGAAAGAAAAAAATAGATAAAGTGATAAGCTTTATGCACCCTTATGGGGCTCAAGCGGCATGGTTATTGGGAAAAAAATCTATCCTTTTTAGTGATACTGAGAATGCAAATCTACACCATAAAATGTCAGTACCCTTTGCAACTGAGGTGCATACACCAGCATGTTTTGAAAAAGATCTGGGAGTAAAGCACTTTAGGTTTAATGGGTTCATGGAATTGAGTTACTTACATCCTAATCACTTTGAACCAGATCCATCGGTACTCACAGAGATTGAGTTAGACGCATCGAAACCACTAACTGTAATTAGATTTGTTTCTTGGGGGGCTGTACATGATATTGGGCACACAGGCATACAAATTGAAGATAAAATTAACTTAGTAAAGCGCTTAAGTGAGGTTAGCAATGTGTGCATTACCTCTGAATCTGAGTTGCCTGAAGAATTAAAGCCGTTTGCTTTAAGAATTGATAAAACTAAGATGCATAGCCTTCTTTATTATGCGGATCTATTTGTTGGTGAAAGTGCCACAATGGCCTCTGAAAGTGCAATGCTAGGTACTCCTGCAGTGTATATTGATAACGAAGGACGGGGGTATACAAATTATTTGGAATCAAATTATGGAATTGTTTTTAATTTCACAGAAAGTAAAGAGGATATAATTAGAGCAAGTAACAAAAGTACCGACCTACTTAAGTTAAGGAATAGTTTTAATGTAATTCGTGAAGATATTTTAAAGAACTCTATAGATACTTCAGATTATATATATAACTCGGTATTAAATTTGTAATCTTAATTAGGTAAGATCTATTTTTAGATATGCATTCTTCATGTCTTATTCTAGATAATAGTAACTCCTTTTTATAGAGCTGTAATTAATTTAATAGTAAAGATTAAAGAATGCATATTGCCATAGTAGGATCCCAAGCATCCGTACATGTAGTGAGATGGGCAAATGCTCTAGTTGAAAAAGGCCATCGTATTACAGTAATAACGATGCATTCTAGTAAACAGGTTTTTCATCCTGATGTTGAAGTTTTAAAACTACCTTTCAAGAATCCTTTTGGGTATATATTGAATATTCCAAAAGTAAAAAGAATATTGAAAGCCTTAAATCCAGATCTGGTACATAGTTTTTATGCATTAGGATATGGATTTCTTGCAAGGCATGGAGCTCATAGACCTATTCTACTGTCTGTGATGGGGAGTGACGTATATGAAGATATTGAGCATAGCTTAATTCTTAAAAGAATTGTACGGAAAAACATTGTAAAAGCTGATGTTGTGTGTTCCACAAGCAATATTATGGCTGCTCAAATTCAGACTCTAATATCAGAACCTATTGATATAGAAATTACCCCATTTGGTGTGGATACAACGGTATTCCATCCTAAAATAGAAGCTCAGAAAGATGATGAGCATGACTTTGTTATTGGGACAGCAAAAGCAATGGAACCTAAATATGGTATTGATATTCTGATTAATGCATTTGCTGGTTTTTGTAATAAATACCCTCAAAAAAAATTCAAGCTTATGATAGCAGGAGATGGAACTGAGTTACCTAAACTGAAAATATTAGCCAAGAGTTTGAAAGTGGAAAAGAACTGTGATTTTCTCGGTAATGTAGCTAATGAAGAAATTCCTGGTTTATTAAGAAAGTTTAATGTATTTGTAGCTTTAAGTAGATTTGATTCCGAAAGCTTTGGAGTAGCAGTTGTAGAGGCGTTATCTTGTGAATTACCAGTGGTAGTTTCTGATGCGGGGGGATTAAAAGAGGTGGTTCAACATGGTGTGTCAGGAATTGTAGTTTCAAAAAATAATGTGAATGAAGCCACTAAAGCAATGGTTTCCTTTTTTGAGGACGTAGAGATGTCTAAAGAGTTAGGGAAGGCGGGAAGATTAAGAGTGAAAAGTGAGTATGAATGGAAAGATTCAGTAATTAGAATGGAGGGGCATTATGGAAAGCTCTTAGATATTCGATAATTAGAAACCACCTTATATTAAGATTAGAATGAGGGCGGAGAGTTTTTAATAGTTTGATTATTGAGAAGAGATAATTAAATTTGCACCCTCCAATTATATTGGGTACATCGTGGCATCTTATAAATATTATAATAGAATAATCTGGTAAAGAGATAAAAGCACATGGAAAATTTGCTATTCAAAAATGATGTGAAAAATTCTGTAAATAAGAAAGAGAGGAAGGCTGTAGTTTATATAGAGCCAAAAGAAAGTGTATATATAAATCTTAAATACTTTGTGGAGTATGTACTTACCTTGTTTACTGTAATAGCACTGTCCCCTTTATATGTAATAACGTTTCTGCTAGTGAGGTTAGATTCTAAAGGTAGTGCCATTTTCAAACAAAAGAGGTATGGCCATTCTGGTTTGCCTTTTACATTGTACAAATTCAGAACAATGGTAGATGGTGCTCATTTAATGCAAGATGAGATTAGTCATTTAAATGAAATGGAAGGTGGGAAGTTATTTAAGTCTGATAAAGACCCTAGAATAACTCGACTTGGTAAATTCTTAAGAAAAACAAGTATTGACGAACTGCCTCAATTGTTCAATATTCTAAAAGGTGAAATGACAATAATAGGACCAAGGCCCATTTCAACGCCTATTTATGATTATGAGAAAGAAGAGTTAAATCGGTTTAAAATGAGACCAGGATTGGGCTGTATTTGGCAAGCATACTTTAGAAGACATACTGATTTTAAGCTTTGGATGAAGACGGATTTACAGTATGTTGAGAATGTATCATTTGGATTAGATTTGAAACTATTTCTGGCAATAGTTAAAAGTGTATTGCTTAAAAAGGGAGCGAGATAAATTTTTTTTAATGATCGGTTTAGATGCTAAGTTTCGCTCTATAGGTGTTGTAGGGTTGGGTTATGTGGGCCTGCCACTATTATATGCTTTTTTTAAATCTGGTGTAAAAGTAGTTGGGTTCGATGTAGACGAATCCAAAATAGATAAGATTAATTCAGGTCAGGTTTATATAAAAACTTTATCAGAGCCTGAGATGCGCGAGTTGAGTAGCTCGAAGAACTGTGAAGCAACATCGGACTTTGCTAAACTAGCAAGTGTTGATGCTATAATAATATGCGTCCCCACCCCCTTAGGTTCAAAGAATGAACCTGAAATGAAATATGTAACGGATACAGCTACAACCATTTCTAAGTATCTAAGGAAAAACCATGTAGTTTCTTTAGAATCTACCACTTGGCCTGGGACAACTACAGAACTATTAATCCCGATTTTGGAAAAAGGCTCAGGGTTAAAAGCCGAGGAAGATTTCTTTGTGGTATTTAGTCCAGAAAGAGAAGATCCTGGTAATACTGAATATAATACTAGAAATATTCCCAAAATTATTGGAGCAGATTCTGAAATTTCAAGAAAACTAGGTGTAGAACTGTATAAGTTTGCAATAGATGTTGTGATTCCGGTTTCATCAACTAAAGTTGCTGAAGCTTCAAAGTTGCTCGAGAACATTTTTCGATCGATAAACATTGCATTAGTAAACGAATTGAAGATTATATTCGATAAAATGGATATAGACGTATTCGAAGTTATTGAAGCCGCTGCGACTAAACCTTTCGGGTTTATGAAATTTACTCCAGGTCCTGGGCTTGGAGGTCATTGTATTCCTATAGATCCTTTTTACCTAACTTGGAAAGCTAAAGAGTTTGGTATTCATACAAAATTTATTGAATTAGCGGGGGAAATTAATACAATGATGCCCAAATACGTTGTTTCAAAAACAATTGAGGCATTAAATACTATAAAAAAACCTGTAAATGGGTCACGTATTCTAATTATCGGAATCGCATATAAGCCAGACGTTGACGATATGAGAGAGTCTCCCGCATTTCCAATAATGGATGAGTTGAAGTTGATGGGCGCAGAATTGGATTATTATGACCCATGGATTTCTATTATACCTAACACGAGAGAGCATTCTGAATGGCAGGGTAAAGAAAGTATGGATTGGACAAAAGAGAACGTTCAATCTTTTGATGCTATTCTCATTATTAGTAATCATTCAAATATAAATTATTCTGAACTAGCAGAATGGGCAGGGGTAATTGTAGACACTCGAAATGCTATGTCTCAATTAAGCAACAGTACCAAGAAACTAATCATCAAATCATAAGAAGAAAATGAATATTGCAGTAGTTGGAACGGGTTATGTAGGTTTGTCTTTAGCAGTGCTGTTATCTCAGCACAATAAAGTAACAGCCGTTGATATTGTTAAAGAGAAAGTAGATTTAATAAATAATAAGAAATCGCCAATTAGTGATACAGAAATTGAAGAGTTTTTGTCTAATAGAGAGTTGAATTTACAAGCAACAATGGATGCACATTCAGCGTATAGTAATGCTGACTTTGTAATTATAGCAACTCCTACAAACTATAATAGCGAAACTAATCATTTTGACACTCGCTCTGTTGAAGCCGTAATAAAGGATGTGATATCAGTCAATCCAAATGCGGTTATGATTATTAAGTCTACTGTACCAGTAGGCTATGTTAAAGGTGCTAAAGAAGAGTTTAATACTGAAAATTTGATTTTTTCTCCTGAGTTTTTAAGAGAAGGAAAAGCACTTTATGACAATTTGTATCCATCGAGGATTGTTGTTGGGGAAAGATCTGATCGTGCACGAAAGTTTGCAGCTCTCTTAGTTGAAGGTGCACATAAAGAAGATAAAGACATTACTGTAATTTTTACAGATTCAACTGAAGCAGAGGCTATAAAGCTTTTTTCAAATACGTATTTAGCAATGCGAGTTGCTTACTTCAATGAACTGGATACATACTGCGAAACTCATGGCCTTAGCACAGCTCAGGTTATTGAAGGAATTGCTTTAGATCCTAGAATCGGAAATCACTACAATAACCCTTCATTTGGTTACGGAGGATACTGTCTTCCTAAAGATACAAAGCAGTTGTTAGCAAACTTTAGAGACGTACCGAATAACTTAATTCGTGCAATAGTTGATGCTAATACTACTAGAAAGGACTTTATTGCTGATCAGATTCTTAAATCCAATCCAAAAGTGGTGGGTATTTATCGTCTTGTAATGAAGCAGGGGTCAGATAATTTCCGAGCTAGTGCTATTCAAGGGATAATGAAGCGCATTAAAGCAAAAGGAATAGAAGTTGTTGTATTTGAACCATACTTAAAAGAAGACGATTTTTATAACTCTAGAGTTATAAAAGATTTGAATGAGTTCAAAAAAGTTTCTGATGTTATTGTTGCTAACAGAATGGTAGATGAAATATCAGACGTTTCTGTTAAAGTATATACAAGAGACCTTTTCGGTAAGGATTAATCTTAGCCAGCCATTAATTTTCGGTAAATTAGTGTCGTATATATCATAATAAGTATACATTTAGATAACATGTAACTTATAATTAATGAGAGCTGTATAGAGAGTGAAGGATGATAAGACCAAGATTTAATTTACTAGTACATACTTTGGCAGTTTTTATTACGCTTGGGTTATCTACAATTGCTTTTTCACAAGTCTCATTAGTTCCGGCTACTCATTCTGTATACGATTGGCTAGCTTATCAAAGAGCTTCTGGATTAATTCTTGATTATAATCATGAAGACTTGCCAATAAACCGGGGTAAGATTGTTGGTTATCTTTCGAAAATTGAAGAGAACCGAATCAATCTATCATGGTCCGATAAAGCTACACTAGATGGATATCAACAAGAATTCGATCCTAAATTTTTGGAACGAAGTGTTGAAAAAGGCTTATTTACTTCAAAAGATAAATTTAAAGATAGGCTAAAATATTTTACTACCTCTAGAGATGAACCACATCTTTTTGCAATCTATGACAGTTCAAACAATAGCTATGGTGCTTTTGACTTCCAATTTGGCCGAGCCGAAGTAAATGCTTGGGAAAAAGGTGAGTGGAGATGGGCTAGATATTATTATAAAGGTGTTCGTCTTTATGGTACCATTCAAGGAAATTATGGAGTACATGTTGAATTGGATAATGTATCCTCATTAGGAGATGATAGGCTTCTTCTTGTTGATTCAAAATGGGGTACATCTCAAAAATTATTGAACAATAAATCTACTTCCTCATACTCATATGAAACAATGGTTACTGTACAAAACAGATACCTTAGTGTAGATTTAGGGCATGGGTCACTTAGAGTTGGACCTGGTGTTTCGTCTTCATTAATACTTAATGTGGACTCACCTAATTTCAATTGGCTAAGATTAAAGCTGGATTCCAAATTCATAGACTATACTGCAATACATGGGTCGCTTTTTGCAAAACCTTACGAAACAACAGTTCAATATGGTAATATTGAGGCAAGAAGTCGTGTTTCTCCAAATAGATTTATAAGTTTACATCGTTTATCTCTTCGCCCAGTTAAAAGAGTTAAAGTATCTTTCACAGAATATATTCTGTACAGCAATACAACCATGGAGATTGGGAAGCTGAATCCAGTTTCGCCCCTAATTTTTACGGAGCTAGATGGAGGAGATAAAAACAATCTACTGATTTCTAGTGATGTGGTCATTAACCCAGTAGACCGAGTTGAAGTTTATGGATCAGTGTTGATAGATGATTTAGTAAGCTTTAAGAATCTTTTCAATGATAGCGGCGATTATGATAATGACGTTGCATATAATTTTGGCACAAATATATCACTCCCTTACTCGGTATTATTTTCAACAGGTTTTACAAGGATTCAGCCTTTTGTGTATACACACTGGCAACAGTTGAACACCGTAGAGCAGCGAAATATTGGATTAGGACATGAAGCTGGTCCAAATTCCGAAACGGTAGAGTTTTCTATAAAAAAATGGTTGCCTTATAGATCCAGCGTTAATTTATCCTTCAAAAAAGTTAAAAAAGGTTTTAATCCAATTAATGCTAATGGAGATGTGACTGAAAATGTTGGTGGAGATATAAATTTGGGTTCCGTTGGACCTTCTCAACGTGGTTATAGAATGTTTGAAAATGCAGATGTTAATACCTGGAATCAACTTGAGATGGATGCTCAAATAGAACCATGGCGTGGTGTTATATTTAATTTAAGGTTGATAGACAGGAAAATAACGAAAGGTACGAGGTTAAATAATTTTAGGTACATTGACTTTCGCTTTAGATTCGGATTCTAATAACTAACGAGACTATATTTTTGAACACTCTGTTTATGGCTATAACTTACTAATTAGAGCCTCATATTTAGTAGAAAATATTCTATCTTTGGTCATGGAAAAAACAATCTCTTTCTCTGTCGTTGGATTCGGTAGAATTGGACAAAGACACGCAAAAATCGTACAAGAGTACGCTCAGGCTAAGCTTATAGCTGTAATTGATACAGATGAAAATCAGTTTGAAATTGCTACTGATTTGAAATTGAATGCGATTTGCTATTCAACCATTCAAGAATTTATTAAGAAGGATAATAATCAATCGGACGTGGTGAATATTGCTACTCCGAATGGTTATCATACCGATTACGCTATTGCCCTACTAGAGGCTGGTTATCATGTGGTAATTGAAAAGCCGATGGGGTTATCTATAGCAGATTGCCAAGATGTAATAAAAGCCATGGAACGTTCAGGAAAAAGAGTTTTCGTGGTAAAACAGAATAGGTATAGCCCTCCTTCCATGTGGCTAAAAGAGGTTGTGGAGAATAAAATAATCGGTGATGTGCTGATGGTTCAAACCAACTGTTATTGGAACCGAGATGAACGTTATTATTCTACAAGTCCTTGGCGTGGTACAAGAGAATTGGATGGTGGTGCACTTTTTACTCAATTCAGCCATTTTATAGATATAATGTATTGGGTTTTTGGCGATATCAAGAATCCAAAAGCTACTGTTAAGAATTTTACCCACCCTAATCTTGAAAATTTTGATGATTCTGGATTTGCTCAATTCGAGTTTGTAAACGGAGGGTTGGGTTCTATAAATTATTCTACTTCTTGCTGGGATAAAAACATGGAAAGTAGTATCACTGTGGTAGGCACAAAAGGTAGTTTAAAAGTTGGAGGGCAGTATATGAACGAAATTGAGTATTGCCATATTGAGGATTACGAAATGCCTGAACTTGCGGAAACAAATCCACCGAATGATTATGGACCGTACAAAGGAAGTGCTGCGAACCACCATTACGTTATCGAAAACGTAATTGATACCTTAAACGGCAAAACGAAAGCCACTGCAAACGCTTTTGATGGAACTACTGTAGTAAGTATTATCGAGAATATTTATAAAGCGGCAGGTTTTTAATTTCATTAACTAACCACCATCTTTTAATACCAATATTTCGTTAATTATAGAAACTGCATTAAACAACTACTTTGTTGAAAGAACCAACCATTTATATAGATAAAACCGCCATTGTTGAAAGCCCTGAGTTAATTGGAGCAGGCACTAAAGTATGGCATTGGGTTCATGTAATGGAGGGTGCAGTATTAGGTGAAAAGTGTGTATTAGGCCAAAACGTTTATGTTGGATCTAAAGCTGTACTTGGTAATAATGTGAGAGTTCAGAATAATGTTTCTATTTACGATGAAGTTATTCTGGAAGACGACGTGTTTTGTGGCCCGTCTATGGTTTTTACAAATGTGATAAACCCAAGAAGCCATGTAGTACGAAAGGATGAATATCTAAAGACATTCGTTAGAAAAGGTGCAAGTATCGGAGCTAATGCTACTATAGTATGCGGTAATGAAATTGGAGCATATTCTTTTATTGGAGCTGGTAGCGTGATTACAAAACCAGTCAAGGCATTTGCTCTTGTTGTCGGAAATCCAGCTAAACAAATTGGGTGGGTTTCAAAAGCGGGACATCGACTTGAGTTCAACGCAGATGGGAAGGCGCTTTGTCCTGAAACCAACGAGAGCTACAATCTCAACGACGGTGAAGTGGCACTTTTTGATTAGCCATATTCTCATACAGTTAGAAAAAAATATTATCGTCAACAACAAAACTATTGCATGATGCAAGTTTCTCTTCTAGATCTTAACGCTCAATTCTCTTCTATTAAAGAAGAAGTCACGCAAGCCATTCATTCAGTACTCGATTCGCAGCATTTTATTATGGGAAGTGTTGTAAAGGATTTTGAAGAAGAAGTAGGCAATTATATTGGGGCAAATCATGCTTTAGGATGTGCCTCTGGCTCTGACGCTTTACTACTTGCCCTAATGGCCATTGATATTAAGCCTGGCGATTATGTAATTACAAGCCCATTCACATTTTTTGCTACTGCAGGTGCTATTTCTAGATTAGGAGCCATTCCTATTTTTATCGATATAGAAATGGAAAGCTATAACATAGACCCAGTTAAAGTTCGTGAGTTTTTAGAAGGAAATGATGAGCTTTCGAAACGATTATCCATAAAGAAGGAACAGATTAAAGCTATCATTCCTGTTCATTTATATGGTCAGATGGCTGATATGAATCCAATTATGGAAGTCGCAAAAGAATTTGGCTTGTATGTAATTGAAGATGCTGCCCAAGGAATTGGCTCCAAATACGAAAACAAACAAGCAGGAACAGTTGGCGATTTTGGTTGTTTTAGTTTTTTCCCGAGTAAGAATTTAGGTGCTTATGGAGATGCCGGACTTATAACAGTTAAAGATGATGAGCTGGCTGAGAAAGTCGATATCCTTCGTCTACACGGTGCGAGACCAAAGTATCATCATAAGTTTGTTGGAATAAACAGTCGTCTCGATTCCATCCAAGCAGCGGTGCTTTCAGTGAAATTAAAGTATCTAGAGGAATGGTCAACTAAGCGGAGAGCATTAGCACTTCGATATAATGATCTGTTTGAAAAGAAGGGGTTAAGTTTGTCCTCTACTAATTCTCACTTGATACTTCCAAAGGAAACAACAGGTGCTCCACAAAATAATGGAAGGCACATTTATCATCAGTATACTCTTCGAAGCAGTCGACGTGATGAACTCCAGAAATTTTTAGATGAGAATGGAATAGGTACTGCTACATATTATCCAGTGCCATTACACATTCAAGAGTGTTTTTCTAATCTTGGGTATGTTGAGGGTGATTGCCCAAACTCTATGTTGGCAAGCAAACAAGCTTTTTCGTTGCCCATCTATCCAGAATTGGCTTCAGAAGAAGTGGAATACGTAGCAGAAACTATAGCCAAATTTTTTGCTAGATAATTAGTACCATAAAGGCTTCAATAAGAAGACTGAAACAGTCTTTTTAAAAGAACGAAAAGCAATTTTACCTATGAAATCTCCTACCCTTAAATTTGTACTTACTGCACTTGGTATTTTCGTAGTGTGGTACATAGTTTATGAGAAGTGGCTACTTCCTGACGGGCGTTTAGACGAATGGCTTTCTCTAAATATAATTGGTAATAGCGCTGGTATCATAAAATGGTTCGGCTATGATGTATATACCGTAAACCGCATCATTGGTATTGGCGAATATTCTGGTATCGAAGTAGTAGACGGCTGTAATGGAATTTCGGCAATAGGCTTATTTCTTGGTTTTATTCTCGCATTTCCTGGCCCTTGGAAAAATAGACTGAGTTTTTCAGTAATGGGAATTGGTATCATATATATAATCAACGTGTTACGTATTATAACTCTTACAATTACTAAAGTTGAGTGGCCAGCTTTTTTCGATTTCACTCATGATTACTCAACCACAACCATATTTTATATAAGCATATTTTTTCTCTGGATGATATGGGTGAATTATAATAGCCTACCTCAAAACCCTAGTGATGCCGCAACAGCTTAAGAAAGTACTTTTTGGGATTGGAATATTACTCATATACTTCTCGGCACTTAGACCGATTAGAGGGCATGTAATATCTTTTATTGATAGCCATACAACCTATGAAGGTTTAGAGCATAGCTATGAAAGTGCCACATCTATTAAAATGGTGAGCTTGACCAACGCCAAACAAAAGGAATTGTATTTTAAAGCGCCCTTTGGAATGTTCTTTCTACTTGCGATTGTGGGGCTTTTATTTGTGGATTTTAGAATAAAAAATTTCTTATTACTTTCGGGGATTCATCTTTCAATTTGGGTGATCGCCTTTATTGCTTTCAAGATTGGAGTTAATGGGAGTTCCTTCTCCTTAGATATAATGGACTTCTTTATCAGATATTCACTTCCTTTATGCACTATGGGACTCATTCCCATACTCTTACTAATGAAACAGTCAAAACGAGTGAGCATTGATGAAGGATAAACTTCAAAAACAGCACGACCTACTTGAGAGTATTGGAAAGAATCTCAAAGATTTTCAAAAGCAGGAACTATCCAACCTCAACATAAATGAAGATTGTTATATTCTTGGTGCTGGTAAAGGTTCTGTGAAATTAGCCGACTTGGTGCTAAAGCAAGGAATCCACTGTAAAGATGGAATTCTTATTGGTTTGGAAAGCGGTGTTTATAAAGGAATTCAAGTTTTTGAAGGTAGCCACCCTTACCCAGATGAAAACTCAGTTTCAGCTTCTTATGAGTTACTCGATTTAGCGAGACAAATTCCAAAAGATTCAACAGTGATATTCTGTCTCTCAGGAGGGGCGTCAGCCTTACTTTGTATTCCTCCTTATGGAGTTGAGATAGCTGAAATTAGAACTTTATATAAGCTTTTGCTTAACTCTGGAGCTAGTATTCAGCAAATGAATATTGTTCGGAAGCATGTATGCGATTTAAAGGGAGGTAAGCTTGGGGAAGAACTATCCCATGTTAGGTTAGTTACTCTGATTGAATCAGATGTACCAGGTGATGACGTTTCAACCATTGGAAGTGGCCCAACTGTTCCTGATCCATCTACTTATACAGATGCGATTAGTGTTTTGAAAGAATTTAAAATTTGGGATGTCGTCCCTGGTTCAATTAAACGGCATCTTATTTTTGGTGAGGAAGGCGTTATTCCAGAAAATCCAAAGCCAGATGAAGCCCACCATTCTAACCATATTGTTCAGATTGTTTCTAAAAGTATTGGATTAGCGGAAACGATTTCTAAGAAATTGAAAAGCCATGACTATGAAGTTTGGGTTTCTAATGAAGCATATTCAGGGGATATAAAATCTGTTTCTAAACAGATATGTAGCAAAGCGATTAAGGTATTAAGTGGTAATGACAGCTTAAAGAAACCTGCGGCTCTAGTTTTCCATGGAGAATCTACAGTAAATGTTAAAGGTTCAGGTAAAGGTGGCCGAAATCAGGAACTGGCGTTAATTGCAGCTCTTTCTATTGAAGGACAACATTCCATATCTATGCTTAGCATCGGTACAGATGGCATCGATGGTCCCACGGATTCTGCTGGGGCTATTATAAATTCACTAACCACTTTACATGCAAGAAAAAAAGGAATTAGTCCAGAAAATATACTGCAACAGAATAATTCTTATGCATTTCATGAAGAGATGAATACTCATCTTAAAATTGGTGCAACAGGTATAAATTTGATGGATTTGCAGGTGGTTTTAATTGATTGAAATAAACTTAAAATTTCGAATCCTCCAATCAGAAATAAATCCTAAAAGAAGCATCTAATTGAGGCTTTTCCTATTATCAAGACTAAAATAATCACTATTCATGATCTGGCAAACTCCTACATATTTATGGTTTCTTCTTCTAATTCCAGTCCTGATTATTCTGCTCAGCTGGAAATCTAAATCTTTAAAAAGACAAAGAGAAGTACTGTTCAATAACGAGCTTTTTAATACTCTTCGCAAAGGATTCTGGGGTATAGGTGACGTTGTTAAGATTACCTTTTCTATTTTAGGATTGGTTTTTATTGTGATTGCGCTCGGTGGTCCAAAAATAGGAACTGAGGTGAGAGAAGTTAAGCGCCAGGGTGTTGATATGCTCATTGCACTAGATTTGTCGGCAAGTATGAACGCAGAAGATGTAAAACCAAGCCGGTTAATTAAAGCAAAGTTTGAAATCAGCCGTCTTATTGATCGACTAAAAGGTGATAGAGTTGGCTTGATTGTATTTACTGGAGAAGCTTATTTACAAAGCCCAATGACTCTTGATTATTCTGCGTTAAAATTATTCCTAGATATTGTAGATACCGATCAAATGCCGAGTTCAGCAACGGATTTCAAGTCGGCAATGCAAACTGCACTCACAGCTTTTGAGTCGTTAGATGAAAATGAAAGTGCTGCGGAAGCCGCTAAAGTATTGCTCATAATTTCTGATGGAGAAGACCATGGGCAATCATATAGTGACGCTTTAAAAGCGCTGATGGATAATAATATATTTGTATATACTTTGGGCATTGGAACAGAACAAGGCACTACAATTCCTTTATATGATAGAGGTTCCGGAGACTTGATAGGCTATAAACGAGATAACGCTGGTAAAGTGGTGACAACAGCTCTGCAAAGTAGCGTATTAAGAGAAATATCGAACAAAGCCAATGGAACGTACTATTCAATTGAGAGAGGTAATGATGGAATTGACGCATTTTTAGCTCGTGTTGATGAACTTGAAAAAGGTGAATTTTCTAGCCAAGAATACGCTGATTATAAAAACCAATATCAATGGATGGGCGGGATTGCGTTATTTTGTTTTGTGTTTGCATTCCTAATACCCACATACCGTAAAAAATATTCATGATAAAACTATTTATCACCGATTTGGATGGATGTATTAGTCATCCTTTTGAAAGTCCAAATTGGGAAGCTATCTCGAGAATAAAAGAACTAGTAGCACTTAGCTCTACTGATGAAGCAATCCCTCCGATGACCATCTGCTCTGGGAGACCTCTTCCTTATGTAGAAGCTGTTTCACAGTGGATTGGAATGAAACAGCCAATGATATTCGAAAGTGGTGGTGGTATTTATGATATGCAGACAAATACGCTGACTTGGAATCCTAGCTTTGATGAGGCAAGAGAAGCTGAGTTGAATGCAATTAAGTCTCATCTGACTGAGAATTATATTCGCAAGACACCAAAGACAATTCCTGAATTCGCTAAGCGAACCGATATTGGTCTCATCAATCCAGATCCTTCCGCTATTCAAGGGATGTATAAAAGTATTAATGAATTTGTGGAGAACAATTTTCCGAATTTTGAAGTGCACTATACGGACGTTTCGATTAATGTGATTTCGAAAAGCACGAATAAAGGAGCGGGTATTCGGCATCTTTGCAAAATGTTAAATCTGAAGCTAGATGAAATCGCTTATATCGGCGACACAAGTGGAGATATTCCCGCATTAGAAATTGTGGGAAAATCCTTTGCGCCAAAAAATGCCAAAGAATACGTACGAGAGATTTGTGAATTTCCGTTAGAGCAAGAAACTACAGCAGCTGTTCTAGAAGCTTATGAGTGGGTGATAGATTATAATAGAGATCTTTTTAAGTAGCTAATAAGTTGAAATGTTACTGAATTTTACTTTGGTCTATTATTTTAAGAAGCTCAAAGTATCGTTCGATTAAACGTTGATAATCGGGTGAGTACTTAGTGAAGTTTGGATCATTGAGTCGAGTTCGAATTTGTTTCTCTAACTCTTCTAAACTCATTTTAGGCGGATTTGCCTTAATATTTTGTTCCCCTGTTTTGCCTTCTCTTTTTTCCTCTTCATCACGTTCTTGAAGTGCCTTTTCAGACTCTAGCATCCTAGATAAAATATTCTGTTGTCGTTCAATCAGAAGTGGATCTACAGAACCACCACGTAAATCGTTGATGGTATCCTCCATCTGCTCAATCATGCGTTGTAATTCACTTCCTATTTTATCGCCATTAGAACCACCGTTTCGTTGCAACTCCTGAAGTTGCTTTCTAATCTGGTTCTGTTGCTTTGCCATTTGATTAACACGCTCCATTTGGTCTTGGGAGAGCCTTTCGCCCTGCATGTCGTTAATCATATCTTGAAGCTGCTGATTGAGCTGTTGTTGGCTTTTCCCCATCTCGCCCATTTGTTCCATCATTTGCTGCATCGACATTCCGCCGCCAGAACCACCCGTGCCATTGCTTTGATCTTGGAGCTGCTCTAATAAATTTGCAATCATAAATGAAATATCGTTGATGCCCCCAAAAGCTTGTCGAGATGCAACTGAAGAATTTCTATTATCTCTTTCAGCCATTTGTGTAAGCGAGCGATCAAGTTGACTCCTCACTTCCAACTTCTTTTTACTAATTTCATTAGAAAACTGCGGAATTTCGGAGGCTAGTTTAGATAATGAGTCAGATATTGAATCAAAAAGCTGTTGTAGGCTCTTTTGCTCGCGTGCATAGTTGATATAGGCAAGACTTCTACTTTCAGTTTCTTGAGTTGCTACCACTAAGTTTTCTTGTTCATTGGAAATGGTAAGGAGCGAGTAAAGCACGTAACGCAATCCCGCTATGTTGATTTGCATCTGTTGTCCAGAAGCTGATTCCATTGCTTCTCTAGTTTTCGATGCCATTTCCTGAAATTGCTTTTCAAAGGTTTTTTGAGGCGATTGTTTGCCCCCATCTTGTTCTTCGGACTCACTTTCACTTCCCTTTTTACTCTGCTTTTGAAGCTCTTTCTGTATGTCTTCTAATTCTTTTTTAATCTGTTCTTTATACTCAGAAATCTGCTCCTTATTTTTCTCAGAAGTGTATTCTTCTAGCTTATCTAAAGCTTGTTTGAGTTTTTCAAGTTGCTCTTGGTCTTGCTCCCTCTTTTTTTCAAGTTCTTGTTGAGAAGGTGGACTATTTTGAATTTCATTCTCTTGTCGGGCTTGATCCTCAAAAGACTTTGCTAGTTTTTCTAAATCGGACATCAGTTTAAGTTGCTTAAACAAGTCCATTGTCCGCTTGATGCGTTCTTTATAGGCTTCTTCGTTAAACTCCACCTTCTCCATCGCTTTTCGGAGTTCTTCAGGATTAAACTTTGTCATTTGCTCCTGCAACTTTTGGAGAGCTTCTTGCAATGCGGGGTCATTAATTTCTTCCATCAACTTCTGAAGTTCCTCATAAGCTTTTTGAGTTTCTTCAGACAGCAAATTGTTTTCACTTAGTTCATCCTTTATCTCATCGAACTTCTTATTCAATTCCTCAATCTGCTTATCAACTTCCTCCTGCTGTTTCTGTACTTCTTCGAGTTGCTTTTGCTGTTCGTAATTAGCTTTAGGATTCTCTTTTAAGCTCTCTTTAAATTCTTCATACTTTCTTTCTACTTCTTCAAAAGTTTCTGAGATGGTGTCCATGCTAGTCTCGATATCCGTCTCTTTTTCATCTAGAGATTCAAAGTAGTCGATGAGCGAAGGTACTGTTAGCGTAATCGTTTGGGATTGTGAAGTTTTATATCCACTAAACGCGTCATTGTCGATAGTTTCAATCCAGAAATCTAGTTCATCAAGTGGAGATAATTTGAGGCTTGATAAATTCCAATCGTAACTATTTAGAACACCATTCTGGATACTTTTAAGTAAAACTGAGCCTTTTTTTGGTTCCTCTACGTAAGCCTTGCGGAGTTCATAATTTAGAGTAGTCTTGGTAATTCCAAAGTCATCGGTAGATTTTGAGACCACGGTTATTGTTTTAGGTTCAACGAGCTCAAGTGAATTCCTAGGTTCAATAATTTCTGCAAATGGATATTCATCTATTATTGGTGAAATAATAAATCTAAATGGATTTTTATTTGTAAGCCCCTTTTCGTCCTTTAAAAAGAAACTTACAGTATCTGATTTAATAACGGACAGTTTTGTAGTGTAAATCAAACTATCTGTGCTAGAAAACTCAGTAGTATCGTTATTAATGGTAAAACTAGAAGTTAAGAGCTCTTTGTTCATCACTCCGAGTATTGATATGGTAGAGCCGGGATAAGCTCTTACAAGTGAAAATGGATACTGTTGGAAGCTGGTATCAAGTTTTGTATAGATGGGAGGAATGATAGTTGCAGTAAGTTCTACAAATCGTGGACGAAGTTGTACACTTGCTTTTGAAATGGAGGATTTAAACCCGTCCATTTCAACATAATAATCGGTGTCATTATTGATGTCGAACGGAATGGACTCAAACGAACTTCCATTAAAGTCCATTTTTCTAGAACGGAAATCTGTTTCTACATCCGTTTTTAGCATCAGCTCTATTTTTTCAGGAACTTCTTTACCAGTAAAAAAAGTATGAACTACAAATGTCGATCCTTGCTCAAAGGTGGAATCACCAGGTGAAACATAGAAGCTATAAGGATTTGGTTTGTCATAGTTCATCCAGAATTGTGCGGCGCGTTGTGTTCCAGAATTAAAAATAAAGCTCAAACACACTAAAACAGCAAGAGAGAAGGTTAAGGCGTAAAGTGATCTGGAGTACGAAATGGTACTTGATTGTGACTTTAGAAACTCTGCAAGTTTTGCTTTAAAAGCCTGATTGTCTACTTGCTCAAGGTTATTGTCTATTGCCGCTTGAACTAAATCAGGATTGGAGTGATCATCGGTGAGTAAATCTATAGAATAATTGAGCTCTCTAAGATTAGCGTATTTACAAAATAATCTGTAGAAGTCTTTGAAGTCATTATATGCTGTGGACTGTCTATATCTAAAAAAGACAAAAGTAGAAAATAAAACGGCAACTAATAGTATAGATGCCTTGCTAGAAGATGATAGGTAAACAAACTCTTCAATAAGAATGTAGATTACAAGCAATCCGAATAATAGAGCTAAAGAAAACAGAAATGCACTTAATCGTGCTTTTCGGTTGAGCCTGTTATAACCATCTATTAGCGCTTGGCGTAGTGATGATACTTTGTTGTGTGTATTATTCTGAGGCATGGCTTAAGAACGCAAAAATCTGACTAATTAGTTCTTTAAAGTTGGAGACTAAACATCATTTAATGTCTTAGTCTCTGAAACAGAAAATCTATTTCTTTCGAAACCAATTTTAATAATTTCTTGGTAATAATCATGCTCTAAGAAGAGGTTCCAGTTTTTTTCTGAAGCTTCTTTTAGAAATCGTTCTTTTTCAAGAAGGGTTTCGGCAGGGTACATATCGTAACCCATTACCCAAGCAAGCGGAACGTGAACATGTGTAGCTAATAAATCTGCTACAAAAACAATGGTTTTTCCTTCGCCTTCAATTTTAGGAAGCTGTTGGCCTAAAGTATGTCCGTTAACAACAATGGTGGATAAACCGGGCTCAAACTCGTGTCCATCATCAACTAAGTTTACACGTGAGGTAGCTTTAAGTGGCTCAATGTTTTCTTTTAGAAAACTCGCTTGTTCTCGGGCGTTTGGATTAATAGCTGTTTGCCAGTGTGCTTTATTTACATGATAGTTAGCGTTGGGGAAAGTAAATATTGATTTCCCTTCGCTGTCATAATAACTGGTTCCACCACAATGGTCGAAGTGTAGGTGTGTGAAGATAACATCGGTTACATCAGAAAACTTAAAGCCGTGCTCTTTAAAAGAAGCTTCTAAACTATGGGTGCTGAAGTCAATGTCATAAATTCCCATCATCTTCTCGTCGAATTTAGTTCCTACACCATTGTCGATTAAGTAGAGCTTATTTGTTATTTTTGAACGAATGAGCAAACAACGCATGGTCATTTGGATGCGATTCTTTTCATCAGCGGGAATGCCACGGCTCCAGAGTGTTTTAGGGACTACGCCAAACATGGCACCACCATCAAGCTTAAAGTCACCAGTATGAATTGTGAAAAGTTCGAAATCTCCGATAGTAGTTTTAGTCAGACTCATAATTCTTTCAAAAAATTAGTTTCCATTTAAAATAACAAAGAGAGTAGAGAATACCTTCCCTAAACAAAAAAACCCTACACAATAATGTGCAGGGTTTTAAAAGAGTGAATCCTAAAACTTAGAAAGAAGGAATTACATCTACACGATAAAGAGTATCGAGTAAAGTAACGCCTACCATAAGCGCGAAGAAGACAACGGCCGCTAGAAGTAGGAGTACGTTAAATTTTGAATCCCAATAAAGGTTCATGAAAAATGCAGCTACTAAAAATGCTTTTACACATGCAATAGATAGCGCTACAATAATGCCGTAAGGGGCTGGTAAAATTACTACTTTAGCTAAAACTACAGTTAAAAGCGTAAGAAAAGTAAGTGCAATACCAATTGCCCAAAGTTGCTTAGGCGATGAAATATGATGTTCGTGTTTGTGTGTGCTCATAGCTAAAGTCCTATCATTCAATTAAGTAGAGTAGTGGGAAGAGGAAAATCCAAATCAAATCGACCAAATGCCAATACAGCCCGGTGATTTCAACTGGAGTGTAATATTCGCTGCCGAAATGGCCTTTACCAGCACGAATATAAAGCCAAACCATTAATCCGATACCGATGAGAACGTGCAAAGCATGTACTCCAGTTAACATGTAATAAATACTAAAGAAGACATGGGCCTTAGGATGAAATAAGTGCTCTAGAACTTCTGGTGCTGGATTATAATACTGTCCAGGAAAGATACCAAGATGAAACTTGTGATTGTATTCGTAAGCTTTAATCGCCATAAATACACAAGCTAAAACTATAGTAATTATAAGATTAATTCTCAATCCTTTCGTATTGTCGGTTTGTGCGGCACGAATTGCCATGGCAACAGAAAGACTACTACCAATAAGTACAACGGTGTTAATTCCACCTAGTACGGCATTAAGCTCGTAAGCTGCTTGATGAAAAAGATCTGGGTACCAAGATCTGAATACAATGTAGGCACAAAATAGGCCTCCAAAGAAGAGAATCTCATTTACAATAAAAACCCACATCCCCATTTTTGCGGCATCGAACTGATGATCAGAATCCACAAAGTGGTGCTGAACATGAGATGGTTGCGCCGTTGAATGATTCGCCATTTATCTTATCTGATTTTGTTTGTTGTTAATTTCTTATTCAAATTCATATGTAAGTATCTAAGTTACTTACACATTTATATACTAGTGATGCTCGTTCTTCTCAGCTATACCCAACTGAAACTCTTCCATAGGTTTGTGATAGTCATAAGGTCCGTTTATGATTACCGGAGTATGGTCGAAATTATGTAAATCTGGTGGTGAAGTTGCTTGCCATTCTAGTGCTCGGCTTCCCCAAGGATTAGCTGGAGCAGTTTTACCTTTCCAAAGTGAATGAAGTAGGTAATAAAGAATTAATAAGAAGCCTACACCCAAAATGTATGATCCAATAGTTGAGGTAATATGGAATGCTGCATACTGATCGATATAAGTGTAATAACGTCTTGGCATTCCTTGTGCCCCCATTACAAACTGAGGTAAGAACGTAGTGTTAAAGCCTACAAAGATAAATCCTGCGCCAATGCGACCCAAAGTTTCGTTGTACATTTTACCAGTCATTTTTGGCCACCAGTAATGTAAACCAGCCAACAGCGCAATTAGAGTACCACCCATCATTACATAATGGAAATGGGCAACAACGTAATATGTATCATGAAGGTGAATATCTACAGAAAGTGCACCAAGTGTAATTCCAGTGAAGCCACCAATTGAGAAAATAAAGAGGAAAGACAAAGCATACACCATTGGCGTATCGAGCTTTATAGAGCCTTTGTAAAGTGTTGCAAGCCAGTTCAGAACTTTAATTCCTGTTGGTATACCAACTAGGAAGGTAAGAAAAGAAAATACTGTTGTTGCTACAGCTGACTGTCCAGAAGTGAACATATGATGTCCCCATACTAAAAAGCCAATAAAAGCAATTGCTAGGGAAGAAAGTGCAATAGCCCAGTATCCAAAGATGGTTTTTTTAGAAAAGGTCGCGATTACTTCTGAGATGATACCAAAACCTGGTACAATCATAATGTAAACAGCTGGGTGAGAATAGAACCAAAAGAAATGCTGGAACAATACGGGGTCACCACCTAAAGCAGAATCAAAAATACCAATACCCAATAACCTTTCCATAATAAGAAGGAGAAGTGTAATTGCAAGAACCGGAGTTGCAAGAACCTGTATAATTGAGGTTGCATAAAGTGCCCAAACATTAAGAGGCATTTTACCCCATGACATACCAGGAGCTCTCATTTTGTGAATGGTGGTAATGAAGTTGGTACCCGTAAGAATAGACGAGAAACCAAGAATAAATACACCAAAGGTAATCCAAATTACACTTGTACCAGATTCAACACTATAAGGTGTGTAGAAAGTCCAACCTGTATCAATGCCATTAGTAAGAAGTGCAACAAAAGTGAAAATTGCGCCTATTACGTAGATATAAAAACTAGCTAAGTTAAGCCTTGGAAAAGCAACATCTTTGGCGCCTAATTGCAGAGGTAATATAAAGTTACCTAAAGCTGCAGGGATACTAGGAACTAATACAAAGAACACCATAATGGCTCCGTGTATTGTAAATAGCTGGTTATATTGATTAGCATCAATAAAAGTAATACTAGAACCAGTAAGAAGTTTCGTTCTTAATATTAGTGCGAGCGCGCCACCAATAGCGAAGAAAAAAGTTACGGCTACCAAATACATGATACCGATTTTCTTATGGTCAACAGTGGTCATCCATGCCCAAACACCTTTTTCTTCAGTGAAAAAGTTTTTAGAGGGATTATCAGAGGGTTTAAAACGCTGAACTTTCAGCGTATTTACATTAGTTGCTTCAGCAGTAGCCATATCACTTCAAAGTTTTAATATATTCAATAATTGCACTGATTTGCTCGTCGTCAAGAATTCCTTGGAAAGAGGTCATAGGAACTAATTCGAAGTCTTTAACGATTTTTTCTTGAGGAGCTAGGATAGATTCACGAATGTAATTTTCATCAACTTTAACGGTAGAGCCGTCAGCTAGAGTTTCGTTAGAATCCCAAAGGCCTTTAAAGCTTGGTCCAATACCTTTACTGCCATCTGTAGAGTGACAAGCTTGGCAACCATTTTGAGAAATCAAAGATTCACCGTGCTCTACCGGGTCATCACTTGGGCCACCGCCATTTGCTTGTAACCAAGTTTCAAACTCTTCAGGTTCGTGAACAATTACTTTGGCTAACATACCAGAGTGATCAGTTCCACAATACTCTGTACAGAAAATGTGTGATTCACCTGGCTCCGTTGCATTAAACCATACATAGGTGTATCGGTTTGGAAGTACATCTTGCTTAATTCTATATTCAGGAACATAAAAAGAGTGCAGAACGTCTCTTGATTTCATAACTAGTTTGATTGGCTTACCTGCTGGAACATGTAATTCTCGAGGAGATATTGCCCCATTTGCGTATTCGAAGTTCCAGACCCACTTCATAGCAGTAACTTTCACCTCGTAAGCGTCATCTGGAACAGACTTTAGATTAAGCCAGCCGCTATAACCCCACGCAAAAACAACAAGACAAACAAGAAGTGGTATAACAGACCAAGTTATCTCCAAAGCGTGGTTATGAGTTATTACAGGAGGTACATCATCTTCTGATTTTCTACGATATTTAATCGCAAAGTAGATGATAGATATAGTTATGCCAAGTAAAAGAATTAGACTCACTTCATTAATGAAGTGGAATAAGGCGTCCGTGCTTTCAGCTGTAGGCGATTTAGCCTCAGGAAGCATAAAATCGAATAATCTGCCCATTAGTTAAAATCGATGTTAGAAGTTTGTTTTTTGCTTTTTTCGCGAACCCATAATAGGGTGAGGAATATACCTAGAAAAATTAGTGTAGCCAAGCCTCCGAGCTTCATTATATTGATAGCAACAGGAGCATAGGTGTTTGAGTCTGGATCATATTGATAGCAGTACATCAGCACTTGTTCTAGTGTATTCCCAATTTTGCCGTCTGCAGACTCATAAAGAGCGTTGCGAACGTCAAATTCCTTGTAGCTAATTCCGTAAAGATAACGAGTAATTTTACCTTCAGGGCTTAGCATTAAAATTGCTGCACTATGTGCAAATTCCTCGGTTCCAGCTATTTTGGTGTACTTAAAGCCAATATCGTTAATCACTGTGTCGATTTGCTTCTGTTTACCAGTTAAAAAATACCAGCCTTTCTCGGCATCTGTATTTTTAAGTTTACTCAAATATTTAGAACGGTATTCTTTAGCAAGGTTATGATCTTCGGTAGGATCAATACTAAATGAAATTATGATATAATCTTTACCTGGTTGCCAAGCTAATTCATCAACTACATTTATCATCCCGTCAACTACTAAGCCGCATAAAACGGGGCAATCATAGTACAATGGATTTAGAATAACAGGTTTACCTTTCTCTAGCAGCGCACCTAATGTTGTGCTGTCGCCATTTACTGTCGAAAATTTGGCAGAAAGTGGGATCATATCACCCAACTTTTCATCAATACCAACGCCCTGCAGCACTTCTGGTGTATCACCATTTAGCTGAGCAATACTTCTTTGTTCAGGAAAAATAAGCACTGCAAGCGTTAAAATTGCTGCTAGTGCAAAGCGTGTCATAATTTAGTCTTTAGCTATCTTTTCGATAGCCTTATCTATAGGAATTCGGTAAATACCTTTTTCGGCGTCAACTACACCAAAACTATTAAGTATCTCGTTTTGATCTGCTGTAAGGTTTACTATCTCAGAGTATTCGCTATTTTCAGAAGCCTTTTGTTGAGCACCAGTTATAGCAAAGTCAGCAAAGTGAACAAGTGCTATAATTGATAAAATAACAAATACTACACCAGATCCTGCCCAAATAGAAATTCGTTTAAGATTAAGTGTATCTGTTGTTACACCAATTTCATAATCGTCTAAAAATACTTGATCACTTGTGTCAAAAGAAAAATCTTCTACTAAGCCTTCACTAGTGATAGGTGACAAATCAGTTATACCATCGGTAAAGATTGACGAAGCTTTCTTTTTTAACTGGTTAACCCAAGCAATGATATCAGCTTGAGGAACGCCGTGTTTTTCGGCTAATTCATCTAATTCCCCAACAGAAACGGCTAGGGCTTCGAGAGCAATTTTGGCTTTAAATTCAGCGCTATTCTTAGAGGACATAGGTCAACAATTAATGGTGATAAGATTTTGATAAACAGTCGTCCATCGTTGGATCGTTTTTTGGAACCATGCTTTGTTTTTTAAACTTGTTGAAAAAGAGACCAAAAAAGATACCTCCAAGCCCAACAGTTGTTGCAATATTGATCCAGCTAAAGTGTAAGCCATGCGAGCCTTCAATGTGAAGCGTTGGCATAGCAATCCAATAAATTTCTAAATAATGCATCACTAATACTAAAACAGATACAAGAACTAAAATTGTTTTGTTATGTTTTGCTTCTCTATTTAGTAATACTAAAAATGGAAGCGCGAAGCGTAGAATGAGAAGGCTATACAAAATATTTTCATAGCCACCTTCCATACGTTTGTAAAACCAAAGAGTCTCTTCAGGAAGATTTGCATAGTATATCAGCATAAATTGGCTAAAAGCGATATAAGCATAAAAAACAGTAAAGGCGAAGAACCAAGCGCCAAGGTCATAAATATGAGCTTGTTTTATAGTGTTTTTGAGTAGTCCCATTTTTTGTAAAAATAGAACTAAGAGTATCATAACAGGCCAAAAAGCTTGGAAATTGATGGCAAAGAAATACACACCAAACATGGTAGAGAACCAGTGTGGGTCTAAAGACATTAGCCAATCAAAACCAGCAAAAGCGATAGATAATGAAAATATAAGAATACCAGGTGCACTGATTTTACGCATTAGAGATGTTAATCCCCAATCACCTGTTTTGTCCATATCTACAGATGCTTTGTATAATTTGTGCCCTAAGAAGCCCCAAACTAAGAAATAGAGAACTTGACGGATAATAAAAAAGTTAACATTCAGATAAGATGACTTTCCACCAAGAATTTTATCGTATGCGGCGTTTGTAGGGTCAACTAATTCTGGATGGCTCCAGTGATAAAGGTTGTGGATACCAAACAATACAGGAATGAAGAAAATAGCCCAAACCCAAATATTTGAAGCAAATACCTCAGGAATTCGACGTACAAGAGTCCCCCAAGATGACTTAGTGATATGGTGGAACATTACCATAATCAACGAAGACAGGGCAATGCCAGTGAAGAAAGTAAAACTTACTAAGTAAGAAAAGAAAAATTGGTCATGGTTATCACCTAAGACATAGGCGAGTAAACTTGTAAGAAGACCAGCGGCTCCTAAACCGAAAGCAATTTTTGGTATCTTGCTATCGGAAGGGAACTCAAGAGAATCGGTAATTGTAGGCTTATGGCTCATTATAAAATGGTATTAAGCAATTTCTTAGTTATCGCTCAGCGTTTTGAGGTATTCGATCAATGACTTGATCTCGTTTTCTGGCAAGTAATCGTAAGGTGCCATTACAGGAGGGAACCCCTTTACGATTTTTGCAGTTGGGTTTGCTATAGACTCTGCAATATAATCCTCGTCGGCTGTAACAGTAGTTCCGCCTTCAAGTTCAACATCGTGTCCAAACACTCCTTTTAAACTAGGGCCAATAATTGTTGTTCCGTCGGTAGAATGACATGCTTGACAGCCATTCTGTTGGAATACTTTTTCACCTAGTTCTGCAGAAACCTCAGCAGCACCTTTAGGTTTACGAGATTCAGCTAGCTTAGCTGCTTTTTCTTGTTTGGCATCGAATTCACTTTTAAGAGAAGCTAAATCAACGTCATATTTTTTAATCTCATCCTCACTTACATTTTGGCTTTCTTGAAGAGCACGAATGTAAGCAACTATTGCCCAGCGATCTTTAACTGTAATTTGGCTAGCATAAGAAGGCATAGTTCGTACACCGTTATAAATAGCTGAATACAATTCGCCATCAGTAGCTTCTCGTAAACGATCTTGATGATAAGTTGGGGCAGGAACATATCCGTAGCCTCCAGTCATTATAATTCCTTTTCCATCTCCAGTGATACCGTGGCAAGGAGTACAAAACACTTCGTATCTTTCTTTCCCTCTGTATAAGAAAGACTTGCTGATAGCTACTGGGGAAGCTGCAATCCAGTTTCCTTTTTGGTCAACACCTGCGTAGAATTCAGTGTCTTCTTTAAGAAGACCACGGGCTACTGTTCCCTCAACTGGTTGACGCATAGATCGCCCATCTTCGAAAAAATTATTCTCCTCCTGAGCTTCTTTACGATCTTGTTGATCCATGTTCATGTTTGGATGAACAGGAGATTTTTCTGATAGTTTACCTTGGCATGCAGTTAGCATAAGACCAACTCCGCATACGCAGGCTAGTTTTAGAATACCTTTTGTAGTCATTAAAGGACGTTTATCAATATTGTTAGTCATATACTTCCTCGATATGAGAAGCACCAGCTTCTTCAAAAAGTTGGCGAACTTTATCAGATTCGAATAAAGAATCTTTAGATTCTATGTAAGCAAAAAAGCCATCATCTGTAGCTTTTTTAAATCGTTCTACATTAAATAGCGGATTGTGTAGCTTTGGTAAACCGTTTAGAATGAACATTCCAAATACTGCTCCAAAAGCAGACAGTAAAACGGTAAGTTCAAACAGAACTGGAATCCAAGCTGGTGCATTTAAAGATGGCTTACCGCTAATGTTAAGCGGATAGTCCACTACAGACATGAAATACATCATACTTAATGCACCTGTAAAGCCTACTAAGCCACAGGTTATTACAATCGAGCCAAGTTTGGACTTCTTAAGCTTCATAGCTTTATCCATCCCATGAATTGGGAATGGGCTAAAAGTATCGAAATCAGTATATCCGGCACCTACTACTAAACTTGCAGCATCTGTAAGTTCACGCGGATTGCGGAACTCAGCAAGAATACCAGTTAACTTAGGAGCTTCTTCAGTTTGTTGTTTGCTAGAACTCATAATTATTTAAACCTTTTTAGCTAATTGAGGTTTAGGAACAGCAACCTTCGGAGCATGATATTCTTTTGTCACATCGTCATAATTATGAGGATCTGCTTGCGGAAGTATTGCTTTAATCTCTGCAAGAGCAACCATCGGAAGGAAACGAAGGAATAGAAGGAACATAGTAAAGAACAATCCAAACGTTCCTACATAAGTTAAGATGTCCCAAAGAGTTGGAGAATAATAATCCCAAGAAGAAGGGAGGTAATCGTTTGCTAACGAAGTTACGGTGATTACAAAACGTTCAAACCACATGCCGATATTTACTACTATTGAGATGAAAAATGTGAAGCCAACGCTTCTTCTTAATTTTTTGAACCAGAAAACCTGGGGAGATATCACATTACAGAGCATCATGGTCCAGTATGCCCATGCATAAGGGCCTACAGCTCGTTTAATGAAAATTGCTTTTTCGTATTCTACACCGCTATACCAAGCGATAAAGAATTCCATCATATATGCAAAACCAACCATCGAGCCAGTTACAAGAATAATGATGTTCATTTTCTCCATATGATCGTCGGTCATGATGTCTTTCATGCCAAAGATTTTACGGGTTACAATCATCAAGGTTAATACCATCGCAAAACCAGAGAAGATTGCACCAGCCACAAAATATGGAGGGAAGATAGTTGTATGCCAACCAGGGATAAGTGATACCGCAAAGTCAAAAGATACAATAGTGTGTACTGAAAGTACCAAAGGAGTGGCTAAACCAGCTAAAATCATGTAAGATTTTTCATAGTTCCACCAATGGCGGTTTGAACCAGTCCAACCTAAAGAAAAAATGCCATAAGCTACTTTTCTAACTTTATCTACGGCACGGTCTCTAATGGTTGCCAAATCAGGTACAAGCCCTACATACCAGAATAGGAAGGAAACAGTGAAATAAGTGGAAACAGCGAACACATCCCAAAGAAGAGGAGAGTTAAAGTTTGGCCACATGCTCATTTGGTTAGGTATTGGAAACACCCAATAAATAACCCAAATTCTACCAACGTGAATACCAGGAAAGATTAACGCACACATTACTGCAAAAATCGTCATTGCTTCAGCAAAACGGTTAATTGCGGTACGCCAATCTTGTCTAAATAAGAAGAGAACAGCAGAAATTAACGTTCCAGCGTGGCCAATACCAACCCACCAAACAAAGTTGATGATCGCCCAACCCCAGCCAACAGGGTTGTTTAGGCCCCAAATTCCAATTCCTTCCCAAATTAAGTAGCCGATTGAGCCAAGCAGTACCATAAGTAGTGCATTGGCAGCCATCATTGCTAAATACCAAGCTTTTGGAGTAGGTCTTAAGTTAATATCAGTAACCAGTCTCGTAAGACTTGCGAAGTCGTGATCCCCTTTTACGAGAGCGGGTTCAGGTATGTATTCGTATTTACTCATGTGTGGATATATTCCTGATTAATATCTTAAGCCAAAGCTGGATTTGGGTTTCTTAATTTCGCCATATAAGAAGTACGAGGACGTGCATTTAATTCTTCAAGCATTAAATAATTACGCTCATTACGCTTCATCTTAGTTACAGTGCTATTTTCGTCGGTTAAATCACCGAAGTAAATGGCATCAGCAGGGCAAGCTTGTTGACATGCTGTTTTAACTGTTCCATCGGCTGGTTTTGGAGAACCAGTTTCGATTTTGGCATCAATTTTTGCGCGGTTAACACGCTGTACACAGTAGGTACATTTTTCCATAACTCCACGGAAACGAACAGTAACCTCTGGGTTCATCGCCATGGAAATAATATCAGTTTCAGTACCAGTAGCTAAAAATTCTTTAGAATAATTAAAGAAATTAAATCTACGCACTTTGTAAGGGCAGTTGTTAGCACAATAACGAGTACCGATACAACGGTTATAAGTCATCTGGTTCATTCCATCCTCACTATGCGTAGTTGCCGCTACAGGACAAACCTGCTCACAAGGCGCCAACTCACAATGCATACAAGGCACTGGCTGGTGAACTGCTTGTGGAGAGCTAGCATCATCACCAACATAATAACGGTCATTGCGAATCCAATGCATTTCGCGACCTCTAAGTACTTCTTTCTTACCAATCGTAGGAATATTATTCTCAGATTGACAAGCAATAACACAAACTCCGCAACCAAAACAAGAGTTCAGGTCAATAGCCATTCCCCATTGTGGTTCATGATCTGGAAAGGTTTGCTCATTAAATAAAGAAATAGGAGCGTTTTCACCTTTTTCAGCCGCTTCTTTCATACCCGGTACTGCATAAGTATGCACAGAAAGGAATGAAGCGAAATCTGGGTTCTTTTTATATTCTTCGAGCGTGGCCATGCGGAACATGTCACGATCTTCTAAACTATGATGATCTTGAACACATGCAATTTCGTAAGAATCTCCAGTTTTGGAAACTTTACCATCGGCAAAAAGTGTTTGTCCCATAAGTGGATAAGTATCAACGCCACCAGTTGTATAATCCATATAGCGGTTAGCTACTCGACCAATACCATCACGTCCGTAACCAACTGAAAGAGTAATACTACCATCAACATGACCTGGTTGAATCCAAGCCGCAATCTTGATGGTTTTACCATTAGAAGTCACTTCTACTACATCTTCGTTTTTAACGTCTAGCTCTTCAGCTGTCTTGGGGCTCATCAGAGCTACATTATCCCAAGTGATTTTCGTCATTGGGTTTGGAAGCTCTTGTAGCCAAGCAATATTCGCAAAACGGCCATCAAAAACTGAGGCATCAGGACGAATAACAACTTCAAGTCCGTTACTGCTTTTCTTATTAAACGCTGAGGCAATTACATTGCTAAATCCAGAGTTCAATCTTGGAGAAGATGTTTTGAAACCTTCTATAGTGTCTACACCATCGTGTAAAACTTTCTTCCACTTTGCAGTAAAAGTTGCACCATGGGAAGATTTAAAAGTGTTTTGAACCAAATCGAAAGCAGATTCTAATGAACCATTAGTAACGATGTTCAGCAATTCGATTTCGCTCAAACCATCATAAAGAGGTTGGATTTGAGGCTGAATAACAGAACTTGTACCATTAAATGAGTAACCGTCACCCCAACTTTCTAAGTAATGAGCTCTGTTTACATGCCATGAAGCATTTTTTGAAGTCTCATCAATGTAATCTGAAAGATGAATTACATTAGCAACTTTTTTAAGTGCTGCTGTGAAATCTAAATTCTGAGCTGTATAGCTCGGGTTTGTGCCAACAAGAACAACAGTATCAACTGAACCTGCTTTCATATCTTCTACTACTGAAGATAGTGTAACGCCTTTGTCAGAAAGGTGAGGTGCTTGAAGGTATGAAACAGTTTTGTTAGCGTTGCCTAAAGCATAGTTTATAGCGGCAACTGCTGCATGTTCTTCGGCTGAATTCTGTAAGCCAGTTGTTAGAACACTTTTACCCGTATTATTAGTTAACTCATCAACTAAAGCAGTAATCCATTTATGATTACTGAATTGATTGCTAACATTCTTAAAAGCTTGTAAGCCATTTATTCTTTTGCTTAGTGCTGAAGCAAGAGCATAAGTAAATGGAGCAACTTCACTAGCTTTTAACCTTAAGCGGTTATCTGCAAGTGAACCAGTTAAGGTAAAAGAATCTTCAACTGAATAAATTCGAGACATGGTGCCGTTCGTGTCCGTAACTTTACGGCGAGAGCTAACCATTTTAGCATTTTCAACACTATTAGGATGAGTAGCTGCCATGAAATCATCGTTTAAAGAAACGATGACATCGGCTTTATCAAATTGGTTGTAAGCTCTTAAACGTTGTCCAAAAGCAATGTTTGTTCCTTCAAGTGCATTTTCTTCACCAAAAACTTCGTAGGTGGTCCAAGTTGCTTTAGAGAATTTTTTTTGAGCAGTCTTTTTTAGAGCATTAAAGGTAGGAGAAGAATTGGCTTCAGAAATAAAAGCAATACGCTTGTTGGTATCAGCAAAATGGCTTTTAGCAAAACTCACAAAATCTTCAACAGAGGAATTGCTTCCATCTTTCAAAACTTTTCTAGAACGATCAGGGTCGTACATTCCCAAAACAGAAGCTTGATTGTACGCACTTGTTGCGCCACGGCTTCCTGGATGTAACTCATTACCCTCTACTTTAGTTGGGCGACCTTCGTGGTTCTCAACTACTAAACCAGTTAAGCTACCAAGGAATGGCATTGCCGATGCATAATGCAATGGAATGCCTGGGATAATATCTTCAGGTTGTTTAGAATAAGGAAGAATTTTCTGAATTGGACGGCGGGCGAAATCACAACTAGCTAATAATACGGCAGAGCCCATTATAGCTAGGAAACTTCTTCGCGAGAAACCATCGGTTAACTCAGTTGCATTCTCTGGGAATTCTCGTTCAACAAATTTTTGGTATTCCTGGTTATTAGCCAATTGGTTCAGGCTTTTCCAGTAAGTATTTTGTTTAACTTCGCTCATTTGATAAAGTATATGTTCAAAAATCCGTGGTGATTAGTAGTGGCAGCCTTGGCAATATTGAGGTGGGCTCACGTTATTCTTTTTAACGAGTTCCGCTCCTAATTCCATTTGGTTTTCTGCTTTATAGCCCATAGTAGTAACTTCTTCTACAGGGCGTAAAAATTTCTCAGGCTCGCGATGGCAATCTAAACACCATCCCATGTTAAGAGGCTCAGCTTGGAATACAATTTCCATTTTGTCTACACGTCCGTGGCAACTTTCGCAACCAACGCCCACATTTACGTGTGCGGCATGATTGAAGTAAGCGTAATCAGCTAAGTTGTGAACACGGACCCATTCAACTGGTTGTCCACTGTCCCAACTTTCGCGAATTGGCTTAAGCTTGTCGCTATCTGTTTTAATTTGGCTATGGCAGTTCATACAAGTTTGAGTAGCGGGCACGTTAGCCTGCTTCGATTCGAACACATTAGTATGACAGTACTGGCAATCGAGACCAAGTTGGCCTACATGCAACTTGTGGCTGTAGGGAACAGGTTGTGTTGGAGCATATCCAACATCGGTGTATTGTGGTGAAAAAAAGTACCAGATCGAAATGATAACAACATTTACTACTACAATTAATCCGATAAGTATTTTGCGAGGAACTTGATTTGTCCACTTTGGGAAAATCTGCGCCATAAAGATTGCTTTTTTAAGTTTACAAAATCGAGTTTGATACGCCCGTTTTAAGACTTGGCAAATCTACCCAAAATTTCTGTCTATTTGAAGGAAGAGATGTACGCTTTCCTTATTTAAACAGATTCTAAATAGACTAACCCCACTTTGGCTATAATTTTGTGCCGAAGTGTCGCAAAGATAAAACACATTTGATAAAATTTCTTGTAAATGAGTTTAAAAAAGAAGATTTAAGATTAGAGATATATTAAATTGGCTAAGCCCTTAAAAAAATTCTCAAAACCCGCGTAAATGGAAGATCAAAAAGTACCACAAAGTATAATAGTGTTTGATAATGTTAGTGCAAAAAAAGCACTGGCTGTGATTATTGGAGTGAGTGTAGTGGCCCTATCTTTCCTAGTTTGGCTTATCTACTTTAATGAGGGCTCAGACCACAATTACCCATGGGTGGCAAAACTACCAGCTTTTAATGCCGCTTTTAATTCACTCAGTACAATATTTTTAGTGCTAGGATTGAGAGAAATTAAGCAACGAAATTTTGCTAGACACATGAAGTTTATGATAAGTGCTTTCATTACATCCGCACTTTTCTTGGTAAGCTATATTGTGTACCACCATTTTATTGGCGACACCAAGTTTATGGGAGAAGGTTTTATTCGCCCTATCTATTTTTTCATTCTAATAACACACATTGTTTTATCTGCATTTGTGGTCCCTCTAGTGCTGAGTAGCTTTTTCTTTGCATTTTCGGGGAAGTTTAAAACTCATAGAAAAGTATCCAAATTCACCTTACCTATTTGGTTATATGTTTCGGTAACAGGTGTACTCATTTTTGCTCTTCTGAAGATTTTTGGTTGAAATCTGGTTTCGTCCAGAATATTTTGAAAAAGATTTCAAATCGAGAAGTATTATTGTTAAATTAAAGACAAAATACTCTTAAATAGATTCTATGTTGTTATCTAAGTCCTGTGTGTATGGTTTGCGAGCTTCTTTGTACCTCGCTTCCCGAAAAGAAGGGGAATTCGTTTCCATAAAAGAAATGAGCGATAAATTAGAAATCTCGTTTCACTTCTTAACCAAAATACTCCAGCAGCTAACGGCAGAAGCTTTTATGGAATCTTACAAAGGGCCAAACGGTGGAGTTCGATTATCCCAAAAAGGAAGAGATGCAACTTTGTTGGACTTTGTTGTTGCTATCGACGGCCCAGAATTATTTACCCAATGTGCACTAGGGTTGCCTGGTTGTGGTTCCGAGAAACCTTGTCCTTTACACGAAAGTTGGATAGAAACTCGAGCGTCTATCCAATCAATGTTAGAGCGTACTACTTTAGACAAACTAGGAGTAGAGGGTAGAGAAAATCACTTTAGAATAACTGCCAACGGCGCTTTTAGCTGGAATTAAATTCAATAAGGAAGTTTAATTCATAAATAATTTACATAAATAAGATAAAATACTCTTAAAACCTGATTTAATACTTCAACTTGTCAATTAGAGTGTTATCAATTTGTACAGAATCAAAATATTAACATTGGTGGGCATAAAACCACTTTAAATTAAAATACAAAGCAATGATAAATGATATATCTCAACAACCCGTAGGACAAATAGTAGCCGATGATTACCGAGCAGCCCAAGTGTTTAGAGCACATGGCGTAGATTTTTGCTGTGGTGGTAAAAAATCGCTCAACGATGTGTGTATAAGCAAGAACATTAAATTAGACGCCGTACTTGAAGAGTTAGATGGATTAAAAAATTCAGGTGCTGAACAAAACAATTACAGCGATTGGAGTTTAGATTTCTTAGCTGATTATATCGTGCAAAATCATCATAACTATGTACGTAAAATGTTACCGGAACTAGAGTTTTATGCTGAGAAAGTAGCTCGTGTTCATGGCGGTCATCATCCCGAGTTATTGGAGGTTTTAAAGAACGTTAAAGTTCTTAGCAACGAACTCATCGAACACCTTGAGAAGGAGGAGGCTGACTTATTTCCTCAAATTAAAAAATTGGTTCAGGAGAAGAAGGCTGGAACTGTTAAAGATGCTCTTTTAGAAGTACTAGAAGAAGAGCATGAAAAAGCAGGAGAGTTGATGGCTAATATTGAATTCCTGACAGATGGATTTACACCTCCTGAAGATGCTTGTGCCTCATATAAAGTGTTATTTCAAAATTTAGAAGGCTTCCAAAAAGATCTCCACAAGCATGTGCATTTAGAAAATAATATTCTTTTTCCGAAAGCACTAGCTTTTGAGAAAAGAATGAATTAAGATTAGTAGTAGCTTATAGTTAAAGGAATGCTATGAGCTACTTTTTGAGTAAAAAAAAGGTCATGGAAACTCATAAACTGCTGCTAAAAAATTCTACAATTTGGCGGTGGATTCTATTTAGTTTTGTATTAGCGGGCTTAACAGGTTTTCTATATCGGTTAGGGTTCGCAGTTCAACTACCTTTCGAATTGAATCTTGCAAATGTTAGGCAAGCCCATTCTCATCTTATGTTCTTTGGATGGGGTTCCTTGTTTCCACTCTATTTTATTTTTACTACGACGGTTCCTGGCTATCATGTTGCTCTAAGCGCAAGGTTGATGAGACTGTCATTATGGATAATTCTCGTATTCAGTTTGCTATCGTATCCATCTTTTATGCTTTATGGATACAAAATGGCAAGAATTGGTAGATTTATTCTGCCACTATCTGCAATTCTTTCTGCGTGTGTAATGGTGGGTTGGTACTTGTTTATAGGAAGTTATATCAGGGTGAGAAGTAAAAAGCATAATTTCAAATCTAACATATGGTTTGAAGGTGCACTTTTAATGTTATTTGTGAGTTCCCTTGGAGCTTGGGGAGTAGGTGTTGTCCAAATGATGGGATTTGGAACAGAGTTTTTAGAAAAATTACTACCACACTTCTTCCTGGCTACATTTACTGAAGGCTGGGTGCTTTTGGTATTACTTGGCCTGATAGAAAAAATGCTTGGAATAAAAAAATCGGATTATATTATCCCCCCAACAGTGTTGGTTTTTTTGATAGCCGTTGGTGCAGCCGTCTCATTTCCGTTCGGGATGCCCCAATTGCTTTCCCATCCATTTCAGTCTCTTTTTGCAAGAATAGGAGGAGTTATGATTGCAATTTCAGTAATACTATTTGTTGCTTCTATAGTATCATCAAATAAAGCAAAAAACACATTCTGGATATGGCCTCTTGCTTTCTTGGGCTTAAAAAGTGTGATGCAATTAAGCGCTGTAATAATGCCTTTTAATGCCATACTTACCGATTTTGGTGCTCGAATATTGTATTTACACGTGCTTTTTTTAGGAGCGTATACAAGTTCAGTAGCAATTATCTTTGCTAAGAACTTAATCAATACTGAAAAATTTATTAAGCCCATAATGTATTCCATTACAGCCGTGTTGATTTCTCTTGTGCTACCAACTTGGTTTTTACCCACTGCTGTAAAAGGAATTTGGATATACTCGGTTTTAGCAATTGTTGCTATAGGTCCTGTTTTGTCAATTAGCGTGTTATGGTTTAAGGTTAACGAAAGATTAATTTAGCAATGCCTCTTATATCACGACTCTTCCTAAAATCAGGACTAATATTCTTCATCGCAGCGTTAATTACAGGCTTGGGTTTGCAATTTCAATCAGCCTTAACTCCGGTACTATTTCCTTTGTTTTGGCATATGTTAATGCTAGGATGGATTACCCAAATCATTATGGGCGTTTCTCATTGGATGTTTCCGGGCAGAGAAAAAGAAGAGAGTTTCAAAAATCAACGTTGGGTTTGGACTGCGTTTATCTGCTTGAATATTGGTTTATTGTTGAGAGTTATTGCAGAACCTTTCATAAACACATCGCCTAGTTTAGTTTGGAAAGTGTTGTTAGCAATTTCGTCAGTAGCTCAGTTTATAGCTGTTTTATCGTACGCTATTGAGATTTGGCCTAGAATTAAAGGTAAAAAGAAGCGCATTTTAAGAGCTAATAAGGATTTATAAAATGCCTAACGTTTCTATATGGATGATCCGGCTGTCTCTTCTTTACCTAATTTCTGGAATCACAATTGGAGCTTTGTTGTTAACCCATAAAGCTTTCCCAATATCTCCTCAATTGTGGATATTTTTACCCGTGCATATTGAACTTCTTATTTTCGGATGGATTATTCAGTTTACTCTAGGAACAGCTTATTGGATGCTTCCTAGATTTCTAAACTCGAAAGAGAGAGGAAATGGCTTAATGGCTGTGCTGATGGTTATTTTCCTGAATGTAGGAATTGGAGTGGTTATCGTATCTAATTTTAGCACAGGAATATCTCATTTAGCATTTCTTGGTAGAGCTTTTGAGACACTCGCGGTTATACTTTTTGCGAGTTTACATTGGAAAAGAATTGTTAGCTATGCAAAGCATTAGATGAAGTAAGTATTAAGAATCTTTCAAACATCTTTAGGCTCGTTCCGATTACATTTTAAACAATTAAGTTGAGCGCCAAGCCTGCTCTTTCTGCCTTCCTCTGTAATAATCCATGGGCGTAATTGCCAAGGCGGATTATGCCTAACATGTTGCGTGTGACCACATTCTAGTATAGAAACCCAATCACCTTGCTCATCTTGGAAAAAGTCGACAATTCGCTGCTTCATTTAGATTGAGAAAGGATTTTTTCGAGATCTAACATTTCAATAGAACTTATGGCTGCTTCCATTGCACCTTCGGTACAGAGTCCACTTATTGAGGCGTCTATAAAACCTTCTTTAGCCGCATTAATGCAGGCGTTTCTAATTTTTTCAGCTTGGTTTGAATCTAAATTTTTCATGGCTATTTATGTTATGCATTAGCTAGTAGATAATCAGAATAAATAAAAAAGTCATGCTTTTAAGCATTGGCGCAAGTTGAAATAAATTTCAGACAAGTTCATCTTAAATTCACAATGTTTGAATAAGTTCATTTTAAATGAAGATTATCATATAAATAATTAAGACAAAATTGTCTTAATACTTAAAATCAACAAATAATGAACATAACAATGAGATATTCAAAATTAATGATGGTGTTAGTAGGGCTAATGGTTTTAACCCTCGGTACAAGTTTTGTTTCTGCCCAGGAGAAAGGCAAAGAACTACAAGCTAAATTCCAAGTTGAAGGAAAGTGGTTTGGTTTGCCAGAAGCTGAACTTTTTACAGAGGATTATGACGGCCCTCCAGTAGTTGGGGAGTATGTTACAATGCTTCCAAACATCGCAACTCTTCCAAAGGGCAATAGAGTGCATCATGTCCGTATGGATATTTTGGCACAGGAAATTGAAGTTGCTGAAGGTGTTCGTTATGTGGCTTGGACGTTCGGTGGAACCGTTCCTGGTCCTGTTTTACACGTTCGTGAAGGTGATAAAGTAGTTTTTACAATGAAAAATCGTAGTGATGAAGCTGTAGATATTACAGCTCCAATGAAAGGTAATGCTCCATTTCTTCAACAATTGGCGATGTCTAAATTACAAAAGCCAGTTGGTGATGAGATGCCAATGATGCACTCGATAGATTTTCACTCAGGTACAGTAGCTGCCGATGATAAATGGAGAGCTGTCCCCCCAGGAATGTCAGTTCGTTTTGAGTGGATTGCAAACTACCCAGGCGTTCATATTTACCATTGTGGCGTACCACCAGTATTGCAACACATGTCTATGGGGCAATATGGAATGGTAATTGTATCTCCAAAAGAAGGATACCCAACCGACAATTCTGTTGATAAAGAGTTTGCAGTAGTTCAATCAGAATTCTACCTAAAGAAAGAAGAAGGTAGCGACTTATATGTACTAGATTTTGATGCTGCCGACGAAAAACGACCTTCAATAGTTGCTTTTAACGGACACCAAAGTGCATTAATGGACAATCCAATGGAAGTAGAAGTAGGTGACAGAGTAAGGATCTACATGCTAAATGTTGGCCCAAATGATGTTTCAAGCACACACGTAATTGGTGCAATATTCGACCGAGTTTGGTACGAAGGAAACTTGAAAAATGAGATGCATGGAATGCAAACCGTGTTGTTAGGATCAAGTAATGGCGCAGTATTAGAGTTTATAGTTTCTGAGGAAGGACATTATGTACTAGTAGATCACGAAATGGCAGATATGCAGAAAGGGGCAGCCGGGCTATTTATTGCGAAACCTAAATCGAAATAACCTCTATTAAATAAATAGAAAACAGTTTTAACCATAAAAAGAATAGAACGATGAAATCATTTAAAAATATACTCACAACTTTAGTAGTAGCCGTATTATTTGCAAGCGCAGCTTTTGCACAAGGCACAGCAGATAGCCCACGAGTTATAGAAGTTAAAGGCACTGACAACATGAAGTTTGACGTGACAACCATTGAAGCACAGCCAGGTGAAACAATTAAAGTTGTACTTACGGTAGTGAGTAGAATTCCTAAGCAAGCAATGGGGCATAACATTGTATTTCTAGATAGCGGTGTTGACATGAAAGCATTTGTGAATGCTTCTGCTAAAGCAAGAGACAACCAATACATTGCACCAGAGTTGAAAGACCAAATACTAGCAGCTACGGATTTAGCTGGTGGTGGCGAAACGGTTGAAGTTATCTTTACAGTTCCTACAAAACTGGGTGACTACGAGTATGTATGCTCTTTCCCAGGTCACTTTTATGGTGGAATGAAAGGCGTGCTTACTGTAAAAGAAATAAAAAGCTGATAAAACTTAAAATTGATTAAAGTCGAAGGCAATTCCGTAAATGGGATTGCCTTTTTTTATGGAAATAAGCTAAAATCACAAACTAAGAAAATAGTGTGTTTGCTCTACTAACTTTAAAGGCTATTGTTATATTCTGAGTTAAACAACCATACTACAGTTTAGTATCCATGATAAAAGCATTTCTTACACTCATTCTATTTTGCACATTGGGCAATATTGCTCAAGCACAGTTATTTGGACGTCAACCAGATTTTACTCGTCAGGATACACTGAGAGGGAGTATAACACCAGAGCGAGCTTGGTGGGATGTTACCTATTATCATCTTTCTGTGGCCGTAAACCTAGATGATAGTTCTATCTCAGGTACTAATGTTATTCAGTATAGAGTATTAGATGAAGGTGTCGGGAGAATGCAAATTGATCTTCAAGAGCCGATGTATATTAACAAAGTGTTGCTTTCTGGTAAGCGACTAGAGTTTGAAAAAGAAGGGAATGCATATTTTGTTACTCTACCAAAAACCCAACGTAAAGGGTCTATCAATGAGATTACTGTAGATTTTTATGGCAAACCCAAAGTGGCTATTCGTGCACCGTGGGATGGCGGTTTTACTTGGACTAAAGATGGGAATGGCAAGCCTTTTATTGCAACTTCAAACCAAGGAATTGGTGCAAGCATTTGGTGGCCAAACAAAGATCATGGTTATGACGAGCCTGATAGCATGCGTATTAGCGTAACTACGCCTAAAGATCTTATGGATGTTTCTAATGGGCGGTTGGAAAAGGTTGAAGAACACAAAAACAATACAACAACATGGCATTGGTTTGTTTCAAATCCGATTAACAACTACGGTGTAAATATCAATATTGGTGATTATGTCCATTTTGGTGAAAAATATGCCGGAGAAAACGGTGAATTAGATATGGATTACTACGTACTTCGTGAGAACAAGGAAATAGCCATTCAGCAATTTGCTGATGCTCCACGAATGATGAAAGCCTTTGAACATTGGTTTGGACCGTATCCTTTTTACGAAGACAGTTACAAGTTAGTGGAAGCTCCGTATTTGGGGATGGAACATCAAAGTTCGATTACTTACGGCAATAAATACAAAAATGGATATTTAGGGAGAGATTTAAGCGGTTCGGGTTGGGGGCTTAAATTCGATTTTATCATTATCCACGAGTCGGGACATGAATGGTTTGCCAACAATATCACCTACAGAGATGTTGCGGATATGTGGATTCACGAAAGCTTTACCAACTACTCAGAATCATTGTTTCTAGAATATCATTATGGCAAAAAAGCAGGCAGCGAATATGTGATTGGAACACGACTAAATATTCTAAATGACCGACCTATTATTGGGATATATGACGTGAACTACGAAGGCTCCTCCGATATGTATTATAAAGGTGCGAATATGCTTCATACTATTCGACAAATAATGAATGATGATGAAAAGTGGAGAATGATGTTACGTGGTTTGAACAAAGAGTTTTATCATCAAACGGTTACTACCAAACAGATTGAAGCGTATATAAGCAAAGCTGTAGGGCGTGATTTAACTCCTGTATTCGATCAATATTTACGAGATGTTAGAATTCCAATGTTGGAATACAGCTTTAAGGGCGGGAAGCTTTTTTATAAGTGGACTAACGCTATTAGAAAGTTTGATATGCCAGTTAAAGTATTTATTGATGGAGAAGAAGTGCTGCTAAAGCCATTAACTAGATGGCAAGAATTATCCAGCTTTGGTAAAAACTTAGTGGTAGACAATAATCTTTACGTGGGAAGTTTGAACACGTTGGGGAATTAATAGCGTATTTAGAATGATAGAATATTCAGTTATGCTGAAGTTGTTTCAGCATCTTTGTGAGGAATAAGAAGAAAGATACAGCAAAACATCAAAACCAATGGAAGCTAGAGCTTCTAGATGGCATTACGAACGATGATGTTCGTAATGAGGACTAGTGAGTGAGTTGTTTAGCTAACTAGCTTTACCATAAGATCCCGAAATAAATTCGGGACGACCGAGACTTAAAAACTACCATCTCAGTCACCGAATAACCTAAAGAGCTAACCACTAATTAAAATACCAGTTCTTCAAGCGTACATCAATATTCTTATTCTTGTCGATAATAAGCTTTTTGAAAGCTTCGATATCTTGTCCGCGGTGGTGATAAGGATACATTACAGCTGGTTTAAACTCTAGAACAGCACTTGCTGCCTGATTGATATCCATGGTGTAAGGAAGATTCATACACACAAAAGCGATATCGATGTTTGTGAGCGCTCGCATTTCGGGAATGTCTTCGGTATCACCAGAAAGGTAGACGTTCATTTCACCAAAAGTTAAAATGTAGCCGTTACCGCGCCCTTTTATATGACGAGCAGATTCATCATCAGGGAGATTATACATCGGAATTGCAGATGCTTTAATTCCGTGTAGCTCGGTGCTTTCATCATTCCCAATAATAACCAATTGGTTTTGATACATCTCATCCATTTGGTCTGCAACTGCCTGTGGAACCACAAAAGTTGTATTCTCTGTATCTAAGCCATCAAGGGTTCCAGCATTTAAATGATCACCATGAATATCTGTAATGAAAATGATATCCGGCGCATTAAACTCGCTAAATAATTCAGCTCCTCCATAAGGGTCTACCAGTATGGTTTTGTCGCCAAAAGTGAAGGCAACACTTCCATGATTTACAGCATAAACAGTTAAGTCACCCTCAGGAGTAGTGAACACATCAGGTGATGTTGATAGTTGTGCTAATGCATTAAAGCTGAGTAATAATAAAAATAAAAGGCTTGGTAAGAATTTTTTCATTGCGGAGAAGTTGGTTCAATTTGCATAAATAATGTAATAAAAGGACGAATCATTCATCATTACTTTTAGAAAGTAATTTCCAATTTTAACAATTTTGTCTTTTACTCATCTAATGATTAATCTAGTGACTAAAAATAAATCAAAGTTTTCTCTAATTACTGAATTAAAATGAAAGCCTCAAAAAGAAAGATAAATTTGGGTTCTAGAATAAGTATAGTAGTGTTATTGGTGTTTGTGGGATGGTCTTGTAAGAGCACCGAAGCAACAACATCTACCAAATCAGTTTCTAATTCCTCTGAAAAAGCTAATCTAGAAGAATTATACTGGGCACGAATTGATAGTTCTAGAATGAATTTTGTTCAAGCGGATGTAGACTTTATGACGGGAATGATTGGCCACCACGCCCAAGCTTTGATTATGTCTGATTTAGCACCAAAGAACGGAGCAAATGTCCAAGTTCAGACCTTAGCGTCTAGAATCATAAATGCTCAGAAAGATGAAATTGCAGCTATGCAAAAATGGCTTAGAGACCGTAAACAGCCAGTGCCTGAAGTTCACATTAATGGATTGAACTTGATGATTCATGGTGCGGGAGGAGATCATTCTGATCACATGAGCATGGCAGGAATGCTAACGCAAGAGCAATTGGTAGAATTAAGCGAAGCAAAAAATGAAACCTTCGACAAACTATTTCTTAAATATATGATTCAACATCACAGTGGTGCAATTACTATGGTAACCAAGCTCATTAATACTGATGGAGCTGTGCAAGATGAAGAGTCTTTTAAATTATCGGCAGACATTAACGTAGATCAAATTACTGAAATTGAACGCATGAAATTGATGCTTTCTGAGCTATCATCTAAAGATAAGGTTGAATAATAAACCTGAGCTTAGTTGGTATTAATCAACAATAAACACACCCAGATAAAATGAAAACAACTTCTACTACTATTAAAGGTGCATCAAGGCACTTTTGGGTTCTGCTAATTACGGCAGCACTTATTGTAACATATTCTTGTTCTTCTTCATCGAAGATGATTGATATGCCTTACACCTCACCCGCTGTAACTCAGCTCGACAATGTGATGGCTCCAAGCCCTGATCCAAGAGTTGGTCTCAAAGCCGGTTTATTCGATGCCGAAGAAGCCACTTGGAATCTTGAAGTGTTATCAGCCACTCCACCCCCGAAAGACTTTTTAGGAGTTACAAATTCAGATTTAGCTTTTAAAGGTAAATATGCAATTCAGGGAAATTATAATGGCGTGATTATTTGGGATATTTCCAATCCAGCGGAACCAAAAGTTGTACGTGAGTATATCTGCCCTGCTTCGCAAAGTGATGTATCTGTATATGAAAATCTTATGTTTGTATCTGGTGAAGGTTCTACTGGTCGATTAGATTGTGGAACTGAAGGTGTTGATAAAGCAGTAAGTAAAGAACGTTTACGTGGAATCAGAATTTTTGACATCACAGATATCGAAAACCCAAAGTACATTTCCAACGTTCAAACGTGTAGAGGATCTCATACTCACTCTGTACTAAAAGATCCAAATGACAATGAAAACGTTTATGTATACGTTTCTGGTTCAGCTGGTGTTCGTCCAGATGAAGAGCTTCCTGGCTGTTCTGATGCCCAACCAGAAGAAGATCCAAATTCAGCATTATTTAGAATCGAAGTAATAAAAGTGCCTTTGGCTAATCCAGGAATGGCTAAAATTGTAAGTTCTCCAAGAATTTTTGAAAATCTAGATGCACCACCACGTCACGGTATGTCTCCTGCCGATTATCCAGCACTTGCTGCTGCAAAAAAGAATGGAGCTTTTATTGTAGATTTTAATGGACAAGAAACGGTACTTCCTGATAGTTATGCAAAGCAAATGCTTAGTGGCATTGTAGCAAAACGAGGAGGAACAGGTGAGCCTACAGCAGCTGATAGTGTTCAGTTACGTGAAGACTTACCTGGAATTATTGCTGCTATGAGAGGCGGTGGAGAAGATGGTAAAGAGCCTGTTCGTAAAGGACCAACTCAATGTCATGATATTACTTTGTATCCAGAAATTGGATTAGCAGGTGGCGCTTGTGAAGGATATGGATTGCTGCTAGATATTTCTAACCCAGCTAATCCTGTTCGAATTGATGCTGTTGCAGATTCTAATTTCTCGTATTGGCATTCAGCTACATTCAACAATGAAGGTAATAAAGTTATCTTTACAGATGAGTGGGGTGGCGGTGGCCAACCAAAATGTCGCGAAGGTGACCCGATGGAATGGGGCGCAAATGCTATTTTCACTATTGAAGGTGGAAAAATGAAATTCGAAGAGTATTATAAAATGCCAGCTGCTCAGACCACAGAAGAAAATTGTGTTGCTCATAATGGCTCTATGATTCCAGTTCCTGGACGTGATATTATGGTGCAAGCTTGGTATCAAGGTGGAATTTCAATTTTTGATTGGACAGATGCTAACAATCCTGTAGAAATTGCATTCCATGATCGTGGCCCAGTAGCCGCAGATAAGATGCAAATGGGTGGAAGCTGGTCGGTTTACTGGTACAATGGTTCTATTGTAAGTTCAGAAATCGCTCGTGGATTAGATATCTTTCAATTGAGCCCAAGCCCATATTTGACGGAAAATGAAATTGCTGCTGCAAAGTCGATTGAACTAACGTATCTGAATGCTCAAGGTCAGCCTAAGTTTGAATGGCCAACTACATTCGCATTAGCTCGCGCTTATACCGATCAACTTGCACGAGAGAAAGGATTAGCTGCTGGAAGTTTAGATGTAGTTCGTCAAGGATTAGTAAATGCTGAAAAAGCTTCACCAAAAGTGCGTAAACAAGTACTTACCAAATTAGCAGACACTGTTGAAAGCTATGCTGGTAGTTCTAACAATGCATCCAAAGTGAAAATGTTAGCTGATACTGTTAGAGAGTTAGGTTCTAAGCCTTAAATCGAAAACAGCTTTTAAATTATCAAACCCTGATATGAGCGCTTAATAGGTGTTGGTATCAGGGTTTTTTTATGGGATATAAAAATAATTACGAGAAAAGAGAGCAATTAGCTATTTAAATGAAGTTTTCTATCTTGTCGCGATAATTAGGTTTTGGAAAGGGTAATCCAGAGACCTCAAAGTAGAATTAACATAGTCGGGTGATAAATGTTCAACGCTAGAAATTTTTTTAACTACATCAGTTATTTGCAGTATCCACTAATGGTAGCAGGTTTAATTTATTCATTTATGCCTTTTTTAAATGGATTTGAATCTGTTTGGGAATACTATAATAATACACTCATCTTTATGGGAGTAGGTATTAGCTTATCAACTTTACAAGACACAACAAAAATGCAGAACGAACTTTCTAGAAAGGTTTGGGAGAACCCTAAATCTGGAAAACTGTTTTTGGGAATCATATCTGCCTCTGCATTACTAATGATATTAGTTGGGTTCTATGGATTGTACTCTGCAGAAGACACCGTATTGAAAGAGTTGTCTCTGGGGGTTTTAGTCTTAGGAATTGGACTGATTGGACTTTTGAAAAGCGCCATCGAATTATTCGAAAATCATCGATTAGATAAAAAAGAAGTGCAGTAATTGGTTCGGGAATGAATAGTCGAGTAGGAACTCAATCCTGAAACTCCATATTTCTCACTACTCACTACTCACTACTAAGTACTTAGTACTAATATCTAAATCTATCCAACAAACTTATATCCAAAGCCATGAACGGTGAGAATGTGTACAGGCTGATGGCTATTTGCTTCTAGCTTTTGTCTCAACCAAGCAATGTGGACATCAACGGTTCTAGTTGATGGGAGGGCGTCGTAACCCCAAACTTCGTTCAGCAATTGGTCGCGTGTTAAAACTAGACCTTCATGTTCTAACAAGAATTTAAGGAGTTGAAACTCTTTAGCAGGAAGGTTTACACTTTGACCTGATTTCTTAATTTCACCTTTTCTAAAATTTACAGTTACTTGACCGAATTGATACTCTTGGCTGTTGGCTTGTGGAGCAGAAACAGACTTCTTGCGCACCTGAACTTCAACACGAGCAAGTAATTCCATCATCTCAAACGGTTTCTGCATGTAGTCATTAGCACCTAATTTAAGTCCTAACACTTTGTCTATTACTTGTCCTTTGGCGGTCAACATGATGATAGGCGTTTCGATTCTATTTTGGCGCAAATCTTTGCACACATCCAAACCGTCCTTTTTGGGTAGCATCAAATCTAAAATTATAGCATCGTAGCTATTGTTTAGTGCTTTTTCAAAACCAGCCGCGCCATCGGTGGCAACCTCAACTTCGTAGTGTTCTTCAATCAAGCGGTCTTGGATGGTCATCACCAGGCCTTGCTCGTCTTCAATTAGTAAAATTTTTGCTTTAGCTTGCATGTCGATCAGTTGGAATTTTTAGTATAAAAGTAGATCCACTTCCTTCTCTACTATTAACGGCAATTTCTCCATTATGTGCATCAATTACTTTTTTTACTAAACTTAAGCCAATTCCGTTGCCTTTAATTTGCTCTTCGATTGGTTTTTTCCCTCTAAAAAAAGGTTCGAAAATCTGTTTTAATTCATCCTCAGGAATACCATCTCCCATATCTTGGACTTGTATTATCAACTTTGATTTTCCAGATCGAATAGTTTCGTTAGCGTTAAGACAGACGGTGCTATTTGTACCACTAAATTTTATAGCGTTATGGATTAAATTGGTAACAGCTAGAAAAAGTGCGTCTCTATCGGCATAACAAATGTCTAAATCTGTTTGAACCGAGTACTTTAGAATAATACCCTTTTCCTCCAAATGAGGGCGGCAGCTATTGTTTACCTCCTCCACAAAATCAGAAATAGAAAACTCGCTAAACTGGTACACTTTCTTTCCAGATTGTATTCCTGAAAACTCCATAATCTGGTCTACCATATCACTTAATCTGCGGCCTTCTTTCACCATCAAATCAGCATATTCTTTTCGCCGTTCTTCTTTATGAATCACACCTGCACTTAGATTTTCAGCGGCAGAACGAATTACCGTTATTGGAGTTCTAAGCTCGTGCGAAACTCCAGCCACAAACAGCATTTGTCTTTGGGCTAGGTCATGAGAGCGCTGTGCTGTTATCACAATCATGATTACGCTTATGCCGAGAATAGCAAGGATTCCAAAGCTTATGAATAGATTTCGGTTTTTGGTTTTCGCTACATAAGCTTCCAAAGAACCATCTTTAAAACTTAACCAAAGTTCCCATTCCGGATTATCCGAACTGGATATAAATGAAGCTGTTATCAAGGTATCTACTTTAGCGGAATGATCGAGAACTGAATCTGTCCAAATAGTATTTGCACTAAATTCTGAGGTTGAAAGGCTGGTTGAAATCCTAGATTTAGAATCAGTGGTCTTGAATACATCTATACTTTTAATCTTATTGGAAATGCTATCCAACTTTGAAAAAGAGTCCAAATTTTTACCAAAACCTGAATTGAAAATGAAAAACCTTTGAGCATCCAATTTATCAATGGTGCGTCTAAAATCTGGTTTTTTGGTTACATCCAATCCTTTAGTAGCAAAGTAAACATTTAGGCTGTCTTCACCGTCAGACTGAATAATGCTGATAATATACTGGTCTTCAAATGATTCGGTAAGGTAGGTTCTAGCAATTTGGGGAATGATGGTTTCCTTAATCACATCATCATTCAGCTCTATTAAAATCCCATCGTCTATCTGTTCTACATTAAGGCTTACCCTAATACTCTGGCTTAAATTTTTGTCATTAATGGTCACCATTTCTAAATATTTAACAGGAACCATAAGAAAGCTTGGCTCACCGAAATCAGGTCCGTGACTGATAGTAAGGCTGTTATCAAAATCTTTTTTGGCGTCTGAGTTTTCTTGTAGCCAATTGATAATTGAGACTGGAGGATTGTTTAACTGGCTTAGTGTAGCAGTGTTTGGATCAAAATATTTTACGAGAGGCTTTTCATCTGAAACACCTTTTATATAATAGACCGACTTAACTAGGTCAGGCTGTTTAGATTTTGCAATCCAGTTTGTATAAGCATCCTGCAAAAGTTGTTCGGGCTGTTCTCCATTCTGAGAGAGCTGTATTTCAAAATTGTTATTTAGCTGGCTGAAGTTTTGATTTAAATCGGTTACAAAATTCTCAGTAGAAGCCGTCATGCTTTTTGAAAGCCGGCTCTGTTCCTCGCTGCTAACACTCCCAAGCCAATTGTACTGTAAAAAAGCCAGTGTAATAAGTGCGCAAGCCATTACGCCAAGAAAAATGTAGGTAATCCATTTGTTATGCATACTCAAAATTAGCGCCTTTTGGATCTATTCAAAAAGATTTAGCATCGATTTAACATCCTTAACAAAGTTTTTGCAAGCCCTTAACAACACTAAGGCTTGGCTTTAGAATATTACGGATGTCTACTAACTAAATACTAAATATTCGATGAAAAAAATACTCTTTTCCGCTTTACTCCTTGTAATAGGGGCTTTTTCAAATACGAAAGCCATAGCGCAAGACCAACAAACTATGACTCTTGATGCAAAAACCTCATTAATGTTGCCAGAACTCGAAGCCTTGATAGTAGAAAATGATGGGGAGGTTAAAGTGATGCTCAGATTGGGAAAAGAAACCTCCAAAGGAACAGGTGATCGCCTAGAAAAAGGAGATCTCATCTTAATGATAAATGGGATTCGAATAAAAGAGATAGACAAGCTTAAAGAAGTGTATGGAGCACTAGAAAATGGTGAAGAAATTAAATTGGGAGTTCGCCGTGGAGAAAGCCGATTTATAGTAAGTGCGATTAAAGGTGATAAATCAGCATCTAAGCCGGGCGCTATAAAAAGTATGTCGATGTCATTTCAGACAGATGGAGATGAGAAAGTAACATTCATTACAGAGTTAGGATTGTTGTTAACAGATGTAGAAAAATCAGTTAAGGTTGATGGTTTTATTGATAGACTAGTTCCTGAGGAATTGAAAGCGAAGAATTTGGAGGACTGGTCTTTAATTAAAGTTAATGGGAAAAAGCCAGCAACAGGAGCAGAAGCTAAAGCACTAATTGATGCGATAAAGGTTGGCGAAGACGTTGAGCTTACGTTTGAGAAAGATGGAGAAGAGAATACCATTCTCCTAAAAAAGCCAGAGACTAACAATAGAATAAGATATAAATCTGGTAACTGATGAAGAACTCAATTTTATTCTTTCTACTTATACTCTTTGCCATAAACTTATCTCTGCCTGAGCTTGCTAGTGCACAAACTCCGTTCCCTAACGCCAGAGATGATAGCTACCCATTGTTAGGCTTAAAAAGAGCAAAAAGTACTTACGAACGTGCACAGAGCGAGTTAAATAGAAGCGAAGCATTATTCGAAAAGAAGCTCATTTCGAAAGAGCAATTTGAACAAGCAAAGAACGCATATTTAGATGCCGAGGTAAATTACCAGCAATCTCTATTGGTTCTGCTTTTTGAGCAACAATTTGTAAGCATCAAAAAGGCGGTAAAATCTCAAGAGGAAAGTGGGAAGAAGAAGGTGCGTGTGACATTGGCAAACACTTCAGGAGCTTCTGCTGAGTTCTCGCAAATTATTGATATGGAAGACGAACTGTTCCGCTCTCTTCAACCAGATGTGATTCACAATGTGTATGTGTCGTTGAGTAATAACGATGGAGCAATCATAAGTAGTCCGTATGAAATAAAACTCAGTTCACTGCATTCTGGCGTTCCCAAAACAGTTGAGTTTGAGCTATTGCAAGATGTGGACGAGGCTACGGTAAATATCATTTATGGAAATGGCGCTTCTCGAAACCCAAAGGTGTTTTTACAGAAAGATGCGAGTGCCAACAAAGTTCTCATTCAATCCGAACGGTTTTCACAAGAAATAGAATTGGGGAAAGAAGCCAATTTCGGACTTGGTTTAGAGCTTTTCAGTGGTGTTGATGACACCTATAAGCTGGAAGTTGTAAACCTTCCACAATCCGTGGCTCGTTATTTTAACGAAGTGGGAGCAAGTGGCCGCATAAGCCAAATCAAATTCACTGAAAGTAACAACACTCGTCAAACCAACTTAGTAATTTCTCTACCCGATAGGCCAACCGATGATGTGGTTATGGATGAACCCATTAGCTTTTTTGTGATGGCTGTTCCTCTTGATAAGCTAAAGGAAGTTTCTGAAAAGAGAAATGAACTATGGACAGAAGAGCAAATTAAAGCCCTTGATGTAGGTTATGTTCGGTTAGAGATGCTACCACGTGGAGTGGGTAAGTTAGTTATCAAAGCGCCACAACTTTTTAATACAGGGAAGGCAGGCGAACCAGTGTCGTTCAGCTTTAGAGTAGCGAACGAAGGTTCTCGCCGGTTAGATAACATCGAATTTGAACTCGATACTCCTTTTCAATGGGAGAAAAGTATAGATCCCGTTCTCATATCAGAACTTGGTATACGCGAAGAAAAAACAGTTAGGGTTACACTCACTCCACCTAGCGACGTAAGCGTTGGTAAATATGAAACTAGGATGCGATCAACATCCTTATCAGACAACCAACCTGTTAACGCCGAAGACAAGAGTTTTACGGTGCAAATTGAAGCAGAGGCTAGTGTTTTTGGAACAGCGTTTATTCTACTACTGATTCTTGCATTAGTGGGTGGAGTAGTGTTTTTCGGCATAAAGCTATCCAGAAAATAACTTCTACAAATACAGAATATTAATCCAAAAAAGCACAAGTATGGAAACTACAATTAACCCGATACAACAAGCCCCGCTTCTAGAAGCCAGAAATTTGAATAAAGTATATGAGGACGGTGTTACTGCTTTAGAGAATCTAAACATAAAAGTTATGCCTGGTGAAATCTACGCAATGCTTGGTGGTAATGGTGCAGGTAAAACTACCACTATAAATATCTTTCTGGATTTCATTCAGCCAACCAAAGGAAATGCTTTTATAAACGGAATTGATGCTAACAAAGAACCTCTTGAAGCCAAAAAGAATGTGGCCTTTGTTTCTGAGAATGTGCAGCTCTATCCGAATTTCTCTGCGATGCAAAATCTGGAGTTCTTTGTGAAATTGGGAGGCAAGGATCATTATAAACGTCAAGATTACGAAGCAGCTTTGGCGCGTGTTGGTTTACAAAAAGATGCTTTCGATAAAAAGCTCAAAGATTTTTCAAAAGGAATGCGCCAGAAATGTGGTATTGCTATCGCCATCCTAAAAAATGCACCTGCCATCTTACTTGATGAACCTACCTCAGGATTAGATCCAAAAGCGGGGAAAGAGTTCACAAAGTTAATTGGTGAACTTCGTGATGAAGGCAAAGCCATTTTGATGAGCACCCACGATATTTTCCGAGCTAAAGATATCTCAAATCATGTGGGAATTTTAAATAATGGAATTCTAGTAGCGCAAAGAACACATGCAGAGCTAAAAGGCGTAAATCTAGAACAGCTTTACGTAGAATACATGGCTGGCTATATGGATGAGCCCGCCAGTTCTGGCATACTTAGCAACGATTTAGTTTAAGAGGTATAATGATGTTTAAGCTAATATTTGTGAAAGAACTCAAGGAAATTGTGCAAAGCAGTAGATTTACAATCAGCTTTGCAGTGTGCTCGATACTCATTGTGCTTTCTTTTTTTATGGGAGCGCAAAATTATGTTTCGAGCAAGGCTCAATACGAAGCCGCTGTTCAAGAAGGGTATAATCAAATTTCCGCAAATACCGAATGGATAGGAATAAACCACAGCATTATGTTGCCACCAGAACCGCTGATGGCTCTTGTAACGGGCATTTCTAACGACATAGGTAGAGACATTGAAATGAAAGGCCGAGGGGAGTTACGAGCGGAGAATACTCGATTTAATGACGAACCCATCTTTGCCATCTTCCGCTTTATGGATTTGGAATTTATTTTCGGTGTCATCCTGTCGCTCTTTGCTATCATCTTCACCTACGATGCCATAAACGGGGAGAAAGTGAGCGGAACTTTAAAACTATGTTTCGCAAACTCAGTATCTCGAGCTTCATTTATTGCGGGAAAATTAGCAGGTTCTTTTGTGGGTTTAGGTTTAGCGTTGCTAATTCCACTCTTAATAGGTGCTGCCATTCTGCCTCTTTTTGGAATTACACTGAGCAACGATGAGTGGCTCCGACTCGGCTTAATTCTACTGGCAGGACTAGCATATTTTGGGCTATTCTTAGCATTAACTATCGGTATTTCTGCATTAACGAATAAGCCATCTACTTCGTTTTTAATCTCTCTAGTAATCTGGATTTTTGCAGTACTTATAATTCCAAGAGCTTCGGTATTGGTTTCTGGGAGATTGGTTGAAGTTCCAAATATCGATGAAATTACGGCTGAGAAAAGTCGATATAGAACACAGCTTTTTGAAGACGATCGTCCGAAAATGGCAAATTTCTCTGCACCAGAAGGAACTGAGCCTCAAAAAGTGATGCAAGCTTTTTCTAAACACATGAGCAGTCTTTCCGAAGAAAGAACTTCCAAAATTCAGGTTTTTGAAGAGAAGATTAATGAGAATTATAACAACAGAAAGCGAGAACAAGAAAGGGTGGCTCTGGCATTATCACGAATGTCTCCAACATCTGTATTTAGCTTAGCTATCACCAGGCTTGCAGGAACTTCGTTGGAGCTTCAAAACCGCTATATGGATTCTGCCAAAGAATACCAGAAAGTGTTCGCCGATTTCATGACTGAGAAAACGGGAAGTACTGGTAGTGCAGGTTTCAGAATGATTATATCATCTAGCGACGACTCCGACGAGGAACCTGAAACCATCGATGCCTCAGAGCTTCCAAATTTTCAGTTTCAGAAAGCTACATTCGGCGTAGCCGCAAAGGGCAGTATTCTAGATCTAGGTCTACTAATCCTCTTTAATCTAGTATTTTTTGGTGGAGCCTTTTTTGCCTTCCTCAAATACGACTTAAGATGATATCTCGAATTTCAAAACCATATAGGAAACTTCCATGATTAAGTTAATGATAGAAAAGGAGCTCAAGAATATTCTCTTAAGCCCAAAGTTTGTAGCAACATTTTTAGTGTGTTCTGTTTTGATTCTCACGAGTGTATTTATTGGCATTCAAGAGTATAAAAATGCAGTGGCTCAGTACGAAGCTAACCAGCAGATTGCTCAGATAAACATGCAACAGGCAACAAATTGGGGAAGTGTAAGAAATCAAGTTCACCGAAAACCAACGCCAATGCAAGTGTTTGTTTCTGGGCTTCATTTTGATGTAGGACGTGTTTCTACAATTTCTGATTTCCACGATGTAAAGCTAACTCGTAGTCCGTATTCCGACGAAACCTTGTTTGCGATTTTTAGATTCATCGATCTCACGTTCATCGTGCAAGTGGTGCTTTCGTTGTTTGCCATTCTGTTCACGTATGATGCCATCAACGGGGAACGCGAAAATGGGACACTAAAGCTGGCGTTTGCAAACTCAGTTTCAAGAGCGGGCTACCTAATCTCGAAATTCATCGGAATTTGGATAGGGTTGGTCATTCCATTGCTCATTCCCATTCTAATTTCTTTGCTTCTCGTAGTGCTAATGGGAGTTCCATTTTCGGGAGGAGAGTGGCTGAAATTTGCAAGCTTTGTTGGGTTGTCGTTACTGTACATTACATTTTTTATAGGTCTTGGATTGCTTGTATCAGCAACAACACGGAAATCATCATTGTCATTTTTACTGTTACTTGTAATTTGGGTTGGAGGAGTTCTTATCCTTCCCCGCATGAGTGTAATGGCTTCAGGACAACTTGTGAAAACAGAGTCGATTGCACAAATAGAAGCTAAACAGGAAGCTTATCGTAAGGTGCGTTGGGATGAATATTCATCAACTATCTCAGAAATGTGGAGCAAAAGAAGTCAAGAGATGGAAGGTATGGGTGAAGATGAACGAACAGCCTACAGAGATGATAAAGAATGGACTTGGCTTGAAGAGGATGATGCCGCCAGAAAACAAGTTCAGATTGATGTAACAGCAAATAATAGAAAGCTTTTAGAGGAAACCCGCAACAAAAAGCAGTTGCAAGAACGCATCGCATTTAGCTTAGCTAGGATTTCACCAGCTTCCTCATTCAGGTTGGCTGCCATGAATATTGCAGGAACCGATATTGGAATGAAAAATCGATATGAAGAAAGCATGCGAACATATCGAGACGATTTTACTAGCTACACCGAAGCCGAGAAAGAGAAAAGCGGCAACGATGGCGGTTTTAGAATTGAAGTAGATTCTGATAAAGGTGTTAAACTCGACTTTGGTAGAAATGATCAAGGTTTAGATTTGAGTGGCATACCTCAGTACAACGCACCTATACGTACAGCCGGTGTCATACTTTCAAAAAGCATCCTAGATTTTGGACTTTTGGCTATTTTTATCATGCTCTTATTCGGTGCAACATTTGTAGCCTTTATAAAGTACGATATGAGATAACAGTTTTGTGCAAGAGTTAGAAAAAGAGATTCATTCGTAGCCGTTGGATCTCTTTTTTTATGTTTTACACTCTTTTAAACCGATTAAATATCTCTTTCTCTAAATCTTCTCGGTGATCTGGATGTGCTATCTCGGTAAGTGCTTTTGCCCTTTGGTATAAACTCTTACCGTACAAATCGCACACACCGTATTCAGTAACTACGTAATGCACATGCGCTCGTGTGGTAACAACACCGGCGCCTTGTTTTAGAAAAGGAACAATTCTACTTACTCCTTTTTTTGTGGTTGATGGAAGTGCAATGATTGGTTTTCCTCCTTCAGAAAGAGAAGCTCCTCTAATGAAATCCATCTGTCCGCCAACTCCAGAATAATGATAAGTACCGATGGAATCCGCACAAATTTGTCCCGTAATATCTACTTCGATAGCGCTGTTAATAGCCATTACTTTGGGGTTTCTTCTAATCACAGCCGTATCGTTGATGTAAGCAATATCTAGCATGGCAATCATGGGGTTATCATCTAGGAAATCATACAAACGACGTGAACCCATCACAAAACCAGATACAATTTTGCCAGGATGAACACGCTTTTTCTTCCCATTTATAATTCCTTTTTCAACTAAATCTATTACGCCATCCGAAAACATTTCGGTATGCACCCCTAAATCCTGATGACTCCCTAAGCTTGCAAGAACGGCGTTTGGAATCGCTCCAATTCCCATCTGAAGCGTTGAGCCGTTATCAATTAAATTGGCACAATATTGCCCGATTTTAAGTTCTGCCTCATCGGGTTCAGGCACTATTTGTTCTGGTAAAGCGTCATTCACTTCAACCATTGCATCAATCTTGCTCATGTGGATGAGACCATCGCCATGGCTTCGAGGCATATTCGGATTCACCTGCGCGATAACCTTTTTTGCACATTGCACAGCACTATTAGTTACTTCTACCGAGACACCGAGCGAGCAATAGCCGTGTTTATCAGGTGGAGAAACGTGAATCATGGCTACATCTAAAGGAAGAATGTTCTTTCTGAAAAGTGAGGGAACTTCGCTTAAAAAGATGGGGATGTAATCGCCTCGTCCTTCATTAATAGCTTGCCTGACATTAGCGCCCACAAAAAGAGCGCTTATCCGAAAACTGTCTTTAAATTCAGCTCGTGCATATACAGCTTCGCCCTCAGTATGCAAATGGATGAGCTCCACATTTCTGAGTTCATGTGCGCGTGCAACCATCGCATCGATAAGCCTAAATGGTGAAGCTGAAACCCCATGAAGGTACACTCTATCGTTCGATTTTATGATCTTTACTGCTTCTTCAGCGGTTGTATAAATGGCCATCTTCCCTGCTTTTTAATTACCTCATTTGCTTAACAATATATATTTTATATGAAGGAAAAATAAAGACATAATAAAGCATGGTGAGGCAAGGATTCCGAATGGTGTGTAAACTCTGTGCCTCTCGTTACGTAGCTCTGCTGCGTAATGCAGTCTGGAAGCTCCTGCTTCCAATGGGTTGGTCGTTATTTCTAATTATGGGTAAATCCTTGAGGAGAGACAGAGTTCTCGTTTGCGTTGCACCCCAGAGCTTGATTTCAACTCCTCATTTGAAATTCATAATCCAAAATTTCCTAACTCTTAGTTCTACACACCCAAATTTGTTCTAATTCCAAAATTTCGTTACTTCAATAAAAACCGAA
>CAXBMW010000006.1:0-244214 GCA_963977025.1 uncultured Balneolaceae bacterium | reverse complement strand
CACTAAACTTTCGGTTAAGCACAAAGTTTGATACGAGCCAAAAGCCTTGAATTTACTACTGTTTCGCCTATTTTTTATATACATTGTTAGCGGTTCGTTGGTTTTTCCATCTGGCAGATTCTTTTATACACTTTTTTGTTGCAAATCCTTTTGAAGTCGGCACTTCCATTAAATTAAATCAAATCATATTTAAGTGCGACTACTCCGTTTTCCAATGCTTTTGTGTCAGCAAGTTTTAAAGAAATGTTTAACTCCTTTTCAAAAAGTTGTTTTCCGACTCCCATAATATAGGGGTTAACAAGTAACCGCAACTCGTCAATTAAACCATTTTGCAATAATAGATTTACGATTGAAACACTTCCTTGTATTAAAATGTTTTCGGTTGAATTTTCTTTAATTTCAGATACTTTTTTAACAATATCCTTGCTAATTATTTCTGTCTCACCCCAATCTGCTTTCTTTAATGTTGTAGATACCAAATACTTTTTGGTTGAATTCAATTTGTCGGCTATTCCAAATTCATTATTTTTTTGTTGTGACCAATAGCCTGAAAGCATTTCATATGTTTTTCGTCCATAGAGCATTGCATCACAATTTTCAATGATTTCATTGATGTATTTTCCTCTTTGCTCACTGTCGAACGGCATAAACCATTTGTCCATAGTTTCTGCTTCAACTACTCCGTCCATTGATTGCCAAATTGAAGATATTATTTTCCCCATAGTTCCTTTTTTAATTTTGTGAATGATGTTGTTTTTCAATGACCGCTAACGTTTAGTATATGAAAAGTAGGCGGTTTCGAAGCACTAAACTTTCAATTAAACATAAAGTTTGGTACGAGCCAAAAGCTTCGGTTTCATTACTAATTCGCCTATTTTTTATATACATTGTTAGCGGGTCGTTGTTTTCTGTGCCCGTCAGTCATTACATATTAAGTTGTTCCGCAAGTCCGATAAGTAGCCCTTCTGTCCCACGAATAGCAGAGTCTAAAGGGATCTTCATAATTAACTATTTTTCCAACGAGGTATCTAATAACTACTTTTTGACTACTGGGTAACTCAGGTGAGTAACTCCTATTCCCGAAATTACTGTCGGGTTGCCGAGTACATAAGGGGTGTTTGCGAGACGCTCAAAGAGCCGAACTCCAGAGCCAAGAAGAACTGCTGCAATATCAACGTGTATTTCATCAAGTAGTCCAGCATTTAGGCATTGCTGGATTGTATCAGCACCGTGAACTCCAACTGCTTTACCATTTGCAGCTTCTTTAGCTTTTGTTACAGCAGAAACTATACTATCAGTAACGAAATGTACATTTGAGTTAGGCTTTGGCCATCCATCGGGCACAGAGTGAGTCAGCACGAATGCTGCACCCCAACCGTGATTTCCACCCCATCCTTGCGCAACATCAAAAGTTCGTCTTCCTGTCAGTACAGCACCAAGTTCATTTACAAGCCTTTTATAATGTTCCGCACTTGAATCGGATAGGCGAAAAGTCATTGCATCTGCTCCGCCAGCTTTGATTTCAATATCGCCATTGAAATACCAATCGAACACTTCTGCCACACCATCCTTATCGTCAGCAACAAAGCCATCAAGAGACATTGACATTACTGCGATAACTTTGGACTTGTTATTATTTGTATCCATATACTATTTAATTATTTGGTAAATATCTTTCTATGTCAATTCCATTTTCATCCGATTGTTGGACTGTCGGTTGGATAAATTGGTAAAGTTTTCTTATTTCATTCTGTATTGTCATTTTATGCCGGTTCGTCTTTTTACAATGCCCGCTAACAATAGAGTAAAGTGAACTCAATTCATCATATCCCAGCTTCATGCTTAAGTGTTATTCAGTTTACTCTTTAAATTTCAGGGGATAAGATGAATAAAACCAATTTTATTTCAAAATGGGAGTTAGTGATACCTCAAGGCGAAATATGTTTTTATAGATGTGAGCTATGAGTTTTGAGCTTTGAGAAAATTCCAATAACTATCCCCCATCAACCAAAAACAAAATCCCCCTAACCCAACTGTAACTAATTATTACAAGCGCTGTTTTATAAGTCTTTTACAAGTAAAAGCCGTTTATTTAGGGCATCATTAACTAACTACTACTATGACTAAAAGATACCTCCCTATACTGTTTTCAGTTTTAGCTTTACTGATTACTGTTCAAACTGCTTTTGCGCAACAACAGAAGGCTAATTTCGATTTAGCCGAGCGGTTCACTACCGAACAAATGAACAAAATGGTAGGTTCTACCAGCGTTAATCCAAAATGGATTAAAAACACCAATAAATTCTGGTATGAGTACGAAAATCCAACAGGTAAAAATTGGTTTTTCGTTGATGCCCAAAAAGCCAGCCAGCGTTTACTTTTCGATCAAGAAGAAATGGCGGGGCAACTTTCTGAAATTTTCTCGAAACCTTTCAACGCCAAAGATCTTCCTCTTAAAAGCTTTGAATACGATACCGACAAGAACCTTTTCACCTTTCATGTAGACAGTGTAAACTTCACGTATAACCTGAATGGTAACAAGCTCGTTAAAGGCGATTCGCTCACTAAAGAAAAGCAAGAACGCTGGGCTAACTTCTCGCCAGATAGCACTTGGATTGCTTTCGCAAAAAATCACAACCTTTTTGTGATGAAGGCTAATGACAAAGACAGCGTTGAAATCCAGCTTACCGAGGACGGCGAACTGTGGTATAGTTATCAAGCAGACGATTCTGATACTACTACTAACAAAAGACTACGAACTCGTGCAAACTGGTTCGAAGATTCAAAGAAGTTCTGGGTTAAGCGCCAAGACAAGCGTAAAGTGTCTGATCTTTGGGTAATCAATTCGCTTAAAAAACGTCCGGAGTTAGAGACGTATAAATACCCAATGCCTGGCGATAAAGAGGTTTATATAGATGAAATTCAAGTTTTTGAGCCTGCTACGAAATCTAAAGTTCTTTTAGATACTGATAAGTGGAAAGATCAATCGCTTGGCGGTGCTTATTTTAATAAAGGCGGCATTTTCGAAACCGATAAATCTGACTTTCTATACATCTTGCGTAGAGATAGAACTTGGAGTAAAATTGATGTACTAAAGGCAAATACAACTACAGGCACGGTTGAAGTTCTATTTTCAGAAGAAAGTAAGCCATATTTCAATACACGCTTTGCAGACCTCGCCATTATTAACGAAGGCAAGGAATATCTCTGGTGGAGCGAACGCACTGGTTGGGGACAGCTTTATCGTTACGATAGCAACGGGAAACTGAAGAATAAAATCACTTCTGGCTCTTATGTCACTGGCGATATCGCTCGAATTGACACGGCTGCACAAACCATTTTCTTCTCTGCTTACGGTCGTGAAGAAGGGCAGAATCCATATTACGCCAATTTGTATTCTGTTAAGTTTGATGGAAGTAATTTCAAACATCTATCCAAAGAAGATGCCGACCATAGTATAAAAGCTTCTGAAAATGGCAATTACTTTGTAGATAATTATTCGCGTGTAGATTTACCAACAATCTCCGTTTTGCGTGATGGGACAGGAAAAGTGCTTTCAACATTGCAGAAAACCGATATTTCGCTGATGCTTGAAAAGGGCTGGAAAGCTCCAGAAACTTTCAGCGTAAAAGCTGCGGACGGAGCTACCGATTTATACGGCGTAATGTGGAAACCATTCGATTTCGATTCCACAAAAACTTATCCTGTCATTTCGTATGTATATCCTGGTCCACAAACGGAGCCATTCCCTTCTAACTTCACGGTATCAGGTTCGAAAGCACGAACAAACACTCTTGCTCAAGTTGGTTTTATTGTAGTATCGATGGGGCAACGTGGCGGAAGTCCACTCCGTAATAAATATTATCACAACTACGGTTATGGCAATATGCGCGATTATCCCCTCGCTGATAACAAGTACGGAATTGAGCAATTAGCCGCTCGCCATTCATTTATTGATTCCGATAAAGTTGGTATTTACGGTCACTCTGGTGGCGGTTTTATGAGTACAGCTGCGCTACTTACATATCCTGAGTTTTATAAAGTGGCGGTTTCATCGGCAGGTAATCACGATAACAACATCTATAATATTTGGTGGGGTGAAGTGCATAACGGCGTAAAAGAAAAACGTAAAACCGTTACCAAAATGAACGACGACAGCGTTAAGGTGAAAGAAGAACAAATCACTTTTGAAGCACCTGTTGAAACCAACATTGCACTCGCTAAAAACTTACAAGGACATCTTCTTCTTGTTCACGGTGATATTGATAACAATGTTCATCCTGCGAACACGCTAAGAATGGCCGATGCCCTTATCAAAGCGGGTAAACGTTTTGATATGATGATGTTGCCTGGTCGCCGTCATGGTTTTGGTGCATCACAAGCTTATTTCGATAGAATGACTTGGTATTACTTTGCTGAGCATTTGTTAGGAGATTACCGAACGAATTCGGATTTCGACCTTCCAAAGGATGATTAATACTCCATCCTAGAAATTGAAAAGGAACGCCGATTCACTCTGCGTTCCTTTTTTTATGCTTTTGATTTTTTGGAGGAGGGAGAGCTTAAAGAGTCATCCAGAGGATACTTCCGATGGATCTTCAGGATGGAATCATACAGAAGAACTACAGTGAAGAGACATAAAACGAGGGATATAAGATTTAAGAATCCTATCTAGATTACTGCTTTCTTTGAATATAACCCCTACAATCTAAAGGCAAGCGTCTCGCTTGTACACCCGCTTCAATCACAAGAAGCTGGAGCCTCTAGACTGCATTACGATCGAAGACGTTCGTAACGAGAGGGAATTTGATAGTGAATTATAAATAATAGATATTTTAGTAGCTATGAAGAGAGGTGATGAAAATATAAAACCTCTCCTAACACCTTCTATAGCAAAATTTCAATACTAGCAGATGATATTTAAGGGGATTAGAAACCAATTCTTAGAATTAAAGATAATAGGCTATGAGCTTCCTGAAAACTTTGGGCCCTCATATGAGGCTAATTTTTTAGTAATTGAATTAAATGTAGCTAGTGATTTAGGTAATTGGCAAACTGACGGTTGCGCCCTTTCAACAACAGATGTTGAGAAAATAATTGATTGGTTTTACAAATTGGGAGAACATAAAAGCCAGACTCAACAATTAAGCTTTATGGAAAAGGGTATTTCATTTGAACTTATCAATAATAACACTGTCCAAAAGCAGGTTCGCGCGCTTCTCTATTCGGAATGTCTCCCTCAGAATGCGGTTGAAGGGAAACAGTATTATGTAGATTTAGATTTAAATCACCTCGAATTAAAAGAAGTATCTGAAAGCTTACAGAAAGAACTTAATCTGTTTCCATCTCGTGGATTTGAAGAGTAAAGATTCTTTAACAATCTTTTAAGTTTATATCTTAAAAATTATAGCAGAGGGAATAACCCCAATCCTGCTAATCTTGGGAATCCTGAAAATCCTGTTTCAAAAAGAAGGATTGGATAGTGCTTTCAATGCGTTGTTAATGATTTAGATTCCTGCCTTCGCAGGAATGACGGTGTTGGCGTTTTGGGAATTAATAAAAAGCTCAGAGTCATCTCGCGGCATATGCCCGAGATCTAGATTTCTAGTGATGGCTGTGTTGTGATTCTAGACCCGAGTCCTTAACTGCCCAACCTAATGCAAGCGTCTCGTTTATACTCCATCGATCTTTTAATTCAATTTTATCCTCATCAAGATGCTAACAAGGAACCAACTAGAAGCAGGAGCTTCCAGGCGGCATTCCGCAGCAGAGCTACGGAACGAGAGGTAATAACCTCAATCCCGTTAATCTTGTAAATCCTGAAAATCCTGTTTCAAAAAGTAGGATTGGATAGTGCTTTCAATGCGTTGTTTACGATCTATATTCCTGCCTTCGCAGGAATGACGTTGTTGGTGTTTTGGGAATTAATAAAAAGCTCAGAGTCATCTCGCAGCGTATGCCCGAGATCTAGATTTCTAATAGTCACTGTGTTGTGATTCTAGACCCGAGTCCTTAACTGCCCTGATGTGGTGGCTTTTTTTGAGATTAACCACCTAAAAAAGCAATGGTTTCTTAAGGTATTCGAAGATCCTTCGGAAGTATCCTCTGGATGACGGAAACTTTTGAGCAAACCGAAATGGTCACCTAATTATCTAACCCAACCTTGTGCAAGCGTCTCGCTTGTACACCACTAATAACTAATCCTCATTTCCCAAATATTACTTCACGCCAGTGCTTCCGAATCCGCCTTCTCCCCTTTGGGTTTCATCTAGTTCTGTTACTTCAACAACAGGAAACTGGGTAACTGGAGCAATAACCATCTGTGCGATTCTATCCCCGAAATTCACCACAAAATCTTCACTACCATGGTTGATAGCAATTACTTTCACTTCGCCACGGTAATCTGCGTCAATAGTTCCTGGCGAGTTTAACATCGTTATCCCTTGCTTGATAGCAAGTCCACTTCTTGGGCGAATCTGGGCTTCAAAGCCTACAGGAATTGCCATTTGAAGTCCTGTTGGGATTAGAAATCGATCACCGGGTTTAATCACAACTGGTTCTTCCACAGCTGCGCGGATATCCATTCCTGCAGATGAAGGTGTTTCGTAGCTAGGTAATGCTAAATCTTTGGCGTGTGGTAATCTTTTAAATCTAATTTCGCTCATAAATCTTCTCGTTTATATTCTATTAATCGAACAATGGCATTCCCAAAAAGTACTTTAACACGCGCCTCGAGAGGCACACGCAAGTCATCGGCTAAAAACCACGCTCTAAAATCTCCTGAAAAGCCAAATGGCCCGTCAATATTTATAGTTTTTCCTGTGGTCAGATACGCTTCAACAGGCTCATCGAAAGCTGCATAATTTCGAATTTCTTTTTTGGATGGATTTTTCATCACGATAGTTCCACTTCGCTTGGTTACATAAACTGGCAAGGTGACCGTCGAGTCGCTTCCTGCAAATAACCGTGAAAAATAAAAGATAACGTGACCTGCCGTAGCTGGTTCAACCAGTTTTAATGTATCTCGGGTGTCGTCTTCTTCTTTGTAAGTCACTACCCCATTTTCACGGTCAAAGTTGTAGCGAATTTCATCGTATTTATCTTCGTCTACATTGTCCTTCCAATATGTTGAGGTTACCGGAAGTCCATCTTCGTTTACATAAAAGATTGAATGGAATTGATCGATTTCCGTTCCCACTAAAGGAATTCTGGGGTTTGAGCGAATATCGGTATACATGTGTTTTTTTATGCTTCCGTCGAATAGCGTATCGCTCAACAAGCTCACTTCCACCCACCCTAGCTTTAGAAAGCCATATTTCACTTCATAGCGAAAAGTTTCTTTAACGGAGAAAATCTCTTCTAACGTAGGATTTATCTCTTTTTGGGAAGGAAAAGGATTTTGTGCGGTAGCAGCAACAGGAATCAATAAAAAAACAAGTAGCCAATATTTCATATAATGCGAAACGGAGTTAATCCCTTTTTCTTTTCTTTTATTGCTCAATCTTCTTCAGGCTCATCAAGCACAAAACCTTCAAATGCTTGCTCATCAAAACCCACAAGTACGGCTTCGTCTTTCACAAGAACCGGACGCTTTATCATCGATTGATTCTCGAGTAACACGTTTAGCATCTCTTCGTCCGTCAAGGTTTTGTCTTTAAGTTCCAACTTACGGTAAGTAGTACCTCTACGGTTTACAAGTACATCTAAACCTACTTTAAACTCGAGTTCTTTGAGTTCATCTATATTTAGTGGCTCTTTTTTCAGGTCCACAAATTCATACTCAACGTCATTTTCTGCTAACCAAGCCCTAGCTTTTTTAACAGTATCACAATTTTTTATTCCTATTACATGCAGCATGGCATTTCAACAATTATGTTTCGTATTTTGAACGTAAAGATACGGTTTGTCGTTTCAATTACGAACCGACTTCCAACATTAGAACTCCTTTTTTCATGAAGTCCATTCATTTTCTTTTATTACTAACTATTTCTACGCTTTTTGCATGCTCAGGAAATAAAGAACAGCGAGATTTTGAAAACGAAGCCTATCGTTCGCCATCAAATATAACCTATACTAATATTCAAGGGGAAATTACCAATACCGACCCAGACGACTGGCGGATTTCTCCTTTTTATCAAGGACTAGTAGAAATTCAGCCTACATATTCTCCACCGTACCCAAACCCTGCGCAACTTGGTAGCAATCTCAATTTCGAAATTAGTGTTACTGGCGTTCAACCTGTTAATGGTCTGGATATTCAAATTCGTTTTGATGATAATACTTGGCGAAATATTTACTCCAGTTTTGACAATCCTTTGCCAATTGGACTCTCAACATTCCAGATTGATCCATTAACTTTAGGGCAGTTTAACACACCAGAATCTGCCAAAGGATTACACCGAATCTTTCTATTCGACTTCAACCAGCGCCTAATATCTTATGGCGATATTCTTGTTGAGTAAACTTGTGATATTTTAATAGCGGTTCTATCTTCATCTATGAGAAAGTTAACCCCATCTGAACGAAAAATTGTTGAGAGTTTAATTTTTCCAGAGTCATTTGATGTGATTATGGAAGAAACGGAATTTCCGTATGGCACTCTTAGAGACGACCTCATTAACTTAGTGAATTATCGCTTTATTGAAGTCATAAATCTAGATCCTACCGATGACTCTTCGATGACTTATTTTGATAGTGACAACATAAAAGAATGTACGTTCAGAGCGACCAAAATTGGCCTTAAAGTTTTAACCAACGTGCAAGTATGAAGTTTGAAGCAAAAGTATCCGAAGAGCCTCTTGAAATAGAAATTTCCGAAAAAGAACAGACTTTTAGTGTTGGGAATTTAACTGGAGATTTTGAGTTTACTCAACAAAATGGAAGATTTTTACTGCGCACAGGAACAAAGCTCTACAAAATAGATAATGTAAGTTACGATGGCTCTGATATTGAATTTTCGATAAATGGAAGCTGGCATAAAGTGAATGTTAAAGACGACCAAGAACTCTTGCTTGATAAGCTGGGTTTCAAAACCGGAAATGCGGTTGCTGAAGGAGTACTTAAAGCCCCAATGCCTGGGAAAATCTTAGACATTCTTATTGCCGAAGGTGATAGCGTTACCAAAGCACAGCCTTTAGTTATACTTGAAGCAATGAAAATGGAAAATGAGCTGAAGTCACCCGTTGATGGAGTTATTTCTAGTATTTCAGTGGAAGTAGGGCAATCGTTAGAAAAAAACACAATTATATTGGAGATAGAAACCGTTGGATAAATTTGTAATCGAAGGTGGCGCGCCCTTAAAAGGTACCATCGCAATTAGTGGATCAAAAAACGCTGCATTACCTCTTATGGCAGCATCATTATTAGCAGATACGCCAAGTATCATTCATAACATTCCTCGTTTACAAGATATTTATACCTTCAACAACGTATTGCGTGTTGTTGGTGCTAAAGTAGATTTTCATGATCAAGAAAATAAGCTTGTTATCGACCCATCTAATGCGGCTCATTTAGAAGCTCCTTACGATTTAGTGCGTAAAATGCGTGCTTCATTTTATATGCTTGGCGCTTTAGTTGGTAAACATGGCTACGCAAAAGTGTCCTTACCTGGTGGCTGCGCGTGGGGTCCTCGCCCTGTAGATTTGCATCTAAAAGGTATGAAGGCCATGGGAATTGATATCGACTTGGATAAAGGATATGTAATTGCCAAAGCAGAAAAGAATCTCAAACCTGCTTCTTTCACTCTCGAGCCTAGTAGTGTTGGTGCTACCGTAAATTTGATTTTAGCCTCAGCTTTGCGAAGCCAAAAATTCACCATTAATAATGCAGCGAAAGAACCTGATGTAGTTCAGCTTTGCAATTTTTTAGTAAAAATGGGCGCTCGAATTGAAGGCATTGGAACTGATTCTCTTACCATTTACGGTGTTGAATCACTTCAAGGTGTTGAAGTTAGTAACGACCCTGATCGTATCGAACTTGGCACTTTTATGATTATGGGAACTATGCATCCAGAGTCAGAACTGACGCTCACTGGTTGCAACCCAGAGCAACTTGGTACATTTACCAAAATGCTGGAGAAAACAGGTACAAAAATTACCATTGATGGCACAACTATCCATGTTAAGGCACCCAAAGAATTGAAGCCTGTTTCTATTGAAGCCGAAATCTATCCTGGTTTCCCTACCGATATGCAAGCCCAATGGGCAACCATGCTAACTCAAGCTAATGGTGATTCCACAGTTACCGACAACGTTTATTACGATCGCTTTAGCTACGTTCCTGAGCTCACACGTTTAGGTGCTTCCATGTATTTGGATAAAAATACTGTCCACATTACAGGAAAAACACCACTTGAAGGTGCTTCTGTAATGAGTACAGATTTAAGAGCCAGCGTAAGTTTAGTATTAGCTGCAATGGTAGCAGAAAATACTACAGAAGTGTTACGAGTTTACCATCTCGATAGAGGCTACGAATCGCTGGAACAAAAATTAACGGCTGTTGGAGCAAAAATTAAAAGAATAGAAGCTAATTAAATTTTGCTATTTAGGCGTTTTATCCTAGCTCTTTCTAATGTATATTGACTAACATTGAATCGATATACAAATTAAGAGATTTTACATTTTTACATTTTTGCTTTACGCACAGAATATATATCAAACAAAGACTTTACAAGAAGCTCAAAAAACGCTTCTAGGTAATATTTATATCGATTTTCTCAGTTTTTGCACCCTATTTATCTTATTAGCTAAACGAGAACTGAGCCTTGATTCACAAATTGAATCAACCCCCAATACAACAAATTTTCAAGAAACTAAGGCCGACGTAACTGCTTTTCCTATCACGGCAAGTCCACATCTGAATAAGTTGGACGTTCCCAGTACAGAGATTAAGATTAGACGATGGATTGCTTGTGTCGCAAGTACCGGCCGTACTAAAAAGAACTTTAATGAAGAACCAAATTATCATACACTCGTCCGGCAATCAAGACCGGATAGCGCTAATCGAAGATGGCGAATTAGCACAATTATTCATAGAAACAGAAGAAAACCAGCGTACTGTTGGTAATATCTATGTAGCTCAAGTTCATAAAGTAATGAGTGGCATTCGTGCAGCATTCATTAATATGGGCACCCCAAAAGATGCTTTCTTGCACTTTTCTGACGCTGGAGATCATCTTCCTGACTATATTTCCATGCTTAATGGCCCAAATGCCATTCCGCCTCAAGCTCGTAAAGACGTAAGCAACAAAGAGAATCTCAGCAATCCTGAGAAGCAAATGCTTGCAGGTAAAGTGCTTAAGAGCGGACAGAAACTACTCGTACAGATTGTTAAAGAACCTATCGGTTCTAAAGGTCCTCGCGTTTCTACAGATATTACTATCGCAGGCCGTTTTCTTGTCCTCATTCCTATGGGCGATTACATTGCTGTTTCTAAAAAAATCAGTAATTACAAAGAACGTCGTCGTCTTAAAAACACCCTTTCAAAAATGGTGCCGGATGGATTTGGTGTAATTGTTCGTACGGTTGCTCAAGACCAAGATAACAGCGCTATCGAAGACGATTTACGCGATGTTTTGAAAAAGTGGGAAAACATGCTGGACAAATTAGAAACAGCAAAACCACCTTCTCTCCTTCACCGTGATTTAGACATGACAGAGAGCTTAATTCGCGATCTTTTTGCTAAGAATTATGACCGCGTACTTATTGACGACCCTAAGATGTATCGTCAGATTAAGTCTTATGTTGGCCAAATTGCGCCAAATATGGTGCCTAATGTTCAGCAGTACAAAGGCAAAGAACATATTTTTGATTACGCTAAAATCTCTGAAGATGTAAACTCGATTTTCAGTCCTCGTGTTCGCATGAAGTCGGGTGGTTACCTAATTTTTGAGCAAACGGAAGCAATGTATGTTGTTGATGTTAACTCTGGCCCATATGCCGCAAAAGCTCGCCAAGAGGATAATTCTCTTAAAACAAATTTAGACGCTGCTAGAGAGATAGCGAAGCAATTACGTCTGCGTGATATCGGTGGAATTATTGTAGTAGATTTTATTGATTTAAAGGACGATAAAAACCGTAAGAAGATTTATGACGAACTAAAGAAAGAGTTCAGAAAAGATCCGGCAAAAACAAATATGCTGGGAATGAGCGACTTTGGTTTGGTACAGATTACACGCCAACGTATTCGTCCAAGTGTGCTTAATTCTGTTTCTAAAAGCTGCCCAATGTGTGGCGGATCTGGGAATGTGGTAAGCCAAGACACCATTGTTACAGATATTGAAACCTGGTTAAGCCGTTTTAAGCACAACTCAGCATACCGCGCAATCGAGCTTTATGTGAACCCTTACCTGAAATCTATGCTTTTAAAAGGTTGGTTCAACAAAAGATGGCAGTGGATGTTGAAACACCATCTCAAAATTACACTTATTAGTGACGAATCTATTTCTCTAAATGAATTCAGAGTCACTCTGGCAGGTTCAGATATTGACATTACTGACGTGATTATGCGCGGTGAATCGATAGACGAAGTGCTTGAGCGTGAAGGCGAACTCGTAGAACTAGAAAGCGGTAAACTAGACCGATCTACCTTAGAATACTCTAAAAAGAATGATCGCGACGATGATGACGATAACAGTCGTCCTAGAAATAACGGAAATAGCAGAGCGTCAGGTGGCTCTGCCAATTCGAACGGAAAACCGAATCCACGTTATTCTAAGTCGTAGACATACTATAATGGCTCGATTATTGTTCTTAGTCGAGTCATTACTTTCATAAAACAAATTTAGAGATGAGCGCATTTAAACTACACGCAACAACCGTTGTTGGAGTAATCCATAATGGGAAAGCTGCTATTGCTAGCGATGGCCAAGCTACTATGGACAAAACGGTAATGAAAGCTACCGTAAAAAAAGTAAGAAAATTATATAATGGGAAAGTGCTAGCAGGTTTTGCTGGCTCAACGGCCGACGCTTTTACCCTTTTTGAACGCTACGAAGAAAAGCTAAACGAGTACAACGGTAATATGCAACGAGCTGCCGTAGAACTAGCTAAAGAATGGCGTAAGGATAAATACCTTCAGAAATTAGAAGCATTACTTATTGTAATGAACGATGAAAATGCATTAGTCATTTCTGGGCAAGGCGATGTAATTGAACCTGATGACAATATAGCCACAATCGGTAGCGGTGGCTCCTATGCCCTATCTGCGGCGCGTGCACTTTGTAAACATGCACCGCATCTTACATCGAAAGACATTGTGCAAGAGTCGCTTAATATTGCTGCAGACATCGACATTTACACCAATCATAACCTGACTATTTTAGAGATTGAGGACTAACAGATGATTGAAGAAAAGAACTTAACCCCACAGCAAATTGTCCGCGAACTAGATAAATACATAGTTGGACAAAAAGAAGCAAAACGATCTGTATCTATTGCATTACGTAACCGCTGGAGAAGATTAAACGCTAGGGAAGATATTCGGGAAGAAATTGTACCTAATAATATTCTGCTTATTGGGCCAACTGGTGTTGGTAAAACTGAAATTGCGAGACGACTTGCTAAACTAGCTATGGCTCCATTTGTAAAAGTGGAAGCTTCTAAATTTACCGAAGTTGGTTATGTTGGCCGCGATGTTGAATCTATGATTCGTGACCTTACCGACCTTGGCGTAAATATGGTTAAAATGGAAATGCAGGAGCGTGTTAAAGAAAAAGCATCTGAAGCTGTAGAAACCCGCATTCTGGATATCCTCATTCCAGCGGTTAAGAAAACTGGTGTAGGTTTCAATAGCGATACTACTACCAATTTTGATCCTGCCAAAGCAAGCGATGACGAGCTAAACGAGCGTACAAGAGAACGTTTTCGTGAGAAACTGAAGAACGGTGAACTTGAAGATCGCCAAATAGAGATTGAAGCTCAGAGCAAGAAAAATCCAATGATGCAGGTTTTTGGACCTGGTGGTATGGAAGAAATGGGTGTGAACCTTCAAGATATGCTTGGCGGTGCAGGACGACAGAATAAGTCGAAACGAAAACTTCCTATTTCCGAAGCTCGAAAAATTCTTTTTGAAGAAGAGTCAGAGAAATTGATTGATCATGAATCAGCTGTGCAAGAAGCTTTGGTACGTGTACAAAAACAAGGCATTGTATTTATAGACGAAATTGACAAAATCGCGGATCCATCATCAGGTGGTGGAAAAAGCGGGCCAGATGTAAGCCGCCAAGGTGTTCAGCGCGACCTCCTTCCTATTGTTGAAGGTAGCACCGTTAGCACTAAGCACGGAATTGTGAAGACTGATCACATTTTATTCATCGGTTCAGGTGCTTTTCACATATCGAAACCTTCGGATTTAATACCCGAACTTCAGGGGCGTTTTCCTATTAGAGTAGAGCTTAACTCACTCACAGAAGAGGATTTTTATAAAATTCTCTCTGAGCCAAAAAACGCTCTTACAAAGCAATACATGGCTATGTTGGAGGCTGAAGGGGTCACCATCAACTTCACTGACGATGCAATCAGAGAAGTTGCAAAAATTGCTGCCGAAGTGAATCTTAGCGTAGAAAATATTGGTGCTAGAAGGTTACACACCATCATGTCATCGGTTTTTGATGAACTTTTGTTTGCTGTACCCGACGATATAAGCTCTGGTGAAATAACAATTGATAGCAAATACGTTAATAAACAATTAGAAAATTTGATCAAAGACAAAGATTTAAGCCACTACATCCTTTAGCGTTGGTTTAAACGTCTTTATTTATTACAATCTTTTGAAGAAACTATTCACCAATATTTTTGTTCATTAAGTTATCCATTCAGATAGTTAGATATTATGCCGTTTAAAAAATTCATTGCCCCAAACATCGCAATTGCTATACTGCTTTTTGTAATAGGTTTTACTGGAATAGACCCTGTTATAAAGCCGAATAACGAGGATTCAGTTAACATTACTAAGTATGTACAGGCTACTAGAACTATAGTATCTAACTACTTTGGGGAACCCAACTTAGAGAGTATGTATAAATCAAGCATCAAAAAAATGGTTGAAGCCGTGAAGGATTCTACCTTAAAAATTGATGGGACACCGATTGATACTACTTTTAAAGATGTTAAGATTCAAACTCTTACAGATTCTTATAAGCGTTTTGAACAAGCATACTACTACATTTCAAATAACAGCCCAGACGAGAATATGACTCGTCTTACTGAGTTTGCTATTAGAGGTCTTTTCGACACTTTAGATCCTCACTCGATCTACATTGAACCCGAGGATAGTGACCGTATTGAAGAAGAATTTGCTGGTAAATTTCAAGGTATTGGAGTTCAATTCAACATTATTCAAGATTCAATCACAGTAATCACAGCTATTGCAGGTGGCCCTAGTGACCAACTCGGAATTCGCTCTGGAGATAGAATTGTCGCCATTGATGACAGCAATGCAGTTGGCTATACGAACGATGATGTTCTTAAAAATTTACGCGGTGAAAAAGGAACTAAAGTTAATGTTACCATTGTACGACCTGGTGTTAAAAACCCTTTAATTTTCACGATTGTTCGCGATGACATCCCGCTTTACACCGTAGATTCATCATATATGCTAGATGACGAAACAGGATATATCAAGATTAACCGTTTTGCAGCAACCACACATCAAGAGTTTATGGAGGCTGGTGAGAAGTTAAAAGCTCAAGGAATGGATCGACTGGTTCTTGACCTAAGAGGAAACCCCGGTGGTTATTTAGGCCAAGCCATTGCAATTTCTGAAGAGTTTTTTCCAAGAGGAACCGAAGTTGTTGCAACCAAAAGTAGACATTCTCGCTTTAACGCAGATCACTATTCACGTCAAAATGGAACCTATAAAGATACTCACGTTATTGTACTTGTAGACGAAGGATCTGCATCCGCTAGTGAGATTGTTTCTGGAGCGCTTCAAGATCACGATAGAGCCTTGGTTGTTGGGCGCCGAACCTATGGTAAAGGCTTAGTTCAACAACAATACGAGTTGGTAGACAAAAGTAATATCCGTGTTACCATTTCTAGATACTACACTCCTTCTGGGCGCCTTATTCAAAAACCATTTGTTGAAGGTGGCGGAGAAGAATATGCTTACGAGATTTATCGCAGAAATGACAATGCACAGAATGATGCTGTTGAATTTTTAGACCACGTACCTGATTCATTAAAATTTACAACCGATGCTGGGAGAGTGGTTTACGGTGGCGGTGGAATTGTGCCAGATTATTTAGTTCAAGAAGACACTACTCGATCAGGATATGTTATTAACTTTGCATTGCGTAAACGAGCTGCATTTGACTACGTTCGTGCTTATCTAGATAAAAATAATGATGAATTTAGAGCAACTTGGGAAAGTGATTTCGAAAAATTCCGTACTGATTTCAAATGGTCTCCAAAAGAAGTAGCAGATTTCAAACAATCTCTAATATCCAAAGGGATGTCAATCTCTGATACCGTAAAACAGCCAGAATTCAGAAACGATTCTTTATTCATTCCTACCGGTCACTTTGAAGAAGTTGCTTGGATGAGCGAAGGGCGAATGAAAGCTGAAATTGCACGCCAAGTTTGGGGAATGCCTTACTTCTACCCTGTTGTAAACGATGTTTTTGATACCACACTAAAGAAAGCCATGACACTTTGGGAAAATGTAGGCCGATTGGAAGCTTTAGCAAAAGGAAAAGCAGCGGTAAATATTGGAAATCTAAATGATGGAAATTAAGCCCTAATTAGATTTTAAATTTCTTAAAAGCCTTCTTGTTTACAGGATGGCTTTTTTTTTGCCTATGAATTTATAAACGAATAGTTCATTTCGACTTAAGATTCGTTAATTCGTAAACTGAATTCCAATTGAAAATTTCTGTTCAAACACTCATTGATCGAGGATCGAATTCATAGCCTTTCTGTAAAATCTCAACATAAATCCGGGGTAACCGAGTCTTCACGTTTCTATTCTAAAACTGCTCATTTGTAAATAATTGTAACTATAACTCAAGCTCTATAAATACTTGTTAAAATCTATACAGCAGTATTCATACTTCAATACTTTTTCCCGTTCTTTAAAAGAAATAAATCGTTCTTAGCCAATATCTTAGCCAATCTATGAAATCATTAAAAAGCATAGCAACAGCCCTTCTACTAGGCTCTTTCCTAACAGTAAGTAGCTCTTGTACTCAAAAGAAATCCCCATTCACCTTCGCATTCGTTTCTGATACACACATTGGCAACAAAACATCCTACGAAGACCTTACTCGAACCATAAACGATATAAATGCAAACGACGATATTGAATTTGTAGTGGTTACAGGAGACATCACCGAATTTGGCGCTGACTCTGAAATTATCGAAGCAAAGAAATTATACGATACTTTAAATAAACCATGGTATTTAGTACCAGGAAATCACGACGCGAATTGGTCGGAAAGTGGAGCTAACACATTTAAAAGTATCTTTGGGAGTGACCACTTCTCCTTTGAAGCTAATGGCTTTCTGTTTGTAGGAACAAGTAGTGGGCCGAACATGAGAATGGCTCCCGGGTTAGTTCCTCATGAAGAAGTAGTTTGGTTAGGTGAAGTACTTGATCCCAAAAAAATTGGTGATACTCCTGTTATTTTCCTTAATCATTATCCAATGAATGAAGAAATGGCCAATTGGTATTTAATCATTGATAAGCTCAAGAAAGTAAATACTCAAGGTATACTTAATGGCCATGGTCATTTAAATAAAGCATTCGACTATGACGGAATTCCAGGTACAATGGGGCGTTCAAATTTGCGTGCTGAGAATGAAATTGGTGGTTATAACTTAGTTACCGTAGCAAACGACACCATGTATTTTGCGGAACGTACTCCAAACGTTGAAACCAAAGAAGTGTGGAGAAAAATGGAACTCGAAAATCATCATTTTGAAAATGACACAACTCAGTATCCACGTCCTTCTTACGCCATCAACGAAACGCACCCAAATGTCAAAGAAAAGTGGAATATGCAAGAGGATAGTGATGTTGCCGCTGGTATAGTAGCAAATGATAATTTTGCTTTCTACCCAAGCTCTTACGGCAATATGATTGCCAGATATGTAGAAAATGGAGAGAAGATTTGGGAATTCAAAACTACTGGTAAGATTTACTCTACTCCCGCTTTAAAAGATGACAATTTAGTTTTTGCCTCAACGGACAGCACTATTTACAACGTTGATCCAAAAAGTGGCGCTCTTAAGTGGAAAGTACTAACTGGCAAGTCTATAGTAGCCTCTGCTACTATCGATGGAGATCAGGTCTTTATAGGAAGTTCTGAAGGAATATTCCGAGCCCTTTCCCTAAAAACAGGTGAAATACTTTGGGAGAACAAGAATATTGTTGGTTTTGTTGAAACTCGCCCACTTGTAGACAATGATAGAGTATACTTTGGCTCTTGGGGAAATGACTTCTATGCATTAAACAAAAAAACAGGTGAACCCGACTGGATTTGGAATAGCGGAGCTAGTAGTCGGATGTTATCTCCAGCAACGGTTTTCCCTGTTAAAGCTAATGGTAAAGTGTATATCACTGCTCCTGATAGAGCTACTACCAGCTTTAATGCAAAAACGGGTCAAGTAATGCAACGCTCAAATCACCATAAAGGGCGCGAGTCTATCGGAGTGTCTCAAGATGGTAAGCATATCTACATCAAAGCTATGCAAGATACTCTTTTTGCGTATAGCACTCGTTCAAACAGCATTGAACCAGATTGGTTTTTAGATGTTCAGTTTGGGTATGAAATCAGTCCCTCTCCAATTGTTGAATACGGGAACTTGATTTTTGTGCCTAGCGATAAGGGTGTTATTTATGCCATCAACAGAACCACTAGAAAAACTGAGTGGGCACATAAAATATCGAATGCGCTTATTAACAATGTATTTCCAATTAGCGAGAACGCACTACTTACCACAACCATGGATGGTAAAGTAGTTAGACTAGAATATTAATTAAGGAATACGATTCAAAAAAATGGGAAATTCTTTACTAGAGAATTTCCCATTTTTACACTGTATTCTAAATAGTTGTTGTGCTCTAAGCCTTATCTACAACAAGCTTATATGTTGGATCTTCCAACACATTCACATCAATAATATCTTCTGCATTTTTTAGAAGAGCTCTACAATCGGCACTTAAATGTTTTAAGTGAACTTTCTTCCCTACTTTTAAGTAACGCTCTGTAATTCTATTTACAGCTTCAATTGCCGACATATCCACAATTCTACTTTCTGCAAAGTCGATAATAATCTCTTCAGGATCACTCAATACATCAAATTTATCATTAAACGCTGAAACAGAGCCAAAGAAAAGTGGTCCGTAGATTTCATAATGCTTAACTCCATTTTCATCAACTGACTTACGAGCACGGATGCGTTTTGCATTATCCCAAGCAAATACAAGTGCTGCAATGATAACACCTACAATAACGGCTAATGCTAGATTATGAAGGAATATGGTAACCAGCGTTACAAGTACCATCACAAATATATCTGATTTAGGCATTTTTGTGAATGTGCGTAAACTTGCCCACTCAAAAGTTCCTATAGAAACCATAATCATCAAACCGGTAAGAGCGGCCATAGGTAGCTTCTCAATTAAGCTAGAGCCGAACATTATAAACACTAACAACATAACTGCTGCCACAATACCTGAAAGTCTCGCACGAGCGCCAGCAGACGTGTTAATCAAACTTTGGCCAATCATTGCGCAACCACCCATTCCAGAAAACAACCCTGATAAGATATTTGCTGTTCCTTGAGCTACCGCTTCTTTATTACCTCTACCGCGTGTTTCAGTAATTTCGTCAATAATATTTAGTGTCAATAAACTCTCTATAAGTCCAACACCAGCTACAATCGCAGAAAATGGCAAAATCAGCATAAAGGTTTCCATTGTAAATGGAACTTGTGGAATATGAAACGGAGGAAACCCACCTTTAATAGAAGCAATATCGCCAACCGTTTTGGTATCAATCCCAAAAACTACTACCAAACCAAACACAACTAGAATTGCTACTAAAGAAGCAGGAATGGCTTTACTCAGTTTCGGTAAACCCCAAATTATAGCCATTGTAAGCACTACTAACCCTAACAAAATATACAAAGGGGAGCCTGAAAGCCAAGCGCCTGTTGGGTCTTTAAATTGCTCTAACTGCGACATAAAAATGATTAGGGCAAGTCCATTCACAAATCCAAATATTACAGGATGCGGAACAAGCCTCATAAGTTTACCAAGCTTTAGCCCCCCAGCAATTACTTGAATAATACCGGCCAAAATTACGGTGGCAAAAATATATTCAACACCATGTGACTTGGCTAGCACTACCAGAACTACAGCTATAGCGCCGGTAGCTCCAGATATCATTCCTGGGCGGCCACCTAAAAGGGAGGTAACAAGACCCATCATAAATGCCGCGTACAATCCTGTTAATGGAGAAAGCCCAGCAATAAGAGCAAAAGCAACAGCTTCTGGAATAAGCGCCAGAGCAACTGTTAAGCCTGATAAAACTTCAGTTTTATAGTTTATCGGCTGAGAGAAATCAAAAAAGTTGAGATATTTTTTCATCTAAAAATTTAAATACATTACCAGTTCAAAGAAATACTAATCCATGAAAACTATTGAACGGTAACATTGGAGTGAGTGGTTCTACCTATTGTGGGATAGCTTTCACGAAGCTAACAGTAGAATATTTCTTGTTAATTTAAGCTTACAAAAATACTGATTAATTTATCCAATACCATAGTTATGAAAATATTTTATAGAATGGTAATCTCGGATACTCAGTAAAATTCTAAATTGTAAACGATTCACTCTCTTTAACGGTTTAATCTGCATCAACTTTAGCTATTCGCCTAATTTTATATTTCCTCAATCAATACCCATTACAACATGATAGATAAATCGATTGCTATTATTGGCGCTGGTATCGGAGGTTTGAGCCTAGCCATCACATTAAAACAAGCTGGTTTTAATAATATTCAGATTTTTGAGAGAACTAGCTCTTCCCATTCTATTGGAGCTGGTTTAGTATTGTGGCCAAATGCGATGTGCATACTTTCAAAAATGGGACTTGATGACGAGATTCAGGAAGTGTCTGGCAAGCTTTCAAGTATGATTCGGTTCTCTAATTCAGGTGAGCAATTAGGAGCTTTATCCATCGAAAAGCTAGATGCTAAAATGGGATTCACAAGTCATCCAATTACAAGGAAAGCCATTCAAGAGATTCTAATTCAAAAGCTAACTGAGCTAGAAATCGAGATCACCTATTCAAAGAATGTGGAAGAAATCGAAAAGGATTCTAACTCTATTCCTTACATCAAGTTTAGTGATGGAAAAACACATAGCGCTGAAATTATAATTGGTGCCGACGGTAGAATGAAATCCTCGGCTCGAAAATATGTAACGGGAAACAATACCCCCATCTACCAAAACTATGTGAACTGGGTTGGCTTGATTGAGCACAAAGAAATGGATATCAACACCACAAAAAGTGTGCATGATTATTGGGGAATTGGAGAACGGTTTGGCTTTGTGCCAGTCGATTCCAAAACCGCATATTGGGCGGGCTGCAAAAGATTACCGCTTGGATTAGGAGAACCTTCTCATGGAAACAAGAAAGAATTGATTCAGATTTTTAAGCACTGGCCAACGCCTATTCTAGAAATTATTAAAACTACTGCCGAGGAAAACATTAAACGAATTGAAGTATTTGATCACCACCCAATCAATACTTGGTTTCTGGATAATGTTTGTTTGTTAGGAGATGCAGCTCATGCCGCTTTGCCTACCAGCGGACAAGGAGCCTGCCAAGCCATTGAAGATGCATGGCATTTGGCGCAATGTTTAAGCGAACCTTCTATCACTGTTTCGGATGCATTTGAAGCTTACCAAACTATCCGTCTTGAAAAAGCCAACTCTATTATTTTGGGTGGAAGAGCTTTTGCCCAATCTCTGTTTAATGAAGATGCAGTTTTTTGTGAAGCTAGAAATGAAAATGCTAAAAAAGCAGATATGAATGCCCAAGTTGATGGGATGGCTAACCTTTGGGGTAAAAACTTACCACCAATGAATTAGAAATAGATGTTTATTCCACTCACCTAGCTTCTTCAGGTATTGTTGGTGTAGATAATTCCTTGACAGATTTGATAGTTCTTAAAGTCTCGGTCATCCCTGTAGATGTTAGGTAATTCGTTGACAGTTTTAATAAATCGATCAACGCTCACCGTCATCCTGAAGATACCTCTGAAGGATTTTCAAAACCATTGTTCATGGATCCCAAAAACACCCCTCAATGGGAGACTTATCTAGCTTGGGTTTAGATTTTACCAGCCTTGGATAATTCCTCCATCGAGGGAGTTCAATAGATATAAAAAAAGGTAGAAGTCAGTATCCGCAAAGCGAACCCCAAACTCCTACCCTTAATCTTCTAACTCTTATATCTTAAATCTATTATTTCACGTCTTTCAAAAGTTCTTCAACAGCTTTTTCTAGTTGTTGATCACGACCTTTATCAATAACGCCAGGCATATTCTTAACTTTAAACTGAGGCTCTGTTTGGAGGTTCTCCATCCATTTGCCATCAATGTTTTTGGCGCTTACAGGAACAACACCCCAGCTTCCACCGCCAAGTAATCCTTCCCAGCCTGCAAAGCTACATGTTCCAGGAACTGGCATTCCCACAGTTTTACCAATTTTCAAATCTGTATATCCTTGCGCAAAACAGTGGCCATCTGAATACATACTTTCATTGAACATGGATAGTGTTGGTTTGGTGTAACGTGAAGTTGGCTCGCCTCCTACCACTTTAGCTTCGGTGGCGTACGTTATAAAAGGGACGCCTGTAAAGAACATTGCTAAATCAGACACTAAATCGCCACCGCCGTTAAATCGAGCATCTACAACTATACCTTTTCGATCAGCATATTTGCCCAACATATCTTCATAAATACTGCGATAAGGTCCGTCGCTCATCCCTGGAATATGTACGTAACCCAACTGACCGTTGCTCAACTTGTCCACTTCTTTTTCATTAATGCGTACAAAGCGATTGTAGAGTAAACTACGTTCGTTTCCTAAGGAAATAGGCTTCACAGTAATCTGTTGACGATCTTTCTTGTTGGCACTTACAATATCAAGAAGTACAAAAGAATCTGCTTTTCTATTTAAGAAAGTGGCGATATCTCTATCAGGCGTTACCGTTTCGCCATCAATTTTCTCGATAATCATGCCGGCTTCAACGTTGAATTTAGCTTTATCCAACGGGCCACCTTTCATCACTTCGGTAATTTTAATGCCATCGCCTTTGTGGGCGTAATCAATGAATATACCAAGAGACGCTGTTGCATCGCCATTGCTGATGTTTCCGTTATAACGTGCACCAGAGTGAGACACATTTAGCTCTCCCAACATCTCTGAAAGCATCTCTGCAAATTCGTACGAATTACCAATAGATGGAAGATACTTCTTGTAATCAGTATGAAGCTTTTCCCAATCTTTACCATGAAAAGTAGGTTCGTAGAAAATGTTTTTGGTACGAATGTAAACATGCTCAAACATGTAATCGCGTTCTTTAACCGCATCGTATTCCATCTCACCAGAAATGCTGATTCCTTTTGCACTTCCTTTACCTAAATCAACTTTTGAAATACGTCCACCACTTAACAGATACAGATTTTCTTCTTTTTTATCCCACATCAAACTTCCACGACTACCATTTAAACTAATAGTCATCTTAGTTTCTTTGGTTCTTAAATCAGTTTCCCAAAGATTCACGCCTTTCTCAAAGCTAGCTAGGTAATATAATTTGTCGCCTTCTTTAGAAAGCACGGCATCACCTAAACTACTTGAATGAATTGTTAAACGCTCAGTACGGTCGTTCAAGCCATCCCAATCAAAAGTAAGAGCTTTAACTTCTTCTTCCTTCTTCTCGTCTTTGTCTTTATCGTCCTTTTTGGCATCCTTATCGTCTTTATCATCTTTCTTTGCGGCTTTTTCAATTTCCTTCATAAGCTCGTAATCCTCTTTGCTCATGTTGAATTGATCGTACGCATCTTGAGTGAAAAACATTGAATACACATCCGATTGAGATTGCCCACTTGTTGCATAGCTTTTCAAGCCATCACGGTTTGTGAACCACAACATCTGCTTTCCGCCATTCACCCATTTCGGACTATAATCGTAATAACCACTTTCGTTCAAATTCAGTCTCTTGCTACCATCTGCGGCTAGTAAAAGCACATCACTGTTACTCAGACTTTTGCCCCAATCTACCAAAAGCCACTTACTATCAGGGCTCCATGTAAAGTATTGGTCGCCATCTCGCATGTGAAATAAATCTTCTGGAGTAAGTAAATCGATACTTTTTTTAGATTCTAAATCCATCACTTTTAGTGTACGTCTACCAGCTATGTAAGCAAGTTTCTTTCCATCGGGTGAGAATTCTGGTAGATAATTGTCCACCTTATTACTCACCAACACTTCTTCCTTCAATAGCGTAGATGCAAAAAAGAACGGCTCTTCATCTCGAACTTTACTCGTCGTGAAAATACTCCATTTACCATCTCTTTCGCTTGCATAGGCTACACTTTTCCCGTCGGCAGTAAACTTAACAAAGCTCTCTTGTTCAGGTGTATTTGTAATTCTTTTGGTGAAATTGCCATCAGTTGAGGTTACAAACACTTCACCTCTAGCAATAAATGCAATCTCTTTGCCACTTGGAGAAACGTCCATCTCACGAACGTCACCATTTATGGAAATGAATTTATCGTTGTTTGATTTCAACGGGTTAGTAATGGAAACCTTCACCTTTTTAGGAGCCTCACCTTCTTTCATTGTGTAGAGCTCTCCGTCATATCCAAAAGAAAGCACTCCATTTCCCATACTCAAAAAGCGAACAGGGAAGTCCTTTAATTTTGTGATTTGTTCGTTTTGAGATGGATTTGCCAACGACAGTTTGTGCACATTGAAATTTCCACTTTCTTCACTTAGGTAATACAAAGATTTTTCATCCGCACTATAAATAGGCTGACGATCTTCTCCAGCAAAACTGGTTATCATTTTGTGAGTTCCTTTCTTTACGTCGTATACCCAAAGGTCTCTAGTGATGGAGGATGTATGATGTTTCCTGAATTCGTTTTCTCCACCTTTTTTATCGTGATAAACCATTTGTGAGCCGTCTTTATTCACTTGTACATACTCAGCTGGGATTGTAAACACTTGGTCTACTCTACCGCCTGTCACGGGCACTTTATACAACTCTGGCTGTGAGGCTGTTGGGTATTGGCGATGTTCTGCTAAATCTTGGCGAGATGCACCAAATAGCACATGTTTATCATCGCTGGAAAAGGAAAAAGGTGATTCATCATTTGAATGGAAAGTTAAACGAGTAGCTTCTCCACCATTTGCGTTCATGGTGTAAATATCAAAATTTCCATATCTATCGGAAGCAAAAGCGATGGTTTTTCCGTCTTTGCTCCAAACAGGCATATAGTCATGCGCTTCATGAGCAGTTAGTTGTTTTGCTTCGCCACCATTTGTAGGTACGCTAAAAAGGTCGCCCATGTAAGTAAATGCAATGGTTTTTCCGTCTGGTGAAATGGAAGAATAACGCATCCATTTTGGCGCATTCTGTGCAATAGAAACACCACTAAAAATGAAAAGCATACAAGATGCTAAGAAAGTTTTCATGAAATTATACCCAAGTTATTTGTTAAATAGCTTGATGAAGGTATAAAAAAATGAGTTACGAGGAATAAAAATATTTAGAAGTAACTAAGGAACAAAGCCTTCCCCCATTCATGGCTTTATGCTACTTCCCAAATACATTTTTTCTGTGCTGGAGTCCCCACGCTATCATAGGGTCAATAACTTCATTAAGAGAATTTCCTGATTTTGTGAGTTTGTACTCTACTTTTACCGGTATGGTATTGTATACCGTTCGCTCCACAATGCCATTCATTTCTAAATCTTTCAATTCTTTAGATAACATTCTGGGCGTAATTCCTACAACCTCTCGCTCTAATTCTTTAAAGCGTTTCTCTCCATACAACAGCGTACCAATGATTGGTAATTTCCATTTCCCACTGATAACATTCAACGTATCATTGATTGCTAATACAAATTGTGCCGAACAACTTTTTGCTTTTTCTAAGTCTGTTTTCATACTCATAATACCTTTTACTCCATAACTATACTAAAGGATACTGCTATACTTTAGTATAGTACTTACTTTTATATAGCTAATATAAGTAATTTATGGTCTCACAAAATAGTCACACAAAAATATTTTTAATTATGATTTTAGTTACCGGTGCAACAGGCCATTTCGGAAAATCAGCCATTGCATTCTTATTACAAAAAGGAATTGCTCCTAATAATATTACAGCTCTTGTTAGAGACCCTAAAAAAGCATCAGACTTAGAAGCCAAAGGTGTAAAGCTCAAGATTGGAGATTATGACAATTACGAATCTCTTGTTAAAGCTTTTACTGGCGTTGATAAACTTTTGCTTGTATCTGCTAGTGATTTAGAAAAACGATTGCCACAACATTTAAACGCCGTTAAAGCAGCTAAAGAAGTTGGTATCTCTCACATCGTTTACACAAGTTTTGAACGCAAGAATGAATCCGAAACTTCTCCTATCGCTCAACTTGCTCATGCTCACATAGAAACTGAAAAAGCGATTAAAGAAAGTGGCATAGCATATACAATCATGAGGAACTCTTTGTATGCTGAAGTTTTACCCATGTTTATTGGAGAAAATGTTTTAGAAACTGGCATCTATCTTCCTGCGGGACAAGGAACTGTACCTTTTGCACTTCGTGAAGAGATGGCTGGAAGTGCGGCTTCAGTCTTGGTTGGCGAGGGTCATGAAAACAAAGAATACTCTATCTCTAACACCGTAAACTATTCTATTACAGATGTAGCAACCATGTTAAGCGACATCTCTGGAAAAACCATCACTTACACTAGCCCCGCAACCGATGAGTTCAAAAAAACACTTGCTGGTTTTGGCGTTCCTGAACAAGGAATTGAAATGGCTGCAGGCTTTGCTGAAGCAATAGCACAAAATGAATTTACTGTTGAACAGTCTGATTTAGAAAAATTACTCGGAAGAACACCTACCCCATTAAAAAATTATTTAATCAAAACATACTCTCCTTCTAACTAATAGTATTACACAAAATGAAAAAAGATAAATTAATATTTTGGATTACCACGTCGATTATATCGCTGATGATGTTATTCTCGGCATTTAATTATTTAACAAACGACGAAATGAAAGCAGCATTTACTCACCTGGGTTTCCCTGGTTACTTTAGAGTAGAGCTAGCCATAGCAAAAATTCTCGCTGCATTTGCAATTATTATCCCTGCTATTCCTAAGCAGCTAAAAGAGTTCTCTTATTTTGGGCTATCCATCTCATTTATTTCTGCTGCAATAGCACATGGAGCAAGCGGAGATGGAGTTGCGGCAATTGTAACGCCAATAGTTGTCTTAATTATTTTAGGTGTTTCTTATTTCTATTCTCAAAAGAGTTATGCAAAATAAACGACTATAGATTATTCCATTTCTTAAAGCACATCTATCTAATGTTCATCCCCAAAAAGAAGTTAGCTAGGTGTGCTTTTTTATTGTTATTAGGATTAATTGAAATTGAATTTTCTTCTCTCAAAGTTCAGTATTATTAGGCTACTTTATTTTTAACAGAAATACCCATTCTCATTTATAACCAAGGAATTATTGGATTCATCATTTATTGACACTTTTGTCCTTCCTTTTCAAGAAAAATTAAAACCACTTGCTGGTAATACCGATTACCTCATTGAGCGTACTAAGCCTATTTTTGACGCTATTAACCCCGAAGTCATCATTCCATTACTAGGAAGCACTAACTGGCGCTACAAAATGGTTGGCACTTATTTCATTGCTTTAAAAAAGCTGGAATTTTTTGAAGATGAGATTGGAGAATTATTTCTAAAAAGCGAAGCCGTTTATGTAGGACGCACTTATTGCTTAGCGCTGGTAGAATTTAATACCGAAGATTCTATCAACTTCCTACACAACTATTTGGATGTATTTCTAAATCAAAAGAAAATGAAATACGACCAAGGTTTTGCGATGGCAGCTCTTGCTTATCTCGACGAAGAAAACGAAACTAAGGAATTAGAACGTCACCTCGGGCAGTGGAAAGATTACACATCCGACAAACCTACCTGGAACCTTGACGAGTATAAAGAACGTTTTGCCAAAGATGTTGAAGCTTTCAAAGCTATAAAGAAAGCTGTAACTGCCTCTTAACAAATATTCAGAGTTACTTATATTTTTAATGCGAAAATTTTTTCTTAGAATGATTCTTACTCTCTTCTCGTTAACGGCACTTTTTGCCTTAGCAGTGATACTGTTTCTACAACATCCTAAATTCGGAAAACTACCTAGTGGTGAACGTTTAGAACGGATTAAGCAATCGCCTAATTACCGAGATGGTGAGCTTCAAAACTTAAGTGACACCCCAGCCCTAACCGAAGGCGCTAGTTACTTCTCTTTAATCAATGAATTTTTCTTCACTAAAAAAGATCGCGTTAATCCTACCGATGTAATTCCTTCTACAAAAGTTGATTTGCTAAACCTGAATCCAGATGAAGATATTCTCGTTTGGTTTGGGCATTCATCTTACTTCATCCAAATTGATGGAAAGAAGGTTCTGGTAGATCCCGTTTTTGGAAAAGCGGCTTCTCCCCTTTCTTTTACAACCAATGCTTTTGAGGGAACCAATCGCTACACGGCAGCCGATATGCCCGAAATTGATTACCTCTTTATCTCTCATGATCATTGGGATCATCTTGATTACGAAACCTTACTCGAGATGAAATCCAAAATTGGCACCATCATCTGTGGTTTGGGTGTAGGCGAGCATTTTGAATACTGGGGCTTTGATAAAGATCGAATTATTGAAAGAGATTGGAATGAGGAAATTCCTTTAGATCCTGGATTCACAGCTTTTACAACACCAGCTCGACATTTTGCAGGGCGTGGTTTTGCACGCAATAAAGCACTTTGGACTTCCTTTGTGTTCAAAACGCCTACCCATAATTTCTACTTTGGTGGCGATAGCGGTTACGACTCTCACTTTGCTGAAATTGGAAAAAACCACGGACCTTTCGATCTCGCTTTTCTAGAAAATGGACAGTACGACAAGAGCTGGAAATACATTCACATGCAACCGGAAGAAATGCTCCAAGCCGCAAAAGATTTGGGAGTGAAGAACTTATTCTCTGTGCATTCTGCAAAATTCCCGTTAGCAAATCACCCTTGGGACGAACCACTAAAACGTATTAGTGCATTAACATCAGATACCGATATTAGGCTGGTAACTCCAATTATTGGAGAGTTCGTATTCCTGAAAGACTCCACGCAACAGTTTACCAACTGGTGGGAAGGCATCGAGTGAGTTTATAGGATTGAGAGACGGGAATTGAGAATTAATAATTCAAAATTAAGAATTATGGATTTTCGCTCTCGTTCCGTAGCTCTGCTGCGGAATGCCATATGGAAGCTCCTGCTTCCTGTTGAAGAAACAGTTCCTACTAGCTTTCCGCCTCTAAATAAGACTTAACTTCTTCTTTCCTAAGATATAATAATATAACGAGTGGAATTACCAAGCCACTGATTGCTCTAAGCAAATATCCGGGATTTGTTAATCCATCATAGCCAATGCTAACCAATGAAATGAATTGTGAGATTGTCCCTAAAAAAAGCAGTATGATTACAAAAAATAGAACATTTCTGGCTTTAGGCAATGGTTTAATAACACCTATTGCGATATAGATATACAAAGGAACCAAAAGTAGAGAGAGATGAACGTATTCTAAGCTGGTAGTTAGGCTGAAGAAGTTATCATACACAACATCGAGGATTAACAAGGTTACAAATCCACTTATCGCGAACAAACCTCTGGGTATTCTTTTCTGATTATCTATGGTCATTGATTGGTTTAAGTTTGTTTATTGGGATTAGTAACAGTTTCTTTCTTACTAAGAGCGAAGTCTTTGAGGTCAAAGAATGTTGGTGTCAATTTACCTTTGCTTCCTGTATCATTTACGTAAACACCCGTAAATAACTCATAACACCCACTTCTTGTTATTCTTTTAATAAAGTCATCAACTTTATTAGGTGAAATATTAATAGTTTCTGATAACGTCAAAACAAAGTCATTCCAAAATTTTGATGTCCACTTTAAATCAGTTTCTTCTAAATCTTTCGGAGTTGAATAAAAGCTTTCAAGCAAATTCAAAGCTTGTATTTCTCTGTATGATAATTCATCTAATATTTTTAGATAATCTTCAAATGTATCAACATCTTCTATCCCTTTTTCGAATAAAGATGTTCTAAATAGATTCGAGAACATTATAATTTTTTCTCTTCTCCTTGTATTTAAAACTGCCTTATACGAAATAACAAATTTATGCAAAAAATCTTCTGATTTTATAATTTCATCACTAAGGTTAATTTTACCCAATTCTAGATTAGAGAAAAATGTTTTGGTTCTTTCCAGCCTAATTTCCTTAACTCTTTGAGAAACAAATTGTTCAAAAAATATTGATATTCCTGAAAAATGAATAATTGATTGAATAGTTTTATCACTCTCATAAGATACTTGGAGGAGTTCCTTATAGTGATCTGCAGAATTACCCATTACGACCTTCAATTGATTAGTTGAAATGACAAGAAAGTTAATATCACAAATGATTGATGTATTTTCAAATTCCTTCAAATAGACCAATTCATACAATCGAAATAATATAAACCTAAAACCGCCCACTCATGAGTGATACCTGAACTATTGGGCGTTTCGATAGTAGCAACTTTGAAGCCATTAACTATTTCTTGCTCATCATTCGCTGAAAACAAACTACAACCAAACATTAGAGCAGTAAAAAGAACAACTATGACGTAACGCATAATATCCACAGTTTAATATTGATTTATGATGCCAAAGTAATTTCAATCAAACAACATTGCGCACAAGCATTGGAAGCTAGATTTTATAGCAACAATACCTTCTTTTTTTTGTTTCTTAATGCCTCTTGGCTATTACATGCTGGTATAGTCAGAAAGCCGAATTTGTACTTTATTTCTCCTTCGTAACGATCTCCCAAAGAAAAGGAACCTACTAGCTTAATAACATATCTTGTCTTTTTTTCATTCTTTTCACCGTAAGACTCCAAAGTAGAATCTAAGCTTAGTGTAACTAGCATTACGTTGCAGAAAATTCCCGACCCACCCGTGTTCGACCAGGTTTGAATGATGTGAAGACCACTAAATGATTGACCGATATATCTGTATGAAATCCAACCATCATCGTATGTACATTTCACAATAGGGTGTCCTGAATCAAATCTCTTTATATTAATATCGCCAAAATACCGATTACTCTTGTTTGAGTCCGTAATATTTATTGAGACAATTTGATTACCAACATCGCTGAGCCATCCTCTCAAATCATCAAGAATTCGAGGGTTTATAAACTCAGAATTAGTAAACGAGTACTTCGCTGCATCCAGATTGCGAATCAACTCCGACTTAGGCGTTAGCCTAAAGATATTGTTACCTATTATTCCATGAATATCATCACGAAAAAAACCAGCTACACTAAGTAGTAAAACAACTACTGGTTCTGGGCTTTTATCTATATAAAGCCAAAAAATACACCCTATGAAGGCGATGAAATTTATAATTTTATACAACTGCTTTGAATCTTAGGTTTAAGCTTACTTAACATCATCCGAACAACCCTATTCGTCTGTCCTCCATCAATATATTCTTAAATCCCAATAAACCAAACACCTACAAAGGGTCTATTCTGTAGGTGTTTTATGAGTTTATTTCGGATATCGAATGGCTTCTACCATTTCTTGAACGTCTTCGGGTGGTTCAGGAAATAACATGCTTACCGCATATGCTACAATCAAGTTCAGCACCATCCCCAAGGTTCCAATTCCCTCTGGAGAAATTCCAAACCACCAATATTCTGGAGTATTGTATTCAGGGAAAGCTAGCTTAAAGAAGCCGATGTAGGCTAGTGTAAAAAGGAGCCCAGCAATCATTCCAGAAATGGCGCCTTCACGATTCATCTTCTTAGAAAAGATGCCCAACACAATAGCTGGGAAGAATGAAGCTGCTGCCAATCCAAAAGCTATCGCTACCACTTCAGCTACAAAACCAGGCGGGTTTATTCCAAAATATCCTGCTACAACCACAGCCACACCAGCCGCAATTCGTGCATACAGTAATTCGGCTTTATCGGAAATTCCAGGATTCAACTGTTTCTTAATTAAATCATGAGAAACGGAAGTCGAGATTACCAATAACAATCCCGCTGCGGTAGAAAGAGCCGCTGCAAGACCTCCTGCTGCCACTAATGCTGCCACCCAATTGGGTAAACCTGCAATTTCAGGATTGGCAAGCACCATGATATCACGATCTACAAAAAGCTCGTTGGTATTTTCCGTAGCCGCATTGTTAACGAGAACTTCGCCATGCTCACCCCGAACAATTTCCCCGTTCAAGCGCTTAATGTCGGGCGTGCCGTCTATGGCGCTACCTGGGGCGTACGTAATAAGTCCATCTTCGTTTTTATCAACCCACGTTAGCAATGCTGTTTCTTCCCACGTTGCAAACCAGTCAGGTAATTCTGCATAGGTTTTCTCGCTTACGGTTTCAATCAAATTGATACGTGCAAATACCGCAATTGCTGGTGCTGTTGTGTACAAAATCGCGATAAAGATAAGTGCGTAACCTACCGAAATTCGTGCATCTTTTACTTTTGGAACAGTGAAAAAACGGACAATTACGTGAGGAAGTCCTGCCGTACCAACCATAAGAGCTACGGTTATAAAAAAGACATCCTGCATACTTTTTGTTCCACTGGTATATGCGGCGAATCCAAGCTCGGTATGAAGTTGGTCTAGCTTATCTAACAAAAAGCTTCCAGAACCATCACTTAAAGTTCCACCAAATCCTAGTTGGGGAACTACATTTCCTGTTAATTGTATGGAAATAAAAATGGCAGGAACCATGAAGGCGAATATCAAAATACAGTATTGAGCTACTTGTGTGTAGGTAATTCCTTTCATTCCGCCAAGTACTGCATAAAAGAACACGATGGTCATTCCAATAATCACACCCCAGAAAATGTCCACTTCTAGAAACTTAGAGAACACAAGGCCAACACCTCGCATTTGCCCAGCTACGTATGTAAAGGAAACGATTAAAGCACAGATTACCGCAATGGTTCGTGCAAATTGGGAATAATAACGATCGCCAATAAAATCGGGAATCGTAAACTTTCCAAATTTTCGTAAATAAGGTGCCAACAATAAGGCCAATAATACATAGCCGCCTGTCCAGCCCATCAAATAAACAGCGCCGTCGTATCCCATAAAAGAGATAAGCCCAGCCATCGATAAAAATGAAGCTGCCGACATCCAATCTGCCGCCGTTGCCATTCCATTTACCAACGGATTTACAGCGCCTTCGGCTACATAAAACTCGCTAGTGGTTCCAGCTCTCGACCAAATCGCAATCCCAAAGTAGATTGCAAAAGTGATTCCTACAATAATATACGTCCATTCTTGCACACCCATTACGCTTCCTCCTCGCTAACACCAAACTTCTTATCTAGTCGATTCATCAAGTAGACATAAGCGAAAATTATGAGTACAAATACATAGATTGAGCCTTGTTGAGCAAACCAAAAACCGAGTTTGAATCCGCCTAGTTTAAAATTATTAAGCCATGGTGCTAACAAAATTCCAAATCCGTAGGAAACTGTGAACCAGATACTTAACAAAACCGTTAGATATCGCAAGTTCATCTTCCAATACCCTTTATAATCCTTTTCTTCCATATACCTCCGTTTTTTTATCAGAGAGAGTATGCATTTTTTGAAGGATTGATACAAGTTGTAAATCGTTTTCTATTTATAGATTCATTTTCCTATATACAGCCTTGGCCTTAGCTTAGTGAGCTTTCCGATACTAATATTGAGGCATTTCCAGTTAATAATTACTAATTAGTTTTATGCGATTATCTAAAATAATTGTCTCAACGGCCATTTTATGCTCATTTTTCACTCTTTCATTTTCAACTTTTGCACAAGAGAGTAACCTATCAATAAATGAGTATACCCCCGTTTTCGCTGATAAAGCTCCTCGCATAGATGGTTATTTGGATGATGAAATTTGGAGTACCATCTCACCAATTACTACTTTTACACAAGTTTGGCCAAATGATGGGTCGCCTGCTACCGAAGAAACGGAAGTGCGCATTGTTTACGATCGTGATTATCTTTACTTCGCTTTTAAATTTCATGATAAAAACCCTGAATTAATTCGCGCAAAAAACTTGGAACGTGGGGGCCGTAACGACCGCGATGATAATGCCTACATAGCACTAGATACATATTTGGATGGTCGTAATGCCTACCTTTTTGAGATGAATGCACTCGGCACTCAAGATGATGCTACCATTACCGATGAAGGTCTAACTGTTGAGGATTTTTCGTGGGATGCCGTTTTTACCAGCGAAACAGTTATCGATGACGAAGGCTGGTCGATGGAGGTTTCTATTCCTTTCCGCCAACTGCGCTTTCCTGAAGGCGATGAGTTGGAATTTGGGTTGATGTTATCCCGAACGATTAACCGAAAAAACGAACGGGTTCTGTGGCCAGCAATCGGTTTGGAATACGGAAATTTTGGAGCTTTGGCTGCGGTATCGCAATATGGAACATTGAAAGGGTTGAAAAATATCCGTCGCGGAAAGAATATAGAGATTAAGCCTTATGTAATTACTGGAGCTCAAGAAGTTCGACCTGACCTAGCCAACAAAGCTACAGATATAGATTACACCAAAGATTTTGGACTCGATCTTAAATACGGAATCTCGTCTAACCTCACGTTAGATATGACCGTAAACACCGATTTCGCACAAGTTGAATCCGATAATGTACAACTCAATCTTTCTCGATTTAGCCTATTCTTTCCAGAGAAAAGAGAGTTCTTCTTAGAACGGTCTGGATTGTTTGGCCATGGCAACCTTCGTTCAACCCAAACCTTCTTTTCGAGAAGAATTGGACTATCTAACGAGATTCTAGCTGGTGCTCGTATGACGGGACAAATTGGCCGATTTTCGGTAGGTGCTCTGAATATTGAAACAGGTGATGAGATGTCAGATTTCTTAGGTAGCAATTCTGCAAATAACACCGTAGCTCGAGTAAGAACCAAAATACTTTCCAGAGCAACTATTGGTGGGATATTCACGAATTTGGAGCAAGCTAATTCGTACAACCGAGCTTTAGGTGCCGATGCTCAATACCGTTTTGGAAGTGCCAGTCAATTTAACGCTTGGTTTACAAACGTGTGGGATAGCAATCGTTTGATGAATGATGCAGCGGGTCATGCCTCTCTTCGTTTACAGAATGATCTCTATTCAGGAGAGTTTTCGTATACCAACATTGGTAAGAATTATAACCCTGCTTTGGGCTTTGTTCGTCGAACTGATATGAGAGAATATTATACGCGAGCTAGTTATTCTCCTAAAGTTAATTGGGAAAGTCTGAAGTCAATAAATCGTCTTAATTTTGCGGGATTATACGATTATATAGAAGGACAGAATGGCAACATCCAATCTTCTTCCATCGAGTTTGAAACATCTATCGAATTTAGACGCCGAGATAATATTAGCTTTGAGATAGACCAGCAGTTTGAACGTCTGGATGTTCCATTTGCCATTCGTCCAACAGCCATCATCCCAGCTGGAGATTATACATTTTCTACATTTGGAATAAGTGGAGGAACAGATTCCAGCCGGCGTTTATTTGGGAATGCACGTTTCTCAACCGGAGAGTTTTTCCATGGAAATAGAACCGATTTCGGTGGCGGATTTGGATTCCGTCAGTCTCAACATCTTACCCTTGAAGGAAGCGTAAATCATTCTACAATAGACTTACCAATTACTGATGGTGAATTTGACGCAACTACAGTTTCACTATCTATTTTGGGAGCGGTAAATCGTAAGCTTTTTGCTAGAACCCTTATCCAGTACGATAATTTTTCAAGAGACCTCCAAGCTAACTTTCGAGTAGATTGGATTCATACTCCAGGAAGTGATTTATTCTTTGTATACAATACCTCTCATCACTTTATTGAAGCTAATGAAAATGTATTCGATCCGCGCCGGAATTCAATCATGAATAACCAAGTCGCTATCTTAAAGCTTACTTATTTAATTCTACTTTAGCTCTTAATTTCTTTTTTAAAACGGTTGCCGCTCGGGTGTAGCCTCCCTCCGATCCATCTACAAAATGGATGTGGTTTAATTTTTACTGTCTTGGGAACAAAGTTTAGAAACATTACTTAATTATTGATTACTTCTAACTTATTCTCTAGATATGAAATCAATATTATATGTATTAATCGCTTTCTCATTTATCTTCATAAATTGCGCTACAACAGACCCTAATGGGTTTTCCTCCTATAGAGCTAGCTATTCGGATTCTGATCCAGTTTTAGCAAAATCACTTTTTGCTTCTGATCATGCCGTCATCTCTCAAGCTGCTATTGATACCATTCTTTCAAGTAAAATTATTATCCCCGAAGACGCTAAGCTAGCCTTGATAAAATTTTCAGGCTCAAGAGCTTCTGGATACGGTTATGGATATTGGCGATCTGAGTCTTACATAAAATTGCAACAATCATACATAGATACTTTGACTTCAAAGATTTCAAGTTCTAGTAAAGTTAGTTCCATCTCAGTACTCCCCTCTCTTTTAACACCTCAAAACCCAACCATTCCTATATTAAGAGAAGCTTCGGTACGCCTTCAATCTCCACTGTTAGTTATTTACAGAATTAACAGTGACATCTACGAAGAGTACCGAATGTTTAAAGCAAACAAATCAAAAGCTTACGCCACAGTTGAAATTGTTTTACTGGATGTAAGAACCGGAATAATTCCATTCACGGCCTTAGCTACAAGGGAGTTTCAATCTTCCAAAAACGAGGGTGATGCGAATAATCAGGATCTACTCCGAAGAACAGAACAAGAGGCGGTAAACCGAGCTTTAGAAGTAGCCGCAAATGAGCTTATTTCGTTCTTAAATAGTAACTGATTTTAAACCCCTAATTGTCGTTCCTATAGTTAGGGGTTTTTCTTTGGAAGCCAAGCTGAAGCTCAATTCAAATTATTCTAATTCTACTTTAGCTCTTAATTTCTTTTTTAAAACGGAAGCTGCTCTGGTGTAGCCTCCCTCCGATCCATCTACAAAATGGATGTGGTTCGACTTGCGATCTTGAACGTAACACGACATAATACTCTCTTTGCAAACCGCTAATCCATATTGAATGAGCCCCTCAGTTTCTAAACGATTTAGATCATTTTCTAGTGCTATTCTATTTTCCTCAGTCCCCGTTATTACGGTGTTAATTCTTCCATCCACAACTAAAGTATCGGTGTGTTCTACTAGACTTTCTAAATAACTTCTTCCGTCTTCTTTAAAGATCAGATACATTTTCCCAATTATATAATCAAACACACTCTTTATCATTTTCCACAGGCTTGAAGCACCAAATTTAATCTGGTTCTCTGCTTTAAACCTTGGGAGGCTAGCTAGTAACTTTAGCCCTTTTACAGAAATCGGTCTACGATTATTGAAACTGCCATAAATCCGTTCTATAGTTTCCAACACTTCTTTATAAACTAAAGACTGTTTTTTAGGGTCTACTGCGTTTGCTACAATACAAACTACTTCATGTTGAGCCTCAGGTGGCTTTACCGAATCCCATCTACATTCCATGCCAGATAAATTCAGTTTATCAGATTCTTCAAGTTTATCTCGCAAAGTAAACGTTCTTTCCTTTATGAGCTTATCAGCAAAATCTAATCCTTCACCTAGTACCACAGGGATTACATAGCGTCGATTTAACTTCGATTTAGCAATCGATATGGTCTTTCCTCGTTCATATATCTCAGAAACGGCTACTTTATCTACTCTTAAATCTAAGCCGAAAAACTGATTAACATTTCGCTGATGAATGCTTAAAGCATCTATAACTTCTTCAGTTATACTACTGGGAAGTATGAGCGTGGCGCCATCACCACCAAAAAAGAATGGGAAACTAATATTGTGCTCTTTGGCAATATTTAGAGCGGAAATAATGCTAGCAGTTGCAGCCAAGTTAATCGCTTGATGCATCCCTTTTTGGATAGCTTCTGTAGATTGTTTGATATCTGTAATTACTACATTCCAATCTTCAGGTATAGCTTTAAATCGAGTTTCATCTTCCAATAAATCTATTACTCGGCCCGAAAAGACTGGAAGTTCTGCATAAAATTTCTCAGAAGAATGTTGGGGCATATAGACTCTTTCTTGGTTATTAGACAGCTCCATTCAGTAATGCTACTCTGAACAAAAATACTCTCCACTTAATTCTGCTATTTGAAAAATCGATACCTCCATTCTTTTCAGCTAGAAGTAAATTTTTTATTTGCTTAAAAACTTCTGTATTCCTTGAAATTGTTTACTAATTCGTTGACAGTTTTAATAAATCAAGCAACGCTAAAAGTCATCCTTGTAGATGTTAGATAATTCGTTGACGGTTTAATAAAACAAACAACGCTCACCGTCATCCTGAAGATACCTCTGAAGGATCTTCACAGCCGTTAAAAAGCAATAATATTGTTATTGGCTATGACCTCTATTGCTTTACATTATATGCTAGCCCTTGTATCACACTCATCTCGTTGAGGGTTGTACTTTTGTACCGCCCCCGAATCTCGGGTTTAGCACGAACCAAAAGCTCTCGACAAGAATAATTGGTACCAACTTCGATTTAAAAAAAACCCTAACTAGCATTCAGCTAATTAGGGTTTATCCTGTTTTCCATGAAAAGGATTATGCTACGAGCAGCCCGAAGTTGAGCCGCAAGTAATACACTTTGAACACGTACCGTTACGCACCATCGTCATGCTTCCGCACTCAGGACAAGCTTCACCAGTGTAACCTAGTTGTTTAGCTTTGTCGTAATCTGATTCGTAGCTTGAAGTTGCTTTAGCTTGTTGTGTTGCTGCAACAGGAACTTTTTCCTCAACTAGTGCAGGAGCTACTGCCACAACTTTCGTGGTCTCTACCACTTCGCCACCTGGTGTTGGGCGCATTTCTCGTGTGGTAATTTGATCCGGAGATACATGAGCTAAATCTTCACGTCCCATGTATGCTACAGCAAGCTCACGGAAAATATAATCAATTACAGAGGTCGTCATTTTTACGTGAGGATTTCCTGTAACCATACCGCTTGGTTCGAACTTGGTAAATACAAAAGCATCCACAAACTCTTCGAGAGGTACGCCATGCTGTAAACCTAGCGAGATAGAAATTGCGAAACAGTTCAGCAAGCTTCTAAAAGCAGCGCCTTCTCGGTGCATATCAATAAATATCTCACCAATTTGACCGTTTTCATATTCGCCAGTTCTTAGGTAAACACTTTGCCCACCAATTTTCACTTTCTGGGTGTAGCCTTCACGACGGAATGGTAAACGTTGGCGACGAGCAACATATTTATGAATAATACGCTCTGCAACTTCAACCACTTTATCTTGTGCTACTGCAGTTGGTGCGTCCAATTCTTCTTCTTCCTCAAGCTCTTCAAACACATCTGCCATACTATTTAGTGGCTGGCTTAGTTTAGAACCATCACGGTATAGCGCATTTGCTTTTAGCATCATCTCCCATGAAAGCATGTATGCTTTTTTCATGTCTTCGATAGAAGCTTCGTTTGGCAAGTTGATGGTTTTTGAAATTGCACCAGATAAGAAAGGCTGAGCCGCTGCCATCATTCCAATATGCCCTTCAGCTGAGATATAACGCGTTCCCGTTCTACCACATTTGTTTGCGCAATCGAAGACTGATAAATGCTCGTCTTTTAAGAATGGAGCTCCTTCAACAGTCATAGTTCCACAAACATAATCGTTGGCTTCTTGAATTTGCTCACGAGTAAAGCCAAGGAAACGAAGCATATCGAAAGTGAAATCTGATAACTGCTCATCCGTAATGCCAAGAATATCTTTACAGAAATCTTCACCAAGTGTCCATTGGTTGAACGCAAACTTAATATCGAAACTTGCTGGTAAAGCAGCTTCAATCGCCTTTAATTTGTCGTCGGTAAAGCCTTTTTCTTTTAAAGTCTCTGGGTTGATGTGTGGGCAACCTTCAAGATTACCAGAACCTTTAGCGTAGTCGATAATTGCTTTCGATTCTTTAGGACTGTAACCCAAAGTTTTCAATGCAAGGGGAACACTTTGGTTAATGATTTTGAAATAACCACCACCAGCAAGTTTCTTGAATTTCACTAACGCGAAATCAGGCTCAATCCCAGTGGTATCGCAGTCCATAACTAAGCCGATAGTTCCGGTTGGAGCAAGTACGGTAACTTGAGCATTTCTATAACCGTGCTTTTCGCCAAGTTCTACAGCTTTATCTGCATTTTCTTTGGCAGCTTTTAGCAAGTAATCAGGACAGATAGAAGCATCAATACCAACTGGTTTTACAGTAAGACCTTCGTATTCTGAAGGATCGGCATTGTAAGCAGCTCTACGGTGATTATTCATCACACGAAGCATATGCTCTTTGTTGCGCTCATAGCCTTCAAAAGTTCCTAATTCTGCGGCCATTTCCGCACTTGTAGCATACGATTGCATATGCATTATCGCAGTAACTGCACCTGTGATGGCCATACTTTCTTTACTGTCGTAAGCTATACCTTGCACCATTAAAGCTGCACCAATATTGGCATATCCTAAGCCAAGCGTTCTAAATACATACGAAAGCTCAGCAATTTCTTTTGATGGAAATTGTGCCATAAGCACAGAGATTTCGAGAACAACCGTCCAAATTCGAGAAGCATAACGTAGTGATTCTACATCAAAGGTAGTGCAACTTTCATCTGTGAAAAACTTCATCAAATTCATAGAAGCCAAGTTACATGCTGTGTTATCTAAAAACATGTACTCAGAGCATGGATTACTCGCTTTGATTTCACCGTCTTCAGGACAAGTGTGCCACTCATTAATCGTATCGTGATATTGAGTTCCTGGATCAGCTGATGCCCAAGCTGCATATGCAATTTGATCCCAAAGTTCATTGGCATCCATTGTTTTACAAGGAACTGGCTCGCGACCTTCTTTTTTAGCTTTTGCCTTCTCAATTCTCCAATAAAGGCTCCATTGTCCGTCATCTTTTACGGCTTTCATAAATGAATTTGGAACACGAACAGAATTGTTAGAGTTCTGACCCGCTACTGTTGCATACGCTTCTGAATTCCAATCTGTATCATACGCATCAAACTCAATGTCCGTAACACCTTGAGCTGCCAACTGAATCACACGCTCAATATAGTTAAGAGGTACATGATCACGCTTAGCTTGACGTATAACCTTTCCAAGTGCTTTATTCTTTAATGGATCTCTACTTACAGCACCATTAAACGTTCGTCCTTCAACTTCCACAGGAGTATGGCAAAGGCGAATAATATCTTTAAGGTGTCTTTGGGAAATTTTAGACCCAGAAACTAACGCTGCTACTTTTTGCTCTTCCTTAACTTTCCAACCAATGTATTCTTCAATATCTGGATGGTCTAAATCTAAGGTTACCATTTTTGCAGCACGGCGTGTAGTTCCACCAGACTTAATTGCACCAGCTGCTCTATCGCCAATTTTCAAGAAACTCATTAAACCAGACGATCTACCACCACCGCTTAATGGCTCATCCGCTCCACGAATATTTGAGAAATTACTACCTGTACCAGAACCATATTTGAACAATCTAGCTTCGCGAATCCATAAATCCATGATTCCGCCTTCATTCACTAAATCATCGCCAACGCTTTGAATAAAACAAGCATGTGGCTGTGGGTGAGTGTACGAATCGGTAGACTTTGTAAGTTTTCCAGTGTTTGGATCCATGTAATAATGACCTTGAGCAGGACCATTAATTCCATAAGCCCAGTTTAAGCCAGTGTTAAACCACTGAGGACTATTTGGTGCTGCCATTTGATTAGCAAGCATATAGCACAATTCGTCATAAAACACTTTAGCATCCGCTTCTGTGTCAAAATAATCATGTTTCCAGCCCCAGTAAGTCCAGCAACCAGCAAGGCGACTAAACACTTGTCGACTATCCACTTCGTGAGTAAAACGTTCTTTTTCTTCTAGTCCCTTCAGAACCTTATCATCTGCTTCTGAGCGCTGTAACCATTTAGGTACACCCTTTTCCGATACTTTTTTCAAGCCCGCCGGAACACCCGCTTTTCTGAAGTATTTCTGAGCAATAATATCGGTAGCTACTTGAGACCAGCTATTAGGGACCAATACGTTTTCCATATGGAAAACTTTGGAACCATCTGGGTTCTTTATCTCAGAAGTTCGAGATTCAAATTTCATTGATTCGAATGGTGTTTCCCATTCAGACTTAGTGTAGAAGCGAGTAAATTTCATTAGCGGACCGTTGTTAGTATTCAATCTTGGGGTAGTAGTTTTTCGAACCCAAAATCAGGAGTATAATCTCCTTGAAGTGCAAACAAATATATAAGAGGTAGCGCGAGCGGGCAAGTTAAATATCAATTACTTTTCCACAATATTACACACTTATCCACACTACGTTTTCAACAACTCTATTAAATTACAACATTCATCTTACAATATACATTATAGTATATAATTTATTGAGTGGTAATATATCCATGTATATCATTTGAATACTAAAAAAACGATTAATCCCTCCTAATTCTTATTGAATACATTTTCCAAGATTATCCACAATCGATTTTTTACAAATGTTAGATTTATCATATTTATATATTATAATTATCATTAATTATTAAATTAAATAATTTATTAAATACATTTTTATTTTCATTTATTAATTTACTTTAGCCATTTTACGCCCTTTCTTATATAGTTCAGCGCTATAATTGAATTATCCAACACGCTTTATTCACTAACAAGTGGTGACTATTTTTTTACTTCGCACAAGTATTTTTAGATGAGAATCCAAGAGTAATTATCTTTCAAAAACATGTAATTCAATGGTGTGATTTTTCTAGAAATCAATTTACCCATGTGGATAACTCACCAAGTTGAAAAAATCCGAATTCTTACTGTATTACTTCGATAAGAATGAATATTTTCATGGCTCTAATAAATTCATCAGGAAATCATTTCTATTTATTATATTAGACAATCTTAATCTTTATTTTTCTATCAAAACCCTCTGGTTAATTCCTCATATCTACATAGCAAGCATATTTTGAACATTTACAGCCGCATCCTCCAATGAGCGACATAAGAATCCTTTTTATTGAAGATAACCCGCTAGACGCGGAATTGATGGCTAGGCGCATAAAGAAAGATGGGCTTGACATATCATATCAGATTGTTGGTGAATTTGCAGAAATTGATTCCATGGTTAGCCAACATGAAACAGATATCATTATTTGTGACTATAATTTACCTGGTTATACAGGGGTTCAAGCGCTCAATAAAATAAAAAGCATAGACGTAGACATTCCTGTAATTTTAGTTTCAGGTGCCATTCCGGATGAAACAGCTATTGAAGCTGTATTAGCTGGTGCAAAAGATTATGTATTAAAGGATAACCTTATCCGCCTTGTGCCTGCCATTAAACGTGAATACGATTCCTTAGTTAAGTTAAGAGAAAAACAACACGCAGACCTATTACTCAACTCATTATTTGAAAGCCAAATTGGGATCCTAATATCAGATAAGGACAAAAATATTACTCAAGTGAATGAGTTTTATTGCCAGATGCTTGGCTATACAAAAGAAGAGTTTGAGAAACTAACCTTAGCCAACATCTTTCCAGAAGAATCTAGGAATGCCATTTTAGAGCAATACGAGAATTTTATTGAAGGTGGCACCAATGAAATCTATGAAATTAAAAACCTCACTAAAAATGGTATAGAACTTAGCGTAATTGCCACTTCCAAAAAAGTTACCACTTTCAACTCTACTTATGTTATATCTACTGTTCTTGATATAACAGATAGAAAACGTATAGAGAAAGAAGTTCTAACACAGAATGCCCAACTAACGCAATTAACTGAAACTAGAGAGAAACTCTACGCTATTATTGGGCATGATCTCAAAAATGCCTTATTTGGGATTTCTGGTATTCTTGGTTTCATGATAGATGAGGTTGATAGAAATGAAACTACGTTGAATAGTATACAAGAAAAGATGATTCTCCTCCACGCATCTTCCGAAAATGCAACTCGTCTTTTGGATAACCTTTTAGATTGGGTACAAATACAAGCTGATAACTTACACTTTGAAACCTCAGAGTATAATGTATCTGACCAAATTTCAGGCATACTAAAACTCTTAAAAGCACAAGCTACTAACAAGCAAATTGAGCTGATAGGTGAGGTTGGGGAAGATATCTCAATACAAGCTGACAAGAACATGCTAGCTACTGTATTCAGGAATCTAATCTCCAATGGTATTAAATTCACAAAACCTGGTGGCTTTGTTAAGATATCGGTAGAAGAACGAGACAGTGAGCTTATTTTTGTTATCCAAGACAATGGAATTGGAATTCCACCAAAAGTAGCGCAAAATCTTTTTGATCCTGCAAATCGTCCTAAAAGAGTCGGAACAAACAGAGAAATGGGCACCGGCCTTGGAATGATTCTAGTTCAAGAAATGATCGATTTCCATGATGGTGTCATTACTTTCACAACTGTTGAAGAGAAGGGCTCTACTTTTGTTATCACTTTGCCAAAATAATAACAGCTATTATTTTATATAACTTAGTATCTATTAAATACCCTTCTCACGATTCCTTTCCACCTTTTTCCTAGATATTGCTGTAACTTCTTTTTTTGATGAGCGTCTAATCGAGCGAATGAAAATTTAACGCTTGATAATTCAATCATGAAAAAGAGCCACCTCGGGTATTTATTTGCAGCTTTATTCCTTTCTATTACAGCTTGCAGCAATCAGACAGAAAACGACAATGAAAATTCAGACAACGACTCTACCTTAGTCATCCCTGTTGAGGCTGGAATGGTAAATCGTGGAGATATTTCTGCATACTACTCTAACACCACCACACTAGAAGCTGAACAAGAAGCACGTGTAGTTGCAAAAGTTCGTGGTGTGATAACAACGCTTTTCGTGGAAGAAGGCGACTGGGTTAAAGCTGGCCAAAAACTTGCTCAAATTGATGACGCTCAGTATCGACTTGAAGCAGAGCGAGCAAAATCTACTTTAGATAGACTCAATAACGATTTCAATAGAAACAAAGAATTGTTCGATAGAAAGTTGATTGCAGCTGATGCTTACGAGAACTCTAGATATGAGTATGAGGCCCAAAAATCAGTATATGAACTGGCGCAATTAACTCTCGAATACACTCAGATAAAATCGCCAATTAGTGGTGTTATCTCTGAGCGATTGATTAAAGTTGGCAACATGATTGGTACCGACCAACCTGCTTTCCAAGTAACCGACTTTGATCCATTACAAGCAATACTTTATATCCCCGAACATGAAATGGCGAAGATTCGAAAGAATCAAACTGCTGAGCTGATAGTTGATGCTTTACCAAACCAAACTTTTAAAGGACATGTTGAACGAATTAGCCCAGTTGTAGACCCAACCACTGGAACTTTTAAAGCAACCGTTTATGTAGACCAAAAAAATACAATCTTAAAACCTGGAATGTTTGGCAGAATCAAAATTGTATACGATACCCGCTTAAACGCTCAACTAATTCCAAAAGCAGCCGTTATTACCGAAGATCAAACACAATCAGTTTTCGTGATTAAAGATTCGCTTGTGTACAAAAGAGAAGTAAAAACAGGTTATATAAATGGAAAGAACATTGAAATTATAGATGGCTTAACTGACGGCGATATTGTGGTAACCATTGGCCAAGGTAGTCTACAAGACAGCGCAAAAGTAACGGTTGTTAAAAGCTAAAAAGGTCTTTCTATGAAAATCATTGATTTCTCCATAAAAAGGAAAGTGACCATCTCTATGTTTACGGTCGCTATCCTACTCTTCGGTATTGTATCTCTAAGTCGCCTTAAAGTAAATCTTTTACCAGATCTTAGTTATCCAACCCTAACAATTCGTACAGAATTTGAAGGCGCTGCTCCGATAGAAATTGAAAACCTCATCTCTAAGCCTATTGAAGAAGCCGTAGGTGTTGTTAAAGGTGTGAAGCTCGTACGCTCTATTTCGCGTGCAGGGCAATCTGATGTTGTGTTAGAGTTCGCATGGGGAACAAGTATGGATATTGCTAACCTTGATGTAATTAGTAAACTAGATGCCATTCAACTCCCTATACAAGCCAAGAAACCGGTAACCCTCCGCTTCGACCCAACGCTTGATCCAATCATTAGATATGCTTTGTATTTTGATGAAGAAAGTACTGATAGTACTACGAAAAAAAGCACTAATATTGAGTATGCATCTCTTCAAGATGTAGACAACCTAAAAGCAATTTCCCAACTAAAACAACTTCGTATTATAGCTGAAGAACAGCTTAAAAAGAACCTTGAGTCGTCTATTGGTGTAGCTTCAGTAAAAATTAGTGGCGGACTTGAAGAAGAAATTCAAGTAAATATAGATCAACAGCGCTTAGCTTATCTAAACATCCCAATTGAAACAGTAACTCAAATACTTCGCGCTGAGAACGTGAATCTCTCTGGCGGCAGACTTGAAGAGGGAACTCAACAATATTTGGTTCGCACATTAAACGAATTTCTAAGTGTAGATCAGATAAGAAACGTAGTTGTTGCTAGACTAAATGGAAACACCATCTATTTAAAAGATGTAGCTACCGTAGAACAAGCGTACAAAGAACGCGAAGCTATTACTCGGCTTGATGGCCTTGAAGCCGTAGAAATCGCTATCTACAAAGAAGGAGACGCCAATACCGTTGCAGTTGCAGACATGGTAAAAGAGCGCATTGAGAATATTAAAAATATTCTTCCAAGTAGCATAAAGCTTAGCAAGGTATACGATCAATCTATTTTCATTTCTTCGGCAGTTAACGAGGTTATGATTTCTGGTATCATTGGTGGGATTTTGGCAATCTTTGTGTTGTACTTCTTCTTGCGGAATTTTTGGGCAACACTCATTATTTCAGCCTCCATCCCCGTTTCTATTATTGCCACGTTCAACTTAATGTATGGCAACGACATCACACTCAATATTATGTCATTGGGTGGAATCGCCCTCGGTATCGGGATGTTGGTGGATAACTCCATCGTTGTACTTGAAAATATCGCTCGACACAAAGCGATGGGGAAATCAGCTTTACAAGCAGCTAACGATGGCGCTAGTGAAGTGGGAACGGCTGTAATTGCTTCAACCCTAACAACCGTAGCGGTATTCTTTCCTTTAGTTTTTGTGGATGGAATTGCTGGTCAACTTTTTAGAGACCAAGCCCTTACCGTAACTTTTTCATTGATTGCTTCATTGGTAGTTGCTATTACATTAATCCCAATGATGTCGTCTTTGGGTGAACGTAAAAAACAATACTCGCCTTTAGAACTGAAAGAGCCAAGAACTGCAATTGGTCGTTTTTTCCGTGTTCTTCGATTGTTCTTCTTTTATACCATTCCTACAGTTATCACAAAAGTTATTCGCCTCATTCTAAAGGGTATTAGTTTGGTTTTGGAATTTATTTTCTCACTATTTGTATACCTTTTTGACAAAGCTTATCAGGCAACTGAGTCTTTCTACCTTTCATTTTTGAAAGCGTCGCTCAACAATCGGCCGCTAGTTTTAATGATTGCAATCGCAGCATTTGTAGGCTCGCTTTTTCTAGGAAAACAAATTGGGATTGAACTCATTCCCCAGCTTTCGCAAGGAGAATTCAAGGTAGAATTTAGGCTCCCTCCTGGAACACCGATTGAACAGACTGACCTTGCCCTCAAAAAAGTACAAGATGCCACCAAAGTAGCCACACATGTAAACTCAACGTTCGCAGTGGCTGGTACGGGAAACAGAATGGATGCAAATCCTGATGAAGGTGGAGAAAATTCAGGAGAACTTAACGTGCTCTTAACTTCGGGGTCTTCCAGCCTAGAAGAAGAACAAACTATGGCAAGCATGCGTAGTTCGTTAGCAACAGTTCCTGGATTGCAATACAAATTCTCTCGTCCAGCTTTATTCTCATTCTCAACACCTGTTGAAGTAGAAATAAGTGGGTTCGACCTAGACAAATTACAAGAGGTCAGTAAAAAAATAACACAGAAATTAGACGCCAATAATCGCTTCGCTGATGTTAAAAGCACAATGGAAATCGGAAGCCCTGAAATTCAAATTTTGTTTGATCGAGACCGCGCAGCAGCTCTAGGTTTACAAGTAAGCGAAGTAGCTAACCGAATTGTAAGCAATGTCCGTGGCGATGTTGCCACTCGATACTCTTGGAGAGATCGTAAAATTGATGTTCTAGTACGAGCTCAGGAATCTGACCGCTCTTCCATCGATGAAATAAAAAACCTTGTGGTAAATCCTGGTAGCGAACGCTCTATTCCTTTAAGTGCGATTGCTACAGTTCAAGTGGCTAACGGACCATCTGAAATTCGTCGTGTTTCTCAGCAACGTGTTGCAATTATTTCCGCAAACTTAGCCTATGGAGATTTGGGTGAAGCAGCTCAAGAAGTTCAACAAATTCTTGACCAAACAACGATGCCAACAGGCATTTTTGCTCGAATTGCGGGGCAAAATCAAGAAATGGCAGATTCATTTCAATCTTTGATATTTGCGCTTTCGTTGGCCGTTTTCTTGGTGTATTTGGTAATGGCATCTCAGTTTGAATCGCTTCTCCACCCTTTCATCATACTATTCACTATTCCACTTGCTTTAATCGGTGCTATTCTCGCCCTTTATATCACAAATACTACGATTAGTGTAGTTGTGTTTATTGGTCTTATTCTTTTGGCAGGTATTGTAGTGAATAACGCCATCGTACTTATTGATCTTATAAATCAACTTAGAGAAAAAGGGATGGAAAAAACTGAAGCCATTATGGAAGGTGGGAAATCACGACTTCGTCCAATTCTAATGACTACACTTACCACAACCTTAGGTTTACTTCCGTTAGCCATTGGCTTTGGTGATGGTGCGGAACTTAGAGCTCCTATGGGAATTACCGTAATTGGCGGTTTACTTGTTTCAACCCTGCTTACTCTTGTAGTGATTCCTGTGATGTATTCCTTAATGGATCGCAAGAATTACGCTACTGAATCAGAAATCGCTTAATCCCAATTCCTATGAGCTTAACCGAACTTTCTGTAAGACGCCCTGTTACTACCATTATGGTATTTTTAAGCCTAGTGGTAGTTGGCTTAATTGCTACACGTCTTGTGCCGTTAGAATTTTTTCCTGACATAAGCTTCCCCGGAGCCTTTGTCCAAATTCCTTATCCGAACTCAACTCCTACCGAAGTTGAGGAGCAAGTTGTTCGCCCTATTGAAGAAGTTCTTGCAACCATCAGCGGTGTAGAAAGTATTAACTCTAATGCTGGCGAAAACAATGGTGGGGTTCAAGTGATATTTAAGCAAGGGAGCGATATCGACTTAAAAGCCATCGAGATTAAGCAGAAAATAGAGAGTGTTAGGAACACGCTACCTGATGATTTTGAATTCTATCAGATTTTCAAATTTCAAGACGGTGGAGGAAATACGCTTCAACTAAGGCTGTCTAGTAATCGAGATTTGTCGAATGCCTTTGACATGCTGAACCGTAACCTCAAACAACGCATTGAGCGCATTGATGGGGTTGGACAAGTAACTCTGTATGGTGTTGAAAAGAAAGAGATACGGATTGAATTAATTGCAGATCGGCTTATAGCGCATAATATTGACATTAATGAGCTAACTCAGAAATTAAATTCTGCGAACTTTTCTATATCCGCCGGTAAAATTACAGAATCTGGTATGCGGTATAACGTTCGCCCTATTGGAGAACTAAAGAATGTAGAAGACATCGAGAATTTAATCATCGGGGCAAACAATCTTAAAGTTAAAGATATTGCCGTTGTTAGTTTTAAAGAACCTATTCTAACTTACGCTCGCCATCTAGATCAAAAATATGCCATTGGTCTCGACATCGTCAAGGAATCATCTGCCAATACAGTCACTACGGTAGAACGTGTTCTTGAAGAGATAGAGGAAATAAGCAAACTCCCAGAGATGAAAGGTATTGCCATTTATGAAATGAATAACCAAGCCGATGGTATTCTAAGTTCTCTAGAAGAGCTTTTTAAAGCTGGCATAATGGGAGCTGGACTTTCTATTATCGTACTTTTCTTCTTTCTACGCCAAGTTAGTACCACACTAATTGTTGGCTTAGCCGTCCCCTTTTCTCTAATTGTAACACTCGGTTTTTTCTACTTTTTAGGAATTTCACTCAACATATTGTCTATGATGGGCTTGATGCTTGCCGTTGGAATGCTGGTTGATAATGCTGTAGTCGTAACAGAGAATATTCATCGGCATCATTATAAAGGTGATAGTTCCAAAAAGTCCGCCATTTTAGGTGCTAAAGAAGTTGGGCTTGCGGTAACAGCAGGCACGTTAACTTCTGTAGTTGTTTTTCTACCAAACATCGTTAACGAAAGTTTTATAAAACAACACATGTATCATATTGGAATGCCGATTATCATTTCATTAATCGCATCTTTGCTTATTTCCTTAACCGTAATCCCTCTTCTAACTTCCAAAATTAAGCCTCCTAAAAAGCGTGAAAAAAGAACCGTAATCGATAAACTTTCCGACAAGTACTCTAAGTTCTTAGGTTGGTTTATAGATCGGAGATGGGTCTCAACAATCGGCATACTCTTATTATTTTTAAGCGTGGGGATTCCAATCTCCTCCATTAATATTGATATGTTCCCTGATCAACAGGAACGCGAACTTAATTTACGTTATAACTTAAACGGTTCATTTACATTAGATAGGGTTAAGCAATCCGTAGATAAAGTGGAAGAGTATCTCTATACCAATAAAGACAAGTTCGAAATTGAATCTGTTTACACCTATTACGAGTCTGAGGTTGCCAACTCAACTATTATTTTGGTTGAAGATGATAAAGCAACGAAATCTGTACAAACCATCAAAAAAGAAATTGAGGAAAACCTTCCTATTGTAACTATAGGTGAGCCCTCTTTCGATTATAGAAGCCGAAATGGTACCGAGGCTATTCGTGTGTTTGTGCAAGGTGAATCGATGGAAGTTCTAACTGAATTAGCAGAAAGAGTGGAGTGGAGACTTGGCCAAATTGAGGGTTTTGCTGATGTTAAATCGGAAGCAGAAATAGGAAAAGAAGAAGTTAGATTAACGATAGACCACACACGTTCAAGAAATTATGGTCTTACAGCTCGTGATGTCGCAAACTCTGTTTCTAGTGCTATTCGGGGTCAAAATATTCGTAAAATCCGAGGTCTCGAATCCGAAATTGACGTTACTTTAGCTCTTCAGAACTCCGATCGCCAATCCATTGAAGATCTCAAAAAGCTGCCCGTAAGCATTGGCAATAATCAAACTATTGCACTTTCTACATTAGCAGATTTTGAGCAAACTACGGGACCTGGTCGTATTTTTAGAGAAAATCGCAAAACCTCGCTCGGTATAGCCATAAATTTAGATGGAATAGAAAAGGACGATGCGAGAACACAGATTTCTAAAGTGATGGACCAAATTGCTTATCCTACTGGTTATGCATGGAGTTTTGGCAGAAGTTTTAACAACGACGATGACGCCATGTCGAGCATGTTATTCAATATCGGAATTGCTTTCTTCCTCATCTATTTAGTGATGGCTGCACTTTTTGAATCTCTAATTTATCCAACAAGTATTCTGGCTTGTATCTTTTATGGAATTGTGGGCATTTTTTGGTTCTTCTTTATCACTGGCACAACGTTTGATTTAATGGCTATGATAGGAATACTCATTTTGATGGGAATTGTAGTAAATAACGGAATTGTGTTAATAGATCACATTCTTTTTCTACGTAGCGAAGGCTTAACTCGTAGAGAAGCAGTAATTCAGGGTGGTAAAGACAGAATGCGACCCATACTTATGACAGCTGGAACGACCGTCCTTGGTTTAATTCCTCTGTGTATTGGAACCACCCAAATTGGTGGCGATGGTCCTCCCTATTTCCCAATGGCTCGTGCTATTGTGGGGGGGTTAACATTTTCAACCGTTGTTACTCTTATTGTCCTTCCATCTATCTACATCATTCTAGATGATATCAAGATTTGGTCAAGTAGAATCGGTTTTTTATCCAAACCGAAGTAAGGTTTTGTTGGATATCGTTAAAATTCATTAATATTTTCCGTATCAATTTGAGATTTTAACTCTCATTTAGAGTACATTCGGTTCGATTTTGATTCAATATTAAATTGATTCCAAAATTAGCTTACTGATACAGGACTAATGAATTTTCTTTAGATGAATAAAAAAAGATACCAGGACAAAATAGAATTTGTTGAAGATTTCAGCCTTAAAATTGAAGAAATAGGCCACTCACACATATTTGGAAAAATTTTAAGCTGGTTATTAATTTGTAAGCCTCATCATCAGTCATTCTCAGATATTATGGAAGGGCTGAGTATCAGTAAAGCATCGGTAAGCAATACTACTAGAATTCTTCTCGAAGCAAGGTTAATTGAGAAAGTAAGAATTACCGGCGAACGTCAAATGTATTTTAAGCTTAAGGAAGATGCTTTAATAGAATTTATGGAGAAGCAGACTATACTTATTTCTGAGATAGAAACCATTCTAGATAATGGACTTCAGTTGCTAATAGATAATGGTGAAACTGATTTGCAAAGACTTAAGCGAGCTCGGCAGTTCTATACTTTTATGGCGGCAGAGTTACCTTCTCTTTTAGAAAAATTCAATAATGAATATGATGATTAAATGAGTTCGTAAAGGTAAGCTACTAAAAAACTATTTAAAGGTCATAGATGGACTCCCCTCTAATTCTTACTTTTCTTTACAGTATTTTACAGCTACAAAACAGTAAGCTTAACTTTTGCAAAATTAATCATTAAAAGAATTAAATATATTTGGTTTATTTAGTAGTAAACAATATCATTAGATTGTATTTGTGGTTCACAATGTAGGTAATAAATCTATTTTGAACGGTGATGACAGAGAGTCTCAACCTTATACGATTCGTAAAACCAATTTAATTTATGTTTCAATAACATAAACCCTAGCCTACTCCCTAAAATAATTGTATTACTGAGCGGATTGCCAACATAGTAAATTTTAACACCCCGTGATTTACTAAGGATTTTGTCGCCAAATGTATTTTAAATGAATCACTACTTTTTTCTAAGAATCTTAAATACCCCTAGGCTTTCTAGACTGACCATCTAGAGAGCTTTTTTTTGTCTATAATTTAAGCTTGGGGCTATTAACTGCCAGTTAACGATTGTGTGATTCAGTAAGAACTATCATTATTAAATACTCACGTATTTAGCTTATATTTTCAACTGACTTTCATACTTATCCCAAAATGGACAAAACCATTACTAAATATTCTGAGACATACACCATAAGAGCTAGCGAAGTAAATGAAGACGCAGAAGCTACATTACCTGCCATGGGAAGTTTGTTCCAAGAAGTAGCTGGTAACCATGCATTAACTTTAAATTTTGATATTACACAATTACATCAGCAAAATTTAACTTGGGTACTTCATCGAATGAATATTAAGATGAAGCGTTATCCAAAGTGGAGAGAACAAATAACAATCGAAACTTGGCCAGCTGCTGGAGATGCACTTCGAGCTTATCGCGATTATGATATTCTCGATGAACATGAGGAAAGTATTGGTTGCTGTTTAAGCTATTGGATGATGATTAACTTAAAAACTCGTAGGCCTACACGGATGCCAAAAGAAGTACTTGAAATCCGACTTGGTGACGTTGAGCATGTTATGGAAGTGAAATCAAATCGACTGTCTCCTATTAATAGAGTAGATTCTGAGAAACAATTCCAGGTTCGCAGTTCTGATTTAGACATGAATCATCATGTAAACAATACTAAATATTTGGAATGGATGATTGAGACTATTCCCGAAAATGTAAGTAGTAGTGTAGTTGAAGTGGATATAATATTTCTTCGTGAAGGCCTATATCAAGACCAAATTCGCTCCATTGCGGAGTTAAATGAGGAGCAAACATCTCACCATCAACTTATTAATCAAGATGGTGAGACTATAGCTTTGGCAACTTTCAGCTTTGATTAATTATCCCATTCAGGCGCAAAATCTGGGTTAACTATTCTTCTATTTTTATCTAAATCGTCGATTGCATAAAAATCATCGTCCTCGAGCGTAAAATCGTAGATATCAAGATTCTCTTCCATGTGTGCTCTAGAACTAGCTTTAGGAATCGCCACTACTTGCTCTTGCTCTACCAACCAACGGAGTGCAATTTGCGATGGGGTTTTTCCATATTTTTCTGACAATTCTTGCAATAATGGAATATTGAAAACCTCTCCCTGAGCTAGTGGACTATACGCTGTTACCAACAGATCTTGTTCAGAAGCATACTCGAGCAACTCAAATTGATCCAAAAGAGGATGATATTCAACTTGGTTACAAAATATCGGCGCTGCAAGTTCTTCGTTTACTTCTTTTAAGTTTTTCATTGGGAAGTTGCTCACACCAATATTCAATGCTTTCCCTTGATCACGAACAGAAAGCATAGCTTCAATGGTTTTTTCGACGTCAAAATCTGGATTAGGCCAATGAATAAGCAGTAAGTCAACGTAAGGTAAGTCTAAGTCCTGAAGAGAACGCTCAGACGATTTGATTACTTCCTCTGGGGCTAGGTTATTCATCCAAATCTTGGTAGTTACAAAAAGCTCATCACGTTTTATGTGAGCTTGTTTAATACCGTTTCCAACCTCACGCTCATTTTTATACACTTGAGCGGTGTCTATATGACGATATCCAACATTTAGGGCAAGCTTAACAGCTTGTTCACACTCTTTTCCAATAAGTTTAAATGTTCCAAAACCAAGCTCTGGAACCTCAACTCCTTGAATTTTCTTTGTAACCATGTTTTAAAAACTATTGATTTTTATATGTTTAAATTTTAACTCGGTTCCTATTTTACTAGGGTCATTTTTCTGGTCATTATTTTTGTACCAACCTCTAATTGGTAAATGTACATTCCACTAGGCATGTCAGATGCATCCCAATCAACTTTATGCTCACCCACTGCCATACTCTGGTTAATTAACAGCGCCACCGGTTGCCCAACAATATTGAACACCGATAATCTTACTTCAGCTGCTTCTGGTATATAAAAAGAAAGAGTTGTAAGTGGATTAAACGGATTCGGATAGTTCTGATTTAATGTTAATTCATCAGGTGTGTCCACTTCTTCATCTTCAATATATTGCTGTTTAGATACAAATTTGAACATATATCGATTCTCTTTACGAGGCTGTATTAAATCCACTTTACTATAAAAAGATTCCTTTCTATCGATGAGGTTATTGGAGTAATCAAAACTAATCTCCCAATTCTCATCTAATTCATAGACTTTTTGGTCTACTAAATCTTCAACTAAAATCATCAAATCAGAAGGAATATCACCCCATTTGCCAACTTTTAAAACATACTTTCCATCCTCGCTTCCCATTATACTTGATGAAAAACTAAATTCGTAATCACCATTCAGAAACAAGTCTTTTGACACAAAATCTTCTGTTCCATTTTTTAAAGAAAACGAAGAATAAGACTTTCCAGGAATCAAAAGCTGTACATTATCATCTAAAGTTAGAGTGGAAGTTAAGTCGCTACCCGTATCTTTAAAGTTAAAGACCACTTTCTCTGTCTTCCCCTCCCTTGATAAAATTAACTCTAAGACACCAGATTTCTCTATAGCTACAGTTTCTTGGTCAAAAACCATTTTTGAAAGATCAATATCAAGTTTGGTTTCGTCTATTGCTTCTTCAAGCTTCAACCAAAATACTTCATTGGGAGAAATAACATCAGTGGCAAGCAAAGATTCTGTTCCATTCCTCGTTTTCGAAAATATTACTGGTTTAACAGCCAAAGAGGCCAATTCCATCACTTCTTTTTGTAAAAATCCAACTTGAATAGGTTCCTTTGTAAGATTAATGACTTTGTTAAGACCTTCGATTTCATCTATAACTTTGTTGTTATTTTTATCGGTGGAAGAAATTATAATCTGAAGCTCGTTCTGCTCAATTTCCTCTTTTTCTTTTTCTCTTTTGCTAATACCTTGAATTTGATCCTCATCCAAAAACGCTAATAATGGCCTAGAAGAAGGCACTTCTGATTGACTTTCAAATTCCACATACTGTCCGTCTACTTCACTCCACAGATAAAATTTCGTTTCAGCATTCTCTTTGATAAGAGTTTCATCGAAAGCTATCTCTTTCCACCCAGGAACAATCTCAAGAGATTTAGGAGTATCAACTACAACACCTAACTCTGTAACTTTAGCAGCAGTGGCCTTACTTTGTACATCAGATACAGCAATTGTCTTAGAAACTTCCTCTCTCTTTTGCTCTTCAATAACAACTTCATCAATAACACTACCAACTCTATCAAAAATCTTTATCAAGCCTGGCTTTAAGATCGAAGATATATCCTTCTCATCAAGTAATAACATGGAGTAGGTTGCGCCTACATAATCTTCTGCTTTTTTGGAACTTATTACAAGTTTCCCTCCTGCTTCAAGCACATAGTTATCAGGAATAGTGAAGGAATTTTTTCCTTTTGTAATAGTCCAATTCGAAACATCCACTTCTGTACTTTCAATATTATAAACAATCACAGCTTGCTCATTGTTTATAGCCAAAGGTTGAAGTTTAACCTTTGGCTTTTCATTGTCTTGAACTAACAATGTATGAGTAACAAAGTCACCAAAATTACCCTTAGATAAATTCCTTAGTTCAAAAAAACCAGTTTCTGTACCTTCATAAATATTATCCGCTTTAATGGGTAGTTTAATCTCATAAACAGCATTCCCAATTAGACCAGAGAAGTTAATCTCAGTACTCTTGAAATCCATAATCTCATCAGAACCTAGAGAACTGTTAAAAGAATCGAAAGCAACATCAACAGTAAGTTTCGAGCCATCATGCTCGTATATTGCAACGTTCAGCGAGATTACATCTTCCGTTTCGCTTATAGTATTAAGACTTTGATCAAAAAGAATTACAGGTGGTTTAAGAATATTAAATGATGTCCCAAAGCTTTGATATGGTAATGAGTTTTTACCTTTCCAATGAGCAGCATCAGTAACTAACTTACTAAGCATTCTTGAGGTTCCACTTGCGCCATTTCGAATGTAATACTGGTAGTTTTCTAAATCACCGAGAGAAAGGTAATTCTTAGTAACCTCAGTTAGTGCAGCTGGTAAATCTGACCCAAAATATTCTTGCTGAGCGTCAGGATCTTTCTGTCCCCAGCCAATTCCATAAACGAATCTAAACACCCCTTCTTCTTTTTGATAAAGAAAAAGTGTTTCACTTTCAGGTGATAGTGTGAGCTGACCATTTATTTCAATTCCATCTAGAATGTTGCTGTCTAATTTGATGGAAGTTCCCGCTTCAATATTGGATAAAAAGCTTATTTCAACTTCAGACCCAGAATCAAAATCAACCTTCTCATTGCTCCATAACCCATTATTAACGTATAATCTTGTACCTTCTCGAATATCTATTAAGGGGATAATTTCGAAAGAATCGTTAACAGAGTTTATAGACACAAATACAACATCGCCAGGAACTAAAATAGTTTGAGCTTTAGCTTCAATACTGATAAGTATGAAGCTAAAAAATAGGGCGATATGTAGAGTTTTAAAGTATGCTTTGCGTAGTAGCTGTTGTCTCATAAGCAGCCGTTAATTAAGAACACAATGGTAACTCAAATAAACCAATTTTTTGACAAATGGCACATTAAATTTATGCCCCTTGAAATATTTAATCATCTAAGCGCGGGGTGGTTAATTTACCCTCACTTGAAGCAACTGTAACGGCCACTGCGGCATCTCCCGTAACATTTACAACCGTTCTACACATATCCAATATTCTATCAACACCTAATATTAAAGCAATTCCTTCAACAGGAACATCAACTGCTTGTAATACTATTACGAGCATAACAATTCCTGCTCCTGGTACTCCAGCTGTCCCAATGGAAGCTAAGGTTGCAGTTAAAACAATTGTTAACTGTTGCACTAAGTTCAAGTCCATACCTAGCGCTTGAGCAATGAAAACTGCAGCTACCGCTTGGTATAAGCTAGTTCCGTCCATATTTATAGTAGCACCAATTGGAAGCACAAAACTTGCTACTTCTTCGTCAACTCCTAGATTCTTTTCCACTGTCTCCATAGTTACGGGTAGAGTTGCAGAACTTGAACTTGTACTAAAGCCCAATAACATCGCAGGACGGATACCTCTAAAGAAGTCTCCCAACTTCATCTTGCTAGACATCTTAAACATTGTGGTATAAACCAACATAACGTGCATAATTAAGGCGATAAGAACAGTAACACAATACCAACCAAGAGCTATTAGTAGCTCAAGAGCTTTACTTAGATCATCACCTGCTAAATCAACAATTACGGATGCCATTAGAGCAAAAACTCCATATGGCGCGGTCTTCATTATCAGCTCAACTATTCTAATTATCACATCGTTAACGGAATCGAATAGATCGATTAAAATTTGGCCTTTTTTCTTTTCAATTTGAATGATTCCAATCCCAAACAAAAGAGCAACAAACACAATTTGTAACATCATGGTGTTATCAGCGGCTGCAGAAACAAGATTTGGAGGAACAATACCTACAAAAAAGTCTAGAGGTCCCCGATCTAAAACTTCACTCGCTGTAAGACTGCTTTGTCCAGTTGCATCGCTATACTGTTCTTGTAACTGTATTTTAGTCTCTTCAGGAAGTGTTTTCCCTGGCTGGATAATATTAACGGTTACGAGCCCAATTGTAATAGCAAGAACTGTTGTAACAAGATATATCCCAATAGTTTTGCCACCCATTCTGGACAGTTTAGCAGTGTCGTTAAGGCTTGTTATACCTGCCACTAACGAAGCAAATACTAACGGAACAGCAATTAACTTAAGTAAGGTGATAAAAATAGTGCCAAATGGTTTTACAAAATCTACCGTAAATGTATTAAAACCAGCCAATGCAGATATAAGGCCCCAGACTAATCCTAAAACAAGCCCAATCATTATCTGCCAATGCAATTTTCTATACCATTTCATACTTCAAATATTAATGTGATTAATAAAACAATTATCGAGGAGCTTCCTACTGCAATCCAATTAACAAAATTATTGTCTAGCACAATTGGACGGGCTGAAACATTTGTCTCTGAATTTTTTGAAAAAATGTACCCTTGATAACGAGCCCCGAGAAAAGAATCAAAGAAGCAACCTACCACCCCTGCTACAATAATTAAAACTAACGACAAAGTGGTGCTGTTTGCAAATGTAATCCAAAAAAGTATGGCAATTAGTGACGATCCAGCTAAAGCAGCTAAAGACCCACTGATACTAATTCCACCATCTGTACCCGATTTAACTCGCTCTAAGGTGGTGATAAGAAAAGTTTTTCCTTCAGCTTTATTACCCAATTCTGTGGCCCAAGTATCTGCATTTGCGGCTGCAATACTCGCAACCGCAGCGGTTAGAAATAAATACTCTTTTGTGATGAACCAAATCATTAACCAGAGAGCAAACCAAAAGCCATTTGCCCAAACTTGAGCTCCTGTTCTCCTAAACTTAATAGATCTATGATCTTCTGTGCTGATAGTATCTTTTGAGAATAAGGAAGCTGAGATAAAAAAGACCAAAACCAACAACGCAGCCTGCCAACCTCCTAAACCGTACGCTATAGTCCCGAAAATTGCCGCCGATTTAGAGCCGTCTATAGTTAGCCAATTTAGAATAAAGGCAACAAGTGCAAATAGCCCAGCTAGTATTAAAGCTATACCTATTCGCATGTGATCACCCGATTTCGCAAAAAGAATGAACACAAAGATAAGTGAAAAAATGAAAAAGATATTTACTAGACGGTCAACCACCTTAGCTAGGCTGGTTTGGTTCTTCTTGGTTTGGACGATCATGCTTAAGAATCGCAAAAAGAACGATAATAAAACCAGCAACAATCACAATCGGAGAGATATATAAAGAAATAAACCCTTCAACTTCATTTTCCATTAGCATTGCTGTAAACCCACCAGCAATAAGAGCTATAGCCAACCCTATGAGCTTATAGTTGAATGATGAGAAAAACATTGGGGCCTTGTCTTCTTTTTTGGAATAATTTTTTGCCATTTTTACCTTTTAAAACCTTAACCTTTACGTTGCTTGAAACGAATAGAGAAGTTATTTAATTATCCTATAACTCCAAAGGCAGTATTAAACCTTATGAAAATCATTTTGGCTTCACAAAGCCCACGTCGCAAAAAATTGTTAGAGCAGCTTGGATTGACCTTTGAAGTAATTCCAAGCTCCATTAATGAAGATATATCTGGCTTTGAGCCACCTGCTTTTGTTGAAGAACTGGCTCTACAAAAAGCCCAAGATGTTGCTACCTCTCTTCACAAATGCCTAGTAATTGGTGCAGATACCATTGTTGTTTTAGATGGCGAAATACTAGGTAAGCCAAGTAATCACATCGAAGCATCCCAGATGCTTTCTAAGCTAAGCAGTAAAACACATTCAGTTTTTACAGGTGTAGCTTTCGTTCAAGCAGACAAGATCAATAATAATAATCGTACACATGTGTTTTCGGTAGAAACAAAAGTAACTTTTGGGACATTAGCGTCCAATGAAATCGATGCTTATGTCGCTACTGGTAGCCCAATGGATAAAGCAGGCTCATATGGAATTCAAGATGATTGGGGTGCCGTGTTTGTAGAAGGCATTAATGGTGATTATAATAACGTTGTTGGGTTACCCATTTATAAATTTTACCAAGAGCTTAAGTCATTTGCTCCCGAAGCCCTTAAAAATCTAGTTTTACCCCATTGAAAGTGTTACAAAGATATATCCTTATTATTATATGTACTATTGCTTTCCAAAATGTTGTTTGGGCTCAAATTGGTAATGAGTTTCAATTAGCAGATAGGTTAATGAAACAGCAGCGCTATGAGTCTGCGTTGGATATTCTTACCGAACTTGTGGCAAAAACTCCCAATGAGTACTACTATTTCGATCGCCTTATCGAGTGCTATGTTCAGCTAAAAAGATATGATGATGGACTTGGTGAAATAAAACAACGCCTCTCAAATACAGATGGCGATGCCCAAGTTAAAATTCTAGAAGCCAAACTTTATCACTTCAAAGGCGATACCACAAAAGCATATCAGCTTTGGAACGAGAACCTCAAATCCCATCCAAAGCAGTATCAACTTTATATGAATACAGCCCGCTCATTATCTAGCGTAAGGGCGTATACAAAAGCGGTGGACGTCTATAAAGATGCCAGAGTAGTTTTCAATAATAAACAGTTATTTTTAAGTGAGATTGCAGAATCACAAATGTTAGCTGGCAACTACGAAGGAGCTATTTTAGAATGGCTGAATCTACTCAAAGTTCGTCCCGAGCAACGAGCAAACATTCAGCGCCTTTTACTTAGATATAACGATCCTCTTGTATACGACATTACCATGCTAGAGATAGAAGATGAAATGAACAACCTGTCTATTTCAGATCCGATTTATAAAGAATTTTATGAGTTCCAAACTTGGCTTTTACAAGAAAATAAGCTCTACCGAAGAGCTTTGGCCACCTCAATTGCATACGAAAGCGCGACTTCTAACTTCACCTACTCCGTATTTAATTTAGGGAAACAGCTTCTAGAAAATAAAGAGTTTGAACTTTCTAGCACTGCTTATTCCTATTACATCGAGCATGCAAATGGTGAGATAAAGTGGCGTAGCATGGAAGAACTTGCTGGAGTTTACGCTCAATGGGCCAAACAACTTCAGGATTTCAATCTCAACTCTGATCAAAATAAAGACTCTTTATTCTCCATGTCTTTTAATTTACTTACCCAAATTCGTGATGAAGCACCTAGCTATTCTAGAATTGGAGACGTAATCCTAAAACAAGCTGAAATTGCATTAGATCATACCTATAACCATGAGTTAGCTGAACGTGCGAAAACCTCACTTTCTAAGTCCCAAAAGTATCAGGAATCTGCAGAACTCTACTATTTGGAAGGACGTATTCAACTTATTAAAAATGAGTTTACACAAGCTCGAATTGCGTTCACAAAAAGTAATAAAAAAGCTAATATTGGCCCCCTTGCCGAAAAAACTCGTTATTTTTTAGCACTCACCGACTTCTTCTCTGGCGACTATGAATTCGCAAATATTCAACTGAAATCTCTAGGCCGACAGAATACTTCTTATTATGCCAACGACGCATTAGAACTGCGGTTATGGATTCAGAAAGGAACACAGGCCGACACTACTGGGGAATTAATCAAGCCCTTTGCCGATGCCATTTACTTTCAACAAAAAGGCGATAGAGAGCAGTCAACTCAAATTTTCGAAGCCATTGTTAATAACATTGAAAACTCTCCATTTAAAGAAGATGCATTCATAAACCTTGCTCGCTACCAAGAATATGACTTTTCCACTCTTGCTCATTCCATAAACACATTTTTGGAAGCCACCCCTAGTGCATCTCAGCGCGAACGCTTGATGTGGGAAAGAGCGGCCGCAGCAGACCAAGCCCTAAATATTGAGCCCTCGAATAGTTCAAACCTTTCAAATAGTTTAACTACTGAAACTGTGATTAAATATTACGAAGAGATTCTCTTAGATTATCCTCTAAGCTTTTACGCTCCACACATTAGAAATCGATTATCAGATCTCTCTAAACCCAGTTCATCATGAATTTCCTAAAACCCTTTTTTGTATTTCTATTCCTATTTTGTTTTACAAGACTTAGTTTTGGGCAGCAACAAGTGCTCATCTCTATGGATGGCTCCCAAACCGATCATTTAAAAGCATATGGTGTTATTTTCAACCATATTAGCGATGGTTTTCCAGCAAAATGGTTACTCAATTATAAAGGCGGAAGCTTCTTAACAAATGCCGAAAATGACATCGTTAGAAAAAGTAGACTTCGGAATGTATCTGTTAGAACGATTGATGTTTCTGAAGCGGCTGCTATAATTCGGGAAGTCGAACAAGCAGGCGTAAACATGTCTGTGGTAAATCTAGAAAAAGCACCGCGGATTGCCGTTTATACTCCAGATCAAGCACTCCCTTGGGATGACGCAGTAACTCTTGCACTAACTTATGCTGAGGTAGAATATGACAAAATTTGGGATGTTGAAGTGCTTGCGGGAAAATTACAAGAATATGATTGGTTACATTTACATCACGAAGATTTCACAGGGCAGTATGGAAAATTCTGGTCTAACTATCAGACAATGCCTTGGTATATTACTCAAGTACGGCAAATGCAAGCTATGGCTCAAGAGTTAGGATTTAGCAAAGTGAGCGAACAAAAAAAGGCCGTAGCCCGAACTATTAAAGAATACGTTACTGAAGGAGGATTCTTATTTGCCATGTGTTCAGGAACCGATACCTTCGACATCGCTTTAGCTGCTGAAGGTATTGATATTGCACCCTCTCAATTTGATGGCGACGCGGTAGATCCAAACGCACAAGAACAACTCGATTTTACAAAAACCTTCGCGTTCGAAAATTTCAATATCATTACTGATCCATATCAATATGAGCACGCCGATATTGATGTACCTGTACAAATTCAGGAAATCGATCAATCACTCGACTTCTTTACATTATTCGATTTCTCTGCAAAATGGGATCCAGTTCCAACTATGCTTACACAGAATCACGTTAGTTCTATAAAAGGCTTCTACGGACAAACAACTGCATTTAGAAAAGAAAAAGTTAAATCTTCCATTGTAATTCTTGCGGAAGCACCAGGCAGAGACCAGGTTAAATATTTACACGGCAACTATGGTAAAGGGACATTCACATTCTATGCCGGTCACGACCCCGAAGATTATACTCATCGCGTAAACGATCCACCCACCGACTTAAGTTTACATCCAAATAGCCCTGCATACAGGCTTATATTGAATAATATTTTATTTCCAGCAGCAAAAAAGAAAAAAAGAAAAACTTAAAGAGCACTCACAAGTAAACAGTTCCTATAGTCTATGAAACCCAGTAAAAATTTTGAAGATCTTGTAGAGCTCATTTCCATCTTGAGAAAAGAATGCCCTTGGGATAAGAAACAAACTCACTACTCCATAAAAGACAATTTGATAGAAGAAGCTTATGAAGCTTTAGAAGCACTGGATAATGAAGATTTTGGTGAGTTTAAAAAAGAACTAGGCGACCTCCTACTTCATGTAGTCTTTCATAGTAAGATTGCTAGCGAAACAAAAACTTTTGATATAGGTGATGTTGTCTACTCTCTTATGGAAAAGCTCATACGTAGACATCCACATGTTTTTGGGGAAACTGTGGTTGCCAATGAAGGCGAAGTAGCTGAAAATTGGGAGGAGATAAAATTAAAGGAAGGAAAAGAATCTACGCTTGATGGATTGCCTATTCATCTCCCTGCCCTTATTAGGGCACAGAGAATGCAAGAAAAAGCGGCTAACGTTGGGTTTGATTGGCCCGAATGGCATCAAGCATGGGATAAGTTACAAGAAGAGATTGAGGAATTTAAAGAGGCTTTAGAAAAGAAAGATAAAAAAGCCTCCGCAGATGAGTTCGGAGACGTGCTTTTCTCGATGGTTAATGTAGCCCGCTATTTTGATTTAGTAGCTGAAGACAGCTTACGGCAAACGAACTCGAAGTTTGAAACTCGGTTCAAATACATCGAGAAAAAACTTAAAGAAAATGGAAAATCAGTAAAAAACGCTACCCTAGAAGAAATGGATGAATTATGGAATCAAGCCAAGTTGATATCCTGATTATTTATACATTTTTTAATCTGAATAAGTAGCAAATTTTGCTTAATTTTTTAGTCATTTAGTAGTACTTTGTAATTCTTATGCAGTTTGCCTCAAAATTTGATTTCGATTAAGCAAACGCTTTCTATAACAACTATGTTATACGCAAAAGAAGCTGCTAAAAAAGCACTACACAAAAATTAACTTAAAATTTGGAGCAATAATGTCGACTGGTTTACACACTGGCTTTGACGAGCAACAATACCCATTTATTAATAAGGGACTCGAGGGTATCGTAGCCTTTTCTACCACAAAAAGTTTTATTGACGGTACTAAAGGTGATCTCATTTATTCTGGATACCATATCGACACTCTTGCTGAGAATGCTACTTTTGAAGAGGTTTGCTTCCTTCTTTGGAACGATCGTTTACCAAATAGCAGTGAGTTGGAAGCTCTTAAGAACAACTTAATCGAAAATAGAGAGCTACCAGAACCTGTTATAAATTATATTTCTAGCACAAACAAAAGTGCTGAGCCAATGGCTGTTCTTCGCACAGCTGTTTCAATGTTAGCAGATTATGATGCTACTTTTGGCAAATATGACACAGAGCTTTTTAGTAACCAAGCTATTTGTATAACTGCAAAAATTCCTACTATTATTGCAGCCTTTAGTCGTGCTAGAAGAGATTTAGAGATTATTGCTCCTTTAAAAACTGGAAGTACTGCATTTAACTTTCTGTATATGTTAAATGGTGAAGAACCTGGTGCTCAAGCAGAAAAAACAATGGATTTGTGTCTCATCATTCATGCTGAGCATGGTATGAATGCATCTACGTTTACAGCTCGCTCTATTACGGCTACTATGTCTGATATGTACTCTTCAGTTACAGGTGCAATAGGCGCACTTAAAGGTCCTTTACATGGCGGTGCAAATACTGCGGTAATGAATACCTTACTTGAACTTGGTAAACAAGGTAAAGATGCAGATGCCGTTGCTTTTACAAAGCAAAAACTTGCCAATAAAGAAAAGATAATGGGCTTTGGCCATCGTGTTTATAAAGTATTTGATCCTCGTGGTCACCACTTGCAGAAAATGGCAAAATCTCTTGCAGAAGAAACGGGCCATGAAGAACTTTACAAATGGTCTATGGATATGTTGAACACCATGAAAGAAGAAAAGAATATCGATCCTAATGTAGATTTCTTCTCAGCTACGGTGTATTACTCTATTGGAATTCAACCTGATTTATTTACTTGTATTTTTGCAATGAGTAGAATTGCAGGATGGACTGGACACGTAATGGAGCAAGCAGCTAACAATAGATTAATTCGTCCAAGAGCACTTTATGTTGGTGAAAAAAATCTACCTTGGAAGCCTGTAGAGCAAAGATAATTACTCTACTTTTTTGAATTGAGATTCATTCTTTAAGCTCAACTAGTAATCATTTCTAGTTGAGCTTTTTTATTTCTGCCCAATTATTCATCTCTTTTCTTGAAAATTCCACCAAGAATCTGGTTCCAACATTTTGATTCTGTCCCCAAGAGAACTCACCTTGTAATTGGCTAATAACGGTTTCAGCTAAAGTCATACCTAAGGATTTTTTCTTACGATGCACAAAATCTTCTGGCAATCCTATTCCATCATCTGAAACACTAAAGAATATTCTATTATCTTTTTGTCTCAACTCCAATTCAATTTTTCCAGCTTTCAGACCTACAAACGCAAATTTTAATGCATTCGTAATTAGTTCATTTGCAAGTATTCCAAATGGAACCGCTTGGTTCATGTTTAGCTGGACTTCATCACCCGATATTTCTATTTCAATGTTCTTATCGTAGCGCTCAAATGTATGTTTGATCTCTGTTATCAGCTCTTTTACATAACTCTTAATTTCTACACTTGTAAAGAGTTCTGTTTGATATAAGTGCTCATGAATCATCGCAATCGACTTGATTCTAGACTGACTTTGCTCAAAAGTAGCAATCATATCCTCATCGGTTAAATGAAGAGCTTGGAGCCCGAGAATTCCCGAAATTACAGCCAAATTATTTTTTACTCGATGGTGTATCTCTTTTAACAGCACTTCTTTTTCTCTTAACGTCTCTTCTAACTGCTGCTGATACTCTTTGATATGTGTAATATCTGTTGCAGCGCCCGAGCTTCCTATAACGTTTCCTTCATTATCTACTATAGGGTAAGAAGTCGCCGTCATATATGAGATGGAACCGTTCTTTTTCAGCATTTTCAAATCGTAGTGTTCAACCGTCTCACCATTCAAAACTCTTGTTAAAATGCTTTCGATATAGTTTGCTTGGTCTTGCGAAACATACTTTAAAAACATTTCCCCCTTAATCTCATCAGGAGCGTAACCGAGTATTAATTGGCTTGCTGAATTAACAAAATTGAACTGTCCCTCTTCATCCATTCTCCAAACTAAATCATGGGACGCTTCAACAAACTGCCGATACTTTTCTTCGCTACTACTTAAAGCTTCTTCTATATGCTTTTTTTCTTTTCTTTGAACAGAGGCTTCGTATTCTCTCTTTACCGCAGGGACTAATCTAGTAAAATTGTCTTTCAAGATATAATCTTTGGCACCAGATAATACAGCATCGATTGCTTTTTCATCAGGCACTGTTCCTGACACAAGAATAACAGGAATCTCAGAATGAAGTACCTTAATTTTATTTAGAACATCTATCCCGGTAAAACCACCTAGCATAAAGTCACAAATAACTAAGTCAAACTCACCCGAAAGTACTTCTTTTTCGACGCTCTCAAACTCGTCAATTACCTTTATCTTTGGTTTTAAGCCACCTTTTATAAGAGCACGAGTTGTTAATTCTACATCATGAGAATTATCCTCAATAAATAAAATGCTTAACTCCATACTCGAACTTTATTAAAAATACTTTTAGCCTTATGAAAGAATATTAACCCCTCTTACAACCTCTCAGATTATCTCATAAATTTGAGAACCCCTGTAATATGCAAAGAACCAAATACATATATATTGTTACACGATTATTTGTAACAATATATAACACTAAGCTATAACTCACCTTTAATATCGCTTAACAATCATTATATTATACTAATATAAATCACCCCAACTATTACAATTACAACATCATTTAACAACTAGATTTATAATTCTACCAGGTACAAATATTTCTTTTACTAACGTAGAGTTAGTGAGATATTCGCTAATCCTTGCATCATTTTTTGCGATATCAAGTACGTAATCCTTATCCCTAGCTTTATCGGATGAAATCTCGATGTTGGCTCGTACTTTCCCATTTATTTGAACAGGATAAATCACTGAGTCAGCTTTCAAGTACTCTTCGTTAAACACTGGCCAGATTGAATACGCTAGCTCTTCAGTTTGACCTAGTTTTTGCCATATTTCTTCAGCAATATGTGGAGCGTAAGGCGAAAGTAGTTGTATAAACTTGGTAGCTATATCTTTTGGCATATTTTCCCAGGAATATGCTTCGTTTACAAAAATCATAAGAGCCGAAATACCTGTATTGAATCTCATTTCTTCAATATCTTCGGACACTTTTTTTATCGCTTCGTGTAAAGCTTTAAGTTGTTCTTTCGTTCCTTGAGCATTGTCTACAGTTTCTTTTAGGCTATTCGTATCTTCATCAACAAGAAGTCTCCACGCCCTATTCAAGAATCTATTAACACCTTCTACACCTTTTGTACTCCAAGGTTTAACTTGTTCAAGAGGTCCCATAAACATTTCATATAACCGCAATGAATCTGCACCATATTCATCAATTATTATATCAGGATTAATTACGTTACCACGGCTTTTGGACATCTTGTGAGCTCTCGCTTCAATTTTTATATCCGTACCTTTCAGTACAAAACCTGTCCCCTTTTTCTCAACTTCATCTTCTGAAAGTTTAATAAGTTCAGAATCGGTAGTACCATCATTGGAACTAATCCATTCTCCATCTTTTTTGAAACCAGTATACTCCATTTCACCAAGAATCATTCCTTGGTTTACAAGCTTCTGAAAAGGTTCTTTGGTTGATACAATTCCGCAATCGAAAAGTACTTTGTGCCAAAAACGAGCATAAAGCAAATGTAATACGGCATGTTCTGCACCGCCTACGTATAAATCAACGGGCATCCAATATTTCTCGTAATCTGGATCAACAGGGCCACCATCGTAACCTGGTGAAATGTATCGTAAATAGTACCAACAAGAGCCTGCCCATTGTGGCATGGTATTAGTTTCTCGTTTTGCTGGTTTTCCTGTATCTGGATCTGTAGTATTTACCCATTCAGTAGCATTTGCTAACGGAGGCTCGCCATCGCCAGTTGGTTGATATTTCTCAACTTCTGGAAGTAGTAATGGCAATTCGGACTCTTTTACTGCTTTTGCTTCGCCATCAACATGAATGATTGGGAATGGCTCACCCCAATAGCGTTGACGAGAAAAAAGCCAATCACGCAATTTGAAATTAATAGCCTTCTCTCCCGCACCTCGCTCCTCTAACCAAGGAATAATCTTGTCTTTTCCTTCTTCAATAGATAATCCGTTTAGGAAGTCACTATTTATAGCTATACCATTTCCAGTATAAGCTTTTCCATCAAAGCCTTCTTCAGGCTGAACGGTTCTAATAATTGGTAATTCATACTTCTCCGCAAATTCCCAATCTCGTTCATCTTGTCCAGGAACAGCCATAATTGCACCCGTTCCATAACTAGCTAATACGTAGTCTGCTACCCAAATTGGCACTTCTTTACCATTGGCTGGGTTTATTGCATAAGCTCCAGTAAACACACCCGTTTTTTCTTTCGAGAGTTCTTGCCTATCAAGGTCAGACTTCAACGAGGCTTGGTGCTTGTATTCTTCTACACGTTCCTTTTGTTCATCTGTAGTTATAATATTTACTAATTGGTGCTCAGGTGCTAGTACCATGTAAGTAGCGCCAAATATGGTATCTGGGCGAGTTGTAAACACACGAATCTTATAATCAGTCTTTCCAATCTGGAAGTCTATTTCTGCCCCAACAGATTTACCAATCCAATTGCGCTGCATATCTTTTAAAGACTCTGGCCAATCTAAGTCTTCCAAATCTTCTAGTAAACGTTCTGCGTACGCCGTAATTTTCAAGACCCATTGGCGCATTGGTTTCCGTATAACAGGAAATCCACCCACTTCACTTTTACCATCAATAACTTCTTCGTTTGCTAAAACAGTTCCCAATTCTGGGCACCAGTTAACAGCAACTTCGTCTTCGTAAGCTAAACCTCGCTCAAAAAGCTTTAGGAATATCCACTGCGTCCATTTAAAATAATCAGGGTCGGTAGTATTTACTTCTCTATCCCAATCGTAGCTAAAGCCAATTGCTTGTAACTGTTCTCTAAATCTAGCAACATTTATTTCTGTTGTTGATCGTGGATGAGTTCCAGTTTTTACTGCGTATTGTTCTGCGGGGAGCCCAAAAGCGTCCCAACCCATAGGGTGTAAAACGTTAAACCCTTTCATTCTTTTGTACCGCGCAATAATGTCGGTAGCTGTATAACCTTCTGGATGTCCAACGTGCAACCCAGACCCACTTGGGTATGGAAACATGTCTAGCACATAAAATTTGGGCTTTGAAGTATCAGTTGGCGTTATAAAAGTCTTATTTTCTAGCCAATACTTTTGCCACTTAGTTTCTATTTCTTTTGGGTTATAAGAATGCATATTTAACTTGATTTTACTTTATTTCTGGCTATCATCCCTCTAGTTATTAAAAAGAATTGCCCACTATATAAACGAAGATGAATTTACGGTTACTAACGCTTTCATGCTTACTCATCTTTTCAGTTTTTTTGGTACCCAAAAATGGGTTTTCTCAGGATGCGAATGCCGAGTTTGGATACTTCAAGCTGATTACAAATGTATCAAATAACTTTGTTATTGTAGATAATAAGTCGGACCAAGTGTTTGAATTATCCAAAATAGACAGTATCAAGTTAGAACCAGGTAAACATCATTTTTTTATAATTGTGAAAGATGCTCCTGATTTTGAAACTGAATTAACAATAGAGCCAGGCTCTACAAAAAAATATTATCGGAACATTGTCTCCTTTTCTAAATCCAGTAAGAGCTCTTACGATCGATTTAAAGCAGGCTATAATTTTACTTTTATTACAGATCCAAACTCTATCATCTATATAAATGATGAAAGAGTAGGCATGGGTGATTATTCAGGTTTTCTTTTAAATGGTGAAAATAGTGTTAAGGCCGTTCACCCAGAGTTTGGGGAACTAAAAAAGAGTGTTACCATAACATCTTATGAAAACTCCTTTTTACAGAGATATAATACTAAGCCCAAATTACTTTCTTCAGGATTAAAATGGCTACCCAGTGTAGCTTATTTTGCAAAGGGCGAGAAAACTAAGGGCGCAATTACTTTAGCTGGATTAGGTGCAACATTTAGTGGCATTATATTACAACGGAATAATTTTAATGATAATAAACTAAAGTTTGATGAAGCCACTCGTAACTATAATAATTCTACCGACGTTTTTGATGTAAAAAAATATCGAGAAGAAGTGGTTAAATATCAGGATGCGATGGATTCAAACAATAAAAACATAACCTTGTTTGCGATAGCAGGTGCTTTGGTTTATGGAGCCTCAACCCTTGATGGCATCAGAAAACCGCGACAAGGGTATAATGTATCTGACACAATTAATATAAAGCCGACTTTTGCTCAACTACCAACTAACGGCACAAATCATTATGGGTTTGGTTTTAAAATGTCATTAACGCGCTAGAGATATGAAGAATTTATTTATACTATTTACTATCCTCATTATCTTTACTAGCTGTAAAGAAGTTCCAACATTTCAGAATGAAAATATTTACGATCCTGAAAGTAGTAGTTACATATTAGGAAGCCCTTCTAATTTAACATTAAATACCTACTCAAGTTATACCGCAGTTTCATGGAGCAAATTACCGTCTAAATATATTACTGGGTATCAGTTATTTCGATCTCATATCGATTCTCTACATTATGAAGAAATAGCAAATGTGCCACACACTAGGAATTATTTTAATGATCAAGAAGCTGGCAACCCTATTAATATCTACTACAAATTAAGAGCTTGTTTTGTTCAAGATTCTGATACAATTTTTTCAGAGCCAATTTATTCCAAAATAAATCGAAAATTAGTTGGTATTAACGAAGCTATTTTAACTGCTAACAAAACAATACAGTTTTATATAGAGAGTAGTTTTACAGAAACAACCGATATAACTATTGAGCAAAAGATTGGATCGGGTGAGTTTTCTTATTTAACTACAGTTAAGGCGAAGCCATGGACTCAAACTACTTATACCTATTCAGAGTTACCAACAGAGGAAATTACCTATAGAGCATTCGTTGAAAACAGTTACGAAAAGACACCGTATTTCATGTCCAAGGCTTATGCCGATTTAAAAACAATCCCAAGACCATTAGAAGTGCTTCAATCAACCGTAAATTCGGCCGAAATAAAGTTCGATAACATCTCTGACGTAGATGAAATAATCCTTTACAAGAATGTATACACTGCGTGGGGACTTAATCTCGATAGAGAATTTGTAGCTCGCTTTCCTAGTTCGCAAACTTCTATAGTGATAGAAGGGTTAAGCCAAGAGCACAGTAATCAGTTTTTTATCCATGCTAAAAAAGGAGCTTTCTTCTCAACTTCATATTTCCCACTCACTTTATCTAATTACGATGGTTCTTCTTGGGCATTTTCTACCGAGTCCTTCAATTAATTTAATTATTATAATATTTTGGAAAAACAATATTCGATACTTCAACTACTATCTCTCATTTGCGCATTTACACTCCTCTTTTGTGTGGCAAACAGTGTTCAGGCACAAACTGGCTATGTGAAGTTTGAAAGCAATGCAGATTCTTTTAAAGTTGTCGTAGACTACAATTACTTGGAGATTTATACAGTTTCTAGTGGCGATTCTATCGAAATAAAGCAAGGCTTGCATAATCTCCGTCTATCCACTCCTTTTACTCAGGATCGCTTTATTAGAATTAATGTTATGCCCGAATCAACTAAGCTTGTTTACTATACGGTAGAAGAGCTTCCAATTAGCATTGATAATCTCGAAAACAATGTTTCTGCAGCACAATACTATGGAGCTACTTTAATCCTTTTAACCGACGAGGATACCGACATCTTTTATGAAGACAGTTATGTGGGAACAGGTTACGCTATGATAAATGCTTTAAATGGCAACAGATTAATTCGTTATGAAAATAAATATGGCTACAAAAAGAATGTCAATTATAGGATAAAGACAAGTCGAGTTACTGCTGCCTCCCAATTTTTGAAACCCACAAAAAAGGTAACTCAAAGTGCAGCTATTTTCCCAGGAGCTAGCCAATTGCTAAAAAGGCAACGCGTAAAGGCTTCGATTTTTTTCACTGGAACTGCAGGAGGAGCTTTAATAGCCATCATCAATAACGTAAAGTTAAACTCAGCCATCGAAGAGTACGACAACACCTACTTTTTTTATAAAAATGCTACCGATGAAGCTTATGCATCCTTATTAGGAGATGAGTTAAAAAATTTAGCTGATAATTCAAAAAAGTATGAACGAAATAGAAATATAGCACTTGGCACAACTCTTGCCTTCTATTTATATAACATTTATGATGGATTAACCTCTATCCCAAAAGGTGGATTTAAAGACGATAAAGGTCTTGATTTCTATTTCTCTGACTCTGATCTAACCGGTGGTGGAATGAGTTCTACCGCAACAATTAAGTATAATTTTTGACGATGCTAAAAGTACTAATCAGTGTAATAACACTAATCCTTATTTTTTCTAGCTGCAGTACTGCCCCCGAACTTAAGCGGGATAACGAACATGATTCTGAATCAGAAACCTTTATACCAAAGTCTGCTAAAGGTCAGAACTATTTAATGGATAGTAAAAAAAATGTCATTGTTGGTTGGATTAACACCTCTACTTATATTACTAGCCATAAGATTTACAAAGCCATAGGTAATGACACTACATTTAAATTATTAGCAACACTTCCTCCTAATGCTACCAGCTATTTAGATGATTCCAAAGAACTAGCTTTTCCAACTTCCTACAAATTAATTTCTGTATCTGGAAATTCTCAAAGTGAAGAATTATTGATTCCTATTAACTTTGGTAGAATTACCTCTATCAATGGTGAGATCAATAAAAATGGAACCCCTGTAATAACTTGGACTGACGATATAGACTCGTTTGATGGCTTTCTAATTCAAATAAGTACAGATTTAGACACCACATTTAGAACCATTAAGACGGTAAATACTACAACACAGACTTATCAACTTAACACCATATTACCGGGGTTTACAAATCGCCTTTTAGTAAAACCATTCTTAATTTTTAAAGGAGATACAACTACTCTCGATGGAGCCACATATCGGTTTGATACTGGTGCTCCAAGTAATTTACATGCCGAATTAGTTGCAGAAGATAGCGTTCGCCTAACTTGGGTGGATAATTCGGACTTTGAAGACGGTTTTAAAATTTATCGAGATAACAATAGTACCATAATAGCAGAAGTCCCACCGAATACTACTGAATATACATGGTTCAATGATTTTAGAATAAATTCGAAACATGAATTTGGTATTCAGGGTTTTAAGAGTGATTTGGTTAGTATAACTGATCCCACTTCTTTTACTGTAAACGTAGCCTCACCAATCATCACAAATCAAGATTCTAACACAGAAAATACCTTCACTTTTAACATTGGTGAGCCCTCAGGCATAAATAGGGGGTATACCGTTTTGCGAAGTTCAAATGGCGGTTTATATACTACTATTGGAAATGTATCAAAGAGTGTGAAAAGTTTCACCGATACAAACTTGAATAAAGTGTACATGTATTCCTACAAAGTTGAAACTAAACTTTCTTCTGAATCTGAAAGTATTTCAACCATTTATGGCTTACATCCTACAGAAAGCTCAACTATTGAAGTTGATAATAAGCTTTACAGTGCGAATGAAGAAAAACTCTCACATTTAACTACACAATCCTCCCTTATCTTACGTGTAAAAAGTACTTCAAATTCAGGGTCTATACTTTCAGTTTATAACAGAGCTACTCAGAGTCTTGAGAAAGACATTGAATTTGAAACAACTCCTTCTATATACTTTCCAAGAATTTCAGCTTCTGAAAATTCTATTGTATTCCTCAGTTCTGCTGTTTCAAGTAAAGTTCATACTATTTCAGTTCTTGATTATAACACAGAAGCTCTAATAGACACGTACGATTTTGAACTTAAAGAAGGCATTACTTCTTTAATCTATGACGTTAAGCTACTTTCTGATGATAATTATGTGTTAATATCGAGCAATAGAGGCCTTTTTATTTACAATAGACAATTGAGAACACTTGCGCTCTTTAAAGAGCTTCAGGAAGGTGGGGTTTTCTACAAGCTTGCATTTTCCGATAACGGTTCTTTTTTACTGGCTTTTGATAACCATACTATTTTCAAGTATCGAATAGATAATGGAAACTCTCTCACTCAAGTTTCCGAAAGTAACGACTTTCCTAATAATACATTCTCAATCACTAATAATGCCAGTTTCAGCTCAACTGGCGACACCGTTGCAGTAATAATAAATGGCTCTTATTTCATAAAGGATTTATCGACTGGGATTACGCTTTTTGATTCTGATTATAATTCATCACCAACAACACATTCTATTGAATATTTAGATGACAACAGTGTCGCTATTATTGGCAACAATTCTTTTAAAATCTTAAATCGAGGTAGGGTAACAAAATCAATTTCTCTTAACTCTACATTGCGAGGAAGACTTAAATATTTCAGAGATACTAAAACTCTAGTTGAATTCAGGAATTATCTTTATTCATCACCTCTTAATTCAGTCGTTTATCATAAGCTGAAATACCAATGGCGTAATATTAACCTATAAGGTTTGATTACTCTCATTTACGAGACAAGCAAAGTACTATTTATATGAGTTTTAAAGCCATGAAATTATTCGCTCTAATAGCTTTTATCGCTAGCTGTAGTACTGCTCCAGAATTTAAGAGGGATAATGCGAATGACCCTAAATCAGATAATTACAAATTGGTTCCTCCTTCAGGAGCAAACTATCAGCTTGATGAAAGTGGAAATGTTGTGCTTTTCTGGGAGGACAAATCCGACTTTGAATCTGGGTATAGAGTATTCAAATCTTTGGGGAATAATAATGAGTTTGATTTACTATCTGAGTTAGAAGAAAACACTGTTTCTTTTACAGATTCGTCAAAGGTTTTCGCCTTCCCTACCTCCTATCATATTGTCTCGTTTATCAATGAAATTGTTTCCGATACACTTACTGTTAATATTGATTTTGGAAGAATAACCTCATTTAAAGCTGAATTTAATAGTTCCTATGACGAAATAAATTTTTCGTGGAGTAATAATATTTACTTGGCAGATGGATTTATACTAAGTAAAAAAACGGATGTAAATACAGAATCAGAATTTGTAACTACCTTTCCAAACACTTCCAACCAGAATACTATTCAAACTCCACAAAACGGATTTAAGCATGCCTATAGCTTAATTCCTTATAAAATCTTTAATAACGATACTACTACCCTTCAACCTAGTAACTCCAAAACAATATCTACTGGCCCCAGAGATTTAGAACTCCGCCTAGTTTCTGTAGATTCTTTATTGGTAAAGTGGAAAGATATCTCAGACTTTGAAGAACATTTCGAAGTTACGTTAACCGATCAATTAGGTACTGAAAGCTTTGAAGTTGATAAGAACAAAACTTCTCATATTATAAATAAAGCTTTTTTAACGGACGATAACGTTACTATTAGTGTAAAAGGAGTCCATAATTCTCTTTCTTCTGATTCTGTAGATGACAGTATTCAAATGTCTTTACCACCACCTACTATTCGGCGCTTTGACATACATTTTTCTGATGAAGGGACCATTGTTATAATATCTGATACATCACTGGTAAGAAGAGAAAAGACCGTATATCGTAAAATTAATGACTCAGAGTTTATAGAAGTCGGAACCGTAGCAAAAGGTGACTCTTTATTTATAGATAATACCTTGGATACATCGAATATGTATTCGTACAAGGTAGAAGCTCCTCTTTCTCACAAAACCTCATTGAGTAAATCTATACGCTTTGCAAGCAAATTTTCGTTTGTCCAAAAAAAAGAGAGTTCAAAATCAACAACTTATAGCTCCGTTTTATTAGCTCACAATCCATTCAAAAATATTATTGCATACCTTACAATGGAAGATCAATGGGCACTGAATATTGATAACTATCTAAATGAAAATACTCCTGATGAGATTCCCTTAGACTCCAGAATGATACATATTGTCATTGATAAAAATGCAACTAAGGTAGCTGGTTATTCACTAGACGATAGAAGTAAAATGTACATCATTGAAATAAGTACTAAAGCAGTAGACTCATTATCAATTCAAGACTCGAATATTATTGAGGTAGAGTTTTTAGACTCCTCAAATAAAATTATTGCCCTTACACAAAAGCCCGAAGAAAATATTGAGTTAATCTCACTTGATTTAGAATCTAAAGCTATTGAACCCCTAGAAACTATCAATACCAAAAACTCATTAATTAAACTTCATATAAATGACAGCAAGACAAAGATAGTCATCAAATACCCTCTCGAAGAGCCTTTCCAAGATAACAACGTATATAGGTTCTATAACCTTACTGCGTCTGGCATTGAGCTTTATAATGAAAAAATTATTACCCAAGGAGTAAATAGCCCTTTAACATTTTCAGAAAATCTAGATTCAACCATGTTTACTTCTAGCAATGAGACTGAACTCAACATGTATGACTTCAAGAACCAGTCTTTTGTTTTTAAAAATGATTACACACTAGATCTTAGCATATTTTTTAGATATAGCACATTTTTAGAAAATGGGTTGATCTATATTCAAGATCGTCACAGTGCATTTGCTGTCGATACAAAACTCAAAGATAATAATATTATTCAACATGTAGATTTTAGCGATGGCGGCATTGCCGCAGGAACGCTTTGGAACAGACAGAATAATTATCTTTTAGACTTTAGAAGATCTTTTAACGACGATGTAAAGCCCTATTACACAGTATTCAGAACTGAAAAAGGCTGGAGTGAAGTAATTGAAAACTAATGTATTACTTCAAACCTATACACGTTTTCAATAACCGACGTATGAAGAAACTAACAGAGATAGGTAGATTCCTCTATATGAATTTTAAAATCATACAACTATTCGCTCTAATAGCTTTTTTGATGAGCTGTAGCACTGCACCTGAAGTTGTTCGAGATAACCTTTACGACTCTAATGCAAATGTTCCAAATGGAGAGATAATATTTCCTAGAGTGGACAATAAAAGGGGAGAAATTGAATACTTAAGTTTCAAAATAAAATTAAATAAGGCTGCTATAAATCATAATGTTCATTTATCACTTGAAAGTGATGTTGATGGTTTGATTTATGAGACTCCAAATGCTACCTCCGATACATTAATTGTTAATAAAACAGAATTATCTAAAGGGAAACACACTGCTAAACTATTTCTAAATGGAAAAAAGGTTTCCGAAACCATTATATATGTGATGTTACCAAATAATATAAACCTAGAGGTTATTGAAAACAAAGGAGTGTTTAACCTTAAGTGGACAAAATATATCGGTGATGACTTTAAGTCATATAGAATGTATGCTTCTTATTATCGACCTAATTCTTATCCAAGTTTTTTTGAAAATGAAATTGCCGAAATAACAGCTGAATCTGACACTAGTTATGAGATTCTTGACTTTCCATACCAAGAACATTTCATGTTTTATATAAAAGTAGAAGAACATTCAAACCAATACACGAATACCTCTAATATCATAAACATCCAGTTACCAGCAATAGATCGAATGACGTCAAATCATCTAAACCTATCAACCAGATTGGGGAAATTATTTTATATGAATGGCGGGCTAAAAATTTATGACTTTAATAATAACACTACAGATGATATGTTTTTTTCTATTACATCTGATAATCTTTTAGGATTTTATGTTAATGATATAAAAAAAGAACCTGAGCTAGTAATCGCTAAAAATGATAGGTTTGAAAGATATAATCTTCAAACAGGGCAGTTACTTAATTCATTTCCCTATGCTCAAGATTCTCAGCAATCACAATTTATTTATGATAGCTATAATGATCGATACTTTGTTTCTAGAGGCAAAAAACCTTTCTATTTAAATTGGGACATCGGAACTCTAAATCCTATAACTAATTACCAGTATTCATTTGATAGAGTTACAATTGTACCAGATCGCGGCACAATGTTTGCGAGACCTAATATTAAGATTAAATATTCGGCGCTTGGGGACTTCAATAGAATAGAAGAAATAAATTTTAAAAATTACGGTGAACTAAGTTTTAAATCTAGCAATTACCATGTGATGCTAAATGCAAATAGTAGACCTGTGATTGTATCTGTAGACCCTCTGCAAGAGCAATTTCAATTAGAAGCAACAGGAATTAGTTATAACTCTTTTTATCAATCCCAGTTAAATTCTGACTACTTAGTTGGTGGTACTAATAACGGTATTGTACAGATTTATTCATTATCTCAGAAGTCCTTGATATTCTCATACAAACTCGATTATAAAATCATTGGTTTCATAGAAATAGATGATAATTTACATGCTTTGATAGGTAGAGCTGAACAAAATTTTACAACTGCTTTTCATTTAAGGAAAATCCCATTCGAACTCAAATAACGTCCATCCCATCGGGTTTCCACCATAAATCGGGGGTTTGAGCTTTACTTAGAAAATCATTGCTCACCCCTTCTATTATTCCATCTGTGGTGTACACAGTTTGGAGTGCACTTCCATATTTATTAGCTAGTTCGCGTACTTTATCTTCATTTCCTTCAACCCAGTGAAGCGTAAAATCGAGTTCCGGAAATTCTTCTGTTTCCTGAATCAAGAAATCGTTCATCCAAGCTTGTTCTCGCTCAATCGCCTTGTTATAAGCAAATTGATGCCCCAATATTTCCTTTGGTTTATTTAGCTGGGGGTTCTTCAACCAAAAGGATTCCACATAATCCTGAAAATGGCATTTAAGCCTTCCAAATCTGATTGGGCTTACAACTACCGCAACCGACCGACAGCCTCGCCCTCCGTATCTAAAAACAGCCTCTACTAAGTCTTCCATAACTTGAGTGCTTTCATCAGGAATATACGCCATAGAAAACTTAGCGCTTCGCATAACCCACTCAACATCTTCGGCAACGGAATTTTGTGCAATCGCAATTTCCTTCACTGCATCGATGGAACTTTCTACACCCGCAAATAAGACCTTGTCAGCTTTGATACCAGCAAATAGATTGAAATCGGTGGAATATTGGATGTTATTCTCTAGGGGAAATTCATCCAGTTTCCTGAGGAAACTTTGCAACAGATACGGATCTTTTCGTGAAAGTTTACCAAAGTAATCCGCTCCAGAAAGTATAGTTCCCAGTGCATCTTGAAATCCTACCAAAGGGAGATTTCCTGCATGTAAACATAGAACTTTGGAGCCAAAACTATTCTTTGTTTCACTAAGTCCTGCTCGATTGGCCCACTCTTCAATTTGGCCAGATTCTATATTCTGTTTTAATGTTCTAATCTGAAATTTAATGTCTTCAAAAGAAAACAAGCCTTCGTCAACCGTTTGTTCAATGTCTTCTTTCAGAACTAGGTTACCAGGCTGTAACCACTCTTTAGTGGCCTTTGCAATTGTTGAGATATGAGATTTCATCGAGCGCATTAATCTTGATCTATTAAGAAATTACAGCCACGTAAATTCTGTGGACTCCATCTGCCTAACACTTTAAATCGCCCACCGTCTCCCATCACGCCTTTATCTCCCGTTAATATAAAAGAGCATGAGTTCATGTTCGCCAAATCCATCACTCCAATCATTCCTTCCGTTCCATTTTCTACAGTTTCCATTGGATTTTCTGGATTCCGGATTGAAACTTTCATCCAAGGCACGCATTCAAACCATTCATCACCCAAACTATATGCCTGGCTCAGTAATTCAGACATTCCATACTCTGAATGAATTTGAGTTTTTGGTAAAGCAAAACCATCCGAAAGTTTTTGATGTAGCTGAGTCTTAGTCATCTCGCGACGATGAGTTTTCATCCCTCCCGTTTCCATTACTATGGAATTACTAGGAATTTGAACTTCGCTAATTTCCAGCAAATCGAGCAAACCAAAAGCCGCACCAAAAAGCATTAACTTCTTCCCTGATGAAGTAACCTTATCTAATTCATTCTGCGATAAGGTTTTATTTAACTCTAAGAATCTACTTAATCCAGATTTGTCTCCATCAATCAGAACATTGAGCATCCAAACTAGTGATGAATGTGGATTGGCGTTGTAGCCAGGTGTATAAGCCCAGATTACATAATCATTCAGTTCATAAAAATGCTTCATCCCAGTAATTACCGATTTCTTGTACATATCGGTATCTAGCAAATAATGAGTGCTTTTTTGCATCCCAGAAGTGCCACTACTCTGAAAATAAATCAGCTTATCAAAGTTAATTTCCGAAAGATTTTCTACCGTTATTATCTGCTTTTCTTTAAAAGCTTGAATGGGTAACAGTGGGATTTCAGAGTAATCTTTAACCTTCTGAATACCGAGCGCCTTACAAAACCGCTGGTAAACGGGATTATTCTCAAATTGAAACTTAAAAGCGGCTATAGCTTTTTCGTTGAAAGTAATTTGTGGTTGAAAAATATTCATTATCTATTCTTTTGGGATAGTGATAGATATCAATTTATCCTCACTTAACACAAATAGTAGCTCTTCAGTTGCCACAAAATTTTTAATGGATTTTACAGCCTTCACGTCGATTGCATCCTTTTTTCCCATTCCACTTTTGTAAAGGGTATTTCCTACCGAAATCCACATTCCGTTCTTACTTTTCCAGAATGTTTGGGCTCCCTCAGCAGGATAGAAACTCTCATAAAATCCATTTTCCGAAAGCTGATGAATTACATCCACTTTTTTGTCTAAAATGAAAATCTTATTCTCACTCAGTTGTAAACCTGAGATATCTTTTACTTCCGATGGGATTGGAATTTCATCTAAAAAAGAGCCTGATTCATTGAGCTTTATCAGCTTTTTTGAGCGTTTATCATAGAAGAATAATTCCCCCACTTCATTCACCCCTAACCAAGTCGGTTCAATACGAGACATATCTCTAAAAGCTGTAAAGTTCTTTATGGAACTCAATAATTGCCAGTGTTTATCAAATACTTGGATACGATTATTTCGTAAATCAGAAACAAATATTTTCAATCCATTAGTGGCATCAATATCAAAAGGAGAATTGAATTGGTAGTCGCTAGAGCCTTTATTCCCAAAAGTCTGAAGAACTTGACCAGAGCGATCTAACTGGAGAACTCGACTTTTACCTTGCTCAATGATATACAAGGCTTGCTGAGTTACAAAAAGGGCAGAAGGTTCATCCAACCCAGAGTATAAAACATTGGTAGAATTTGAATTCGCAACGGATTGTGCATTCGCCGACGAAATGCTCGCTAGCAGTAATAGTGCAATAATCCGAAGTGTTTTCATGAAAGATGTTTTAGACCTTTAGCTCCAATATCTCTTCTGTAATATGCTTGTTCGAAATGAATTTTACTAATCTGTGAGTATGCGGTATCAATAGCTTCTTGAAGAGTTGAACCTTGCGCTACAACATTTAGAACACGCCCGCCATTTGTGAGCAATTTTTCGCCTTCTAACTTGGTTCCTGCATGGAATACAATAGCATCTGTAACTTCATCAATACCCGCTATTTCTTTGCCTTTTGCATAGCTCTCAGGGTAGCCACCAGATGCAAGAACAACCGTGCAACGATATTCATCATCTAGAATGATTTCTGTTTCTGAAAGCCGACCTTCAGTACAAGCAACTATAACTTCCAACAAATCTGATTGCATCGCAGGAACAATTACTTGGCATTCAGGATCACCAAATCGGCAATTATATTCTACCACTTTAGGACCTTCTTCGGTAATCATCAAACCAACATACAGTATCCCTTGATAAGGATACCCTTCGGCTTTCATACCATCGATGGTTGGTTTAATAATGCTCTTTTCAACTTCCGAGAGAAGCTCTGAAGTTACTATTGGCGCCGGAGAATACGCTCCCATTCCGCCAGTATTTAGGCCTGTATCACCTTCGCCAATACGCTTATGATCTTGTGCATTCCCAATAATTTTGAAGGAATTTCCATCACAAATTGCAAATACTGAAGCTTCTTCTCCAACCATAAATTCTTCTATCACAAGGCGAGAAGCTGCCTCGCTAAGCGAACCTGATTGAAGTTCTTTTAGTGCTTCTAAAGCTTCTTCTTTGGTTTCTGGGATAAGAACTCCTTTCCCTCCTGCCAAACCATCTGCTTTTAAAACTACAGGGTATTTATTTTGCTTGATGATGTAATCTGCGGCTTTTTCAAACTCATCAATAGCAAACACTTGGTAAGCTGCTGTAGGGATGTTTTGCCGTTGCATAAAGTCTTTGGCAAATTCTTTACTGCCTTCGAGCATTGCTGCTTGTTGTTTTGGTCCAAAAACAGCTTGGCATTGCTCTTCTAGGAAGTCCGCAATACCGTCTACCAAAGGCTGTTCTGGCCCAACAACAGTTAAATGAATAGAATGCTCTTGAATGAAAGATAATACTGCTTGATGATTGGTTACATCAAGAAGTACATTTTCGCCAAGTGATAAAGTACCTGGGTTACCAGGAGCTATGTAAAGTTTATTGAGTTTCGTTGACTTTGCAATTCCCCAAGCCAACGCGTGCTCTCGCCCACCGCTGCCCAGTAACAGTACGTTATACTTCATTCTTATGATAATTTTTCAGCAGTAGTAATAATTTCTGAGAAAGCTTCAGCACTTAAACTTGCGCCACCAATTAGGCCACCATCAACATCTGTCTGGCCTAACAATTCTTCAGCGTTGCCTGGTTTCATACTGCCACCATAAAGTATACGTATAGCAGAAGCTGTTTCTTCGTCGTAGATACCTGCTATAATAGCTCGGATATAAGCATGCATTTCTTGAGCTTGTTCTGGGCTTGCGGTTTCACCTGTGCCAATAGCCCAAATTGGTTCATATGCAACTACAACATCTAAAGCTTCAGTAGAAGAAATACCACGAAGCGCAATCTTAATCTGATCACTCACTAAATCGAAATGAACACCTGACTTTCTTTCTTCTAAAGTTTCACCAACACAAATAACAGGAACTAGAGAATGAGCTAGAGCTTTATGAGCTTTCTTATTTACTAACTCATCAGTTTCTCCAAAATACTCACGGCGTTCAGAATGGCCAATTAATACATAGTTACAACCACTTTCTTCAAGCATTGTTGCGCTTATTTCGCCTGTATACGCACCGTTATCTTCGTAATGGAAGTTCTGTGCTCCTACCTGAATATCTGTATCGTGCAGGTAATTTACAGCCATAGAAAGAGAAACAAAAGGAGGGCAAACTAGCACGTCTACATCTTCCGAAACTTCTGATTTTCTATTTTTTAAACCTTCTAGAAGCTCTGCTGCTTCGTTAGGTCCACAATTCATTTTCCAGTTGCCAGCAATAAGAAATCGACGCATGATCAATTTTCCTGATTTTTTTTGTTAATTATTTTATTAATTCCTTCTAGTACACCATCAAAATCTTCAGCAACATATTTTCTGCTGATAATCCCCTTCTCATCTACTAAGAATCGTGTTGGGATGATGGTAACATTCAATGTGTCTAATATGCTTTTTACATCGAAAGCGCCAGGCTTGGCAACAGGCCAAGGTCTATTTCTCTCTTCAAAAAAGGCATCCGCAGTAATAGCACTTTTCTCCAATGGAATGGTATAGAAGTTTATACCACTGTTTTGATAAAGTTGATGAATTACGAGCGCTCTATCAAATTGGGTCTGATACATTTGATTTGTAACAGGAGAAATCTCCAATATATATGCTGTACCTTTTAAACTTTCTGTAGAAATACTATCACCATCAAAAGTTACGAATTCGAAATGAGGCATTTTCTTCCCTGGAGACAGATACGTTAAATCATAGTCTAGTTTACCCGCCCATTCCATCGCAATTTCATCATTTTTATATTGGCGTTTGAACTTATCTAGTAACTCGGCCGACTTATCTACTCTTGAACTGTCGTAATAACTAACAATAATTACTTTGTCTAGAGCTTGTAGAACATCTTTATTTTTTGTTAAACTTTTTAATGAGTCTACAAAGCTTATCGAAGCATCAAAACCTTGTTTCTCTGCAATGAATTTTTTTCCAAAATCTGCTGCATTTGTAATCATTTGATCTGTTGTCAACGATTCATTCATTCGTTCTAGTAACAAATCATCGTTAAAACCTTTTAGAATTCTAATAGATTGTTTGGCGCCAAGACTTGCTGCAATAGTACCAGGATATTCTTTATAGACATCCCAATAAAGATCACTCCATTTATGAATTTCATTTGATACCAAAGAGTCAGCGATTGCTCCACCTCTCAAATAAATTAGTACTCTACTAAATCCAGTATCTACTCTCCTAAAAATCTGAACAGCTCGTTCCTCTCTAGAATCAACTTTAAAATTCCCAGCTAAACCAGGTAGTTCGCCAGATATTGAAAGCGTATCGTTTGCAGATAGCAAAACCTGAGATCTCATCAAGTTAACACCGTTTCTACTTACAACAAGTGGATAAAGCCCTTGAGAAGGAACTTTTACCGTTCCACGAAGAAAACCAGAAGTATCCGTTTTGCTAATAAAAAGAGTATCGGCTTGGTCGGTTCCTTTTGAAAAATCTAGGATGAGTACCTGAATACCAGAGTAATTACCCGTTGCATCAACAGAGTCGGCAACCGTTATTTTTGCATTAATCTCTGAGGATCCCTTTTCGGTTCCATTTCCACAATTAACCAACATGATAAAGGCGGCAATTGCCAACCAAAATGTTTTAATCTTCATAGTGTATTCTAATTCTTTGATGAACTAGCCTTCCAGTTTTTTAATAATCATTTGCGTTATCATCTTGGGATTAGCTTGCCCTTTAGATTCTTTCATTGCTTGACCAACAAAAAAGCCCATTAATTGCTTTTTACCTTCTCTATAGCGCTGAGCTTCATCGGGATTATTAGCAATAATTTCGTCTACTAAAGTTTTTAGAAACCCTGTATCTGAAACTTGAATCAAGTTCATTTCTTTGGCTAATACTTCAGCTTCTTTATCAGAAGTTAGCATAGCATTAAAAACTTCTTGAAGTGCTGATGAATTCACCTTGTCATCTTCCTTCAACTTAATTAAAACAGCTAAACGCTCTGGTGAAATACTAAATTCACCGATATCGATACTTTGTTCATTTAAAACACGTAAAACTTCACTTAAAACAACATTAGAAGCTGCTTTTGGATTGCCCGCAAATTTTGCTACTTCTTCAAAGTAATCTGCTAAATACCTATCCTCAGTAATAGTAATAGCATCAACGGCACTCATTCCATATTCTTCAACAAAACGTTTTTGGCGAACATCTGCTAACTCTGGGAGTTCTGCTTTAATTTCGGCAAGAAGCTCTTCACTTACAATAATTGGAGGTAAATCTGGCTCAGGGAAATATCTATAATCGTGTGCTTCTTCTTTAGAACGCATAACACGAGTTTGCATTTTTGTGGTGTCCCAAAGGCGAGTTTGCTGTACAACTTCTCCACCACCTTCAATCAATTCAATTTGTCGGTAGATTTCAAACTCAATAGCTTTTTCTACATTTCGGAACGAGTTCATATTCTTAAGCTCAGTTCTTGTACCTAACTTTTCTTGGCCACGTGGACGAACAGAAACGTTAGCATCACAACGCAAACTTCCTTCTTCCATATTCCCATCACAAACCTCTAAATACTGTACAATTTGCTTGATTTTTGTAAGATATGCATACGCTTCTTGTGGAGTACGGAGATCTGGTTCCGAAACTATCTCGATAAGCGGAGTACCTGCCCGATTTAAATCAACCAGCGTGTTATATGGGTCTTGATCGTGAATGGATTTTCCAGCATCCTCTTCCATATGAATTCGAGTGATACCAATTCGTTTATCATACTCTTCCAGTTCAATATCTAAGAAACCTTCAAAACAGATAGGTGTATCGAATTGGGAAATCTGATATCCTTTCGGTAAATCAGGATAGAAATAATTCTTTCGAGCAAAAATCGATTTTGGAGCAATACTACAGCCCGTTGCCAAACCCATTTTTATAATGTAGCGCACCAAATTTTCGTTTACTACAGGCAGTGTTCCGGGGTGACCTATACAAAGTGGTGTAATTTGAGTATTAGGTGCTTCACCGTATTGTGCTGCAACAGGTGCAAAAGCTTTACTTTTGGTCAATAACTGGGCGTGTACCTCAAGGCCAATTACAGCCTCGAAACGTTCGTGGGCAATGGTGCTCATTAAATACTTGTTTCTGAATCGTGGTTTATTAAGCCCCTAAGATATTAAAGTTGCACATCAGATATTAAACTTAATGTCATAAAAAGAAGATTAGCGTCTTATGGTAGCTAAAATATCTTCATAATATGAATATTGAGTCTGTTCAATATTCATAGCTTACTTTATTCGATTTTTCTTAATAACGCTACAAACATGGTATCAGCGTTTTTGTCATAGCCTTTTAGCAGACTACTTTCTTCCACTTCTAAGCCAAGATGTTCTTTGAAAAACTGAAGATTATCTTCGTTTTCTTCTCTAAATGCAGAACAGGTGCTATACAGTAAAAAACCGTTCTCTTTTATTTTAGAAACTACATTTGTTACAATTTTACGCTGAAGAGACACATAATCTGAGATTTTATTCTTCTCAAAATAGTACAATTGCTCTGGTGTTCTTCCCCAAGTTCCACTTCCGGTACAAGGTACATCGGCCATTACAAGGTCGTAACTTCCATCTCCTTGAACAGCATTCGGTACAGATAGATCTACCACAAATTCTTTGTATCCAGAAATTCCAGCATCGTTAAATCTCTTTTTAAGATTCGCCAATATGGATACTCGAATATCAGAAACAGAGAGTTTTATCTTCGGGTTTAAATCAAAAGCCATAATTGACTTTCCACCACTTCCTGCACAGCAATCCCATACTTTAGAATTTTCTTTGTATAAACCTTTTTCTAAAAGCTCCCCAACCTTCTGTGAGTTATAATCTTGAACAACCGCTACTTTATTTAGCTGAATTACATCATCTAGCCTAGTGCCATTTGGTAGAGAAATACAAGAGTCCGAAACTCTTTCAAAGCTAATTTGTTCTTTCCCTAATTTACTAAGCACGTTTTTCTCGTGTTTAGGTCTCAACCGAATGAACAAATTTGGCTGTTCGAAAAATGAGGCACAATACTGGTCATATTCTACATCCTTGCTTAACTCACCCTTCCATGGAAAAACATCCGTTATTAAACTCTCTTCCTTCAAAAACTCCAATTTCTCTTTTACGGTAAAAGAAACACTATCTACCCACTCTGGTTTTATTTCGTCCAAAATTGGATTTGTCTCGCTAGAGCATAGAAAAAGGCCTATCAAAACTCGATCACTAATCGATTTAGATTGCGCCATTTTTCCCAACCTAAAAAAGCAGTAGCATAAATGACTAACCTGTCTTCTATCTCTTGACCCGTATTTCTTGTTGGCTTTAAAAAAAGCTTTCAAATGAATTGAGAACGGCTCTTTACCACTGTAATTAGTAAGAATTTTTTCGGCAGAGTTTAAATACGAATGGTAACGGCTCATTAGATATGGCTTTCAAGATTATAAATTGGAATGTATAAGGTAATGATGATTTTAAACTCATCAACTATTTAGAATTTTAAATTCCGTACCACTGCTGGGTGATGCAATGAATAGAACCTTGCCCCCACACTAAGTCTGCACAATCAATTCCTATTACTTTACGAGTCGGGAAATATATAGATAGTAAATCGATGGCTTTCTGATCGTACCTCTTGTCATAAAGAGGGAGTAAAACAACACCGTTGGCTATATAGAAATTAGCATAACTTGCGGGTACATATTCCGAGCCATCAACGGTAGTTCCTTCAATTTTTGTTTGGGGTAGCGGAAGGGTTTCGATATTCAAAGATCTTCCACCTTTAAGCCGAACAGATTTCAAAATTTCTAGATTCTCTTGCAGAGCCAAATAGTTTACATCGGTTTTGTCTTCAGAAATCATCGTCAAAACGGTGTCTTTATTTAAAAATCGTGTGATATCGTCAATATGTCCATCCGTGTCATCCCCTTCCAAACCATCTTTCAACCAGATTACTTGATCCAGCCCAAGATATTTTTTTAGGTGTTCTTCAATATCCAGCTTCGACAAGTTCGGATTTCTATTCTTATTTAACAGAACGGATTCTGTGGTAAGCAAAAGACCCTCACCATTTACATCAATAGAGCCGCCTTCAAGAATCATATTCGGTTCAATCTTGTCAATCCCAAACTTGCTAGCGATATAAGTTGGTAGATAATTATCAGCATCGAATGGAGGATATTTTTCGCCCCAAGCGTTATACCCCCAATCAAGGATTACAGACTCACCTATTTCATTTTGCACAAAAATAGGTCCACAATCTCTTGCCCAAACATCGTTTACTTTTTGAGTATGAAAAACTATTTGAGATAAGTCTATATCACATTCATTCATCAATTGAGTTGCTCGTTCCTCAACTATTGAATCGGCGACAAATAAATGAATGGGCTCATAGTTATGTAGAGCTTTTATGATATTTAGATAAACCTTTTCCACTCTTACTAACCGTTCAGCAGGCCAAGTTTCATTATTAGATGGCCAATGCAATTGTGTAGCCGAATGTGTTTCCCATTCCGCTGGCATTTTTAAATTCAAATCCATTCTATTTTAATTAGGCTATAATTTTGGAAGCAATATTTAAGACTCAATCGTTCTTTTGGTGATACCATTGTACATATCAATTCGTCGATCTCTAAAAAATGGCCAGGTTTTACGCTGACTTTCGATAGAACTTAAGTCGCATTCCACAACTACAATTTCTTCTTTCTCGCCAGCTTTAGCTAATATTTGGCCAAAAGGTGCCGCTACAAACGAGCCCCCCCAAAATTTTGTACCCGCCTCTTTGCCAACACGATTAACAGATGCTACAAAGCAACCATTAGCAATAGCGTGGCTACGCTGTATCGTTTCCCAAGCATCATGAAATTCAGCTTTTTCTTTTTTGCTTTCCGAAGATAGAGTTCCAATTGCGGTTGGGTAAAATATAATATCAGCTCCTTTTAGCGCCGTAATTCTTGCGGCTTCAGGAAACCATTGATCCCAACATATCAGAGTTCCTACCTTCCCGTATTTGGTTTTAAATACTTTAAAACCCGATTCTTCATCTCCAGGTGTAAAGTAGTATTTCTCGTAAAATCCGGGATCGTCAGGAATGTGTGTTTTCCTATAATTTCCTAAAATATCTCCATCGGCGTCTATTACAACTAGCGAATTATGATAAACCCCCGAACTTCTCTTCTCAAAAAATGGTGCAATAATAACCACATTCAACTCAGCAGCAAGCTCCGACAAGCTCTTTGTTACTTCTCCATCTAGGGGTTGTGCTAAGTCAAAGTGTCTTTCTTCGTAGTTAACACAAAAGTATTGAGTATTAAATAGTTCTTGCAAACAAATTATTTGCGCGCCTTTTTCGACGGCATCTCTTATCAGGCCCATTTGCCGGTAGAGATTCTCTTTAGGGTTTTCATCGCAATGAGTTTGTATTAAACCCAGCTTTACAGTGTGATTGATATTTTTCATAGCTAAAAATACGAAATCGTAATCAATTTTAGATTTTCTTTTTCATCAAAACTTCATTTTTGGCAACGATATTAAGGTAGTTCCTTTAGAGAACGTTAATAATAAAAGCGCTTCCATAAAGATACTAAAAAGCTTTAAATGTTAATCAAATCTCTGTTTAAGAGGTTAAAACTCTATACTCAAATGCTTACCTTAAAAGGACCATACAAACCTATTGAAACAGGAGCTATGAAAGCTGACTACGACGTACATCCAAAAAGCCATATTGGGCTTGACTATTTAGGACTTGATAACAATAAAGAGGTATACTGGAATCTAAATCCATCTGAGCTTTATGAACATGCTATCCTCCACGGAGAAGCAATTTTAACTAAAGACCATGCGCTTTTAGTACATACAGGGAAGTTTACTGGTCGTTCTCCAAAAGATAAATTTATTGTAGAGCAAGATTCTATTCGCGATGAAATTGATTGGGGCGCTGTAAACCAGCCAACAACCCAGGAAGTATTTGACAAATTATTTGTTAAAGTACAGAACTACCTAAGCGACAAAAGACTATTTGTTAAAGATGTTTTCTGTGGTGCCGACCTAGAAAATAGATTAAATGTTCGTGTTGTAAGCGAAGTAGCATATCACGCTTTATTTACACACAATATGTTTATTAGACCTTCTAACGAAGACCTTGCTAAACATGAGCCTGAGTTCACCGTACTTGCTGCTCCATTTTTTGAAGCCGACCCTGCTGTAGATGGAACCAGATCGAGCACCTTTATTTTGTGTGACTTCGAGAAGAAAATTATTCTTATTGGTGGCACGATGTACTCTGGGGAAGTGAAAAAAGGAATCTTCTCAGTAATGAATTACCTCCTTCCTAAAAAAGGTGTAATGGCTATGCACTGTTCTGCAAACCATGACGAAACTGGTAAAACTGCAGTATTTTTCGGACTTTCAGGTACAGGTAAAACTACTCTATCTGCTGATCCAGACAAAACCTTAATTGGTGATGACGAACATGGCTGGAGTGATGACGGTATCTTTAACTTTGAAGGTGGTTGCTATGCAAAAACCATAAACTTGTCTGAAGAAGGCGAGCCAATGATTTACGCCACCACAAAAATGCCAGGTACTATTTTAGAGAATGTAATTCTTGATAATAATAGAGAACCTGATTTTGATGACGTAAGTCTTACTGAGAACACTAGATGTTCTTACCCTATTGACTTCATTCCTAATGCTAGTGAATCTGGCTGTGGTGGGCATCCTGAGAACATCATTTTCTTAACTTGTGATGCTTTCGGTGTGTTACCTCCAATCTCTAGATTAACTCCTGAGCAAGCTATGTATCACTTTATTAGTGGTTATACTGCAAAAGTTGCAGGAACAGAACGTGGTATTACAGAACCTCAAGCAACTTTCTCTGCTTGCTTCGGCTCTCCATTTATGCCCCTTCACCCAACAGTATATGCTGAGCTACTTGCTGAAAAAATTCGCAAGCATGGTTCAAAAGTATGGCTAGTTAACACAGGCTGGACAGGCGGCGTTTACGGCGTTGGCTCTAGAATGAAACTATCCTTCACAAGAAAAATGCTTACTCAAGCAATAGATGGACAGCTCGATGATGTGGAATATGTAAAGGATCCAATTTTTGGCTTCCAAGTTCCTATTCAAATCGATGGCGTTCCTTCTAAGCTTCTTATTCCAAGATATACTTGGGAAAATGCTGGTGAGTATGACGCTAAAGCCCGACAGCTTGCTAGTATGTTCATCAAAAACTTTAAGAAATATGAAGAACAAGCTAGTAAAGAACTCATGGCAGCTTCGCCACAAGTTTAACCTACTTGTAACAAAATTAAAGCCCGCTTCATTAAATGAAGTGGGCTTTTTTTATACCGAAAATTTTAAGTTTTTATCCTTCGCTCATCTCATTAAGACGCTCAAGATTATCTTGAACTCTTAAGGCATCAATCACCTCGTGGATATCGCCTTTCATAATGTTATCCAAATTATACAACGTAAGATTGATTCGGTGATCGGTGCAGCGGCCTTGAGGAAAATTATACGTTCTAATTTTAGCTGATCTATCACCACTTGAAACCTGGCTTTTACGTTCTGCCGCTCTTGCCTTATCCTTTTTCTCTAGCTCTATATCGTACATTTTAGCTCGCAACATCACCATCGCTTTATCTCTGTTCTGATGTTGAGACCGCTCTTGTTGACACTCAGCCACAATTCCTGTAGGAACGTGAGTAATCCTGATTGCAGAATCAGTTTTGTTAACATGCTGCCCTCCAGCTCCACTTGCTCTAAACGTATCTACTCTTAAATCTGCGGGATTAATTTGAACGTCAACCTCTTCCACTTCAGGTAAAACCGCAACCGTTGCCGCTGATGTATGAACTCTCCCTTGGCTTTCTGTTGCAGGAACTCGTTGTACGCGATGTACTCCCGACTCATATTTCATCTTTCCAAAAACTTCGTTGCCCTCTAACGAAAAAGTAATCTCTTTATACCCACCCTTCTCTGACTCATTGATGCTAATCATACTCATTTTCCATCCTTGATCATCAGAATATCGGCGATACATGTCGAATAAATCTCCAGCAAAAATTGCAGCCTCATCACCACCTGTTCCCGCACGAACTTCAATAATCGCATTTTTTGAATCTTCTGGATCTTTGGGTACGAGTTTTATTTTTATATCCGACTCTAGCTTTGCCTGATCTTCTTTTATCTCCTCATTCTCCATCTTCGCCATCTCGGTAATTTCAGGATCTTCATCCATAGCGATAAGCTCATCATTCCCTTTTTTACGGCTCTTAAAATCCATCCAAGTGTCGTAATCTTCAACAAGTTCCTTAAGACTTCCATGCTCTTTTGTGAGCTCTGTATACTTTTTAGGGTCATCAAAAACACCAGGATCGCTCATCGCTGTAGTTACTTCTTCGAACCGAGATTTAATCTGCTTTAACTTTTCTTCTATATTCATGAATGGGCTGATACTCTAAAATTATTACTCTTCTAAACTAAGAATTTCTTTACTCAGATTAGAATGCAGGTTTTGGAATATAATATTGTTTTGAGTCTTATATTCTTAATTCGAAATTCATTACTCATTATTCGTACTTTTTAAAGAAAACTTCATGCCTTTAAACTCAATACCTGCCAAGCTCAAGCTTGGATTTCTCGGTGCCGGACAATTAGCCAGAATGAGCGCTTTACAAGCATTCCGTTTTGGTATTCAAGTAGGAGTATTTTCTGATCGATCAGAGAATGAGCCTGTGCAATTCATGACTCCCTTTTCTCATTCCGGATCTTTTGATTCTGTAGATGATATGGTTCAATTTGCTAAGGAATGTGATGTTATTACACTTGAGAATGAATTTATCAGTTCTGAAATTCTCCAAGAAGTGCAAGACAAGAGCGGGACTCCGATTTTTCCATCACCAAAAAGTTTCGCACTTATTGAGAACAAACTCATCGAAAAGCAGACTTTTGAAAATGCAGGTATCCCAGTAACACCTTATAAACTTGTTACCTCTAAGGCTGACTTGGAAGAGTTTGGTAATACCTATAGCTGGCCTTATTTGCTAAAATCATCTAAAGGTGGATATGATGGATACGGAAATAAAACTGCTAGAAATTTAGAACAAGCAATGCAAGGCTTTGATGATTTGGGCGGAAATAATGGACGAGATATTTTAGCCGAAGCTTTTGTCCCCTTTACGAAAGAGCTAGCCGTACAAGTTGCTCGAAATGAACACGGCGTTGTAGTTTACCCCTGTTGTGAAACCGTTCAAGAAAATCATATCTGTGTAGCGGTACTATCTCCGGCTCCGATTGAAGAAAAATTTCAACTGAAAGCACAAGAATTAGCTGTTAAAGCAATTGAAGCGATTGATGGAAAAGGTATTTTCGCTTTTGAATTTTTCTTAACGGAAAATGGCGATGTTCTACTAAATGAATCTGCTCCTCGTCCGCATAACTCAGGTCATTATACCATTGAAGGGTGTATAACCTCTCAGTTTGAAAATCATGTGCGCTCTGTTTTAGGCTTGCCATTAGGTTCTACAGAAATGACACAACCTGCTGCGGTAATGATTAATCTACTGGGAACTCACAATCGTCCCGCTGAAGCTGATCATATTCTGCAAAGCCTATCTGAGAAGAATGGTCATCTGCATGTGTATGGTAAAATTCAAAGTAAAGTTGGCCGAAAAATGGCGCATTATACGCTGCTAGGTGACGATTTAGATAAGACTTTTATGGAAGCGACACATTTAACTGAATCTTTTCAGATTTGATGATATTCTATTCCCCTGAATATCAGTATCTTGCATATAACCTTATTAGCTGAAAACTCACAGTTAGTATTATGTAGATATCACAAAATGAATAAATATTTTCTGTTTTTATTTCTAATTCTTCCGGAATTGATTCATGCTCAAATTATTTCCAGTAATGGAAATCTTATGGGGGAGTTCATCAATTACGAACAAAACTTAATGCCCATTGAAGATTCGGAAGCTTTTGTAGTTCCAGATTCACTTCAGCTAAAACAATGGAAAAGAATGATGACTCATTTTCTTTCAGAATCTTATTCAGAAGCTGAGGATAGCTTGAGTTCCAATTTCACTAATTATGAAATGGTTCTACTAACAGATACTTCATTTGTAAACCGAACTTATTATTTAATCCGTGAGAAAACACCACTAGTTTATGGTTGGGGTTTATTTGTTTCGGACCCTGACTATCAAAGAGATGCAATTGTTGCTGTTCCTCATCCCCTTTTCGACTCTTACACCCCACAAGAAGGTGTAAACCTTTTTCAATATTTAGGGGCTCGGGTATTGACCATGGCGGGAACGCACCGATGTGCCAACGATGAAGAAGCTTTTAGTGACGGAACGACTAGCGTTTGTAGTGAGTCAAAAACTTCTGAGAAGTTTAAAGTATCCGATATGGCGCATTATGATAGTAGTGCTTTTCAAATCGCTCATGAAGCAATTAAGGAGCTTTCGACCAACGTGTATGCTATCAGTGTTCATGGCCATGCTGATTCAGACTGCGAAGATGTGTTTTTATCAAATGGTAGATCTGATGACCCACAAGCATCACTTCAGACTTTGAGAGATAATTTGATAGCCAAAGGAGTTGATGCCGCCATGACGGGAGATGGCTCTTCGTGTACACTAGCTGGTACTACCAATGTGCAAGGTAGATATTTGAATGGTTCGAACAACCCCGCTGATGACCAACCAATTAGTAATACGGGATATTTCTTTCACATGGAGCAAGGTCAAGATATTCGCCGATCATTTGATGGGCATAAAAAAGTAATTGATGCTTTTGCTGATTTAATACCTCGAGTTTTTAGCACCTTTACTATTCCTGAATACCCTTCTTTGATTTTCAATGAGATTCATTTTAATCCAGCTAGCGATGCAAATAATAATGGCAGTGTTGGTAGTGTATCAGATGAGTTTCTCGAAATCATTAATACAGGAACTAAAGCTATTAATTTAGACAATTGGATAATTGCTGATTATTCTTCCGATAGACATGTGGTTCCTGCTACAACAAACCTCTTACCAAACCAAGCTTTGTTGGTTTTTGGGCAGAATAGTTTTGAAGGTTCTTTTGGAGGAGCTACCGTACAAGCAGCCTCTACAAATGCTCTGAGCCTTAGCAATTCAGGTGAAAATATTTATATCAAATCACCTGCTAACGATATCATCACCATGTTAGATTATCCTGGTGATGTGAGTGGGGAATCCATCACTTTAAATCCAGATATCACAGGAACTACATATATTGCTCATTCAACAGCAGACGTTGATGATGGTTCTTTTTTTTCTCCTGGAACAAAAATAAATGGTGACCCTTTTCTACCTTTTATAGAAATATCAGGAGATGCAGGTTGGCGAATGATGGCTGTACCAACTCAAAAAATGCCCATTTCTGACTTAAACAATTTCACTCCAGTTCAAGGCTTCGGAGATGGTTTTACTAGGAATTTATATAGCGGTTGGAACGGAACAGAATGGGAATACCCTGGCTCTATAAATGATTCTCTCCAAAATGGAGAAGGTTTTATTTTCTACTTTTATGATAACGATAATGCCGAAAGCTCGACATTGCCTATTACTCTTCGTGGTACAGGGACGGTTCCATCTTCTGATGTAGAAGTTGATTTACATACTAATGGCGACAAATGGAACTTAGTAGGAAATCCCTTTGACAAGCCAATAAATTTTGGCTCTATATCAGTGTCTGGAGGTGCCTTAGAGAGTCTTGTTGGACAAGTATATGATCCTACAATCGATAATTATGTTGTCACAACATCTTTAGGTGATTCGATTTCATCTTGGCAAGGTATCATGATTCAAAATGCTTCTGCAAGTAGCGTTACGTTTCCAATTTCATCTATTATTAACGAGGCTTCTTTTCTAAAAGAAGCACCAAAAGACAGGGCTTACATTGTTTTCTCATTAACAAACAGCGACCAAACTATTGGTGATGAGATGGTTCTATTCTTCTCTAATAATTCCACCTTTGATTGGGATTCAAATGATGCTACTCAATTACCATCGCTCTCAAATTCATCCGTTCAATTCTCTGCTATATCTAATCGAAATGATACAGAAACAGTTCAAACACAGTTTTCCCTACCACTAGATTTCGGAAGTTCTTTTGAAATTCCTGTTCGCATTACTCGTAACAATATTGGTTCACAACTAACTCTTCGTGTTAAAAAGATGCTCAATATTCCGGAAAACACATCATTTGAATTAGTAAGTAACGACGGACTTATTCACGAAAACCTATTGCCTGATAAAGCATTGAATATTACGGTTGCAGACGCCATCACAAATACGTACTCCATTTTGGTACAAGCTTCAAGTAGCGTGGGTGTTGAACATGATAGAGATCAGCCTAATGAGTTTATTGTATCCCAAAACTATCCCAACCCTTTCAATCCTGAAACTACCATTCAGTATTCTATTCCTAAAAGTTCTACGGTTTCAATCCAAATTTTTAATATTCAAGGAGCTTTAATTTCAGATTTTATAGACTCCAAACCTGCTGGTATACATTCATATAAATTTGATGGTTCAGGATTAAGTTCAGGCATATATTTCTATAAAATATCTACATCATTGGGTTTTAGAACTGGTAGAATGGTTCTTCTTAAATAGTTGCGTATTTTTGCTTAGTTTCTGCCATCAGAATAAGAGCAAGAACCGTTTTTAACTTCAAACTTATCGTAAATGAGTAAACCAATAGTTGGCGTAGTAATGGGCAGCGATAGCGACTGGCCTACGATGAAACAAGCAACCGACATTTTAGAACAATTCGGCGTTCCTTTAGAAAAAAAAGTAGTATCCGCTCATCGTACCCCTAACGACATGTCTGACTATGGTGAAACTGCTCGAGAGCGCGGTTTAAAGATTATCATAGCAGGGGCTGGTGGTGCTGCTCACTTACCAGGCATGCTTGCTAGCCATACAACACTACCAGTAATAGGTGTACCTATTCAAACCTCTGCCCTAGGTGGCGTTGATAGCCTCTACTCTATTGTACAAATGCCAAATGGAATTCCTGTTGCCACCGTAGCTATCGGTAAAGCTCAAAACGCAGGATTACTTGCTTTACGAATGTTGAGTATGACAGATGAAAATATTGCTAACAAGCTGGCCGAATATCACGCACAAATGGCGGATGATTCTCGAAAAAAAACAGCTAATCTGAAATAATTCGTACTAAGATTAATCAACTCGCTTTATAACTAACTCACCAAAAGTGTTTAAAGAGCTACTTCCAAAGTCTATAAACTGAATAGGCTGTTTTGGATTGGTAACGTTGTTTGCTGAAGTAAAATCAACACCACTATCAGTTCCAGCATCCAAAGCTAGAAGAGGAAGCGTTAGCTCACTAACCCACTCTTGATTTTGAATCAGGTTGATATTATTCACACCTACAAACCAATCTGGGCTGGGAGCAATCATACTCAGAGCTGTGAGAAGCGGATACTCTTCATCTAGTTCAATAGTTATTATGGCTGAATCTGGAAGACTCAATAACTCAACACTCTCTAAATATACATCTGCTTGCCCCAAGGTTCTGGCTTGGTCAACTTCATTTTTGAATACACTGTTAGCACCAAACTCGGCAATATTCTGTATTCCTAGCGAAGACAACTCCCCCAAGTTCCAGAACTCTACATCTGAATTATGAGAAACTGCAACAAGCTTCGAAAAATGTGCTCTAGTAGGGAAATGATTTGGATGAGTGGAACTACTCCATGTTGCATTAAATGAAATAGTATAGGTAGCGGTGGACGGAAGCTGAGGGGCACTGCTACAATTCAGACCTATCAACACCCCAAATATTACTATGATACGCTTCATTTATTATTCCATGTTGATGTGTTCGAGATACCTTTCTACATTTCTTTCATTAACGTAATTAAACAACAAAAATTGAATCTTTATTCAAAGAAATAAAAACAATAGTCTATCCTATTTATTCAAGCAAAACACACAAATAAAATCACTGTTATATAAATCAATAAAAAATTTGCTAAACCGCTAAATAAGCGTACTTTTAGATTGGATTGATGATGAACTCTCGACTACGGTATTAAACTTACAGCTCTTGGTTTCTTTCTCTATCCTTAATTAAGTTTAACCAGATTTAGATGATATGAACATTTACGTAGGAAACCTAAGTTATGACGTTTCCGATGACAATTTACGAGAAGTATTTGAAGCTTACGGTGAAGTAAGTTCCGCAAAAGTAATTACCGACAAATATTCTGGCCGCTCAAAAGGCTTTGGTTTTGTTGAAATGGCAGACGATGCACAAGCAACAGCTGCAGTTGAACAACTTGATGGTGCAGAGCTTGATGGCCGCCCAGTTCGTGTAAACGAAGCACGACCACGCGAAGAGCGTCCAAGAAGAGATGATAATCGTCGCGATCGTTATTGATCCTCGAAACATTTTCTTAAAAGCCATTTCTTTCCGAAATGGCTTTTTTTTTGCTTATAGTTTTTTACCGAAATACATTTGTCCGGAATTGTATAGTAACATAATTGGATATTCTGAGTAAACTGGAAGTATCCAGAACTAGTTAAATTCTATTTCACCAATTACTGAACAAAGGAGATACACTATGATAATGTCGACCACCAATAATTTAGATGGTAGAGAAGTACAAAAATATTTAGGGATAGTTTCAGGGGAAGCAATTTTAGGAGCAAATATATTCAAAGATTTTTTTGCTGGGATAAGAGATATTGTAGGTGGGCGCTCTGCCGCTTACGAGAAAGAACTTCAAGAAGCTCGAAGAATAGCATTTGGAGAAATGGAAGAAAAAGCCTCACGAGTAGGTGCTAATGCAATTATCGGTATAGATATCGATTATGAGACTATTGGCGCAAATGGAAGTATGCTAATGGTTACCGTATGTGGAACTGCTGTTCTAGCTGATAAAAAATAAATCTAAGAAACTAGGTACCTATGTAATTCTAAGGCACCTAGTTTTTATAAACTTAATTGCTAGCTAAACACATCTTTAATCTTAGAAAAGAATCCTTTCTCTTCTTTATTTAGATTTTTAGGATCAAAATTCTCAGATCCTCTTAAAGACTCAATCGCTTTGCGTTCCTTGTCTGCCAGCTCTCTTGGCATATAAACATTCACTCTAAGCAGCTCGTCGCCTTGCCCCGAGTTATGCAAGCCGTTAATGCCTTTGCCTTTCATACGAAGCAATCTACCTGGCTGTGTGCCAGCTTCAATCTTCAACTTGGCTTTGCCTTTAAGCGTTGGAACTTCTACTTCTGTGCCTAGTACTGCATCTGGCATGCTCAGGTTTAGATTATAGTAGATATTGTTTCCATCACGCTCAAAATACTCATGTTCTATTTCTTCAATTAGAACAATAAGATCTCCAGCTGCACCACCACGTCGCCCAGCGTTTCCCTGTCCTCTTAATGTGATGTAATTTCCGTTAGAAACTCCCGAAGGAATGTTAATTTTAACCGTTTCTTCGCTTTTTGTTCTTCCTTCACCAACACATTTTGTACATTTTTTCTTAACTATTCTACCCTCACCATGGCAAGTTGGACAAGGTTGAACATTTACCATTTGGCCTAGAATTGTTCTCGTAACCTGACGAACTTCTCCCATTCCATTACATGTGTTACAGGTTTCAAAATCTGAATCTGTTTCGGCTCCAGTACCTGTACATTTATCACAAACAAGATACTTCTTAATCTTTAGCTTTTTCTCTGTTCCAAAAGCAATTTCATCAAGTTTAAGTGGCATTCTTATCTTCATATCAGAGCCAGGTGTACCAGGTTGTCTGCCTCCTCTTGATCGTCCACGACCTCCCTGCTCTTCACCAAAGAAACCACTTCCAAAAATATCTCCGAATCGGCTAAAGATATCGTCAAAGCCCATTCCGTCAAAATCGACTCCGCCTCCGCCGCCGAATCCTCCACCGCCGCCATTTACTCCAGCATGACCATATTGATCATAACGAGCTCTTTTTTGAGGGTCACGAAGTATCTCGTAAGCTTCAGCAGCTTCTTTAAATTTCTTTTCAGCTTCTGCATCACCTTTATTTCTGTCAGGATGATATTTCATCGCCATCTTACGATAAGCCTTTTTTATATCAGCATCACCTGATCCTTTTTCAATTCCTAATACTTCGTAATAATCTCTATTTGTCATTGTATTTACTCGCTTACAATTACTTTAGCATGGCTAATAGTTTTGTTGCCCATTTTATATCCTCTTTCAAGAATTTGAAGAACAGTATTACTTGGCGTTTCATCATTTGGTGCTGGTTGACGTAATAATGCATCGTGTAAATTCACATCAAAGGGAACGTCAATTGCATCAATTGTTTCGATATTATTCTTACTAAATATCTCGCTAAATTTATTAGCTACAAGCTTTAACCCATCTAAGAAATTAGCATCAACATCCATTTTAGCGCTAGCGTCTAAGGTGCGAAGTAAATCATCATTTACTACCAAAAAGTCTTCTAAAGCAGAAACTTTTGCTTCTTCATACAGCGCTACTCTTTCTCTTTGCACTCTTTTTCTAACGTTTTCAAGCTCCGCAGCCTTACGTAACAACGAATCTTTAAGCGTTGCAACTTCTTGCTCTAAAGCCTGAATTTGCAACATTTCTCCACTTTCTTCGCTTTCAATTTGTTCTGTTTGATCTACTGTTTCCTCAGAAACATCTTCCAGCTCTTCTTTTTTGCTTTTCTTGCTCATTAACGCTTTAAATTATTTTCAAGTTTTTCGTACTTAGTGCAAATAGTATGCCATTAAGAATTATAAAATGAAGAATGTCATTCTTACGGAAAATACCAGCCATAAAAAAACCCACCAATTAGTATTGGCGGGTTTTAGTTTGATAAATTAATAAACTGTTACTGTTCGCTTAAGCAGTCACCAGTAACACATAAGGTTACACTTGCTTTATTTAATACATTTATACTTGGTAATGTTGAACCAAATTTAGCTTCAATCACATCTATCATTTCATTAACAATAAGTGCGTTACCTCTGGGGTTTGGATGTATCCCGTCGGTAGATATAACACCAGATGGAGCAAAGTCAGGAGATAAGTCAACTCCATCTACCGTAATTCCAGGAACTCCATCACTTAAACCAAATATATCTGCAAATGCTCCAGTTGAAGCATTGATATCATACAACGCTAATCTACTTGAATTTGCGTTTACAACAGCTGCAATCATACCATTAAACGTCTGGCGACTTGTCTCAATCTCAACTTGCTCTGCAAGTGTTAAATAGTATTTATCTCCACTTAGAGACCCATCGGCATTGAAGCCTAATGGTATAACAATTCCTACAGGTTTATTTGCGTCTCCACCAAAAGAAGTGTTAACTACAGAGGCTGCAGAAAGCACTACTAACTCACCACTAACTAGCGGTCTAGATTGCTCGTATGGCACTAAAGCTTGACGATTCGCATCCGGTAAACCTAGTAAATCAAATTTCGGACCTAGATCTTCTAACGTCTCGTCAATAACTAATATCGGATTTGAGCCTGCAGCATATGCGATTTTTCGCTTATCGATATCTGCTTGTGCGTGAATCGAATTGTCTGCTAATGCCTGTAATGCACCATTTACACCAGCCAGCCCAGTATTGAGTAGAGTTGCTTTGTCCGCATCTAACGGAATAGCATTCCAACTAACTGCTCTGAAGTACGCTAATCCTAAAAATGAAGGAATATTTGCAACCATACCATCCGCCGTTGTATTCGCCATTAATTGACCTACCACAGTGGAAAATCTAGTTTGGAAGTCTGCATTAGATGTTAAAATTGCGGGATTAGAAGCTCCTCCTGTTGCGTAACCCAAAACGTCATTGTTACCAATCCAAAGCGAGAAGAAAGTTGGCTGTGCTGCAATTACATCACCCAATATAGTTGATGTACCTGGACTAGAGGCAAAACGTGCATAAAAAGGATTAAATGCTGCGTTTCCGGGAGTACCAGTTCCAGCTGTTAAAAGTTGACCAACCTGAATCCCAGGAACACCAAAATTATTTAGTGGTTGGCCTCCTGAATAAGCAGTTATCGCATCTCCATTAATAGTTGGAGATGGTCCTGGAATACTCGTATCTAATTTAAACCTGCCAAATACAATATTACCAGCAGGTGCTACATTGGTATTGTACCCATTTACAGAATTAATATCTGGTTGATTGAAGGTATAATCTCCAGCCGATGTAGCTGCGAAGCTTGATGCTAACATCGCTCCAATCGAGTTACTTTGCCCGCTGGTATACAATGCGCCATCCATATATCCTGCAGTTAGCGAATTACCAATAGCTACATATTTCGAAAAATCCGCAGATCCTGAGTTGTATTCAGCTGCTTCGGGTAGCGGATTGTCTTCCAATTGATCATTAACAAGCGAGTCTTCTATTCCTTCACAGGAGTATCCAACTAGGCCAGCAACAATCAGTAATAAAAATGCTTTATATAATTTATTCATTGTTAAGTCCTTTCCTTAATTCAAGAATTGATCAAATGTTAGGGAGATATAATAGATAGCACCTATAGTAGGGTTACCAAATGATGTGGTATATCTTTCGTTCAAAATATTACTTCCACCTAGTTTAACTATGGTATTAGCTGAAGATATTTTGTAGCTAACCTGAGCATCGAAAGTGCCAAATGCAGGCACAACACCATCACCAAATGATGAATCCCAATAGAAAGCATCTTGCCATCTATACACCATATTAAACCCAACGTTATCAATGAAATTTCTATTCTCAAATTTAACGTTGTATCTCCATTTTGGCGTGTTATAGCTTGATCGAAAACCTTGATCACGAAGATCCTGCTCACTAATTAACTCATTGTAGGCAACATTACCTCCGAGCTTATAACCACCATCAAAAGAGTAATCCATGCTTACCCCAAAACCTTGTGATTTAACTTCCCCTTCAGCGTTAACATCAAAACCATACTCTTGGGTTACTACTCCACCTTGGATAATATCGTCTTTACCTGCATCACTATTAGCATTAAAAGCTCCTGGATCTTGTGTTAGACCATTTGGAACTCCTTGAACAAACTGTATTTCTGCAATGAAATCAGTGTATTTACTGTAGTAATAGTAGGCGTCAACGAGTAGTCTATCGGTCAGGAAGCCTTTATAGCCAAATTCATAGGTGCTAATTTTTTCTGTCTTGAAATCATCAAACTCTACTGCTTCTAACTCTGCTCTTGCAGAAGCGCTGGTTCCACCTGCATTGAATACTGATTGAGCAGCAGCTACACTTTGTGCTGAGTAAACTGTATTTGTTTCAAATCTGTATCTATCAACTAAATCTTGATTACTACCAATTAGTAGTCTAGTAACAACATCTAGCTTAATGAACTGATCCTGCGTGGTAGGCATTCTAAACCCATTCTGGAAAGACGCTCTAAAGTTATGTCGATCTGCTAGGGTATAAATTGCTGAAACTCTTGGAGAGAATTGACCTTCAAAATATTCGTTTTTATCATAGCGAACAGATCCCGAAAGGGTTAGATCTTCGTCTAACAAAGATTTTGTTGCTTGTAGATAACCACCATACTCATTGATATCATACTCATCACCGTTATTATCAAGTGCAAATAACGTGGCCTCAGAGTTCAGATCATATAATCTGTAGTTAACACCGCCTATTAACTCCACCTTTTCTGGATCAATGACGTTAGAGAAGTTATATAGCCCCTCAACATGATACATATCGGATTTCTCTACGAATAAAGCGCCACCATTAGAAATGGATTTACTCCTCAAGTCTTTCATTAAGGTTTTGAAATTTTCTGATCCAGGTAAGTTATTCTGTTGATTTGCAGTAGCTGTTTGTTGTGCTGCTGCATGGGCTTGCTCTACAGAAGCACCTTGAGTTCTCGCCCCTAAAAATGTTTGGAAATAAGGTGTTAAATAAACTGCTTGATTAATGCGTGTTGCTACAGTGTTTGCCGCGTAAGAATCTCCCGCATCTTCTTGAGTTGTATACGCTCTTAAAAAGAAGTTAGGGTTTCTAAGTTCTAGTTTAGCCGTCCAAATATTGAAATCGTCCAATACAAAACGATCATTAGCTGTATAAACAGTACTCCCAAAACCAGTATTATACTGTGCTAAAACTTCATAATTATCGGTTAAACGATAATGCAAAGCAGCTCCTAATTTTAAACTTTCAGTAGTATTATCTACATAAGAGTTTTCAGAAAAACCTGGGGCAGAAAAAGCGCCAGCTTGTCCATCTGGTATAAGCGATCTTAATGCCGCTACTTGAGCACCTTGAGCACCACCTCCAGCAATTACTCCGTCCGCAATTGATCCAAGAGTAAATACATCATCACCGTAAATATTTACACCGTTATAAACACGAGCACCATTTCTTTCAGTTACTCCACGTTCAACAACTCCCCCTGTTAAAAAGCTTTGATCTCTTGTATCTTGGCCTACAAAATCTTTAGCTCTTAGATAAGATGCGGTAATTTTAAACGCTATTTTATCATTGAATGAATCAGCATATCTCAAATCATATGATTGATATAGCTGAGGATCACTTTCAACAGCACTGTCAAAGTGATTCATTCCAAGCTTCGTATTAAATGAAAGTCCTTTATACTCGAAAGGGCTCTTACTATTCATTAATAAAATACCATTTAACGCATTAGGACCGTAAAGTGCTGAAGCAGCACCAGGCATCATTTCAGCACTTTCCAAGTCTAGCTCAGAAATACCCACAATGTTACCCACTGCAAAGTTAAGACCTGGTGCTTGATTATCGATTCCATCTATTAATTGTACAAATCGAGGATTACCGTTTGAACCAAACCCACGAGCGTTAACAGATTTAAACGTCATACTTTGAGTACTAAAGTCTACCCCTTTCAGGTTTGCAATGGCATCATAGAAAGAAGGTGACGCTGAAGACTGAATTTGAATTACATCCATTTTTTCAATAGAAACAGGAGATTTTAAAATACTCTGTTCAACTCTGGAAGCAGACACTACAAGCTCTTCTCCCAAAAATGTGCGCTCTTGCATTCTAACTTCTAAATCAGAAGTGTTAGAATCTGATATATCTACTTCTTCGGTTTGGAAGCCTACAATAGAAAAAACTAGGGTTAGTGGCGGATCTTGTTTTACTGAAAGTGAAAACATCCCATTGCCATCAGTGGTTGTACCAACCAATTTATCTTTAACGCGGACATTTACTCCCGCAAGTGGCTCTCCGTTAACGTCTAGTACCTGACCCGATACTTCAGTTACAGCTTCTGTAATATGTAAACCGTTATCGGCAACAGAAACATACGAAAATACGAGAACCATGCTAAATACAAGCATACATCGTATTAATTTACTCATAACTAATCCAGATTTATTATTGTTGTAGTCTTATTTTAATCTTAAAGCGGACTCGATGTTTTTAAAACCGCACATTAGCAAAGAAACGTTGGTTTCTCGGATTATGCAAGCGCTTTCATAAATAAAAAAGTAAAACTTACCTTCCATGTTAATAGTGATTTTATTCGTTACTATTATTTCTATTTTGGATTAACATAACTTATCATATGTACAAATTACTTTCTCTTTTAGTAATCTCTTTTTTTCTATTCCCCTCTTCAACTTACGCACAACAGCAATTTAACTATTTAGCCCTAGGAGACTCCTATACAATTGGAGAATCCGTAGCCCCAAGCTTAAGATGGCCCGTACAATTAGTTGATTCGTTGAACACCTCAAATAAATCTCAATATAATCCACCTCAAATAATTGCGCGAACGGGCTGGACAACAAGCGAACTTCAAAAGGCCATTGAGGAAAGTACTATTTCGGAAACTTATGATTTAGTCTCTTTGTTGATAGGAGTCAATAACCAATACCGAGGTTATGACATTGAACTTTATAGAGTGGAGTTCAGAGCATTATTGGAGAAATCGATTTATTTTGCAGGAAATGATACCTCAAGAGTATTCGTGGTTTCTATTCCAAACTATGGTGTTACGCCATTTGGGATTAGAAAAGGGGAGGAAAAAATCCGAAAAGAGTTGCTAGAATATGACAAGATAGCGGAACAAATTTCCTCCGAATATGGTATCCCATTTGTTAATATCACACCAATCTCTGAAAGAGCTAAAACAGATTCTAGCTTAATAGCCAATGACCAACTTCATCCTTCGGGGAAAATGTATTCGGAATGGGTTCATAAAATTCTTCCAGTGGTTAAATTTCTACTTTCAGAATACTAGAATCCAAATTAGCCAGTTACTACTTCATAAGTTAATATTTTAACCAAACTAATTATGTTAAAACGCTTTATACCAACACTATTTATCTTTTTGTTATTTATTGGATGCTCAGCAAAAGCTCAAGTTGCAGACAATACAATATCCATTGATATGTCCAAATCTGTTCAGCTACCTGCCGATTTGATTATCTTTAATATCAATCTAAATGCAGAAGGTTCAACTCCTAAAGAAGCGTTCAGCTTACACAAAAAAAGAGAACAACTTTTAGCGTCTCTCTTAAAAGACCTACACATTGATGCCAAGGATATTAAATTCCAGCCAATACAAATTAGCAAACGTTACCGCAACGACGATAAAAACCTGTATTCCCAAACCTCACAACAAGTAAGCGTTACTTTTAGCGATTTCGGGATTTACGAGCAGATTCAACTCACTTTAATTGAAAATGGTTTTGATTCTTTTAACGGAAATTTTTCATCTACTAAGCTTGATGAAGGCAAAGACAACGCCCTTGAACTTGCCATAGAAGCTGCAAAGTCAAAAGCTCAATTCATTGCACAGAAGTCTGGTATTCAACTTGGTGCAATCAAAAACATTAATTATTCTGAATTTCAGGTTAGCCAAGGCTACCGAATGATGGAAGCAAAACTATCATCCGATTCAGAACTCATGGACTTCCCACAAACAGTTACTGTTTCAGGTAACATTCACATTAGCTTTAATATCGAAAACTAGCTGTTTTTAATTACGGGATATAAATATTCCCAAACCGTTTCGGCAACTAAAGCATGTCCCTTAGCAGTCGGATGGATTCCATCCGACTGATTTAATTCTGTACTTCCTCCCACTTTTTCTAATAAAAAAGGAATGAGCAGTAATTCATTCTTTTTAGCTAATTCAGGAAATATACTAGCAAACTGCTGAGTATAATCGGTTCCTAAGTTCGGGGGAACTTGCATCCCCGCTACAACAATCTCAGCCTCAGGATATTTAGCCAGCACTTTATCAATAATCTTCTGAAGATTTTCTTTAGTGGTGGAAAGATCAATTCCACGTAAAGCATCGTTTCCACCAAGCTCAAGAATCATCACATCAACCGTTCTTTGTAGCACCCAGTCAATTCGCCTAAGCCCACCTGCTGATGTTTCTCCGCTCAAACCAGCATTTATCACATTAAAATTGAGTCCTAACGAATCAATACGATCTTGTATTAAAGCAGGAAATGCTTGTTGAGGCTCTATTCCAAACCCTGCTGTAATGCTATCCCCAAAAATTAAAATATTCTTTTTTTCTTGGGCAGTTACAGATGTAGCTAGTAAAAGAAATAGTATGCAAAAATTCTTCATTATTATTATTTAGAAGGATATGAGATTGAGTAATGTTCTAGTTCAAATTTTTATGAACAAATTATATTTATCAACGTACTCAATGATTTTTTGGTGCGGAATGAATCGTACCTTTTAAATGGTTTACGAAGCAAGTTTAACAAATTGGATAATTAAGTGTCGGATATTCTTCAAGTCAGTAATTTAACACGTGAGTTTAAAAGTGGAAATAAAACACTCACTGTTGTAAATAACATTAATTTCAGTATTCAAGAAAAAACAAGTTGTGCAATTGTTGGTCCATCGGGTAGTGGTAAAACAACTTTACTAGGACTCTGCGCCGGGCTAGACCGGCCTAGTTCAGGAAACGTGATTTTAAATGGCACAAACCTTTCTCCTCTAAATGAAGATGAACGTGCTGCTGTTAGAAATAAGCATGTTGGATTTGTCTTTCAAACTTTCCAATTAGTACCTACTCTAACTGCTCTTGAAAACGTAATGGTTCCTCTTGAGCTTCGTGGCGATGCTACTAGAAATGTGCGTATTAGGGCATTAGAATTACTTAAAGAAGTAGGCTTAGAAGATCGGTCCCATCATTATCCCACCCAACTTTCAGGAGGAGAACAACAGCGTGTTGCTATTGCTAGAGCCTTTATTAATGAGCCTAAAATCCTTTTTGCAGATGAGCCAACCGGAAACTTAGACTCCGAAACTGGAGCTCATATTGAGGAACTCATTTTCAATTTAAATACACAACTAGGTACTACGCTAATACTTGTTACTCACGACCTAGAATTAGCGAACAAATGTTCACGAATTATAAAGCTAAAGAATGGGCAGTTAGATTCTGATACATTGAAAAAAGACAATGAGGCTACTGTTTGATGAATAATTGGTGGATTTTTAAAATGGCTTGGAGAGATTCTAGGTCGAATAGAAAAAAATTATTTCTTTATATGGCAGCCATCATTGTTGGTGTGGCTGCACAAGTTGCTATTACTTCGTTCCGTGCAAACCTCAATGCTAGTATTAGTGATCAAGCAAAAGAGCTTTTAGGCGCCGATCTTGAAGTTGAACGAAACGATACCTTACAAACCGAAGTTCTTGCCTATTTAGATTCGGTAAGCGTAAATCAAGCCTCGGCCGTTTCGTTTACCTCAATGGCTCTTTTTCCTAAAAACGGTTATACACGATTATCTCAAATCACCGCGCTTGACGGCGACTTCCCATTCTACGGAGCATTTAAGACAAATCCTGTGGGTGCTGGAATGGAATTCCAGAAAACTAACTCCGCGCTCGTTGAAGAATCCATTTTAGTTCAATTTGATTTACAACCAGGTGATTCTATAAAAATCGGATATCTGACTTATCTAATTTCTGGAGCACTGCAAGAAGTTCCTGGTCAGCCCGTAGCTAGCACATTAATTGGCCCTAGAATCTTCATCCCCAAAGCCAATATTGAAAAAACAGGGTTAGTAGAACGTGGAAGTCGAATTGAATACAAACACTACATTAAATATAAAGATGGAATTAAGCCTGAAATTGTTCGGGAAAAACTTGACCTACTAAATGATGAATTCGATTTCAGATTTGATGATGTAGCTGAACGAAAGGAAGAAGTTGGCCAAGCAATTAACTACCTCTCTGATTTTTTAAACCTAATTGGTTTCATTGCTCTTCTTTTGGGTGGTATTGGGGTATCTAGTTCTATTTTTGTTTATATCCGCCAAAAAATTAACACTGTTGCTGTTTTACGTTGTGTGGGTGTTTCTTCGAACCAAGCAATGGGAATCTATGTAATTCAAGCATTTTCAATGGGGCTCATTGGATCTGGTATTGGGGCTATCTTGGGAACCATTATCCAACTCTATCTTCCTGTTTTAGTTCAAGATTTTATCCCCGTAGATATCTCGCTTTCCATTTCTTGGTTTTCAGTGCTTACTGGAATTATCACAGGTGTTTTAATCTCTGTGATATTCGCGATGTTCCCGTTATTAGCAGTTCGGAAAATATCTCCGCTATTTACGCTTCGTTCTTCTGATGTTAACCTCTTTGGCTTATTAAGAAAAAGCACAAGAATACTTCTCATTGGATTAGTGGCGGTTTTCACTACTTCATACGCATGGTTGATGCTGAGCAATTTAATAGCAGCTATTTCTTTTACTTTAGGATTAGCATTCTGCCTGTTACTATTGCTTGGATTTTCTACCATCGTTACCAAACTTGCTCGCAAAATTATTCCACAAGGTTGGAGTTACGAATGGCGACAAGGAATGGCTAATTTGTATCGTCCTAATAATCAAACAACAACACTTTTACTAACCTTTGGGTTAGGCGTCACCCTGATAAGTTCTCTCTACCTAACACAAGATATGCTTCTAGGAACTATCAATTTCGAAAGTGAGGACGATCTACCAAACCTAGCATTATTTGATATTCAGTACGACCAAAACCAAGGTCTTAATGACATTATCAGAGATAATGGCTTAGAGATTATTCAAAATGTTCCCATTGTTACAATGCGGGTTCAAAAAATTAACAGTAACGACGTTCAAGACATACTAGCCGATACTAACCGGCAAGCCCGCCGTTGGGCCCTGACCAGAGAATATAGGTCAACCTACCGAGATTCTCTGGTCAATACAGAAACCTTGAACTCAGGAACATTCATTGGAATACATACAGATTTAGATAAAACCATTCCAATTTCTGTTGATATCGGATTAATGGAAGATTTGAATGTTGAACTAGGTGATACATTAATTTGGGATGTTCAAGGCATTCCTCTTAAAAGTTATATTGCCAGTACAAGAACGATCAACTGGAGTACACCTCAACCAAACTTCTTTGTGGTATTCCCGTCCGGTATACTTGAAAGTGCTCCTCAGTTTTTTGCTACCACACTTAATACACCTGACAGAAGTGTCTCCTTAGACCTCCAAAGGCAAATTGTCATGGCATATCCCAATGTTTCTGCAATTGATGTAGGCCAAATTTTAGAAACCGTTCGTGCTTTTATTGATAAAATCACTTTTGTTATTCAGTTCATTGGGCTATTCAGCATTATAACTGGATTGATAGTACTTGCTGGGTCCGCTGCTACAAGTAGATTTCAACGGATTAAAGAGGCTGTTTTACTTAGAACACTAGGCGCTTCCAAAAAACAAGTTATCAAGATTCAAATTATCGAATATGCTCTATTAGGTATTATGGCTGCACTAACCGGGCTGATTTTATCGGTCGGTGCAAGTTACCTAATTGGCTACTTCTACTTTGATATCGACTTTGTACCTAACTTCATAATTCTCGGAACAGAAGTCGCTATACTTATAGCACTTGTTCTTACAATTGGCTTATTAAATACACGAGGAGTTCATAATAAACCACCGTTAGAGATATTAAGGTCTGAAGGATAATTTTAGTTATAACTTTATAACGATTTATTAATCTTTGGAACTTATTCCTAATATATACTGTGTAAAAAATAAACACTAACTAACAGAATTAAATGAAAAAATCGATTTATACATTATCAATAGTGGCATTATTTGCTCTGCTAATTTCTACAGGTTGCGATAGTATTAGCAAAACAGCCAAAGGCACAGCGATTGGAGCCGGAGCTGGTGCATTAGCAGGCGCAGTTATTGGTAAAATTGCTGGGAATACTACTACGGGAGCTATAGTTGGTGCCGCTGTAGGTGGTGCTTCTGGTGCTGCTATTGGCAATTACATGGACAGACAGTCTCGAGAACTTGAAAATGATATTGAAGGCGCAAAAATAGAGCGTGTTGGCGAAGGTATTAAAATTACTTTTGACTCAGGAATCCTTTTTGATGTGAATTCATCTCAGCTTAAAGCTCCTTCAAAAGAAGAGATTGCAAAATTAGCTAAAATTCTTCAAAAGTACGAAGATACTAACGTAATGTTTGCTGGCTACACTGACAACACGGGTAGAGAAGAATACAACCAACAGCTCTCTGAGAAACGAGCAAAATCAGTTGCTGAGTACGCTTCTTTTGTTGGTGTAGATGCATCTAGAATGACAATTACAGGCTATGGTGAAAGTGATCCTGTTACAGATAACTCAACGGTAGAAGGCCGATCACAAAATCGTCGTGTTGAGATAGCAATCTGGGCGAACGAAAAGCTTAAAAAAGCTGCCGAAAAAGGCGAAATAGAATAATACCCTTACTTTTTTTTAAAATCCCCGTTACGCGGGGATTTTTATATATTCATTCCATTGTATTTCAAGCCGAACCAAATATAAACGAATGAATCCCCTTTCTAAGCTTTCCAAACCAAGATTCTCGCCTACTCGATTTAAAAAAACAAGGTCCTCAAAAAAACCTGGTAGCGCACCTGGAACCATTGCTCATGTTGGTAATAAAGTTCTTAATGATATTATTATTAATATCCATGACTACGACTTATCACATCTTACAGTAAAGAAGATTGATTCTATTGAAGAATGTAAACCTTTTGTAGATACAGAAGCTGTTACTTGGGTTCAGGTAATGGGATTACACGACACTGATACATTAAAAAAGCTTTATGACGAATTTGAGTTTCACCCTCTAGTTCAGGAAGATATTGTAAACACGAACCAACGTCCTAAAATTGAAATTTATGGCGACCAGATGTTCATCGTGTTAAAGATGATTAGAATTGAAAATAACAGAATTGAACACGAGCAAGTAAGCCTCCTATTAAGTAAGAATTTCGTCTTTTCATTCCAAGAGTCAGACAATCCATTCTTCGATGCTATTAAAGTTCGTTTAGACATGGAACAAACTAGACTTCGTAGAGGTGGCACTGATTACACAGCCTATGCGCTAATGGATACCATCGTGGATTATTACTTTACTGTACTTGAAGAGCTTAGTATTCAAATTGACGAAATTGAAGACGAATTAATGTTAGATGTTGAGCAAGAGCACCTTAAAAGCATTCACAATTTACGTAGAGAGTTAATTCGAATTAGAAAATCTATATGGCCATTACGAGACAGCCTTAACTCTTTGTTGCGCGATGATTACCCTCTTATTAAAGACGAGACTAAGCTCTATATAAGAGATGTTTACGATCACCTTGTGCAAGCCATTGATAACGTTGATAATTTTAGAGAAATGGTTTCAAGTCTACACGACATGTATATGACTAATATTAGTAATAAGATGAACGAGGTAATGAAGGTCTTAACCATTATTGCTACCATCTTTATACCACTAACCTTTATTGCGGGGGTATATGGAATGAATTTTAATAATATGCCTGAACTAACTTGGGAGTGGAGCTATCCTATAGTTTGGTTAGTGATGTTAATCGTTACAGCATTAATGATTTACTATTTCCGAAAAAAGAAATGGTTCTAAAAAAAGAGCCATAAATCTTTCAAATTTATGGCTCTAACTAACTACGGAGGTATTTGGGTATTTTCGGATAGAATTAAAACAAAAATCTTATACCAGCTACTATATTAAGAGACTCGAAGTCTTGGTTCACATATGAGTTTACCAAGTTACCTGAAGTAACATCCGAGTAACTATATAACACTGAACGGTCCGTCCAAGTTGAATATTGCCCGGAAATATCAAAGTTTATTGAATTAGTTAAAGGGAGGGATAAACCTACTGAAAACACATTTTGTTCAACTTTATATGTTTTACTTTTTGCTGGATATAATGCATACCCCCCTTTGATCTCAGTTCTGTTATTTAGCTTATAAGCTGCGCCAATTTTAAGATTAGCTACCGAATTGTAATCTTGCTTAATTTCGGCATTAATTTCTTGCTCATTTTGCAATAACGATGCCTTCTCGCTTGGATCTGAAATTTCAGTCTCTAATAAACTCAGTTTGATGTTTCTATAATCAATAAGCTCTGCTGATCCAGAAATACTGAAACCTGCAATATCTAATATTGATCCCCCAATATTAAATTGGGCTGGGCGAGTAATAGCGTATTCAAATTCACCAAAAAAATCGTAGGTATCTGTTGCAGTTCCGTCATCAAAATCAGACTTAATTCCAGAAGAATAACTCTCTATAATAACAAGTTTGCTAGGCAGAGTTAAACTTGCGCCAACTCTAGCTTTCTCTCCCAAAGTATAAGCCAGACCAGTACGAATTGTAACTCCCACAATATCCGAATCGATATCATCAGCTAAAGTTATGCGTTCAATGTCTGTTCCACCGTTGCCATTTCCATCGGCTCCTATAAAATCTCCGTCATAATCATTAAACTCGTCAAACTCCTGAAAATTTCTAGAATAACTCGATGAACCAGATGTTAGGCCAATAGAGATGCCTGCGTATAAGTTCTTCTTAAACTCTGTTGCCGTGAAAAAACTGAACTCACCCATTCTTCTTTTGTTATTAACATCCACAAATTGCGTTATTCCTGGATATTGACTTGGCGTAAACCCAAGTCTGAAAATCGATTCATAATAGGTCTCTTCAACATCTCCAAATTCTATGGCGTAGGCATCGTAAGCAATACCATTATAACTGCTTGATGGATCCACAAACATATCTGTAACTGTACTCGACGAATTTCTTCCGTTTATAAAGGCTTTATTGTCATAAACTTCTTTCAGATCATAACCAGCCCCAATTACTAAGCTACCTTGAGAAGTTGGGATCTTATAGAGCATCCCAATATTGCCAAAGTCCGTATTCCCAAAGCTACTCGATGCACTACTATTTAAATACGAGCTAGTTTGGTTTTGATTAGAATAAAACCATGCAATACTTACACTGTTTTCTTTAGCCAAGGCCATTACTGCTGGGTTATCAATCAAGCTACCAAAACCATTATATGAAGAAACGGATGGCACTACCATTGAGGCCGCATCACCATTTGAAGAATTTGAGCTAAACTGGAGTCCTAAGCTTTTATATGAAATCGGAGATTCTCCATTTTGCGCACTTAGATTGAATGCTAGAAATAGTCCTAGCATTAAGAGTATTGTTCTCTTCATGATATTATAAATTACTTAGTCGTGAATTGCCTTAGTTCCGTTTTTTTGTAGAACTACTTTTCTTTTTAGATGTAGGTGATGAGCTGCTTCTTTTTACAGTTGACCTACTAGTGGAACTAGGTGTAGAACTTCTTTTTACAGTGCTTCTTGTTGTACCTGACCGTTTGGTACTGGTACTTTTAGTAGTCGATCTAGTTGGAGAAGTAGTCGTTCTTGTAACAGGGGTACTTCTTCTAGTTGTAGTGGTACGTGTTGTTGTACCACTACTTCTATTCGTATTCGTTCTTGAAACAGTTCCTGAAGATCTCTTTGAAGAATTATCGGTATTTACCTTTGTTCCAGTTCTACCTGTAGAACGTTTTGTTGAACTACTAGAACTTGAGCTTGAACGAGATTTACCAACAGTGCTACTTCCAGAACTTCTACCAGTGGTAGTACTTGTTCGAGTCCTAGTTACATTTGAAGTTCCTGTTGTTCTGCTACCTTTGCTATAAGTACTAGAACCAGAATCGTTTCTACTGCGTAGTGTTGAACTATTTGCTCTGTTCCTTGTATTATTGGCATTTGTCAAACCATTACTTCTTACACGATAATCTCTCTTTTTAGTATACCTGCTTGTATAATTACCGTGATAATTATTAATTATAAAATAATTGCCGTAGTAACCGTAATAGCCATAGTTATCATAATATGGGTTATACCAAGGTGTGCTCCAATAAAATGGATCTGTAACTGCGTGGTAGCTGAAATTAGCAAAACTAAACTCAAACATATTTCTAAGCTGATAATGTCTTGAGTAAGCAAAGGCTGAAAAGTGATGTCTCCTTGGGTGATAATTTAAATATCGATATGAATAATACTTGGATGTATAGTCATCTCTTGCATCGTCATAACCGTCATCATAACCCGACCAATAAACATCAGTTAGGTTATTTTCGGAATACCATTGCTCTTTTTCGTAGTCTTTGTAGTATAAATCTAAATTTTCGTAAACCTCTTCTTCTTCAACAGGGATATATTCGTTAGCCGTTTGTTCTCGTTCGTACCAGTTATCCCCCTCTTGTGCAGATTCGTTATCATTCCAGGCGTAATATTCTGATTGACGATTATATCCATCTCTGCCATCTAGAACGTCTAAGCTTTGTAACTGGGTATAGCAACCGCTCATAAAAAAACTAACAGCTAATAATGGTAAAATAGTTCTAAAGCTTTTCATAGCAGGGTCTCCTTATTGGAGGTTAATCTTCACTTTGAAATTGAACAATTCAAGTCGGTTTATCTATCACATGATAATGTTAGCAATCTTAAATCTCTCCACGTAGTGATTTAGCAATTACTTCCGCTTTTGAGTTGACATGAAGTTTTTTATAGATATTTCGGATATGCGCTCGAACCGTATCAATAGAAATATCAAACCTGTCGGCAATCATCTTATAACTCAGCCCGTCAACTAAACCATTAACAATATCTTGTTCCCTAGAAGTTAGCATGCTATCTGGGTTTTTCTTTGGCTTCTGGTCGTTAAAGTGTGTAATTACTTTTCTTGCAATTTGTGGTGACATCGGGGCACCACCTTTTAAAAGCATTTCAATGGCTTCTTTAATTTCAGGAAGTGAAGTATGCTTCAATAGATAACCAGAAGCGCCTGCTTTTAGCGAATCGAAAATTTTGTGCGAGTCGTGATAAATGGTGAGCATGATTATATCTACATCAGGATACTTTTCCTTGATTACTTCCATTCCTTTTATGCCAGACATCCCTGGTAATTGAATGTCCATAAGAATAACATCTGGTTGCATATGTTTCTCAAGAAACTCTAGCATTTCCTCCACGCTATCTACTGCTACTGGACATTCAAGCCCATCCTGCATATCTAAATAACGTTGAATCAGATCTCTGATTTTGACATTATCTTCTACAATTCCAATTACAGCCATAATAATTATTTAGTTGGCGTTTAACTTGCCCATTATTGTTATAGTAAAACCATTTTTATTGCTAACATCAACACTTGCACCAATTCGTTCTGCCCGCATTTTCATATTCCTTAGACCATGCCCTGTTTTCTTAGGGCCCATTCCTGAGCTACCATTGTCGTGGATAGTAAATGTAAAGCTACTACTTTCAGTATGCATGGTTATGCGAACTAAATCTCCGTTAGAGTATTTAGATATATTATTAGCCGCTTCCTTAAAGATTAAATACAGATTCTCTTTTAATGGGACCGCTAATTTGTTCTGCATTTTCAGATCTTCAAAATCGTATTGAACGTTAAAATTCTTGGGCTCTAGCACATTAAGCACATAATCTTGCATTCTATCTGTTAAATCTCCAAGAGTATCATTCCTAGCATCTATAGACCAAACGATATCATCTAAGCTCGTTACAATTCTACGGCATTGTGTTCCAATCTGACTCAATGATTTTTTAAACTCTGGATCTGTATCAATGGCTTGAAGAAAATCTGATTGGAGAGCAATTTCGGTTAAACTAGCGCCCACGTCATCATGAAGATCACTTGCAATTCTAACTCGCATACGTTCTATATCCACCAGCTTTGTTGTTTTATAATAGCTATAGAACAACCAAATAATACCCACAATAACAGCACCACAAAGAATAATGAACCACCATTGCAGCCAAAAAGGAGTACTAACGGAAATGGTTTTCTTTGTAATGATATCACTCCAAGTTCCATTTGTGTTTTTAGCAAGTACACTAAATGTATAATCTCCGCTTGGTAAGGAGGGATATTTTGCAAATCGATCGGTTGTCCGTTGCCAAGTGGGGTCAATACCTTCCATCTTGTACTCATACATAATTTGATTCGGAGCTCTGTAATTAATACCCGAGAAATATATTTCTACGAAATTCTGTTCGTAAGAAAGATCTAGATGCGTTTTGTTCGTATAGACTCTGCCAGATGCGATTATCTCATTTATTTTCACCTCTGGAGAAACAGGGTCATAGTTATATTTTGGAATAAAAAAGTGGCTCATACCCTCCACACTACCAAACCATAAATGTTTTTGAGAATCCTCAAAGACAGCTCCTAAATTCATTTCATCTGAAATAAGACCTTGTTCTTTAGAAATTATTTGAAAAGCTTGGTCTTTTTCGGTGGGAATTTCACTATAGAATTTCGCGGCGTCAAATCGAGCAATACCGCTGTTTGTGCCAATCCAGTAAATGCCATCTTCAGTTTGTTTTATAAAATAACATACTCTATTTGGTAAGCCGTCATCTACCGTTATGCTTTGGAATTTCTCGCCATCAAACCAGGCAATCCCTCCAAAAGTTGATACCCAAACAGTACCTTTTAAATCTACGATAATCGTCATTATCGCATTATTAGGTAAGCCGTTTTGGAGGTTGAAGGTTTCAAATTTTCCATTACTGTATCTACTTACACCACCGTACGTAGCTATCCATAAATTCCCTTCCTTATCTTCAACAGCTCCTAAAGTAGTGTTATCGGCTAGACCGTCTTCAACTAAAAATTGTTGGTAAGATTTTCCATCGTACCGAATTATGCCTTCTTCGTACGTACTTATCCAGAAGTCACCTGACTTTGCCTCATAAATCTGCCTAATTTTTCTAAACGGGAATTCTGATTCTTTAAAATTTCTGATTTTACCGTTTTCGATGATAGAAAGACCATTCCTCATCCCTACCCAAATTCGTTTTTCCGAATCGTATTTAAGTGTATATACTTTGTCGTCTTGTAAACCTTGATCTAAGCTGATATTTTCAAAGGTACCATTTTTGTATTTGCTAATGCCTCCGCCGTAGGTTCCTATCCAAGTTATTCCGTCATCACTTTCAGTAAAAGAGGTAACTACGTTATTTGCTAGTCCTAAATCTGTAGTATAGTTTTCAAAGTAATCTCCTAAAAAAAGATTTACACCACCACCAAAAGTTCCAAACCAAAGGTTGCCTTCTCTATCTCTTGTGGCAGAATAGATGATACCGTTAGATAAGCCATTTGCAGTAGTAAAATTTTTGAATCTATTTTGGTCAAAAAGGCTAATCCCTCCTTCGGTTCCTAGCCAAAGCCTACCAGACTCATCATAGCTTAAGGTTTGGACTTTTGAATTTCCAAGACCTTCATTTTCGCCATAAGTGGTAAACTGGTTGTTCTCGAATTTTGTAAGTCCATTTCGAGTGCCTATCCACAGAATGCCTTTTTCATCAAAAATAATATCTCTAATTCTATCTTCCGGCAAACCGTCTTTAGTTAGGTATGTTCGGATGTTGCCGAAGCTAAGTTGGGTTAACCCTTCACGAGTTGCAAACCACATATCGCCAGAGTCGCTTTCGATAATTCTTCGAATTCTGTTGTTTTTAAAACCTTGTGTGGTTGAGTATTGATATAATTCTTGATCTTTTTGATACAACCAAACTCCATCACCATCGGTACCAAACCACATATCGCCTTTAGAGTCTTCGAAAATGCTAATTATTTCCATGTTATCCAGTGCCGAAAGCTCTGGTACATAATAAACACTATCGCCCTGAAAGTAGTTTAAGCCAGAAGCGGTTCCAATCCAGAGCCTTTGTTTACTATCTTCAAACAAAGCAAAAATTTTACTGTTTTGAAGCCCTTGATCCTCAAAATAGCTCTGAAACTCAATTCCGTCAAAGCTATTCAGTCCGTAGCCAGTACCCATCCACATGCTACCCTCATGATCTTGAATTATTGAATGAACTACAGACTCACTTAATCCATCCTCAATAGAATAGGTGCGAAATGGATAATATTGTGCGTTTATGTTTGGAGCTATCCAAACAAGGGAGATTAGTAAGAATAGAAATTTCTTCATAACTACTATTGCTGCAAATAATCAATGCTAGTGTACATTTATAATGATAAGTTAATTACGGTTAAAACGTTAAAGTATTTTTATCGGCTAAATCAATCTTGCAGTTTTAAAACATGTAATAACTCAAATCGAATATTGTATAAGAACAGTCGTTTAAATTACTTTGTCTTTCTTTACAATTCTAAAGCATCAGTTTCTATAATTGAAAAAGTCGATTTCCATCTTACTTCTTCTTTCTTTTATCACCCCATTTTGGGGAGCTGTGACGATTCTGCAGTTTCAAAAAGCACAAACCCGATTAGAAGTTAAGAAACAAATAAAGGCTGGCTTTTTGCTTGAAGAACTTACTCTGCTTAAATTTTCTAAAACGGAAGCCGATGAGCTTTTGCATTGGGAACATGATAAAGAGTTTGAGTTTAATGGCCAGATGTATGACATAGTTGAACATGGGGAATCGGGCGATTCTCTTTGGTTTTTAAGTTATTGGGATCATCACGAAACCAAAATTAAAAGGAAACTAAATGAACTTATATCTTCGAATGTAAAACCCATCGTACATAGTAGAGATGCTGTAGCAACTTCGTTTATTCAAATTAAAGCTAATTTTTTTCAGTACACGTATCATTTGTTAAATGCTAATGTGAGAAAATATCTATCAAAGCCAGAATACATCGCTCAGATTTTTCACACCGATATAGATTCTCCAACCACCCCGCCTCCCCAAGTTTAATAGAGATCACCACTTTTAATTAAATGATTAGTGCGAAGCAGAATCTCACTATTTTACTATTAAACGAAAAGATACTTATGAAACACATTTTGTTAATGTGGTTCTTTCTAGGGCTTTGTGCGGTAAGTAACGCCCAGATTATAACCATTAACGATAAAGTAACTGACCAACCTATTGAGCTAGTTACTATATACAGTGACTCCCCCAGTTTATATGCCATTACAAATGCAAAAGGTGAAGCTGATATTTCGAAATTCAAAAACGTTGAGATTATCTTAATCCGGCGGATAGGCTATCGTTCTATTACAATGAGCTACGAAGACCTTAATACACGGAATTTTATAATTTCTCTATCTCCTTCAAACATCTCGATGGATAAACTAGTGGTTTCGGCTACACGCTGGCGCCAAACAAAATCAAATCTTGCTTCAAAAATAACTTCCGTAACACCTCAGCAAGTAGAAGTTCAAAATCCACAAACAGCGGCCGATTTACTGAGCCTTTCTGGAGAGGTTTATGTACAGAAAAGTCAACTTGGAGGAGGAAGTCCGATGATTAGGGGATTTTCTACCAATCGACTTCTTCTTGTGGTAGATGGAATTCGAATGAATACAGCCATTTTCAGGAGTGGTAACCTTCAAAATGTAATTTCTCTAGATCCTTTCGCAATTGAACATACTGAGGTCTTATTCGGTCCCAGTTCCGTAATTTATGGAAGCGATGCTCTTGGTGGAGTTATGAGTTTCAACACCCTCACTCCAGGCCTATCGGCTTCTGAGGAACAATTCGTATCAGGTAATGCAGTAGCTCGTTATTCATCTGCCAACGATGAAAACACTTATCACTTTGATGTTAGCTTAGGCACAGAAAAATGGGGTTCCATAACCAGCTTCACTAATTTTAATTATGGTGATCTTGAGATGGGAAGTCATGGTCCTGAAGAATACCTCCGCCCTGAATTTGTTCAACGAATTGATGGCTCCGATGTGGTGATTGCAAATAAAAATCCTCAAATACAGCGAACTACAGGTTATTCACAAACAAATTTAATGCAAAAGCTCCGTTTTAAACCCAACGATGATTGGGATTTTAATTATGGCTTTCATTACTCTGAAACTTCCGATTACGACCGTTATGATCGTTTAATTCGGTATAAAAATGGACTCCCAAGAAGTGCCGAGTGGTATTACGGACCTCAAATTTGGGTAATGAATAATTTTTCTATTGCGACAAAAACAGAATCAGCATTTTTTGATGATGCCAAACTTCGGCTAGCTCATCAGTATTTTGAAGAAAGCAGAATAGATCGCGATTTTAATGGTACTCAACGTTTTAGTAGAATTGAAAAAGTGAATGCTTATTCCGCTAATCTTGATTTAGTGAAAAAGCTCTCCGATAACCAACAACTTTTCTATGGTGTTGAAAGTGTTTTTAATGATGTAAGCTCTTCAGGCACTGACACTGATATAAGTACAGGCGTAACTGTAAAAGGTTCGCCTCGCTATCCAGAATCCACATGGGCTTCGTATGCTGCTTACCTAAACTACATGTTCGAGATCAATCCAAAGTTAACTTTACAGGCTGGTACTCGCTACAATCAGTTTATTTTGGATGCCGAATTTGAAAACACTTTTTATCCTTTCCCGTTCAGCGAAGCACATATTAATAGTGGGGCTCTAACAGGAAGCCTTGGTTTTGTTTTTAGGCCTGAAAAATCTATTGCCATAAACACGGTATTTTCTACAGGCTTCCGTTCTCCTAATATCGACGATGTGGGCAAAGTTTTTGACTCAGAGCCAGGCTCCGTTGTTATACCAAATCCAGATCTAAAATCTGAATATGCCTATAACGCAGAATTAGGTGTGAATAAAGTCTTTAATGATGAACTTCAAATAGATGTAACCGGCTATTATACGCTCTTAGAAGATGCTTTGGTCCGAAGAGATTATACGTTAAACGGACAGAGTCAAATTATGTACGATGGCCAATTAAGTCAGGTTCAAGCTGTACAGAATGCAGCAAAAGCTACCATTTTTGGAGTTCAAATTGCGGCCGAATTATCTTTACCTGCTGGCTTTGATGCGTCTTCTCAGTTCAATATTCAAAAGGGTGAAGAGGAACTAGATAATGGCGATAAAAGTCCTTCTCGACATGCTGCGCCTTGGTTTGGGACTACCCATCTTAAATACAGTGCTAATCATTTGAAACTAGATTTATATGCTATTTATAGCATGAAAGTAAGCTATAAGAATCTCCCCGATGAAGAAAAAGGAAAAGATTATATGTACGCCATTGACGCTAATGGAAATCCATATTCTCCAGCATGGTACACGCTAAATCTGAAAAGTATTTACCAAGTTACCAAAGTGTTCTCTTTTTCTACGGGGATAGAAAACATTACCGACCAACGCTACCGGCCATATAGTTCAGGTATTGTTGCCCCAGGTAGAAATTTGATATTTGCTGTTAAAGCGGATTTTTAGACATAAAAAAACCTCGCAAATTATGTACTTGCGAGGTTTAATTTCTTAAAAGAAGAAAACGGTTGTAGTATTAACCTAAATAAGCTCTTAAAGCTGCGCTTCTGTTATGATGGCGCAATTTTCTAAGTGCTTTTTCTTTAATCTGACGAACACGTTCACGAGTTAAGTCGAAACGTTCTCCAATTTCTTCTAGAGTTAAAGAATGCTCGCGTCCGATTCCAAAGTACAAGCGAATTACTTCAGCTTCTCTTTTAGTTAGTTTTGAAAGTGCGCGTTCAATTTCCACTTTCAAAGACTCGCCCATCAATTCAAAATCAGGGTTTGGAATCTCTTCGTTCTCAAGAACATCAAGAAGACGATTATCTTCACCTTGAGCAAATGGAGCATCCATTGAAAGGTGACGCCCTGAAATTTTCAAAGTATCAGCTACTTCACCAACGGTCATCTCTAAACTTTCTGCAAGTTCGTGAGCAGAAGGAATACGTTCGTACTCTTGCTCTAACTTAGAAAGTTCTTTACCAATTTTGTTTAGCGCGCCTACTCTGTTAAGAGGAAGACGAACGATACGACTTTGCTCAGCTAGAGCTTGTAAAATAGATTGTCGAATCCACCAAACTGCATAAGAGATAAACTTAAAACCACGAGTTTCATCAAAGCGTTTTGCTGCTTTAATCAAACCAAGGTTACCTTCGTTTATCAAATCTCCAAGCGAAAGTCCTTGATTTTGGTACTGTTTTGCAACAGAAACTACGAAACGAAGGTTTGCTTTTGTAAGGTCTTCTAACGCTCGTTGGCTACCTTTCTGTATTTCTTTCGCCAGACGAACTTCATCATCAGGTGTTATTAATTTCTCTTTACCAATCTCGTGCAGATAACGATCTAAAGATTCCGACTCACGAGTCGAGATTCCTGAACTTTTTGCCACAGTGTAAATATTTAATGAATGTTTGTGCGTACGCTACAAAGGGCACAGGACTTTTTAATTCGTTAAGCTGATAGGTTGCAACCTGTTATCTAAGCTTCTTCATGTCTGTGCTCCTGATGAAAGCAAAATCATACTAATATACGAATTTATTTTCTTTTTTATTATTCATTTCCGATCAGTATGATCGAAATCTTTTAGAATCTAGAAGAGAGCTCATAGACTACAGAAACTGCATCGAGCTACTTTAACAAGTTATTTTAAGAAAGAACTTCCAGGAAACACTGCTTCCTTACCAAAATAAGTAGCAATTGAGTTTGCGATATCACTAAAAGTTGAGCGTATACCTAAATCTATTTCGTTAGCTTTATGAGCTGGATATACCAATAATGGTACAAATTCGCGAGAATGATCGGTACTTGTTGAGCATGGATCATTGCCATGATCACCAGTAATGATGAGCAAATCGTCGTCATTAAGTTTAGCAAGTATGCTTGGCAAAGCGGCATCAAACTCTTCTAAACTTCCCGCATACCCTTGTGGATCCAAGCGGTGCCCATATAGTTGATCGGTGTCAATCAAATTCACGAATACAAAAGTATTTTGAACTTTATCCATTACAGATAACAGCGTAGAAATGCCTTCAGGATTATTTTTTGTTTTATCGTACTTGCTAAAACCCCGTCCTGCAAATAAATCAACAATCTTACCAATAGAGTAAGTTTGGATACCAGAATCATATAAATATTGAACCACATTTTCTTTCGGAGGAATTGCAGAAAAATCATGACGTTGATCCGATAATCGTTCAAAGGCTCCTGATTTTCCTGTGAAAGGTCGTGCGATAACTCTTCCTACTTCATAATCGCCAATCATCACTTTTTTGCGGGCGAATTCACACCATTCATAAAGTTTTTCAACGGAAGTCACATCTACGTTGCAAGCTACCTGAAATACGCTATCTGCAGAAGTGTATACAATGGGCTTGCCTGTTTTTAGATGTTCATCTCCAAAATCACGAATTACATCGGTACCTGAATATGGCAGATTACAAAGCACTCCATCTACGCCGACTCCTTCTTCAAAAGCATCAAGAACATCGATAGGAAAACCGTTCGGGAATGTTGGAAATGGTTTTTTAAGCTGAATCCCAGCTATTTCCCAATGACCTGTAGTTGAGTCTTTTCCGCCAGAAATTTCTCTCATTTTTCCAAAAGCAGCTGTTGGTTGTTTTGTGGCTGAAACTGTAGAAAGTGGAATGATATTACCGAGTCCAAGCTCAGCCATGTTAGGAAGCGAGCACCCAACCTGATCCGAAATATGCCCTAATGTGTTCATATCTATGTCGCCATAATCAGCTGCATCTTCTTGGGCCCCAACTCCCAAACCGTCTATAATTACGAGGTATAGATTTCCCATTATGCTACTACTGCTTTGTTTTCTGAACTGTTAATTGCCTCAGCATGTGCTTTCTTAGCTTTAGTAAGCAACTGATAAGAGTTTGCACACTCTTCGTTTACTTCTGTATAGCCCACTTTAAAACCTATATTAATAGTATGACCATTTGAAAGTCTTAATCCATGAGCCAAACGAGTGTTAAACTTATTCATCCACTGAGTGATAACTTCGTCTGTTTCACCTTGAATAACCACTGCGTATACATAATCTGAATTAAAACCCATGTATCCAGAAAATCCGTAAATACTCGGATTTAGAAATTTGACAAAGTCCTCTTGGATTTTATGCAAATCTTCAAGTCTAAACTTTGTTCTTAACGTTGAAATATTATCGGGAGAAACTAATCCAAACCATGTTTTATATCGGCTATTCTGGGAGCTTTTCTTCAGCTGTAAATCTAAAGCGGCCTCCCAAAGTTCAGGCATATAGGCACTGAAATTTTGTGTTAAAAAGTCATCCGCCGCACTTGTCTTTTTCAGTGATGCTTGGATATTTAATGCAGCGACTCTTGCTAGATTTACAAGTTTATGCTTGGTCGATTCTTTGAAATTTAAAGGATCATCATCGTAAACAATTGCTAAAGCTTGGCGTCTGTCATGAATTAGAATTGGGATGGCAAAAGATGCACCCTCCGTTCTCCCCTCTCCAGTTGATATTCTCTTAGGATTGTTATTAAAATGCATCGAAAATAACGGTTCTCCTTTTTCGAGCGCTTCAGAAGAAATACTTTTGTCTTCCATTTTAAGTCCCAATCTAATTGGATTATGACTCTTTTCGGAGTTCAATACAACATTCCACGTTTCCATTCCATGAGACAATAAAGAAACGCCCCCACGAGGTATGCATTCCTGCATTTCGTTGAGCATAGTTTTTAAGATTTCCACCCTATGCATTCGGTAATTCATCTTATTTACCGAGTTCTCGTACATCTCCCACTCTTTCTGCTGTTCGTGTAAATCTACTACTTCTAAATAAGTATCTAGTACGTTCACCATCGCATTGTTGTAAGACAGAATGTTATCATGAATCTGCTCGATATCAAACTCGTGTTCACTTTCTAGAATCGTTAGTGCAACGGTTTCGCCTTTGTTTATGAAAGGGATAATTAATAAGGACTTCGCTTGTACAAAGTCGAAATAATGCATCAGTTTACCTTTGGCTACATCTTCACCCACTTTTAGCAAAACTATTTCATCAATATCTTTAAACTCGTTTAAAAAATGATGGTCAAAGTTCACTCTATCCTGAAACATTACATTAGGTAGAATGGTGCTATTTGTTTCCCAAACAAACTGTTGGCGTGCATGATTTACCCAACACATGTATGTAAGCTGCGCCCGAGTTGACGCACGTAACAGATGTATTAAATCTGCCATAATCTGCTTGAATTCTCTTAATGCTTTGTCTTGTCGATCTAGAGCCATTTAGCTTTATTTGGGTCTTATTATCATTATTAAATTACAAGCTTAAAGTTTTAAAGCAAGCAAAGATTTAGTTCAACAAATCTTTGCCTACATACTAACAACTTATACTGCTTATTTACTTTCCTGTAGAAATTTTTTCGCTCAATGCTTCCGCTTCATCAATCATTCTCTCGAACGAAGCTAATCCTTTATTCCAGAAACTAGCGTCTGTAATATCAAGTCCCATTTTGGCAACTAAATCCTGTGGCCATTCAGAACCTCCAGCACTTAGCAACTCTAAATATCGCTCCGAAAAACCATCGGGACGCTCAGTAAATTCTTCGTAAAGCGCCAATACTAGCAACTCTCCAAACGCATATGCATAAACATAACCTGGAGTATGTAGGAAGTGTGGAATATAACTCCACCAGATTCCATATTCATCCGTTAAAGTCACAGAATCTCCGTACAAAGCTTTCTGTTGCTCCATCCAGAGCTCCGAAAACCGTTCAGTAGTTAGTTCACCTTCTTCTCTGCGCGCGTTATGCATTGCATTCTCAAACCTATTCATAGAAACTTGGCGAAATACTGTTGCAATAGTATCGTCAATTTTACCCATTATTAGCGCTAGACGTTCTTTAGGATCATCTAACTCTTTAAGCAATTTCTGAAACACCAACATTTCCCCAAATACTGATGCTGTTTCAGCGGTTGTTAATGGAGTGCCAGCTTGCAAAGGACCTTGTTTTCGGCTTAGATATTGATGAACTCCATGGCCAAGTTCGTGAGCTAAAGTTTGCACGTCACGAATTTTTCCATCAAAGTTCATAAACACATACGGGTGTGCAGAAGGAACTGTACTCGCTGAATATGCACCGCCACGTTTACCTGGTTTTATAGCAGCATCAATCCAATTTTTCTCAAAAAATAGATTGGTAATTTCTCCCATTTTGGGATGAAAATTAGTATACGAATCCATCACCATTTCCTTTGCTTCATTCCACGAAATCGTAGCCTCATTCTGTGCAATAGGAGCGTAACGGTCGTAATCTTTCATCTCATCTAAGCCTAACAACTTAGCTTTCAATTTGTAATAGCGCTGAACTAACGCATAGTTACCTGTTACGGCACCAACAAGGGCATCTACAGTTTTATCATCCGTTTCGTTAGAGAGATTTCGAGAGGTAATCCAGTCTGGATAATTTCTCAATTTGTCATTAGTAAACTTATCGGCAAGCAATGTGTTAAACACAAAAGTAAGTGGGTGCGAAAGCTCGTTGAATTTTTTACTGAGAGATGCATGAGCTCTTACCCTAAGCTCTCTGTCGCCGTCATGTAATTTACTAAGTACTTCTTGCTCTGAATATTCTTCGCCATCTAGCTCAAACTTAGCAGAACCTAATGTTTCGTCGAAGAAACGAACCCAAGCACTTCGGCCTGTAACCGACTTTGCTGAGAGAATTTGTTCTTGTTTCTCTTCAAGCACATGCTCTTTATATCTTCGAGACGATTCCAAATAGTGTTTAAAAAAACTGAGTTCTTCTGCATTTATCAATACTAGCGCATCTTCATCTGAAACTTGTAACCACTCTACATCTAAAAACACTAATTTTTGACTCAGCTCAGATGATAACTCATTGGCTTCTTGTACTAACTTTCCGAAGCTTGTGTTTGCAGTATCTGTGCTCCATTGTAGATATGCGAAAGAACCAATTTTGCCTCCTTTATCTTGAAGAGCTTCATAAGCTTGTAGCATTTCTTTAAATTCAGTAACGCTCAATTGTGCAATCTTTTCTCTGTATTTCGCAGAAAAGGCATCTGCTTGCTCTAAAACTTCTTTCTTGTCGGATGCTAATTTCGGGTCATCGCTTGATGAATATAAATCGCTTAAGTCCCAGTTAATATTTTCAGCTCCAGTAAGTACTTTTTTGCGAGAATCGCTCATAATCTTTTTTATTGTAATATAGCGGTTGTTTGAAGGGAATTAAAGTATTCAAAATTATTAATTGTGGATTATTTTGGTGAATACTTTAGCAATTGCAAAGCCATATTAAACTATTAACAGCTTTATCTCATAGGTAGCTTTCAACAAACTCAGACATGCAAGAAAGTTGATATTTGAAAATGGATAAGTAACATTTTCAGGTTGAAGTAGAAAGGAAAAACACCCAATTGATTTAGACTTCTATTTTTCAGCTTTTATGAAGTAATAGGATTACCAGATTCCTATTCCAATTCAAACTGATGATTTATTATCAAAGTATCCCCTGATGACACTTGGACGAGATTGGTGTCAGCCTTATACGAGGAAAAGGTGAAAATCATCTGTACGTTAACATTATCTTTACTAACAGGTATTCCTACCCAATACTCACCTGAAAAAGAAGTGGCAGCACCCAACGGCTTGCGTTGTAAATCGTTGATTTTCTGAACTTCTATATTAGCCATTGGTAGTGGCTGGTTATTATGATCGCGAAGAACTCCTTTAACTATTGCTGGTGCTCGTTCATTAACTAGATTATTCGATATTTGGTCTTTTTTATTAACGCTAATGTTATTGTTCTCTTGGCTAGATTTTGAGCAGCTTAAAATTACGCTACAAAGTATCAGTATGAAATAAGTTCGTGCATTCATAATTTGTCAATTTTAAATGTAATTACTAGTTCATTACTTCTGTCTCGTTTGTCAATAGCATAAAATGTATGTTTTCCGTCTGTTGCATGGATATCGAAAATAGAACTGTTATGACTCAATTGAAAAGCACCAAACCCTTCCAATATTCCGGTTTTTTGTAGTATCAAATTTTTCTCGAAAATCTCGAATGTTATCTTTCTCTCCTCACTAGAAACTTGAAACGAAAAATGAATAATATTTCCATTTTCCAGTTCAAAAAGTCCGAGACTTTCAGACTCTATGGTCGCAGCGGCTGCAGTTCTACCATTTATCTGAATGGCGTGCTTAGGGATTGGTGGACCGTAAATAGAAGTAAATGGCTGATCATGGATTTTAAGCCCTGTAAATGTTTGGTGAGTAAACTTGTCCAAATCATATTTATAAATTTTTCCATCATATAGAAAAGGAGCAAATAGTAAGGAGTTATTTTTGGTTAATGCGCTTCCTATTGCAAAAAGAGACCATGTTTTATAAAATGTACTCTCTGAATGTTCGAAATCATTAATATTGCCAAACGAGTATTCAATAGATTTTAAATCTTTACTAAAATGAAACAAATAGTTTCCACTTTGCCCATGTGTAGAATCGGATAAGTTATCGGAAACTGGGTAATCAAGTCTGTAAAACAAAATGTATCCATTACCAGTATCTAGAATATTTCTAGGCCAAAGAATTTCTGAGGGATCGTACAAACTAGTCTCCACATCATCATTCTTTCTGAAAATGGTGAAGCGGGAATTAAATTGATCTGCAACTAACAACTCATTCCTAGAGTTTAATACCATAGCAGAGATATTCAAAAACTCTCCTGGCCCTCTACCACGTAAACCTATTTTTTTTAAGAAGTAACCTTCTTGATCGAAGTATAGAAATTGTAATGCTAAATCGTCGCCTACTAGTATTTGACCATTTTTATCAACCGCCAAAAATTTAGGCGTTCCAAGTAGATAGTTATCACTTTGATTAGTAACTAGTGTATCAGCAGTTACTGAATAACTAACCATTTTATTAATGGAATCATTGCTTTTTGAATTGCAAGATATAAGAAGTACAAATATGCTTGAATAGAAGATTACTTTTCGATAAGTCTTGATGATAAGTTTTTTAATGATATTCATAGTGTTGTAAGTAACTACATAAACTTAAAATATTTATAACATAAATCCAGTTTTGCCTGAAATATACCAAAAGATTTTTTTTTTGAACAAATTCACGGTTTTCAAGAATAACTCTTCGCTTAGAAAAGCGATTTTTAATTTAAAGGAACTATAATGTTAATAGGAATAACTTATATCGTATTTTAGCTTAGTTATCCTTAATTTTAGTCGCTTTTTGAAATACTTAAAGCATTATTTTTTTGAACTATTACTTAGTATATAACATTACTATAACAATTAGCGCACCTAAAATCTGCACGAGGTTAATCCCTATTGAAGTCATTTGAAGCCGTATTTGGACCTAATTCTGCATTAGTAGAAGAACTTTACGTCCAGTATAAAGCCAACCCAGAAACAGTTCCTGCCCACTGGAAAAGATATTTCGATGAGATGGAAGGGATTACCCCTGAAGTTCAAGAATCTGCTCCTAAAGTAGCACAAAAACCAGAGGTCAGTGCTCAAAGTACTACTTCGACATCCCAAAAAGCCGCTCCTAAAGATACTACACTCGAAAAAATAAAAGGAGTAGCAACCAAGATTGTAGAGAATATGGATGAAAGTCTTAAAGTCCCTACTGCTACCTCTTTGCGAGTACTGCCTGTTAAAATGATGATTGAAGATCGTACAATCATCAACCAGCATTTGGAAAGCAGAAGTGAACCAAAGGCTTCATTTACGCATTTTATTGCATGGGCTATTATAAAAGCGCTAAAAGCTTTGCCCAACCTAAATAATGCTTATTACACGGATGGGAAAAACAGTTTTAAAGCAGTTCCAGACCAAGTAAATCTTGGTATTGCTATCGATTTACCAAATAAAGATGGTTCTAGAAACCTTGTGGTGCCTAATATTAAAGGCGTAGACAAGATGAACTTTAAAGAATTCTTGTACGCTTTTGCAGATCTTATCAGTAAAGCTAGAAATGGTAAATTGCAGATTGATGATTATCAAGGAACTACGATAAGCATCACCAATCCTGGAACCATCGGCACCGTTTCTTCTGTTCCAAGACTGATGCAAAACCAAGGTGCGATCATTGCTACGGGTGCTATCGACTACCCTGCTGAATTTCAAGCAATGTCGAAAGAAGTGCTCAATCAATTGGGTATTAGCAAGGTTATGACTGTTACTTGTACTTACGACCACCGAGTTGTACAAGGTGCAGAATCTGGTTCATTCCTTAAAAAGGTAAACGATTTACTTACAGGGCAAGAAGACTTCTATAACGATATTTTTTCTGATTTAGACATTGCTTACGAGCCTATTCCTTATGGACACGATAATTATAGTGGTTTAACTTCGAGAGGTGGAAATTCTCTTGAACAGGATAGACGAGTAATTGGTGTTTGGCGTTTAATAAGTATGTATCGCATGCGTGGGCACGTACTTGCCGACCTAGATCCTTTAGGAAAAGAGCCAGGACACAATCCTGAATTAGATTTAGACTATTACGGCCTTTCACTTTGGGATCTCGACCGTGAATTTTACTGCGGCGGTTTAGGCGGAAAAGAAAAAGCTACTCTTAGAGAAATTATTAAGCTACTTCGCGATACCTACTGTGGTAATATCGGTGCCGAGTATATGCACCTTTTAGACTTAGAGGAAAGAAAGTGGTTACGTGGTGTTATGGAATCATCGTCTAACATCGCTAAGCTAACAAAAGACGATAAAAAAGAGATTCTTCACAAACTAAATCAAGCATTAGCTTTTGAGGAATTCCTTCACAAAAAATATATCGGTCATAAGCGTTTCTCACTAGAAGGAGCTGAGACTTTAATTCCGATGATTCATTCGATGCTTGAAAAAGCTGGTGAACACGATATCAATAAAGTATTTATGGGGATGGCACATCGAGGCCGTTTAAATATTCTTGTGAATATTATGAATAAACCCTATCACCGTGTATTTGCGGAATTTGAAGGGAATGTAGATCCTAAGTCAATTCAAGGCTCTGGAGATGTTAAATATCACCTTGGTGCAAAAGGTAAACACAAAACTGCTAGTGGCAAAACTGTTAACCTAGAGTTACTCCCAAATCCAAGTCATCTAGAAGCTGTTAACCCAGTTGTAGAAGGCGCAACACGTGCAATGCAAGATCATTTTGAAGGTGAAGAAGCTCGCAAAAAGATTCTTCCTGTTCTTATGCATGGCGATGCTGCTTTTGCAGGGCAAGGCGTGGTTGGAGAGACTTTAAATATGTCTCAGCTTGAAGGTTATAAAACTGGTGGAACTGTTCATATTATTATCAACAACCAAATTGGTTTTACAACTCTACCAAAAGACGGTCGCTCTACTGAGTATGCTTCCGATTTAGCAAAAATGATTCTTGCTCCTATTTTCCATGTAAATGGGGATAAGCCAGAAGCAGCAGTTCATGCTATCCAGCTAGCTCTTGAGTATCGTCAGCAGTTTGGTAAAGATGTAATTATAGATTTGATATGCTACCGTAAGCATGGGCATAATGAAGGTGATGAGCCAGCATTTACACAGCCAGGTATGTATAAAGAGATTAACGATCATCTTACTGCTAGAGATATTTATACGAAGAAACTAGTTAAGAAAAATGAGCTCACCGAGGCTGAAACTCAACAGATTTTTGATGAGTTTGACCAACTTCTGTTAGATGCTTTTGAAGATGCTAAAAAAGCCCCTAATGTAACTATTACCGAAGATCTTATAGATCGGACTGAAACACCTCAGGCAAAACTTCCAGCATTTCCAGACACCACCTACCCGGCTGAGGAATTGAAGGATATTGCTATTAAAATTAATACCGTTCCAAAAGACTTTGATGCAAATCCTAAGTTGCTACAGCAGCTTGCCAAAAGAGCTTCTATTGTAGATCAGAATAAAGATAAAATAGATTGGGGCTTCGGTGAAGCCTTAGCATTTGGTTCTCTCCTAAAATCTGGTAGAACTATTCGATTTACTGGCCAAGATGTTGAAAGAGGTACTTTCTCTCACCGCCACGCTGTTCTTCATGGAACTGAAACCAATCAAACTTTTACGCCTTTAAATAATCTTTCTGATACGCAGGGTAAATTTTCAATACATAATAGTTTATTAAGTGAATATGCTGTTATGGGATTTGAGTTCGGTTATAGTGCGCAAAATAAAGATGCCTTAGTAATTTGGGAAGCACAGTTTGGCGATTTCGTGAATGGAGCTCAAATTATCATCGATCAGTTTATTTCATCTAGCGAAGCGAAATGGGGACAAACAACGTCGTTGATTCTTAACTTACCTCACGGGTTTGAAGGTCAAGGGCCAGAGCATTCATCAGCTCGCTTAGAGCGTTTTCTACAGTTATGTGCTGAAGATAACATGCGAGTAATGAACTTAACTACACCTGCGCAGTATTATCATATGCTTCGTAAACAAGCTCTTCAGGATGACAAGAAACCAGCTATTTTAATGTCGCCAAAAAGCTTGCTTCGTCACCCAATGGCTACATCAAAAACTGACGATCTTGCAAATGGAAAGTTCATGCCATTTATAAGAGATGAAGAAGTTATTGACAAAGCTACTACTAAGCGTTTAGTAATCTGTTCTGGAAAGGTGTATTACGACTTATTGAAATATCGCCAAGATCATAAAATTGAAGACGTAGCTATTGCACGTTTAGAGCAATTCTATCCATTTCCAGATCAAGACATTACCGACCAACTAGGTGATTTCTCAAAAGTGAAAGAAATAGTATGGTGTCAAGAAGAACCAAAAAATATGGGCGCTTGGTTTTTCGTAGCTCCACGTATTCATGACCTATTAAAGTCTGGCCAAAAATTACGCTATGCTGGTAGACAAGCATCAGCTTCTCCAGCGGCAGGACAGAAAAAAATTCATGAAACCGAACAGAATAAACTCATTGAAGAAGCTTTAGTGATATAGCTATCTATTGTTTAAATATTCTAAGCTCGTTAGAATTTTCTAGCGAGCTTTTTTTATTTCTGGAGCTGATTTTCGAAGTAATTACTATAACTAAAGTAATTATTTACGATTTTAGTCTCTCCCCAACATGTCAACTTTCAATTCATATAAACCACTTTCTATTAATGGATTTAACTATTGAAAACATAATTCTGGTTGGTTCTTTACTTCTTTTCCTTAGTATAATAGCAGGTAAAACTTCTTACCGCTTTGGTGTGCCAACTTTAGTATTATTTCTTGTTGTTGGTATTTTAGCAGGCTCAGAAGGTATTGGTGGCATCTATTTTGATGATCCCAAAGTTGCTCAGTTTATTGGCATTGTTTCGCTAAATTTCATCTTGTTTTCGGGGGGGCTCGAAACAAGTTGGTCCTCCATAAAACCCATTTTATGGCAAGGGGTTGCTCTTTCTACATTAGGTGTTTTGCTAACCGCTATTTCTATTGGTACGTTTATTTGGGCAATCACAGATTTTACTATTTATGAAGGTTTACTACTTGGGGCTATCGTTTCATCCACTGATGCCGCAGCAGTATTTTCCATTTTAAGAGCTAAAAGTTTAGCCCTTAAAACGAGGTTACGCCCTACTCTTGAGCTAGAAAGTGGAAGTAACGATCCAATGGCTTACGTACTTACTATAGCATTTTTAGGGCTTGTTGTAAATCCAAGTCTGCCTGTTTATTCTGTTATACCGCTATTCATCAAGCAGATGTTATTAGGTGGTATTGCTGGAATTCTTTTGGGATATGTAAGTAAATTCCTGATTAATAAAATTAAACTCGACTTTGAAGGACTTTATCCTGTTTTAGTAATTAGTTTAATGTTTTTCACTTTTTCAGCAACTGATAGCATTGGCGGAAACGGATTTCTTGCCGTTTATTTGTGTGCTGTATTTCTTGGAAATCAGGATTTAATTCACAAAAAAGCCATCATAAAAATGTTTGATGGACTGGCTTGGCTTATGCAGATTGTTCTTTTCCTTACACTCGGGCTACTCGTTTCTCCATCTCACATTCTTCCTGTTCTTGGTTTGGGAATTGTAACATCTCTGTTCCTCATCCTTGTCGCGCGTCCTATTAGTGTTCTAATAAGTTTGCTTCCCTTCAAAATGAGATTTCGTCGCCGAGCTTATATCTCATGGGTTGGACTAAGAGGTGCTGTTCCAATCGTATTTGCCACCTATCCTCTTATTGCTGGAATTGAAAAGGCTGAGATGATTTTTAACATTGTATTCTTTGTTTCTGTTACTTCCATTATAATTCAAGGGACAAGCCTTTCATGGATTGCGAAGCTTTTACACGTGGCTTTACCTGAAAAAGCTAAACCTAAAAAGCCATTAGATATATTCCTTTCTGAAGATGCTAAAGCAGCCTTAGAGGAAATTCATATTCCAGAGAATAGTGTCATTGTTGGTAAGAAAATTGTTGAATTAAACTTCCCTAAAACGGCAATTATAGCAATGGTAAAAAGGGGTGATACTTTTATTACGCCCTCTGGCTCTACGCTTCTTGAAGCAAACGATCTACTTATGGTTCTCTCTGATACAAAAAAGGGAATTGACCAAGTATACCATTGCCTTGAATTAGAACCCTCGCATTGATAGAACAATTTATTATGCTCTGTTTTTCTATTCTCTACTTTTTTATCTTTGTCGCATGAATCGCTTGATTAGATATAGCCTTTACTTAGTCCCTGTTATACTCTCCCTCCTGCTACAGCCATTTGAACAAGCAGGGACGAAGTATGTACAGAGCTCTGTGATTGAGAGTTATCAAGACGATAATCAACTTGGTTCTTCTTTTTCGAAAATCGAGAGCAATATACACTCACTATCTCTTATTGAAGGAAGTGATGTCGTTGTTTCGGTATCCGAAATTCCTAGTTATTCGACCAATAACTTGCAGAAAGAGCAAGCTGCTAAAAATCATCATGCGCGAAAACTCTCTGATAAACAGAAGCTTTATCTTTCTTCATTACAGAGGATAACGCCCAGTCTTTCAAGTCAAGATATCGCTTACCCCTTTCACTATTTTTGGTGACTAGTTTTGTTACGCAGCACTAAAATGCTGCTCTCCCTCACTTAACAAAACTTAAAATCCGTTCGGCCTAAACTCAACGGCTGAATCTTAATTAAACTACCCATGATTGATTTAGAATCTATTATAATAGGAAGTGGACTGCTATTAGTATTTATTTGTCCACTCATTTACATTCAATTAAAACAGAAACTAAACATAAAAAAATATACTCAAGTATTCTTAGATACTGCCCAAAGTCATAATCTTATTATCTCAGATTTCGATATTTGGAATAGTGGCTACGGCATTGGAATTGATAAGAAAGCAGGGGTTTTGTTTTATCATTTTTCTAAAAGTGGTAATGAGATTTCGCAAATAATTGAATTGGGAAAGGTTTTGAGCTGTAAGTCAATTACAGAACGTAAACCTCTACAAGGAGGGGCAAACTCCTCTAAAATAACTCAGAGTTTAACTCTATTCCTAAAACTGAGTGAATCAAATCCTGATAGTTTAGGTCTCGAATTTTATAATATAAAATATCACACAGGTCTGTACACAGAACTTCCTTTAATTGAAAAGTGGATTAAGCTTATCAACCAATCAATAAAAAAGTAAGTAAGATAATACATAAGAGCGCTTTATTGCTATTAATAAAGCGCTCCATTTTTTGAAGGTTTAGTACCCAATAAGATGTGAAATTGTAATTTTCAAGAATTTTGTTTCCAATTTCCTCTCTTGACTACTTTTCAATCTGCTAATACTCGCTTTAGCCGCTACAGGTGTTATTCTAGAGCAAGGAAATAAAACTCTATTGATACTATATAATTAGGCTCTGATACTCATTAAAATTTGAATCAAATAGCTCCAAATTTTGTTAAAGATGATGAACACTAATTATCAAGGAGATACATGAGAAACGCAATAGGCTTAGAAAGCAACAAAGCTGAAACACTAGCAAAGAAACTAAATGAGTTATTAGCTAACTACTCTTTTTTCTATCAGAACACTCGAGGTTATCACTGGAATATTAAAGGTGAAAAATTCTTCGAGCTTCATGTAAAATTTGAAGAACTCTATAACAACTTATTGCTAAAAGTTGATGAGGTTGCTGAGAGAATTTTAACCCTTGGCTACTCACCGGAATACAAGTACTCTAGCTATCAAAAAATAGCTGAGATTAAAGAAAGCGAGAAAGTAACTGATGGCTCTGATGCTGTTCGCAATATTCTGGAATCCTTTAAAGTGCTCATATCTCTACAAAGAGAATTACTTAGTCTTGCAGCTGACGCGGACGATGAAGGTACAAATGCGATGATGAGCGATTATATCCGTGAACAAGAAAAACTCGTATGGATGTATTCTGCATTCTTAAATGAAGGCTAAAAGCTCTTCTACAGCATATCATTATATGATGAATACAAAAAAAGCCCGAGACATCTCGGGCTTTTTTGTATCTAAAATGGATTAGAATATTACTTAATAAGCATCATTTTTCTTGTAAGTGATGCACCTTCTGAAGTAGTTAAGCGATAGAAATACAATCCACTTGAAAGTGATGAGGCATCAAAGTTAATGCTCTTCTCTCCTGCTGCTTCAACTTTATTTACCAGTGTAGCTACGTTACGTCCTGTTATGTCGAATACTTGAAGTTTAACTTGAGTACGCGCATTTAACGAGTAACTAATTACTGTTGTTGGATTGAATGGGTTTGGATAGTTCTGATTTAATGAAATAGAACTTGGTATTTCGCTAGCTATCTCATCTTCATTACTTACTGGTGTTCCGTACTGGAAACGAGTCCAAACTGGGTAATGATCAGAAGTAGTGCTTAAATAACTTCCTACATAAAATGTATTCTCAACTCTTTCAGAGCCAACAATGTATTCGTCAGATAATTCTGAAGTTATCGTAATATGATCGATCATTGAGATACTTGTATATGATGTACTACCATTTTCCTCAAGACTTTTTGTGATTACTGTATACTCTGAATCATCTACAAAATTCTTGTAGGGAGAAGGCGAGCCTGTAAAAGTTGATGTGGTAACTAAATCATTATAATCGCCCAAAATAATAACATTATCACGGTCTCTATTGTTATCTAAGTATGATTTTAACTCAGTTGAAGCGTTCAATCTCTGGTTATAATCAGATTCTGTACCAAATGCTTTTGCATGAATCACGTAAGCATATACTTCTCTTTCTTCATCATTCAACGTTGCGTTAAAATGGAACTCTAATGGATAACGACCGTTTGCCCAATTACTTTGGGTCATTCCAGCAGTTATTAAACCAGAGTCTAATGAATCAATCACTGAACGCTTAAAGAGAAACGCAGTATTTTGAGTTTGTGAAGAAAAATTAGCCATAAAGCCGCCGTAATCTTCTAATTCACTTACCAATTGATTGAATTTATTCACATCAGAAATTTCCGATAGTGCGTAAATATCAGCATCCATTGTAGTGATTACAGTTTTCGCATTTTGAAGCTGTAAATCAACATCTACAGGACCATTTCCACTATGGCCGAACCATTCTACGTTCCAGGTAACCATATCAAGAGTGTTAATCAAATCAATATCGTCTCCAGGATATGTAGTTTCTTCAACACCTAAATCGTCCACAAAACGAGGTAATACTTGAAGATCGCCACCAAACTTACCAATTACACCTACAACGTTTACCGCTTCGGTTGGTGCAGTTGCCCCAACCAAGTTCACATTGTTGTCGATTCTCAAAAATATTTCGCCTGATGCATCTGACATCGTGTAATTAGTATTACCTTGAAAAACACCTACATGAGAAACTGTAGCACTTTTAATTTCTACAAGCTGAGCTTCATATGCGCCTGCTAAAACTTCAGCTATTGTTAATACTTCAGGTACAATTTTCTTGTTTTCTGTGTCTATAACTTCATACAGGATGTTGCTGTCTTCTGTAGTAGATGAAATTTGTAATAGGAAATCAGAATCCGCGCCAGCAATAGGTTTGAAAACACTTAGTGGACCAGTTACCGTTACAGAATCTCCAATGCTCGACTCTGCGTGGAGGGCTTCCCAGTAAACTGCAATACCAGCTGTTGCGTCTTGCATGTAAAGCGGGCCACCTAATTCGTTTGCTGCAGTAACTCGACCTGTTACGGTAACTCTACTTCCGAGTGGTAAACTACGTGCGTCAGAAATAGGAATAATATCTCCATCCTCAATTCCTTCTCCGGCAAGATTTATAGTAAAACTTGCTGCATTGTCAGCATTACTGGTGATAACGATACTTCCTTCGTCGTTACCTGCAACAAATGGCTCATAGGTAACCGTTAATTCTGTAGATTCACTAAAAGCTAATGTTGAATCAGAAAAATTGGTTATTGAAAATGCCTGGCCTTGTAATTCTATATTACTAATAGATAGGTCTGGTGTACCAATATTCTTAATAGAAAGAGAAACTGTTCTCTTAGTTCCAACTAAAGTAGTCGGAAATGTTGCACTTTCTCCAGTTGCTTTTGGCGTTCCATCAACAGTAACAGCGATAGTAGCGTTATCCTGAGCTTGAACAAAGTCTGTAATTCGTACATCATCTAAATTCAAGCGATCCGTACCTCCAGCTTGAATGAATTTAAATCGAATATTTCCTTGAATATCAACAGGAATAGTAACTACTGAAAGCTCTCCTGTTGGTGAAAGTGGTTCGCCTAAATTAGTCCAGCTAGAACCTTGGTCCGTTGAATACTGAACTTGTAACGTATTTCCACTACTACTGCCATAGTTAGCATAACTAAAGGAAAGATCTTCAGCACCATTGGCTTTGTCAAAAAGCATGTAAATGTTGCCTTGCTTAGGATCTCTACGATCCATACGTACACCTTTTGAACCGTTAAACTTGTCGTTGGAAAGGTTTCCTAACAGGGCATCTTCTAGATACCAAGAACCAGTTACTAGCGCAACCGAACCACCGCCATAAAAGGATTTGTCGCCGCTTTCAAAATCTTCAAAAAATTGGGCGTTTGCTAGTTGAACACTAATTAATGTAATACATAGTGTTAGTAGAGACAGGTATATTTTTTTCATAAAAAATTATTGATTGAATTATGCCTTAAGGTAAGACATTCATATTAAGAAAGAGTAAAATATCGCTATTTAGTAATAACATTTAACCTTTAAAAATAACACTCTATTTAAAGAAATATATGTTTTCTTATTACTCACTAGCAACAGGACTTAATCACCTTTGTTTTGTATGATAAAACCTACAATAAACAAAATTTGTTAAGAGATATTAGGTATAGTTAGATATGGACAATAAGTTGCTGAATTACGTTCAGTTTCATATAAGGCTACAGAATAGAGAATACTCCCTTCTGAAGCGGCCACTTCTACTGCATCTTTGAGCTCATAAAAAAAAGCTTTTACCAGATTTTCGGTCGATGGAATAATACCTTCTAAGAAAGGAATATCTAGGTTCAAGTTTCGGTGGTCGCAAGGCTCTGTAATTTTTTCTTCTATCACTTTATTAAGAACACTTAAATCGATTACGAATCCTGTTTCAGAATCTGGGTTTCCTACAACCGTTACTTCAATGGTATAATTATGCCCATGCCAATTCGGGTAATTACATTTCCCAAATGTAGCCTTATTCCATTCTTCAGACTTATTTGGATTATTAAGCCGGTGTGCGGCATTAAAATGAGACTTACGAGTTACAAAAACCAAGATATTATTCCATTAATTGATGAATTACTAAAACCACAAACACACTGATACGGTTCCAATGAACCGAGTAAAAGTAATGCTGGTTGCAATCAATTGTTAGATACTAAATTCTGTTTTTAGCTACAAAAAGTATCCTAGTATGTTTACAAAAAAAGAACCCCGATTCCTCGAGGTTCTCCTGTGATCAGCACACCTCACAGAATGTGAGACGTATAATGAAGATTTTACTGCTTATTATTTGATAAGAGTCATCTTTTTAAGCAGTGACAGGTTACTACCTGTTAATCTATAAAGGTAAACTCCACTAGAAAGACTACTTGCATCGAATGTAACAGACGCTTCACCAGCAGAAAATTGTTTGTTGTTTAGTAGTGTTGCTACTTCTCTTCCCAACATGTCATATACTTTCAAAGTAACTTTTTGTGTACTTGGTAAACTGAAAGAGATGTTTGTAGTTGGGTTGAATGGGTTTGGATAGTTTTGATCCAACTGAATAGCTGTTGGGATAGAAGTGTTTCTATCATTCTCGTTTGAAACAGCCACTTGAGATACATAGCCGTAAGCCTCTAATGCTGTCCAGTTTTGAATCCATAAATTATTAGGAGCGAAGGCACCTACATAGTTAGTTGCAGTGAAGAATTCTCCATCTACCGTTTTAACTGCTGAAGCTTCTAGTGCCGCAGAACCAGCTTTTGGACGAGGATCTAATTCTTTGCTACCTGCTGTTCGGCTAATGCCAGTTAGCATTGGATCTGCAACTCTGTTAGCATTCGCTACATCACTTAAATAATCACGAGTATGTTGTTGGTCGTCGCCTGCTGCAAACTCAGCAATGGTGTTACCTGCTCCGAATCCGTACCATAAGTTGTTTTCTAACAATAAATCGCCGTTTAGTAATCTAGTCTTAGAATCAAAACCGCTTACTTTACCAGCTGCTTCAACTTCTATAGCTAAACCTGCATGGTCAGAAAAGATAGAGTTGTAATATTCGCCACCAGTGTTGTCTCTGAATAACAATAACTGTTTACCATCACCTGCGTTAGGAGTTGCACTTTGGCCTGCACCTAAGAAAGTAGCATTAACCACTACAGGGTGTGCGAATGGTTCGGTATTCTCGTTACCAGTTGCTCCATCCATCTCACCTGCACGACCATAACCATCGTTTACATTTCCTGGGCTTTGGATAGCGAACCAAAACTGGTGGTTTCCTCTAAAGCCTTCATCCCAATCAAAAGCGTCATCTGTGTTAAAAGCACTTACCAAATACTTGGTATTTACCGTTCCACCAAAAAACTCAAATCCATCATCGTTTGATGCAAATGACTCTACGTATTCTATGGTTGTACCTGAACCAACTCCACCCAAGGTTAAACCTTGAATCTCGTTTCCGGCAACATCACCTACGTTGATACCTGTATGGCGAATTGAAACATAACGAATAACACCTGAGTTGTCGTCATCTGTTGAGCCACCATATAATGCGTAGCTTTCTGGATTCGCAATCTCATTAACACCTTCAATTAACTTAGTACCGTCTTCAGTAGCATTATTAGTAGATGCTCTTCCTAACACTACTAAACCGCCCCATAATCCACGATCTAATTCTGTTAAAGAACCAGCTAAATCATCTTCTGCTGAAGTAAAAATAATAGGCTCTTCTGCTGTTCCTTCTGCAAAAATCTGAGCGTCTTGAGTTACTACCAAACCTGTTGCATCGTTTCCGTCGCCTAGGTTTCCTTTAATTACTGTTCCTGCATCAATTGTTAATTTTGTACCTGGCTTTACAAATACCATTTCTGTAAGGATGTATACCTTATCCTTTGTCCATGTGTAATCTTGGCCTGCTACTAAATCCGCATTGGCTACATTTACTTCTGTTTGAGCAAAAGCACTCAAACTGAAAAACAGTGCAATTATCGTTAAGCTGTATCTTTTTAACATAATGTTAATTTTGATTTTTTTGGTTGTTTGATGATTAGTTAGAATGAATAAGAAAGGCCTAATGAGACCGATCTACCTTTGTTATAAGACTGATAAATATACTCGTCACTGCCATATTTTTGTGATAGTTTAATATCAGGGTCGAGTAAATTTTTAACTGAGAACTTTAGTTTTAAACCATTTTTAAAGCTCTTGTTTGCAACCATATCAATGGTTGAGTATGATCTTTCAAATACATCAGGAATAGCACCTAGAGCTACAGAATAAAGTCTGTCGCCAAATTTGTTGTAACCAAGATTAACAGATACACCATTGGTAGACTTAAAGTATTCTAAATCAAAATTTACGAGATATGGTGACTGACCAACTAGAGATCTATAGTCTTTTGCACCAGGGTCGCTTGTGCGAATATTGTAAAGTTCATCTTCTGGAATGGATACTCTAGATTCTACGAAAGTGAAGTTACTTGAGAATGAGAAATTATCTAGGAGTGACGAAAAGCTACCTAAGTTCTTTCTTAACTCGAACTCAATTCCATAGACCTTTGCTTCTTCAACATTTTCTACGGTCTGAGCTCTATTTACATCGGTACGAACTACTCGTTCGATAGGATTTGTCATGCCTTTGTGGAATAGAGAAATTGCAACAATCTCAGATGAATTTGGAAACCATTCCCATCTTATATCAGAGTTTTTGATTAGCGTTCTCTTTAGCTCTGCATTTCCAGTGAAAATGAAGTCACCCACAAACTCAAATGTTGTATAAGGTGCAAGCTCACGGAAAGTAGGTCGGGCTACTGTGTTTGTATATGAAGCTCGGAGATTCATGTTATCGTTAACACTAAAAATGGAGCTAATAGCAGGTAATAAATCTTTGTTATTTAATCTGCCTTCAACAAGAGTTGTATCTTCCGAAACAGTTCTTATCGTAGTGTTTTCTTGTCTTACTCCACCAATAATTTTCAATGAACTTGTAATAGGAAGTTCAAGCATTGCATAATACGCGTTGATATCTTGCTTGGCAGTGTATTGGTTTTTTGTGTTGCTCGCATCTCTCAAAGTATTGCCAAAAACTGGTCTACCATTAGATGTTTCATCAACAATGCCCATATAATCGAAGAAGGTGTTTACATCATCTTTGAAATCAGTAAACCCTTTAGCTCCCGTAGCATATTCAAATCTGCTTTCGTTGAAATCTCTGTTTATGATTTGGCTGAAATAACCAACTTTAAGTTTTCCTTGTGTTCCCGATAAAGACATAAAAGGAATCGCATAATCAAATATGTAGTTGGTATTGTCTTCCTCAAGATCTCGAAAGAATCTCGCTGGTTGCTGAATTACTCCATTTGATAATGAAAGAAACTCACCTCCATTTCCATCATCTTGGATTAAGTATGTTAGGAATCTTAAATCTGGCTCTTCTTGTGAATTTTTAGCATATGAAGCAGTCCATTCAATCGTAGAGCCTAGAAAGCCTTCTAAGTAATGCTTACCATGTAATTGGTATGAATCTAGCTTACGCTCAATATATTGAATCACTGAAGATTGATAGATATCGTTTGGAGCTTCATCGCTCCAGACACCGGTAATATTTCTACCGTTATCAATTCCACTTCGAGTGTTGATATAATTCGCAGATACTTTGTGATTATCACTTAATTTGTATGAAACCTCAGCCAATAACCCCATATCAACACTTAATTCAGACTTAGAATCCTTAAAGTCAAAGAGATTTGTAAGCCCACCGGACTCATCCAAGTTTCCAATTAGCTGCCATCTTCCTAGCGTACCATTAGAATAACTTGAAGCCTTTCTGCTATATGATAGACTTGCCGAATAACCTAGCTTCTTACCAAACAATAGTGTTTGATCACCATAAGAAATATTTGCGCTCGTATTAAGAGGCATAATTCTAGCGGAAGGAGCCATTTGGCTGTTAAATGCATTTGAGAATTTATCAAGAATGACTGCTTTATCTGAGTTGAATCTTGCAGACGTTACTGATGGAAGTACAAAATTCGGGTCATTCCTAAAATCGTTTATCACACTTGGGATAGCTCTCGTACCATTATCATGTGCTAATAAATCAGAACCACTTGAATTGGCCAAATATCCAGTTTTCCCAGTAGTTGAGGAATTATAACCTGAAGAAAAAGAGTACGACAAGGTTCTTCTATCGGGGAACTCTTTGGTATTCACATCCACTAATCCACCAGAAAAATTACCTGGCTTATCAGGAGTGAATGACTTAATGGTTACAATATTTTCCAACAAATTTGAAGGAAACATATCGAATTGAAAAGATTTTTTATCCGGATCGGATGAGGGAAGCTCTACCCCATTAAGGTGTGAACTTGAGTATCTGTCACCTAAACCGCGAACGTAAATGTACTTTCCTCCAATAACAGAGGCGCCCACAACTTTTTTCATTACCCCGGCTGCATCACCTGCACCAGATTTTGAAATACTTTCTGAGCTTATCGCGTCACTAAAAGAAATGGATTTTTGTCGCTGACGAAGAAGACCTGCTTCATTATTAAGTACTGCTTCAGCAGTTACTGTAATTTCGCCAAGCATTTCCGTTTCTGGTGCCAATGCCAAATCTAGAGAAATAACTTCTCCTGATTTAATTTCAACGCCAGTAATTCTTTGTTTTTGATAGGAAATATAGCTGACAACAAGTACGTAAATACCTGGTTCTATATTTTTAACGGAGTAAACTCCATCTATATCGGAAGCCGCGCCTTTAACAGTACCTTCAATAAATACACTAGCACCAATAATGGTCTCGCCAGTAGATTCATCTACTATAGTTCCTGTTAAGCTTCCTTTTTCTTGCGCCATTGCGGCTGTGCTGAATACGGCCGCAATAAATAAGATTAGGATTTTTTTTGTTCTCACTGCAGTGCTGATTTATTTTGAGTTTGTATCTTTTTTTAGATTACAAACCAAAATTACAGCACCAGCTTTGCGCTAAGGTTATGCAGTGGTTATCCTTTTGTTACCGGTCTATTACCGTAACATTACCAACCCTCATAAGGGCATAAAGAACGCTAGTTTTACTTACCGTCCTTATTATCAGAATCACTTTCTTCTTGTGATAAATCAGAAGATTCTTTTTTCTCTTCTTCTTTGGATTCTTCTACCGACTCACTGATTATTTCAACTTTTTCAGCTTCTTCTTCTACCGGCTCATTTTTACCATTCGTATAAGCTTCATACGTAGTTTGAGTAGCAAATGGTCTTTTACCAATTAGTCGCTCTAAGTCAGCTTGGAATAGAATTTCCTTTTCAAGTAATTCTTTAGCCAAAATCTCTACCTCAGCTTTCTTATCATTGAGTAAATCTTTGGTTCTGATGTAAGCATCTTCAATAATCTTCTTTACCTCTTCATCAATAATCCTTGCGGTATCTTCAGAATAAGGCTTTGAAAAGTTGTACTCACTTTGTTTAGGATCATAGAAAGAAATATTTCCAAGTCTCTCGTTCATTCCATAAATAGTAACAATACTGTAAGCAACTTTAGTTACACGTTCCAAATCACTTAATGCACCAGTAGAAATCTTTCCAAATATAATTTCTTCTGCCGCCCTACCACCAAGGGTCATGCACATTTCATCAATCAACTGCTCTGTTTGATACAGGAACTGTTCTTTAGGTAGATATTGAGCATATCCAAGTGCAGCTAAACCTCTCGGGACAATAGATACTTTTACTAAAGGATCAGCATGTTCTAAATACCAACCTGCAACTGCATGTCCAGCTTCATGATAAGCCACAATTTTTTTCTCTTCAGGAGAAATGATTTTATTCTTTTTCTCTAGCCCACCAATCACACGATCAATTGCATCTTGGAAGTCACTAAGGTCAACCGAATTTTTGTTTTTTCGCGCTGCAATTAAAGCTGCTTCATTACAAACATTCGCGATTTCGGCACCAGCAAATCCTGGAGTTTGTGCAGATAATTTCTTTGGATCTACATCTTTGTTCAACTTTAATGGCTTCAAGTGAACTTTGAAAATTGCCTCTCTACCAATAATATCAGGCTTATCTATACTTATTTGGCGATCAAAACGGCCTGGTCTTAATAAAGCACTATCTAAAACATCAGGTCTGTTTGTAGCTGCCAGAATGATTACCCCCGAATCTGTAGCGAATCCATCCATTTCTACAAGAAGAGAGTTTAGTGTATTCTCTCTCTCATCATTAGATCCGGGCATTTGGCCTTTTCCGCGAGAACGACCGATTGCATCGATTTCATCAATAAAAACAATACATGGCGCTTTTTCTTTGGCTTGCTTAAACAAATCACGAACTCGAGCAGCACCAACACCTACAAACATCTCTACGAAATCGGAACCTGACAAGGAAAAGAAAGGAACACCAGCTTCACCAGCAACAGCTTTAGCTAAAAGAGTTTTACCTGTACCCGGAGGGCCTACTAATAAGGCGCCTTTTGGTATTTTACCGCCAAGATTTGTGAATTTTCCAGGCTTGTTTAAGAAATCTACAATCTCTTTTACTTCTTCTTTAGCTTCTTCAAGACCAGCTACATCTTTAAATGTAATTTTAGTATCTGTTTGCTGATTGTAGAGCGCAGCTTTGTTCTTTCCGATATTCAAAACCTGCTGCCCAGGATTCATTTTTCTTAGTATGAATACATAGAATCCAATTCCAAGCCCAATCATTACTAACCACAAAAATACACCGCTAAACCAGTCTTCCTCAATCCTTACTTCATACTCAACGTTATGCTCATCTAGAATTGGACGAATATCATCCCCACGGAGCATAGTGGTATTAAAATTTTTGAAGCTTTTTGATTCACCTATACTAAACTTATCGTCTTCACTAGGATCAGGAGCGGCAACAACCCCATCAGAAATAGCCTTATCATTAAATTCTCCGTAAATATTTACGCTATTCTTAACGATAATTTCAGAGACATAACCTTTTTTAACGTACTCTAAGAACTTGCTGTATTTGATAGTGCTTGTGCTTTGAACACCACTATAAATAAACTGTGCTATAAGTAACACAAAAAGAATTGCTAAAAAGCCCCATGTAGGGAATTTTGGGCTAGCCCCACCAGGTTTTCCTCCCTTAGGAATCTTAATTTTCTTTTCGGGATTGTTTTTCTTCTCGGGTGTTGTTTTTTTCTCGGGTGTTGTTTTTTTCTCGGCCATTTAATTATCTAAAGCTTTGGAACAGTGTAATATAATATTCGATCGGTCAATTTTTAAATATCCTTAAGATATGAACAAATAAATGTCAAAAATTGTGCCAATACTGTTTTTATGACAAATCATCAAAATTGAGAACATCACCTTCTGCAGTTTGCATTGCCATGCCTTCATCTTCAGGCACCATTCGTCCAATTACTACGAAATCGTTAAATTTTTCAATTAAAGATTCAACGTCTTTTTCAGGTAGTGTGAACATGAGTTCAAGATCCTCTCCACCAAACAAAGCATATCTATCTACATCCTCCTCCATTTCATTGGCTACAGCACGAGTTTCTGCTGCTATTGGCAACGCTGCTTGATATAGATATACTCCAGTCTTAGAAGCTTTACAAAGCTCTGATACTTCATTTATCAGGCCTTGAGTAATATCAATCATTGAAGATGGAACAATGTTATGTTCTGCTAAAGCTTTAATTACGTCTTGTCGGGCAGTTGGTACCAGCTGCCTTTTGACAACAAACTCATATTCGCCTAAATCAGGTTGAACGTTTTCATTACCATGTTCTTCCCAAAATCTCTTTTCGCGAGTAAGAACTCTTAAACCAGCTAATGCTGAACCTAGGTCTCCAGTTACACAAATTGCATCACCTGTGTTCGCTCCACTTCTATAGGTAATTGAATCTTCGTTAACTTTACCATATACCGATATGCTAATCACGCTATTCGTATGATTAGCAGTTAAATCACCACCTACAACTTCAACTTCATATTCTTTTCCAGCTGCATAAATACCAGAGTATAGATCTTGAATCATTTGGGCAGATTGTCGGTTCGGAACAGCCAAATTGACAAGTACAGAATTCGGAGTACCATTCATCGCCAAGATATCGCTAATAGCTGCACTAATAATCTTATAACCTAAATGCTGAAATGGAGTATAAGTAAGATCAAAGTGAACACCTTCAACATAGGTATCGGAACTTAATAAAGCATGCTGTCCATTATCACTACTAAGAACAGCAGCGTCATCCCCAATACCAAAAACCGTATCAGTATTTTTAAAGGAATCGTAATTCTTAATTTGAGAAAGTAGTCCATCACGGCCTACACTTTGAATGGTCTTGAAATCTTGTGTCATAATATAATATAAATAAAAAAGGCAGCCATGCTAAGCATGGTTGCCTTAAAGATACATAAAAGAAGAGAGTCTAGTTTTCGTTCTTTGTAGAATAATTTACTCTAAAAGCACTAGCCTGTTTTAATTCTTCCTGAACATCCGTTAAAACTCCAAACTCAGAGTCTTTATCTACTCTTAAAGAAACAATCATACGAGGTTCTTCAAGTAGTTTATCGTACATCAACTTTCTGATAGACGGGATATCTTCAACAAGAGCGTCATCTATCTGAATTTTATCTTCACCTAATTGATTGTTATTCAATTTCTCAGGTCCGATATAGATATATGAAACTAATCGTTTTTCTTCAATCTTTTCGATATTACCAGCTTCGGTTAAATCAATTCTAACTTTCAAAGTAACTTCACGGAGAACCGTGGTTACCATGAAGAAGAAAAGGAGCATAAATACAACATCAGGCATAGCTGATGTTGGGATTTCTTGCTTAGAGCCGGCTTGTTTTTTCTTAAAATGAGCCATTTCTTTATTCCTTATCCGGTTCTGCGATTGAGATTTTCTTTGGATACATATCAGTCATCGCTTTACGCTGTGCTGAACTAGAAGCTAATTTATCAAAAGTTCTTCCATAATTAGCTAGCGAAGCTTCATCTCTAAGTTCTTTATAAGATCCCATAACCTCATCAAGCATATCAATATAAATACGATACGGTGTTTCACGTACAGTTTTAATAGATACAATTGCTTTCTGTGGGCTTTCAGAGAGTGTTTCATCTCTCTCTGGGTTTTTTATAAAGTCTTTGAGCGTCTGCTTTACGTCCACCAACTGTACAGGTTGCTCATCCATAAGAACAAGGCCCTGAGCGTTAACCAAGATATTCATCATGTTACGCTCCTTTACAGGAGGCGGAGGAGTTTCATCCGTGAGAGGCGGCGGAAGTACTAATCCAATTCCAGTATCCACATTAATTGTAGTGGTTACTAGGAAGAAGATGAGCAATAGAAATGCAATATCCGCCATAGACGAGCCATTGATTTCTGCCGATTCTCTTTTTGGTTTCTTTAATAGCATAATCGCTTAATTAAAACTTAAATGTTCCACGCAAGCCAGAAAGTAGAATAGCTAGTGCCATTGATGCCATCATAAAAGCAGCTGACATAACAGCCGCTTCCACAATATTTTCTAGCACTAAATAACTCACTCCAAAAGCAACGAATGGAACAGCCATTATCGCAATGCGTTTAAAGTCTTGCTTGCCTTGTGCCATGCTTTTGATAGCTGAAATAATCATGGATACTACTCCAAGACCAATCAGCGCTGCTGCACCAATAACTGCAATTTGAACAATCATATTGTCTCCTAATTAATTGTTATTGGTTTATGCGTCAGCTTCAGAAGAACTAGCAGCAGGAGCTACAAGAGGCTTACCGGCCTTTAGTAAAATAATTGAATCGATTAAAGTAATTGAGCTTTCTTCCATTTCTGCAATTAAGCGGTCAATTTTAGAAACACAATAGTTGTAACCAATTTGAAGAATAATACCTGCGATCAAACCACCAGCAGTAGTTAGAAGGGCAGTTTTAATACCACCAGCAACTACACTTGGAGAAATATCGTTAGCAATCTGAATTTCATCGAATGCAGCAATCATACCGATTACTGTACCAAGGAATCCGAAAAGTGGTGCAATAGCAATAAATAGTGACAACCAAATTAAGCCCCTTTCAAGGAAACTCATTTCAATTGAACCATATGCTGAAATTGCTTTCTCAGCGGCATCAATTCCTTCGTCAGCACGCATAAGACCAGCCTGGAATACAGAAGCTACAGGTCCACGAGTTGAAGCACATAGTTCTTCAGCTGCGCTGATTCCGCCTTCTTGTAAGGCTTCTTGAACGTTCACAATGAACTTCCGAGTATTAATGTCTGCAAGGTTAAGGGTTATAATTCTTTCTAAGAAAATAGCCAGCCCAAGGATAAGTGTAACCAGTACAGGCCACATATATCCGCCGTCATTTCCTTCATTGAATTTCTGAACAATTAGGTTAAAAAAGCCTTCGTCTCCACCGGCTTGTAATAGAAAAAGAGCAATCGACGATGCCATGTTCACTCCGATAATGATTTAATGTTAGTGTCTAAGATTAGTAATGCGAAAGGATAGGTCATTTTAAAGTAAATGTCAAAGCACTGTAGCTCTTAAAAATTAACTTTAAGTAAACAATAAGTACATTTATTTATTGATTTTTGTTTCAATAGTGATTAGGAAGTAAGCTTAAAAAATTGCATTCACAACAATTTTAAAAGTATGAATTGCTGGTCGATCTCTCACCGTTCTACCATCATAAGTAAAGTTAAGTCTTATTAAATCACTCATTCTATAGTTCCCTCCTAAGGACCAAAGCATATTTGTACCCTTACCGGTACCGTCTGTTAACTCGAAGATACCATAGCTACTAGACTCTCCATTTACGCGCGCACTTCTTATTTCAAGAAATGAATTTGCCTGAATTTTTTTAAACAAAAAAAGTCTATTACTATTTCTAATTTTATAAATTTTTGCATCTATGGGTGATAAAGAACTCCTGTCAGATTTATCCGCGTAAGAAAAACTGAAACCTGTGCGCCACGATCTGTTTATAGTAGCATTTAAACCCGGCTCTATGTTATACGAGTGAATATCAAAGTTCCTAGAGCTCAGCGTGTTGCTTTCACTACTATATGTACTCTTTGATAACAGTAAAGTTGATTCAACACGATTCGTCAATTTAAACTCTCCGTCAATTGCGATTGCTTCATTATATATAGTCAGTACTTCACTGCTTCTTCGATTTAAGCTTCTGATCTGATTATACCTCACTGCTAGCTCCCCTCGACCGTACTCGGGCAGAATATCTAATTCTTTTTCCCAAGCTAATCTACCTTGAATGGTATTTTCTTCATTTCGGAATGTATTCAACTTTATAAAGTAAACATCCGATAAACGATTAGTGGTGGTATTCTCACTTATATCTATTCTGGATTTTAAACTTATTTGATGCAGGAAGAAATTAAAACCTTCATCTCCTTCAATAAATCCAAAAGGCTTAATTTCGTTTCTGAGTCTTACTTTAAGATCAACTACAGGAAAAAGCTCGTCCGATGGGAGAAGCTGACGCAAATAAACTCCCTCATTTACACTTAATTCAGGAAAAAACTCATCTAATTGCTGAACGCCATCCCCATTTATATCATCCCATACAAACTGTCCAAGCTCAGGTCCTACTTCGATATAACTTTCTTGATATAAGGCCTGTTTTTTTGTATTTATTTCATATAGAAACTCACCATTCCAATTCTCTGAAATAGTAGAATAATTAGTATTAGATCTTATAAGAATGCTTTTTTGATTAGAATTATCACCTATGTTCTGGAAATTTTCGGTAACACTTTTTGAGCGGAGCTGTATCTGATTTTTACTATTTATATAGCTACTTGGCTTTAAATCTAGCAATAGTTTTTGAGTAATTGCTTCTGATTCTTTTTTAAGAGCATTGTTAAGAACACCCTGCTGTCGTCTGTAAGCCACTGAATAGTCCACTCGAAAACTACCTACCGCGTAGGCAATACCTGGTCCAACATCATAGAATGAGAACGCCTCAGAGCTTAGCGAGTCTGTACCTTGGTTCTTTTCAATTTTTTTTTCCTGCTCTGCATATATATATGGTATAATAGAGCCGGTTCCTTTCTTGAAAGGCTTGCTCAAATTTAGAGTTTGCCTAAACCAATCTCCTTTCTCATTAATGATATCATCTTTACTACTTACCCAGTCTTGATTATAATTAAGTTGAATTTTATTATCTTCAGTACTTATAAAGTGCGTGGCTTGTCGTTGGCTCTTAAATCCATTTCGTTCAATAAATCCATATTCGCCACCCACGCTTGTTGATTCAGTCAGATTAATACCTAGTGATGCTTCATTTATCACTTCTTTTGAATTTGTGATATCTGAAATATTCCATTTTCGATCAAACTCAACTTCTCTTGTTCGTTCAAAATATTCAAACTCTTCGCCACTATACCTTCTACTAATAGTTGCATTTAACTTTCCGAAAGTAGTTGGTGCATTTTCTATTTGCAAGCCTCCGGTATATGCGATATCTGTATTATCATTGTCATCTAATGAAGAGAAACGGTTTTTATCGAAATCGCTAATCGCCCACTCCCCAAAAAGCTTTGTATTTTTGGATAACAAATAAGAGCTTTTAAAGGCTGCCATTTGTTGTTTTTCTGGTGCTGGAAGTTTTCGAAATGGAGTATAATCGCCATTTCCAGGCCCAACCCACTCATAAATCAATCCATTTATCGAAGACCCTACTCTGCTATAACTTCCGTTTCCTAATTCAACCTTTGAAAATCTAACTTTATACAATGCATTACTTGCACCTAGTTCATTCACATAAATGGAATAGGTTTCTGCATTAAATACGGTATCTCGTAATACATACAAAACATTTTCATCGTCTTCTGAATTGGCATATAACTCAGCACCAGAGATAAAAGCGTTATCAAGATTATCTCCTGCTGCTTTAAGAATATCAATATCATCTTCTGAGAGAGTTTGTTGAGAGAGTAAATCATTACCATCAGCTTGACGAATTACCGTAGCCCCGAAGGATAACTTTCCATCAAAAAAAGTATCTCCACCCTCTGCCGCCACCAATGTTCGATTAAAATTCTGATCGATATATTCGTATTCAACAGTTATTCGCGTTTCATCCTTAATAAGTAAGTTATTTGTGAAATTAACTTCACCCAATCCATAATCTATAACATATTCGTTTTCCTCACCACGTTGCACTTGTTTCCCATTTATATATACGCGTTCCGTTCCTGCTAGCACAATTACAAATTGCTCGTTTTCACTACCTGTCAATCTATAAGGACCTTGAACTCCGTCTTGTCCTTCAAATTTTAAACTTTTGTACACCCCCCTCACCACCGAAACGGCACCACCATATTCCCCTGCGCTAGAAGAATTATATCCAGCAGCTCCTTGCAATCTTCTATTTAACTTTGCGAAAGCACTTTGTTCGAATTTCACATCCACATCACCCATTTGCAATTTTGTTGTAGGGGATTGTAGCTGGATAAAAACACGATCAAATTCACGTAGATTCTGAGTTGTTCCATCGGGCTGAATTGGAATACTTCGATCGGTGAGAGCCGCCTCTATAGTTATTTCGTCTGTAAGATTACCTGAAAGTTCAAAATTGAGACCACTTTCAAGTGCGAAATCTTGGTTGGTACCTACAACGATACCACGACTCAAACTTCCACTTTGCTTTAGGTCTGAATCTAAAAAGGACTGCTGAGATTGATTTGATAAAATAGCATTAGTTAGCGAATCTTTATTTAGATCAAATGCTGTAGAATCGAATATAGAATAGGTATCTGCTGAAAATGTTCTTCGAATAGCATACGGCAGTGTTTTGTAATGAATAAATACGGTATCAACTCCTGAAAAAGTAAAATTCGCCGTTTCTTTAAGAAAGAGCTTTCCTCCAACTGCTTGGTATTCCCAATTGGAAGGTGAGATTTCGTTACCGTCATTTAATAGAACAATAGATTCAGGAATTAGCCATTCGCCAATCTGGTATACAGAATCTAACTTAACTGGAGAAATTGAGAGTGTTCCTTCAACAACTTGCTGTGCAGTCGATATCGAAACATAGAAAAAGCTCTGGCTTAATAAAGCCAGAGCAAATATATGCCAATTCTTTTTAGATATCGTTGCCAGAGTAAACCAATTTAGTTCAGGTTACCAAAGGCTAAAGCTTTCCGGAATTAGGGTCAACTTTTAGCGCGACTTAAACTCAGCTAAACCTTCTCTTAAAAAAGTAGTGAATTTCTCTTGTTTGGTATAACCTAGTATCTGATCAATCACTGTTTTGCTAACTGGGTCGTAAATAACATACGTTGGAAGTGCGATATTGCCCGTTAGTTCAAATTGAATTTGTTGATTTTTCTGTGCATCGGTTCCTCCATCAGTATAAAGCTTAACAAGTACCATCTCGCCAAAATGCTGTTGGACTTCAGCAAGAGGAAAAACATTACTTTCCATAGCTCTACAATTGGTGCACGTGTATCCTGTGAAATCTAGGAAAACAGGTTTTCCTTCTTCAATTGCTAGTTTTTTTGAAGCTTCAAAGTCTTCGCTCCAACCTTCATCGGCTGATGCGCTAGCACCTCCAACTCCAATCGAAGCTACTAGGCTCACATCGGTTGGTTGCTTTGGTGGAAGCCAAGCATCCCAAATTCCTAATGATGACCCCAATAATCCAGGGATTAAGTATAAACTAAAAATCAAAAATGGCATTGCCAAAATCATTCTTCCAGTAGAAATTTGTTCTGGTTTAGATTCATGCTTTAGTGCAATAAATCCTAGTACATAAAAACCAGCTATCAGAAATATTACAATCCAAGCCGCAATAGTGAACGGTCGAGATATTACGCCCCACTGCCATACTAAATCAGCATTAGAAATAAACTTAAATGCAGCTGCTAATTCGATAAATCCAAGAAGTACTTTTACAACGTTCATCCAAGAGCCACTTTTTGGTAGAGACTCTAACCAGTTTGGGAACATTGCAAACAACACAAATGGACTCGCAAATGCGGCAGAGAAACCAATCATTCCTAAAATAGGGTAAAACCATTCTCCACCTACAGTAGCGGTAAATACTGCACCTACAAACGGAGCTGTACATGAAAATGAAACCGCGCTTATGGTCATAGCCATGAATAAAATCCCAAGAATACCTGAGCTCTCATTACTTTTTCTATTTAAGAAATTTGTGAGCTGATGCGGTAGTTGAAGCTCGTACATACCAAGTAAACTAAGTGCGAAAGCAACGAGTACAAATGCAATAATTAAGTTTACGATTGGATTTGATGCAAAATTCTGAGCACCAGTCGCACCTAACAGAGATGCTAAAACTACGCCTAAAATGGTAAATGTGGCAACAATGGCTATACCGAAAATAACTGCCTGCCCAATCCCCTTCTTACTACCTTCTTGCTTAGAGAAATACGAAACGGTTAGAGGAATCATTGGGAAAACACAAGGCGTCAACAATGCAGCGAAACCAGCTAGAATCGCAATCCACATAAATGAAAAAATACCTTCACTACCTAAATTTCCTTTTGAAGTTCGTTCAACCTTATCGGAGGAATTAGTCTTCGCGGCTCCGGCTATTGCGCCTTCATAAATAACATCTGCAACGCCCTCAACATTAACGGTAGCTATAATAGATTTCTTTTTGGGAGGCAAACACACACTATCATCACAAACTTGATAGTAGACTTCAATATCTAGATGCTGTTGCCCTGAATTACCTTCTATAACAGCAATTGGAATATTGAATGTAGCTTGGGTGGAATGCCAACCTAGCTCTGCTTCGAAGTTTGGATCGTATTCAATATCGGCTTGGCTTTCGCTTACATCGCCAGCAAGAACAAAATTGGGTGATTTAGGAGAGAATTTTGTTGGATATGGCCCGGCATCAGGAGCATTAAGTACTGAGTATAGATGCCATTTTCCTTCAATAGAAGCGTCAATAATAATAGTAAAAACTTCGCCCGCTTTAACAATCTCTGGAGAGTCGGTTATATTAAATTTTACGGGGTCGGGAATCTGAGCGTAAATAAAAAATGGGGATAGCATCGCAAAGATGATCCCCATTAATGATGTCTTAAATAATTTCATCGAAACTTGGTTAATTAATAATTGCCTTAGTCGGCTTTAACTACCCAAAACTTAACTGTAGGTTTTAAGTCTCCAACTAAATTAATAGTGGCAGTGTACTCGCCAAGAGCCTTAACATCTTCGTTAAGAGAAATGTTTCTTCTATCAACAATTATTTCACGTTCAGCTAAAGCTTCCGCAATCTGCACATTTGTTACCGTACCGTGGATTTTATCGTCTTCTCCAGTGGTAACAGAGATAGTAACAGAAGTAGCTTCTAAAAGTTTTGCTAACTCTTTTGCTTCTTTAACTGTTAATTTTGCGCGTTCGGCAGCTTGTGCCATTCTCAATTCAAGTTCAGCGATAGCACCTTTAGTTGCCATCACAGCTTTTGCTTGAGGAATTAAATAATTACGTCCGTAACCATCTTTCACATCAACAAGCTCACCGGCTTGTCCTAACTTTTCAATATCTGCTCTAAGTATAACTTTCATGTCTAGTACTCTTTATTATCGAAGGTTTTCTGCTACGTAAGGAATCAAGCTTAAAAAACGAGCTCTTTTAATAGCTACGTTAAGCTGACGTTGATGCTTAGCACTGGTTCCAGTTACACGACGAGGAAGAATTTTTCCTTGATCGTTTGTAAAACGAAGTAGAGTTTCAACATCTTTGTAATCGATGTATTCTACTCCCGCTTTAGTAAATTTGCATTGCTTAACTTTGCGAATGCTTTTCTTTGGGTGTGATGGATTCTTAATCATAATAAATTCTTTTTAGTGATGAATGGGTTAGTCTGCAGACTTTGCTACTTCTTCCTCATCTTCAACAACAGTGAAAATGCTAGGAACTTCATTCTTTTTCTGCAGTTCGCGGTGGCGAAGCATTTTTGCGTCATATTTTAAAGCAATATGACGTAACACATCATCATCAATGCGTAAAACGCGGTCAATCTTAGCAATTGCTTCAGCAGGCGCTGTAAAGTACATGTTTACATAATAGCCATTGCCTTTTTTGTCGATATTGTAAGCAAATGGACGTAAGCCCCACTCATCAACTTCTTCAATTTCTCCACCGTTGGTAGTAATCAAAGCGCTTACTTTCTCAACAGCTTCTTTGTATTTATCCTCTTCCAGTACTGGATTTAGGATATACGTGAATTCGTAATAATTCTTTTTCATAGTATGTATTGGTTTCTGTGGATGTTTTCAATCTTGAAAACAGTTATCCATGCACTTTGCACGAACAACAGAAGGTGCCAAAAATACGGTATTATTTACTTGAATCCAACATTAAGCACATGCTTTCAATCACTCATTTCTACTTTTCTATTACGCCCTTTGTACCTACTCAATTTGTACATGTTTCTAGAGATTAGTAATTCTAGATTTCACATTATTTACTATAAATTCCCTCAATCGCTCTCGCCAGATCAACATCCTTTGAAGTCACTTTCTTCCCTGCATCATGAGTTTGCAAGCTAATACTCACCTTATTATATACATTAAAAATTTCTGGATGGTGATTTTTAGATTCCGCTTCCATCCCAACTCGCACTATAAAGGCTAAAGCTTCTTTAAAATCAATAAATTGGAATTCCTTTGTGAGCTTGTTTTCTAAAAACTCCCATCCTAAAAGTTTTTTCAGGTTATTACCAATCTCTGTTTGCGTTAAAGGTGCACTCATAATTATAATAACTCAGACAATATGATTTCATAACAAAACTTATGATTATTTAGCATATTTAGTTACAAATTCAAAATAAACCTCGGAAGCGCTTTTCAACATACAACATACACAGTTCATCAATAATGGTTGCTTACTTCCTTAACATCCTAGTTTTAGCCGCTACTTTAAAATAGTAGTTGTTTACAATATTTTAACTTAATTATTTACATAAACAATCAATATTCTTTTGAAGTAACAAGCCAACTATTATTTTAAACCAAAAAAATAAATTCAACTAACCTCGTGAGTCTACCAACTTTTTTATCAAGAACTCGACTGATACTAGCTCCTGTCTTTATTCTATTATTCTCTAATATTGCATTTGCAGCAGAAAGCTCTGGGCACGGCATAAGTGGTGGTGCGTTAAGTTTAATGTGGGGTTTACCTTTTGTAGGAATTTTACTCTCAATCGCGTTATTCCCACTATTTGCAGAGGATTTTTGGCATCATCACTTTGGAAAAATTTCAGCCGCTTGGGCTTCTCTACTTTTAATCCCAATGATTATTAGTTTTGGATTTGATGCTACTCTCTACGAAGTGCTTCACTCCTATTTATTGGAATATTTCCCATTCATTATTTTATTACTGGCATTATTTACCGTTTCTGGTGGGGTTCGTATTAAAGGTTATTTGGTAGGCACACCTCTCGTAAACACAGGGTTTCTTCTTATTGGTACTATTTTGGCTAGCTGGATGGGGACTACAGGAGCTGCAATGCTTCTTATTCGTCCGATGTTAAGAGCTAATGCTTGGCGCGCTAAGAAAGTACACATGGTTATTTTCTTCATATTTTTGGTAGCGAATGTTGGTGGGTCATTAACACCTCTTGGCGATCCTCCCCTTTTCCTTGGCTTCTTGCAAGGAGTTGACTTTTTCTGGACAACCTCTCACCTCTTTTGGGAAATGACTTTTGTAGCAGTAGTACTGCTCGTGCTTTATTATTTTTGGGATAAAGCTCTATTCAAAAAAGAAACTAATCGTCCACCAGAGGATGACGGTTCTGAATCTATTGGTATTGAAGGCGGATTTAACCTTGTACTTTTATTAGGTATTATTGGCGCTGTATTATTTTCAGGCCTCGCAAATCTTGGCGATTTCTCAGTATTCGGAGTACATGTAACCTATGCAAACTTAGTTAGAGATCTGACACTCCTAATAATTACTTGGTTAAGTTGGCACTTCACTTCTAAGCAAAGTCGTGCGGCAAACGGATTTAACTGGTTTCCAATCCAAGAAGTTGCAAAACTGTTCGCCGGTATATTCATCACAATTATCACTCCCATTGCCATGCTTAAAGCTGCTAACGATGGCGAAGGTGCCCTGCAATTTGTTAATAACGCCGTTTTTAGTAACGGTGAGCCTGATAACCAAATGTTTTTCTGGATTACTGGTTTGCTCTCAGCATTTTTAGATAATGCTCCTACATATTTAGTATTTTTTAATGCTGCAGGTGGAGATGCCGCCCACCTCATGGCAGAAATGAGCCATACTTTAATGGCGATTTCAAGTGGTGCTGTTTTCTTTGGCGCACTTACTTACATAGGTAACGCTCCAAACTTCATGGTAAAATCTATTGCAGAACAAAATGGAGTAAATATGCCAAGTTTTGGTGCCTATATGATGTGGTCTTTTGGTATTTTAGTACCAATCTATCTAGTTGTAACTTACTTATTCATTTAGTGAACAAACTTTTTTTTAAATCATCATTTTTGAAAGGAGCTACTATTTGGTCGCTCCTTTTTTTTACCAACTCGCTTTTTGCTCAAACTAAAGCCGTTACTGACTCAACGAGTTTCGCCTTTCTTCCAGCTATTGCTTACAACAGCGATTATGGGTTTATCCTAGGAGGTATCATCAACCGCTTCCACTATCGAACGGATAATAGTCCATTTTACTCGTTTATGAATATCTCTGGTATCATCTCTACTGGTGGGCTAGCTTCAGGTTCAGTGTCTTATGACAAACCAAATTTCTCAAACACAAAGTTTCGTTTTGTTGGGGAAGTATATGCAGCTCGCTTTTTTGAAGATCCATATTTTGGAATTGGTAGCTATCAAAAAATTCCAAATTCAACAAGCATCAAAGGTCCGCTCTATAACTTCAAATCTATCTCAACAGGATTTGATATTACCTTACGCTATCCGCTCAAAACCTACCATTCAGGAAAACAACTAGATTTATTAGCCATTCTAGGCTTCACCTATGAAACTCCTTGGGATAACGACTCTAACCGTTTAATTGCTCAACAGCAGCCTCTAGGATATACGGGAGGCCATTCTGTAGCCATTGGTTCAGGTATTATTTGGGAAGGTAGAAATAGTGAATTTCGCCCTACAAAAGGACAATATGCAAAAAGCTCTTTAGAAATTGGACAAACGTGGTTCGGGAGTGATTACAACACCACTATTCTAAGAGCGGATGCCCGCAATTACATTTCCTTTTTCTTGATTCGTGAAATTACTCTCGCCAATCGAATTTACCTCAAACACACCGCTGGTGAAGTGCCTTATTGGGATTTAGCTTATGCTGGAGATGAAGAAACTCTGCGAGGATATCCCGCACGTCGTTTTTTAGATGACAACGCTATTATTCTAAATACAGAACTAAGAACTTGGCTATTTAGAATAAGCGCCCTTGATGCCAATTTTGGTGGAACTCTATTCTTCGATTTAGGAAGAACTTTCCCTAATGGGGAATCCCTACAATCCATTTCCGAAGACCTTAAATACTCGTTTGGCTTTGGAGGAACTAGCTCCTTTTTCACTCCCGATTTTGTTCTCCGAACAGACTTTGGTTTCTCCGAAGAAGGAATGGGAGTGTATTTTACCGCGGGATATATGTTTTAATTCTGGGAATGGATTGTAAGACAGGAAACATAAAATCTAAGAAAAAGATAGATTTGAGATTCAAGAATAGCACAAAAGTACATATATCAAAGAGATGAGTGACATAACGAGCAAGGAAATAAGTAATTGAAGGGAAAGCTAGTTTTGAAGGTTCTTTGGAAGTATCCTCAGAATGGCTTAAGCTTTTAACCAGCTTACAGTTGGTTACGAATCACCTCACATCTACAGAAATGATTCTTTACCACAGACTAAATTTAGTCGTAAATAAAGTGGGTTTTAAGGTGAATGGTAATATTTACCAATAACAATTAATACTCCCTACACCCAGAAATAAACCAAGCCAAATGCACCCACTATCCAGCAATAGTATGCGAAATAATGGAATCCACTTTTCTTGAGAATAACGATGAGGTATTTAAGGGCAAAGTACCCTGAAATGAATGCTGTAAAAAAGCCGACGACTAAACTCATTACCTGAGCGCTTTCGATACCTGTTTCCATTAATTCTAGGATTTGGAGCAACATTGCCCCACCAATAACAGGAATTACCATAAGGAATGAGAAATTTGCAGCATCTTCTCTTTTCACCCCTAGATATAATGCGGTTGAAATGGTAGAGCCAGAACGACTAATTCCAGGGATCATCGCACAAGCTTGAGCAAGTCCAATCAAAATACTTTTACCCAAAGTAACTTTTCCTTCAGGCTGCTTAGCAAACTTAGTTAAGAAAAGAATAAAACCCGTAACCACTAACATCACAGAAACCAAAAATGGACTTCCGAAAATAGTTTCTACTTTATCTTTGAGAGTGAAACCTACAATCATAGCAGGAATCATGCTCAAAATAATGTAGCCGATAAGTTTAATTTGAGGATCAGCTGCCTTTTCTTTGGGGGCAACTACAAAGTTTGCACCAGACTTTATCAGACTCCACAGCAACTCACGGTAGTAAATCAAAATACTGCAAAGTGTTCCAAAATGGACTACAATCTCAAATGTAAGCCCTGTTTCGTCCCCTGTTCCTAAAAAATATTCGCCTAAAGCTAGGTGCCCAGAGCTACTAATTGGTAAAAATTCGGTAAGACCTTGTAAAAGTCCTAATAAAAAAGATTGTAAAATATCCATGTGTTATATTTAGAGGCTTTTTGAAGGCAAGAAATTAATCATATCATAGAGAAAATTATAACGGAATATTAGAAATATGAGTGAAGTTGCTGTAGACATGACCGCGTTAGGCGAAAAGATTAAAGAAAGTAGCCTATTTATTGAGGATATCAGGAAGGAATTGGACAAAGTAATTATTGGTCAACATTATATGATTGATCGATTAATGATTGGTTTGCTTACCAATGGCCACGTTTTGTTAGAAGGTGTACCAGGATTAGCTAAGACTTTAACCGTATCATCTTTGGCTACTGTTATAAATACAGATTTCCAACGTATACAGTTTACTCCTGATCTTTTACCTGCCGATTTGATTGGTACGCTCATCTATAATCAAAAAGAAGCTGAGTTTTTAGTTAAGAAAGGTCCCATTTTTGCGAACATCATTCTCGCAGATGAGATTAACCGGTCTCCTGCTAAGGTTCAAAGTGCGCTCCTCGAAGCTATGCAAGAGAAGCAAGTAACCATTGGCGAAACCACTTTTAAACTCGACGAACCATTCTTAGTACTTGCTACTCAAAACCCTGTTGAGCAAGAAGGAACTTATCCGCTTCCAGAAGCTCAGGTTGATCGTTTTATGCTGAAACTTAAAATCGGTTACCCTACTGAGATTGAAGAAATGGAGATTATGCGTCGAATGGCTAGAACGGGCCCTAAGCCAACTCTTAACACCGTTGTTACCGTAGACAAAATTATGGAAGCGCGTTCTGTAATCAATGAAATTTACATGGATGAGAAAGTTGAGAAATACATTGTTGATTTAGTATTTGCTACACGAAAGCCAGCCAATTACGGATTAAAGGATTTGGAAGAGCTCATCGGCTTTGGAGGCTCGCCACGTGCAACCATCAACTTAAACCTTGCAGCGCGTGCACAAGCATTTATGGAGCACAGAGCGTACGTTACACCTGAGGATGTGCGAACAATTGCAATGGATGTTCTTCGCCATAGAATCATCCCAACTTTTGAAGCCGAAGCGGAAGACATAACGTCTGAAGATATCATCGAAAAGATTATGGGGTCGGTTCAAGTACCATAGTCTAATTCAGATATTATTTTATAATAGAAATGAAAAAGGAAGCTCTTGTGGCTTCCTTTTTTTTGTGGATCTTTGTTCTGGGGCAGAACAAAAAGTCCAAATAGTTAGAATTCTTTCTGCCTATTTTATCAACGTCATTTTCCTTACTATTTCTTGATTATCAACTCGAAGCTTGTACAAGTACATGCCGTTGGCTAGCGTTGAGGCATCGAAACGAATGGTTTGTTTTCCTGCTGGGACGTTTCCATTCACAAGTGTTTCTACTTCTCTACCCAAAGCATCATATACTTTCAACGAAACAGTTGAGGGGTAAGGTAGCTCGAACTGGATATTAGTGGATGGATTAAACGGGTTCGGGTAGTTCTGATATAACTGAACATTATGAGGTATAACAAGTTCCTCTTCATTGCTTATTGGAATTTCCCGGAGTAAAACCAGCGAGCCGTTCTCGAATTGGTATAAAGAGGATATAGTAGATATAAATATATGCTCTCCTTCAGCTGCCATACCAGTAATAACTTCGCCTTCTGAGTGAAATAATACTCCAAACGACTCTCCGTAATTATTAGAAACAAAAATGGAATCTTTATTCCAGATATAAATCTCTCCTTGTTCAAGGCTATTCACTTCAATATCTACCTGATAGCTAAAGGCCTTTTTCCATTTCCAGCTTCCAGGGGCTCCTCTTTCAGAACTATGGTAGAATCCATAAGAACATGAATTTATCGCACAATTACTTCCAAGGTTAGCCCCCTTTATTGCGTTAATTAAGTATACATAGTTAGAGTCAGCATCAAAGCTGATTTCACCCTTGTATGGAAATAATGTGTCGCTTATCACTTCGTTAGTTGTTCCAGCATCTGTCGATCTTTGGAAAGTTGTAGAAACACCAAACATGAGACTATCATCATAAGGACTCATTGAAATCAATGGAAAATCTAACTTAACCGAATCTGGAACATTATCTTCCCGAATTGTTTCATCAACAGGCCATGTAATTCCACCATCTAAACTTTTAAAGGTTCCATATCCCGCAAAAGTAGCATATACCAATGAAGAGTCTGTACCTACTACTTCTAAATGCTCAGGAAATGTCAACCCGCCCATAAAACTCGCAGAATCATACCTTGTTATAAATCCAAGCCCATCATTATCTGATCCATAATAAATAAACTTGAATGGATCATTTTCAAAAAACTTATAGCCATTTATAAGGATTTGGTATTCGAAGCCTAAGTGGGTGTCATAGTAATCTTCCAAAAAAAAACTTCATCCCCCGTTTCTGGATTGTAATGGTATATGTTATCCGTGTAATACTCCGTGCCTTCGTACTCCGCATAAATTCGGTAAAACAAATGTACCGTGCCCGAGCTGTCAGTGAGGCTTTTCAGATCATGGATGCGTTTGGGAGTTTGAGCAACCACCAAGACTGGCAATAGAACCACCATTAAAAGTAGTTGGATTAGTTTTCTCATAAACGTCTAATTATTTTAAGCGCTTAGTCACTTATTTTTCCTCTCTGAGCGTTGTCACCACTCTCAGATTATAACTTATATTTTATATAACAGAATTTTATGTTTATTTCCAAGATATTATAGCGCCAACGACCTATTTATAAACGATATAAATTTCATCCAAAATTGTAATCCTTCTGTGGCGCTACTCATATTATTCATGTCGCCTATTCTAAATAGTCGGCGATATTGGTAAAGGGATGACGGCAAGTAGCTCTCCCTTGTCTTCTATAAAGATGATTCTGTTCTATCGCCAGAGTGATTCCCATTTATTAGACCTTGTGACCTTTGGAATTTCGCAGTGGAGCTACGCAACGAGAGTAAAAAGGAAGGATAAATTGATTGCGAGAACGGTGTAACGCCACAGTAGTGACCTGCTCCATACTTGGAGAGTTTCAATCCAAACAACCCCTTTCATCTAAACTATTGCGCAAAAAAAAGCCCTCACAAATTAATGTGAGGGCTTTCCGATTAAGTACTAAACCAATTTAGTCTTTTTTCTTAGCTGCTTTTTCAGCGGCATCCGCTTTTTCTTCAGCTTCCATTTTGTCTTTTAGAGCTTGTAGGCCAGACATTTCACCTAGTGTTGGTGCACCAGTTTCAATGTTTGCATCTTCAGCTTTTTTCTTAGCTGCTTTTGCTTTTTTCTGATCCTTGTCTAATTGACTAAGAGAAATGTTTTTTCCAGCTTCGTCAAAGTCGAGAACGAATGCTTCAACTTTATCGCCTTCTTTAAACTCAGGCTCAACAGCTTTTCCTAAGCTTAGGAATGCTACAGCACCTAATGGCAATTTAACGAAAGCACCTTTATCGGTTGATTTAACAACTTCACCTTCAACTGTAGTACCAGGAAGATATTCTCTAGCATATTGTTCCCAAGGGTTTTCTTGAACTTGCTTATGACCAAGAGTAATACGACGGTTTTCGAAGTCAACACCAAGAATCACAACTTCGATTTCTTGATCTTTCTTAACGATTTCGTTCGGATGCTCTACTTTGTCAGTCCAGCTAAGGTCAGAAACGTGAATTAAACCATCAATACCTGGCTCTAGTTCAACAAATACACCAAAGTTGGTAAGGTTACGAATAACACCATTGTGTTTTGAACCAACAGGATATCTTTCTAGGATGTCTGCCCAAGGATCTTCAGTTAATTGTTTTACACCAAGAGAAATTTTCTTCTCGTCTTCATTGATGTTAAGAACAATACATTCTACAACATCATCTTTCTGTACTAATTGAGATGGATGTTTGATGTGCTGAGTCCAAGACATTTCAGAAATGTGAATAAGACCTTCAACACCTTTTTCTAGCTCAATAAACGCACCGTAATCAGCAATAGAAACAACACGACCCTGAACTTTCATACCTTCAGGATATTTATTGTTAATTTGCTCCCATGGATGCGGTTGTAATTGCTTAAGACCAAGAGACACACGCTTGCTTCTTTCGTCAAAGTCGATAACAGCAACGTTCATACGTTGGTCTAATTGAACGATTTCGCTTGGATTGTCAACACGTCCCCAAGAAAGGTCGGTAATGTGAAGAAGACCATCTACGCCACCAAGATCGATGAATACACCGAAGTCTGTAATGTTTTTAACGGCACCTTCAAGAACTTGACCAGCTTCAATAGTGTCAAGAATTTGCTCACGTTGCTCTTCAAGATCAGACTCGATAAGCGCTCTGTGAGATACAACAACATTTTCTGCTGCCATGTTAAGCTTAACAACTTGGAATTCCATTGTACGGCCAACATAAGCATCGAAGTCGCGAACTGGGCGAACATCAATTTGAGAACCAGGAAGGAACGCATCGATACCGAATACATCCACAACCATACCACCTTTAATACGGCGTTTGATAAGACCTTCAATAATCTCACCTGAAATATGAGCAGCTTCAATTTTTTCCCAAGCTTGTAGGATATCTGCTTTACGGCGAGAAAGAATTAACTGGCCATCTTTATCTTCAACGCGATCAAGAAAAACGTCTACTTGATCACCAGGAGCCATACTTTCTAGGAAAGCAGATGGAAACTCATTTACAGGTATAATACCTTCTGATTTGAAACCGATATCGATAACAACATATTTCTCATCGATAGAAACAACACGACCGCTAACAATTTCTTTTTCTTCAATTTCATTTAGGGTGTTTTCATATAACCCCATCATTTCATTGTACTCAGCTTCGGTGTATTCTTCAGACGGACCTTGGAGTTGGTCGTACGTATAAACTTCACCTTCAACTTCACCGCTAAAAACGTGAGTCAATGTTTCTTCTTTTTTCTCAGCAGTTGTTTGCTCAACAACTTCCTCGGTAGTTTCTTCAACCGTTTCGGCAACGGCAGTTTCTTCAGTCTCGGTTTCTTTTTTGTTTAAATCTTCAGTCATTATAAAATTAGTTAATGGATTACCTCACAATTGACTTTCAATAGTGGGATAAGGTTATTATTTAGTTAAAGTTCCTTAGCAATCACGCTTTCTGCGCGCTCACTTATCTGTGATACCTGCTCAGCAAATGTTAAGCCAGATGTATTTATAAGAATTGCATCCTCTGCTTGTTTTAAAGGATCCGCTTCTCTTGATGAATCAACTTCATCTCTACTGGCAATATTCGCTTTTACTTCTTCGATAGTAGATTCAGTACCATTGGCTTCCAGCTCGGCTAATCTTCTTTTGGCTCTTTCGTTTAAGTCAGCAACCATAAAAAATTTAAGCTCTGCATTTGGGAAAACCGCAGTACCAAGATCTCTTCCGTCTGCAATATAGATTCCGGTAGCAACTTGCTTGTGCATTAGAGCATTTATAAACGCTCTAACTTCAGGCATTGAAGCAACCTCACTTACTGCATTAGAAATTTCCATTTCACGAATCTTTTCAGAAACGAGCTCGCCATTGAGCGAGACATGGAATTTTTTTTCTTTGAAATAAAAAGAGATATCACTTTCTTTCAGGAGTTCAAGGAACGATGCTCTGTTATGACTAGTACTCAAATAAACTAGCGTTGCTACTCGATACAGCGCTCCAGAATCCAGAAATTGGATTTGAAGTTGCTCGGCAACAGCCCTAGCAGTTGAACTTTTTCCTGACCCAGCGGGCCCATCTATTACTATTATCATATCAGAAAGGTTAAATTAAAATTATTACACTAAATATTCAATCAAAAGTTGAATAATGTTTTGGTAACCCGTAATTTTGGGAACTAAAGAAATTTCGACAATTAAGCGACTATAAGTCATGCCACAAACAAAACAAGCAATCAAACGCGTTCGCCAAGCGGAAAAGAAAAAACTTCAAAACCGAACTCGTAAGTCTAAAATGAGAACGCTCATCAAAAGTGTGCGCGAGGCTTCTGATAAAACTCAAGCTGAAGCAGCTTTAAAAGCAGCCGTTTCTTACATTGATAAAATGAGCCTAAAAGGTATTGTACACGCTAATAACGCTGCTCGTAAAAAAGCTAGCCTTACCAAGTTTGTAAACACACTATAAGAGATTCTACGTTATGGCCGACTCTCAATCTAGAGCACTTTTAGTAATCTTAGATGGATTTGGGTTGGCTGTAGATCCTTCCGTCAGCGCAATCGATAAAGCCAGCAAACCCTTTATCGATTCCCTTTTTAATACTTGCCCCAACACTCATCTACTCGCCAGCGGCGACAATGTTGGCTTACCTGACGGGCAGTTTGGGAACTCTGAAGTTGGACATCTTAATATTGGTGCAGGAAGAATTGTGCGCCAAGAACTCTCTCGTATTAACCTTTCTATTAAGGAAGGCGACTTTTTTACGAACAGTATTTTCCTCGAAGCACTAGAAAAAGCTAAGAAGAAAAACAAAATCCACCTCTTCGGACTTTTTTCTGATGGTGGTGTGCATAGCTATAACGAGCACTTATACGCTTTACTTGAGTTATGCAAACAACACGGTATTGACCATGTTTACATTCACGCATTTACCGACGGCCGTGATACTGCCCCAAAAGGTGGCAAGAAGTACGCTCAAGAATTTAATGCAAAAGCATCTGAAATTGGTGTTGGTAAACTCGCTTCTATCATTGGGCGTTATTACGCTATGGATAGAGACAACCGCTGGGAACGCGTTCAACTAGCTTACGACCTACTTGTAAACGGGAAAGGCGAAGCATTCTCGAATAGCGACGAAGCTTTCGATGCTTCTTACGCTGCTGGACTGACAGATGAGTTCATAAAACCTATTCTATTAGACCCTTCTGAGGATTCAAGAATTTCTAAAGATGACACCGTTATCTTTTTTAACATTCGTGGAGATCGAGCTAGAGAAATTACACGCTCACTTACCGAACAAAACTTTTCAGAATTTGATGTTCAGCCAAATCTGAACCTTCATTATGTTACTTTTACTTCTTACGACGCTACATTTACTCAAGTTCATGTAGCATATCCACCACAAAGTCTCGCAAATACATTAGGCGAGTGGGTGAGTAAAAAAGGTAAGAAGCAGTTCCGAATTGCTGAAACTGAGAAATATCCCCACGTAACTTATTTCTTCAATGGTGGCGTAGAAATTCCGAATGAAGGCGAAGATCGCTTTGTAATTCCTAGCCCAAAGGTTGCTACCTACGATTTACAACCTGAAATGAATGCCGATCAAGTTGCAACTACACTTTGCGAACAACTTGCTACTGAAAAGTATGATCTAGTTATTCTCAACTTTGCCAATCCAGATATGGTTGGGCACACAGGCATTATGGAAGCCGCAATAAAAGCAGTGGAAGCCATAGACACTCAGCTCAAAAGAGTTATTGATACCGCTAATGCACATGGTTACACTTCTCTTATAATTGCAGATCACGGCAATGCTGACTGCATGATAAAGCCAGATGGAAGTCCCCATACCGCGCACACAACCGCGCCAGTTCCTGCAATAATTGTTAATCATCCTGATAAAATTTTGATGCATCCTGGGATTTTAGCGGACGTTGCCCCTACCCTGCTTAAGTTCATGGGAATTGAACAACCTGCCGAAATGACCGGCAAAGCACTTTTTTAATCTTTTCTACAGTCATTTTGCTTGCAATTACTTAGTCTGCCTGCTACATTCGTTATCAAATGAACTAAAGTAGTGGTAGGCTCGTTTTTTGCACTAGAGATACCAAATTTTCACAGATAAGGACTTGCCATCATGGAGGGTAATTTTTCAAGTAAAGTTAGAGACGTTATTCAGTTTAGCCGAGAAGAAGCTTTACGATTAGGTCACGACTATATAGGCACTGAGCATCTAATTTTAGGCATTGTTCGCCTAGGAGATGGTGTAGCAGTACGCATACTTAAGAATTTAGATTGCGATTTATTCAAACTAAAAAAAACCATTGAAGAAACGGTACGAGGAACTGGAGGGTCAGTAACAGTTGGCAATATCCCGCTCACCAAGCAAGCCGAAAAGGTTTTACGCATCACATATTTGGAAGCTAAGCTTTATAAAAGTGATACTATTGGTACCGAGCATTTACTCCTCTCGTTATTAAGAGACGATGAAAATATTGCCGCTCAAATTCTCCAACAGTTTAGCGTGTCTTATGATGCAGTTCGCGAAGAACTTGATTTAATTATATCAGGTAAAGCGAGAGAGGATCACGACGATTCCTCATCTGCTTCTGCTAGCGCATCATCTTCAAAGGGTTCAACAGGATCTGGAAGCACAAGGGAAAAGAAAATGGAAAAATCTAAAACTCCAGTTCTCGATAATTTTGGTAGCGACCTTACTCAAATGGCTGAAGAAGGTAAGCTTGACCCCATTATTGGTAGAGACAAAGAAATTGAACGTGTGGCTCAAGTACTTAGCCGCCGTAAAAAGAATAATCCCGTTTTAATTGGGGAACCAGGTGTTGGTAAAACCGCAATTGCTGAAGGTTTAGCTGCACGAATTATTCAACGCAAAGTATCGCGTGTACTGTACGACAAACGTGTTATTTCTCTCGATTTAGCATCTTTAGTTGCAGGCACAAAGTATCGTGGTCAGTTTGAAGAGCGAATGAAAGCTGTAATGACTGAGCTTGAAAAAACAGATGATGTAATTCTGTTTATCGATGAGTTACATACAATTGTTGGAGCAGGTGGCGCAAGTGGTTCTTTAGATGCTTCGAATATGCTAAAGCCTGCACTTGCCAGAGGCGACATACAAGCTATAGGCGCGACAACTTTAAACGAATACCGCCAGTTCATCGAAAAAGATGGCGCGTTGGAACGTCGTTTCCAGAAAATTATGGTAGATCCAACTTCTGCCGAAGAAACAGTTGAGATATTAAAGCAGATCAAATCGAAATACGAAAAACATCATAGTGTTCGCTATACCGATGAAGCGATTAATGCTTGTGTAACGTTGACAGATAGATATGTAACCGATCACTTTCTTCCAGATAAAGCCATTGACGCTTTAGATGAAGCTGGTGCGCGTGTTCACCTTTCAAATATCACTGTTCCAAAACATATTATTGAACTGGAGAATGAAATTGAGACCACCAGTATTGAGAAAAACAATATGGTGAAAAAACAACGCTTTGAAGAAGCTGCGCGACTTAGAGATACCGAAAAACGTTTAATCGAAGATTTAGAAGTTTCTCAGAAAGAATGGGAAAAAGAATCAGAGAGTATCCTTTTTGATGTTGTTGAAGACGATGTAGCTTCAGTTGTTGCAATGATGAGTGGTGTTCCTGTAAATAAAGTAAGCCAAAATGAAGGACAGAAACTTCTTAAGATGAAGGAAAGTCTTTCTGGTAAAGTTATTGGGCAGGAAGAAGCCATCATAAAACTCACCAAAGCTATACAGCGTACTCGTGCAGGCTTAAAAGATCCATCGCGCCCTATTGGCTCATTTATATTTCTTGGACCAACTGGTGTAGGTAAAACAGAGATGGGTAAAGTGCTAGCAAAATATCTTTTTGATAAAGACGACGCGCTTATCAGAGTTGATATGAGTGAATACATGGAAAAATTCTCTGTTTCTCGTTTAGTTGGAGCACCTCCGGGATATGTTGGGTATGAAGAAGGCGGAATTTTAACCGAGAAAGTACGCCGCAAACCTTATAGTGTAATATTACTGGATGAAATTGAAAAAGCTCACCCAGATGTATTCAATATTCTACTTCAAGTACTTGATGACGGAATTTTGACCGATAGTTTAGGTCGTAGAGTGGATTTCAGAAATACCATTATTATCATGACGTCAAATATTGGCGCTAGAGATATAAAAAACATGGGCAAAGGCATTGGCTTTGGCGATGTTAACGAAACAACGTTCGATTATGCAAAAATGAAGTCCACCATTCAGGATGCTTTGAAAAAAGTATTTAATCCTGAATTCTTAAACCGAATTGATGATGTAATCACTTTCAGACCTCTCGAAAAAGCAGATATTTTCCAGATTATCGATATACTTTGTGAAGAACTATTCGGCCGTATTCGTGAGATTGGTTATGATATTGAAATCACTAAAGGCGCTAAAGAGTTCATCACAGATAAAGGCTTCGATCCTAAATATGGTGCAAGACCACTTAAACGTGCCATCCAAAAGTACGTTGAAGATCCACTTGCAGAAGCACTTCTTGAAAAGAAACGAGAATTAGGCTCAACCATTAAGATCAAAATGAATAAATCTAGAGATGATTTGGCTTTTGATTGGGTAAAACCTTCTCCAAATAAAATAGTAAAGAAAGAAGAGTCTGCTATTAATAGTGAGAAATCCTCGCAAGAGCAAGACGCCTCTGAAGAAGCAAAAGAAGCTTGATTGAAAAGCCCCATTTTAATAAATGGGGCTTTTTTTTGTTTTAAAAAGTCGCTTTAATTCTCAAATCTTTACTAAAGCCTTTAAGCACATAATTAAATCGCCCTACTCGTTCTAGTATTGGCTCTGTGACTTCATTAACCGAAGCAGTGTAAGACCCTCTTGCTACTTTACGAGCATCAATATTTACTGCATGAATCTCCACATTCGAGATTGTATTTCCGTTCATATCTCCCGTTAATGCGATAATAGTTTTGTCTGAAGAACTGTAATTAGCAAAGTGGACCGGACTTCTAAAACTAGTGCTACCGAGCCTTTTTCCATTAAGCACATTATAAACAGCTGCTCTTGAATTTGAATACACCGTAAGAGTACTGCCTGAACCATATAAATTCACTCCTACAATCTCTTGGTCAAAAGATACGGTGTTAATTTTGTTGCCGTAGCGATCTACAATAACCACTTCATCATCTGTACCTTCTTTGCCTGTAGCAATTGCGATGAACTCGCCAGACTCCGATACTTTTACCGTTCTCATTACTCGACTATCACTATAAAAAATATCTAACTCAGTTCGATTTAAACCAATCACTTTAGCTCTTGAACCAGATTTTCCATTTGATATAACTTTAGGATTATATAGCACTATAGTTTTACCGTTTGCATCCGCAGCAACTTCTGAGATAGACTCGCCACCTTTACTTTGCGTACTATTTGAAATACTTCTTACCACTTTCCCAAAAGAGTCGTATACCAAGAAGTTTGCGATGTTTTCGCGAACAATAAAGCCACCATTTTGAAGTGGATACGTTTTTAAAGATGGATCAGACTGATCAGGAGTATTATAAGTGCCTGCTGTTATCACTTTCCCATCAACATCTTTCAAAGTAATGGCCTTATCTAAAACTTCAACTTTTAGAATTTTACTGGACGATGGTGCGCTAGTAACCTTTAAAGACTGACTTTTTACTGTGGTAGTAAACAATATTAATAGAAAAAAAGAGCGGAATAATTTCATACTTGTGCTTAGATTTTGAAAATGTGTTTAAAGAACGGGATTTTTAAAGATTATTTCCCAATTTAGTCTCTCTTTTTTGCATAATCTACTATCTTATAGGAAATACTAAATTCAGGTTTATGAAATATCATCTAATTACTGGTGGATGTGGCTTTGTTGGTCGTAACTTTGTTAAGCGCATTCACAGCACAACTACCGACACTATTCTATTCATCGACGATCTTTCCGTTGGTACTCACCCTTCCACTTGGTTGCCTGAAGGCACTCCATCAAGGCTTGAAAATGGATTAGAGTATTTTGGTACCGAAGAGCGAATGATTTTCCTCAAGCAGGATGCGCGTTACTTTATCCGCCAAATGCTAGACGACAAAGAGTATATTCACAAAACCTATGGTCTAGAAGTTCATTCTTTTGCCGATGTATTTCATTTTGCAGCTATCGTAGGTGGACGTGCAAAAATTGATGGTGACCCGATGATGGTTGCTCTAGATCTTTCTATTGATGCGGAATTCTTCCTATGGGTTTGCCGCCAAAAGCCTGAACGTGTTTTATACCCAAGTTCTAGCGCAGCGTACCCAGTTGATTTACAGACTGAGAGCGACGCAATTGCTTTAAGCGAGAGTGACATCGACTTTACTAGGATGGGGCAGCCAGACATGACTTACGGCTGGTCTAAGCTTACGGGTGAATATCTTGCGCATATTGCATCAAAATATTATGACCTATCAGTAACATGTATTCGTCCGTTCTCTGGTTATGGCGAAGACCAAGACCTTTCCTACCCAGTTCCTGCTATTGCGCGCCGTGCAGCTCTAAAAGAAAATCCATTTGAAGTTTGGGGAACAGGAAAACAAGGCAGAGATTTTGTTCATATTGATGATGTAATTGATTGTACTCTTTTAGCGATGGAGCACATTACTGATGGAAGCGCCATCAATATTGGTAGTGGCAAGCTCACTTCATTCCTAGAGATTATTGAAGTGTTTACTTCTTTTGCTGGATATAAACCAACCATTAAAACGTTGCTCGATAAACCCGTTGGTGTACATGCACGCTATGGCAATATGGATTATGTTAGCGAACGACTCGGCTGGAAGCCTCAAATTTCTATTGAAGAAGGCATGCGTAGAGTTTATGATGTTGCCGTAAAAAAATATACCTAAGCTATGGCAAAAATAGTTTGTTTCGGGCCAGGTCCAAAGTTCAAAGGTGGTATTTCTAATTACAATACATCGTTAGCCAAAACTTTGGATATGAATCCAGAAAACGATGTTCATATCGTTTCTTGGACGAATCAATACCCTGCGATAATACCGAGAGAGTTCGTCGATAAATCTAGTTCTTCAGATTTTCTTGAAGACACGAGAATTCAGGTCGCATACTTAACAAACTATAATAATCCACTTAGCTGGAAAAAGACCGCACGGTATATAAAATCACTTTCTCCCGATAAAGTGATTTTTCAATGGGCCATTTCCATCCAAGGACTACCTATGGGAAATATTGCGAAGTGGCTCAAAAAACATACTTCGGCTGAGATTATTTTTGATTTACATTTTGTGATTCAGAAAGAAGGAAGCACTATTGATGAACGCTTCACTAAAATGGGAATTAAACATGCCGATACTTATATCGCGCATGCCTATAAAACTGTTGAAGAACTAAAGGTTCTATTCCCAAATAAAAAACTTGCAGTAAATGAAACGGGAGAGCGCTCACAGAACCACGCTACCACAGTTATCAAGTTATTTCATCCCGTGTATGATTTGTATCAGCCTGATCCAAATTTTGATGTACAAGCGTTTAAAAAAGAGCTGGGTCTTAAGAAGCATGTGTTCTTTTATTTTGGATTTATTCGAAAATACAAAGGGTTACACAATGCTATTCATGCATTTAGGAAAGTAGCTGAAGTTCGTGATGACGTATCCTTCTTAATTTGTGGAGAAGAATTTTGGGCTACGCTCGATACTTCCAAATTCTCAACAAAACTTAAACGCGGTTTATTCGCAATCGCTCAAAAGCTTTTTCTAAAGAATAAAGAAAGTGAACAAGATTATCGCCCCTTAGCTTTAGTCGAGGAACTTGGCTTACAAGATAGTATTGTAGTTAAAAGTGAGTTCGTTCCTAACGAAGACGTTCATAAGTACTTTCAAACTGCTGATTGCAGTGTCCTGTATTATTTAACGGCCACTCCTTCAGGTGTTGAGTCGCTTACTTATAACTTTAAGCTTCCCATTTTAGCCACCAAAGTGGGACATTTTCCTGAAACTGTGATTGATGGATTTAACGGATATCTAGCAGAACCCGAGGATATTGATTCCATGGCGAACGTGATGCTTAATTATTTGGACAACCCGTTATCAGGAGAAAATGTAGCCTCAGCTGCTGTTAATATGAGCTGGAAGAACTACGTAAAAGCAATATTAGCAGGGTAAGCGAATTTATTTCACGTCTTAGTAAAATAAAATGATTTTTTAGTGGTAACGGATTGTAGAAAACCCTATATTTGTGGCCTTTCCAATTTAGGAAATTCGGGGAGTGGCGCAGCCCGGTAGCGCATTCGCTTTGGGAGCGAAGGGTCGCAGGTTCAAATCCTGTCTCCCCGACATTTTTTACACATTTTGAGGGCTTTTAGAATGTGTATTATTGACATATTGGAATTGAGCGCCCGTAGCTCAATCGGATAGAGCAACTGCCTTCTAAGCAGTAGGTTACAGGTTCGATTCCTGTCGGGCGTACACCTACTTGCTTTGCAAGGCGACATGGCCGAGTGGCTAGGCAGAGGTCTGCAAAACCTCGTACGGCGGTTCGAATCCGCCTGTCGCCTCTTAGAAAGTTGTTTTAATTATTGATTTTATTGCCGCGTTCGTCTAGAGGTCTAGGACGCCGCCCTTTCACGGCGGTAGCACGGGTTCAAATCCCGTACGCGGTACAAAACTTTTACTCCGGTAAAAGAGATTTCGAGAACCTGCCTTTTATACAGAAATGTTATTTGGTTGGTAATTGAAGTTTACATGGAGCTTGTAGCTCAGTCGGTTAGAGCGCTAGTTTGTGGCACTAGAGGTCGTGGGTTCGATCCCCATCAGGCTCCCACAATTTATTGATTATCATCTTAGTTGCCGCGTTCGTCTAGAGGCCTAGGACGCTGCCCTTTCACGGCGGTAGCACGGGTTCGAATCCCGTACGCGGTACACTTCAAAAAGCTTTCATTTCTATGAGAGCTTTTTTTTTACCTTCACTTTTCCCTATTTCTTATTTGAATTTTCCTTCCATCTCTAGCCTTGTTATGAAAGTTGCTGCAATACGTCCTGCCATCCCTTTCACAAAGTCAGCTTTCTCACCAGCAAAATGTTCATCCACGGTTTCTACAAACAAACCGTACCAGATATTGAAATCTGTTTTTTGAAGTGGCAATGCTTGGTGTTTCCAAAAAGGACGTCCTTTATAGCGCCCAGTACGAAAGACGATATTAGACCAGAAATCGACCATTATTGGTAGATGTGTATCCCAATCAATAAAGGCATAGTCATTAAAAATATATCCTAAACGCTCTTCCTTTTGCACTTTATCATAGAATGAGTAAACCAAGGTCTTTAAATCCGAATCGTCTCTTATATCAGCCATAGCAACACAAATATTTTATATATAAGACAAAATATTCTTAATAGTAATAAAAGTATAGTCTGTTCTTTTATTAAAGATGAGCTTTTATGGATTGTATCTAAGAATATGGGATTTCATAGCCATCACCTTTCCAATAAATCTTCCTGCTAAAAAGAAATGAAATGGGAAGGATAAAACAGATTATGGGGACGTAAAGCTCTAACAAAAGGACGTATCTAACATATTTACTTGCCTTCATCCGGCTGCGCTGGAGGCTAAGAAAGAGAATATCTATTACAAGCTTTGAGACAGTAAAGATTAAATAGTACTTCAACGAAAGTAGCCAACCGAATAGAATATAGCTTGATACTAAAAGTCCCCATCCAAAAGCTAACCCCAAAATGATGAGGTAAAGAATCCCATCATCAAGCCCACCTTTTAACCAACGACGCTGTTGGCTTATTAAATGGCGAAATGAAGGGACAGGTTTAAGTCGCACAACGGTATGCTCATCCATATAGGTTTTAACTTTGTAACCAGCTTCTATTACCATTTTGAAAAGTGCTAGATCTTCGGCGATGGTAAAATTTCTATTTTCAAGTCCACCCGCTTCATCATAAATTGATTTTCTCATCGCCATATTAGGGCCTACGCAAACGAAAGGTATTCCCCAACCAGACATACCAAGATTGAACATCTGTACAAATGCCCAACAAACACGCTCTAGTTTAGCAAGCCAAGAAATTGGCTCTACCTTAAGCGCTCCCCCAACCATGCCTGTGTGCTCATCTACCTCGGCTAGAGAAGCTCTGAGCCAATCTGGGTGTACTACTGCGTCGGCATCTGTTATAAACACCCACTCTCCTGTGGCATGTTTAAAACCTAAAGCAATCCCTCGAGCTTTTGCTTCCAAATTATGATGTGGATAGTCGATTGTATTTAAACCAACAAAATGTTCATTCCTTTGCGAAGCTTCCTCAATAAGTTGTTCAGTAGTATCTGTAGACCGATCGTTTACTAGAACGACTTGTAATTTTCCTTCAGGATAATTCAATTTTTCCAGAGAACTAATACACTCAGGAAGGTCTCTCTCCTCATTTCTGGAGCTTACAAGAACAGTAACCGTAGGGAGACTCTTTCCATTGGAAATTTTAGAGTATGGTAGCTTTGCTAAACCAATCGCTAAAAATATCATCAACAAGAAATACATAGAGAAAAAACAAAATGCGTAAAATCCTATTTCTGAAAACTCTGGTAAAAAAGAAATATCCATACCGTTCTATTCTATGAAACTAGTTAGCCTTTCTTAAATGAGGTAAAGAATACATATGCATAGCCTATAGTTAAAACGACATGGAACGGCAGAAAACCGTAACTGTTATTCGCAAAATCTACATAAATACCGTACATAAAAAATAAACTCAACAGCCCTTCAAAATAAGTTACAAGAGGCACATCTTTGGGCGAGTACACTTTATTTCGCCAACTATCATTCTTTGTAACAATGTTGTATTTGGAAGTTCTGTGAAAGAATGATTTGTTACTTGTAAAGCCATCTACCATAGAGACAAACTGAAAAAGTGGAATCCCAATAATTACACAAATAAATGGTGGGAATGATTTAATAACATCTTTAATAGTGGTTGATGTAGATGTGTTGTAAGTGCGGATTACCAACCAGGCAAGCCACGGTGCTAGAATTACATTTATCAATGCGAAGGAGAAGTATAGTAGCATTCCTTGATATTCGGGCTGAGTACTAATCAATTGTGTCAATGGAACACTAAAGATGGCCAAAATCAAAATCCCTGGTATTACAACAATATTGAATAAGTCGAAAAGAACATGAGCTTTATCCATCAGAGGCATTTTCTTGCCCAATATCTTACCTGTCAGCTTTCTTATAACTTGGGCTTTCCCTTTGGTCCAACGATATTGTTGAGCCTTAAAATCAATCATAGTAACAGGAATCTCAGCTGGTGCTACTACTTCAGCATCATAAATAATTTCCCATCCTTTAAGCTGTGCTCTAAAACAGAGATCCAAATCTTCTGAGAGTGTATCTGCCGACCAACCGCCAGCATCTTCAATACAAGACTTTCTCCAAACACCGCCGGAACCGTTAAATCTTAAATAGTAACCTGCCAATGCTCTTGCTTTCTGTTCTACAATAAAGAACATATCTAGAAAGATAGATTGGGCATTTGTAAGCATTGAATAGCGTTTATTGATATGCCCCCAACGGCCTTGAACAACTCCAATTTTTTCGTTTTCAAAATATGGAATGGTTTTGAGTAAGAAATCTGGGTGAGGCCTGAAATCAGCATCAAAAATGGCAATAAATTCGCCCTTAGAAAATGGAGTTGCATCACGTAGTGCGCCGGCTTTAAAACCTTGCCTATTTGTTCTATGAACCATGGTAATATCGATACCTTTGTTTGCCCAATATTCAACTCTTTTCCGAACCACCTCAATGGTTTCATCGGTGGAGTCATCAACTACTTGAATATCAAACTTATCCCTAGGGTAATCTATTTGTGCACATGCATCTATAACAGCCTCTGCAACATAGAATTCGTTGTACATGGGTAACTGAACCGTTACTCTTGGCAGGTCTTCTTCTTTATAATCTGGCAGTTTAGGGTTTTTTCTACCTTTTCTATTTGGTGTTAAATAGAAATACAGAAGATGAAATTGTCCGATGGTATAAAGCGTGATTAGTAACGCACCTATACCATACAAAATGATTATTGCGTTCGCACCAAATGAGCTAGTCATATACTATTTATTATCCGTTTTTGCGGTGTTATATGATTTTATTGGTCATACTTTTCTCTTGATGAATTTTAAAAAGAATAACCTGTTCCTAAGTAAATCCCGATTCCGTCGTTTGAGAAACCAATATCGTATTTCAAAATATAGTCAGGGGTAAAAATAGACATTACCCCTCCAAATCCCAATGTGTGTTTATGCTTATTAAATATTTGATTCCAATTACTATTTGAGAACTCTCTACCTCCATCAAAAAACAAATTGGCCCCCAACTGAATGTTCTTAAACGGAATTTTAAATAACCACGTTCTTAACTCAATGCTATATGCAATAGTGTTATCACTACTAAATCGTCTGTACATATAACCTCTTAACTCACCACCTCCCCCTAAAGATGGTTTAAACCAATAGGGAGTATTTCCTAGTGTATTAATTAGCTTAAATTTCCCTGCTAAAGAGGCGCTTATCCCTCGATTTATAAGAGGGATAAACCCAATAGATACAATTCGATTCTGTATAGTTTGATGAGTACTTACTAATGGTGGAGCATATTTAAAACCGATATCAACCAAATATCCTTTTTGAGCTCTAAACTCTGAATTTCGGCGTTCTAAGACAAAAGCGAGATCAAGTATTGATAGAAATGCTCCATCCGAGCCTTCTATGTTAGAAGTATTAATAAAACGCGCCGCATCAGTTCCCCAAGGGCTTTCATATACAAATTGAAGCCCTGTTTTAATATCCATTCGTTCAATTCCTGAACCTAAATCAATCGGGACCCTAGTAGCAACCCCGACATTAAATCCAAAAGACTTGAACGAGTAATAAGATGCGGAATCGAAACGAGCCCGATCAAATCCTATCTCGTCTGTATTGCCTAAGTAATAATTTCCGAAATTTTGCGAGGCTGAGATTCCCGTGCTTGTGCGTATATCGGTGTCAAAAGTTTTTACTTGATCTCTCGATAAGGAAACTGAAAATGCACCATTAGAGTTTAGATATGTGTTTAGATACATATAATTATCATATGGCTGTAAGATTCCATCGCCATAATTGTATCTTTTCAACTCTCCGCCTAGAACAATGCCTTCATCCGAGTTAAAAGAAAAAACAGGCAGAAACCCATAATTGATTCCTTTTTGCTGTTCCTGTGAAAATATTGGTGCGCTAAAGACTAAAAGGAGAAGTAATATTTTTTGTAACATAAAGGACAAATTCTCAAGAATGGATTTAACTAACTATTCGGGCCAATGGCCAATTTTTCAATTATAGATGACCACGAAATATAAATCATTTACTCTCTTTATACGTACGCTACTAGTCGTATTTATTATATCAAGCTTCTATTTTGCTGAAAAATCATTCTTTAAGAATGCTCCAGTTTCAAGTACAGAAGATATACAAACCCTCTTTGTAAAGCCCGACTCTGCGTCTAATTTATTTGTTTTATTAATTGATGGCTTAGCCTACCGAACGGCAATGGACTCAACCATAATGCCTAACCTCAACAAGTTAAGAAGGCATAGTAGTTATTCAAAAGTAAAAACTACATTTGAAGCCTATTCTAGCTCTGCAATAAGAACTGCTTTTAGTGGCTCAGAGCAAAATAGCGTTTTTGGTGTTCTCAATAACTTCGCACATCAAAAAACGAATATTAAATCTATTTTTAGTGATATAAATGATGCTGGGTTATCTGCGGCTGTTTTCTCTGATGGTCATTTTAATCAGTTTGGGGAAGTTTTTATTGATAAATATCACCGTGATGAAAATGAAAATTATTTTGAAAAAGATAAGAAGATTCCCGCTGAAGCCATCACGCTTTTTAATCAGCATAACTTTGATGTTGTAGTTGCTCATTATGAAACTACCGACTGGATAGGCCACGAGTTTGGCACCCTCCTACCCGAATACAAAAATGCCCACACAACCATAGACTCAATAGTGGGCGACTTTTATAAATCCTTACGCCCAACAGATAAGCTCTTAATTATGGGAGACCATGGTCTCAATGAACTAGGAGAACATAAAACAGGAATGGATCTCCCCACCTACTTGTCATTAACAGGAAAGAGTTACAATAAAGATGTTGAATTTGGAACCATAAACATTGCCTCAATTCGAGACGTTATCGCGTTATCACTTGGTCTCAGTGTAAACACATATCACTCAAATATTGATGCTGTTCTACCTGCCTTCTCTATGAGTATTGACTCTTCTGAATACAGTAGCAGTTCTGATATTTTGAAGAAGCAACCCAATCATATCCATTTTATATTTTTCTTAGCCCATTTTGTAGCTCTTTTTTTAATTTGGATAGAAATAAATGCAGGTAAATCTATTAAACTCATTGGATACTTTTCTTTAGCTCTAGCTGCGTTTTACTTCACTTCTTCATTTGCAATTCCTATTCTATTAGCTATTGAAGTTGGAATTCTTGTTTACCTTTACAAGAAACGTATTTCAGAGACTCTACATTCTTCAAGCTTTTTAGTAAACTCTGTTCTCCCCTTGTGTTTTGCGATTATAGTTGGCTTGTTTCCTTTTTCAGGAGCTTTAAACACCCCGCTATTCATTACCATCAATTTAGGTTTAGTTGTTCTCAGCGCTTTAATTATGCTTGCCTACTCAAAAACGAGATACACTCAAACAGATTTGTTAATTGCATTTCTATTCACATTACTTGCTGTCGCAACCCCATTTCTACAAAAAACAGGTTTTATAAAACATACTTCGTTTTCTTTAGGCATCATTCTTTTGGCGCTCTATCCATTAATTATTTCTATGAAGAGCAAAACGAGCTTCAATTCTAAAGGCTTACTCACCGTTTTAATACTAATCTCTGTCCTGCTAATTTCACCATATAACTGGACCAGTAAAGTCCCTCTACTCTTCACCCCAGATAATTTTTTCCAGATAATCTCTATTTACACAATTGGAATTCTCTGCAAGCTTTATCTCTATCTAAAAAAGGGTACAAATTTTCGTGAAATTGGTTTCAGTTTTTTTAGTTTAGGAATTGTTCTTATTGCAGAGTTAAGAGCACTTGATACTATTTTCTACTTGCCAGAGCACATAATTTTTGCGGGCAGTGTTTTACTCTTTTTGGTTATTTATGTAGTGGCGAAAAAGAAATCCCAGTCTTTTTATCAGAATACAGCTCTCTTAACAGTTCTTTTTCTGCTTCTTTATCACACTATAAAGGTTCCCATATATCAATATTTCATTTTTGATTTATGTCTTATTTATCTCATTAAAATTTCAAATTACTTCCATCAAAATTCTAATAAATATGCGTTTAATGTGGCCAATGTGATTCCTATTTTAGGAGTTATCATTTCAGCCTCGGTATTTGTTATTTGGACTGCAAATGGAATTGAATGGCGGTTTCTCTATGAATGGTTTAGCTCTGTAACTGTTGAAAAAAACGTAATCTATTTTGTACCGTTTATTTTTGCAAAGCTTTTAATTCCATTATCAATCATTAAAGTATTGATACACAAGTTTAACCCACTCCAAGCCTATAACTCTCAAAAAGTATCCTTATATCTTGGGACCTACTTTACTGTATTGGTGGCTTCATATTTAGTTCTCTCCTACAGCACCAATGATATCATTTTCTTTAAAACCGTAGCTGAAATAACCGGAATTCAACTTCTCATGGTTTTTGGGGCTAAACTCTGATTACTAATTACTTGTATTTTTCTATTAGCTTTCGAGCTTCTTGTTTAAAGTAATCGTCATTTTTTTGAGCATAAGGTAGCGATTGTAGATACTCGAACTCTTTAATTGCTTTTTCTTTTTCGCCAGCTTCTAGATATCCTTTCCCAAGCCAATATCTATATACAGGGAAATCATCTAGTGCCACAGACATTTTAAAATACTCAATCGCTTTATCTATAGAGCCATCTGGCTTATTCCCGAAAAGCAACCCAGCCATAAACTTGGTAAACCAGCTTAAGTTGGCTACTTCGTAGTGCCAACGCCCCAGAATATGAATTGCTCGATCATTCTCTGGATTAAAAAACAATGCTTTTTCAGCATAAATACGCACGCTATCTGCTAACTTGGATTGGCTCCTTAAGCTAGAAACTGAAAGTATTGCCGCATAAGAAGTAGACACCATCTCGTAGCCAAGGTTATTGGTTGTGTCAGCCTGAATCGCTTTTCTAGCCCAATCTAGGCCACTATAAAAGTATTCTTTTTTGTCTTTTGAATCGCCTCTATGACTCTCATTATAGTTGCTGTCACCTAATTCAAGATATTTTAAAGATATTTCGGTGTAAAGCTTTTCCGACAATGAACATTTCTGGGTGGCTTTTTCCAGAACCTCAATTTCCTGAACATACTTGTTTTGCTGCTTTAAAAGCTCAGCCTCAGCTTCTGCCTTATCTACACAGCTTAAAGATGTAGACTCTGCGGATTTAGAAGTTTGAGCTAGAAGAGTAGTACTTCCAATAATCTCTATACAAACAAAAAGTATGGCAACACAAATTTTTGTAGCTGCTCTTTTACTAACTAATTGTAACTCCATGCTCTAAATTTCTTCTCTAATATTTGGTTTTTGGCGCTCAACATGGTTTCTATTGATGAGTTCTCCCAACAATCCTGTACTCAAAGCTTGTATTCCTAACAGCATTAAAAGAATTCCCAAAAACAAAAGTGGTCGTTCTCCTATCCCTTGCCCATAAATAATCTTAATCATTGCAAGATAACTATTTATGAGAGTTCCAGCCGTTAGCATCAACAGACCTAGGGTGCCAAAAAAGTGCATAGGTTTTTGTAGATAGCCTTGAACAAACATGATGGTCATTAAATCAAGAAAGCCATTTAAAAACCGAGATAGCCCAAATTTAGTTTTACCATACTTGCGAGGGTGATGCTTTACAATCTTTTCACCAATTCTAAAAAAGCCCTCTTTCTTAGCAAGCATAGGGATATAACGATGAAGTTCTCCGTATAAATATATATTCTTAACTACTTCAGCTCGGTATGCTTTTAATCCGCAGTTGAAATCATTTAAGTTTATACCTGCCGCTTTACGAGTTACAAAGTTAAAAAACTTTGAGGGCACCGTTTTTGAGATTGGATCAAATCGCTCTTTCTTCCAACCACTAACTAGGTCTAAACCACTCTCGAGCATTGCAATCATTTCTGGTACTTCATCAGGGTCGTCCTGTAAATCGGCATCCATTGTTACTACATACTTCCCAAGGGCTACATCAAATGCGGCTTGTAGAGCAACGCTTTTCCCATAGTTTCTACGCAGTGAAATTCCACGTATTCCCGCGTTTTGAGCAGCAAGTGTTTTTACAACCTGCCAAGATGTGTCTGTGGAGCCATCATCTACAAAAAGAATCTCATAGCTAAACTTGGCTGACAGAGCATTATCAATAGCTTTGGTCAACTCCGGCAACGATTCTTCCTCATTAAACAAAGGAACTACAATACTAATATCGATTTCTGGCTTTTCTATCGTATTTTCCAAAATGTATTCTTTTATAAAAGTTCAGAAATGGTTTTCTTATTTTAATTAAACGTCGATAAAATACACTTTCAACAGCTATGAAAAAATTGTATTACTCAATGGGAGAAGTTACCAAGTTAACGGGACTTGCCCCACATGTTCTCCGAAATTGGGAAAAAAACTTCCCAGAGCTACATCCTAAGAAAAATAGTGCCGGAAATAGGGCCTATAAAGAGCATGAAGTGGAATTAATTTTCCGCATCAAAGAACTGCTGATGGATAAAAAGTATACAACTGCAGGTGTGAAAAAGGTATTACGTGGAGAAAAAGCGGATGGAGCTGCGCTAGTTCAGAAGGAAATCCCTGCTCAAGTTCGTAAGGATTTAACTGAAATAAAGATTTTTATGAACGAGCTGCTCGAGCGACTTTAGCTACTAAGAGCTGATGTTGATTGAGAAGATTTTAAACCGAGCATAAGCAACATCAAAAATTCAAAACACATCAATACAGAGAAACTTACTAAGTGAGCAATTTGCAAAATTCTAGGCATATCTAAGTAGTTCAAACCTATACCAATTACTAATTGAAGTACAATAAGCCCAATAATATAATTACCTACTCTCTTTAGTTGCCCTTCTATTTTCTCTCGTCTTATAACAACAAATAAATAAATAGTTGCAAAAACGAACAACCATGAAAATGTTCTATGTATAGAGAATATATCTCCAGTCTGCGTAACCCACTCCGAGCGAGGAATCACATTTTCCGCATTTTTAATCACGTCAATTCCTTCTCTAACCTGAGTGCCTAGAAAAATCTGAACCACACTTAAAGTCAAAATCACAATTAGAACAGACATTAGCTTTTTTCTTTGTGCGACAGTAATCTGTAAGCTTAAATGATGCTCGGATGCTTTAAAGGTAGCGTACAGAAGCGTTAACACTAGGATCAGTGCTAAAATCATGTGTAGCGTTATCATAAACTCACTAAGCCCAGTTTTTACTACTTGGCCACCTAACCAGCCTTGAAATAAAACCAAGGCTAAAGCCAAACCGGAGCTATAGAAAACAGACGGTGTTGTTTTTCTGTAGCTAAAAGAGCGTATAAAGGTTGCTATGATGAACAACCCAATGGTAACACCAACAAGTCTATTTATGTACTCAGTCCAAGTTTTTACCACATTAAATTGGTTTGGATCGAACTGAGGCGGTAGGTCGCTAAGGTTTGTCGGAGGAACCCATGTTCCAAAACAACGCGGCCAATCGGGGCAACCTAAACCTGCACCAGAAGCTCTAACTAAGCCCCCTATAAAGATTAGAAATATGGTGGCAAATACAGTGCCTATAGCTGTCTTTTGGAATGTATTTAATTTCATACTCAAAGGTAACAAAACTCGAATAAAATGATTAACTTTAAAATTAGTTTTAAGAGTAAATTTCACTGTTTTAATGAATCCTGTAGAGCAAAACATCCCGTTAGAGCGTACACTGTCTAACATCATCTCCGACTATCATCAACTTACAAAACCTGGAATTACTTTAGCCGTTTTGGCTAGTATGTTGGTAGGCTTCGTTTTAGGGAGCGGAGCATCGTTTAGTTATGCCATAATGATTCACGTAATAATAGGAACCTACTTAATTGCTTCTGGTACCGGTGCACACAATCAATTCATAGAGCGTAATTTTGATGGCTTAATGAATAGAACCAAAAACCGCCCACTTCCTGCGCACAGAATTACATCTGCAAAGGGTATGGTTTTTTCTCTTACTCTGATTTTCTCTGGCCTTGCATACCTTGTTATAATGGTAAATCCCGTTGCTGGCGCTGTTTCTTTTGCTACAACATTTCTTTATTTAGCAGCCTATACACCTATGAAGAGGGTTTCTGCTTTTAATATCATAATTGGTGCTGTTCCTGGTGCTTTACCCCCTATTGGCGGTTGGGCTGCTGCCACAGGAACTATTACTGACCCAGGAATGTGGATACTTTTCGGAATCTTATTTTTCTGGCAAATTCCTCACGTAATGGCTATTGCATGGATGTATAAAGACGACTACTCAGGTGCTGGCTTTAAAATGGTTCCTAAAAACGACATTACAGGTGTAAAGACTGCTTTCTATGCCATCTTATGCACCTTATGCTTGTTTCCAATCTCTTATGCTTTATTCTACTTACAAGTTTCTGGAATAATATTTTTAGTACTAGCCATTCTTTTAGCTCTATTTTTCTTGTATTACAGTATTGTTTTTGCAAGATCACGCACAAAGGAAAATGCTCGGAAACTCATGTTCGCATCCATTGCCTACTTACCACTTATTTGGGTAGCCGTTTTTATTGACCGCCTTATTTTATGATTGATGAAAGTGATTGTAATCAGCAATCACTCTATTCAAAAACTCATCTGCTTTAAGTTCTTCTTTTTGAATACCTAATTTCATTTGGATGATATTAGCGGTACGTTGAACCATTACAAACCACGTGTTGTACTCGTAATCCTTCTTAGAGCCTAGTACTTCTTTTATAGTTCTAATGTCTTTATCGGTTAACTCAGCCACTCTAGGAAACAATGGAGTGTACTCTGTTTCCGTTTGAGAATAGATAGTATCACTCAGCCTTACTTTCTTTTTTGTTTTAATAACACAGGTCTTTGCTGCTATATCTCCCAACCGTTGGCCCTTTCCATTTACAAGAATGGTAACAAACGCTATTAGTCCAAACGCCATAGAAATTTCTATCAAACGGAACATCCATCTAATTAAATAATTACTTAAATCAGGGTTTGTTCCATCAACCTTAACTACTTGTAAACCAATCAGCCACTTACCAACCGTTTTGCCTTGCCAAAGCACTTCAGATACTAAATGGTATAGAAATACAGGAATTGACAACACTAATATGAAAACCCAGATATATCCTTCTGAGGCAGCTGGAGTAAACAAATTTGACCCCATCAATAACCCAAAACCAAAAACAACAAGCATATAGTATGCAAAAATAACAATTCCATCTATTATGGAAGCTACAATTCTATCCCCAATACCAGCAGGATTATAATTTAGTTGTACATGTTGCGATGTTTCTATTCCAATCTGATTCATACCTAAAATGGTTTTCAATTTATTAGTAAAAAAGGTACCATCTTGTAAAGATACATGATTTAACCCGAGTCTTAAAAAGACTAAAGAAATAAACTATGAGAGAGGTTACTTTTCTCCGTAAGAATGCTGAGAAATGGACTACTTACGAGGCTAAACTTAAGAAAAGAACTCGAGGCACTGCCGACGATCTGGCGGAGCTGTATATTGAACTGAATAACGATCTTGCTTACGCTCAAAGTTGTTATCCAAATACAAATACAGTTCAGTATTTAAATGACCTCTCTATTCTTGCTCATAATATTATTTACAAGAATAAAAAAGAAAGCACTTCTCGACTAATTTCATTCTGGACCACAGAAATTCCCGAACTTTTTTCCTATCGACTTAAAGAATTAACAGCTGCGGTTGTCATTTTCCTTATTTTTTGTGGATTTGGAGTAGTTTCTCAGCTTAATGATCCATCCTTTGCTCGGTTGATACTATCTGATGAATACGTAAATCTCACTAAAACCAACATTGAGGCCGGAGACCCCCTTGGGATTTATAAGTCTGACAGCCAGATGAATATGTTCTTCCAAATTACATTTAACAATGTTAAAGTATCTTTCATGTGCTTCATTTTTGGAATTTTTACTGCATTTGGTACTGGGTATATTCTTATGAAAAATGGAATTATGGTGGGCGTTTTTATTTCATTTTTCCAAGGTTATGGATTACTCAGTCAATCAGCCCTAGTTATTTTTATACACGGGGCGCTCGAACTAAGTGCAATTACTATTGCAGCCGCCGCTGGTTTTGTACTTGGTAATAGTTTTGTGATGCCCGGCACGTATAAACGTAAAGATGCTTTCATACGAGGCGCTAAAGATGGCCTAAAAATGGTATTAAGTCTTGTCCCCGTGTTCATTATTGCGGGCTTTTTAGAGTCTTTTGTTACCCGTTACACAGATATGCCTTTAGCACTCAGTCTTTCCATTATTATCTTATCTTTCACATTCATTATAGGCTATTATTTCATTTTACCAATACGTATAAATTTAAAAAGGAGAACCATGAATGGTTAATTTTGAATACAAAAAACCAAGAGAGATTGGTGAAATTTTAACGGATACTTTTCAGTATATACGCCTTCACTATATGACTCTAGGCAAAGGGCTTCTATTCTTCGTGATGCCTTTTTATGTCATTCAAATAGCGTTAGTTGGTGATATGAGTGTCGATATTTTTAATTCAATGGGTGATTCTGAAGCTGAAGCACGAGCTTTTGCTTCCATGTTTTCAGGTAAGTACTTTTTAAGTTTACTAATGTCTGTTTTGGGCACTTCGATGTTATCGGTTGTTACTTTTAAACATGTTCAACTAACTTCAAATGACCGAGAAGCAGATTCCACAAATCTAATCGAAAATGTAGTGCAGAATGTATTAAGCTTTGTAGCTCTATATTCACTCATTGTTATCGCACTCTTTTTCTCAGTGTTCGCCTTAATATTACCAGCAATCTTCATAGGCGTTCAATGGTCTCTCGCACCAGCAGCTTTATTTATTGAAGAGCAAGGAGTTTTTAAAGCCTTAGGCCGTTCTTGGGAGTTAGTTAAAGATTATTGGTGGGTTACATTTGGCCTTATAATTCTAATGACCATCATTACTACAATTGCTACTTACGTTTTTGTAATACCAACTACCATTCTTTCAGTTATTATATCAAGTATTGGAACGGAAGAAGGCTCTGGTGTTTTCTCAATGTTGTACACTATAATTCTAGGAGGTACTACTGTGATTAGTTCGATGTTATATTCCATTATGCAAATCGCGCTTTCACTTCACTTCTTTAATCTTGTTGAGCGCAAAGAAGGCGGAGCATTACGTTCCAAAATTGAAAATCTATCTTTATAAGCCTCGTTGCATTGAAAATTTCACGCTTTTATTTTCGTTTTTTTGTATTAGTCTTTTTGTTTACATCGCCACAACTCACTGAAGTTGTGGCTCAAGATCAAGCTGTGGCTGATTCTGCCACTTCTAACATTGAAAAGCCATTTATTGCCCCAATTATTCTCCCTGATTCTTCTAATGTAGATCTGCGCATCCCTGATATTTCAATCATAGAAAATTACTACTCAAATCCAGATTTCCAGTATGAAGGAACACCTCCCAACCCCGATTCATTTATAGGAATTCTGCTGTTCTGGATATTTAGAGGATTATCATATTTCCTTGGAACACCGGCGGGTAATTTCATACTTAAAGCAGTTGTATACTTTGCCATTGGAGGCGTTGTACTTCTGCTTTTAAATCAATTTCTAGAAGGGAATTTGTCCAATATTTTAAGGCGGAAGAATCCAGAGAAATCACTTTCCCCAAATGTAACGGAAGAGGATTTAGACAAGATTAATTTTAAAAAGCTACATCAAGAAGCTCTTGAAAAATCAGACTTCGCCTCTGCTACACGCTATGCTTTTCTAATAACTTTGCAATTGCTCTACAATAAAGGGCTCATTCAATTTAGCATTGAGAAAACCAATAACGACTATGAGAGAGAGCTTATCGATCATCCCTCTTTCTCTTATTTCAGTAAATTGGTGATGTATTACGAATTTGTTGAATATGGAGATTTTGAAATTGACGCCGAGAAATATCAATCCGTAGAGCAAGCTCTTCAGGATATTAAACGAGCGGTGGCATGAAGAAATCAGACAAGAAGTACATCGTAATTCTCGGGCTTTTAATTCTTTTAGCAGTTGCAATTAAATTAGCGGAGCCAAAAGAAATAGACTGGAGACAAAGTTATTCGTTTTCAGAAAAAAAACCTTTCGGAGCATTTATACTCTCTGATCTTTCAAGTAATTTATTTTCTGAGGGTACAGTAAGCGTTATCAACTCCCCTATTTTTGAACTTGAAGATGACTTTAGTGAAGTCTCAAGAAACTGGATCTTTATTAACTCTACATTCTCGCTAGACCAATACGAAACAATCACGCTTAGAGATCATGCCAACTTGGGCGATTTCATCTTTGTATCTGCATGGAAAATAGAAGGCGCGTTTGCTGACACACTCGGAATTGAGTTAAACAAATCATTCCCTATAATTAACCCTACAGCTCGCTCGCTCGACTCTCTAACACAAAGTACTCTTAACTTTACTAACCAAAGTTTAAGCAATGCAGAGGGCTGGAGCTTTCCACGTACCTTAACTAACACCTACTTTTCAAGATACGATACCACCCGCACCACAGTTTTAGGAGTTAATAACGAAGGAAAAGCCAATTTCATTAAGATTGATAAAGGCGATGGTGCGTTCTACATTCATTCAAATCCATTTCTTTTCACTAACTATTTTGTAAAAGACCCTGCAAAATATGATTACGCTTTTAGCGCTCTATCTTACCTTCCTAATCAAGATACTTATTGGGACGAATACTATAAAGAAGGCCGTCTTTCGTACAACTCCCCAATGCGATATGTCGTTTCAGACGACAATCTAAAATGGGCTTGGTTCATAGCTTTGGCATCTGCTTTACTATTTCTCATTTTTAGAGGTCGCCGTACCCAACGAATTATCCCAGAAATTCCTGCTGTTAAAAATACAAGCTTAGAGTTCGCGGAAACTATTGGGAACCTCTACCTAAATTCAGGTTCTCATAAAGATTTGTTAACCAAGAAAGTGCAATTCTTTCTAGACTATATCCGCACCCATTTACATATTGATACTAACGTTTTAGATGATAAGACATTAACTCAAATTGCATTACGCTCGAGCATTTCTAATAAAGAAATTACCGAGCTTTTTAAACATATTGAGACTTTACAAAACAAGGCTCAGATATCAGATTCAGAAATTAAACGCATCACAGAACAAATCGATAAGTTCTACAAACAATCACAACGATGAGCGAAGAAAACAACAAAGACATCCATTCTGAAACACCTATTCAGCAAACAGAAACGCAACCTGATGCTTCCACTGAGAAGCCTCAAGATACGCCTTTTCAAAATCGTGTCGATTTATCTGGACTACAAGGTCTAGTTGCCAAGCTTCGCAATGAAATTAAAAAAGTAATTGTGGGACAAGACAGAATGATCGACCTACTTATTTGTGCTCTTTTGGCTGATGGCCACGTACTAATTGAAGGGGTTCCAGGTGTAGCAAAAACTTTGACAGCTCGGTTATTAGCCAAATCGTTAGATGTAAACTTCTCGAGAATACAGTTTACACCTGATTTAATGCCCGCCGATATTACAGGCACCAGCGTTTTTAATACAAAAACCACTGAGTTTGAATTTAAAAAAGGTCCAATTTTCTCCAATTTAGTACTCATCGATGAGATAAATAGAGCTCCTGCAAAAACACAATCTGCATTGTTCGAAGTGATGCAAGAAAAGCAGATTACGGTAGATGGAACTACTTATTTGATGCCCCCTCCATTTATAGTAGTTGCTACACAAAACCCTATTGAACACGAAGGAACTTATCGTTTACCTGAAGCTCAGCTAGATCGCTTTCTCTTTAAAATAGATGTTGGATACCCAAATGTAGAAGAAGAAGTAAGTATACTTGAGGGAAGTTACATACGTAAATCACACTCAGAATTTGAAGACTTAGTATCGGTAGTAAATACAAAAGAGTTAATTGCACAACGTGAAAAAGTTAACGAAGTACATGTCGAAAAAGCGTTAATGACCTATATCGCTCAAATCGTTTACGAAACTCGTAACTCTGGCTCTATTTCCATTGGCGCCTCTCCTAGAGCTTCAGTTTTCTTGATGAAAGCCGCGCAAGCTTGGGCAGCCATGCATGGTCGTGATTTCATCACTCCAGAAGATGTGAAAGAAATAATCTCTCCTACCCTTCGCCACCGCATTATGCTTACTCCTGAAAAGGAAATGGAGGGAATCATTCCAGACCAAGTACTAAAGCAATTAGCCGATAAAGTTGAGGTGCCTAGATAGTGAGCTTTTTGAAAAGCCTTTTTTTAGAATCACGCTTTTTTACCGCCTTAGGAGTAGTCTGCTCATGCTTTATTGCAGGATATTTCTTTGTTCCATTCAGTGCTATTGCAAACATTCTATTTATTCTATTTCTAATAATCGTATTTGCAGACATTCTGATTCTTTTTCCCACTTCAAAGGGTATTTCTGCTAAGCGAAATCTTCCACAAAAGCTTTCTAATGGAGATGAGAATCCAATTGATATTTCTATCACTAATAACTACTCATTCCCAGTAAATCTCTCAATTATTGACGAAATCCCTTTTCAGTTTCAGTTACGTGATTTTGTGCTTTCCGCTAAACTGAAAAAAAATGTAACTAAGAACTTACAGTATACGCTAAGCCCTACTAAACGTGGTGAGTTCGAATATGGACAACTGAATATTTACGCTTCGTCCAGCTTAGGGTTTATTCAGCGTAGGTTTGTTTTCGAGGAAAGTGTAAAACTTCCCGTCTATCCGTCATTTATCCAAATGCGGAAGTTTGAGTTGTATGCGTTGTCGAACCGACTTTCCGATATTGGTGTCAAGAAAGTACGTAGAATTGGACATACCATGGAGTTTGACCAAATTAAGGAATATGTCCGCGGCGACGATTTACGGTCCATAAACTGGAAAGCCACAGCTCGCTCTAATCAACTAATGGTAAATCAATACCAAGACGAGCGCTCCCAGCAAATCGTAAATGTAATTGATATGGGGCGCGTAATGAAAATGCCTTTCGACGGCCTTCAATTACTAGAATATGCTATTAACACCAGTTTGGTGATTTCAAATATCGCTCTTTTAAAAGAAGATAAAGCTGGGCTTATCACGTTTTCGAATAACAAATCTACTGTTGTTCGCCCGGAAAAAAAGCGTACTCACATTCGAAAAATTCAAGAAACACTCTATAATTTAGACACCAATTTCCAAGAATCTGATTTTGAGCGTTTAATCATTAATCTTCGTCAACACCTAAACCAGCGTAGTCTTGTACTTTTATATACAAACTTCGAAACACTTTCGGCTATGGAGCGCCAGCTCCCCTATTTACAACGTATTGCCAAAGACCATTTGCTGGTTACCATTTTCTTCGAGAATACAGAATTGAGCGATTTATTAGAATCTGAGTCTAACTCAATGAGTGAAATCTATACCAAAACAGTTGCAGAGAAATTTGATTACGAAAAAAGACAAATCGTTAAAGCACTTAATCAACGTGGTATTCATACCATATTGACCCCACCCAAAGATTTGTCGGTAAATGCTATTAATAAATACCTTGAGCTAAAAGCTAAAGGTTTGATTTAACATATATTTTTACTCACTAATAGTTGTTTATTTTTTATTTAATAATTAACTACTGTGATGAAAAATTTAGCCGTATTTATTCTTGGAATAGCGTTTACCCTATCCATACCAAGTATTTGCTTCGCACAAGCAAATAGTGATTCTACATCTTTGAGATTTAACCTGAGTATTGATAGCGGGTATCTAGTTTTAAACGATGACTTTTCTAATTGCATTGAAATACAGGATGGCGATGTTATCAATGTTACTGATGGCTATACCAAAGTTCGTTTTATGGCAAAGTATTTCTATGACTCGATAGTAGGTGTACAATTAGCAAAAGGTGAACAAAAATACTTACAATTGAATTCTCGCCTTCTAAATTCACAATCTAAAGATGCTAATAAAAGTTCTTTTGCACGTTGCTATTGGGACTCTAATGTTTTCATTCTATCTGAAACAGAGTCTATGCTCACTGTTAATGGCGAGGAGTTAGGAACTCACCATATTCGATTGAAATTAGAAGAAGGCTTTTACAGAACAACCGCTGATTATAAGAATAACATAGCAGGCACTGCTTTTCGAGTAGAAGATGGTATTACAGTTGTACGAAATTATGTCCGCCCTACAAGAGGTGATGTTTACAAAAAAATACTCGTTCCAGGTTATGCTCAGATTGCAAAAAGACAGTATCTAAAAAGCTCATTATTTATAACTGGAATTACAGCTTTTGGGGCATCAGCATTGATATTCGATAATAAAATTACCACAGGGAACAAAGAATACGATCTGCTCCGAATAAGATATAACGAAGCTACCAATCCTAACGAGGTTTTGGATATTATCGCAAAATCAGTAACAAAGATGGATCAAATTAAAAGTTACGAAAATATTCGAAAGATAAGTTTGATTGGTCTAGTCACTGTATACGGACTAAACATTATTGATGGCTTCATTCCTCCTAAGTCAGGCTTTAGATCCACTAAATTTGAATTCAATCCTTATGTAGATTTTGATAAAAGCTTAGTGCCAACAGCTACTTTAAAAGTTAGTTTAAAGTGATGAAGTCAAAAAACCAATACTCTCTTTTATTACTCTTTATTGCCGCAGGATTAATCTCTAATTGTTCAAAAGCACCTACCTCATTCGAAAGAGAAAATCCTAACGATCCTGATAATCCTGTTTTCGAAATTCCAGCTTCCAAAGAACTTTATACCCAAATTGAAGCCGATAAAGTTGTTCAAATCAGCTGGACTGACACAACTAAATACATTGACGGTTATGTACTTAGTAAATCAATAGATGGTACTTCATTTGAGGTACTAGACTCATTAGAAGCGACGTCAAACACTTATACCGACACAACAGGTAAAGTCACTAAAAATACGAAATACACTTTATATTCTTATAGAAAAATAGAAAATGGCTCTAAAAACTCCGAAATACTGACTACGGGAATATCTTTAGGGGAAATTAGCTTAAATACATACTCAGCATCTACAGATACTAGCACATTTAATGTGTCTTGGCAGTTCGACAATTCATGGCCATTTATAGTTGTTGCAAAGTTGACAATTTATAATGACCCTAGTGTAGACGATATACAATCTTCTACTAATCTAGACACCTTATATAATCAAGAGACATCGTATGCACATGAATTCATCAAAACCTTCGATTACTACTATTTATCTTTTGAAGCTTATTTAAATCAAGAAGATTTAGATAATGGTAATGCTTATGATAGTTTGAATATTTATCCATATGGATATTTAAAGATGAAATTTTCTCCTCAAATTACTTCATCCCAAATAGTTAATGAGTCTAGTGTTAGATTAAATTGGAAAGATAATTCCACTTTTGAAGATGGCTTCGAGATTCTACGAGGTCACTCCGAAAAGATAGAGACTTTTGAGGTTATTGCAACCTTACCACCGAATACAACTACCTTCGCAGATACTTTATCTCCTTTTCTTAGTGAACGCCTTGACCCGTTTGGCGGATATGAAAGCTTTGATACTTTTTATAGCATTCGAGCTATAAAAGGAAGTTCAAAAACTAGCTCTGATGAGGTAACTAAAGTAGATATCGAAGTTCCCAAACCAACCTTGTACTATAATGAAAGTAATGCCACTTCGATTAAGCTTAATTGGACAATCTCTAACACTGACTATGTCAAAAACTTTATTTTAGAACGAAGCATAAATAGTGGGGGATTCCAAGCTTATAAGACTTTTGACAAAAACACTTACGAATACACCGTTACAGAGCTTGATACCACTAAGAACTATAGCTTTAGAATTCGAACTATAGTTTCACACCCCTCTAATACTGTAGTTAGTAGATATATGCAACCCATAATTGAACATAATTCTTTTGATTTTCCTGGCGCTACCTCCATTCGTAGTAGTAAATCAGATAAATATCTTGTTGCATCTGCAGGATATTACAGCCATACACATTCGAGTAATGATGTTGTTGTTTTTGACCTGGATAGTGGCACTGAAATTTATCGAACATCCCCCTTTGATAATCCAGTTGATGGTGTGGATATAAATGAAGACAATAACCTTATTGGAATGGTTTCAAGCAGAGACCAATCTATTAAAATTATAGATTTTATTGCCGACACCGTAGTATATGAAGTAATAAACGATAACTATAACACCCTTTATGACATAGAATTTTCACCCGATGGAAATTATTTTTACATCATTGACATGTTTAGTGCATTACGCAAATATAGTTTGTTAACAAAAAAGCTGATTCTCAGCACTAACTCTAAAAGTCCAACAGGTTCACTTAGAGGATTGAGTATTAGTCCTACAGGAGATAGTATCGCAGTAAGCGTAAAAGGAGTGCATCAACTTTTTTCTCCTTCCGGCACTCTTCTAAATTTCCCCTCGCTCTCTATATATGGAGTTACTTCACACGGAGTTACATTCTCAAGATCTGGAAAATTTTTGACCACAGTTCGTGACTTTGATCATATAGGCATACAAAACACTAGTGACGGGCAAATATTTTATACTTACAGAGGCCGCTATGCAGATATGCATCACTCCGACAGATATTTAGCCACTTTATATCAAGGAGCACTTAAAATAGTTGACTTAGTGAATGAAAAAAAGGTGGTGGGTTTTAAAATTGAACCTACCCCAAAACTATCTCACCTTCGATATAGTAATACTAGGGATTATTTCTTTTTCGGAACTGATGAAAACATCAAATTATATAAGCTTTCAGAATCTAAAGCTTGGGTTCAAACTTATTAAAAAGCTGCTTAAATCTCCGGAAATCGATCTAGTTCGCATTCTCCCATCGTATAGTAAGCAGTAACTGAAAATTTTAATTTCTAGAAAAAGAGATTCGTTAAAGCAATCAATAACCTTCTTGAATTAAACGCTAAAGGATTGATTTAACATATATTTTTACCTTCTAACAATTGTATGTTTATTTATTAATATCTACCTATATCTATGAAAAGCTTATATCCTAACATTCGCGTACTTGTAATTCTATTATTAGCTGTAGGCATGTATACAGGCACTTTAACAATTAGCTTCAAGTGATGAAACCGACATCTCAATATTCTCTTTTACTCGTTATCATTTCAGTTTGCCTATTATCTTACTGTAGTAAGGCTCCTACCTCATTCGAGAGAGATAACCTAAGCGATCCTGATAATCCTTCTTTTGAAATTCTACCTTTAAAAGAATTTCAAACACAAATTCAACCAGACAAAGTTATTCGAATAAGTTGGACTGATTCTAGTAATTATGTTGATGGCTATGTTCTTAGTAAATCATTGGACGGTGCTACTTTTGAGCTTTTGGATACTGTGGAAGCAACCACAAGAAGTTATAACGATGTAACAGGCCAATTCACTAAAAATACTAGCTACTCTCTATACTCCTTCAGATCAATAGAAAATGGGTATAATGTTTCCGAAACTTTAATAGCGGATATCTCCTTCGGAGAAATTAATCTGGACACATATTCCGCCTCATCAGATACTAGCACTTTTAATCTGTCTTGGAAGTTTGGCAGCTCATGGCCTTTTATTGTTGTCTCCACATTAACATTATATACAGACCCCTTCTCTGGTCATATAATCTCATCTATGCCGTTAGATACTATATATCACCAAGAGACTTCATATAATCGTGATTTTGAAAAGACTTTCTATACCTACTCTTTATCTTTTGATGCTTATCTTGATTATGAAAATTTAGAAGCAGGAAATGTCTTCAACAATTTTGTTATTTATCCTTACGATGCTTTAAGTATCGATTTCAGTCCTTATTTCACTTCATCACAAGTAGTAGATGAGTCTACAGTATCATTAAATTGGGAAGATAATTCCACTTTTGAAGACGGTTTTGAAATACTTCGAACTAACTCCTATTATGATCAACCTTTTGAAGTTATTGCCACTTTGCCACCTAATACTACTTCCTTTGTTGATACTTTAGCTCCCTTTATTAATGCTACCCACGATCCCTTTAGTGATCTAGATATTTTTTATGCTTTCTATCGAGTTAGAGCGATTAAAGGGAATTCAATAACGAGCTCTAATAAATTCGAAAAAGTGACATTAACAGCTCCTAAGCCAACCTTAACCGTAAAAGAGGAAAACGCTAATTCTGTGAAATTAAGCTGGTCTATTTCTCGTGCTAATTATGTTAAGAATTACACTTTGGAAAGAAGTATTGACGGCAATACCTTTCAGACTTACAAAACCTTTGACAAAAACACCACCGAATACACCGTTACTGAACTTGATGAATCTAAGAAATATAGTTTTAGAGTTCGAACGATAAAGTCCCCTCATTCAAATGCAGTTAGCATCTCACACTTCCGAACTATTACAGAAATAGAAATTTTGGACTTCCCTGGTGCTACTTCCATTCGAAGTAGCAAAACGGATAAGTACCTTGTTGCTTCAGCAGGGATAAATAATCCCTCATTTTCAAGTAATGATGTAGTAGTATTTGATCTCGAAAACGGTACTGAAATTTATCGCACTACACCATTTTCAAACCCTGTAGATGGAGTTGATATAAATGCAGACAAAAACCTTATTGCTATGGTTTCGAGTAAAGACCGTTCTGTCAAAATTATGGATTTTGTTGCCGACACAATAGTTTATGAACTACTTTATGATAGCAACAATAGTTTTTTCGATATCGAATTTTCTCCGGATGGAAATTACTTTTATACCGTTACTGCATTCGGATCATTAAGTAAATTTAGCTTATTGACAAAAACGAATATTTTTAAATCTAGTACTACAAGTATAACGGGAACAAATAGAAGCTTAAGTGTTAGTCCTACTGGGGATAGCATTGCGGTGAGCGTATTTGGAATACATCAGCTATTTTCTAAAGAAGGAAACCTTTTAAACTTCCAGACTCTCTCTGCTAAAGGAAGTTATTCGCAGGGAGTTAAATTCTCTAAATCTGGAGAATTTCTTGCCACAATTCGCAATTCTGATCTCGGAACAGTTCAGATTACGAGTGACGGCTATGCATTATATAATTTTAGGGCCAGCTATGCCGATATTCATTATTCCAATAGTTACCTAGCAACTTTCTATGAAGGCCAACTTAGCATAATTAACTTATATAACAAGAGAGAGCTATTAGCGCTTAAATACACTAATTCAACACCAAAACTAACTCAACTTCGCTTTAGTAATAGTCAAGATTATTTCTACTTTGGTACTAACTCTGGCATCAAGTTATACGAACTATCCGATTCTAAATCGTGGTTTAGTTTTGACAATTAATTAAGTTTCTAAATCTCCGGAAATCGAACTGGTTCGCATTCTCTCATCATGTTGTAAGCAGTCTCATAGATATCCTCAGCATTGGGCTTAGAGAAGTAATCTCCATCAGAAGCATAAGCTGGACGATGATCTTTTGCCGTTAAGCAAATTGGCTTCGAATCAAGATAGCTATACCCACCTTGCTCTTGTAACACTTTTTGCAAAATATAAGCGGATCCTGCGCCTGGCACATCTTCGTCAATAATCAACAAGCGATTAGTTTTCTTTAAAGACTCCACAATCATAGCATTCACATCAAAAGGCATAAGTGTACGAACGTCGATTAACTCAGCAGAGACTCCCGCCGCATCCAATTGCGGAAGAACACTTTCAATAATATTACATGTAGAACCATAAGAAACGATGGTTAAGTCTGTGCCAGTATTTACAATCTCTGGTACACCAAGAGGCGTTGCATATTCACCAAGATTTGCTGGTAATTTTTCCTTTAATCTATATCCATTTAACGGTTCGATAACAATTGCGGGATCATCGCCTTGTAACAACGTATTATAAAAACCTGCGGCTGTAGTCAAATTTCGGGGAACACAAACATGTATTCCTCTTAACGCACTTGTAATCATTCCCATTGGAGAGCCTGAATGCCAAATTCCTTCTAATCGATGACCTCGTGTTCTAACAATTAACGGTGCAGCTTGTCCACCTTTAGTTCGGTAACGTAACGTCGCTAAATCGTCGCTCAAGCCTTGAAAACAATACAGCAGGTAATCTAGGTACTGAATGTCTGCGATTGGTCTAAGGCCACGTAATGCCATTCCAATTCCTTGGCCTAGAATAGTCGCTTCTCTAATTCCAGTATCGCTCACACGGATTTCTCCGTACTTTTCCTGCAGATTCTCTAGGCCTTTATTCACATCGCCCAATTTTCCAGCATCTTCACCAAAAATTAGTGTGTTTGGATATTTTTTGAACAACTTCTCAAAATTATCTCTAATCACAAGCCTTCCATCAACCATGGGTGAATCAGCATTGTATTCAGGTTTAATTTCTGCAACATTCATAGGCGAAAATGGAGTCTCACTTAATAAGTGTGAATTATAACGGTCGTAATTTTCTTTGCCGCTTTTTACTAACCATTGTTTTAATTCGTTGCGTGAGGCACTTTCTTTACCAGCCGTATAATGAAGGGATTTACGCGCAGCAGAATTAATATCTTTGCGAATTGAATTAGGAAACATTTTTAATTTTCTAACCGCTTCACCAACTCTTTTCTCTCCAGTTTCTTTTTGAAGATTTTGAAGTAAACCAAGAATATAAGCTTTTTCCTCTTTTATGGGATTCATGTACGCATCCCAAGCTTCTTTTTTGGCTTCGTTAACTATAATAAGAGCTTCGCTTTCTAACTTATCCAAATCTTTTGAAGAAGCGAGTTTGTTCTTTAAAATCCACTTTCTCAATTGGTTTAAGCAACAGTAGTCAACTTCAAATTTGAGACGCTCTTCATCTTTGTAGCGCTCGTGAGAGCCAGAAGTTGAATGTCCTTGTGGTTGAGTAACTTCAGTAACATGCACAAGCACAGGTACATGTTCTTCTCGTGCGATTTTCTCGGCCTTTAAATAAGTTTCCATCAGGCCTTGATAGTCCCAAGCTCTCACCCTTAAAATCTCGAAACCTCTAGAATTTTCCGTTCTCTGGAATCCACTTAACGCTTCTGATATACTTTCTTTAGTAGTTTGATATTTTTTAGCTACTGAGATACCATAACCATCATCCCAAACCGACATCACCAATGGTACCTGGAGCACACCTGCTGCATTTATTGTTTCCCAAAAAACACCTTCTGATGTACTGGCATCACCGATGGTTCCAAAAGCAATCTCGTTACCTTTGTTAGAGAATTTTTTCCAATCTTTGCCTTTTAAAGAATTCTCATTTCTATACACTTTTGATGCTTGAGCTAAACCAAGCAAGCGAGCCATTTGCCCAGCTGTTGGTGAAATATCTGAGGATGTATTTTTTGATTTAGTCTGATCAATCCATTTTCCATCTCCGTCTACTAAGCGAGTGGCAAAGTGAGAGTTCATTTGTCTCCCACCAGAAAATGGCTCAAAATTCACATCTGCATGAGCGTACAATTGTGCAAAAAATTGAGTGGGCTTTAACTCGCCGATAGCGAGCATAAAAGTCTGATCTCTATAATACCCAGATCTAAAATCTCCGTTTCTAAATACTTTAGATAACGCTATTTGTGGAATTTCTTTTCCATCTCCAAAAATACCAAATTTTGCTTTCCCCGATAACACTTCTTTACGTCCTATAAGGGATAGATGACGACTCGTCCATCCAAGCTTATAATCTGCAAGAATTTCTCTTTTTTGTGCTTGATTGAATGCACTTTTAGGAGATTTTGCCATTGTTTGAGCCATATTTAGTGTTTTAAAAATTATTCAAATAACGAGATTCACACCCTTTAAAAAGGGGCAGAATAATACGAAAAAGCGCTTTTTCATCAAAGTTATATAGTCAAAGTTTCGCTCTTTTAACAAGTACGAGACTTTGACTTAACCTTATTACTCTGTAAAGCCACCTTTTGTCATTTTTATTGGATCAAGAGCACTTTCGAGCTCTGCTTCCGATAAATCTGTCATCTCTTTAGCCACTTCTTTTAGAGGCTTATTTTCAGCAAATGCTTTTTTTGCAATTTTTGCCGCCAAATCGTATCCAATGATAGGATTAAGAGCGGTTACTAAAATTGGGTTTCTACCAACTTTATCTGCAATAACATCTTTGCGAACTACTAATCTAGAAACTGAACGATCTGCTAAGTTTCTAGCAGCATTTGCTAAAATCTCAATGGATTGTAGCAAGTTGTGTGCCACTACGGGAAGCATCACATTAAGTTCAAAATTACCTGATTGTCCACCAATCGTTATTGTTGTATCGTTACCAATAACCTGAGCGCAAACCATAGTTAACGATTCTTCAATCACAGGGTTTACTTTGCCTGGCATTATTGATGAACCGGGTTGCAACGCAGCTAGCTGAACTTCTCCCAAACCACCATTAGGGCCTGAGTTCATCCAACGGAGGTCGTTTCCAATTTTCATCAAACTTACTGCTATAGTTTTAAGCTGTCCGCTTAACTCTACAGGAGCGTCAACAGTTGCTTGAGCTTCAAAATGATTTACAGCTTCTATAAAATTCTGTCCCGTTAATTTTGAAATTTGCGAAGCGAATTTAGCACCAAAATCGTGATGCGTATTTATTCCTGTTCCAACTGCAGTTCCACCTTGTGGCAATTCTCTTACTCTTGTTAACGCAGATTTAAGGCGCTCAATTCCAAGTTCAATTTGACGAGCATAACCACCAAATTCTTGCTCAATGGTAACAGGCATGGCATCCATTAAATGAGTTCTTCCTGTTTTCACCACATCAGCATTTTCTTTTCCTTTTTCGATAAAAGTTTTTTGTAGATGCTCTAAAGCTGGTATTAGTTTTTCAGCGGTTGAAATTACTGCTGCAACTCGAATAGCTGTTGGTATTACATCATTTGAGCTTTGACCAAAGTTTACATGGTCATTGGGATGAACTTTAGCATTACTGTTGAGCTCGTTTGCGCGATGTGCAATAACCTCATTCGCATTCATATTCGTAGAGGTCCCCGAGCCTGTTTGAAAAATATCAATTACAAAGTGCTCATCGTGCTTACCGTCAATAATTTCTTGGGAAGCTTTTTCAATAACTTCTGCTATTTCAGTGCTTATTAACTCTAGCTCGTTATTGGCTAGTGCCGCAGAAGTTTTAACGTATCCTAAAGCCTGGATAAAATCACGACTGAACTTAATTCCAGAAATTGGAAAATTGTCGTGAGCTCGTTGAGTTTGCGCACCATAAAGTGCATTTGCGGGCACTTTAACTTCGCCCATGGAGTCTTTTTCTATTCTGTAATCGCTCATTTTGTCCTCTTAGATTTAAAATACCTAAGAAGATAACATTTTTAGAAAAGAGGAGCAGTTTTGTTCGTAAACTTTACAACTATTTGTTAAAGTTTTTTCCGGTACATACGGTAGGTTTTATCTAAATGGCCACCAATTCTTTCTGCAACTCGAACCATTTCTTTATTGCTACTAAGAATCCAGCTTAATTCAGACTCGGTCATTCCTTTCTTTAATCCGTTTTCAATAGCTTTCTGATGTAAGAGTGCATCAATGCCCTTACCTCTATGCTCAGGCATAACGCCCATTAATGCAGTACGAATTCTATTAATCTTTTTTTTACCTAGAAGGAGTTTGAAAATCCCAAATGGAAATAGATTCCCATTCATCGTTTTGAAAACCTGATTATAATCTGGTAATGCAATGGAAAATGCGACTGCTTTCCCATCAATTTCTGCAATATGAGCAAAGTCGGGATCTAGAATCATTTTGAAGTCCTCGGCAGTTAGTTCGAGTTCTTCTTTTGTGAGCGGAATGAAACCCCAATTTTCTTTCCAAGATTCATTGTAGATAGCACGAACAATCTCCACTTCCTCTTTAATCTTTTTCATATTCACGGGACGAATAACCAAATTAGGATTTCGCTTATTTACTATGGCAATTGCTCGATTGATACGCTCCATTGAAACATGTTCTTTATCAACTACAAAAGCTAACAAGTCCATTTCTGGCTCAAAACCAGCACCTAAAGCCAATTTCTCATAGTATGGCTTATTGTATGGCATTAAGATGTAAGGAAGCTTATCAAAGCCGTCCACTAAGAAACCAACCATATCCATCATACCAGGGCTTGCGGGCCCGAGTACATCTTCCATCCCTTTTTCTTTTAACCAATCTCCCGCAACCTTAAATAAAAGATTTGCCGTTTCTTGTTGGTCAATACATTCAAAAAATCCAAAATGGCCTGTCTTTGTACCATGATACTCGTTGTAGCGATGGTCAATTACTGCCGAAATTCGACCCGCCATTTTACCGTTATGCTCGGCGATAAAAATGACAATTTCAGCATTTTTGTAATAGGGATTTTTCTCAGTATTTATGAGCTTTTTCTGCTCCATTCTGAGCGGGGGCACCCAATTAGCATCACTTGCATAGTGAGTGTATGGAAATTCAATAAATTTCTTACGTTCACTGTCTGTAGTAACAATGGTAACCCCATTCGTATTCATAAAAATGCTTTTTTAAGTGGCTGAGTGTCCGTTTTGGTCTATAAGTCCATTTCTGATACCCACTTTACGGAAGGCATCAAGAATACGGTTTAAGTGCTCATCTGTATGACTTGCAGAGTAACTAGTTCTTAATAGCGACTGCCCTTGAGGAACCGCTGGAGGAACTACCGCATTAGTGTATACGCCTTCTTCAAAAAGATCTTTCCAGAACTGGAAACAGCTCATCATATCACCAATAACCACAGGTATAATTGGCGATTGGCTTGTCCAAACATTGAAGCCCATATTTTCTAACTCAGTACGCATGTATAGAGATATCTCTTCGAGGCGAGCAATTCTCCAAGGTTCTTCTTGAAGTATTTCTAAAGCTTTTAATACTGTAGCAACGTTAGCTGGTGGCATCGAAGCACTAAATATATGCGCCGGTGAATGATGTCGAATGAACTCGATTACTGGATTACTTCCAACGATAAAACCACCCAACGAAGCAAATGATTTAGAGAACGTACCACTTACTAAATCAACGTCATCGAGCAGTCCAAAAACAGAAGCGGAACCACGGCCGCCCTCTCCTACAACGCCAACAGCATGGGCGTCATCTAGATAAAGTCTTGCGTCAAACTCTTTTGCCAAAGCAACAAGCTCTGGCACTTTAGCTAGCGTACCAGACATGGAAAATACGCCATCAGAAATAATAATCTTACCTGCATTTGGATCAGCTTTTTCAAGATGCTTACGAAGTTGATCCATGTCGTTATGTGTGTAACGAACAGTTTTTGCATTGGAACACATCGTTCCTACAACTATACATGCATGGTTATCACGATCAGAAAAAATAATATCATTTCTAGCTGCAATAGTCTGAATTGAGCCTTCATTAGTTTGATAACCGGTACTAAATAGAACGCAATTTTCCTTGCCCATAAACTTGGCAAGCTTTTCCTCAAGCTCTAGATGGATATCTAAGGTTCCATTTAAATAACGTGACCCAGTACAACCTGTTCCATATTTTGTAAGTGCATCTTGTGCAGCTTTAATTGTTCTTGGGTCGTTTGTTAACCCAAGATAGTTGTTGGAACCCGCCATAATAACTTCATGACCTTCAATTTCAACAATAGTTCCATCAGTAGCCTCTAAGGGCTTAAAATAGGGATAAAGCCCTAATTTTTTAACTTCGTCAGCCTTCGTGAAATTAAATGCTTTTGCAAAAATATCATTTTTTGCAATTTCAGTTTTTTTATCGGCCATTCTTTTAATTCCTCAATATTCTTCTTTAACAGCGAAATATAGCTAGTATTAAATTTCTATCAAATTTTGAATAGGGTGTTCTTACTCAGCTCACTGCTCTTCTTTCATCCTCAATAACATGCTCAAGATAAGAAATATATCGTTGAGCTACGTTATTCCAGGTAAAGTTTTCCAGTACATACGCGCGGCATGTATGGCTCATCTTATCCAGTTCGGTTTCAATTAATGTATCAACTTGAGATGAAAATTCCTCACTGTTTAATACCTCAACTTTGTAACCGTTCTGTCCATTCTCAATTACATCTTTAATTCCTTCTAGATCTGCGGCAACAACGGGTGTCCCCGCAAGGTTGGCCTCAAGCAAAACAATGCCAAATCCTTCCATATCTCCAGAAACTGGGATATTGGGCATCACAAACACATCTGCAGCTGCATAGGCCTTTTTCAAAACCTCATCAGACTGCCTGCCCGCCAGAAGTATTCTATCCTTATTAGGAGAATTACTAACTAGTTTTTTTAGCATTTCATGCTCTGGTCCCTCGCCTATAGCGAGATAAAAAACGTCTGATTTAATCTTTGGAAATACTTCCGATATAAACCATTCAACACCTTTCCTTTTCACTTGTCGCCCAACTGTCAATAATAATTTCTTATTGGAAAGATCTAATCCAAATTGGTTCTCAATATAGCTTCGGGATTCTTTTTTATTGGGCACTTCTTTGAAATCGGTCATGTCAAAGCCATTAGGTAATGCAACTCCTTTCGAAGGATCCATACCACGCTTAATACATTCTTGACGAGTGGCTTCAGAAACCGATATCACTCCATCAAGAGCTTCAAAGACACTTGGTACAAATTTTTGGTAAATCCCAATTGGCATTTTTACATCTTGGCCATGGTTAATAGTAACCATTGGGATAGCAATTCTTTTGCGAGTGAATTTTGCTAAGCTAGCCGTCACCATCGAAGAAAAGAGAATGACATCGGGCTTAAAATCTTTAACAATCTTTGGTAATTTCCTGGCCAAATTCATAAGAAAAAAAGCCGCGCGAATTTCAATTCCTTTCCATGGAGCGTGCAGAATAATTGTCTTTAACTCAATATCATCACGTGACTCAAGTTCGTTTACTAATTGCATACTAACGCGTTGCATGCCTCCAATGCTTTTAAGTGGTGCATTTTTTGGAGGGTGTAAGTGTGATATATATAGGATTCTCAAACTCTTCTTACCCTTTTTTTTCAACTACTGAATTTTGCCCCATAGCAGCTTTATAATTTTCTACTAAACCCGAATTTATCTTATCCCATTCATATAGCTTAGATAATTCTCTAGATTTGGCACCCATAGCCTTCAACATCTCAATATTTGAAGTTATCTGAGTTAATTTCTCAGTGAAATCGGCGACATTTTCTTGCTCTGCCCACAAGCCATTTTCACCATTTACTACTAATGATTTACTCCCAATTGCATCCGCAACTAAGCAAGGTAGCCCGCTTGCCATCGCTTCTAAGGTCACATTTCCAAAAGTTTCTGTATGCGATGGAAAGTTAAAAATATCGCTACTAGCATAAGCTCTTGCCAAATCTTCTCCTTTCACAAAACCTGTAAAATGTGCTTCTGGTAAAAGTTCCTGAGCTTCTTCTAAGGCTGGACCATCTCCTACCACCATTGCCCTAACTTTCGAATTAGTGGCTTTAACATTCTTAACGCTTTCAATAAAAGTTCGCAGCTCTTTTTCCCAAACTAATCGAGAAACAAATGTGACCACAATCTCATCGTCTTTAAAGCCTACTTTTCTTCTATACTCTAAGTCTCGCTTATTAGGATTGTACAGGTTTGTATCCACACCGCGCGCCCAAACATGTAATCCGTTTTTAATCCCATAGGTACCTAACTCATCAATCATTGACTGGCTTGGCACGTAAGTGTGTTCACATTTCCCATAAAACCAACGTAAGTATTTCCAAGCGAGCCCTTCAATTGGGGTAAGTTTGTAATATTTAAAATAGCTTGTAAAGTGGGTATGATAAGAAGAAACTACTGTTACATCGTTTTTCTTTGCCCATTTTAAGGCTTTATAACCAAGTGCATCAGGAGTCGCAATATGAATGACTGTTGGATTGAATTCTTCAAGCCTCTTGCGAGCATCTTTTGGAAATGTTGTTGTTAAGCGATACTCATCTCGACCCGAAACTAACATTGGAATTGAAGGTGTTACTACAAGCTCTCCACAGTGATCAATTAATGGTTTTTTGATTGAAGGCCCAAATACTAAAACTGGAATATTTTGACTTTCTAGGTACTTAACTAAGCGATTTAATGTAAGAGAAACCCCATCTCGGATGTGGTTATAGTTTCCCGTAAATAACGCTACTCGCAGTTCTTTCATAAAAGTTTAAAAGCAAACGGCAGATGTGTATCTTGCCTTTTATCGGATTCAATTTATTACATCATAAAAATAACCTTAGAATATACGCAATTAATGAATGTCTTTGTAACTGGAGGGACTGGTTTTGTTGGCAGCCACTTAGTTGACGCCCTTATTGCCGACCCAAATTATAACGAAATACGCTGTTTAGTGCGTAGTGAAGACAAGTGGCTCACTAATAAAGACTTCACACGTGTGAAAGGAGACCTTACAGATCTAAGCCTTATTTCTAATGCTTTAGAAGGTATTGACGTGATATTTCATGTGGCTGGAGTAGTTCGAGCGCGCACTCAAAAGGAATTTAATCGCGCCAATGTAGACGCAACAGAGAGTTTAATTCGCGTAGCTCAGAAAAAAGGGATCACTAATATGGTGATGTTATCCTCACTTGCAGGCGTTGGCCCAAGCAATGGAGAACCTCTTACCGAGACTGCTGCACACAATCCTGTGAGTAAGTACGGCTTATCAAAAAAACTTATGGAAGAGGTTATCCATGAGGTTGCTTCTAAAAAAGACAGTATTAAAATTATCCGTCCTCCTGCTGTATATGGGCCTAGAGAGTCTGATATCTACACATTTTTTAAAACTTTCTCTAAAGGAATTTGTCCAATTGTTGGAGACGGGAACCATCCGCGCCTTTCGATGGTGTATGTAACAGATTTAGTTAACGGGATTATAAAATCATCCCAAAAAACAGATATTGGAGTGCATACTTATTTCATTTCAGGAACAGAAGATTATTCATGGAATCAAATTCGTGGTGTAACATCAGTAGTAATGGGGAAAAAAGCTATTCCCATCAAAATTAAACCTGCTTTAGTAAAAAAGATATCCGGTTTCATTGAAAGTGCTGCATCATTAATTGGACAGTACCCCGTTGTGAACAGAGAAAAAGCAAATGAAATGGTTCTGGAATGGACTTGTTCTTCTGAGAAAGCAGAGAAAGAGTTAAATTACAAAGCAGAAATGAGCTTAGAAGAAGGAATTTCTAGAACTATACACTGGTATAAAAAACATAATTGGCTATGACCCCTAACACCTACTTCAAAAAAGTATTTTCTTGTCTCTTACTCTCCTTATTACTTACACCGTTCGCCATAGCGCAACAATCTTTAGAACAAGATTATAGTAACATAGTTTCTATACCTGAAACAAAAAATATTCAGGCTACCGAAACTCACTTATATGTACTTTCCGAGCAAGAAGGAATGGTTGTATTTAGAATTTATTCAGATTCTCTACAATGGCTTTACACTTCTTCCGGAATGCAGCGTCGTGGAGATGAAATTTCTGCAGACATTCGGTTTGCATATCTTTTTGGCGGATCAAAACGCCTTACGGTTTTAGAACCAACTTCGGTTCTTGGTGTCTATTCAGCTACTTTATTGCCATCAAGCCCTCTTGATGCAACTCGTTTAGAAAACAACCTCTATGTAGCTCTTGGAGAAAAAGGTTTGGGAAGTCTCTCTTTAGAAACACCCGAAACAGTAGACTCTGAGATTAATTATGTTGGGAAAAATGAAATTGTAGGAGCTGAAGTATTAGATGTTGAATCTTCTATTTCGAGTAAGCAACTTTTTGCACTCACTTCACATAACAACCTTGTCTTATTCAATTCCAAAGAAAACAAATTAAGCTACTCAAAAACCTTTTCGCTTAACGTACCAGCAGCAAAGTTGTTTATAGATGGAGAACGTATCTGGACTTCCACCAAGAAAGGCGATGTATATGAAATCACTAGTAATGGGCTTGGACGAAAAGTTGGTGCTGTAAACGATGAAATTTCAACTGTTTTATATTGGTTAGACTATACTTTTGTAAGAACTATTAGCGGGAAAATTTGGGTTTCGAAAAACAGAGAACCACTTACCATTTGGAAATCAGATTCTGACGCTGGTAATTTTATTACTAAAAGTATAGATAGAGTATGGATTTCAGAGAACAACTCGCTAACGAAAGTCAAAGTTGGAAATGTTGGGCAAACTGAGTCAACATCTAAAGTCACATCTTTTGCGATTCAGAAAATCCCAAACAAGATACTTACCTATCCAAACCCACTAATAATGGGATTAGAACTTGAAGGAAACTACCCGTCTAAAGATGTTGAGTTTACTTACCGCTCTACAGCGACAAATGCTGTTATACAGAAACAAGGTTTTGTTTGGCAACCAACTCCTAATCAGCTAGGCCTTAATTGGTTTACAATTATTGCGTCAAACTCAAATGGGAAGACAGATAGCACACGATTTACTGTTGATGTCCGCTCTTTCAATTCTCCTCCAGTTTTCAGCCCTGTTCGCGGCTCATCTATTGTTGTAAATGAGACATTTAAACTTCAATTTAAAGCCACAGATCCAGAGAAACCTACTAGCCAATTAATCCGATATATCGGTGTAGATTTGCCAGTAGGTTCCAATGTTGAAGAAAAAACGGGTTTATTTACTTGGACTCCAAATGATCGGCAAGTTGGAGAGACTACCTTTAAGATAATCGCTTCTGATGAGCTGGGAGCTGCATCTTCGGTAGAGGTAACACTCAATGTGCTTGATATCACCAGAGGTGATTAAACCAAATCTTATTCTTTGAACTCTACTGACTTTACCTCACATTTACTAGATTGGTACCAAGAGCATAAACGAGATATGCCTTGGCGTGGCTCAAAAGACCCATACAAAATATGGATCTCAGAAATCATGCTACAACAAACTCGCGTTGATCAAGCATGGCCTTTTTTTGAGCGATTTATGGCTCAATTCCCAACCGTTACTGACCTTGCAAATGCAAGCCAACAACAAGTATTAAAAGCTTGGGAAGGTCTTGGTTATTACAGCCGAGCAAGAAATCTACATTATGCCTCAAAAACTATTGTTTCCGATTACGCTGGTGTTTTACCTGAAAGTTATGACGAAATTATCAAGCTAAAAGGCATTGGGCCTTATACAGCTGCTGCAATTACAAGTATAGCTTTCAACCAACCCAATGCCGTAGTGGACGGAAATGTAATTCGAGTTATAACTCGATATTATGGGATAGAAGATGATGTAAGAAGTTCAAAAACAACCAAACAAGTTCAGCAATTAGTCGACAAGTTAATTCCAAATGATTACCCCGCAGACTTCAACCAAGCGATGATGGAATTAGGAGCTACTGTTTGTTCTCCATCTAAACCTGATTGTTTTACTTGCCCAATTCAACCTGGCTGTGTTGCCTCCAAAACAGCCAAAACAGATACCATCCCCTATAAATCTTCCGCAAAAAAGAAACCGCATAAACACATCGGCGTTGGCATTATCGAACGAGAAGATGAAAAAGTTTTGATTGCTTTACGTCCCGAAAATGTAATGCTTGGCGGATTATGGGAATTCCCAGGAGGCAAGCAAGAAAAAGACGAAACCATTCAGCACACTGTTGAAAGAGAACTCCAAGAAGAGCTCGGTGTTCAAGTTCATGCCTATAAGGAATACATGAAGTTCAAACACGTTTACTCGCACTTCTCAATTACTCTTCACGCTTATTTATGCACATTGATTTCAGGAACGCCTGAAGCTAAATCAAGCCAAGAAGTAAAATGGGTTTCTAAATCAGAATTAGTAGAATATCCTTTTCCAAAGGCAAATAAACAGCTTACTGAAAAACTGATAGAGAATAATTAGTGTGGCTTATTCTATTAGATAGTACTATAACTCCTTGCTTCAACAATGAAAATAAAGAAAGCTCACAAAACACTCTCCAAAGCAAAACTTTTGCAGTTAAAGCCTTACTTAGATGAAGTTGTAGCAAAAGTTGAACAACCTGATTTTATTGATAACGACCCAATTCAGTTTATGCATGCTTTTGAGCATAAAAGCGATATGGAATTGGCGGGATTCTTTGCCGCAATTATGGCTTGGGGACGACGAGATATTGTAGTAGCCAAAGTTGATGAGTTACTAAAAGGAATGACTTATAAACCTGCTGAATTCATTCTGAATTTTAAGGAAAGTGATCAAGATGCTTTTGTAAATTTTAAGCATCGAACTTTTAAACCCATTGATGTTTATTGGCTCATAAAAATTCTTCAGTCAATACTTATAAAGTACAAAAGCTTTGAAGGATTTTGGAGCTATTGCCATACCATCGCTATCCAACAGAAAAGGCAGTTAATTGCCGTTTTTAATGAGGAATTTTTTGGGCTTCAACCAGAAACGCCATCTCGAACGCGCAAACATATTTCCAATCCGGATAAAAACAGTTCCTGCAAACGATTATATATGTATTTAAGATGGTGCTTACGATCTGGACCTGTGGATCTTGGAATAATGAGCTTTATGCCTTTATCTGAACTAAAAATTCCATTAGATGTTCACGTTGCTCGACAAGCTAGAAAACTGGGCCTATTATCACGCCCTCAAAACGATTGGAAAGCAGTTCTCGAGCTTAGCGATCGATTAAAAGTGTTAGATCCAATCGACCCTTCGAAGTATGATTTTGCTCTTTTCGGAATTGGTGTCCTAAAAGACTCCATTCCTCCTAAGCTTATTATGAATCAAATAGATTGAACCATCCTAACTTCTATTCCATATTATTTTTTCGTACTTTTCTTGAATCCCACTTATGGGAAATAAAAAACGAAAGGAAGTGAGACTCAATGCTAGGTGTTGAAGTTAAAGACAACGAAAGTGTTGAACGTGCGATTAACAGATTTAAAAAACTGATTACGCGTTCCCGAATTCTTAATGAATTCAAAGACCGCCAACAGTTTAATAAACCATCTGTTGACCGTCGTGAGGCTATGAAAAAAGCCGTACGCGAACAACGTCGCCGTCAACGAGAGAACTACTAGTTTTCTCTGTCGTCACACATATTAAGCCCTTGGTATTAACCGAGGGCTTTTTTTATGGTTCTAGTTTACAATATTGATTTTAATCAAGAATTATATATATTATATATCATGTATTAACAAAACCTTACTTATATGAAATTTTCATTTATATTAATCTTCTCTTCTTTAATACTTTTTGCATGTGATTCTTCTGTAAGTCCTGTAAACGAACTCCCTAATCCTTTTAATTCTGAGTTCAGAATAGACGGATCTAAAACAGAATTAAACGGTACAGCAAATATTGAAAGTTTAAGTAGCTCATTTAATATCATTTCAGCTGTAACAGATTGTGATGATCCAAAAACATGTTTAAATGTAGAAATATATTTACAACATGATTTCGATGAGAGTTTAGTTTTAACTAAAAACTATGAAACTGACCCAACAGATATGACTGACATCATGCTTTGGCCAAATGGGAAATGCGCTATACCATTTTCTGCAGATATCGGAACCATCGAAGTTAATAAATCAGAAGACGGATCTATTAGTGGCAATTTTAATATTGAATCTTCAGAAATTAATGGGTACAAACCAGATTCAAGATTAGGTTGTTCTGAAGAACACTATGCAAGTTCAGGTACTCGGACACTTACTTTTAGCGGATCCTTTAAGGCTCTTCCAGAAGAAAATTAAAATGACAATTTTAAGCCTTTGGATTTATCCAAGGGCTTTTTTTATGGCTTCACGTACGTATCTGATTCCTGTAGAATTTTTGGTCGCAGGTACAATAGAGTTATTGAACCCAAGTTTAGCGGCTTCTTTTATTCTCTGCTCAATGTGAGGAACGGTTCGCACTTCGCCGCCTAAACCAACCTCACCAATAAATACAGTGCTTTGATTTATCGCCTTATCCGTTAAACTTGAAACGAGGGCACAACAAACACCCAAATCTCCAGCGGGGTCGTTCAAACGAAACCCTCCAGCAATATTGAAATACACATCATGGTTAGAAAAACTAAACCCCGCTCTTTTTTCAAGAACAGCTAAGAGTAAAGCTAAGCGATTTCTATCAAAACCGTTTGATGTCCGTTGTGGCGTCCCAAATGCAGAAGGGGTAACTAGAGCTTGAACTTCAATTAACAATGGTCTTGAGCCTTCCATAGTACAGACGATCGCATTTCCACTAATGCCCTCTGTACGATCTGAAATAAATAGCTCTGAAGGATTGGACACCTCTTTTAAACCTTGCTCATTCATTTCAAAAACACCAACCTCTTGAGCTGGGCCGAATCTGTTTTTTAGGCTACGAAGTAATCGATAGGTATAATTTTTATCGCCCTCAAATTGTAGAACGGTATCTACCATGTGCTCCAATACACGAGGACCAGCAATATCACCTTCCTTTGTAACATGGCCAATAACCATTGTGGTGATATTCTTCTTTTTAGCTAGTTGCTGAAACATTGCTGCACATTCTTTTACCTGCTGAATGCTTCCTGGCATACTCTGAAGTTCAGTTCTATACACAGTCTGAATAGAATCAACAATAAGTAAGTCGGGCTTTATCTTTTGTGCTTCCTTAATAATCACATCAACTTGAGTCTCATTATATACAAGCAGTTTTTTCGATTTCACCCCAAGTCGCTCTGCTCGTTGTTTAATCTGACCTGCCGACTCTTCTCCCGCACAATAAAGAATACTCAACTCTGGGTTTGATTTAGCGATTTGGAGCGTTAAAGTACTTTTACCGACGCCAGGTTCTCCACCAATTAAAATATAAGCTCCTGGTAAAAATCCACCACCTAAAACTCTATCTAGCTCACTTATATTGCTAAAAAAGCGTGACTTCTCAGAGGTTTCAACCTCGTTGAGTTGTTGCGGCTTTTCATCCGTTTCTAAGCCACTAACTTTCGCTTTGTGCTCAATTTCTTTGGTTGCTTTGCTTGTTTCAACAAATGTATTCCACTCTCCACATGTAGGGCAGCTTCCTAACCATTTAGGAGAGATATGCCCACATGAAGCACACTCAAATTGTGTTTTGAGTTTTGCCAAATCAATCCTTTTTTTGTTTCTCTAATACAGAGCGGTTGATGTACCAAGTTGTAGCAAACATCCCTAATGCGATACTTATGTAATAGCTTATTATGCGCCACAAAAATACAGCTAATCCGATAAATGATTTTCTTGAAATCAACGAACCTTGAAATAGTACAAAAAGTCCTTCAACTCCACCACTACCACCAGGTGTTGGAACTACCAAGAATGCCAAGTTCATGGCTAAGCTTCTTAAAACAGATAGAATTTCAGGTGCAGGAAGTAAACTAAGAACTACTATTGTTGCCAATGCAACTCTACAAAGCCACGACATTGTAGATAAGAAAAATGCTTTGGCTAAAAAGCTAAATGGTTTTTTTCTGAGCTGATGTGCATAGCCCTCAAGATGCTCTGCTTCCACGCTAATTTTATCTTGATACTTTCGTAGAAATGGAAGCTTAAAAATAATTTTAATCACTTTTTTGATAGCAGCAGGATTAATCAAAACTCCATACGCTAATAAAGCAGCATAACTTAACAGTGAAACGTACAAAATAATCATTGAAACTTCGCCAATCATCCCAATATCTGGCGGAACTACATCATATTTTAAACCAGCTATAAGTAGAATTGGAATCGCCAAGGCGAACCAAATTTGATCTAGCAGAACTCCGTAAAGCACAATAGCGGTAGATTCACCCAGTTTTAGCCCTTCTTTAGTCATGGCGTAAGTTGCCATTGGGGCGCCACCGATAGTAGATGGTGTAACAGCGGAAGTAAAATCCCAAGCTAAAACAACTCTAAATGCTCCCATCCAAGTGATAACTTTTTCCGAAAGAAACCTAATTTTTGCAGCGCCAAACCAAACTCTTAAGAAAGAAACTACTAATGCGATGCCTAAACCCGGTAATCTTTTGGGAACCAGATAAGTGAGTACACCTGGAGTATAAGTATACCAGATTACCCCCGCCATTGTTAAAAAACTAAGACTCATAGAAATAATTAAATACTTCTTAGAGAAAAAATTAACGGGTTCGCTGGTATTTGTAGCTTCCTTATTCAAACAACTAATTTATTTGGCTAAAGTATAAAAAAAAGCCTTAGAAGAATTCTAAGGCTTTTATAATCTACGAAATTAATTACGCAATCGTGATGTCATCATTCAAATAAACATCTTGAATCATGTTAAGTAATTCAACGCCTTCTTTAATTGGTCGTTGGAATGCTTTTCTACCACTAATTAAGCCCATTCCACCAGCTCTTTTATTGATGATAGCCGTTTTTACTGCATCAGCAAAATCATTATCACCAGAAGCTCCACCAGAGTTAATTAAGCCCGCACGGCCCATGTAACAATTTGCAACTTGATATCTTGTTAAGTCAATTGGATGTTCTGAAGTTAACTCAGAATAAATACGCTCATCTAATTTACCATAACTAGAATTACCAGTATTCAACGCTTTGTAACCGCCGTTGTTTGTTGGTAGCTTTTGCTTGATAATATCAGCACCTAAAGTAGTACCAATATGGTTTGCTTGGCCAGTTAAATCAGCTGAGGTGTGATAATCTACGCCATCAACTTTAAACGCATCATTACGTGTGTAACACCATAAGATAGTCGCTAACCCTAATTCGTGAGCGTAAGCAAAAGCTTCTGCTACTTCCTGAATCTGACGGTTAGATTCTTCTGAACCAAAATAAATTGTTGCACCAACAGCAGCTGCACCCATGTTGTAAGCTTGGTCAATATTACCAAACATGATTTGATCAAATGTGTTTGGGTAAGTAAGAAGCTCATTGTGATTAATTTTCACCACAAACGGAATCTTGTGCGCATACTTTCTAGACATAACAGCTAACGCGCCAAACGTTGAAGCAACCGCATTACAACCAGCTTCAATCGCTAGTTTGATAATGTTTTCAGGGTCAAAATAGTCTGGGTTTTTCGCAAAAGATGCTCCTGCAGAGTGCTCAATTCCTTGATCAACTGGCAAGATTGATAAATAACCTGTACCACCAAGTCTACCATTTCCGTATAACCGCTGTAAATTACCTAAAACAAGATTGTTACGATCGGAAAGGCTCCAAACATCATCTACAAAAGAAGGTGAAGGTAATGAAAGTCTGTCTTTGCTTATTGTTTTACTAACGTGATCAAGTAGGTATGAAGCTTCATCTCCTAGAAGATCTTCGATACTCTTTATTCCAAGTGACATATTTTTCCCTTTTTGAAATTAGTTTAATGAATCAAAAATATATGAGTTAATACTCGAAATGACTAGTTCATTTCAACGAAAGTGAGAGTTACTCCTTCATTCGTCGTCTATAAATAAGTATCTTTCGTGAAATTTTGATGAACTATGAAAATCGACACAATTCAACTTCCAAAAAAACCGCTTTTCCTCGCTCCGATGGAAGACGTAACCGACTCTCCCTTTCGCCAGATTTGTAGAGCTAAAGGAGCAGATATCGTATTTACTGAATTCATTAGCTCTGAAGCACTAATACGAGATTCTGATATTGCTTTGCACAAAATGAGCTACTCTGAGAGTGAACGACCTTTTGGTATCCAAATTTTTGGGGGACGAGAAGAAGCCATGGAAGGCGCCGCAAAAGTTGCTGCTAATAATAATCCTGATTTGGTAGACATCAATTTTGGGTGCCCAGTTTACAAAGTAGTGAATAAAGGTGCGGGCGCAGCATGCCTTAAAGATATGGACTTGATGGAGCGAATGGCTGGAACAGTAGTTGACGCCATTTCTGATAAACCCGTAACTGTAAAAACACGATTAGGCTGGGATGAAGATACCATCCGCATTCAAGAAGTTGCATTAATGTTACAACGTGTTGGCGTAAAAGCTTTAACTGTTCACGCTCGAACTCGGGAACAAAAATATAAAGGCGATGCTCGATGGGAGTGGCTAAAAAAACTAAGAGACACCCCTGGCCTTGAAATTCCAATTATCGGAAATGGGGATGTAACTTCTCCTGAACTTGCTAAAAAAATGTTCGATGAAACGGGTGTTGATGGAGTGATGATTGGTCGTGGAGCTATTGGAAACCCTTGGATTTTTGAACAAAGTCGCCATTACATAGAAACGGGTGAAATGTTACCAGAACCCTCACTTCAAGAGCGACTTCGGGTTTGTGCCGACCAACTAGAACTTTCTGTAGCACATCAAGGTGAGAAATATGGTGTTATTATAATGAAAAAGCATTATGGGCAATATTTAAAGGGAATTCGTAATGGCAAGAAACTTCGACTTGAACTTATGAAACACAATGAGATGGCACCCATTCTTGAAATAATGCTCAATTTTAAAGAAGAAGAGTTTTATGCCGTTGTTTAGCTTAAAGCCTTAATCTGAGAAGTGAAAACTTTGACTTAGTTTATTCTTCGTTTAGCAACGTATCTTTTTTCACCCAACTTCGTAACGAATGCAGAGTTTATAAAAAAGGAGAATCCATGTTACCAAGATTGGCAAGAGTATTGAAATCGTTTGTGGGCGCGGCTGGCGTAGCCACATCACCAGTTAAAGCTATAACTGGGATTGTAGTAAGCATCGTCGTTCCCTATCTGTTATGGTCTTTTTTAGGCGGATTTGGGATTGCCCTTATCCTTATAGGAATTGGATGGCTTATTTGGTGGATGGCAAAAAAGAAATAATACAAAAGGGATTTTACTTTTAATAAAGCGAAATCCCTTTTCAATGTATAGTTACAGATAATCTCTTCTAATAAATCCTTTAAGAACTTCAGGAACTCTAACCTTTCCATTTTCTTCTTGGTAAGCTTCTAATATTGCCGAAACAATTCTAGGAAGTGCCAAACCTGATCCATTCAAAGTATGCACCATCTCGATGTCTTTTTCATCTTTACGGTAGCGTAGCTGCATTCTCCTAGCTTGGAAGCTTTCAAAATTTGAACATGAACTCACTTCCAACCAGCGTTGCTGACCAGGGCTCCATACTTCCAAATCGTATTTTTTTGTCTGGGTAAAGCCCATATCCCCTGTACACATTAGCAACGTGCGGTAAGGTAACTCTAGAGCTTGCAATAATTTTTCGGCGTGTCCTTTTAAGCTCTCCAATTCTTCGTAAGAGTCTTCAGGCTTCACAATTTTTACAAGTTCTACCTTATCAAATTGGTGAAGGCGGTTTAAACCACGAACATCCTTTCCATAAGAACCAGCTTCTCTTCTCCAACAAGGTGTGTAGCATACATATTTTACTGGAAGCTCTTTATCAGAAAGAATTTCATCTCGGTGAAAATTTGTAACAGGAACTTCGGCAGTAGGAATCGCAAAAAACTCGTCGCGAGGAACTGTGTACATCATGTCCTCTTTATCCGGAATTTGCCCAGTTCCACGAGCTGAGTCTTCGTTCACAAAGTATGGTGCTTGTAGCTCAGTATACCCAGCATCGACAGCTTCGTTTATAAAATAATTTATAAGTGAGCGTTGCAATAATGCTCCAGCACCAACATAAAATGGAAAGCCTGCACCCGTAACTTTTACGCCTCTCTCAAAATCCACCCAGCCGTAACGCTCAACTATTTCCCAGTGTGGCTTTCTCCACTCTTCTTTGTTAGGTTCACCCCAAGTTGCAAAAACCTCATTATCAGTCTCAAGCTTTCCAACAGGCACGCTATAATGTGGAACATTTGGTATTCTAAGCAGTAAATCTTCGCGCTCGGTTTGTAAGCTCTTCAGATCTTCTTCTAAATCCTTAATACGCTCTTTGTCTTTGGATGTAGATGCAATTATCTCCTGAGCCTCTTCCTTTTTACCCTGCCCCATCAACATACCAATCTTTTTGGAATTGGCGTTACTTTCAGTTCGAATGCCATCTACTTCTTGAACGAGAGTTCTCCATTCCTCATCCTTCTTGAGCACCTGATCAACTAAAGAAGAATCCTTCTCTCCTTTGTTGAGCATTCCAGTCTTAACTAATTCTACGTTCTTTTTGATGAAGTTTATGTCTAGCATTCTACTAATTCATTATTAATTTCAGAAGCCTAAAGATAAGAGCTATTCGCATTTATTTTTGTTTTTTTTAAAACTGAACAAATTAAAGTGATTAAAAAATGGAAGCGCTTTTTTTGATTGCTTACCTAATATATTAAGGCTACTTTCAAGTTCATCAATAATTATTAGGGTAAACAGCACACCTTTATGAGTAATCTACTAGACGAGATTGACATCTCAATTTTAAACCATCTTCAAAATAATGGGCGCGCACAGCGTAACCGAATTGCAGAAATAGTTGGGCTTTCTGTACCCTCTGTTTCAGAGCGAATGAAAAAACTTGAAGAACGTGGTCTTATTTCTGGATACAATGCTATTTTAAACAGCAAAGACTTTCATTTTGATATAACCGCTTTCATTTTTGTTCAGGTTGATGGCTCTGAATACTATACTAACTTTGTTGAGAAAACATTGAATGAGCCCGAAATTCAAGAGTGTCATTCTATTACAGGCGATGGTTCTCACTTTATTAAAGTTCGCACAAAAAATACGAGCTCATTTGAGAAGCTACTCTCTAGAATTCAAGGATGGCAAGGAGTTAATAAAACTCGATCAAATCTTGTTCTTTCTACTTTTAAGGAAACAAGGTCGCTTCCAATAGAGCAAGCTGTTGAGCTTATAAAGCAATAAACTTAGTTCATAATTTATCCGAGATTAAACTTACTTACTTTGGCTGTAATGCTTAACTTCACGTCAATCTGACAGACCAAAAAGTAAGATATGGATCGCGAAGTATTTCAGGAACAATTCGGTTTATTAGGCACCTCGCCCGAGATTAGGCATGTTGTAGATAAGATAATGCAGGTTTCTAAAACCGACATTTCTGTTCTGCTACAAGGAGAAAGTGGTGTGGGAAAGGATGTTACAGCTCGCGCTATCCATGCCATGAGTGAACGGAAACGCGGTAATTTAGTGATTGTAAACTGCGGTGCAATTCCGGAAGGCATTATAGAGAGTGAACTATTTGGGCATGAAAAAGGAGCTTTTACTGGAGCTAACGACTCTAGAGAAGGCTATTTTGAGAAAGCTAATGGAGGAACAATCTTTCTAGATGAGATTGGTGACACCCCAAAAAATGTACAGGTTAAGTTGCTCCGCGTATTAGAAAACGGCGAGTATTTCCGTGTAGGGTCAAGCAAAATTCAAACTACAGATGTACGCGTTATAGCTGCTACAAATAAAGATTTGTGGCAAATGGTGAAGGATGATGAGTTCCGTGAAGACTTATATTATAGACTCGACACCGTTCAGATTCACTTGCCCGCCCTTCGAGAACGCCAAGAAGATATAGTTCCAATCTTCAAAAAATTTGCGCAAGAATTTTCGGTTAAATACGACTCTGTCTTCAAAGGTTTTTCTGATGAAGCTACAGAGTTATTAATTTCTTACAGATGGCCTGGAAACATCCGAGAACTAAAGAATGTAGCTGAACAATTAGTAGTTTTAGAGAAATCACAGTTTATCGATACTGACCGACTTAAAAACTATCTCAAAGGTCGCCAAAAGCAAGGATCCGCTGATAACCTACCAATGGTGTCTGAGAAACAAGAATCTCAGAAAGAACAGAGCTCTGATTTTAATAGACGAGATAGAGAACTTGTTTATAGAGCACTTGTGGAGCTTCGAACAGATATTAGTGATGTAAAGAAAATGCTCGCTAATTTCATTTATTCTTCTTTTTCGAGTAAAGACATCAAAGCATTACCCCCAGCATTGCGTGATGAAATTAATTCAAGCCACGTAGGAGATTATAATGTTGAAATTCCTTCTCAACACTCCGATAACATACCTTCGTTACCAGCTAAGTATGACAACGAAGTTACAGAAAGTGAGGAATCTGTTTTAATGAAGTTTTTTGGTGGCGATGAAATTCCATCTATTGAAGCAACTGAACAGTTCCTAATTAAACAAGCATTAACTAAGTATGATGGAAACAGAAGAAAAGCTTCTGACACACTTGGCATTAGCGAGCGCACACTGTATCGAAAACTAGACCAATACGGCCTTGAATAAGCTCTCTCTCATACTGATTTTAGGAGTGGCATTGCTTACATCTAGTTGTTTGCGATATAGCTTTACGGGTGCGTCCATTCCTTCTGATGTAAATACCATCTACATTCCATTTTTTCCGGACCGCTCTAATAGCGGACTTGGGGATTTAAGTGACCGATTAAATGAAGCGCTTGTAAATCGCTTTATCAATCAAAGTAAATTAAGGTTGGCAAGCTCTGAAGAAGAAGCTGATGCTGTATTAGATGGAACAATCAGCAGTTACTCAAATCGCCCATTTAGTATCAGCGGGGATGAAATTGCAAATCAAAATCAGGTGCAAATTACCGTTACTGTTTCGTTTTTATATACAAAAAATCCTAAACCAGAATGGAATAAACCTTTTAGTGGTAGTTTTAATTTTGACCCAACTGATGACCCAATAAATGGCGAACAGACTGCCGCAGATGAAGCATTGAAGCAAATAACCAACAATATTTTTAACGACGCTGTAAGTAACTGGTAATTGCTTTTGAATGTAATGCTATCAGAGCGTATTATTGATGAAATTGAAATAGATGACCAAATTACCTTTTAACATACCTCAATCGCTAAACTCTTACGTAGAGAAATTCGATTCAGACCCGGAAAGTGCTATTTCCCGTCTAAAGACGCATCTCAAAAAAAGAGGTCCTGATGCGGTAGGACATTTTTTGCTAGCTTGGTTTTATCACCTTACAGACGAAAACAAACTCGCTATTAAAGAAGCACTAAAAGCGAAAACATTTGCCCCAGGCAGTCCTCTAATGCAACATCTTCATTATTTCTTAGTTCACCCAGAGCTATTTAGCGCAGCCGTTCCTAATCAAACTTATACTTCTTCAAAGAAACTTCTACAAGCAAATCGAAACTCTCAAATTCTAGATCTTGATGCTTTAATTGCGATGCTTGAAGCTGTGGAGTCAAATCGAATTCGAATTCCTGAAGATGGTGAGCCTTTTAATGATGAAGATTTAGGCGCAGATGCGGATGACGTGGAAGATATTGTTTCGGAAACTCTCGCAAAAATTCATGTGCTTCAAGGAAACAAGAAAGAAGCCATCAAGATGTATAAGCAACTCACCGAGCTTAATGCCGATAAAGCAGATTATTACACTGAAGAAATAGCCAAACTTAGTTAGCTTTTACGAAAGGATTAAACTCTTTTTCGTGACCAATAGTTGTAGGGTTTCCATGCCCTGGATATACTTTTGTTCCATTTGGTAATGTGTAAAGTTTTTCTTTTATCGATTTCTCAAGTGTTTCGAAATTCCCTTTATATAAATCTGTTCTGCCAATACTTTCTCTAAACAATGTATCGCCAGCGATAAGAAACTCAAGATTTTTAAAATATAAACAGGTATGGTCAGGAGCATGGCCTGGCGTGTAAAGACATTCAAATTCAAAAGTGCCAACACTAAAATTTCCAGATTGTGGTAACGCCTCTGGAGTAAATGAAAAACCAACTTGATTAAGCCCAAACATTTGAGATTGATTGCCAAAATTATTCCAAAGAAATAGGTCGTTTGTATTTAAGAATACTTGTACTGGAAATTCTTTGAGAACACGTTGTAAGCCCAATACGTGATCAACATGAGCATGGGTAAGAACAATCGCTTTCAGCTCTGCCTCAAAACTTAATAGGTCGGCTTTAAAGCGCTCAAATTCCGACTCATTAGAAAAACCAGGATCAATGAGTAAAGCTTCATTTCCATTTATAAGTAGATAGGTGTTCTCTAAAAAAGGACCTACTTCAAAGTATCGTATTTTCATATCCCTAACATAAAAAAAGGATGCATCCGGTTAAAGAGCATCCTTAAAAATCTAGAAGTAAAAATTACTTCTTTTCGTACATGCGCTTAAAGCGATCAATACGACCTGCTTTAGAAGCAAAATTATTATTTCTTGTATAAAATGGATGATTCTTAGAATCGATCTCACTTTTGTACACACCATCTTTAGTATTAATTGTACTGCGAGTCAACATTTCAGTACCATCGCTCAATACAACGGTGATTTCTTTATAATCTGGGTGGATACCTGTTTTCATAATCTTTGGTCGTGTTCTGTTTTTCTAGAGGTTGATAAGATATGATTATATATGCGGTAATTCAATTATTAACTATCAAAATTTTCGAAGTCATCTTCTATACCACCCAACGATGAAAACATGGAACCTAGCATGTCTGAATACAGATTTTGATCGTCTAAATCCTGTTTACTAAGCATCGAATTTTGATGTAAGGCTTCTAGAGCCAAGTCCATAATTGCATATGCATCAGCTTCAATTGCACCTTTATCGGAATTTATGACCAAATCCTTCAACTTTGGAATTGAGTTAAGTAAAGTTTCATATTCTTTGGACGGTAAAGTATCGGGTAGGTTAATTTCATTACCTGAAGCAAACCAATCGGTAATGGCTTTATATATTGCCTTTTCGGTATCACTCTTACTCTGAGGATCAGGGAAATGATTCTTAAAGGTCTTGTTAATAGCTTTCCCAATAATATGCTTTGCTACCTTTACTGCACCTTCTTGTTCTCCTTCATACACAAGCTCTAGCTTTCCTGTTAGCGCGGGAACCATATGGAAAATATCGGCAATGCGTACGGATGTTTTCTGCTCATTATTCAAAATAGCTCGGCGTTCTGCTGAAGAGATAACTTGTTCCAAAGCAGTAATAGTCATTCTTGTTGAAACACCACTTTTTTGATCTACATATTCAGAATCTCTAGCTTCGAAAGCCGTTCTTTCAATAATCTCTCTGTAAATCGTTGGAATGTGAACTGAAATCTCATCGCTTCTATTCTGCCAAGCTTCTTGTTGCGTAATATTAATCCCTGTTTCTAGAACTTTGGGATAATGTGTGATAATTTGTGCATCAATTCGATCTTTGAGTGGAGTGATAATACTTCCACGATTTGTGTAATCTTCAGGATTAGCAGAAAACGCCATAAATACATCTATAGGGATTCGAACATTAAACCCTCTAATCTGGATATCGCGCTCTTGCATAATATTTAGCAAAGCAACTTGGATTCTAGGCTGAAGATCTGGAAGCTCATTTATTACAAAGATACCTCGGTTTGTTCGTGGGATTAACCCGAAATTAATAACTCTGTCATCAGCCAGATTCAGCCTATTTGTAGCTGCTTTTATTGGATCAATATCGCCTATTAAATCTGCTACTGTTGTATCTGGTGTAGCTAATTTCTCGCCATAGCGCATTGAGCGATGTACCCAACTTATTGGAGCATCATCTCCTTTGGCAGCTATCAAATCTTTTGCAAATCTCGAAAGTGGATTGTAAGGGTCATCGTTGATTTCTGAACCTTCAACAATGGGCATGTACTCGTCTAAAAATTGAACTAAATTTCTAAGTATACGAGTTTTAGCTTGGCCACGTAGCCCTAACAAAATCATATCATGATGAGAAAGAATAGCATGCTGAACTTGAGGTAGTACTGTTTTTTCGTAGCCTAAAATACCCTCAAATAGCTTTTCATTTTTTTTTAATCTGCAGATTAAATTCCGTCGAATCTCTTCTTTAACAGTTACAGATTGCCAGCCACTTTGTTTAAGCTCAGCTATCGTAGATATTTTTGTATGCAAATCAGCCATTGTAAATCCTTATTTAATCACTCAACCAGAGATGATTTCACTTCATTCGTTATTACAAAATTTATTTTAAACCCTTTGTATTAGTAAGCGCTTTTGCCTTAACAAAAGTTTCTTCCCATTCGTTTTCTGGGATTGAGTCGCTCGTTATTGCACCTCCAACAGGATAAATCAATTTCCCATTTTGGATTAACGCCGACCTTATTACTACATTTAAATCGAAATCTCCGTTCGGTTTAAAATAACCCATCGCACCAGAATAAATCCCTCTCTGATAATCTTCAATCCGTTCGATAGCCTTCATTGTCGCAATTTTAGGGGCTCCTGTCATTGAACCCATTGGAAAGCATGCTTTGATAATCTCAATCGAGTTTGTCGAGTCTTCAACTTCGCAGTCTATGGTAGATACTAACTGATGTACTGTTTGGAATGTTTGTATTTCGAATAAATTACTTACTGTTACTGTGCCTTTCTTTGCAATTCGATTTAAATCATTTCGTACTAAATCTACAATCATCAAATTCTCAGCGCGCTCTTTCTCAGAGTTTAGTAATCTGTCAATAGCATTTTGCTCATTAACTGAATCTCTTTGAATAGTACCTTTAATGGGCTGAGAACATACTTTATTTCCATTTCGAGATAAAAACCGCTCTGGTGATGATGAACATACTGTAAGACTTTCTAACTTCATGAATCCCGCAAAAGGAACTGGACCTACTCGTTTCATCTCTTCGTACAAAGACCACGCATTTCCTTCAAATTCAAACTCGAGCGGATGAGACAGATTAATCTCATAATAATCCCCTTCTTCTATTTCTTTCTGAGCCCGACTTATTTTATGCAGATAATCTTGTTTGCCTATAAACTTTTTAGGCTTGATGCTAAAAGATTTCGAAACAGGAACTAGAAGCGATAATGGAATAGAGCCGACTATTGCTCTTATATTTCCTTCCATATCTATTTCTAAAAGAGTACGAGGCTCAAAAAAATATAAATCGGGAGCATCTATTAATGATTCATTTCTGGAGTTTAGCTCTTCTATGCTATTCTTTAAATCGTAACCTAAATAACCGAATAACCACCCCTTAGAAGTTTGTTTAAATACTTTAAATTCTTGCCAAACATCTCCTCTTTTAAAAGAAGTATTTGTTCCATCCCAAATCTCAACATCCTCTCCTTTGGCTTTAATCCAAGAGTTTGGTTGTGTAGCAAAGTAAGTTAAATTACTTGCGGTATGCCCAAGCATTTGAGACTCTAAAAGTATTAACTTTCCTTCGCCTTTAAAGTGCTCAACAAGTTGCGATATGACGTAATCTTTTTTATTCATTTATCGAGTCGATAATAAGGCTTCTTCATCATTTATTTGAAGGTTTTCTTATACTTGATTCAAACTAATTTTCCGATGCTCTATAAACACCTCCTTAAGCCTTATTTATTTCGCCAAGAAGCCGAAACTGCCCACGATTGGGCCATAAGGGTTTCTTCGATTACTAATGACTCAACAGCTTTACAGCTATTGGCTAAGAGCATTTATGGAAGCTCCGATAAAGGACTCGGCCAAACGTTGATGGGATTAAAATTCCCAAACCCAATTGGACTTGCTGCAGGATTTGATAAAAATGGACGTACACCAAATGCAATGGCAGCACTCGGGTTTGGTTTTGTGGAAGTTGGAAGTATTACAGCGGTTCCTTCTGTTGGAAATCCTAAACCGAGAGCCTTTAGGTTAGCAGAAGATGAATCGCTAATAAACAGAATGGGCTTAAATAACGAAGGTTCTGAAACAATCACCAAGCGATTGGGTTCCACATCTACTAAAATTCCTCTTGGGGTAAACATTGCAAAAACCAATGATGCCTCTATTCATGGTGATGCTGCTATCCAAGATTATCTTTATAGCTATGAGTTAGCGAAAAATGTAGCCGATTATATTACTGTTAATATTTCATGTCCTAATACTGGAGAGGGTAAAACATTTGAAGACCCAGCCGCTTTACGAGACTTATTAGCTGGCCTTGATCTTAAAAACAGTACCATTCCAACATTAGTAAAGTTCTCGGTCGATACAGATAGAGCGACACTTCAGCAACTTATAGAGCTTTGCGAAAGCCTTAATGTAAACGGTTACGTTGCCACAAATACATCTTCGATTAGATTGGGTTTAGCTACTTCTACTAATCGGTTGCAAGAAATTGGAAATGGCGGATTAAGCGGTGCTGCTATTGCTAAACGAAGTACCGAGGTTGTTTCTTGGATATATGATGTTTTAAAAGGCTCTAAACCTATAATTGGCGTAGGTGGTATAAATAGCCCTGAACAAGCTTTAGCGAAACTAAACGCAGGTGCAAATCTTATTCAAATTTATACAGGTTTAATTTATGAAGGGCCTAGTTTAGTTAAACAAATAAAAAACGCTGTTAGAACTACTGATATAAATGTTACTGGACTGGAAAAGTAACATCACATTTTACTGTAATTGCTTGTCCTTCGTAAATAACCGGTTCGAAAAATAACTTATCTAGAAAGGCTGGCTCTATTATTTCTATCAACTCTCGGGGATAGTCATCAGACTTTGGCTCAAAGCTTTCAATAATACCACGTTGGTTAACGAGAAATGAGTAAGTAACTTCTTGCACATCGAAATTATTATCAAAAGAAATTGAGCCCATAAAAGCTTCCATCCCACCACGAATAATAATTTCTGCATTAATATCATTACAAGTTGGCACCTCTCCACCAGCAGTGGTTTCTACAGCAGGTGTTTCTACAACTGGTTCTACTTTAACAGGAACCTGAAGTTCTGTTTTCAGTGTAGAAATCTCATTTTTGAGAGGAGAGTTTTTAAAGTAAAGTAGAAACAGATCGAGATTGGCCCGAACTTTATCCCAATACTCACCCTCATACGGGAAAATCGAAGCTAAATCTAAAGGTGTTAGTGTTGAGTCTACAAGTTGATTGAGTTTCAACTTTTCGATTTCTGTAAGCGTAGTATCTTTTAAACTTTCCCCAGCTTCAATTTTATGCTTTTTTAAAGAATCTGATTGCTGAGACCATACCACTTTTTTGTTTATCCAATCGTTAATTTTGGCTTTATAAGTCTCTTCTGATTTGCCTAAAGTGATATAGTTTTGTGTGGCTTTATAAAGAATAATTGCTGAGTAATTTTCTTTTGGATTAAACTCCGCTAGTTCCGTGCTTTTTTCTGCCTTCTCCTTCAGAGACAGCGTGGTGTCACTACTAATTATTTCAAATTGGGTTTGTATTGATGTAGCTAACTCAGTTGTATCATTCTCAATTGCAATATTGTGCTTTTCGGAAAGCCGTTTTGCATATCTAGAAGAAGCATGTTTTTCGATTAAATCGAGTGCATATTCTTTAGCTAAATCAACCCTTCCTTCAACAAAATTAAGCTCCGATAAAGAGTAATATGAAACTGGTGCTACCTTGCTTTTGGGGTAACTAGTTATTACCTCCCTAAAATAAACTTCGGCACTATCAGGCATTTCTAAGTTTAAAAAAAACAAATTACCTAGACCATACTTCAGTCCTGCGATAACTTCCCTCATAGAGTCTTGATCAGCTTCCGAAAAGGGAACATTGGAAATATCTATCGCTAAGTCCGATTGACTAAAGCCGTATTCATCTTGATTACTAGAGTTATTAGCATCTACACCATTTTGGTTTCCAGAAACTACCGATCTTAAAAGCTCCGCAATCCGCCAATTATCAGCCAAAGTTCGATCATCCCAAATTGCTCTAAACTGATTTTTACTATCAGCCAAAAGAGACGGATTTTTCACGTTTAAGAAACCATTGTTTGAACCTTGCCCCGAAACCGGGCGTTGAGGAGTTGATACATTAACAATTGTATTTTGTTGCTGTTCTCTTTTACGTTCCTCTGCTATTAGCCCTTTTAACTTCTGCTCTCGTAATGTTAAAAGCAATGCGTTAAACTCTTCTTCAGGTAAGTTTGCAACCCAAAGCAGACTATCTTTTAGTTGAATCTCATTTTTTATACTAGAATACTCTCCAAAAGATTGAGCTAATTCCCCTGCCTCAAACCTTTCAGGAAGCTTGTCTAAGCTTACATTTTGCCGAGAAGCAGTATCGTAGTAAGCTGCAGCCATTTGAAAATTATTATAACTATAGCGTTGAATTTCGGCTAACCCATAATATGTTTTAGCGGCAGTTTCCGCTTTAGGACGTCTTAGTCGATCTGATAAGATTTCTAGATAAACTACTTCTGCCTGTTTAAAGCTATTGGAGTTCTGTAACGTACGTCCAATTTCATATTGTAGCTCTGGTTTGAACTCTAGATTCTTATCATCTTTTACCATCTCAGTAAAAGTAGCTAGAGCAGTGTCATAATCACCTAATGCACGAGCATTTTCTGCTTTCTTTCGCTTTGCAAGATACTGAAGATTATAATCGCTATAATTTTTTTCTACCTTATTAAAAGCAACTAGTGCATTATCAGGTTCATTTAAGTTGTCGTAAACCTGACCTAGTAGAAAGAAGCCTCTTTCTCGATATTCCTTCTTGTTAAGTTTGGGAACCGACTCTTCGAGAAGTGGTGCTGCTAAATCCCAATTTTCTTGAGCCACATAAAACTCAGCAAGAATCGATTTGGCCTCAAAGTCATTATTCTTATTCCAAATATCATCTAATAGAAGAATTTGTTCGTTCAAATATTGAATACCTTGGTCATACAACTTCATTTCAAGGTAAACTCTACTTTTCCAGATTACAGCTTCTTGTATAAGAGCGTCACTTTTTGACGATTGATAAAGCTCTTGGAATTTCTGTTCAGAAGAAAAATACTCTTTCCTGAAATAGTACGATTTGCCAATTAAAAGAATGGCATCATCCACCCATTTCGAATTTGGATGTTTTCTAAGCACCTCAGCCCCTTTATCAATAGCTTTCTCAAAGTCTTGAGCGCCGCTATTTAAAGGAACCTCATGGATACGGATTGGAATCTCAGAAGAGTAATCTAATTTTACGTTTAGAACCTTATCTAGCCCAATTTGATAGTTCTTCTTAGCATTATAGAATGTATTATAATGAGCCGTAAAATTATCCCATCGAGACTTTAGGCTCCCACATCCACTTATAGAAGTAACTATAAATAATAAAATTAGAACTCTTCTAGTCATAAAATAATATCGCTAATTAGTACATTCTAAACTAGTTAGTCAATCGTACTAATTTTTATCATATTAGTTCGACCACGTTTTGCTATTGGCATACCTGTTGCGATAATTACTCTATCACCTTTTTTAACTAAACCGTTTTCCTGCAAGTACTCTTCCATCATCTTTACGCTACTATCTGTATCAAAAAGTTCTCTAAGTCTAACGGAATGAACTCCCCAAACTAAGTTTAATTGTCGTCGTACTTTTTGACTTTCAGTAAAAGCCACAATAGGCACTTTTGGACGGAATTTTGCAATTCTACGAGCAGTACTTCCTGAATGAGTAATAGTGGCGATAACTTTAGCCTCTATATTCTCAGCAATAGTAACACATGAGTACGAAAGTGACTCAATAATCTGTTTCTCTTTCCATTCTGGTTTACGATACTTTAAACTATTATAGAGTTGTGGACGATTGTCCTCCACAGATCTACAAATTCTATCCATTACGTTAACCGCTTCGCAAGGATACTTACCAGCTGCTGTTTCACCAGAAAGCATCACAGCATCAGTACCATCTAAAACCGCATTAGCCACATCAGAACTCTCAGCACGTGTTGGGCGCGGGTTGTTAATCATAGAATCTAGCATTTGCGTAGCTGTAATTACAGGCTTGCCCGCCATTCTACATTTTTCAATAATCATTTTTTGAACGATAGGAACTTGCTCGGTTGGAATCTCGATTCCTAAATCACCACGAGCAACCATAATACCATCAGACTCTTCAATAATCTCATCTATAACATCTAAAGCTTCTGGTTTTTCGATTTTAGCAATTATAGCTGCTTGGCTACCTGCTGCTCTAACTCTCGAAATTAAATCCCTTACATCTTTAGCTGATCTTACAAACGATAACGCGATGTAATCTACATCTTGAGTTAAACCAAACTCTAAATCTATAATATCTTTTTCTGTAAGCGACGGAATAGTAATATTTACATTCGGAAGGTTTACCCCTTTTCTAGATTTTAGCAATCCACCAACAACAACACTCACTATAAGGTGGTCAGCTTGCTTATCTACCACTTTAAACTCAAGTAACCCATCATCCAATAAGATAGAATTACCAATCTTAGCCTCAATTATAAGATTATCTAAATCGATTGGGATTAAAGTAGATGTTCCTTCAACTTTCTCTGATGTGATCTTAATCTCACTTCCAGTTTTAAGAACTTGCCCACCATTTTTCATCTGGCCAACACGAATTTTAGGCCCTTGTAAATCCATCAAAACAGGAATACTATAATTAAACTCTCGCGCAGCTTTCCTAATATATCCTATAACTTGAGCGTGATCTTCATGACTTCCATGAGAAAAATTAACCCTTGCAACGTTCATCCCATGTAATAACAGGTTATTAATCCCTTCTTGGGTATTACAGCTTGGGCCTATAGTACAAACAATTTTTGTACGTCTTCTTGCAGATATCATATATAAAGGTATTTGTAATGTAGTGAGTAAAATTTGTGTGTAAAGATAGATGAATTGGCAGTATCTATTTGCATTCTTTTGGAGATAATTATTCAGTTAACAATAGCGCTTTTAAAGAACCCATAAACCTCTAATCTATATTAGTTTAATAAGTTAATATATTTTTGGTTTTTGATTTTTCAATCTATTTAGCATCTTTTTTTCTAGCGCCAAATTGTTCTAAACTAACATTTACTAGTTACAGATGCAGAAAATAGGGACTTTTGATAGTTCTAAGAAATTAGAGCTTCATATTGAAATAAAAAGAAAGTGATTCTGATAATTATCACAATCTAGAAGTATTTTTTATTCGATTATTAATTTTTGGCTTGATTTTGCAACTATTTTAAACGATTTAATTTTTGACAATGTATATACTATATATATTATGTGTTCAACTTGTCTCATTATATATAAGAGCGGTGAATAGTAATATTTATTTAGAACACTGAATTTCAAACATATTCCATGTTAGGTCTACATCAAAAAAAAATACTTACTGTTTTATGTCTAGCATTGGGACTCCCTCTTCTATTCTTCTATGGATGCTCATCCACTAAAATTGATCAAGTAAAAAGAGGGGCTGGTTATCAGTACCGTCCAGGATTTCCAGAGCTACGAATGACTTCCTCAGGGTTATTAGATGCCAATGACGATGCATTAATTACGATATCTTCTGAGATCGTATATGGGAGTTTGATTTATAAAAAATCTGATGGTTTTTTTGAAGCTAACGCCAGTATCGAAATACAAATTAAAAACACAGATAATGATAGTGTGTTGGCTATGAATAATCGATATGTGATTCAAATCAAAAAAGAGAATCCTAATATCGTTCATAGTCAAGAAACCTACCTTTTTGAAAAAGAGTTTAACGTATCTCCTGGAAATTATTTAGTAACTGTTTCTTTAACAGACCAAGAAACTGGCAAACAAACCTATCGAAGTGAAAGTACTTTCATCCCCAATCCTAAAAATAGTGTCAAAAACATAACGAATATTCAAATTTTAAGTAAACGTGCTGGCAATATCTCTGACACAGTGCATGCTTTTACTCCTGAAACTACTTACGACATTCCTAGTTCAATTGATTCTTTAAAATTTGTTTTTCAAGTAACCAATAATCGCTCCGACTCTCCACTTACTATATATGCTAAGTTAATACGATTTAGGTCAGACTCCTCCATTGCACGCCCCATGACTTTTGGTAATTATTATCCATCAAGCCTTCCTTATAAGGGAATTGATTACGATAAAGTAGAAGAGATGAGTAGCACTCGTCGAGTTTTGAACGAGCCTGGAAGCGTGTTAATTGAGTTTGTATTTCCTGCATTAGAAAGAGGAAACTATAGATTAGAAGTATCTAGCATTGCTGATGATGAAAAGGAAGACGAGAATACTTTATACAAAGCCCGAGACTTTAGTATAAAAAGTCCCAACTACCCGGCTTTGATGTCAACAAAAGAATTGGCAAAACCTCTTTTTTATCTAATGACTGAAAAAGAGTATAAGGCTTTAATGAAAATTGAAGACGATGACTTACTAAAAAACGCAATAGATCGGTTTTGGCTCTCCAACATTAAGAATTCTATTACTGCCCGTAATGTTGTTTCATTATACTATGCAAGAGTAGAAGAAGCCAACAAACAATTTTCAAGCTTTAAAGAAGGTTGGAAAACAGACGCAGGAATGATTTACATACTTTTTGGCCCACCTTGGGTTGTAGATGTACGATTAGATGAAATGAAATGGAGTTATAGCTATAACTTGTCAGACCCAGAGAAAAATTTCTACTTTAGAACTCCCAAAATAAAAAATAAGTACTACCCTTTCGACAATTACCTTTTGCTACGAAATAGCGCTTATTACAACACTCAATACCAACAGATACAACTTTGGCTTTCTGGTCAAATACTAAAAAGAAGTATCTAATATTTTCAATATTAACTATACTTTATTTAGAGAACTAGCTACTACTAACAATGAAGAATATATTTAATGTAGTTATAATTTTTTTCGTGATCATCGTAACTGGATGTTCAAATTCATATGTGCAAGAAGTTCATCGAGGAGATAATTACGACTTCCGCCCAGGCTATCCAGAACTGAGAACATTTTCTGCAAGCTACTTTGATTCTCTTGGTAATTCAAAAGTTCTTATTTCTGGCGAACTAGTTAAAGGCAGTCTTATATATAAAAGTAACAATCAGTTTTTTTATGCAACCGCCGACATTGAGATAAGATTAAACAGTAAAGACGACACGACTAGCATTGTACCTAATGAAAGCTTTGCTATATATATAGAAGATACATCCCCTCAAGTAATATTGAGTCAGGAAGTTGTCTCTTTTGAAAAGAGCGTCACATTAAAACCTGGAGAGTATGACGTTATAATAACCGCAACTGACCGGGAATCCTTGAAAGAAACCACATCAAAAAACAAGCTCTTTATACCAAATCCTAAAGCAGTAGATAGTTACTTAACTGATATTAGAATGGAGGTAAAAACAAGTAAAAATGACCTTAGCCCCTTTGGTTATGTAAACACCTATGATATTCCAAACAGATTTGATTCCTTAAAATTTACGTTTCAAGTATACAGCCCTGAAACAGAGAATGAGATGATAGTGAATTCTAGACTTATTGAATTTGACGCCGATACTAGTGTTGCCATTCCGATGAGTTATCGAAACTATCAACGTTCTAGCCTCCCTTATATAGGCATTGCGTATTACAAACCTAAAGTTATTGAAAGTTCTAGAAGAGTTATTACAGACAACGGTAATATTTCTGTAATATTCAAATTTCCAGCTTTAAAAAGAGGGAATTACAGATTTGAGGTCACCACTTCTACCAGTAGCCAAAATCAAATAGTAAAGGCTAGAGACTTTTCTATTAAAAGTACCAATTACCCTAGTTTAAAAAGTGCTCGTGAGTTATTGATGCCTATGCAATATATAATGAGAGAAAAAGAATTTGAAAACTATGCATCATACAGTACTAATGACTCTATCAAAGTAGCCATAGACTCTTACTGGTTGTCTCATATTAAAAGCAGAACTAAGGCTCTTCAAGTATTAGAGCTCTACTATTCTAGAGTTGAAGATTCAAATAAGCAATTCTCTAGTTTTAAAGAAGGTTGGAAAACTGATCCCGGCATGGTGTACATACTTTTTGGCCCTCCCCTTTATGTAGACTATGAGTTTAATAAAATGACCTGGATTTATACTTTCGATACCGCCAATCGCCAACCTGCCATCACCTTCGATTTAGTAAGAAGTAATGATAATAGTTACCCATTCAATCATTATATATTACGCAGAAACCAAAATTTGAGCCAGCTAGAATATGCTCAAATAAATTCGTGGAATGACGGGAGCATACTTTCTATTAATAAGTAACTTTGCCCCTGAAAGTAAATTGACTAGAACTTGTTGTAATTAATATATAATCTAGGCATATTATCCAATCGTTAAGGTAACCAAATTTTACATTTGGTTACACATTATAAACAAAAACTAAAGGCTACTATGTTAAAAAGGCTACAATTCTTAGCGTTAGCTATGCTTTTACCAATTTGCGCTTTTGCACAATCAGGCTCAATTACAGGTAAAGTAACAGATGCTAAAACTGGAGAACCTCTCGCAGGTGCTACAGCATATATTCAATCTCTCCAAAAAGGCGCTCAGGCTGACCTCGATGGAAATTACACAATCTCTAACCTACCTTCTGGCAGTTATGCGCTTGAAGTAAACTATATTGGTTATAGAAAATTTAATACAACTGTTGAAGTTGGTTCTGGTACTGTTCAACTAGATATTACTCTTAATCTTGACCTTGTTGGGATGGAAGAATTAGTAGTAACTGGTTACGGAACTATAGATCGTGCTTCATTTACAGGTACAGTGAGTTCTGTGTCTGCAGATAAATTCGAAAGTGTTCCTGTTGCATCTGTTGATGCTGCGTTACAAGGCCAGGCTCCTGGTGTTTCAATTTCTGCAACTTCTGGTACTCCTGGATCAACTCAAGATATCCGTATTCGTGGTATAAGTTCTATTAACGCTGGTACTTCTCCATTATTCGTAATTGATGGCGTTCCAGTTGTAAATGGTAACACTTCTACCAACGGCGGTACTAGTTCTCTAGGCTTCTTATCTACATTAAACACTGCTGATATTGAGAATATCACTATTCTTAAAGATGCTGCTTCTACTGCTCCTTATGGTGCTCGTGGAACAAACGGTGTAATTGTTATTACAACCAAAAGTGGACGTGAAGGTAATACAACCTACTCTGTTTCTGCTCAACGTGGTATTAACAACCCAGCTGTAGATGGCCCAGGTGCACTTAATGCAGCTCAGTATGACGAATTATATACTGAATATCTTTTTAATCACTCTACAGGCTTAGGCTGTGGCACTACAAAAGCTGCCATTCAAGCTAACTGTCCAAGTGGTTGGGATGGTGTTACTGATACTGATTGGGGCGAAGAAGCTCGTAATGAGAATGCAGTTCAGCAAGAATATAACATTTCCGCTCGTGGTGGTAATGCTACAACCAATTTCTATGCTTCTATGGGTATTTTTGACCAAGAAGGCCCTGTAAATGGTTCTAGTGTAAATCGTTATACTGGTTCTTTCGATATCTCTCACAAACTAGATGACAGAGTTAAATTTTCGAACTCTTTAACTGGTTCATTTGTAGAGCAAGATGGGATCCTTGAAGGTGCTGGTTATTTCGGTAGCCCAATTTTAGCAGAATATTTCATGCTTCCTATTGACAAAGCTAGAAATGATGATGGAACACCAAACATCGACAATCTTTCTACTTCTGTGTTTAACCCGTTATACATTCAAGAGAATGACATTGACCGTAACAGAACTTACCGTTTAATGAACAACTCGTCACTTGAAGTTAAGATTAACAAGAATCTTACCTATACTTCAAAATATGCGATTGACTTTACATTAGCGGAAGAAAAGAACTATAACAACATCTATTATGGTGATGCTGATAGTGAATCAGGTTCTGTTGATGATTATACTTACCGTAACTTTAATTATGTTTGGCAAAACATGTTAAACTACAACTGGGTACCATCTTCAGCTCACTCATTCAACTTTAAAGTTTGGAATGAAATTCAAAAGAATTACAACTTCCAAGTTGGTGGTTCTGGTGAAGGTATTGCAACAACAGGTCTATTTAACCTAAACACAACTGCTATCAATACTGGCTGGTCTTACAGCAGTGACTGGTCAGTAATGTCTTTCACTGGGTTGGTAAACTACGGTTTCCAAGACAAGATCTTTGTTGATGCAAGTTTCAGACAAGAAGGTTCTTCTCGTTTTGCTGATGATAAACGATGGGGTAGTTTCTATTCTGTTGGTGTTGGTTATGTACTTAGTGAAGAAGAATTCATTAAAGACATTGACTTTATCAACTTCTTGAAAGTTCGTGGTTCTTACGGCTTAACTGGTAATGCAAGTGTAAGTTTAAACTCTTACCAAGCAACAGTTAGCTACACAGGCGCTTACAACGAGCTTCCTGCGATCTCAACTGACAATCTAGGTAACAAAGATTTAACTTGGGAAAATGCTCATTCATACGATGTTGGTGTAGAATTTGAAGTATTGGAAAAATTAAGTGGTTCAGCTACTTTCTTTAGAAAAAATAGTTACGACTTACTATTCTCAGTTCCATTATCTAGAACTTCTGGTCACTCATCTCAAACACAGAACATTGGTGAACTATACAACCAAGGTTTTGAATTTGAAGCAAACGTAGACGTTGTTAGAACTCGTGACATTAAGTGGAATATTGGTGGTAACCTGACTTTACTCAAAAATGAAGTAACTGACCTACCTGTTGATGGTAACGGTGAAGACATTGAGATTAAAGGTTCTACCCGTTATACCGCTGTTAATGGCTACGAAACTGGCGCTTGGTTCATGAGAAAATGGGCTGGTGTTGATCCTGCTAATGGTGATCCATTATGGTACATCGATGGTAAAGGTGGCGCAACAACTAACGACTATAACGCAGCTGAAGCAGCTTACCAAGGCGCGTCTGCAATGCCTACCAAATTTGGTGGTATCAACACTCGTGTTGATGTTAAAGATTTCTATGTTAGTGCAACTTTATACTATTCTTTTGGAAACAAAGTGTATGATATCTGGGCTCACTATCTAAATGCTGATGGTCGCCGTGGTGGTGCATTTGGTTCTTACGCTAGTCAGTACGACAGATGGCAAGCACCTGGTGATAACGCTTTAAATCCAAAACCGATTTACGGTAGTAACACTAGATTAGCAATTGATGCTTCAACTCGTAGATTGTATGACGGAGACTACTTAAGACTTAAAAACCTTAACATTGGTTACAATGTACCTGCAAAATATCTTGAGAATATTGGTGTTAAATCTGCATCTGTATATTTCTTAGGTCAAAACTTATGGACACATACTTTTGATGATTTACTAAAGTATGACCCTGAAGTTCCTGCTGACGGTGACCTTAGTTTATCGGCTGCGCCGCTAAAGTCTGTGACTGTAGGTATAAGAGCTAATTTCTAAATTTGATGACAATGAAAAATTATAAAAACTTACTTATTGCACTGCTTTTTATAGCAGGTGTGTCTACAGCGTGCGAAGACTTCTTGGAGCCAAGCCTAAGTGATAGCAAGGATACTGCTACTGCATTAGGAACTGTAGATGATTTAAATGCATTCATGCTTGGAATCATGGATGATATAAACGCTACACAATACCTCGGGTCTCATATGCCTGTGGCTTTGGCTGTTCGTTCTGATAACTTTTTTGCTAACGCAAACTCTGGCCGTTTCACTGCTGTTAGTCAGTTTTCACAAACTGCTTCTGATGGTTACGCCAGCGACGTTTGGACAATTAGTTACCAAGCAATAGCAAATGCTAACGTAGTAATTAATGCTGAGCTTGAAGAAACTGTTGCAACTAAGCACATTAAAGGTCAAGCATATGCATTGCGTGCACTTATCTACATGAACCTTAATATGTTTTTTGGACAAGAGCATGTTGGTGGTACTTTAGGAGTTCCTATCATCACTGTTTACAATGATGGTAACCTCATTCCTGCTCGTAACACAGCAGCTGAAGTATGGACGCAAGTTGAGGCTGACCTAGCAGCAGCTGCTACTAACATGAGCCAGACAGCAGCAATGAATAACGACAAAACTTTGATGACATATAATGCCGTTAAAGCTCTTCAGTCTCGTTATTTCTTGTATACTAAACAGTATGCTAAAGCTATAACAGCAGCTGATGCAGTTATCAACTCTGGCGATTATACTGTAATTGACGGTGCAAACCTTTCTACAGCGTGGGCTGCTGATGGTGGACAAGCTAACTCTATTTTTGAATTGGCTTACCTCCCTTCAAACAATCCTGGCAACGAAAGTATTGCTCGTTTTTACCTAGACACTAACTATGGTGATGTTGAGTTAACGATTGACGCAGCTACTAATCTTTATGATGCTGGTGATGATCGTTTAGCACTTATTACTTCTAACGTTCATACTAGCCATGGTTTACAGTATCGTTTAACTGGTAAATTCCCAGATGCGATCGCTAACGATGATAACGTACTTCTAGTTCGTTACGAAGAAGTAATCCTCAATAAAGCTGAAGCTCAGTCTAGAAGTAGCGTAGCTGCTCTTACTGTTGCTAACACTCTTAACTTAATTGCTAACAAGCGCGGTATTGCACCTTATGTTGCTCCTACCACTGCTGATGTTATGAAAGAAAGAAGAAGAGAGCTTATTGGCGAAGGATTCCGTTTCTTTGACTTATTAAGAAATGGACAAAAAATTCTACGTGGTGATCCTCAAGAGCCATATGCTGATGCAACTGGTATACCTGCTGGTGACTCTAGATTGGTTTACCCAATTCCATTGTCAGAGCTTAATGCTAACTCAAGCATGGTTCAAAACGAAGATTATAACTCTAACTAATATTAGTTAGGTTTTAGAACTTAAAAGGCTCACATCAAATGATGTGAGCCTTTTTTTTGCTCTTTAGTTTTTAATACATAGATACTGAAATATTTTACCTACCTATTAGCCTCATAATTTTAGCTCGACTCTTTGTATAAACGCATAAGTATTCGGTATACATAATAGTCTTAACACCTTATTTATAGGAAATAACTTTTCAGTTGATCTATTATTTTCATCCTTAAAAGCCTAATACCAAACAAATAAATGAGGCACAACATCATGGCAATCGAAAATATTTCACCATCGGAGTTTGAAGGAATCAAAAATGACTTCGCTTCAGGAGGCTTTGAACAAAAATTAGCAAACTTAGAGAACGTCTTACTTTATGAGCAAGGAGACCAAATACCTGATATGCCTGATATGCCTGATATGCCTGAATGGGTATGCAGGTCGTGGGGCATTGTCAAGCCTGCACTAAAACTTGCTAAATTATTTACCCCAGATCATATCGACCAGCGGATTGACAGAGTTTTAGAGATTGATGATCATTTTTGCTATTCTAGGTACATATAAGCGTACATATAAGCAATAAAAGTTTAGTCTTCGAGTATTTTCAACCAATCTGCAAGACTACATTGCTTAGAATTGTAAGAGAATCCATGTTATTGGGCAAAAAAAAAGGCCTCTTGAAAAAGAAGCCTTTTTAATAGTGGCGGGGACAGGATTCGAACCTGCGACCTTCGGGTTATGAGCCCGACGAG
>CAXBMW010000005.1:0-244509 GCA_963977025.1 uncultured Balneolaceae bacterium | reverse complement strand
CTTCTAAGCTCGTTCAAACAATCTGTTTTATGCTTCTACATCTCTTCAAAGAACAACCCCTTTCAGACAAAAAAAGCTGACTTAACAGCTTGTATTTCGTAAATGTTTTTCTTTTGTTGAAAGGATTACAAAGGTAGGGCATTGCTCTCTCCGAGGCAAGTTTTATTTTCAATTTATTTATCTTTTTTTCCTTTTTTTTTGTGAATCCCTGAATCCATTTTAACTAAACCTTTTAACTACAATCTCTTCCTCAAATTCCTTAAATATTTTCACTCCTAAATAAAAAAGTGGTGTGTCTAAAAGGGCGAAGAAAAACTTGAATAAGTACGAATTCACAATCAAAATTATTAGTGCTCCAATGGTATTTATATCCGAACCAAGTTTATTAGTAAAATACAAAATGCTAAGTATGGCAGTAGAGTCTATTAGCTGACTAATCATTGTTGACCCGTTGTTCCTGAGCCAAAGATGCTTTCCATTTGTTTTCTTTTTCAAATAGTGAAACATCTTAACATCTACTGACTGCGCTGTTAAATAAGCAATCATGCTCGCAATTGTATTTCCTACCATGAACTCGTAGACCCCTTCAAATAAATTCAATCCACCACTTACACCAGCTGCATCTGGGAGCCAGTGATTTATTGACATTAAAAAAAGCATAAACACATTCATGGAAAATCCTACCCAAACTACCAGTTGTGCCTTTTTCCGCCCAAAAAGTTCCGAGATTAAATCTGTTGCTAGAAATGTAAACGGATAGGCAATTACTCCAACTGGAACACTCATAGTATAAATACTATCATTTCTAATTAGTGCAGGAGTAATAGAACTTAGCCAAGCTGGTAACTCTAGGCTAAAAATATTTACGAACTTCGTTGTGCCAATTACATTACCTAATACCAACGAGGTTAAAAAAATACCCGTTAATGTCAGAAATAAAGCATCTCTTTGATGTTGCTTACTCATGTGTTATTTATTTATTGACCTATTTAAAAAAAATTGGTTACCACTTACTGATAATTTTCGCTTCATAATGAACTGTTTCCATTATTCATTCGTTTAGCCATTCTAATCTAATATTTTGATATGACTACTGATCAACTAAATCTAAAGATTTTTCTTTGCGAGTCTGCTATAGATCTCTATTTAGAAAATGGCCGATTTACAATCTCTAATTTGATTGACAAAACTGAACTGTCTGCTACAGAGATTTACGATTTATTTCCGAATAAAAAAGCCATCCTCGACTTTTACTACCCTTCGTTAATACTTCGATATTCTGCGATGTTTGAAGAAATCGATGATTTCGACAGTTATACTATCAGCGAAAAATTATCCAATTTTATATTTACGATGTTCGACATGATGAATGAACGTCGCGAGTTTGTTGAGGATACTTTTGATGAAAGTGTAATCAAAGCTGGTTCTAAGTCTGAGTTTTTCATCCAGACTAAACAATTGTTTCATCGGTTTTTTACTACAGATCCCAATATAGCTGTTAGCGCCGGCTTACTTTTGAAGGATTACTTCTATCATTTTTTGACTAATGAGTTTTACCACATTACTAAGTATTGGCTAAAAGATGGCTCGGAAGGTTACGAAAGAAGTATGGCTCTAACCGATAAGCTCACCGTTTTTGTTGAAGAAGCCGTTTACAACAAAGTATTAGATAAAGGCTTCGATTTAGTAAAGCATTTAGTTGCCCAAGAGGGCCTCGCTAAAAACATACCTATTGTTGGTGATTGGATTACCAACTTCTTTAAAGATGAGGATTCCGTTAATGAGTGATTTTCCTTCATCTAAGTTTGAGCGTGGAAAAATAATTGCTAAAACTGGAATCAAAGTGGGCACCAATTATGCCCAACGTTATATAAAGAAGAAAGTGACGGGCAAAGACAGTAGCGATGCAGATTTCCATACTGATAATGCAAAGCATGTATTTAAAGAGTTTACCAAACTTCGTGGTACTGCTTTAAAAATAGCCCAAGGGATGAGTATGGACCAGGGCTTTTTGCCTGAAGAGTTCGCTGAAGTAATGACCCAAGCTCAATATTCGGTTCCGCCAATAAATAAAGCACTTGTTCGCTCTATTATAAAAAGAGAACTCGGTGATTATCCTGAACGACTATTTGCAAAATTCGAATCCGAAGCTTTTGCTGCGGCATCAATTGGCCAAGTGCATCGCGCTGAACTAAAAGATGGCCGAAAAGTGGCGGTGAAAATTCAATACCCGAATGTAAGGGAAACCATTAGCTCGGATATGGCCGTTGCAAAATCTCTTGCAAAAAGACTTATAAAGAAAGGCTCTGATATTGATCCTTATTTCCAAGAGATAAAGAATACGCTTCTTGAGGAAACCGACTACCAACATGAAGGTTCTCAGATCGACCAATTTGGAACTCGCTTTGGTTCCGATGAAGTTCTGATTCCCGAATGGATTCAGGAATTTTCTACAAATCGTGTCTTATGCATGACCTTTATTGAAGGCCAACACCTTGGTGATTTTTTGAAACAAGAACCTAGCCAAGCAGAACGCAATCATTTTGGACAACTTCTTTGGGATTTTTTCCATGAGGAAATTAGAGAGGGTGGATACGTACATGCAGATACACATCCAGGAAATTTCTTATTTACTCCAAATGGCAAACTTGGAGTTATTGATTTCGGCTGTGTTAAGAAATTCCCTGAAGAATTTTTTACTAATTACTTAAAACTACTTCCAACACATTTGGCTGATGATCAGCAAGCCATACGAGACTTATATGTTAAGTTAGATGTAGTAAATCCTAACGCCGAAAATCAAGAACGCGAAGAAGAGTATTACAATTTCGCTCGAAATTATGGCATAATGTTTTCCAAGCCATATAAAGAAGAAGTATTTGATTTTCGAGATCCCGAATATGATAAAACTCTACGTCACTTCACCAAAGAAGCTCCACTTTCAAATGAACTACGTGGTTCTAAGCATTTTCTTTATACTAGCAGAGTGCATACAGGGTTGTACAGCATCTTAATAAAATTAGGAGCACAAATATCGACCACAAAAAGTAAGCGTATTTTGAGTGAGCTTTTGGGGATGGAATTTCAGTAATCTTTACAGACTACTATTTGCTAGGCTGATTCGCTTTAACTACTATTACGTTCAATCTTGAAAACTTAGCGTAAATTTTGAAGAACTACCGGAGTACATTACTAGGGATTCTACTTATTGGGATTATTATCTCTTCTATTTCTATATATAGCATTGAGTCCCAGAAAAGAACTCTAGACCTAGAATTAATCGAACTTTCGAATGTAAAGTACGGTCTATTTAACGTTGATGAATGGAAGACTGCACTTTCAGAAATTCTAGTAAAACGGATTAATGAGTTTGAGGTTGAACCTGCCAAAGAAGAAGAACTCCGAGAAAAAATTTCCAATTTTCTTTCTACTGCCATTGATGAACTTGAAAAAAGTTTCTTTGAAAAAAACTCTGGTAGCCTTAAAGGCTTCTTAAAAGGAAGCATTGCTAACATAACAGATGTTTATGGTGTGATGCGGAAAGACATCCCACTTATTACAGAGAGTATTTTAGACTTTGTGAAAGATCCCGAGAATAAAGAACTCGCTAAAGACTTCCTTCTTAACAAAATGGATGAGTATTCTGAAAAGACATTCTCGGAAATTGATTACTCTATATATGATGAAATTCTAGCTAAGCATCATGCTTCTAGCAAACAAGAAGCCATCGTAATTATTAAGAGTAAAATCTCGAAACTGGTTTTGCATAGAACACCTTACTCCATTGCTCTTTTTTCAATGGTAGTTCTGCTTTTTATTGGTGTTTCACTTTCCAAAAACTTTACTCCTTTAGAGTTTCTGCTCTTAAGTTTAACCTGCACAGTTCTTTTATTGGTGGGCTTACTTCTCCCCATGATAAATATTGACGCTCGCATTTCTAAAATGGAGTTTCAGCTGATGGGAGAATCTATTTTATTCACCGACCAGGTGCTCTACTTTAAAAGTAAAAGCATTCTAGAGGTCGTGCGACTTATGCTAAGTAACTCTAAACCTGATGTCTTTCTTGTTGGAGCGCTCGTTTTCGCCTTCAGTGTTCTTTTTCCGATAAGTAAACTTACGGCTTCCATTTTTTACCTCTATTCTGAAAAAGCTAAACAAAAATCTTGGGTAAAATTCTTGGTGTTTAAGATTTCGAAATGGTCGATGGCTGATGTAATGGTGATTGCCATTTTTATGGCTTTTATAGGCTTCAGCGGAATTATTTCGGACCAGCTAACTGGCTTAGAAAATATTACAACCAGAGTAGAAATCATGACTACAAACGCATCTAGTCTCCAAATTGGATTCTTCCTTTTTACTTCTTTTGCGGTCTTAAGTTTGTTAGTGTCTCATAAACTAAAATTCAGTCCTTCACCCACTCAAGTGAACAATCCATAAAGTATAATATAAATTATATTTACGAAGTGGCTTTATATAGATAACCTCCAAAGTTTTTATCTATAAAATCTATCACTCATTTGTGGCTCAAAGTGTTTTAATCATCAGAATTCTTCGTACCATTAATTAATGGTTAACGATGAACACTCTACTTAATCATGGGTTAGGATTTTGCCAAAACAGGCGAGAGAACATAACCAAAACGCCCCAATACTTATTACAGCAATGGCTAACAAATTTAAACAACCAGCTCAAGCACAAACTAAATCAAATGCAAAATCTGCTGCACCACAGAAGAAAGCAGTTCAAATGAATAAAAGCGGTAAAAAATAATCCCGTAGCTTGCTCTGAAGTTTATAGAACTTAGATAGAAAGTCGCCTCGTTTTGGGGCGACTTTTTTTATTTACCCTTACGGCGTGTGTATTCAAATATCATTTCTCTAACACTTCCATCAGCTCTATCCATTGCTAAAAAAATTGTGTACTCATTTTTACCATTCTTAACGATGGTAAATCCTTCAAACCACGCTGTGTTCTTATCGATTTTAACTAAGGGAAAATCCTGAGTAACATTTTTCTCTTCCCATGCAGTTAGGTCTGCATTAAAATGCCTAAGGCGTAGTATGAGAGAGCCTTCGAATTCCGAAATCGTAAATAACTCGTAGAAACCGACTTCACCTTTTGTAATCGAACGAAACATTCCCATCATGGAACCACCTGCTGGATCCGACCAAATATCCTCTGCCAAGCCACCGAAAGCTTCCGCTACCCAATTACCCGACAACCATGCAACATCGCTGATTTTAGCCGCTGGCATCTTCGCTAAGCTATCTAGCCGAAGAGTGTGTTCCGTATATTCACTTTGTGCTTGAACTGCGCTAGCACTTAAGCCTATCAGCGCTGCTACTAAGAATATTTTTTTCATGGTTAGCTTACTTTTTTAATTAGATAGATAATTATGCTTATCACATTCTTGAATTTTCTTTTGAATAAAGTCTCTTTCTGCATCGTTTGTAATATAGTCTAACGCAACTGAGTAATAAGCTTTTGCCTTGTCGTAATTTTCTGCGCTCAAATTCATTTCTGCTTTAGCAGCAAAATACAAGGATTGAAACGGTGCACTTTCTTCAATTTCTGCCAAAATTTTTAGTCCTGAAGCTGAACCATCTAGCTTACTTAACGCAATAGCGTAGTTCAGTTTGGTTAAATCTGTATCCTGTAACTTGAGCAACATTCTATAACAACTTACAATTAGCTTCCAGTCTGTTTCTTTATAATGGCTAGCTAGAGCATGTGCGGATGCAATGGTGGCTTCTAAATGATATTTACTTAAGCTTTCACTAACTCTAGACTTCCTTAAATAATACACACCCGCTTTAATTAAGTTTCTGTCCCATTTTAAACGATTCTGGTTTTCAAAATTTACCATCTCACCAAGATCATTTAATCTAGTATCCAATCGAGCTACGTTAAAATACATGAGTGCTAGCAATGCAAACAATTTCCCTTGCTCAATATTTGGGACACCTTCCAGAAGCAACCCCAACTTTATAGCTTCCTCACAAATCTCTTCGTTAAAAACTAATGCTCCATGGCTACTTTTATAGCCTTCATTAAAGATTAAGTAAATAACTGTGAGAGCTGTTTCAAAGCGGTTTTCAACTTCAGGAACAAAAGGTATTTGAAGTGTTTCACCTGAATTTCTTAGAAGCTGCTTTGCTCTAAATATGCTTTTCTTAACTGCATGCTCACTCATTAGCAGAGCATTAGCAATCACGGCATCGCTAAAGCCCGAAACAATCTTCAGAGTAAGCATTATTTTAACTTTGGGTTTTAAATTGGGATTACAGCAGGCAAATAACGTCCTAAGTTGGCTATCTTTTATTTCATGATCCAGAAATAGCTCGTCAATTTGTTCTTCGGTTTGATAATCTACCAAAGCTTGATGCTTCTTTTCAGAACGTTTTAGCCTCTTCAATTCATTAAGAAGCTTATTCTTTGCAACGGTCATCAGCCAGGCCACCGGTTCTTCCGGTTCACCTTTGAGTGGCCATGTTTTCATCGCGGCAATAAAGGTTTCTTGGATGATATCATCAACCAATTCAGAGTTATGGAATCCAAACACTCTGGTTAGCACCGAAGACATCCTTCCCGATTGCTCTCGGAAAAGATGTTCTACAGTTTTTGAAGGGCTATATGAGTCTGTTTTATTCAATCAGAACTTCATTATCTCACGTACTTCAACTTTACCACCCATTCTCAAAACAGGACAGCCTTTTGCTAATTCAGTAGCTTCTTCAATGCTATTGGCATTTACAATATAAAAGCCACTTACCAGCTCTTTCGACTCGATATAAGGTCCATCAGTTACAACTTTATCTTTCCCTGCTACTGTTTTTGCAGGTTGATGTAAAGGCTCCCCTGAATCAAATTTATCACCAAGTTCTTGTATCCAAGCTCCATGAAGTTCAATATCAGCCTGCATTTCTTCTGGTGTGAGTTCTGCATACGCGTTTTCGTGTTCAAAAAGAATTAACATATATTTGTTCATGTGGTCTCCACATTAAGTTTAGGTTTGCCTATATAACACCCGCCGTTTTAAGATGGGGACAATTTTATTAAAGAAGAAAAAAATCTATTTATGTATACACCAAGCTCCTTTAAAGAGGAAAACACATCTGTACTCTTCGAGTTAATACGTAATTATAATTTTGGGGTACTATTCAGTCAGCATCAACAAGAGCCAGATGCGACACACCTTCCATTTCTGATAGATACGACAAAAGGGGAAAAAGGAACTTTAATCGCTCATTTTGCAAAGGCTAATAAACATTGGAAGAAGCTAGACACTAACAAAGATGTGCTTTGTGTATTTCAAGGACCACATACTTATGTATCTCCCAGCTGGTATAAGAATAGAGAAACGGTTCCTACTTGGAATTATGCAACGGTGCATGCTTATGGGAAACCGAAGTTGATTCATGAACCTGAAGAATTACGTGAAATGGTAACAAACCTCACTCATTATCATGAAAGTCAACTGCCTTCAGATTGGAGCCTAAAAGAAAGTGCTTCTATCTTTGAAAAAGAATTGAAAGCCATTGTAGGCTTAGAAATTGAAATCTCTAAACTGGAAGGAAAGTTTAAATTCAATCAGAATAGATCTAAAGAAGACCAAGAAGGAGTTATAGAACATTTGGATGAAGAAACTGCACCCGGCGTTAAAGCCATCATGCTACAAAATCTAGGTTGCCCTAGAGGTTAGCCTTTGGTGTATTCAACCAATTTCTTTTTTAAATCTACAGGGTTGAATGGTTTTGTAATGTAGCCATTCATGCCTGAGGCATAAACCTGCCCACGAACTTCTTTTAGGGCTGCTGCTGTTAGAGCCACAATTGGGATTTTCCTTTTTTGAGGATCGTCCATTTTTCTTATTTCTGCAGCAGCTTCATACCCATCCATCACAGGCATTTGTAAATCCATCAAAATGATATCGAAGTTATTCTTCAGAAGCTCCGCTACAGCTTCCTCCCCATTTGAAACAATGGCCATATCTACATTCCATCTTTCTAAGAAACGCTTCATTACTTTCTGATTCACCAAATTATCTTCAGCTAGCAGAATTTTCATCCCGTTTATATTTATCTCTTCCGTTTCAGAATAAATACCCGCATTTACTTTTTCGTCACTTACCCCTCTTCCAAAAGTCAATTCAATAGCAAAAGAACTACCAACACCAATCTCACTTTCTGCATAAATCTTACCACCTTGCAATTCTGTAAGTTGTTTACTGATGCTTAATCCAAGCCCCGTACCACCAAAAAGTCGTTTTGTCTGCTTATTGGCTTGCGTAAAACTGTCAAAAATAGACTCTAATCGATCACTTTCAATTCCAATACCATTATCATAAACCTTAAACTGAATAATGGCCTGTTTTCCATCATCTTCCAAAACAGTAACTATTAAGCCAACTTCTCCCTTTTCTGTAAACTTAAGTGCGTTACTAATTAGATTATTTAAAATTTGAGTCAACCTTGCAGGATCCCCAATTAATACATTTGGGATATCTTCTTTTATTTCGGCAATTAGTTTTACGCCTTTATTATTAGCGGTGACTCTAAAAGTTTCGGTAATAGTTCCTACTAGATCTTTTAGCTCGAATTCTACTTGCTCGAATTCTATTTTACCTGCTTCTATCTTAGAAAAGTCTAAAACATCATCAATAAGTGCTAATAGTGTTTTGCCTGAAAAATCTAGAATATTAATCGATTCCAACTGATCTTCTCTTGGAGCATCTTGTTTTAACAAATGCGTCATGCCCAAAATGGCGTTCATCGGAGTTCTGATTTCATGACTCATTGTTGCTAAAAAGTCAGATTTAGTACTCGCACTTTTTGCCAATTCAGCACTTGTTACCTCAAGTTGGTCAATATACTCTTCAAGCTTAGCTTGATTTGAATTCAGTTCCTTATTCAGCGACTGCTCCTTTTCAAGTAGTTCTAAAGTGCGAGATTCAGCCTGCTCTTTTGAATCTGAAAAGGTATTGAATATTAACCATGTAGTAACAAATGAAGCTGTTAATACGCTCCATCTAATAATCGACTCGCCATCTGTTGTCAGTGTAACAGCTTCAAAATTTATAAAGTCTGTTACAAAATAAGAGATGATAGAGAGTAGAATAGCAGTATTGCGCAAGTGCACACTCTTTTGCTCAAACAGCAGGATAGATAAACCCATTGCAGGCACAAAGAATGCCTGAATTAGAATTTCGCTCCCGAAACTATTACTAAGAATTATAATCCCAACATCTACATAGATAATAAGCAAAAATTTAGCTGTGCTTGTGAATCCTTGCCTAGCAAGAAGAGGGATTAATAAAAATGCGAGTGCTTCTGCAACAAAAAACCATGTAAGAGATAAAGAATTACCAACTTTAAATGATATTACAAATAGAATACTTACCCCCGCTAGGAAAAAAGAAACAGAGTTTAGTATAGTTAAACTCGACTTCTTTATACCATCAGTTTCAGTTCGTCTAAGGTCTTTTCCAAAGGCGATATCTGAAATCCCAGTAAAAGTTAATCTATTTGTCATTGTCCCGAATTTTATTCTTGTAAATACGTAATTAAATGAGTGTAATACAACAGTCTATTCATTTTTTGCTTTATAGGCCATTGCATAAATTTTCATCTGCTTAACCATCGCTGATAAGCCGTTAGCTCGAGTTGGCGACAAATGCTGCGCCATACCAATTTTGTCAATAAACTCTGGACTTGTAGTTAGAATAGTATCGGGAGTGTTATTAGAATACAACCGAACCATTAGCGACACCAACCCTTTTGTAATCGCGGCATCACTATCCGCTCTAAAAATAATTTTACCGTTTTCGTAATTAGCTGCGAGCCATACTTGGCTTTGGCATCCTTTTACTAAATTCGATTCAATTTTATCCGACTCAGGCAGATCCTCCATTTTGCTACCGTGCTTAATGATATACTTGTACCTTTCGGTCCAATCTCCCATTAATTCAAATTCCCTGACAATGCGTTCTTGCGTACTTTTTATGTCCATAATACTTTAAGATAAAACAATGGTTTTTTTAAATGAAAAAAGCCCGCTTAAAAACGGGCTTTGTTAAGAAGGTTTAATAAAACTACTTCTCTTTTTCTAGCTCTAGTAGAGCAACTGACTTTACAATATCAACTTCTGAGGTCAACTCGTTTCTAATTGGTTTAAAAGATTGAATAACGGACAACAAAGATCCATCACTCTTTATATACACACATTTAGCCGTTGAAAACTCGCCATTAAATGCTTTTAATATATGCTCTTTCACTAGAGTTTTACTCTGTGGATGTAGAATATCATTCACTCCGGTATCTAAGATCTGGCTACAATCATAACCTGTTATATTTTTGAATGGCTCAGAAACATGGCAACAAATTATTTTCTGGTCTGACTCTTTGAATTTTAGAGTAAACTCTTCACTCTTTACTAAAAGGTTTTCTAAGTTCAACGTTTTTTGCTTTAGTGCCTCAATCAACTTATTGCGTAAAGACAAATTTTCGAATTGAAGTTGGATTTTAGTCTCTCCTTCAATTTTTCGACAGTTAAGACATACTACTAATACTACAGATTTTCCCTTCTTAGTAGTAAAATTCCACCTATAACTCTCTTCCTTTTCTAACTCGGGGTTAAAATCACCCAATAGAAATTCCACTTCTTCTTTATGCTCTTTGGAGACTAAATCCCAAATTTTAACCGACACCAAATCATCACTATGGAGTCCTACTGCTTCTCGAAAAGATCTACTGCTTGATAGAATAGTACCTGTATCATCAAGTTCTACATAAGTTCGAGCAGCGTCTTCTTCCAACATTTCGAATTCAATTTTAGCTTCGCTCAGCACTTTATTACATTGGTCTCGGTCAGTAATATCACTTTGATATGAAACCCAATGCGTAACATCTCCATGAACGTTGGTAAGAGGATGGATATCCCATTGGTTTATAAATTCAGTTCCGTCTTTTTTATAATTAACCGTATGTCCAAAAAAAGCTTGTCCCTCAATAAGTCTTTGTTTCAATCGATCTAGTACATGTCGATCTGTTTTGGGCCCTTGTAAAATACGGGGAGTTTTGCCAAATACTTCTGCTTTTGTATAGCCCGTCATCTTTGTGAATCCGTCGTTTACATACACAATCTTTGGGCCAGGTTTCTCCAATCCTAAATCTGTAATTAATATAGAATCATAATCACGCGTAATTGCTCTTTCTAATAGCCCGAGTTGTTTATTGGCCTCAATTACTTTTGAAAATAACTCACCAAATAACTCTTCTAATTTTGATTGAGAGACCTCATCCTTGCTACATTTCTGTAACTGCTCTTTAATCTGAGAATCCAATTTGTTTTTCTTCTTTTTCAAAACCTTGCCTAATAAAATATTTTTTTACGCTTTGCTCAACTTGTAAAACTCTTAGCGCTTCTTCTTCATTCCTTTTTATGGAAATTAAATTCATAAATACTATCTTAGTAGTATAATAAACATTTCAATATGCTTCTAAAGAAAATCACGCTATTAAGTCTTTCCTTAATCTTGTTCACGAGTTGTTCAATTTTCAAACAACCTCGAAATCCATACAAACCCAAACTTATAAAAGTTAAAGGGGGAGAATTTCTTTTCGGTGATTTTTTCGAAGGGGAAAATACGGATGCACTTCCATTACACAAAGTGAAAGTTAAGGAATTCAAAATAAGCCCCTATGAAATCACCTACGAACAGTTTGATTACTACTCAACTTTAAAGGGAGAGCCTCTCATTGACTCCGAACTATTAGAGCGAGGTAACAGGGCCGCCGCTTACGTTACCTGGGATCAAGCGGTTGAGTTTTGCGAATTTTATGGAATGCGACTCCCTAGCGAAGTGGAATGGGAATACGCCGCACGGTCTGGGGGAAAGGATGAACTTTACGCAGGAACCTCAAATCCAGATTCTCTTCAACATTATGGAATAACTACTTTGGATGATATTGGTGCTTCGGCTCAGATTGGACTTAAAAAACCAAATGGAATTGGCTTATACGATATGACTGGAAACGTGTTTGAGTGGGTTGGTGAGTTTTACCAATTTTACACCATGCCAGCGCAACTTCACGATAACGAACAAGATGCTGTAAGAGCTTTTCGAGGAGGGAGTTTTACAGAAAAGAAATTCACTAACCGTACTTATTGGAGGCTAGGGACATTACGAAGTGTTGCTGCCGAAGATATTGGTTTTAGATGTGCAGAATAAAAACCATTAGAAATAAAAAGGGGGCCGAAGCCCCCCTTTTCTCACTCACTCATCGAAGTAGCAACTTTGCTATAGTGCTCAGTTGCATGTTCGTTGTACCCTCGTAGATTTTACCGATCTTAGCATCTCGGTAAAATTTTTCTACTGGATATTCTTTTACGTAGCCATTCCCTCCAAAAAGGTCTATAGCCATAGAAGCGACACGTTCAGCCACTTCCGATGAATAAAATTTCGCCATAGCTGCTTCTTTAAGGAAATTTTGCCCAGCCATTTTAATTCTTGCGGCATTGTAAACTAGAAGTCGAGCTGTTTCTACATCTGTAGCCATACGTGCTAACTGAAACTGAACTCCTTGAAATTCGCCAATCGTCTTACCAAATTGTTTGCGCTCTTGTACATACGCTAATGTAGCATCTAATGCTCCTTGGGCAATGCCCACCATTTGAGCACCAATACCTATTCTACCTTCATTCAAAGTCTCAATAGCTACTTTATAGCCTTTACCAAGTTCGCCCAATATATTCTCTTTTGGAACTCGGCAATCTTCTAATAAAATCTCGCAAGTTGAACTTGCTCTGATTCCCATTTTATTCTCTTTCTTAGAAACCGAAAATCCCTCGAAACCACGTTCTACAACAAACGCAGTAATTCCTTTATACCCAGCTTCTGGGTTTACATTCGCTAAAACAATAAAAATATCTGCTTCATTAGCATTGGTAATCCAAAGCTTGGCGCCATTAAGAACGTAAGAATCTCCATCTTCAACAGCCTTACATTTAAGCGCGAAAGCATCACTACCTGAACCTGCTTCTGATAGACAGTATGCTCCAACTTTTTCAGTGGCTAGTTGAGTAAGGTATTTTTCTTTCAAAAACTCTGATGCGTAGTTCACAAACGCATTATTTACAAGTGTATTCTGAACATCCATAAACACACCTGCCGAAGCGTCCACTCTCGATATTTGCTCAATAGCTACTACCGACATCATGAAAGTTCCGCCACCGCCAGAGTATTTTTCTGGGATATCGATTCCCATCAAGCCCATTTCAAAAAATTGCTTAATCAAGCCAGGATTGAGCTTAGCTTGTTCATCCATCTCGTGCACAAGTGGCTTAATTGCCATATTTGCAAATTCTGAAGTCGCCTCTTTAAGCATCTGCTCGTCTTCTGTGAGTTGCGTTAAAGGTGGTATTATTTGCTCAACCTGCATCATAAGTATCTTCTGGGGTCTTTAAGGTTTTAAAAAAAAATAATATAAACAATTTGGAAGCGCTTTTCCTTAAACTAGGAAACTTTTTTTAGCTAGTAAAGAACAATTCCTCTATTTATTTTCTAGAGAATTAATATGCACCAATTAGCAATTCCGTGGCGTCAATATTTCAGAAAAATAAGCTTTCTTTTACAGAGTTTCCTAAACCTTCACTCAAAGATTGGGAAAATAAAATTACGGCCGATTTAAAAGGCGTAGATTACAGAACAAAGTTTAACTGGCAAACCCTTGAGGGAATTTCGCATCTCCCCTTTTATAGCAACGAGCATCTTCACCATTCCAAAACTCTCTCTTCCCCTGTGCAAGAGCACTTATCAAACGATTGGGAAATTTGCCAAAAAATTTCAATTGGCGATTGTAGCACAGCAAATACATTCGCAAAACAAGCACTAGTAAATGGTGCTTCGAGTCTATATTTCGATTTATCATCTGGCACGATTTCATCACTATCCGATTTAGAAGTTTTATTGGATGGCATCATGCTAGAGATTTTAACAATCCATTTTAGTTCTTCAATATCTTCTCAAAAACATCTTTCTCTTTTTGAAGAGTTTATTAAAAAGAATAAACTACCCCCCCAATCATATAGTTTTAAATTCAACTCCGACCCTTTTGCAGATGGGTTAAGAACTGGGAAATTACTCTCCAAGTCAGATTTAAACACCAGTACTATTTTCGATACTTTCTGTATTAACGCGAAATTTTATGGTGATGCTGGAGCAACGATGGTAGACCAACTCGCTTTTGCACTTGCAGCAGGTAATGAATATTTAGGATTGGAAGGTTCTCCTGAGCAACCCGCAAAACACATTCATTTTAGCTTTGCAGTTTCATCCGACTATTTCCTAGAAATATCTAAGCTACGCGCCTTTCGATTGCTTTGGTCTCAGGTATTAGATGCCTATAAGTCCGACTTATCTACAGAACATCCCGCATATATCCATGCTGAAACATCTCAAATTAATTTCTCTCTGAAAGATCCACATAATAATATTCTTCGCACAACAACGGAGGCGATGTCGGCTGCAATTGGCAGGGCAAATGTCATTACAATTACTCCTTTCGATGAGGTTTATAATGAAGAGAATTCCTTTTCGGATAGAGTGGCTCGTAACATTCAGCTTATCCTAAAAGAGGAAGCTTATTTTGATAAGGTCGCCGATCCTGGTGCGGGCTCTTATTATATCGAGCATCTCACAAATCAACTTGCGGAAGAAGCTTGGATTGTTTTCCAAGAAATTGAACGCGTAGGTGGCTTTTATGAAGCCATCAAAAAAGGCTGGGTTCAAAAACGAGTAAAAGTCGCTCAACAATCCAGAATTGAAGCTTCTAAGAATGGCGAGTTGGTTTTAATTGGGGTAAACAAACATCCTGTGAAAAATGAAGAGGAAAGAACCCCTCTTCCTAAAAAAGAGGTTGAAGCATCAAATTCTAACAACAGCGAAACCATAGAAACGATTTCGACACTCCGAATTGCGGAAGCATTTGAAATGGAGGCTTTATCATGAAAAAAGATTTTTCAAATATTCCCTTCTCGCCACAAAATTCTGAAAAGAGTACACTAGAAGGCCCTGAAGTTTGGGAGACTCCGGAAAAAATTTCTGTTAAAAAGCATTTCTCTGCCAAAGACATCTCAAAACTAGAGCACTTAGATTTTGTTGCTGGCATTCCACCTTATTTACGAGGACCATATTCTACGATGTATGCTGTTCGTCCATGGACTATTCGTCAATATGCGGGATTTTCTACTGCCGAAGAGTCTAATGCCTTTTATAGAAGGAATTTAGCGGCGGGGCAAAAAGGCCTTTCAGTTGCTTTCGATTTAGCAACACACCGAGGCTACGATTCTGACCACGAGCGAGTAACTGGCGATGTTGGTAAAGCTGGTGTTGCAATCGACTCTGTAGAGGATATGAAGATTCTTTTCGACCAAATCCCACTCGATAAAATGTCCGTTTCCATGACAATGAACGGCGCTGTAATTCCAATTTTAGCATTCTACATAGTTGCTGCGGAAGAACAAGGAGTTGCTCCAGAGTTATTAAACGGAACTATCCAGAATGACATTCTAAAAGAGTTTATGGTGAGGAATACTTACATCTATCCGCCATTGCCTTCCATGAAAATTATTGGCGATATTTTTGAATATTCTGCCCAAAATATGCCACGTTTTAATTCAATTAGCATTAGTGGCTATCATATGCAAGAAGCGGGTGCAACCGCAGACATAGAGCTCGCTTATACTCTTGCTGATGGACTTGAATACATCCGTACGGGAGTTGCAGCTGGGATGGATATCGACCAATTTGCGCCTCGACTATCTTTTTTCTGGGCAATTGGAATGAACCATTTTATGGAAATTGCCAAGATGAGAGCAGGTCGTTTGCTCTGGGCCAAAATCGTGAAGTCGTTCAATCCCAAAAATGACAAATCCATGTCGTTACGAACACATTGCCAGACATCCGGATGGAGCCTTACGGAGCAAGACCCTTTTAACAACGTTGCTAGAACTTGTATTGAGGCAATGGCCGCTGCACTTGGTCATACGCAATCACTTCACACTAACGCACTTGATGAAGCCATTGCGTTACCCACCGATTTCTCGGCACGAATTGCGAGAAACACACAGCTTTATCTTCAGCACGAAACTTCCATTACCAAAGCGGTTGATCCTTGGGCTGGGTCCTATTATGTAGAATATTTAACCGATCAGATTGCCAATCGAGCTTGGGAACTTATCCAAGAAGTTGAAGAACTTGGAGGAATGGCAAAAGCTATCGAAACTGGTCTGCCTAAAATGCGCATCGAGGAAGCTGCTGCAAGAAAACAGGCGCGAATTGACTCTGGAAAGGACACCATTGTTGGCGTTAACAAATTCCAGACCGACGAAAAAGAGACTTTCGACATTCTAGAAGTGGATAACGATAAAGTTCGGAAATCCCAGATTGAACGTCTTAATAAAATGAAAGCAGAAAGGAATGAGGCGCAAACACAAGCTTCTTTAGATGCTATTACTGAGGCTGCAAAATCTGGCGAAGGCAATTTATTAGCCCTTGCTGTTGAAGCCGCAAGAAAACGTGCGAGTTTAGGAGAGATTTCCTATGCTATGGAGAAAGTCTTCGGACGTTATAAAGCAACTATAAAATCTATATCTGGCGTGTATTCTTCAGAATCATCAAACAACGAAAATTTTAAAAATGCACAGAAACTAGCCGACAAATTTGCTGAGCTTGATGGGCGTCGTCCTAGAATTATGGTAGCAAAAATGGGCCAAGATGGCCATGATCGAGGAGCAAAGGTAATCTCAACCAGTTTTGCCGACCTTGGCTTTGATGTAGATATTGGTCCACTTTTCCAGACGCCAGAAGAAGCAGCACGACAAGCCGTTGAAAATGATGTGCATATTTTGGGAGTTTCAAGCCTTGCAGCTGGGCATAAAACACTTGTACCTCAAGTAATAGCAGAGCTAAAAAAGCACGACCGAGAAGATATTCTCGTAATTGCAGGCGGGGTAATTCCGCAACAAGATTATGATTTTTTGTACAACGCAGGAGTTACTGCTATTTTTGGCCCAGGAACAGTTATTCCTAAAGCTGCGGCAGAAATCCTGAATGTTTTGATTAAAAAATACTCTTCTTAGTTAGTTGCTCAGTAGAAACCAGAAACTTTTTGAATCCCTTACTTAATCTTGAAGAACATTAAGCCACAACAATACATTGATGGTATTTTAGAAGGCAACAGAACCTTGCTAAGTCGCGCTATCACTTTAGTTGAAAGCACTAAACCGGAGCATCGGAACTTAGCGCAAGAGATTATTGATGGTTGTTTACCTCATTCTGGAAATTCAATCAGAGTTGGAATAACGGGCGTCCCTGGAGTTGGAAAAAGTACTTTTATTGAAGCTTTTGGAATGCATGTAATTGAAAAAGAGCAACGTTCATTAGCTGTTTTAGCGGTCGACCCCAGCAGTTCGCGTACTCACGGCAGTATTTTGGGAGATAAAACCAGAATGGAAACGCTCTCTAACCACCCCAAAGCATATATCCGACCAACGCCATCTTCTGGCTCTTTAGGTGGCGTAGCGCGGAACACAAGGGAAACTATACTACTTTGCGAAGCAGCTGGCTTTGATACGATACTGATTGAAACCGTAGGCGTTGGCCAATCAGAAACTGCGGTGCATTCTATGGTCGATTTCTTTCTGCTATTGATGTTGTCTGGTGCTGGCGACGAACTACAAGGCATTAAACGTGGCATCATGGAAATGGCTGATTCTATTGTCATAAACAAATCCGATTCAGGAAATGAAACTGCCTCTCAGCGGGCAATGCTTGAGTACAAAAATGCCTTACATCTTTTCCCGCCAACCGAATCTGGATGGATTCCTAAAGTGGCCAGATGCTCCGCACTACATAACACTGGAATTGCCGAAGTTTGGGAAATTATTGATGAGTATGTCCGTCATACTAAAGCCAAGGGTTACTTCGAGCAAAAGAGAAAAGAACAATCTATTTATTGGCTAAATGAGCACATCCGAGATGACCTTCACAATGCTTTTTATGGAAATGAGGAAATCATTCGAGATATAGATGACATTCGGAAAAGTATCCTAGCTGGGGAGATCACGTCATATAATGCTGCACAAAATCTTGTTCAAAAGTTTCTGAATGTTGCAAAGCGCACTCACTAATTGAATCCACGGCTCCTCAAAACCATATAAAAAAAGCTCTTCGTTTAACACAAAGAGCTTTTTGTTTGCAAAACTTACTTTACTTAGCTTTTCTGTATTGCTTTTTTAATTGAGGCACACCATTTATCATCCAATCTGGTGCTTCAGCTCCTTTCAAGTGAACATCGAAATACTGTTTCATTCGAATCTGGAAATCAATCTGGTTAGCCTCATTCGCGAGGTGATGTCCCTCTCCGGGATAAGAAAGAAATATTACTTCTTTTCCTAATCTTCTTGCTGCGTTGTATAACTCAAGCCCTTGCGACCAATCCACAGCTCCATCATCTGTTCCATGAAGAATAAGAAACGGAGTTTCAATATTTGGCACATGAACCATTGGGCTTTCACGTCTGTAATCTTCTGGGTTTGACCATGGCGTAACTCCACGTCCCATTCTTACTTGTCCAAGCTCCATAATGCCATGATGGTTTGTGCCTGAACTTCCATAAATATTGTTATAGAAACTCTCCAAGTTTGTTGGAGGTGCTCCAGTTACAATAGTTTTAAACATATTGGTTTGTGTAAGAATGAACGACGTTTGATAGCCGCTCCAGCTATGGCCCTGCAATCCTATATTTTCTGGATCAGAATAACCTTGATCGATTAAAGCTTTTGCCGCAGAAGTAATTCCATCTAATGAACTTGTTCCAGCACGACCTTCTTCAAAGTACACATCGGGCATAAACACCATATAACCATTGCTTGCATAGGTAGACATATGTGGACGATCATCATACGTTGGCATAGAATATTGATGATGACGATCCGACATTTTCTCATAGAAGTAGATAATAGTTGGATATCGTTTTCCTGGCTTATAATTCGCAGGAAGTGTTAATGTGCCTTGAACCGTTCTTCCTTTTCCATTTTTAAATTCAACTAGCTTTCGAGAGCCCCACGCATACTCTGCTTGTTGTGGATTGGCATCTGTAACTTGTTTTAAGCTTTTGAATGACGTTGAGGTAGAATAATAGTTCGGAAAATCTACGAATGTTTCTTTTGTGAGAATAACTCTGTCTGCATTTTCAGCTTTCATTGGTCTTCCAAGTCGTGCATCTTCAAATAGTAATTTTTTAGGATTATCTCCTAGTTTCAAACTATAAAAACCACTTTTCTTAGTTAGCTCTCCAAAAGCAGAAAGTAATACAGTTTTTTTTGTGTCGATGAATTCCTCGTTGCTATCTAAGTTTTGCACTCTAAAGATAATATTGTTTTTCTCGCCGTCTCCTTTAGTAATGTTAGTAGCTTTCGAACCATCCAATGCTAACATCCACAAATCATACTTATGATTCACAATTACGTTTTTCCCATCTTTGGTCCAGCCTGCTAATCCAAAAGGTGGATTTTCATGTGGGTAGATGTGCTCTTCGTTTGAAAAGCGAACTGATGACTTTTTTGTTAAATCAATTACTTTACCTGACTGTAAATCGTATGCTATCATAGATGCTAACTCACCTTCCACTTTTTGATATAAGTAAAATCTACCGTCAGGAGAATAGCCCAACTTTCGGTTAATCTCTTTTGCGAATAATGTTCTTTTACCATTTTCAAGATTTACTTGATACAAATCTGAAGGACTAACCCCCCAATTTATATCATCTATATAAGGTGTTTCATCCTCAGCAACCATAAAACCACTATGTCTACTTATGTTTAAATCTTGAACAGAGTCATCGGTAAGCCGAGTTAGCTTTTTGGTTTTCAAATTATAGCTAGCAACATAAGTGAAACGAGCATCTCTGTTATATTGTCGCATTTGTACGGTCTGAATTCGTGGATCCTTCCAATGCCAAACATCAACATTCGCAACGCTGTCTTTACTAAGCTTAACCGACTTCTCTTGCTCTTTCAAGCCAATTAGAAGCATCTCCCCATTATCAACCCAGCTAATTGTTCGGTCTTCACTAATGATTAATTCATCTGAAACTTTGGATGGCGCTACTTCTGTTACTTGTGCTTTATTTTCAACATCACTAATAACTAGTAACCAATTAACTCGATGCTCACCCTTTTCTGGTTTTATACCTTTTAATACCGCAAGAGTATTTCCTTTAGAAGCCCAACTCGATTTCGGAATTCTTGCATCATCCCAACTAAGTCCTTCATAAGTAGTAGTGTCGGTATCAATAGCCTTAATGGTAGCCGATTTCAAATTAAAGGTATAAATACCGTTTCCAACCTTATCGTTTGCATCCACTAAGTATGCCAATAATGAAGCTTTCTTGTTTAGAGAAAATTCAGAAACGTTTCCGATATTAGTAACAGTATTGGTGTTCAAATTGCGAACTACTAAATCACTCCCCTTGTGTTTGCTATCATCTTCATCAGGCTTTTTACGATGAACCGTCCAAAAACCGCTATCATTTGAAAAACTCGATGTATTAGCTCGTTCAACTTGAATTTTCTCACCAGTTACCAAGTTCATGAGTTCTGCTGTTTTATGAACTGGTTTTTTTGATTTAGAGAGCTTTTTTTGCGTTGCTTTATCTGGGCTTATTAAATAGCTAACCCACTTCCCATCCTTCGAAAATTCAGCGCCATTCGCATTTGGGACTTCATAGAATTTTTCATTATTCAGCGATTGCACATAGAGAGTATCATCGCCACCATTTGGGCGGAGCGCATACGCCATCCACTCTCCATTTGCAGATAGCTCAGTCCCAACAATTCTAGACCACAGTGGGTAATCTTTGATATCCAGTACTTTTTGCTGTGCTTGTACGAAGTTACTGCCAACAAAAAGCAGTACTATTGTAATACGTAGTAGTGTTTTTTTCATAATTCCATAGTTATATATAAAGAAGAGCATAATTGACGCCCGTTCAATATTATCTTTCAAATGGACTTAAGAAGCAATGTCCAAAATGTAAATGTATGTTCGGCTATGGTTATGACTTTGAAAGGCTTTAAACTATTAAAACCGAAACTGAGACACATTTTCTATCATTTTCGAAATATTTACACGGTTTTATAAAAAAGTATCATCATAATTAGTGACTTTAAAACTACTTAAAACTGACCATAGCTTTATGTTCTTGAACAAGTAACAATTACTAAGAGGGTGAGTGATGAAATTTATAAAATCAAACATTGATATCGATCAAAATTACCTATATATTTACCGACTTTCCAAGAAAACAATTAAAACGAGTTAATCGTGGATACTTTAAGTTTTAAAACATACTCGGCAAAACACTCTGATATTGATAAGAAGTGGATTTTGATCGACGCTGAAGATCAGACATTGGGTCGCCTGAGTACTGTTGTAGCATCTATTTTGAGAGGCAAGAACAAGCCTACTTTCACTCCGCATATGGATATGGGTGACAATGTCATCGTTATCAATGCAGAAAAAGTAAAATTGACCGGTAAAAAAATGACCGACAAATTGTACTTCCGTCACACTTTCTACCCTGGTGGAGAGCGTTTTACTAGCGCGGAAGACATGTTGGCAAAAGATCCGACCTCTCTTATCACAAAAGCCGTAAAAGGTATGCTCCCAAAGAATAGATTAGGTCGCCAATTGCGAACTAACCTAAGAGTATATGCAGGTCCTGTTCACCAACAGACGGCACAAAACCCAGAAATCTTCGAGCTTTAATCGATTTATAAATGGCACAAGCTAATTACATCGGAAGAAGAAAAACCTCTACGGCGCGTCTTTACATCAAGCCGGGTAATGGTGAGTTTTTAATTAACAAAACTCCTATTGAAGAATACCTTCCTGAGAAAGCTATTCGCAACATCGCACTCTTACCTCTATCTCTTACAGATATGGACAATAAGTATGACATCAAAGTTACAGTGCGTGGCGGTGGTAAATCAGGTCAAGCTGGTGCAGTACAACACGCTCTTGCCCGTGCAGTTGACGGCGAGAACGAAGAAGTACACAGCATCTTGAAAGAACATGGTCTTCTTACCCGTGATGATAGAATGGTTGAGCGTAAAAAATACGGCCAACCTAAAGCACGTAAGAAGTTTCAATTCTCTAAGCGTTAATATTTACGCTATACAAACAATTTTAAACCACACATATGTGGCGACTCATTACCTGGTGTTTCGATTGTTATCGGGATTGGTGTATGAGAATGACCCACATAGCGGATTAACCTAAACATACTTATCTAATATCATGCCTAAAGCAGCTTCTATAGAAGAACTTTTGAAGTCTGGTGCGCATTTTGGCCACTTGACTCGTCGTTGGAACCCGAAAATGAAAGATTTTATCTTCATGCAACGCAACGGGATTCACATCATTGACCTCAAAAAAACTCAGAATTACTTGCAAGAATCTCTTGATCAGATTCAACAATTAGCAAGATCTGGAAAAACTATTCTTTTTGTAGGTACTAAAAAACAATCTACTGACATCATCAAAACTGAAGCTGTGCGCTGCGGAATGCCGTTTGTTACACATCGCTGGTTAGGTGGCATGCTCACAAACTTCGCTACGGTACGTAAAAGTATTAGCCGTATGGAAGAAATTGAACGCATGAAAACTGATGGCACAACTAAAGAGTTGACCAAGAAAGAAGGTTTAATGCTTGATCGTGAGCAAGAAAAACTAAATAATACCCTTGGTGGTATCGCGAACATGAACCGCGTACCCGGTGCTATTTTTGTTGTTGATATTTTAAAAGAGCATTTAGCAGTAAACGAAGCGATTAAGCTTCACATTCCTGTTATTGCCATGGTTGATACGAATAGTGACCCTGATATACCAGATTTCATCATTCCTTGTAATGATGACTCTGCTCGTACTATTCAATTGATTTCCTCTCAAATAGCAGATGCTATTATTGAAGGTTCAGCAGAACGTGATGCACATGCTGAAGAAGAGTTACATGAAAAAGCTGCTATTGAAGCTAAAGAGCCAAAAGAAGCAACTGATTCTAAAAATACAAATCTTCGTTCTCGTAAAAAGAAGCCTTCTGCACCTTCAGCTGATTTACAGCCAGAAGACGCAAAAGCAGATGCTGCTAGCGAAAAAGAATAATTTTAACTTCACAAAACACTATTCAGAATAATGAGTATTTCTGCTGCTGACGTAAAAAAACTTAGAGAAATGACTGGCGCTGGGATGATGGACTGTAAAAAAGCCCTCTCAGAAGCAAATGGCGATTTTGAGCTTGCTGTTGAAGTTCTCCGTAAAAAAGGCCAAAAAGTTGCTGACAAGCGTGCTGATCGTGATGCGAAAGAAGGACTTGTTCTTTCACGTGTAAGCGATGACAGAAAGAAAGCTGTTGCTATCGAAATTAACTGCGAAACTGATTTCGTAGCTCGTAACGAGGATTTCCAAGCTCAAGCTAACTCTTTCTTAGATGCTGCATTCGACAACGACCTAGACCAATTAGAAGACTTACTTAAAGCTACTGTTGCTGGTAAAACAATTGCAGACCACCTACAAGAGATGGTTGCTAAAATTGGCGAAAAAATCACTATTTCTAAATTGCTTCTTTTAAACACTGAAGGAACAATTATTGATTACATCCATGCAGGTAACCAATTAGGTGTTCTTGCTGAGTTTGATGGTGATGTTGCAGATGTAGAAATTGCACGTGACGTTGCTATGCAAGTTGCTGCTATGAACCCTATTGCCGCTACTCGCGACGAAGTTGATGCTTCTGTAATTGAAAAAGAATTAGAGATTGCCAAAGAGCAATTGATTAACGAAGGAAAACCTGCTGCAATCGCTGAGAAAGCTGCTGTTGGTAAACTTCGCAGATTCTATGAAGAGCGCGTTCTATTGGAACAAAAATTTGTAAAGGATAACGGTATTACCGTGAAAGATTATCTAGAGCAAAATAACACTCCTCTAGTAAAAGCATTTCACCGAATTCAATTAGGTGAAGAGGCTTAAGCTTTTTTTTTATACATTAGGCCGTCCCGATATTCGAGACGGCCTTTTTTTTGGACTTTAATTAACTAACGGATAGAAAGTGGCAAACAAATACAAGAGAATTCTATTAAAATTAAGTGGTGAAGCTCTTTTAGGTGCTCAAGGTCATGGCATTGATGGAGATATACTAACCCAATATGCCGAAGAGATAAAAAGTGTACAAGAGGCTGGTGTTGAAGTCTCAATTGTTATTGGTGGTGGTAACATTTTTCGGGGTGTTAAAGGCGCTACCGAAGGAATGGATCGCGTACAAGGCGATTATATGGGAATGCTCGCTACTATGATAAATAGTATGGCTCTTCAAGACGCTCTCGAACGCCAAGGTGTTAAAACTAGGCTGATGAGTGCAATTCGCATGGAAGCTATAGCTGAACCATTCATCCGCAGGAGAGCTGTTCGTCACTTAGAAAAAGGACGTGTAATTATTTTTGGAGCAGGAACAGGCAACCCTTACTTCACAACTGATACTGCTGGAGCATTAAGAGCTATTGAAGTAGAAGCAGATGTGATTTTAAAGGGTACGCGCGTAGACGGAATTTATAATGATGATCCCGAGAAAAATCCTGACGCTGTAAAATATGATCGCATAACTGGAGATGAAGTTATAAAAAAACGTCTTTCAGTAATGGATTTAACAGCATTTACTCTTTGTCGCGAAAACAACACTCCAATCATCGTTTTCGATATGAACACACGAGGCAACTTTAAAAAGATTGTTGTTGATGGTGACGACTTAGGAACAACTGTAGTGTGGGAATAACTTTGCTATATAAACTACTTAGTGTAATGTTAACTCATTTAACTAAGTAGTTTACTATACCTATCTATTATTCTAATTAAGAAACTAATCTACTTTCAGCACTTCCCTTCAGTTTCTTTTCCTTATCAAAGCTTAACTCAATTAGCGCACCAGATTCATTAGTAGTGAGTTTCATTTCACCGTACAGCTGATTTGCCATAAGGCCCATAAGTTGAATGCTCAATTTTTGGTTATGCTCCTCCAATTTCTCCTCAACTAACTCTGTACCGTTTATCTGTAAGGAAAGCCTCACAATACCAGAACTTTCGTTACAAGCCACTACACAGCTTGCATCATCGTTATCTTTAAGAATAAATTTATACAAATTAGATACTGCTTCATTTATAAAAAGCGCGCACGAAACAGCTTGATTTATATTTAAGACTATAGGTTCTAATTTATAAGTAATTTTTAGATTGGTTTTATCAGCATAATGGGTTGAAATATCCTCAATCATGTGCTCAAGATTTCTATCCAATTTTATCCCACTTAAGTTATGCGATCTGTACATTTGTTCATGAATAAGTGCAATAGTTTTAATTCGACTTACACTATCAAACAAAATACTTTTTAGCATTGTGTCCTCTATTTCAAAAGCCTGAAGCTGCATTAGCCCAGAGATAATAGCCATGTTATTCTTCACTCTGTGATGAATTTCAGATAGCAGGGCACTTTTTTCATTTAAAGTAGCTTCCAGAATTTTTTCTTTATTAAGTCGGTCAGAAATATCGATAGCTACAACCTGAACCGCTAAAGCACTATCAGAAGTAAAAGGAATGGATATAATTTCGATTGGTATTAGATTGCCTTTCACGCTTTTCACCTTCATTTCGAAAGGATAACTGAGCTCTTCTCCTCTTAGAAACTTTGCTTCACGGTCTAATGTCTCTTGAATATATTTTGGATCAATAATATCCAAAATATTCAGCCCTATTAATTCCTCCTCACTTTCTGCTTGAAGCAATTTTACAGCCATTGGGTTAACAAAAATTATCTTGTTAAACTGATGTATTACAACTGAGAATGGTGATTCATCAACTAAGAGCTCATAACGCTCTTTATGCTCTTTAATCCTATTATTAGACTCAATCGTATCCGTAATGTCTGTAATTGCACATACAACCCCTTCTATTCTATCTTCCTGAATAAAAATTGGAGCTGCATTTATTGAAATAAACATATACTGATCTTTATCTCCAATACGATATTTGGTTCCAAATACTGACTCTTTAGATTCTAATACTTGATTAAAAGGACGTTCCTCAGCTAAAACATCTTTACCTTGCATTGTTTTCAAGCCCCAGTCATGGTCATTGTAACTAAGAGATAGAAAAGTCTTGTTATCTATTCCAAAAATCCGCTCTGCCATTTCGTTCGCAAACCTTATACTCCCATCAGGCTCTATGAATATTATTCCAATTGGACTTGCTTCAGCTAATTTTTGGAGATTAATCAGCTCTTTTTCTGCTTCTTTTCGTGCCTCAAGGACATTATTTTCACTTATTTTAGCCAAAAAATAAAACAGCAGACAGGATACTACTATAAAGAACAAGCCCTTTATAGTTTGAAATTTTGTAATCAACTCGGGTTTATTAATTAATAGTTCCAAAAAATAATCCGAGTATATAATCCATAGTGATGCTATGACCAAATAAATGATTGCAGTTGTAAATGGATTTATAACAGAAAGTGGGTGTTTCAAAAAAATTAAAGAGTATTGGGTTAATTTTATATTGCGACAAATCTAATACTTTTCTTTACAATAACAAGTTGAGCTATTTAAAGTTAGCGTTAAAAGATGTGCTAGAATTTGGGCCTTATCGACTATTAAAGGCTTCTCTAAATAGAATTGTAAAAAACAGCTAATTTATAATTTACATTCATTTATCCATTCATTGATTAAGAATTAAGTGCTAGTTTTATTAACTTCGTGAGGTCTATATAAAGCTTAAAATATACTGTTAAATTAGATTTTTAGATATGCTAGCCGAAGAATTAAAAGAAATTATTGATGAAGCAGATATGAAGATGGATGATTCCACCTTATATCTAAAAAAAGAATTTTCTCACATCCGTGCGGGAAAAGCAAACCCAGCGCTCATTGAGTCGGTTCAAGTTGAGTATTATGGCTCAATGACACCATTACGTCAGCTTGCAAGTATTTCTGCACCAGAGCCTCGTATGCTTGTTGTTCAGCCATACGATAAAGCTTCTATGACTGCCATAGAAAAAGCAATAATGTCATCTGGGCTAGGGCTCAACCCGATGAATGATGGAGTGCTAATAAGAATTCCTTTACCTATTCTTACAGAAGAACGCCGTAAAGAATTAGTGAAATTAACTAAAGATAAAACTGAACAAGCTAGAATTAGTATTCGAAACTCTCGGCGAGAAGCTAATGAAGCTGTGAAGAAAGCTATCGAAGAACACTCATTGCCAGAAGATTCTAAATTTGAAGCCGAAGCTGAGATACAAACACTCACCGACAAGCACACCAAAAAAGTGGACGAGCTACTTTCTCATAAAGAAGACGAGATAATGACCGTTTAATTTCAATAACGAGAACATTAAATTCTCCAGAATCAGGATACTGTTTTATCCTAAATCGGTTATTTTTTTTACTACACTCATTCCATGTATATATCCGAATTAAGCTTACAAGGGTTTAAAAGTTTTGCCCACAAAACGAAAGTCTCATTTGATAGTGGGATTACTTCGATTGTTGGGCCAAATGGGTGTGGAAAATCCAATATTGTTGATGCTCTCCGGTGGGTATTAGGAGAGCAACGACCATCGCTTTTACGTTCTTCAGCAATGAGTAACGTTATTTTTAACGGTACTGCAAAAAAGAAAGCTCTTGGAATGGCCGAAGTCTCGCTCACTTTTGTGAACGATAAAGGCCTTTTACCAATCGAATATAGCGAAGTAACTATTACGCGCCGACTTTATCGCTCTGGTGATAGTGAATATCTGATTAATAACACTTCTTGTCGCTTAAAAGACATCATGGAACTCTTTATGGATACCGGAATGGGCTCAGACGCTTACTCGGTTATTGAGCTCAAGATGGTAGAAGAAATCCTGAACGATAAGAATAACGACCGCAGAAGATTGTTTGAAGAAGCGGCTGGTGTTACTCGCTACAAAGATCAACGGAAACGGACACTTAGAAAGCTTGAAGATACTCGTAAAGATTTACAACGCGTAGACGACCTACTTATAGAACTTCGCAAAAAAGCTCGATCATTAGAAATTCAAGCGGAGAAAGCCGAAAAGGCAAAAACCTATAAGGTAGAACTTGAAAGTTTAGATAAAGCGCTAACTTTACACGATTTTAATAAAATAAAGGTAGAGCTAGAACCTCTACAAGATCGAATTGAAAATGCCGAAAAGGAACGTAAAGAAATTAACTCCGGCATTGAAGAATTAGAAAGTAATGACGAAAAGGCTCGGAAAGAATTACTAGATAAAGAGAAGCAGCAGTCTGAAGAGCAACGCCATGTAAGTCAATTGCATAATGCAATCCGCGAAGCAGATACCACTTTACGTATTACTAGCGAGAAAATTGAAAACGAAAAGAAAGTAATATCTGGATATTCTAAAGATATTGAGCAAGGCGAAGTTGACTTGAAAGAGCTGATGGATATGCTTACCAATAGTAAAAGTAAGCTAGAATCTTTTGATGATGAACTTGCAAATTCTAGTAGAATCCTTGAAGAATCGAAGAAACAATACTCACAAATTCAACAACAGTATAATAAAGAGCGGCATGAATTGTATGAAATTGAGTTACAACTTAGCGCCGCAAATAACGAGCTTGGTACTCTTCAAACACAGCGCATAAAAATTGAATCTCGACTTGAAAATACTGAGGGCGATTTAGAGCGCATTAATGACGAGATTGTCGATTTGAATGACGAAATAGACAATTATAATGGCGAACAAGGTCTCATTGAAACCAAGCTTGAGGGTTTAACCATTACCCGTGATGAGCTAGAGAAAGAATTAGAAACCGCACGTGAAAAAAGAGAAGGCTTTGCCGCAAAGCAAAATGAGATTAAAGATGAACTCCGAGTTTTAGAAAGTAAAAAAGCTTCTCTTGCTTCGGAAATTCAACTTCTGAACGATTTAGCCAGTTCGAACGAAGCATTCCCGAGTAGTGTAAAATATCTAATCGATAAACATCGCTTCGAGTTTAAAGACTTAACCACCGTTTCTGAAATTTTCGATACCGACGAAAAACACGCTATTGCTTTAGAAGCGGCCCTTGGAGATGCCCTAAATTTTGTAGTTGTTAAAACATTAGCCGAAGCCCAAAGAGCCGCTCAAATTCTTAAAGAGAATAAAAAAGGTCGGGCTACTTTTATTCCTCTCGACCAACTTGCAGCTACTTATGAAGTTCAAAGCGCTAGCCTTTTTGACCATGTAAAATCAAAACGTGAATACTCTGCACTAAAACAGTTATTGCTCGGTAATGTGCTGGTTTTCAATACTGTTGAGGAAGCATATCAGGCTCTCAAAACTGCCGAAGCCATTGGAGTTACTTTTGATGGCGAAGTTGTAACTCAGTCTCGTTTTTTCCAAAGTGGAAGTAAAAGTAAAAATGCAGGTATTAGAGTTGGGTTGAAAGATAAAATCGAGAAACTAGAAGCTGAGGAAGTTAAAACTGTAAAAGAAATTTCCAAGCTTAGCGAGTATCTAGACCAAATTATTGAGAAGTATGAAAAACTTGATGTAGCCGCACTTAGCCAGGGATTAAAAGAAAAAGAGCAAGAAGTTCGTCGATTAGAACAACAGCAGCACAGCTTAAGTTCTAAGATCCAAGTTTATCAAAAAAATATTAGCGAGCTAGTTAATCGCAAAGATACGCTCAAGAATAGTGAAGGAACCGCACAAGAAGAGCTCGATTCCATCCAGCCGAAGCAAAAAGAATTACAGAAAAAAATGCTGGAGCTAGATGAGAAACAGAATCAAAAAAAAGATTTACTCGAAACTTTAGAAGATGATCGTGCTATCTCTCAAAGCAGATACAATGACGCTCAACTAAAGCACCAAGATTTAAAGAATAAAGTAGAGAACCACGAACGCGATGTTCGACGTGCTGAAACTGGTATTTCTGGTTTACAAGCTCGTATCGAAAATAGAGCAAAACTAACTTTTGAAAGTAAAACTCGAATTGAAGGATTTACTTCTCAGATTGAGACTCTTAAAGAAGAGTTAGAGATTAACCAAGAGCTGAAAGTTGACGCAGATGAAGCACTGAAAAAAGCGGAAGAGGCTGCCAGCATACAGCGTGGAAAGATTAACGAGTACGAGAGGCAGCTTAAAGAGGTTCGAAGCCGTAAAGAGGTAAATATGGAGCTTGTACACCATCTTTCTATGGCTAAAGAGAAGATGGAAATGCAAAGCCAAGCTCTTTCTGATCATCTCTGGGAAACCTATGGCTCACTCATGAAGCAAATTGACAATGAGCTACCAGAAAGCACTACTCCAGAAGACGCAAAACAACGTATTAATTGGCTCCGCCAGAAATTGAATGCTATTGGCGAAGTGAACGCTCTTGCCATTGATGAATATAGAGAAGAAAAAGAGCGGCTGGATTTCTACGAAGAACAAATTGAGGATTTAAATCAGGCAGAAAAACAGCTTCTCGAAACTATCGACGAAGTAAATACTACGGCAACAGAGCGCTTTAACGTCACGTTTGAACAAATCAGACAAAACTTTCAGAAAGTATTTAAAACACTCTTCTTTGAAGACGATTATTGTGATTTGATTATAGAGAAAGATGTTGATGATCCACTAGAGGCCAAAATCGAAATTAAAGCACAACCTCGCGGGAAACGTCCTTCTGGTATTTCTCAACTCTCTGGCGGTGAAAAAACGCTTACTGCGATTGCTCTTCTTTTCGCTATTTACCTCGTTAAGCCATCTCCTTTTTGTGTGCTGGATGAAGTTGATGCCCCACTAGATGATGCAAATATTGAGCGGTTTGCTAAGATGATTAAAGAATTTAGTACACAAACTCAGTTCATTATCATTACTCATAACAAAAAAACTATGAGTAAAGCTGAAATGATGTACGGTGTAACCATGCCAGAAACAGGAGTTAGTAAGTTGGTAGGCGTTCGTATGGATGAGGTCGCTTAATCAACTCTACAGACAAGTAGCATTCTATATTGTCTTCTGAGTTTAAAATTGGTGCCAACTAGTTATTACAGATACCATTATCTTAGGCATTCAAAACTATTTTTATAAAAAACTGTTTAGTTTTAAGTAACCAACTAACAAATTACGAATAACCCTGTCTTGGCACGTAAGCAATTCAACATCCCCGAAATGTACAAGTCGCCTATCATCCGATTGGTGAAAGAAGCGACAAAAATTACTGACTCAATGAAAAAGGACTTAGAGCCTAGTGTGCTCGATTTTGGTCCAGTTCAGTTTTTAATTCCCCGGTTTTTTGGATTCTGCTACGGAGTTGAGAACGCTATCGACATCGCTTACAGAGCCGTTGAGGAGCACTCTGATAAGAATATCTACCTACTTAGCGAGATGATTCACAACCCAACGGTAAACGAAGATTTACTGGCTAAAGGCATTAAATTCCTTTTTGACACTGATGGCACCGAGCGTATTCCTATTTCTTCATTAAATTCCGAAGATATTGTCATTGTTCCCGCTTTTGGAACCACCATAGATATTCAGAATCAACTTCAAGAAGTTGGGATTAACCCATACGCTTTTAATACTACTTGTCCTTTTGTTGAGAAAGTTTGGAAGCGAGGAAAACAGCTCGGCAAGAAAGAATACAGTTTAGTTGTGCATGGTAAACACGCTCATGAAGAAACTCGTGCTACGTTTTCTCAAAGTGCACAACATTCGGCAGTAGTGGTTGTGCTTAATGTTGACGAAGCGAAAATTCTTGCTGAAATAATGACGGAAGAACGTCCTATTTCAGATTATGAAATCTACTTTGGGCATAAATCTACGCCAGGTTTTAATCCTATAACAGATTTACAGCGGTTTGGTGTAATTAACCAAACAACCATGTTGGCTACGGAAACGCAAGAAGTTATGGACATTTTGAAGGAAGCCACCGTAAAACGATTTGGAACTTCTGACATCTTAGATCACTTTGCAGATACTTCTGATACTTTGTGCTACGCAACTAACGAAAATCAATCAGCTACCTTAGCCCTTGCTAAAACCTCTGCTGACATTGCCATTGTTGTGGGCGGTTACAATTCCTCAAATACCATGCATTTGGTTGAGATTTTGGAACACAGTTTCCCAACTTTTCATGTTAGAGATGCATCGGAATTAATTTCAGAAGAAACCATTCGCCATTTTGACCAGTGGAAGAAAGAGCTTTTGGAAACCCCAAACTGGCTTCCAAAAAGTCAAAGCCCTTTGAGAGTTGCCATTACTTCGGGCGCTTCTTGTCCAGATGTACTTGTGGATGAAGTTGTTCTAAAATTACTCAGCTTTTTCGATGACACTAAGGAAGTAGCGGAAGCCATCAAGCCTTTTGAGGAACTAGCGGTTTAGCATTATTTGATTCAATTTAGCCGTCTTATGATCTCAATAGTTATTGATCCAACACACTAAAATAAGCAACAGCTTTAGGTTGAAAACTTCTCAACTTTAGCACATACTGTGGTGTTACAAGTTCAATGTCTGGAGTAACAAAACCAGTCATATCTTCTTCAATTTTACTGTACGGTACATACACTTCGTAAGGTCTAACTCTAGTTATTTCTGCGTATTGTTCAAGCGGAACATCGTACTTTATAGTTATAGATGCTGGATTATACGTTATGCTTTCGCCTCTTGGCAAGTCTCTAGTTTTTATTAAAACACTCACTTCACTTTCTGTAAATTCTGAGACGTTTGCAGTGTAGCTCACTTCCTCTAAAGAAGTTGTAATAAGAGGGTTTTCATTTTTTATCGCGATACTCTCTTGAATATCATCTCTTATTCCAGTCAACTTAAGAGTGTCTTTTAAAACCCAATTCTGAATTAATCTTAATTGTGACACTGCGCCTGTAATCTCAATACTATCAGGAACAAGTTTCGGGGAACTTATCAGCCCGAATCTGTTTTCGAAAGCTAATTCAGATTGTAATCGAATAGGGATTTTTTTTGCCGCTTTCTTCTCTAATTCAACCTTTACTAAAATAGGCTCAACTTTCACCACTTCAACTTCTTGAATGGTGTTCATTCGCTGGCGAACTTGGTTAAAAAGATTTACTTCGGAAGCTTCCACGTCTATAGATACCGACGGTGGATTATTGTACAAACTAATTAATGGAAGAGCAGTACCACTTAAGCTAACCTCTACAAATTCAGGTAAATCGTCGGTAAGGGCTAAATCATTTGGGATATTTCCAATGGCAACGGGCATTTTTATTGTGATATTGAAAATGCCATTGAGGTTAACAATTAGCCACATACTAAGCGCAATTATATACGCCATCGCAAAAACGAAAATTCGTTCTTTTTTTGCGAAAACAGCCTGTACTTCTTCCGTTCCAGGCTTGGTGCCTTTCTTAGCAATGGATGATAGCCAGTCTTGAATTTTTTTAAAGTAATTGTCTGCCATAATTCACGAATATAGAACGAGAGTTTGCTTAATACAACTAGCCTCGTACTATTATATCTCCTACAACTTGGCCTTTTACTTTGGCGTTCAGTCGTTTGGCAATGCTGAACCTGTTTGCATGAATTTCATGCCTCCAAACTTGGTTCTGAACCGACATAACTAAGTTATTACCTTCAAAGTGTAAGTTTGTGGTTTGTGAAGCAATCCGTTCGCCAGCAACTTCTTCCCAAATTGATAATATCATACCTTGCTTAAGCTTCTTTTTTTGAGGAAACTTATCCAAGAAATCTTGTAAAGCAGCACTAATTGGTTTTGGTGTGTCGAAGCGCACTAGATGATTTATTAAAAAATTAACTGTTAATTCAAGATTTCCTACCCTAGAATTTGACCCTCACTTACGGTATAAAATCGATTTTTTTTGCCATCAAAATCAACATACTGTTCAAAAGGTACCGGATTGGCTGATGTAATAAAAATCTGTCCTTGATGCTCTTGCAATGTTTTAAGGAGGGCTTCTGTTTTTTTCGGATCTAAATCCCCAAACACGTCATCTAACATCAAGATTGGCAAGTCGTCTAGCTCGTCTGAATAGTAATGTAATTGAGCTAATTTTAACGAAAGTGCAAACAACCTGTGCTGGCCTTGAGAGCCAAACCTTCGAAGCTCAAAATCATCTAAATAAAAGGTTATTTCATCGCGATGTGGACCAAGCAAAGTTTGTTCGCGTTCAATTTCTTTATCCATTATTGCGTCAAGCTTTTCTGCATATTGCGTAGCCACTTCATCGGGATTTATCGAAGGCTCGCAGAATGTTTCGTAGGATAAATTGGTAGTTAAATCCATTCCAGAAATCATTGCGTAATCTTTTGCCAAATACGCTTTAAAGTTTTCGAGTACTTCAAATCTTTTTGCAATTATTCTTGATCCTGCACTCACAAGTTGATTATTCCAAGGTTCTAAATACGTTTTTAGTACAGAAGTTGGACCTTTAAAATCTTGAAGAAGTGCATTTCTCTGTCTCCTTACTTTTCTATAGCTCAGTAAATCTCTCAAGTAAGAATTAGAAATCTGGCTTATAAAGGAATCTAGAAAAGTTCGTCTTTCTGCTGGCCCATCAAGAGTTAGTTTTTTGTCATCTGGAGATAAAGCCACCACTGGCACCATCCCAATTAAATCCGAAAGTCGATCTAGTGGAGAATCATTGACAAAAATCTTTTTTCCATCGCCCCTTGAGTAAGTACAAGAAACATCAAACTCTTTGCGAATATTTCCTTCAAAAAAACCTTTAATCATAAAATAGGTTTCATCGCTGTTTATCACGTATAAGTCTGTATTTGAAACAAAACTGCGCGACATACATAGGTAATGAATGGCATCAATTAAGCTCGTTTTACCTGCGCCATTTGGCCCAGTTATAATATTAAGATGCGAGCCCCACTCAACCTCAGTCTTTTTATGATTCCTAAAATGTAGTAACTCTAGCCGGGAAATTTTCATGCCTCAATAGTACAAATAATCGAAGCAAAAAATGAGACACTAACATCACTCACTTTTGTTTATATGAAGTCACAACTTCGAGTGCTACAAAAAAAGATTTATCGATTTGAAGAAAAAATCTATCCTAGTTTTGTCGCTGAATAAAGATGGTAATGATTGAGGAATACAGCAGTAAAGGCTTAGCCAAGATAAGAGTAAAAATCTCACTCTTATCTTAAACCAGCTCTAATTATTTTATAAGCATCATTTTTCTATAGCTAGAGAAGCCATCTGCATCAAGCCGATATAAGTATACACCAGATGGTAAATTGGTGGCATCAAAAGCTACCGAATACGCACCAGCAGATTGTGTTCTATTCACCAAAGTTGAAATCTCATGCCCTAAAATGTTAAACACTTTTAGGTTTACTACACCAGCATTAACAATAGAGTAACTGATGGTTGTTTGCGGATTAAAAGGATTGGGGTAATTCTGATTCAGAACAATAGTAGAAGGTGTTTCTCGCACATCTTCCTCATTACTGTTTATTACTCCAGGATTATAAGTACCAATTGGCATTGGCTTTGATGCCGCACTGTTTGAGCTAAATCCTTCAAACGCATCAATTCCCGAGAACGTCCAATTATTGATATCAAATACATCACCGTCTGGACCTGAAAAATCTTTTCTATACGCCCAGCCATCAGTGTGTTTCCATTCATTTTCGTTGCTATTAATATTACCGAATAAATCAACAACTGTTTCTGCACCAGAGAATGCTTTGGTGGAATCGTAGAATAATTCGATAGCATCATTTCCGTTTATAGCCACGGCCATATTATCTACTAAATCTGGATTAAAGCCGAACCAAGCATTAAAATTTGACTCTTCGGTAGCAATGTATAGGAAATCGCCCTGTGCAATAGAGCCTGACAATTGAAGCTCAACACCATCACTGCCTTCTCCGTTGTTAGCAGAACCTATTCCAAAAGCAGCTAAATCTTCAATGTTTTCATTAGCATAAAGTTCTACACCTTTTGGCGTTCCTCCTGTTAATGTAGCATCAAAAACTCCTGTTATAGTTAAGGCAAATGAACTCCCCGAACCCACTACAACTGTGGTGTCAGTCTCGCCAAAGCTAATTACTTTAATGCTATCGGCAATCATATTTGAATCGTCAGATGTCCACCATACAATCGCGTCTTCAATAAGAGAATATTCGTTAAGCGTAATTGTTTCTCCGTTCGGATCAGTAGCTACCGTTTTGGAATCATATAGTATATTCTCTTTGGCCTGACTTGCTCCCTCAAAAAGAGGATTTTCAGCGTCTTTGGTCTCGGGGTTATAAGTAATTTCAAATGAGGTATCTGTAATTTTATTAAGTTCGCCACGTAATGGATTGGCTATAATTACAGGCTCTTTCTCAAAAAGAATAACTTCCATTATGGTTGCATTGTATGAACCTTCTTCACTTCCAGATTCCCAAGTTACTTTAGCTTCTTCAATTACAGAATAATCGCTTAACGTAAACGCTACACCTTCTGGATCTTTGGCTTCAAAGCCTTGTCCAACATCAAAACTTGCTGTTGCTGTACTCGAACCTTTTGCATATTCCACCTTGAACGAATTGGCACTAATTTCGCTAATTTTTCCCGTTACTGGGTTTGGTGGATTTGTTGTAGGATTCGGTGTTCCACCAAAATACGCTCTACGTACAAGTGTGGTATCGTGGATAAAAGGATTTCTATTTCCTTGAGCCGTTTCTGCTCCTAAACTTCTTGCTACTTCAGCGGCATCAACAGGATCAGCATCATGCCATGTAAGTAGAACATCTTTCATTCCGTTAAAGAACGATGCGTCGTCAGCAACGTTGCCTTTGTCTTGATATATCGTCCAAAAATAGAAAATTGCTCGTGCTGCGTTTCCCTTATGATCTTCTCGTGGTTCAAAAGAAGATCCACCCAACAATTCACTGTAATCATCAATATTTGAACTTGGGATACCTGACTGATTTGTTGAACCTGTATACCAAGTACTTGTCTGATTATCTGGAATTTCAGCGAAGGGATAATTACTTCTAGCTCCATTCACGTCAATTCTTGTTGGGAATAAGTGGTGAATATCCCCTCTCATGGGCTCGCTACTATCAAATTTACCCTGAGGCCAAGTATGCTCCGTATTTATACCTTTATTATAGGCATCTCCACGACTGTTAGTTGTAATTGTATAACCAGAATAAACACCCGTTACTTTTCCGTCTTTATTATCAATGGTGCTATACATTGCATCACGTGCTCCGTTGTAGCCTCTTGGGTTTGTAACCGAAAAATTTGCTTGCAACTCATCGATAAGCTCTGTGCCTGTAAGCTCTGGAAAGATCTGATCTGACTGTGCAAAAATTTGAGTGGCTGTTAAAACAATAAAAGCCAACGTTGTAAGAAACTTCATAAAATTTGGATTGAAGGAATAAATAAAAAAAGGGATTGAGTTATTAAACTCAATCCCTGTAAAGGTAATAATAATTTTTAAAGGCCAAAGGTGTCACGGCCAAGGTAAATAGCGTGTTCGCCCAATTCTTCCTCAATTCGGAGCAATTGATTATACTTTGCAATACGATCAGTTCTACTCATTGAACCTGTCTTAATTTGGCCAGCATTGGTTGCAACAGCTAAATCTGCAATAGTAACATCTTCAGTTTCACCAGAACGATGTGAGATTACCGCAGTGTAACTATTCTTGTGTGCCATTTCGATAGCATCAAGCGTTTCTGTTAGAGTTCCGATTTGGTTTACTTTAATAAGAATAGAATTTGCAATGCCTTTTTGGATTCCCGTTGCAAGGCGGTCAGTGTTGGTTACAAATAAATCATCGCCAACCAGCTGAACTTTATCGCCAATAGCATCAGTAAGTTTTTTCCAAGCATCCCAATCATCTTCAGCTAAACCATCTTCAATAGAAATAATTGGGTATTTATCTACCCAGTCACTCCAAAAACCAACCATATCGTCGGTATCTTTAGTTGAGCCGTCGCTCCACTTAAATTCGTATAAACCTGTTTCTTTATTATAAAACTCAGATGCTGCTGGATCTAAAGCAATCAGCACGTCATCTTTAGGAATGTAGCCCGCTTTTTCAATTGCTTGAATGATAACTTCTAGCGCTTCTTCGTTTGATTTTAAGTTCGGAGCAAAGCCACCTTCATCACCAACAGCAGTACTGTAGCCTTTTGCACTCAATACTTTTTTAAGGTTGTGAAATATTTCTGAACCAATTTGTAGTGCGTGGCTAAATGATTCTGCACCAGCTGGCATAATCATAAACTCTTGTAAGTCAACGCTATTGTCAGCATGAGAGCCTCCGTTAATGATATTCATCATTGGAACAGGCATTACTTTTGCGTTAACACCACCAATATATCTCCATAATGGCATACCCAAATCAGCGGCAGCAGCTTTAGCACATGCTAACGAAACTCCCAGAATAGCATTAGCGCCAAGTTTTCCTTTATTCTCAGTGCCATCAATTTCTAAAAGAAGGTCATCTAAACCAATTTGATTGAATACAGGTAAGCCTCTAAGTTCATCTGCAATTACTGTATTTACATTCTGAACTGCTTGTTGAACGCCTTTACCCATGTAATACGCATTGTCTCCATCTCTTAACTCAACAGCTTCATGCTCTCCGGTAGAAGCACCAGAAGGTACCGCTGCGCGTCCTATACTTCCGCTTTCTAAAATTACATCTACTTCAACGGTTGGGTTACCACGCGAATCAATAATCTGACGGGCGGTTATGTCTTCAATAAAACTCATTAAATTTCTCCATTTATTATTTTGAGTGAGTGCTAAAAGATACCACGATTTAACATGTTCTTAAAGCTTATTAATACAATCATTTTGTAAATTCTTCATGAAGTTGAACCACAAAAAAATCTCTTATTTTGAATTCAGTACATCCTTTAGTAATCCTTTTTGATATAGACGGCACTTTATTAACGGTAGATAGCAATTTTAACCGACCATTGATTCGCGGGATTCTTGACGATCTCAACATTAACTATCCAAACATGGAGTCTGATCCTTTTTCTGGGCGTACCGATCACGATATCCTTACTTCATTCTTAGCAAACCATAATTTTGATGAGGCGCTCTATCAAGAGCTTAAATCTGTTTATTTAGAACGCATTACCACCAGGATTCAAAAAGAGCATGTTTTTCGTCAACCTCATATCGATAACGCTATTTCCTTTTTTGACGATTTAGGAAGTTATATGGGCCTACTTACCGGAAATTATCCTTCCGCAGCTACAGCCAAATTAAAAGCCGCAGACATCCATTTCGATTTTAACTTTGGTGCTTTTGGAGAGTTTGATACAGATCGAAATCAGCTTCCAATGATTGCTTTAGATACGGTTCGCAAAAACTTAGGAGTCGAGCCTGATCCAACTAAATTTATAATTATTGGCGATACCCCTAGAGATATTGAATGCGCACAATATGCCGGAATGAAGTCGGTAGCAGTTACAACGGGTAAATTTTCTAACGAGGAGCTTTCGGCATGTAAGCCCGATCTAGTACTCGAAAACCTAGAAAACCCAGAACTATGGTTTAAGGAACTAATTTTTTAGTTAGTTCCACATCCAGCCAAATACAAAACTGATTTGTGCTGAGCCATAGAATTTGCGCTTACCATAAAAATCTTCCAAAATTAAATCACCAGCTCCATCATATTGTAGTTGTCCATTCGCTGTTAAATCAGGCCGTTTTGGTTGCATAATCTGTAACCCATCTTTAAAGTAATTAAAAGTGTAACCGAACTGTAGACTTTGTAGACTTGCAAAATTGCTTCCAAAATCTACACCCAATTCTACATCACCGTTCCAGCCTAAATGAGATTTTCCGTTTTTCCACCCGCCAAAAATATCGTACGACTTTTCTTTTAAACCGTAAGTATAGAAATCATTTTCTTGAAACCCATTACCATTAAAATCATCAAAGTAATCGAACGTATAAGCAAGCACTGGCCCGCCGCTAATTGAAGTATATACTCTGAAATTATCTGATATTTGCTCTGCGAACAATCGTCTTTTCACACCCACATTCAATGGAAATGATATAACTCGTTTGTATTTATCGGGGGTGGTTTTAAAGCCAAAGTAATAATCAATGTAGGTTTGTTCTTTTGGATCTTTAATACCTGTAATTCGCAAAGAAAGTAACCCTTCCGAATACAAGCCTAACGCTTTTCTGTACTGCCCTCCTACTCCAAAGCCAAAGTCGTTAATGGTAAAAAGGAACCCAAAGCCAGATTTATAGCCTTCATTAAATAAATTTCTGGATTCTACTTTCTTTTGAACTGGAGGCTCCCCAAATTGAGCAAAAACATTTCCACTCAAACAAAGAGATACGAAGAAGAGACTAATAAGTAATATTTTATTCATAATGGTACTATTTAAAGCATTTTTTACGCTTTTGTCTTAATGTAAAGCAAGAAGAACGAAAATTTAATCAATTTCTTATTGCCTTAATTGAATAACATGTTATTTTCAGCACAAATTCGCAAAGAGAAGATTTATTTTAACTAAACTGCATCCTATAGAATGAATTCACATACTACGTTTTACATATTCGGCCCAACAGCTACACTTCGCAGGATGTCTGACAAGATGTTCTCAGAATATCCACCAAAATTTTTATACTCTCATCCACAAGCTGATCAGAAAGATAAGCTATATGTGGCGGTTTACGAAGAGTATGAAAAACAAATTAATTCCAGTGTTACATTAACGCTAATTTTAGAAACTACTGCTCAACATAATAAAGTTATTTTAAAAAAGACGGGTGGTAGAATGGGCTTTAGAGGAAGTTCGCTATCTGAAGAGCGCAATGTGGAAGCAAACATCATCTCATTTGTTCTTGATTTTGGAAAGCGTTTTGGGCTTACTGTTCAAGAAGAGCAAGTTTCTGATCAAAAAGAAGAAGCTTAACCAACTCTAAATGTCTGCTACACCCGCAACATGGACCGTTTTGTCAATGTTGGAATGGACTACTGATTATTTCACAAAAAAAGGGGTTAAAAGCCCTAGGTTAAGCATAGAATGGCTTCTAGCTTTTGTATTGCAGAAAAAACGTCTTGACCTTTACCTCTGTTTCGATCGCCCACTTACAAGCGAGGAATTGGAAAAACTGCGCCCCCTTGTTAAACGCCGATCTTTGCAAGAACCTCTTCAGTATATTGTTGGAGAGACAGATTTTTTCAATGTTGTAATTAATGTGAACGAGCATGTACTCATTCCCAGGCAAGAGACCGAGCAACTTGTTCAACGTATACTAAATGCTCACCCTCGCTCTGAACCACTTAAAGTTTTAGATGTTGGAACTGGCTCGGGTTGTATTCCAATTTCACTTAAAACAGAAAACTCTGAATGGGATATAACTGCTACAGATATTTCTAAAGAAGCGCTTGAGCTAGCAACAGCAAATGCTGCTAGAAATAACACGGCTATTACCTTTATTCATCAAGATTTATTTAACCCACATTTTGAGAACGCTAACTCTCAATTTGATGTGATTATTTCGAACCCTCCATATATTCTTAGAGAGGAAGAACAAGGCTTAGATGAAGAAGTTAAAAACTATGAACCGCACCTCGCGCTTTTCTGCGAAAGCACCGATCATATCTTCTCGGCACTAGAGAATTATTGCTCCAAATTCTTAGCCGAAAATGGTAAAGCTTATTTCGAGATCCACGAACACGAAGCCGCTCAAACCGCTCAAGTTTTTTCGGCAAAAGGATGGGATGTGAAGATACTTAGCGATTATGATTTAAAAGAAAGATTTTTAGTCATAAGCAGATAACTCAATCAGCTACTTTGGTATCAAAAAAAGGGTTTTTTACAAAAATAAAAAATGTGGAAAACTTGTGGAAAAATACTTGATCTAAATTCAAGCACAGCCGATTCCTTATTAGTGTAGCGTTAAGGCAATGTTAACAGAAGTCAAGCTCTTTTTTTAAACTCCTACATTTTATTTATAACTCGTTGCCTAGCAGTGATTTAAAATATTTATAGCGATGTGGATAACTTTCAGATATCCACATTAATGCAGTTTGACTTGTGGTAAATAAATCAGCATTTTCAAACAAGACAAATGAATGAACAGTGCACAATCACTGTGGATAACTAGCTTTCTGATGGTAACAGAAAGATTTTAAAAGATAAGGTACCTGGAGGTATTGAAGAATTGAGAATGATATCGGCTGAAGCAGCTTGGAACGAGTGCTTAGAAATTATTAAAGACAATATTAGCTACCAGAAGTTTAAGTCGTGGTTTGAGCCAATTAAACCTGTAAATCTCTCAGAAAATACCTTAACCGTTCAAGTACCTAGCCAGTTTTGGTACGAGTGGCTAGAAGAACATTATTACACCATGTTACGCTCTACACTAGCCAAAGTTTTGGGCCCAGATGGTAAACTTGAGTATTCTATTGTTATGGAAAAATCTGAACAGTTCGAAAATAACCGCTCTATTCGTTTACCTCAAAGACCAATGGCTCCAGTTCAACCACAAGAAATGAGTGGTTTTCCTTATTACCCAGAACGCATCGAGAATCCATTTGTAATTCCTGGCATTCGAAAATCAAAAGTAGATTCCAATCTTAATACCTCTTACGTTTTCGACCGGTATATAGAAGGCGACTGTAATCGTCTTGCTCGCTCAGCTGCAATGGCAATAGCCGACAACCCTGGAAACAACTCATTCAATCCCTTTTTCATTTACGGGCCAACAGGTTTAGGTAAAACTCACTTGGTTCAGAGTATTGGTAACAAGATTAAAGAGAAGTTCGGCGAAGAGAAATCTGTTCTATATATATCTTCCGAAGCATTCACCAACGAGTTTGTTCACGCCATCCGAAATAACAGAGCGAGCGAATTTTCTATGTTCTATAGAAATATTGATGTGCTGATGGTTGATGACATCCAATTTTTTAGTGGTAAAGAGAAAACTCAGGAAGAATTCTTCCATATTTTTAATGCGCTACATCAAGACGGCAAACAGATTATCTTAAGTAGTGACCGCGCACCAAAAGATGTTCCAGACATCCAAGAGCGTTTAATCTCACGCTTTGGCTGGGGCTTAAGTGCTGATCTTCAAATGCCTGAATATGAAACACGTTACGCTATCTTAGAACGTAAAGCTCAAGACAATGGCATCGAGATTCATCCTGAAATTATTGAGTTTATAGCTCATAATTTCAAATCAAATGTGCGTGATTTAGAAGGCGCTATTATCAAACTTCTTGCTCATGCTTCTCTTCAGAACATTGAGGATATTGATCTTCCGATGGCAAAGCGTGCGCTTAAAGACATGGTTAGAGAATCAAACACTCAACTTTCTATCGAATCTATTCAAAATTATGTGTGCGATTATTTTGGAATCGATACCAATAAAGTGCGCGAAAAAACTCGAAAACAAGAAATTGTTGAAGCTCGGCAAATTGCCATGTATTTCTCTAAGAAATTCACCAAGTCTAGCCTTAAAACCATCGGTTTACACTTTGGTGGACGTGACCACTCTACCGTAATCCATGCTATTTCAACGGTTGAAGAGCGCATGAGCACAAGTGTTAAACACAAGCGCATGCTAGACGAACTACAACAACGTATTGAAGTAGCAAGCCTTTAAGCGATGGATACGCTCACACTTAAAAGTATGAGCTTCCATGCCCTACACGGGTATTTTGAGGAAGAAAAGGAAATTGGCAATGATTTTGAAGTCGATTTAGAATTTGCACTTTCACTTCTCGAAGCTGCTGAAAACGATGATCTCACCAAAACAATCGATTATTCGAAAGCAAGAGAGATTGTTACTGAAGTTATGAATGGGCCCTCTTTACATCTCATTGAAACACTTTGTTTTAAAATTGGTGAAGAACTTTTTAGTTCATTTTCTCCTCAGAATCTCCAAGTTAAAGTACGCAAGCTCAATCCGCCTATGGATGGGGAAACATTGTACTCTGAAGTTTGTATGCAATGGCCGAGGTAATAATAGCGCTAGGTTCCAATTTAGATAATCCTCTACAGCAGCTTGTACAAGCAAAACAGTTTTTGGAATCTATTTCACAAAAAGAGATTGCCGTTTCCTCCATTTATCAGTCTGAACCTGTTGGGCCAAGTGAATCTGACTTTCTAAATGCCGTAGCGCTCATAACTACTGGGTTAACTCCTACTGAACTGCTCGAACAGCTAAAACTACAAGAACAGCGCCAAGGTCGCCCCACGCGTTATCCAAAATGGACGGCTCGCACACTAGATCTCGACATAATTGCGTATAATCGCTTGGTCGTTGAAACAGATAGTCTTATCATTCCACATGCCGATTACACACAACGATTGTTTGTTCTTTTGCCCTTAAAGGATGTTTTCCATAATTGGGAAGACCCCAAAACTGCGCAACATATTGACAAATTAATCACCTCGGCGCCAGAAATCAGAATTTCAAAAACGAACTTAGACTGGTAGTTCATGTCCAATCAATTTGATTTTATTGCTATTGAAGGAGTGATTGGAGCAGGGAAAACCTCCCTTGCAAAATTGCTAGCAGAACGAAAAAATGCACGTATTGTATTAGAAGAGTTTGAAGACAATCCCTTTCTGCCAAAGTTTTATGAAGAAAGAGAACGTTATGCATTTCAAACTCAGCTGGCATTTTTAGCTAGCCGATTCAAACAACAGCAAAATATGATGAACAAGGATTTGTTTCATCAGCTTACAATCTCCGACTATATTTTTGACAAAGATCGTATTTTTGCTCGTTTGAACTTAGACGAAGATGAACTAGCTCTGTACGATACTATCTATAATATTATGGCAGGGATTGCACCCCAACCAGACTTAATTATTTTTATACAAAGCTCGGTAGATCGCCTAATCGATAACATTAACCAGCGAGGACGTAGCTACGAGCGTCATATTACGCCAGAGTACCTCAAAGAGCTGAACGACGCCTACAACCATTTTTTCTACCACTATACACGGTCGCCATTAATAACTATAAACGCTACCGAAATAGACTTTGTGAACAATCCTGATCATTTATCGTACATAGAACGGCAAATTTTTGAAATGCCACTTCATTCTAATACGCACATTCACATAGCACCTTAAGACCATGCTTAAAATTCTATTTTTTATAGCTCTTTTTTATCTAGGAGGAAGATATATCACTCGATTGTTCTTACCTTCCAGAAGTAAAAAAAGTCAATTCAATCCCTTTCAAGGGGTAAACAACTCTAGGAACCGGAAAAAGGATTTCAACCAGATTGAAGAAGCTGAATACGAAGACCTTACCGATAAAGACAACTAATACTATGAATTTCGAAGAGAAACTAAATCACGGCTTTGAGCTACTTCAAGATAAAGATATAGACCACGCCTTAGATATAGCTCGCGAGCTACAAAAAGAAAATGACAAATCTCCCGAGGCGTTTTATTTAGAAGCTTTAATAATGCAACAGCTCAACCAATACGATTTGAGCATGCAGAATATCACCAAAGCCCTTGCTTTAGATGCTGAAAATGCTGCTTACTACAATCTTCGTGGAAGCATTTATATGCAAAAAGAAGAGCTTGAAAATGCTGAAGCTGATTTCAACAAAGCCGTAGAGTTAACCGATTCTTCCTCTGCACATCGTAATATTGTGATGCTAATGTTGATGACCGATCGTGGCCCACAAGCCATTCCTTACTTAATCGGTCGTATTAAGAAAGATCCTCGCGATGCTGAGAATTGGATTTTAATGGGCGACATGATTAAACGTGGCGGACAAGCAGATAAAGCTCGCACTTATTATGAGCAAGCATTAAACATTGATCCTGAAAACGATTACGCTCGCCGCCAGTTAGAAGAATAATTGGTGTTACACGCTGAACTTAAAACTTTAAGTGTTCCGAAATCGTCTTAGTTCTGATTTCGCCTACGCTTGAAGAAGCCTGTTTTTTTTGACAGATTCTAGCGCAAACCCGCCTTGTTAAAACTTGGTGGGTTTTTTGTTTTATAGCATTGAACTTTGAAGTATAAAAACGGTATATTTGACGCCTGCAACTGCTCACGTGGCGGAATTGGTAGACGCGCACGCTTGAGGGGCGTGTGACCTAACGGTTGTGCTGGTTCGACTCCAGTCGTGAGCACCTTAAAAGCCTGTTTCTTATTGAGACAGGCTTTTTTTATATCGCGCCTTTAAGCAAATAAGGCGTTTTTTCCTTCCACATTATTGGTTTACCCGTTACTGCTTGTTATTAAGAATTGATTGTCTATATTTAGACCAATGGGCAGGGAAGTCTTTACAATTTGTGGATTTTATCAGGACTAAAATGAGCAAATTAGTTTGGATAACATCTTAAAAGATAGCCATACGCTGTTTAAAGACGTCCTTTCGAATTTTATCGGGACTAAACAGCAAAATCCTTGTTCGAATAATATAATGTTATGTGGCTTTTCAGCTATGAAATTGATCGAAAATATAGCTTACAGATTTTACTCTACAGGAAAGCTTCTCAGCTTAAATATCTATCCGGATAGCTTCACAAGCTTTATAATAGCCACTCCTATCACAATCCTCTTAACTTTAGCTTTCAAAAAAACTAACTCTGGAATTTCCGGTAATTTCGAGATTCCCTTTTTTGTGATTCTATTCATCGGTTCATTAATCTACCTGAACTATAAAATCAAAAATGACTCTTTCAAAACTATTGAGGAATCTGAAAGCAAAAGAGCGAGAGTTATTGGCCATATTATCATAATTTCATACTTAGTTTTTTCCTTTTTACTATTACTTATGCTCTTAACATGGTAATAAACCAGCCACATAACAAGCGTTTCAAGTCGGACGCAGGTAGGGTTCGCTGGAAAGCTTGTAGGCAATACAATTAATCCGTTACTTCAACAAAAACCGAACACCTGCGCCGCTTAAACGCCGGGTCGTTAGTACGCTTTTATTCAAATGAAATACTTATTCTCGTTTATCATATTTGTTATTTCTTTTTCCGGTGTATCAAAAGCTTGTATATGTTCTGATCTCACCTTAGAACAAAGAATTAACCGTCACTCAATAATTGTAACTGGTAAAGCTATCAGTATCAAAACTATCTCTAACGAAAAGTATAATATAGACACCCAGTTGATTACATTTCTGATTGATAAGAAATTTAGGTCTGACGAAAAAGACACTTTGCACATTGTCAATGATTTAGGTCCGTGCTCATTCTATTTTAAAGAAGGTGAAAGTTATCTAGTTTTTGCTGCTAATTATATGGAACAGAAATTAAATGAAGAACCTGAAATAATTATTCGCCCTAGTGGAATTTGTGCAGGAACAGGAAAACTAACGAACTCAGAAAGATTAATGAGACTTTTGAATCAAGCTTTTTCAGTAAATATTCCATTCGCTGAATTACCTGCTGACACACTCTATAATCATATCTGGTCAGGAGAAGTATTTGACAACTTTGATCAAGAGCCTGAATTCCCTTATGGAATAGATAGCCTGAATCTTTTTATTCAAAACAATCTAAAAAACTGCGAGCTTCCAGAGCGAAGAAAATGGCCTAAAGAAACTCTGTTGATACCACCTCCTGACAGTTTAGATATATATATGAATGACTTAGAATTAGAAAAGAAACCTTCCACTGTTTACGTAGGTTTTGAAGTGTCTAATAGTGGGCAGCTTTCAAATTTTGAAATCTGGCCACTCTTTTCATTGAATGATGAGTGCAATGAAAATGCAATTCAACTAGTTAAAAAAATAAATGAATTTACCCCAGCAAAAATAAAAGGGGTAAGTATTTCAACAACTTGGTTTGTTTCAATCGATTACAAAACTAAAACCGCGTACTAACAAGCGTTTTAAGTCGGACGCAGACGGGGTTTTGCCAAATTTGTTCTAATTCCAGAATTTCGTTACTTCAAAAGAAAACAAAAACTCTGCGCCCATTAAACGCCGGGCCGTTAGGTGGCTAATCTAGAACAGATTATGAAAAAATAGAAAATGGATTTTACAATACTTACAAAATCTTGGGAAAACATCTCAAAACATAATGAAATTCATCCCAGTGCAAGCAAGGTTGAAATTTCAGTAGTGGAGGAAATCCTTAAAATCAGACTTCCTGATAGCTTTCAAGCTCTTTTTAATTATAGTAATGGACTTTCAATTCTTGAAGGTAATCTTAACGTGGTTCCCTTAAAGTCTGGTGATTATTTTAATCTTGTAACAATGACTAGCCAATTGAGAGAATGGGGAAAAGTAATACCAGAAGAAATTTTAGCCTTCGGAGATAATGGTTCGGATAGTACTTTCGGTGTTTGGTTAGAAAAAAATTCTTTGTCGGATTCCCCAATAATTGAAATTGGTGCAATATACGATTCTCACTGTTTGGCAATTGCTGGAACTTCGTTATTTAATTTTTTACTAGGTTGGACTGCCTATTATTCACTTTTATTAGAAGTAAATTCTAAAGCCTTAGATATTATTCAACTTCCTAGTGAACTACGTTTTAAAGCACATGAAATGGAAGACGAACATTTTGAAGCAATTCGAAAATGGGCAGATCCTAATCTCCCAATATTTAATCCCGATCCTTATGAACAAAAATATGATGTATCACAGGTTAGAGAAATACTTGCTCGTTCTGCCACCTAACAAGCGTTTCAAGTCAAACGCATGCGGAGTTAAATCAAGTACTTGTGTGCAATGGAATTAATCAGTTACTTCAACAAAAACTTAATCTCTGCGTCCATTAAACGCGGGGTCGTTATACTGCATTAAATCATAAATTTAAGTTAAATGAGTGAAGAGGAACTTGTTCTCGAAATTAGAAAGGTTGGATACCATATTGATTCAGTTTACGACTTAGTAAATAATACTCCTCATCCTTTTTTAGAGAGAAAATTTACAGGGTCATATCCATTAGCTTATCCAATTCTCATTAAACATTTGAATAAACCTTACCCTCCACTAATAAAAGAAGGAATTGTAAGGGCTTTAGCAGTTAAGGACGCTTCGAAAGTTGCTAAGCAGCCATTACTTGAGGAATTTTATAAAGACAACAACAAGTTTGTAAAGTGGGCTATAGCTAATACTTTGAAATGTTACATGGGAAAAGCAGAACGAGATAAATACCCAGAAATTGATCAAGCATTTAACAATATCAATGCAGTATAACAAGCGTTAGGTGTCAATAAAATGAGACATGAACTAAAATTGAAAGCACTAACAATAGCTTATGCACTTTTGCTATTTATTCTATTTCCATGTTTGGTTCAAGCTCAAACGGAAACATGGTGGTTGAATGCTACATTTGAACCATTAGGTAATACAATTAGCGGGCTATCCGTTTCCCAAATTGATACTAATTGGAGTAATGCAACGGTTCTCACAATGGAAATGATGCCAGAAGAATCAAAGGAAGATTTTAATCAAGATGAAATAGATTACAACTTTTCAATTGAACATGATTTTAATAATGATGGTCAGATGGATTTGGCTCAAGTTGGTGTATTTCGGAACACTCAAAATGAGTCTGGAATATTTCTTTTAATCCTAACAGAAAGTTTAAATGGATATGAAGTTGCCTTTCTGTCGCAGACTATTACCGAACCTGGTTTTTCTGTGATTTGGATTTATGACGAAAATAAATTGAATGTCAATAATTGTTTCGATTGCGGTCACTACTCCACTCTAGAATGGAAAGGTGATCACTATGGATGGGTTAAATATGAAATTGATCCGTATGAATAATTACTTACACCCAACAAGCGTTTTAAACGGAATCGGTTAGGGTTCGGAACTTAATAATTTTAACCAGACTCGCCGCTTAAACGCGGGGTCGTTAGCTGGATATCCTTTAAAAGATGAATAAAATAATTAATAGAGTAGGAATTTTTTTAGCTGTCTTATTCATACTTATCATCCTATACCTAAGAAGTGGCACCACTTATTATTCAAATGTAGGATTTGGCGGCTCTCAAATTACTTTTCGAATAGGATCATTTTATTACGATTATTACAGTGACGTTGGACTATTAGGACGAGCAATAGGCTTTACAAATAAGAAAAATGGCGAGATTTCGCTTTCTCCAATATCTTTTCTTTCATCTGGAAGTGATTCTATTGCAATGTTTACTGAATCTCTAATTGAAATAGAATGTGGAGAACGTCATTACCTTGTTACTAGAAATGAGTTAGTTAACTTAAAGAGTTATCTTGAAACATATAGTGATGCTATTCGAGATGAAATAGGCCAACCTTTTTATATTAGACAAGGAGATGAAACTAAAAAATTGGGACAATGCTCATATTAAAAAACCTGCTAACAAGCATCACAAGTGGAAACGTTAGGCTGCTATTTTATACAAATATTTAATTTCAGCAAATGGAGAAAAGTAATTTAGTATTAGAAATTGTTAGGGTTCAAAATAATGAAGCTCAGTATATAACAGATAACAAGCTTTTCGAAACGAGGATACATTAAGTTTACACTTTCATCTTTAGGAAAGATTTTCTTCAACTACTTTATCCACCGCCCTTCAACATCATCTCCATCTCCTCAACCGATACCTTTGGGTTTGCCCCACTTTTAGAAGCTACAATTGCTCCCATTGCGCTAGCGTGATCTATAGCATCCTGAGCATCAGCACCTTCTAAAATTTTGCTCACAACTATGGCCAAAAATGAATCTCCCGAACCAACCGTATCCGCAACAGTTACAGAGTATCCATTGTTGTATACCATCTCGTTATTGTGAAGAAGAATTGCACCTTCAGCACCTCTTGTTACACAAATACGGGGCGTATTCGTTTCCTTAGATATGTATCTCATACACTCTTCTAGGCTGGCTTCAGCCTGTCCAAAATCTTTACAAATTCCTAAGAGCTCATCATCATTAAACTTTATGAAATCTGCATAGCTCATCAATTTTTTCAGAGTTTCCAGATTATAGTGAGGCGGACGAAGATTGATATCAAATACTTTAAACGGAGCGTATTTCAACAACTCAAGTAGGGTTTCTCTCGACACCTGATTACGAGCTACTAAACTACCATAGATAAACGCATCCGAATTTTTCACTATTTCGATATCTCTGTTCAAAAGGTAGATAGCATCCCACGCGCATGGAAATTTAATTCTGTATGTCGCCGAGCCTTTTTCATCGAGATTAACAAGTACTTTACTCGTCTCTAGTTCTTTATTAACCTGAATATGATCTATACTGGCCGAATAACTAGCTATTTTTTCAAGAATCTCTTTACCAGGGTCATCATTACCAACAGCGCTGATTACCTTAACCTGATTTCCCACCGATTGAGCCCGAAGAGCTACATTTAACGGGGCACCACCCAGTTTTTTACCACTGGGTAGCATATCCCACAATATCTCACCAAAACATACTATGTTTTTCATTGTTCTAAGATATTTTAGAATTGAGTTCTTTAACGCATTCTTTAACCTTTTTGCTTCTTAGCATCTCCAACGATGAAACATAAGCATTTACAAAAGTTTGGTTTTTAGCCAAGTCTCCAAATATAGATTCAATCTCTAAAAACCGAGTTGGATTTTCATGTGAAAGAGCGGCAGCACGAATAAGCTCGTTGCTCATTGCATCTTCAATTTTATAGGTATTTCCCTCTTCATCAACACCATCGTTATATTTACACCAAGCGGCTACTATAAATGCCGAACGAGTAAAATCACCACCTGCTTTTAGTTGCGCCTTGATGGTAGGTAGCAAGAAAATTGGGAATTTAGCTGAACTTTCTAGACAAATACGAGCTACTAAATCTTTGATATAAATATTCTGGAATCGTTCAATAAGGCTATTTTTATATGCGTCCAAATCTATATCTCCCAAGTCTGATAGAATAGGAGTTACTTCTTCGTCCATGAATGCACGTAAGAAAATATTGAAATCTTCATCATGTGCTACTTCATCAATTGTTTTGTAGCCATGTAAAGCACCCAGCATACCTAACACAGTATGACCAGCATTCAACAACCTGAGCTTCATGTTCTCGAACGGCACTACGCTTTCTACAAACTGAGCCCCTACCTTTTCCCACTCAGGTCTGCCTGCAATAAAATCATCCTCAATTACCCATTGAATAAATGGCTCGCATACCACTGGCCACTGGTCTTCAAGTAAGAATTCCTCTTGTAACTTTTCAATGTCGCTTGCTACTGTTACTGGCGTAATTCTGTCAACCATTGCATTAGGAAACGATACGTTCTCCTTAATCCAAGAAACTAATTCTGGTTCTGCTTTTTCTACATAATTCAGTAGCGAACGTTTAGCAACATCTCCATTTCCCTGAATATTATCACATGATTGAATGGTACATCCTCCAACACCTCTTTTCATACGTAGTTTCAAAGCCTGTGCTAAATATCCGAACACGGTTTTAGGAGACAATGGATTTTTCATATCCTCCACAATTACCGGGTTACTAAAATCAAAATCCCCAGTACCTTCATTAAGGTTATACCCGCCTTCAGTAATTGTTAGGGAAATAATCTTAATATCTGGATGAGCCATTTTCTCTATAACAGCAATTGGATTTTCTGGAGCAAAGATGTACTCCACAATCGAGCCGATTACCCTTGCGCTTAACGAGCCATCTAGCTCTTTGGTAACCAATGTGTATAGACCATCCTGATCCTTCAGGATATTATAAATGCGACGGTCATAATCTAGTAGACCTATCCCGCAAATTCCGCAATCTAACACGCCATACCGTTCCATAAGTTCATTTGTATAAAATGCCTCATGAGACCGGTGAAAGTTCCCAACTCCAATATGTACTATGGATGTTTTTACTTCATCACGGTTATAAGAAGGTACTTTTACGTTTGGTGACAATGCACCCAAATTTTCTTGATTTAATGCTACTGTTGTGTTCATAATTCAAACCTTTCCGCGGCCTCAATCGACCGCTATTTTTTGGTTTATGTGGTGAAAAAATGGTTAGCTGTTACTTATTTCTGGAGTTACTCTCAATGCTTTTTCTCTGCGTAATCGCCAATAGGCAAAAACAAAGTAACCTATGGTGCAGTAAAAAGAATACTTGTGAAGTAACGCTTTATTCGCTTCATAGACAGTTATATTTGGACTTCCTAAGAAAGTATTTAACGCAAGCACTGCAATTATTACCAAACAAGTAATTGCAAGATAATTAAGAATCCTAGAAGGTAATCTAGTGTCTTTTACTTTTACTTGATCATACTGTGCGAGTTCACTCTGATATTCTTTGATGTCTGTCTGCAATTGCACTTCTTCTTTAATTTCTTCGGTATAGTCATCTGCTGCCCCACTCATTTTTGCGAGAACGATATATACAATTACAGAAGCAAACCAAGATGGAATAAATAGATAATAAAACGACATGAGGTTCATCGCATTTAAACCAAAACCTACACCTAGTCCTACGCCCCAAGCAATAATTGCAGATTTACTGGTAACGAGGTTTTTATAGTAAGCCCAATAACGAGTAAGTCCGATTTTAGGGAATATGAAGTGTTCTGCAAATACAATTCCACCCACTGGTACTACAATTAGCCCTGCATAAGTAAGCATCGGCAACATTTTTGAGAATACAAATGGGAAACAAGCAATAATTACCGTAAAAATTCCAACCACTAAAGTAGTTTTTCTTCTAGAATGATTTTTGAAAATAGCCTGTGCAGCGAGTCCTGCTCGGTATAAATTTGCGTTTGCGGTGGTCCATCCTGCTACAATCACAATTACAAAACCAGAAGCTCCCAAAGCATAAAATGCTACATCTCCTGGATCCAAAGCTGACACAGATTGATTTAACAACACTGCAGCTCCAGCTCCCATAATTCCAGCTGCAATCCATGCTATGTAATGACCAAACAGCATACCAAAACTGGAATATAGACCGTAACTAGCTTTCTTAGCGTATCGTAATAATGCCATGTCTATCAACCCGACGTGCGTTATAGTATTGGCGGCCCAAGCAAAACCAATTACTTCCAAAAGACCTATTCCTGATTCTCCAGAATCGGTTACTCCTTTCCATATTGACTGATCTCCGATATACAGAAACTCACTAAAACTTGAAATAGTAGTTGAACCTAATACGGAATAGGCTAATAGTGGAAGCAGCGCAAATGCTCCAGTTATAAATAGAGTAAATAACCACGGAGCACAAATAGTAGAAAAATCTGCCACGGTATTAAAACCATAGATTGCCACCACCACTACTATAAAACCTACTGCTACTACTATCAACAAAAAACCAATATTGGTAGAGTACCAATTAAGCTGAGCCGGAATGTTAAAAAGAAAACGCACCGCCGATGACGAAACCGTAATCATTGCTGCCGAAATCACAGTGAAAATTATGGCATTTGCCCAATTGTAAAGATTGGTCATCGAATTACCTGCAATCTTATTCAGATAAGTATACAGACTCAATCGAGTTTGTACAGCAATTGGAGAGGTGAGGAAAGTCCAGCTTAATACAGCCAATATGTTTCCGATTAGAAGACCGAGTAATATATCCCGGGTTCCTGCACCTAGAGATACAAAGGTTGCGCCGATAACAAATTCGGTTGCTGCAACATGTTCGCCAGCATACAAACCAGCAAAATGCTTACCCCCATGAAGTTTATGCTCTGCAATTGGTAACTGCTCTTCATCGAGTTGGTTGAATTTATTGATTAGTTCTTCTTTCATGATGGTATGCTAAAGAATTAAAATTAGAATAATGAAATAGCCATTTGTAGGGCTCCGATTTTTGACTCCGGATTCCAAAAGGCTGTTGCAGAAACGGGAAATTCTTGATTTAGCAATTCCACATCATAACTTAGAGTCAGTCCCGTATTTACTATGCTTGGTTTATTACTATAAAATGTCTTTTCTGTGGCAAAAGAAAAAGCGCTTCCAGCAAATACACTAAATTGCACATCTTTGCCGGATAAAAAGCGATATCTAATCTCGGCATAATTGGAGTAGGAATCGGTTACATCTCCCTGATTATCAACCGCATAATCACCGCCATTACCGAATAGAATTGTAGACCAGTAGAGTGTTAGAGGTACTTTATCAGGTAGGTTATACTCAAACACGATGTCAACAAAGTTAGGCGAAGTATACTTGTCGTAACTAAAAATATCTGGGTTTTCAGAATCACTGTAGTTGTTATGACTAATTAACGACACAGTAAAGTCATTCGTAACTGAATAATTCATATAGTATGAAAATTCACGGTAGGAACCATTGCTACTAGCACCGCCCCATAATCCTCCCACAAACTTTTCATTATTTGAAGTGTACTGAATACTAGAGCCTAGCATAAAACCTGGAGTAACTACAAACCCATGCCATGTATGCATGTTTTGAAGATTTAGCCCAAAATCAAAATTATCAGCTAACGCACTATCATCCTGCGCAAAAACAGAGTTCGGAGTTAAAGCTGTCCCAATTAACATTATCCCAAACAGTAATAGTCTTGTTTTAAAACGTATTAAACGACATTGCTTGGATGTAAACATCAATGACCTATACCATTCGTGCTTGTGTTGCTTTTCCATTCGGTTCCAAATTTCATGAGCGTTTGCATTTATTATTTAAAACGTATTAAATACGTTTAATATAAATCTACTTAATTCTGACTAATAAAGCCAAAATTTATTTTCAACCCGGCAACACAATACAAACTATATAACTGTTTTATAGAGAATTATAACAATACAATACTAACCAATACGAGCCACAAACACAGCTAAAATTCAAGAAAAGTATTTTTATTATTTTATATACGTATTTTTTACGTATATAAAGGAGCGCTTAACATTACGAACCAATGGGATTTAATAGAAATCGTTACTACCTTGCTTATACAGAATAAATCAACTATTAAACGTTCAGGTCACGCTTCTATGGATTTTCGGAAAATTCCAAATGTCTACATTAATTGTGTGGTTTTTGGATTGTTAGAAAGCGGAGTGAATGTGCTTCTTTCAAAACGAGAATTGCACATGTACGACAAAAAGTATCCTGACATCAATGATTGGGTTCTTTTAGGCGATTTAGTCCTAAAAAGCGAGCAGCTTGACGTGTCGGCCGATCGGGTATTCCGAGATTATACAACCCTTAGCAATGTGTATAAGAAACAATTTCGCACATTTGGCAACCCAGAACGCGTAAAAGATGAAAAGGATTTGTTGTGGTTAAGAAGCAAAGGAATAGACACACGGATATTCTCTGTTATCTACTACTTCCTCGTTCCTAGCGCAAGAATAAAAGTGAATAATAGTGATATGCGTTGGTTTCCCATCGACCAACTCCCTCAATTAGGCTTTGATCATGAACTAGTCATCAAAAGATCTTTCGACGATCTTCAAAGAAAAGTACTTAATGAGCCAGCTATCTTTGAGTTTTTGGAAGACAAGTTTACCCTCAACGAATTACATTTTGCCTACGAGTCGGTTCTTGGAATCGAAATTGATAATCGAAATTTCAGAAAAAAGGCTTTGAATAAGACCTATATCATTTCTCTTGATGAGAAAAAGGTGACTGGGAACTCAAAAAAACCTTCTAATGTGTATATGTTCAGCAAGGATATTTATGATAAAATTGCTCCTCAGAATCATATCATAAACGTATAAGAATATAGACTGCTGAAGCCGGTTTTATATTGTGGGAGCAAGCTTACTTTGGTCGTCTTAATGGCTCAACCCTCACTCTCCGTTGGAGATTCAGCTTTACACTAAGAGAGTTTATTCCAGTAGATTAGTTGTCTAGTTTATAATGATGGTCAATCTCTCCAATGGTCTTCGTTCACCTTTTACCATAGCCAGTTATGCTCTTCAATTATGTTCGAGATCGATTGCGTTGTACTGTTTCGTTATCGAGTTTACCGCTACTTTCGCCTTCAAATATTTCTATTTGAGAAATAGGATTCTTAGTATCGGTTTTCTTCTTAGCTCTGACGGTTTGAGTCTGAACCTTTTCAGCATTTCTGTTTTTTGCATTAGCAATTAGGCTCAATCCCGCTACCATTTGATGGAGTTTTTTGAATCCCTTGTTCAGAGTTTTGCGAAGTGCCCACCGCCCAGCTAGAAAAGAAAGTCCAGTTGCCAATATTGCGAAGGCTATACCAGGAACGCTCGATAATTCAAGGAATTCAGACGCAAAGAATACAGAGGCGATTGCAACTAAAGGCACTGGAATATAGAACGGGATAGCGGTAAGGGGACCTTTCCAACTTACGCTTATCTTGGTTTTCCCATGATCTTTCAAGGCTGTTACCTGAGCCGAGTTGGTTGTACCCCACGGTGAGCTCCACTCAAACACTGATTTCCTAGTGGCAACTTCTCCATTGGATTGAAAAAACTCTCGAATAGAAATAAGCATTTCTTCCCACTGAGCATCTGTTATTTCACCCTCTGCCAAAACTTGACTATTAAACGAAAAAGGTCCTCCCCAAAAAGTCGGTGCTTGCTTTCCTACCTCTACATCAATTTCGGCAGCGGCTCGTGCTATTTGTTCTGGGTCAATCCCTGTTTCCGATGCGATTTGCTGTAGTTCTTCGATAGTCAACCCATCGGACAAATTAGAATCATCCTTAGAAGAGTTATCTGCTGCTTTCTTTAGAATTTCCCCAACTTCCTTTTTTGTGTACAGTTTCATAATCGTTTCTACGCGTGTTGTGTTTTAACTTTGTACGGTTACACTCCGTTTAAGGTGCATAATAATTCCGCCTCAACAATGTCTGTTATTTGAAACAGATTCAAAAATAAAAGTAAAGGTTAATTATAGGCTAATCACTTAAAAAACTATCTGGGTTTAAGTTTTAAGTGGTTTAAGAAAAGAGAATGGTTAAAAACTAACCAACACGAATCTTAAAATTAATCCAATTGAAAAGAGACCGCAGTTATATATAGCTGATTTAATTTTTTCAGTTACGTGATAGAGTATTTGCCTCACCACGTTTAATTTTCGACTAATTAATTTTGTTAATTGAGTGTAATAGAAAACTCTTTACTGATTAACCTCTTTCCCAAGCTCCTGCTTGGGAGAACCACACGGAGCTCCTGCTCCGATTAACTACGCTGTAAATAAAGTTATAGGAATCATCCCTTCCCCTCCCAAATAATTCACTGCGAAAGAATTCAGCCAATGTTCAGGTTTCTGAACAAAACCAGCTTTCACTGGGTTGAAGTAAATATAATCCAAGAAGGTTTGCATTTTCCGTAGCGTATTTACTTGTTTTGGATACGAACCTTCTTGCCAGACTTGAAACACACTTTCTTTTTTATGATTTCTCTTTCCACGCTTAAGCCTTTCTAAGAGAACAACCCGATTAGTTGATTCTAAATAGCGTATAACTTCGCGAGCAGTAAATGATTTAAACCGTCGAATACTTTCTGATAGATTTTGGTCTTCAGCAACCAAATGGATGTGATTATGCATGATTATAAACCCATAAATTTTCACCTGCATCTCGGCTTGGAGATGCACTAAAGCGTCAAGAATTATCTGGCTTATTCTTGGGTTTGAAAAGAGGTCTATTCCATCAACAACTGTACAAGTTAGAAAGTACGGGTACTGGTTTTCATGAATTTTAAAATTACTTCGTGCCATACACAGTTAGACAAGTTTAGTACCTATTCTTTACTGTTTTGACTTGAATAATTTATTGGGAGCAGGAGCTCCTTGTTACTATCCCAAGCAGGAGCTTGGGATACAGGTTCATTCTTTACTTGGGTATCGTCCTTTCAAAGAATTCCAATACGATTTGTTTGTTAGGTTTCTCGAAGATTCTCACTCCTTCACTTTACTCATCACAGCCTTAAAGCGAACGGCCATACCGCCTCCGCGTGCCATCTCAATTTTTAGTTCTTTGGTGGCATCAATCGTCGTTTTGTACGTCATCATTCCGTACGGACTTGTCTCCCAATCCGATAATGGGCCATCTCTATAAATCTGAGCTTCGTACACTAAATCGGGATTCAAGAAATCGAGATCAATCATAAATTCTCGAGCTTCTTCATCGGTTACAGCTCCCAAGTACCAATCGTCGGAATTGCGATCTTTACGAACTATAGTCGCATATTTCCCAATTTCAGCATTAAGCACTTTGGTGTGTTCCCAATCGGTGGGCACATCTTTTATAAACTGGAAGGCGCCGGGATTGGCTTCATAGTTTTTTATCAAATCTGCGGCCATATGTTGCGGACTATAAATAACTACGTACAACGCCAACTCGCCCGCTATGGTTGAATGAACTCTATTTTTTGGACGACCAGCTTCGTTATCGTTCAGCATTATATCAATAACTCCTGGAGTGTAATCGAACGGCCCTGAAAGCATGCGTGTAAATAAAATGGTAGGGACATAATTCGGAGGATTTCCTCCATCTGGGCTCCAAGCATTGTATTCTTGTCCGCGTGCGCCCTCTCTAGTCATCATGTTAGGCCACGTTCTTCGAATTCCAGTGTCTTTGATTGGCTCGTGAACATCTAGCATGATGTGATGCTCTGCTGCTTTCTCCACCGCTTTACGATAGTGACGAACCATATACTGCCCATGATGCCATTGCCCATTTGCAATCATATCGCCTACATAACCAGATTTTATGGTCGTAATTCCGAGCTTTTCATACAGAGCAAAGGCCGAATCCATCTGAGCATCGTAATTCTCAATTCCTGTTGAGGTTTCATTATGCATGATGATGTTGGTGCCTTTTTCTTGGGCATACTTGGTAAGTCCTTCCAAGTCATAATCAGGATAAGCTTCCGTGAAATTGAATTGATTGGCATTTTTCACCCAATCACCATCCCAGCCGATGTTCCAACCTTCTACAAGTACGCCGTCAAAACCGTGCTCTGCTGCAAAGTCGATGTATTCTTTGGTGTACTCGTTTGTAGCACCGTGTTTATCACCAGAATACCACGTTTTTCGATTCAGGTGCATATCCCACCAAATGCCCACATATTTGCCGGGCTTAATCCAAGAAGTGTCTTCAATTTTGTTTGGCTCGTTCAAATTCAGTTCCAAATAGTTGGACACCAAACCGCCCGGAGTTTCATTTATTTTCACGGTTCTCCAAGGCGAAACGAATGGAGTTCTGGCTCGCACTTTATCGCCCGTTCCATCCATCCAAGGGAATAGAGTAGCTTCTAAAGTGTTATCACCGCGATTAATTAGCGACATAGATGAATAATCGGTTAATGCTGCCTCGTGAAAACTGAGATACAAACCATCGGCTGTTTTCATGGTGAGCGGTGTGGCAGCGGTATCAATTTCTGATGCTTTAGAGGCAATTGGCAAATGCTCGTATCGGTTGGGAATGTACGCTTGAATCCACCAAGCATCGTGGTTTTCAGCAAGTACAAATTCAGTACGCTCATTCATAATCACAAAATCCTTGAACGCATGCTGTTCCGGCCATTCATATCTAAAACCTACGCCATCATCGTATAGGCGGAATGTAATTTGCATCCGTTCGCCTGAACTTCTTTCTAGCTTTACTCCAAGTTCTCTGTAGTTATTTTCTATCTCTTTCTCTTCACCCCAAGGTTGTGTCCAAGTTTCGCTACGTCCTCGATTGCTAAACCCTACGATTTTAAATTCGTCGAGCATGCTTCGGTCTTTGAGCTCAACACCTAACCTAGATGGAGCAATCACCACCGTATCGTTTTTGGAGATGGTGTATGTGGGAACTCCTTGTTCTAGATAAAAATTGAGCTTTAATTTTTTTGTTGGCGAATCTAGTTCACCTAATTCTAAAAAAGATTCGTCGGCAATCCCTTTTAACAGACCAATAGGGCTACAACTTAGCCCTACAGCAAGCATAACTGAACACAAAAAAATTGAAAAACCTTTCATAAATCTATCCTAGTTTATTTCTGTTAATGTAGCAACATCAAACAAACAATTAAACATGGAACGAATTACTATCTTTTTTGCATTGGCAATGTTGGATACTATTTTGCGTTTCATGACGGACTATAGTTTTAATTAGATTTCAAGGGATTTTTTATGTTTCGTAAAGTTACACTCGCAGCACTTTTATTTATTTTTTCTTCAACCTTAATATTTGCACAAAGCATGACATCACAAAAAAAGCTAGAAGAGGCTACTTTTGGCGCCGGATGTTTCTGGTGTGTGGAAGCAGTTTTTGAACTCGTTAAAGGAGTCGAAAATGTAGACTCGGGATATTCAGGCGGACATGTTGACAATCCATCTTATAAAGAAGTAACCACTGGAAAAACTGGCCATGTAGAAGTTGCTCGCATTACTTTTGACCCATCAGTAATTACGTATAGCGAATTATTAGAAGTTTTCTGGCACAGTCACGATCCTACAACGTTAAACCGTCAGGGAAATGATGTTGGAGAGCAATATCGCTCCGTAATTTATTATCACAATGCAGAGCAGAAAGCCACTGCAGAAGCTTCTCTAAAGAAAACAGATGCTGCTAAGCTTTGGAAAGATTCTATTGTAACTACCATAGAACCACTAAAAAATTACTTTGTAGCCGAAAATTATCACCAGAATTATTTCAAAAACAATCCTAATGCGGGTTATTGCTCGTATGTGATTGCTCCTAAAGTAGCTAAGTTCAAAAAAGAGTTTAAATACTTATTAAAAGGCTCGTGATTTAAAGATTCTGATTTTTTTCAGTATTATAAATCTATCGTCTTTATTAATAACGTGGTGAGATTTTCAAATAATGACTTTAGCTCACCCGCTATCATTTCAATTATTTTATCTAACAAACAACTACATATCTTTTACTATGAAAACATTACTTAAAGCAGGTCTATTTACAATTTTAGCCGTTCTTTTTACTACAGGCTTAACTTTTGCGCAAGCGCGCGGTGAAGGTGAGCGGGCAAGTCCTAATGCTGCCGTAAGCCAAACAATTGGTGCAACGGATGTAAGCATTACTTACGGTCGCCCAGCATTAAAAGAACGTACTTATTTTTCAGCAGATGCTAAATTAGCTCCTGCAGGCAAAGTTTGGAGAACTGGTGCTAACGAATCTACAGTAGTTACTTTTTCTACTGATGTAATGGTTGGTGACAAAGCTGTTAAAGCTGGCACATATTCTATCTACACTATTCCTGGTGCAAAAGAATGGACTATTATCATCAGCAAGAAACTTTCTTGGGGAACTCAGTACGATGCTGCTGAAGATGTAGTAAGAGCTACAACTACAGCTGTTAGCAATAAAGCTGCTTCTGCAGAATGGTTCAATATCTATTTTGATACACTTTCCGCAACAAAAGCGCACATGAACCTACACTGGGGAACAACTAGCGTAGCAGTTCCAATCTCTGTGAAGTAAACTTATTTTAGATTACATTAAAAGGGAGTCCATTATGGCTCCCTTTTTTTTATCCATTATTCTATGATTAAAAATTTCATTGCTCTGTTTTTATTGACTTTTTTAGCATCTAATTCACTTTTTGCACAAAGTGATTGGATTTTTGATGACACCAGCCTTCCCGTTGTTAACATCACCATACACCCTGATTCGCTCGATTTTATTTTAGATGGAGATAACAGCCAAAGCGATCACGAATTTCCAGCAACATTTAGTTTTACGAGAGAAGGAACAACGGAAACGGTAGAAAATATCGGATTTAGGTTACGAGGCAATACCTCTCGAAATGCTCAAAAAAAATCATTCAAAGTTTCATTCAATACTTTTCCCGATAGCGATGAATTTCATGGGCTTGATAAAATGAATTTGAATGGAGAACACAACGATCCAACTATTCTAAGAGCCAAATTAAGTTGGGATATTTTTGAAAAAGCTGATGTTATTGCACCCAGAGCCAATCATGTAAAGCTTTACATCAACGATGAGTATTTTGGACTTTATTTGAATGTAGAACACATTGACGACGAGTTTGTTAAAAACCGTTTTGGTAGTGATGCTGGCAACCTCTTCAAATGTTTATGGCCAGCCGATTTAACGTACAAAGGTTCAAGCCCTAGTGACTACGAGAATATCAAAAATGGCGCCCGACCTGCTTATGAGCTCAAGACCAATCTAGACGCTCCCGATTTTTCCGACTTAGCTGTTTTTATAAGCTTTCTAAAAAACGCGGACGATAACCGCTTCAAAAATGAAATTGAAACCTATCTTAATGTTGATGGAGTAATCCGCTGGATGGCCATTGATATTTTAACAGGAAACTGGGACAACTATTGGTACAATAAGAACAACTATTACTTGTACCACGATCCTGAAACAAATCGATTCGAGTTCATCCCTTACGATTACGACAATACTTTTGGGATAGATTTTTTGGGACCAGATTGGGGAAATCAAGACATCAACGATTGGGGGCCAAATGAATCGCGCCCGCTAACCGATCGTATTCTAGGCATCCCAGAGTTTAAGAATCGACTTCATTTTTATCTGAACGAATTCATCACTTCATTCTTCAACGAAACAGAACTTTCCTCAGATATAGATCGACTTTATGCTCTTACAAAAGATGCCGCTGAAGAAGATAACTATAGAACCGAAGATTATGGATTTACAGTTGAGCAATACAACGTTTCTTTCACCGAAAGTATAGGAGGACACGTTAAATATGGCTTAAAACCGTACATCACAACTCGAGCAAACTCGGCTACTAGTCAGCTTCAGTTACAGAATATTTCGCCTATTTTTCGAAAGGTAGATTTCACAACGGTGTATCAAGCCCAAGAAAAAAACCTAGTGATTACGGCAAAGCTTATAGACGAAGATACAGCTCTGAATGCGACCGCATTTTTCCCCAGTAGAGGAAACAGCATTAGCTTGCTAGATGATGGCGTTGGGGCTGATGTAGAAGCTAGCGATGGTATTTATACCGGAAACTATAACCTTTCTGGTTTCTCAGGGAAATTGGAATTTTACCTAGAGGCTAAAGACGCAATCGACACAAAATCTCGATACCCTTCTAATCCAGTCAAACAATTATCAACTTCCGTAAGAGACATTTCTTCTTCAATAGTAATTAATGAGTTTATGGCAGATAACAGTGCCACCATCTCCGACGAAAGCGAGACTTTTGAAGATTACATTGAATTGTACAACAATGGAGGCACGCTTTCTTTAGCGAATTATTACCTAACGGATGATTTCGAAAATCCAGATAAATGGGCTTTGCCAGATACCGTTTTGGGTAGCAAGCAGTTTATTCTTATTTGGGCAGATGGAGACATTGAAGAAGGTCCTACTCATGCACCTTTTGGATTGAGTAAAGGTGGCGAAGAACTCGCTATTTTCTACAAGAATTTCAACGAGTTTGTTCTGATTGACTCGGTTAGTTTTGGTGAACAAATTCCTGATCAAGCTATTGGTAGAGCTACTGACGGTGACGGATTATTCGGAGTTTTAGATAAGCCATCGCCAGGAAAATCGAATCACCTTGTGGTAAGTAATCACGAAGAAATTTCTCTACCAAAATCGGTAGAACTTGGACAAAATTATCCAAACCCTTTCAATCCAGAGACAACCATTCCTTTTAGCATAAGTGAAGCTGGGAATGTTACTATTGCCGTTTACTCCATTTCAGGACAGCTTATTAAAACGATTACCAATCAAACTTACTCTGCGGGTGAATACGAAGTTCATTTTGATGCATCCGAGCTTTCGAGTGGCGTTTATTTATACCAACTTTCAACAAAAAACACCAGCCTCTCAAAGAAACTGGTGTTGGTAAAATAGATTGTAACTCTTTCTGATTTGAGAGGTTAAGAAAGTGATTTACTCAACCTCTTTAAATTCAGCCTAAAATTCCCACTTCACTTGAAACAGGAAGTTTGTTCCTGCTTGTGGGAAGTAGTAGTTGTAGCGTTGCATACCTCCATACACATATCCGTAAGTATATCCATTGGTTTCATATTCTGCATCTAGAATATTGTTAACCATTAACGTTGCGGTTACTGCTTTGAATGAAAGCAGGTTTTGAAGTTTGTAAGCGAGGCGTACATCATTCACAAAATAAGCGTCAATACTACGAGCATCATTCTGGGTGTTATCTAAATACTGTTTAGAAACATATTTGCTGGAAATCGCACCCGTAAAACCAGAGTTCGTGTAGCTGAATATAGAGTTCGCAATCAAGTTTGGAGAGAAAGCGATATCAGCGTCATCAAAGGTTTCCGAAATCTGTCCACCATTATCATAATCATCAATATACTCGGTAAACGATTCTACCTTATTTTGGCTGATGGTTGTATTTCCTGCCCAGTTAAAACTGTCGGTAATCTGGAATCCTCCCTCTAACTCTAATCCAATTCTATAACTATTTGGAATGTTTTGGCGAATGGCTTCTCCGACATCATTTATTTGACCTGTAAGAATGAGTTGGTCTTTATAGAACATTCCATAACCATTCGCTGCTACAAAGAAACGATCAAACTCGCCACGGTAACCTGTTTCAATATTGTATAACGTTTCTTCTTTTGGTCTACTTTGAGTGCTTGAGTTTACGTATTCATCTCTAGTTGGCTCTTTGCTCGCCATACCAAATGAAGCAAATAAGCGGTGATTAGCTTTGCGGTATACAAATCCGAATTTTGGATTGAAGAACACGAGATCATCTTCATTTCTGATATTTACTGCGCCACTTTGCTGGATATCTACACCATCAAATTCATAGCCAATACGACGCACTTGTAAATCCAGATAGGCGTTTAAATTCTCGCTTAGCAAATACTGCATTTTACCGAACACATTGAAGTCTGTTTTAATGGCGTTGTTATCGTAGTAACGTTGTTCTGTTTCGCTATTTCCTGCAAAACGAGCCCAGATAATTTCCCCAAAATGATCACCATCATAGCGATTTATTCCACCACCAAAAGTCACATTCCAATTGTCTGAATAGGTGTATTTGGTGTTAAAAACCATTCCATAAAAATCGTTATCTAACCAACGGCGGCGTACCAAATCAGTAGTTGTTTGAGTTACTGACACTGGAGTAATTCCATAGTCATCCACATCTTGTCCGCCTTTATATTCTTCGTAGAATCCTTGCCCGTGTGTGTAATGAAGTGAGGCATTAGCCGACCAATTATCTGCTAATCTGTACGAGTAATGCAATTGGTAATAATCTTGGCGGTAGTTATCAACTTGATTGTCGTAGGGAGAGCCTGGTTTTTCTGTTCCAGCTTCATTAAAAGTTCTATTTCCACCTTCCAACACACTTTCTTCTACGCCATACCAAGCTTGGTATGTGATTTCTTTTCCTGAAAACATATCAGCTTTTAATAGGCTACGTTCTCCTCGTTTTGTAGCGGATAGATAGAAAGAGTTTAAGTCAGCAGAAGCTCTATCGATGAAACCATCAGACATGATTTTTGAAAGTCTACCTTCAAATTGCCAGCCGTTTTTCATGAGGCCTGAGCCAAGCATGATATTTGCTTTTCGAGTGTTGAAAGAACCAAGTCCTGTATTTATTTCAGCAAATGGGTCTACACGATTGCTACTTGTTTGAAGGTTTACAGAAGCGCCAAAAGCACCTGCACCGTTGGTTGAAGTACCAACACCACGTTGCACTTGGAGGTTATCTACTGAAGAGGCAATGTCAGGTAAGTTCACCCAAAAAACGCCATGAGATTCAGCATCGTTTACAGGAATTCCGTTGATGGTAACATTCACACGAGCAGGATCTACACCTCGGATTCGGATACCAGTGTAGCCAATTCCAGTTCCTGCATCAGAAGTACTTATAACCGATGGTGTTGATTGAAGTAAATATGGAACATCTTGTCCTAGGTTTTTCTCTTCGATATCATCTTTAGTAACGTTAGTGTAGCTCATAGGCGTTGAATCATCCACTCTAGTTGCTTCAACAAAAACTTCATCACCTATAAAAGTGGTTGGTAATAGCAGGATTTCTAAACCTTGTTCATTTCCTTTTACGGAAACGGTTTTGGTTTTGTAACCTACAAATGAGACTGTAATTGAGTTTTTACCCTCACTCAGGTTTAGCGAAAATTCACCTTTTAAATCAGTGTTTTTGCCATTTTGGGTTTCCGTTTGTACAACAGTTGCCCCGATAAGGATTTCTTTGGTTTGTGCATCAATAACTCGGCCAGTAACCGATTGAGCATAAGATATTTGTGACGTAATGAGTAATAAAGCCGCTATTGCTAGAGCTTTTGATAGGAATGTCTTAAACATTTTCCTCCAATTTGATTGTTATTAAAAAAATAGGAGGAGGCGAAACAAGTGCATAGATAAGCAAGCTGGTTTTCCTCCGCCGGTATTATCCGGATCAGGTGAAAGGGTGTAATCTCAGCCTTTGTCGTTCGACAAAAGCACCCCTAACCGTTAGATGTAAAACTAAGCACTAAATTCATCAAAAACACACAAAAAACTCGTACTTTTCGCTTCTTATTCTAAAAATAAATATTCCTACATGATTAACTCTCGATTTTTAAAAACATTTAGCTTTTTAGGATTCATCCTTCTTCTTGTTTCTTCTTGTGCTACAGAAAAAGATTCTAAAGGGAATTCCGAAATTGACGCCAACGATATAAAAGTTCACATTAGCTATTTAGCCTCCGACGATTTAGGTGGACGTGAAGCTGGTTCAGCAGAAGAAGCAACTGCAGCTAATTACATTTCTGATTTATTCAGAGATTACGGTTTAGAACCTGCTGGAGACGATAATACCTACCTCCAAGAGTTTACGATCAACACTTCGATTCTTAAAAATCCACATTCTTCTGACACCTCATCCGGCGAAAAGTTATTAGCGCGCAATGTTGCTGGCTTGCTACAAGGAACAGGGAATAGCGACGAGTTTATCGTTATTGGAGCGCATTACGATCACTTAGGTTTAGGCGATGGTGGCTATGGTTCTTTATACCGTGGCGATTCACTTCGTATCCATAACGGTGCCGACGACAATGCTTCTGGAACCGCTGGCGTGTTAGAGCTCGCTCAATATTTCGCTAAAAACCGTCCTTCTAAAGACATTCTATTTCTTGCATTCTCTGGCGAAGAAATGGGATTACTTGGCTCTGATTATTATGTAAAGAACCCTACAGTAGATTTAGAAAAAGCACTCGCCATGATAAACATGGATATGATTGGCCGAATGGTTGATAAGAAACTCATTATTTTTGGAATTGGAACTGCTGATAAGTGGTCTGACATCCTTAAAGAAGCAAACGTTGACTCTTTAGCGCTAAACTTGGTTAAAGATGGAACTGGAGCAAGTGACCACACTAGTTTTTATTACAAAGATATCCCAGTGCTTCACTACTTCACCGATACACATGCTGATTACCACCGCCCAAGCGATGACACCGATTACATCAATTTTAAAGGCGAAGAACTTACTTTAAAGCATGTTGCTAAGGTTGTACAAAGTTTAGATGTATTAGACCAAACTCAGTTAGCTTTTAAAGAAGCTCCAGGCGAACAACGCCAAACTATGAGTTTAGATGGCCCTACCCTTGGTGTTTTACCGGATTATGGATATGATGGTAAAGGTATGAGACTTACAGGCGTTACCAAAGGTCGTTCTGCAGCAAATGCTGGCGTTAAAGGTGGCGATACCATTATAAAAATTGGTGGCGAAGACTTAAAAGACATCTACGCATATATGACTGCACTTAACAAACTCAAAAAAGGTCAGCTTACCACTATTACAGTTCTTAGAGACGGTAAAGAACTTACTCTTGACCTTCAATTATAGATTTATTTCTCGAAAACTAATCAAGCTTCTCATCTGGAAGTTTGATTAGTTTCTTTTTCATTCTTTGTGCCTCCCCATCACTTCTCTAAAAGTCATAACCGATTTTGGCGCTTGCTCAGCTTTCCATACATTCAGAAAAACAAGACGTCCTATGTACTCAACAAAACTACTTTTTGCAGCACTGATAATTATTGTAACCGCTTGCCAGCGTGAAGATTCTGCTAATAAACCTCTTCCCGAAAATGTGCAAGCAATCTCTCTAGTAGGAGATACTTTATATACCACACTAGCTGAACTTCCTGTAAAACTAGAAGCTAGAATTGATTCTCTGATAAATGTTGCTGAAGCCAACAACGATGATCTTGCAACTATGATGATATGGCAAGCTCGTAAAAAAGGATATAAAGGCGAATACCGAGTTTCCATCGATTTGCTTACTTATGCAATTTCCTCATTCCCTGAAGACGCACGATTGTATCGCCACCGAGGCCACCGTTACCTAACCTTACGACAATTAGATCTTGCTATCGCAGACTTTAAAAAAGCCGCTACTTTGATTGAAGGAAAAGAAGATATTGTTGAACCAGATGGTTTACCAAATGCTCAAAACATGCCTACTAGTACGCTCCAATCTAATATTTGGTACCACTTGGGATTGGCTTATTACCTAAAAGGCGATTATAAAAATGCTCAAAGTGCTTATGAGAACTGCTTAAAAGTAAGTCTCAATAACGACATGAAAGTGGCTACGACTTACTGGTATTACATGACGCTCCGCAAAGCTGGAAAAGATGAACTCGCTGGAAAGATTTTAGCAACTATTCCAACGGAGTTAGACCTCATCGAAAACACGAGTTATCATAAATTACTTCTCGTTTTTAAAGGCGAATTTGATTCCGAATTATTACTAGCAGAAAATTCAACGGCACTCGATAACGCCACACTTGGTTATGGGCTTGGTTTCTGGCATTCCATAAATGGAAGAATTGAAAGAGCCAATGAAATATGGCAACAAGTTTACGACACCAACAATTGGTCTCCCTTTGGCTTTATTGCCAGCGAAGCGGAATTGGCTAAATAGTAGATAGATTTTTGTACTTAGTAGTTAGATAATTTGTTGATGCTTTAACAAATTAAACAACGCTCGCCGTCATCCTGCTATTAAAAAGCAGTGATTTTGTTTGTAGGCGATAGCTGACCGTGCCCATACATTTTTCCGCGCCACTAATACATTCATCTCGTTGAGGGGTGTACTTTTGTTCCGCCCCCGAATGCTCGGGGCAGGCGAGTACCAAAAGCTCTCGACAAGAATAATTGGCGCGAACTTCATTGCAGCGACTCAATCATTCCAATGGTCTTCGCTCATCTTTTACCATATTCAAACTCGAGCCTGTGTGGAATGATTGCTCCTGTCGGAGACGTCGATTCCATTGCGTTCTTTCTTCGCCAATAATTCTAAACGTCGATATGGTTTTGTGGGCATTTTGAAAATCTGGAGCTTATAGACACTCTCGTTGTTAAATGAGCAATTTATAAGTTATTTCTGTCAACGAATTACCTGACATCTACAAGGATGACCTCCTAACTTATTACGATATCGTTATATAGTTTAACCTCGTTCCGTAGCTCTGCTGCGGAAGCTCTAGCTTCCAGTAATGAGCTAAACTACCAGCCACCAGATAAGCCCGAAAAGGAACCTACAACATTACTTCCCTAGAAGCATATCCATAAAACGTTGGCGGACTTCTTTGGTTGGCTTTCGATAGGTGCCAAATGGGACATGCTGATTACTTTTTGTAGTATCAATTTCAATGCCCCAAATTGGAGAAAGCGAGGTTGGTAACAAGGAATAACGCCCATCACCAATTACGTTCTCATAATCGGGATGCGTAATCAGAATCCCATCCGAAAACGTACTAAATCGCTCGATATCCTGATAGAGAATACTACCTTTGAGTGGAGCGTATTTTTTCTTCCAGCTGAGTAAAGCTGCTGATTCACCCACATATAAAGTTGGTTTTGAAAAAGGGATTAATCGTACTCCATGAGTAAAAAGGCTATCCCCATAAGTATATCGAACGCTCCATAAAATCTCGTTAGCCATGGTGGGTTTTATAATCAACTGCTCGATGACATGCCCTTTTTGGCTGGCGATTTCTTGAGCCACATTACGGACTCTTTGTTGCTGAAGAAATCCGAACGAAAGATAAACGGCTATCCATCCGAGCCCAACCCAAGCGAATAAAGATTTTTTCTTATAGAGAGAAAAGCCTACTGCCACAATAATAATTAACGAGAAAAGAGGGTCGAAAATGGAAATCAGATTCCATGAAAACCGTTCATCCAGAAAAGGCCAGAGAAGCTGAACACCGTAACTGGTTGCAGCATCGGAAAGGCAAGCCGATCCGTAAGCCAATAAACTATAGAAGTAGGTTTCTTTGAAGCTCAACTGTTTTTTGACCAACCACCAAATAAGTGCGGACGCAATGAGGGCACCAACTGGAATAAAAACCAAGGAGTGGGTAAACTGACGGTGAAATTCTAGATTTAGCAAAGGATCGGATGCCCGACTGATAAACACATCCAAATCTGGAAGTAGCGCACTGAAGAATCCTACAAGTGATACCTGCCGTAGATTTTTTTTATTAGAAAAAGACTGCGTGGCAGCTGCGCCAATGAGCCCGTGGGTAATGGGATCCATAACCGATTTTGAAATTTATGCTTTAAAGTCTTTGAAACTCTTCCCTGAAGATAGCAAAGACCTAAGGAATGAACTTATAGAATCTCAGGTTATTCGTTAATGGATTTGTTAGTTCTTTAGATCTCGGTCATCCCGAATTTATTTCGGGATCTTACGAAAAAGCTATGAGTTTAAGCGTTAAACATGTTTTCGTTTAGACAAAGAACTCCGTTCTCAATCATAGCTAGTAGTCTTAGCTTGATAATTATTTTCGCCACACACCGCCTGCCTGAATTAGTAACAGAGTAATTATTAAGAACACGATGAGAGTCTCTGTTGATTGGAAAGAGATATACAAACTTCCGAGTGCGCACAAAGGTACTGAAACAAGTTCAGTATGACTCAGGTCCTTATTTATAAAATGTTATAAACAGTCACCCCTATAAAAACAAAAAGCCCGCATCTCTACGGGCTTTCGAATCTTTTAAATATCTCTAGCTCTACTAGTTGCCAACAAAAAATACTGCGTTACCAAACAGTAGTTTTCCATTGTGCCAAAAGCCACGGAATAGTGGATTATCAATCATATAAACCACAGTTCCTGAACCCATGTTCTGAACTCCAAAACTGAGCGATTCTTCTAGCTTTTCTTTGGCCTTGTAGCCTACAAATCCACTTCGGCTTGAGCCTTTTTTAGCAACGCCAACATTCCAGCCATTTTCTAGATATTCATACGCTGAAGAACCTAGTTTTAACGACATGTATTCATCACCATAACCAAAAGCTAACGGATGGGTTTTATCCATGCTTACTTGAAAGATAGAACCAGGGTTTGAGTTAATCGAATAATCTCGTTCTGAATCGGCATATACTTTCAACTTTGACTCTTCATCTTCTTTCTTGTCATCATCCTTTTTATCGGATGACTTAGTTTTCAAGCTAAATCCATCTTTTCCAGCTAAGAAACGATTCGCGCCATCCAAAGCAATCAAAGTTCCACCATCACGAACCCAGCTTTTTAATTCCTTTAAGCCGTCTTCATCAAAAGTAGAATTATAACTTCCTGTTGGCATGATAATCACAGTATAATCGGACCAGTCAACGCGACTTAAATCATCTCTATTAATCAAAGTAACAGGATATTTAATCTGCTGATCGAAGTAATGCCAAATATGTCCAACCATGTTGCTACTTGTTCCTTCTCCTGCAATGAGTGCAACCTTCGGAGTTTTGATATAACGAACTGACGAAGAACCAAAATCCTTACCTGAAGTTACTAAACCCGTTGAAACGGGTGTGAGAGTACGACCTAATTCATCAGCCGTCTCCTTCACAATTTCATCGAATGAATCTCCTAATTTCTCATTTCCTTTTCTAGTAATTACCAGTGTTCCGCGATCGAAATTCTTACCATTCATCACAAAAGCAGATTCGCTATAACGCGCCTTCACTCCTTTTTTTAGAATCGCTGCCAAGTATTTCAAATCATCTAAAGAATTCCATTTTGCAATGTATGCGTATGGTTTCTCGATATAAGGAGAGGTCGAAGCCACTGTCTCCATCGGTACACTTTCTTGTACTATTTGTCCCTTAACAGCGTAGCCTTCTACTCCGTAAGTATAGAAATTTTCCCAAGCAGTGATGTCGTAAGTAACCGAATCTGCTAGCTGAGGTTTTGGTTCAAAAAGAACTCGAACCATTGTTCCTTGTGGTTGGTAGGTGCTAATTACATAATCACCTTTTTCAATTCCAACACGCTCGTTTTTCCCGTTGGTGTAATTATATCCTTCCACTTTCGAAGAACTTTTTGCTACGCCAAATTCAATATTTTGTGATAATAAATGACGCAGTAACATCGACACTTTATCAGGATTACTAGATTTTTTCACCACAAAAGTCTTGTACTCTCCAGAGCCATTTTCTCTTGTTGTTTCAAAATACTTAGCAAACTCGTTTATCACTTTGGTTTTGTTTGCAGCAGTAACTTCAACTGTTGAAAGTCCAGAAGTCGAATGATGCGTAAGACGATCTAACAAAGTAAGTGTGTCTTCTTCAGCTGTTATAACACCAAGCCCGCCTCTGCTGTGTCCACCTTGCTCGTAAGTCATCCCAATTGCGCCATTAAAAATTGGCCACGAATCGCCATAACTTGGATAAAATAAGTCGAACACTTCGCGAGTAAAGTACAACCAGTTTTCTTTGTCGAAATACTTTGTGTGATTTTTACCAACCATAGTTTGGTACTCACGCTGCCAATCGGTAATTGCAGCATGGAATGGTTCTGCTGCTGGTGCAAAATAGTACGGACTGTTGTGGCCTTGCTCATGGAAATCTACATGAACGTGAGGCATCCACTGTTGGTAAACAGGAACACGCAATTGGCTTTCAATTTGAGTTTGCCAAGCCCAATCTCTATTTAAATCGAAGTAATAGTGATTCGTTCTTCCACCAGGCCAAGGTTCATTATGTTCTCTCGCTTCAATAAGTGGATTGTATTCACTACCTGTTACCGATTTGCTCCAATTCACATAGCGGTCTCGCCCATCTGGATTAACCATTGGATCCATGATCACCACGACATCATTCAACCAAGCTTTCTTCTCGGTAACTAACTTGTATAAGGTATTTAATGCTGCCTCGCTTGATGAAGTCTCATTTCCATGTACATTGTAGCTCAGCCACACAATAGCTTTTTTATTCTCTGTTGGTTCGCCTTGTTCAAATCCCACCAACTTCAAATTATTAGTACGGATTTCTTCGATGTTCGCTTGGTTTTCTTCGGATGTTACTACCACATACACCAACTCTCTACCTTCGTAGGTTTTGCCATATTCGGTGAATGTTACCATGGGCGAGTTATCTGCTACATGCTTAAAGTAGGCGTCTACTTTGTAGTGAGGAGTCCATTGTTCACCAAGTTCATAGCCTAGAAACTCGGCCGGAGATTGAATCTGTGCTTTTACAGCCACTGATAAAACAATGAATAGAATAAGTGCTGAAATACTTTTTTTCATAGTGTTGTGTTAGGAATTTAAAAAATCGGAGCCTCAGTAAGTTTCGATAACTCGCCAAGCTCATCCACTTTTTACTTTTATATTTATTGACTTAATGCTTGCTCAATCTGAGCTTTTACATCATCCATAATGGCATTAGGAATTGGAACTGTGAGATTATAATGAGCTAATTTCCAGATGCCATCTTTTAAAACTAATGTACCTGTACCTCTACTAGGTCCCAAGTTTGGAGTATCCAACTCTTCATCAAACCAAGCCGTTTTTCCTTCTTCTGAAATATACACATGTCGAACAACGGGCGTAAAATTCCATGCGCGACCTCTATCAAAATGGGGTTTACTGTATGCTTTAAACTCAGCAATATCCCAGCGCTCGGTAGCATCAGTTCCCATAAAAATGGAGTTTTCATCTGCAAAACGGCCAAAATATCTATCAAAATCGGCTTCGGCAGCTGCATTGTGCCAATCGTCCATTACTTGGTTTACATCCTTCACATGCTGTTCAACCATTTCTGGAGTTATCGACGCCGAACAACCCACAAACAGGAATAAAATGATGCTATAAAATACAGTCTTCATAAAGGTCCTTTTTTTAATTGCTGAATTGTACCGCTTAGATTCCGAATGAACAAGTTATTGAAGCTGAATTATTTAGCAAAATAGTTCTTTACTTGTTTACAACTCTTACCACATCTCTATTTCCCAAACTACAAATCTGGATTCTAGAAAGTCTGAACTCATTGCTTAGCTCCGGTTTGGAATGCCATCTAGCGCTCTGCTCCAATACAAATGAACGCTCTTTCAAAAATTCTATTCCCAACCCGCTACTGAGAACACCCCTCGAATCATCCAAAGAACTTTTTGGATGATTAGCTCCCCTCAATGGGAGACTTATTCTAGCTTTTTTAGGATTACCAACCTCAATCTATTTTTGTCTCGTTACGAATGTCTCGTTCGGAATGCATTCTGGAAACTCCAGCTTCCTGTGGAAATTTAGCCTACAAACAAACCGATTGCTTCAAAATAATTTTGAAGATCTATCTACCTGACATCTACAGGGATGACCGAGATTTAAAGAACTATCAATTCCACCAACAAATTATTTAACCTATATGGTTATAAAACCCTACTAAGATAAAGAAATTTCAGTATTGAGATGTGCTCCTACGGTGTGTATACTTGGGCTGAGTTTATAATTCCCAAAATTGAGTTCCATGCTAACCAATCAAGATGTAGCAGAAAAATTAAACCTCGTCTTTCAGCTTATGCAGCTTGCAGGCGAAAACCGGTTTAAAGCCATTGCATTCGATAAAGCCTCTCAAACTATTGCTGGGTTAAGCGATGACATTAACACCTACATCGACTCCAAAACACTTACCGATATTAAAGGCATTGGCAAGTCTATTGCACAAGACATTTACTCCTTCTCCGAAACGGGAACCATGCCCGTGCTCGATGCTCTTCAAGAAAAAGTGCCCGTTGGTTTGATTAAATGGCTAGAAATATCGGGGCTTGGACCAAAGAACATTCTCAAAATTCATGAACAGTTTGGTATTTCAGAAATCGAGGAACTCAAAGCTTTAATTGATAATGGCGACTTAGCACAGCTTCCTGGTTTGGGTGGGAAGTCTGCCGAGAAAATTCGTAAATCCATAGAATGGATGGAGAAATTCGACGAACGTTGCCGCTTGGATGAAGCCACTGTTATTGCCGATTCTATTTTTGAAAGCCTGAAAAATTTACCAGGCGTTCAGCGTATCGAAATTGCTGGCTCTCTTCGTCGCGCTAAAGAAACCATTGGCGATATCGACCTTTTAATTGCTGCAGATGAAGAATACATCCCCAACCTTTTCGAAGTATTTACGAACCACGAGCGTGTTACGGAGATTCTTGGCAAAGGCGACACAAAAAGTTCTGTACGTACCAAGGAAGGTAGACAAGTGGATTTACGCATTGTAAAGCCGGAGCATTTTTCTGCTGCGCTGATGTATTTTACTGGCAGCAAAGAACATAATGTGGTGATGCGTTCAAGAGCACGTGAACGAGGCATGAGTTTGAATGAATATGGATTATATTCCTTGACAGAATCAGGAGAAACCAACTGGGAAGCTCCTCATCCTTTCGAAACGGAAGCCGACATCTATAAAATGTTAGACCTCAACTTCGTACCACCAGAGTTAAGGGAAGATCGCGGTGAGTTCGAGATTTTTGATCATATAGAAAGTCTTCCTTTAGTTGAGGATAAAGATATCCGAGGTGTAATTCATGCACACAGTACTTGGAGCGATGGAAAATTCTCTATTCGAGAAATGGCCGAAGCTTGTATAGAACGAGGTTACGAATATTTGGGAATTTCCGACCATTCCAAAACAGCCGCCTATGCTGGTGGACTTTCAGTAGATGAAATCAAACAGCAATGGGATGAGATTGACCAACTTAACGAAGAGTTCAAAAGCGCCGGTACTAACTTTATCATCTTTAAAGGAATTGAATCCGATATTCTGGCTGATGGGAGTTTGGATTATGAAGACGATATTTTGGCAGGCTTCGATTTTGTGATTGCAAGTGTTCATCAAACTTTGGACATGCCTCGCGAGAAAATGATGGAACGGTTTCGAAATGCAATCAAAAATCCATACACACGAATTTTAGGTCACCCAACAGGACGCTTATTACTTAAAAGAAACGGAAGTGATATCGACTTGAATGAACTAGTTGCTCTTGCTGCGGAACACAACACCGCCATAGAAATTAACGCAAGTCCTTGGCGCTTAGATCTAGATTGGAGTTTCGGCAACAAAGCTCGAGAAGTTCAGTTAATGACTTCAGTCAACCCCGATGCACATAGTATTGAAGGCATCGATGTAATGAAGTACGGAGTAAAAATTGCACGAAAAGGGAAATACGAAAAAGAACGAGTGCTGAATACCAAAAGCGCTGATGAGGTTCTAGCTTTTTTCAAAGAGAAATAAAGTGCGGAATCTAAATCAATAGAACGTCTCCATTTAGTGCTAGAATGATTATTTTAACATCCAAGATTCAAATTCTTCAAACTAAATTCGCACTTTTCTGGTTTATGAGATTCAAGTGCTCTACATGAAAAAAATCCTCTACATATTCTTCTTTTTATGCTTTACAGGCATTCAACCTAGTTTTGCGCAAGTACAAACTCGTGCCGAACTATCGGGTAAATCAGCATATATCAGAGCTATGGAAGCTTTTGCTCTTGAAGATTATACCCAAGCTAAAGAATTACTACTTACCGCTTATAACGAGTTAGGTGCCACTTCTGGAATTTCTTTCGCCTTAGCTGATACTTACATCATGCTAGAGGATTTGCCAAATGCCGCACTTTATGGAAAGCAAGCGGTGTCTCTCGAGCCTACCAACAAATGGTATCGCTTTAAGTTAGCTCAAATTTATCGCAGTGCTGGCCAGAACCAAGCCACTTTAGATGAACTAATCAAACTGTTAGAATATCATCCCTTTGATTACGACGCTCTTTTCATGCTCGCCGATACTTATAAAGATTATGGTGAATATCTAAAATCAAACCAAGTACTCAACCGCGCACTTGAGTTGATGGGGCCAAACAGATCCATTTACCTGCTTAAGTTTCAAAATTTTGAAGCGCTCTCAGCTCGGGATTCCATGCTCGTTCAATTAGAGTCTTTAAGAAAACTGGATCCCGATGATTTAAATACTCTAAATCTTCTTAGTGAGTTCTATTCCACTTCTGGCAAAAACGATCAAGCAAAAGATGTATTAGCTGATGCATTATCGAGAAATAGCCGCGACCCACAAAGCTTGATAAACCTTGCAGCCATTTACATCGATGGCGAAAAATGGGATAGCGCTGGTACACTCATCGGAAACTTTGTATCCGATAAGCTCATTACACCTGAAGAAAAATTACAAGTAGCTCAATACCTCTACGCGCGCCAACAAGAAGAACCGAATAACGTTCAACTTCGTATTGAAAGCGGTCGAATTTTAGACCTTTTTTGTAAATCTGAGCCAGATTACGGACTTGCTTTCACCTTGGCTGGACAGTTTTATTCGCAGAACAACGACATCGACAACGCTCTTTTAAAGCTAGAAAAAGGCAACGAACTGCTGCCGCAAGATGACACTGCTTGGAGGCTACGTCTTCAACTTCTTTTAAACCAACAGAAGCTAGATGAAACCATTGAGGTTGGACAAAAAGCTGACCAAGCCGTTCCTGAAGATGCTTTTATTCAGTTTTTTATAGGCTCAGCACACCTCCTCAAAAATGAAAACAAATTAGCTGTTGAATGGCTACAAAAAGCTTCTCGATCTCCCTCAAGGCGGCCGTTTAAATCCGTTATCTACTCTACTCTTGGCGATGCTTATGGAAATCTTGAAAATTATGAGGAATCAGACCGAGTGTACGAACTTGCTTTGCGCTACGATCCAGAGAATCATACGGCGATGAACAATTACGCTTACAACCTTTCCATCCGTGAAGAACAATTAGACAGAGCCAAAGAATTAGCGTTGAAAGCGATTGAGTTAGAACCCGATAACGCCGCTTATTTAGACACTATCGGTTGGGTGTATTTTCAACTTGCCGATTACGAACGTGCGAGACGTTACATCAAAGCATCTATCGACACAGGCTCCTCTAGTGCAGAAGTTCTAGAGCATTTGGGCGATGTGTACGAGCAATTAGAAAATCTAGCCGAAGCAAAAAAATGGTGGAAACAAGCTTTTGATATGGATAGTACAAGAACTCACTTGAAAGCAAAAACGGACCCTGATTCTCAATGAGTTTATCACCACGCTTCTCTTTATTAAGTATTATTTGTGCCATTGTGTTCATTTCGTCGTGTACAACAACCAAAGCGGTTGTAGAAAAAGAAGAACAACTTTACCCACTCACAGAGTCTATCACATCTGTTGTTTCAAAAATACCTAATTACAGAACAAACATTACTTCCGCAAAAGGGAAAGGACGAGCTATTGTAAGCGAACCAGGAAACAGCGATAGGATTTCTATTAGCTTCGAAACCGATTCTGTTTTAAGCTTGTTAACCATGAAGAATAGAGTGGGCATTGAAGGTGGGAAAATGCTCGTGGATAAAGACTCCATTCTCATCTACAATAAAATTGATAAGTACGCCCAGAAAGTTTCTATTCAAGATGGAAGGCTAACAAACCTCAATGAACTCGCCTCAGTAAACTTCCTTGATTTGATGAATTTCAAGGTTTATGAATCGGATATTGAGATTGCCATGCAGAATGATTCAGAATATGTACTTGGCTTCTTCAACAAAGGCGTAGCTCGCATCAACAAAAAAGATGGCACGGTTAGTAAAGTTCAACAAGCTTGGTCGTCTGGGCTACCTTATTCCCAAATTGAGTACGAAAGTTATGCTGAAGTGGAAGGCTACAAATTGCCACGAAAAATCACCATATTAAGTAGAGACGGCAATTCGCGCGTTACTTTGCAAATTCTTGGATTAGAAATTAATCCAAGTGAGCTAAACATAAAACTTATTATTCCTGACAACATCCCTTTAGAGCGACTATGATTTCTAGATTCTCTTCCATTTTTTTCGCCATTGGGCTATGCTTTCTAGCACTTGCGCCTGCACAAGGACAAAGTACCTATGAAGAAAAGCGTAAAGAGATACTTAAGAAACAGACTAATACCCGTGCAGAAATCAATGTGTTGGATGCTCGTATAAAATCGTACCAAAAAAGGGTTGATGAAACAGAGGTTCAATACAATAAGTCTTTTAAACAATACGAGAATTTAAATAGTCTCATCTCTCTACAGGATGATAAAATATCGAGCCTTGAAACTGAACAAATTCAGATTGAAGCAGAAATAACTCTTACTCAAGACGAAATTGAAAAACGAGAAAAAGAGCTTAAAGTACTTATCGATAATTATAAGAAAATACTTTTATACGCTTATAAAAATGGCCGTTCAAACAATCTAGAACTGCTTCTCACATCCGATTCTTTTAACCAAATGCTGGTTCGTTCTTTTTACCTCAACAAGTTTGAAGAACATAAAGCAAAGCAAGCTCAGCACATTCGCCAACGAAAAGACGATTTAGACCAAGTGCGCACAAGTCTCAAGCAAAGTTTAAATAAAAATGTGCTTCTCTTGGAGGAAATTAAAAACGAAAAAAGTACACTTGATGGGCAACGTTCTAAGCAGAAAGAAACCGTAGAGAGCATTAAAAGTCAGCGCTCTGTGCTACTTGCCGAACTAAGAAAAAATAGAGAACAGAAGGAAGATTTAGAAGATACCTTCAACGCGCTAATTGCCGACGAAGAAGTAGCCCGAAAAGCAGAAGAAGTACGGTTAGAGAAACTTGCTGCAGCTCGTAATATCGCAGATGAGAATTTAAGAAACACCGAAGTTGCTCGATATTCTAAACCTACCGTTGTTAAAAGGGCTGTTTCTGATGATATGCTTAAGGCCTTTGGAGCAACTTTTGCAACCAAAAAAGGAACTCTTCCTTGGCCCGTTAATAGCCGTACGATTTCAAAGAAATTCGGGAAAACACGAAATCCAATTTATGGTACCGAAACAGAGCACTTGGGAGTTAATATTGTAACCGAACCAAGATCTGCGGTTCAAGTAGTTTCTGATGGATACGTATTTGTTGTCTCTCCAATTAGTGGCTTTGGAGATGTTGTTTTTGTAAACCACGGTGGGTATTACACCGCTTATGGAAACTTAAGCCAAATCGATGTCTCCAAAAACCAAGTATTGAAAGCTGGCGACAGAATTGGACTTTCGGGAGTAACTAACTCTCCATTAGGCGAAAACCTATTTTTTATGGTTCGAAAAGACAAAACGAATTTGAACCCACAAGACTGGCTCAACAAAAAATAGTTTTACGTTCCTGAAGTACATTCTCTGTATTTAAACTCTTATTATCACAAAAAAACTACCTACGTCGTGACTAACATACCAAGACTTCTTTTTTATATATCTGGCTTACTTTTTCTTTCAGCCGCTTTCATCATATTTACTTCTGAGCTTTTACCTAAAGTGAATGATGGCACAACCACTGGAACCGTCTTGTTTTTTATTTTCGGTTTAGTATATATGGGAATGGTTTCGCAAAGTAGTAAACGCTACATGCGCAGGTTGCAAGGCCCCACCATTGTCCCTTTTATTTTTGGCCCAGTTGTTTTTATTTCTCCTGCCGCATGGGCTTTTATTTATAAAGGTGGCGAAGCAACATCGCCCATCCTCTTTGTATCAATGCTTGCTATAGCTTGCGGAACTGGTGCTTGGTTTGGCCACAAAATGGGACTTAAAGCCCAAATCAAATTCCAAAAAGATTTACAAACCTACTTAGAACGTGAAGAACGTTTATCAAAACCACACCAGGACAATCAGAACTAACCCCCATCACCATGAAATTTCTCCGAAATTCAATCATCGTTCTCTTTTTTCTTTTTGCTAGCTCAACCTTTTCGTTAGCACAACATCAGACCATCACCCCTGCCGATTTACACAAAATAGGAATCGCTCCTTCGGCAGAGAGAATCCAATCTGATATTGAAACCTTGGTTGGTTTTGGAACTCGTCATACTCTTTCAGATACGCTTTCTAGCACTCGAGGTATTGGAGCTGCTCGGCGTTGGTTAAAGCTAGAGTTTGAAAAAATATCGGAAAACTGCGGGGCATGTTTAGAAGTATACTACGTAAGTGATGTTGTTACAGGAAATCGAATTCCTGAAGCCACTAAAGTGGTAAATGTTATAGCCATTCAACGAGGTTACGCTGACCCGAATCGTTTTGTGATGATGAGTGGCGATATAGACTCTCGTGTATCAGACGCTTTAGATGGCAAATCTGACTCTCCTGGTGCAAACGACAATGCATCAGGCTTGGCAGGAGTTCTCGAATCGGCTCGTGTACTTACTCAGTACAAGTTCCCAGGTTCAATTATGTACGTTGGTTTATCTGGCGAAGAGCAAGGATTATTTGGCGGACAGATTCTTGCAAAGTACGCTCAAGAAGAAGGTTGGAGAATTAAAGCCGTGCTGAATAACGATATGATTGGAAATATTGAAGGCGTTAATGGTGTGATTAATAACACTACCGCTCGTGTTTTCTCAGAAGGAACACGCGATGTTGAAACAGAGCGTGAAGCTAGAACTCGCCGTTTTACGGGTGGCGAAGTAGATTCGCCTTCTCGTAACGTCGCTCGTTATGTAGATTCCATGGCCGATCAATACATTCCTAATCTTGATGTTATGATGGTTTATCGGTTAGATCGCTTTGGTCGTGGCGGACATCATCGTCCGTTTAATGAAGCTGGCTTTCCTGGCGTTCGTATTATGGAAACGAATGAAAATTACACTCGCCAACACCAAGATTTACGAACCGAGAATGGAATTAATTACGGCGATACTATTGATGGCGTAAACTTCGATTATGCTGCAAAACTAACCGCACTTAATGCTGTTGTTATGGCGGGAATGGCAGCTGCGCCTAATCCTCCGGTTAAAGTTCAAATTAGCGGAGCTGTACAACCAAGTACTACCCTGAAATGGCAAGCGGTAGATGCTAAACAAAATCCTCAACTAGCTGGCTATAAAATTTATTGGCGCTTAACCGATGCTAACCAATGGCAAAAAAGTGTGTTTGTTCCAGCAAACGTAACCGAACACACCTTAGAAAACGTTGTTATTGATAACTACTATTTCGGTGTGGCTTCAGTCTCTAAAGATGGAATTGAAAGTCCTGTTGTTTTCCCTGGTGCAGCGGGCTCCTTTGGTGAGTAGATAGATATTTTTTCTTTAATGGGATTTTTCTCGCTCCGTAGCTCTGCTGCGGAATGGGATTAAAAATAAAACTGAATAGAAAACTAGCTTTGAAGATCCTTCTCACTGTCTATCGAGATCAGGATTGTAGAAGTTAGTTAATTTGTTGACAGTTTGAGACAGGATAAAATCTCGGTCATCCCTGTAGATGTCATGTAATTCGTTGTCGAAAATTATATTTGATTGCTCACAAAGTAATTATAGCCTTTTAAGCCCCATACTGTCAATGTGCCCACCAAACCACATCGACGTTTAGAATTATTGGCGGAAAAAGAACGCAATGGAAGCGACGTCTCCGCAAGGAGCAATCATTCCACACTGGCTCGGGCTTGAATATGGTAAAAGATGACCGAAGACCATTGGAATGATTGAGTCGATGCAATGGAGTTCGCGCCAATTATTCTTGTCGAGAGCTTTTGGTACTCGCCTGCCCCGAGCATTCGGGGGCGGAACAAAAGTACACCCCTCAACGAGATGAATGTAATAGTGGCGCGGAAAAATGTGAGGGTACGGTCAGCTATCGCCTACAAACAAAACCATTGCTTTTTAATGACTTTGAAGATCCTTCAGGGGGTATCTTCTGGATGACTGTGAGCGTTGTTTGATTTAATGAAACTGTCAACGAATTACCTAACTTCTACAATCCCGAATTTATTTCGGAATCTTACGAAATGGCTATAAATTCAGACATTATTTCTGCTTCTTTTTAGACAATGAACACCGTTTTCAATCTTAGATAGTACTTTTAAACGATTCTATTCAACTTACTACCTACGGCTATTTTGACACACAAATTATATGATTTAGTAGTTAAATAGTAAGTAGAAAACACGGAGTGTCTTTGTTGGTTGGATTGGAAAGGGGTTTACAAATATCCGAGTCCACACAAAGATACTGAAACAAGTTCAGCATGACCTTCCAATTTATTCCGATGATCTTAGGTAATTTCTGTCAACGAATTACTTAACATCAGCATAAAAGACTTAAACTTTTTTCTTATTTAGGTTTAGGCGTTATTTTCTGTCACCTACCCCCTTCATTTATAAAGTATAAAACAACACATAGCATGGCTGGTGAAACAAATTTATCTCAATTATTAAAAGGAATGACTCCAAAAGTACACGATGGAGAATATGTCTTTTCAACGGTACAAGATCTTAGTAAGATTGACCGAAGAGATACCATTTGTGAGTTCAAAGAAGCAGAAGGCACAACTATTGTTATCGAGAAACAAAAAGCAGACGAGCTACACTTGAGCTACGAGTATATTGCTTCTTGGATTACTCTAACGATTCACTCATCTCTTGATGCCGTAGGCTTGACCGCAATTTTCTCAGCTGAGTTAGCGAAATATGATATTAGCTGTAATGTAATTGCTGGATATTATCACGATCATATTTTTGTGGATAAAAAAGACGCCGACAAAGCCATTGAAGCTTTGATAGAATTATCTGAGAAGCAACAATAAACACGGCCCTTGTTTCGCTTGCTCCTATTTTGATATTATATTTATTATATTAAGTTAATCTAACTTATTTAAGAATAAAGTGTTTAGAATTCACTTTACTCTGTTGTTGGCAACAATTAAAAGAAATATTAATTTAATTACATATGATACGGCACTTAATAGTACCAATTATTGCAATTTTCATCTTGAATGGCTGTAATACAGATGATTCATCAGAAGCAATAAAAAAAGAAAGAATAAGTGGTTTTGTTCAAAAAGGCCCATTTATTAGCGGCACAAGTATATTAATAAATGAATTAGATGTTAATTTATCACAAACAGGTAAAACATACAGCACTCAAATTACTGATAACAAGGGTAGTTTTGAGATTGGGAATGTAGAATTAGTTTCAAAATATATCAGTTTGAGAGCAGATGGATTTTATTTTAACGAAGTTAAGGGAGAACGATCAGCTTCTCAGATTACTCTTTTTGCATTGTCTGACGTTTCAGATAAAACTACTGTTAATATCAATGTTTTGTCACATTTGGAAAAACTAAGAGTGGAATATTTAATATCTCAAGGGTTTGATTTTTCAGAAGCAAAGAAGCAAGCTCAATCAGAAATTTTAGAAATATTTAGTATCAGCACAACGCTTACTGAATCATCAGAAATTTTAGATATTTCGCAAGATGGAAATAATAATGCAATTCTTTTAGCTGCATCATTAATTTTACAAGGTTACCGTACAGAAGCAGAATTTACAGAACTGCTTTCAAATATTAGCTCCGATATTAGAGAAGATGGCCTATTAAGTAGTAATTCTTTGGGTTCAGAATTGATAAATCACGCTACTTATCTTAATCCTACATCAATTAAAAATAATTTAAATGATAGATATCTAAATTTAGGTGTAAAAGCAGAAATACCAAATTTTGACGAATATATTATAAATTTTATTAACAGTACATCTTTTGAAATAACAGACTCTCTAATTGCATATCCCGCTACTGGTAAGACAGGGAAAAATATTCTTGATTTAAAGAAGGAGAGTTATAGCGGTAGACAATTTAGTCTAGCTGCAAATCTTTCCAAAGGAGCGGAATTGAAAATTAAAATTACTGCACTAGGTTCAGGATTTTTCTATTATTCTGTTACTAAAAATAATTGGTTAGCTACAGAATTTGACCATGAAACTAACTCAATGTACTTTACAGCAATAGATCCAGAAAAAATCTATGATACTAGTTTTTTACTGGACCCAGGTACATTTTTAATTGAGTATTTTGAAATGGGAGCTACTGAACCTAGTAGGACAAAGACAATTACGCGATAACTGTTGCCAACAATGTCTATAATTTATATGGTTTTACCCTCGTTCCGTAGCTCTGCTGCGGAATGCCACCGTGGAGCCATGCTCCAAAAATAATTATAGTTAATCCCTCATCGATTTACCAACCACCACACAGCCAAACTACCCTATCATTGTTACTTCGGGAACTCGTTCAATCTTTATGGTTTTGCCTGTTACTTCTTTTAGAAGATGTGCTTTTCGCATAGCGCCCCAAATTTCTAGATAAGGCTCGCTCTCGCTTGTAATTTGAACTTTAATCTCCGCTACTTCCGAGTTTACAACAAGCCTTTTCACATTCTGGTAATGGCTACGATCCAATCCATCGGCAACCCGCAAAATTCCTGCTAGTTTTTTAATTCTTGCTCTAGTTGCTCGGCTGAGTTTCCAATATTCTAAATGGGTTTGCTTCGGTATAGAACGACGGTGGTAGCGAGATACATTCGCCATAATTTCAATTTCATCCTGCTTAAAACCTTTCAGTTCTGCATTTCGGATAATATAAAGCGCATGTTTATGATGCTCGGAGTGCGATATGTAATAGCCAATATCATGTAAATAGGCCGAATATTCCAACAACTCACGGTCGTTATCGGTTAGCTTTAGTTCATCTCTAAGATGATCAAAAATAGTTAGCGCCATTTTAGCAACATGGCGAGAATGTTCTTCGTGCCACTGGCATTTTCTAAGTAACTCGAACACACTGCGCCGGCGTGGGTCTGCAAATTCCCCAGCCCAAGATAAACCAATCATATCCTTTTTTAGGTAGCGGATGATGATTCCCTCTCGCAAAGCTTGCGTCGATATTCTTACTTTTTTGATGCTGAATTGTCTCAATAACAAATTAACTAACACCACTCCAGTATTTATAAAATCGAGGCGTTTTACATCTAGTCCTTTTACTCTGGCACGTTCTTTTCGATTCAGTGTTATAAATTCTTCGTAGAAATCAAAAAAGTCTTGAGCTGAAAATTCTAGTTCGTTCAAAGTTACTTCTACCGAAAGTCCCTTTCGGGCAGCAATCATTAATGCAATATTTTGCATCGTCCCAGATGAGCCTATGATAGTATCCGTACGATGTTGTGCAAATGCTTCTGAGAGCGACTCTAGCTCACCTCTATAATGGTTCTCGAGTATTGCTATGTCTTCTGGTGTGATGGGGTCAGATGGCTTAAAAATATCCGCCATTCTAGAAACACCAATCTTTCGGCTGGTTAAATAGAAGAACTCTTTCCCGTTGCCAATAATAAACTCTACACTTCCACCACCAATGTCAGCCATCAAAACAGGTTCTTCGCCTAAACTTATTCCATGCTGAACGGCATAACCAATAAGTTCGGCTTCCATATAACCAGGAATGGCGTTTATTTTTATCCCCAATTCGTCAATACTGCGCTGTATAAATTCCCCACCATTTTCGGCTTCTCGAATGGCACTTGTGGCGTAAGCCAAAATCTTTTCTGCGCCGTGGCTATCGCACAATACTTTGATATTTCTGAGTGCATTCATTCCTCGCTTTATGGCTGCATCAGTAAGGCGTTTTCCTAATCCACCTTTGGCCAATTGCACCATCTCTTTCAAATCATCTATTTTGCGGAAACTTCCATCCGAATACAAATCTACAATAACAGCGTGAAAAGAATTGGTACCTAAATCGATGGCAGCAATTCGTTTTATGGGAACGATTTGAACAGGAGAAGAGCTATTTAATATCACAAATACCTTAGATTTTGTTTAAACCAATTCAGAATACATAAAAAGATTGGAGTTTTTGTAATTTACAATATGCAGCAAGTTGATTCTAGTATAGATTTTGAAGCTTTTAAACCCGCTTGGTGGGCAACTAATGTGCACGTTCACACTGTGGTTTCTTCCTTCATAACTCCCGAAAATATAGATGTTAAGCGCATTGAGATTGAAACTCCCGATGATGACTTTCTTGAAATTGATCTTCTCGATCTTCAAAACGACAAGCCCATTGTTGCGCTTTTCCATGGATTAGAAGGTTCCTCTGAGCGTCCCTACATTCGTAGCTTAATGTTTAGTTTGCAACAGGAAGGATTCTCTTCGGTTGCCCTGAATTTTAGAAGCTGTGGCAGTAAAATGAATAGGCAAAAAAGACTCTATCATTCTGGCGAAACTACCGATTATGCCACACTCTTTAACTGGATTAGCCAACAATTTCCCAAAAAAGAAATTTATGCGGTTGGGTTTTCTTTAGGTGGAAATGCGCTTGTAAAGTCTTTGGGCGAAGAAGGAAATCAGCATCCTGTTTCTAGAGCGGTAGCGGTATCTCCGCCGTATAGCCTAAAAGGTGGCTCTCTGGAAATGAGTAAAGGATTCAATAGAGTTTACCAAAAACGCTTCATCCGAACGTTGGAAAAGAAAGCGGAGCAAAAACGAATTTCCTTCCCCGACATCCCAACGTTTAATGGCTCTACTGTTTATGAGTTCGACGATCAGATTACAGCGCCGGTTCATCGTTTTAAAAATGCCGAAGATTATTATGCGAAATCATCTTCTGGGCCTTTCTTTGAGCATGTACGCCGACCTCTACTCGTCATTCACAGCAAAGAAGATTCTCTATGTCCGCTTAAGTTTGCACCTCTCTCGATGATAGAGTCAAACCCAGATATTGATACTTTATTTACCGAGCAAGGCGGGCATGTTGGTTTTATGAGTGCCCAACCAGGTTGGCTAAATAGATGCATCTTAAAATGGCTAAAAGCATAAAACGATTCGTATCTTAAGAGTGTTATTTGAACTCACTCCAAAAAACACATCATGGTAATTATTATTGGCGCCGGTCCTATCGGCATTGCAACAGGCATTCAACTTCAACAGAAAAATATTCCCTTTCTAATTATTGAGAAAGGAAGTTTGGTCCACTCGCTGTTTCATTATCCAGTAAATATGACCTTCTTTTCTACCTCCGATCGCCTAGAAATTGGTAATGTTCCTTTTATCTCACACGGAGCAAAACCTACGCGAAGTGAAGCTTTAGAATATTATCGCCGAGTTACTGAGCATTATAAGTTACCTGTTCATTTGTACGAAGAAGTTCAATCTCTTACTGGCGAGGATGGCAATTTCACGGTTACCACCAATAAAGGAACCTACGAAGCTACAAAGATAGTAGTAGCTACTGGCTTTTATGGTACCGCCAATTTGATGAATGTTACTGGCGAAGATCTCCCTAAAGTGAAGCATTATTATAACGAGCCACATCCCTACGCTTGGCAAAAAGTATTGGTAGTTGGTGGTGGAAATTCCGCCGTTGATGTAGCTTTAGAATGCTTCCGTGTAAATGCTGAAGTAACTCTAGCTGTTAAGCACGACACCATTAAGCCGAAAGTAAAATATTGGGTGAAACCTGATATCGAAAACCGCATCAAAAACGAAGAAGTTAAGGCTTACTTTAACACCACTGTGAAAGAGATTCGTGAGCATGAGGTAGTGTTAAATACTCCGGAGGGCGAAGTAACTTTAGAGAACGATTTTGTGCTAGCAATGACGGGCTATCATCCTAATTTCGAGCTCATGGGAAAGCTGAATATTGAGCTATCTGATGACGAACAATGCATGCCTATTCATGAAGAACGTACATTAGAGACTAAGAAAAAAGGTGTTTATGTGGCTGGCGTTGTTTGCGGAGGGATGGATACAAGCCGATTGTTTATCGAAAACACGAGAGTTCATGCAGATCAAATTGCGGCACACATCGAAAAACACTGGACATAAAAAATGGGCAAGCGACCTATATCACGCCGCTACGACCAGATTACCGCTGCTGCATTCCTGCCCTGACGGAGTTCAAAGGGAGCTGACTGTATAGGACTTGCCCAAGACCCAAAGATAAGGCTATTAGCAGACAAGGTTCAAGTTTTATTCGCTAGAATTTTATTTAATCCTCTGATAAGTTTGCTCTGAAACTAGAGTTTCAAAATCATTTCTTATTCATCACAAAAACGCCATCCCAATCTTTGGTAGGTGGGAACTCCTGCATGTTCTTACAACGCTCTATAAAAATCCCAGATGGATTAATCGTATAATTTTCTAGCGGTAAAGACTTTTTGAAAAATTTCAGTGCGCGCTCCCAGTCTTGGTTAAAATAATGCGACATTCCTTCTTCATAAAGCCCAATACAATCATTCAAATTTTGGCTAGTATCATACTTTAAATCAGCCAATTCGTATACTTTTACAGGCAACGTCCTTCCTTTAACAATTATATTATCGAGTAGGCGAAATACGCAATCATCTCCAAATTTTTCCGCTTCAAGCTTTGTGGATTCTGTTACCATGGTATAAACTCCGTACTGCTTAGCACCGCTTTCACAACGTGCAGCAAGGTTTACATTATCGCCCATCATGGTATAGTTAAATCGACGACTAGAACCCATATTTCCTGTAACCATATCTCCAGTGTTCATTCCCATACGATGCTTCATATTGACAACAACATCTGGCCAGCCATCTTTTTTCCACTTTTTCCGGAGTTCCACTAACTCTTTCTGCATTAGCTGTGAGGTTACACACGCTCGTAATGCGTGATCATCCATTGGGAGTGGTGCTCCAAAAAAAGCGACGATTGCATCTCCAATATATTTATCCAGCGTACCATTTTTATCAGTTACAATGTTGGTCATTGCACTCAGATACTCATTAATTAAGGCTACTAATTGCTTCGCTTCAAGCTGTTCAGAAAAGGTAGAAAATGATTCTATATCACTGAAAAAAGCAGTCATATGTGTTTCTTCTCCACCCAACTGGGGTTCCGAACCTGATTCAATCATCTGATTTACTAGTGCAGGAGAAACATACGACGAGAACATCCCCTGAATTCTGTCTCTTTCATTCTCAACAATGAAATACTCATAGCCAATCGAGATTATTTGGCTTAATATAAACACCATTAGAACGGCTGTTAAGTTGAAAAATATCCCGAAAATCACAAATAATTTATAGGTAGCGTAAATATATCCACCCATCAAAATGGCCATAACTAAAGCGCCACGAACAGCGCCTATACTTCTATTTATAAAAATCATTACCAAAGCGATACCCATCATCATTAACAGTACCGACCAATTGCTTTGTATGGAAAGATAATTGCCGTCTAGAATAGTTTGGAGAGCATTTGCATGAATTTCAAAACCAGGACGAGGCAAGCTTTCACTAGAAAAAGGAGTAGGATAAAAGTCTTTAAGCAATGCCATTGTCGAGCCAACAATCACAATTTTGTCTTTAAAAACTCCATCGTATAATAATCCTGAACCCGTTTCGGGGTCATCAAAATAGTTAATCTCAAACGCTTCCGATTCCATAACGGTAGTGTAGGTCGGGTCGTCAATCACAAAATCGAGAGAATAACTTGGGAAATAAGCCTCTGGGCCGTAATAATTAATCAAAAACGAATTCCCTGAATTTTTAGGAATCTGAAAATCCCCAACACTAAAAAACTCACTTGAACTTGCAATAGGCTTATCCATAGCATTGCGCTCAACCCCTTCATAAATACGTAATGCCTCTAAACCTAGCATATAGTAAGGAGTGTCGTTGTGAGTCTGCCCAAATCGATAATTTCTCACAAAGCCGTCAATATCTGGTAAAACAGCAACCATCCCTACTCGGTTTTGGTTATAATCCTGCATTACCTTCTGAGGAAAAAGCTCTACTCTCTGCTCTCCTTTATTCGTGGTAACAATATTAATCTGCCCAGCAAGAACTACTCCACCATGGTTTTTAATTGCTTCCGCAAAAAGAGTGTCATTTCTTGGTGTGTAGATATCGGGTTGATCATAAATCACATCAAATAAAATGACTTTAGCCCCCGCTCTACTCAAATTATTGATTAGCCTTGCATAAATACTAGTTGGCCAAGGATATTTCTCTGGAATTTCGTCGTCTGCTTGCTGGCTCATTTCTACCAAAACGATGGGAGAATTTTCAATAGAAAGAGGCCCTCTCCACTCAAAAAGCTGATCTCTATAGTTTAATTCTGCTTTTCGGAGTGTGGGAATGGCACTGATAAGAACAGAACATACAAATACTGTAATTGCTAAAACAAGATAGGCCCAAATGGATTTTCTACGTGTTTTTGCAATCTTCATCCCAACTAAAATTTAAAAATGTAACGTAGTTGGACAATCCTATCGTTAGTATTTCCAATTCCAGAAACATTGGTCAGGTTTGCGTCAAAAAGAAAGGAGTGATATTCATTAACATTGTACTGAGCGCCAGTTTGTAACACATAGGTTCCGTAATTATTCTTAGTTGAGGTATCATCTAAAATGAAGTAATCGTTATTAGCATCGCCATCAGCTTGCGATATTGGATCAACAATCAGAGAACGAGATTTAGACCTGTTATTAGTTGCCGCAATTCTAGCATTAATATTAAGCTTACTTTCTAACAAGAAATAACTACCTCCTGCATAAATACCAAAAATCTTGAAGTCAGATTGACCACTCCCAGTTTGAGTATTATTCAGCGTTATCCCTAACTGAGTTCTCAATTTAAGCTCTGTAAACCGACTCGTGAAATTCAAGCTCATAGCCGAACTTTTCACATCGCCAAAAGCAAACACATCATCCGTAGTTTTTAAGGTGGAAAAGCTTAATGATGCATCATGAATAATATCCAAAAATCTAAATTGTTGAGTTATAGAGCCTGATAAATTCAGTGTAATATTATCTTTTGGAACTGAAGTTAAAAGAGTATCTACTCCAGAAATACTGAAATTCTGAACGGCTTGATTCTGTAAATTGGTGGATAGCGATGGATTAAAGCGAGCAATTCCGTTATCTCTTGTTCGGTACCGCATACCTAAACTTACTCTTGGGAGGTCTTGCGAAATAGGATACCAACTTACATTTGTACGATACGTAATAGACTCTGTAGTCGCTTCTTTTGCGTTGGTTACATTGTCTTCTAAGAACTCATACCCCAACGTAACAAACAATCTATTTTGGAGCATTCTAAATCTATCGCTTATTGTAAACCCAGCTATATCTTTCCTAACTGTTGAGTTGGCTAAAGAATTATAGTTTGGCCCAACCCAACGATATTGAATACGCAGATTATTTCTAGGGTAATTAAAAGAAAGTTCAGCATTGCTTGCTAATAAACTGGTTGGGAAAAATAAATCAGCTTCAGAGCTATCTGAGTCTATGTTTTTTATACGCAGAGGGAGAATGTTCATGTTTTCATTCACAATAATGAACTTAGATAATTTATCAAGTAGATCTTCTTCTTTATCATTTATTTCGAAGCCTAAATCCTCAGCTCTCTCAATAGTAAGTGCCCCTCCATATATATCATTATTTAAAGCACTAATTACACCTTCCACCTCAAGTCGGATTTTATTCTGAGCAACACCAATTTTTAAATCTGTACCTGCTACAAAATTCCCTTTACCTTGCAAACTTCCGTTTTCAACTTGTAGCAGATTCGGACTATTTGTGAGTTTTAGTATATCGGTATTAGGATCTAGATTGGAATAATAAGCAGGTGACCGACCCAAAATATCTGTAAAAGATCGTGCATTAAAAACCGAACTCGTATCATCCTCCACCTTCATTGCTTGGAAGCCAATCTGAAATTTACGCTCGTTACCAAGGGCAACACGCCCGCCAATAATCTCTCGCTTAAAAGCGCCTTTACCTCTATTATCGTACTTTAAAGCGTAGCTTGTATCTACTACTTGGCTACCAAGCACAACTTCTTGCCTATCAATTCCTGTATATAAGTTTTCTATTTTTCTATTTACTTCGCCGTAAATGAACTGCACATTAAAATTATCTTTGAGTAAATGAAGCTCTGTATTTATTCCATAAATCCTACGACCACTTATAGTAAATCGACTCATATTGGGATACACATGCCCTGCTTGAAACTTCCACCATTTTCCTAATTGGAGATTTACTCCATATCTATTTTGTGGTTGGAGTCGATTAGATTCCTGAGAGGTTAGAAAACCATTCACCGAATACTTGAATAAACCCACATTTCCAGAAATTGCTGTTCTTCCAGTGTAAGCATTGTTTACATCGCCGCCAATAACCTGGTTTCTAGCTCCAAGCTCTACATTTCCAAATGGTCTCGTTCTGCCACCATCAACTCCTGTATATTGTGATAAGGTTGACGGATTAACGACCGTAAAATCCCATTCGTTAACCAAATAGGTTTCTTTTTCAGTGATATAATTCAAACGTATGGTGTGTTTACCGCTTCTATACTCACGCGATAAAAATGACCAGTAGTATGCACTTGTATCAACTTGTGCAGTGATGTCCACATCATCCACAAATATGCGAAATTCACCAGGCTCAAGTTTTTCAATATCATAAAAAAGTGCGATTGCGATAAGCACTTTATCACTTGCTAGTGTCTCACCTTGTAGTGGCGAGAGCACCGTGAAATCAATATTTTCATTTCGTTTGTCACTCTTTGCGCCTGTTGGACTTTCAACAACATCAATACGAATAGGGTTTTCTGATGGAAGCGATTCAGGGTAAAAAACAGTTTCACCTGAAATTAAAGTGAGTTGGAAGTAATACTCTAGGGTTGATGTATTTGAATCCTCAACATCTAAATCGGTTGAAAATGCTCCATTTCTATAAAACACCTCTTTCTGTTGGTACCCAACTCCATCATCATATCGGAAAAAAAGTAGTGCTTCCTGTACCTCAGCTTGAGATACCCCAGAAACGATAAACTCTAAGGTATTCGTTTCACTTTTTGATATTGTAGGTGGGGCTTGGTGCTGAACAATATATTGAGCATAGGAGACCTGAGTTATCAAAGATATGATGACACATAAAAATATTTTACCGTAAGTATTTATTCTCATAAACCTCCCGTTAACCCCGTTTCTTAAAAACTAAACTAAATTATTGATCACCTTTCTCAAAGTAGTCGATAATAACTTCACGGATTTGGCCATTCGCATCTCGGAATCTTACTTTCATCTGCTTTTTAATCAGATTTTCATCCAAGTTTTCGTACCCACCATCAAGCGACTCTACCTCATTGTCGCTTAAAGTCCCCGATTCAATTTCATTACCTTCTTCATTTACCTGAGCGTACATTTTTTCAAACAATGACACTGTCTCACCAGATACAAGAGCGACCACATCAACCTGTCCTTCTTTTACCCATACATACCCATCATTAGTATTCCCAAATTTTGTTCCTTTTACGGATGCCAGAGAACGTGAAGTGTTTACCTCGAAATCATTTCCACCTTGGGGCTGCACTTCAAGAAAAATCTCACCAAGACCTAAATCAATTCGAGTATTTCCTTTTTTAATCGCCTTGTCAGTATCCCCGCGAACCACTAGCATGGAATTTGGCTTCACTTTTGCGATGCTATTATCCATAAACACCACAAGTGCGTAACCTTCGCTATCAGTGTATAAAGTATCTCCGCTGTATAGCTTTTCTCCTAAATTATCTTCCAAATTAAGATCCTTTCGCTCCGATAATTTGGCATTATCTACACTTACAGTTGGCTTAAAGCGCCTAACAATAGCTAAAGGTCGATCATCACTTATTGTGATAACATCCGTTTGAACAAAGCCCATCAGCAATAACGCAGAAAAAAAGATGGAAATAAATGTTCTGTATTTAATATTCATAATCATTTGTTAGCTCCTAGAATGATGTCGCCATCCTCTATTTTTCTCAAAAACTCAGTAATTTTTATATTCACTTGAGTTCCTATAATTGGTACACCATCCATCTCTAATCCTTGCAGAGTAAAGCCTGCATCTTGCAATTGCTTGAGCCTAGACTCTCCAATTAATCTAATTAGTGTATTTCTGAGTTCGTTATCCATAACCGCTGGTTCGCCACTTGTTTCTGGCTCGGCTAATTTAAAACTCCATATCTCAGATGATTTCTCTTCATTTCCAGCACCAACTTGTACATTGGTTATTAATTGCCAATAATAGGTAAGACCGTATTCAAGTGGCTGTGCCCTAGAAGCAGGAAATTGAAACGTATTTCCTTGTACTTTTACATCAAGGTTCTCAAACGTTAACAACGAGCCTCCATCTGTAATTGGTTGTGTGCTTTTGGCGCTCTCTAATAACGACTCAGGGCTATCTTCGCCACTACTATTAACTACTAATAGTCTATAATCAACATCCGTGTCGCCATCCCAGCTAAACTGAGGGTAGGGATTTGTAATCTCAACATTACCATCAATAACATCTCCAGGCGTTCTCAAAAAGATATCTTCTGTTTCTGAGCCAATAGTGTTTCCAATTTCGGCACTAGCCTCTGCCAAATTCTGCCTTCCTAAAGCATTACTTATTTGAAAAACTATTACTTGAACTGAATAGGTATCTGAAGGGAGAACTAATTTTCCATCAAGTCCCTCAATAAGTGCATCACCTTCTGGCGTAAGGCCTCCATCAAACTTCATTGTTTCTTCTATTCCAGGAATAATTTCTTCCCTAAGTGCATTGTTCGTTACATATACCGACTGCATAGGTTCCAAAGAAAATGGGAAGCCATTTCTTTGCGTGATACTTATTATATCACCTCTCTTTCCGGTAGAAACTCGAAATTCGAAATAAAGGTTCTCTAATTTCTCGGAGGTTAGATTCTGCATTAGCCCTGAAATTAACACTGGGCCACCTCCCTTTTCATCAAGACCTAAGCTCGAAAGCCCAAATACTTGGGAGTTTTGTAATTGATCAGAAACATCAATTTCAATGCTCAGAACTTCCGATTGAGCAATCACATTTACACTTGGAACAAATAACATAACCCACAGTGTAACATACCCAAGGAAAGCATTACGCTTATTTTTTTTATCCATAACAAATCCCTTAATTGTTTTGTAATGCTATTATACTAAAACTACGTTAGCTTTCCATTAGAATTTATAATTACCCAATAATAACTATTTCATGTATTGATACCACAAAAAAAGCCTCTCAAGGCATCCTGAGAGGCTTCTGTGGAGCTACAGGGATTCGAACCCTGGACCTTCGCGCTGCCAGCGCGACGCTCTAGCCAACTGAGCTATAGCCCCATAAGGGTTGCAAATATATGTCTACCATAAAAAATATCCTAGTATTATTAGGTTTTTTGTTTGATAGACTTGATAGGTTCATTATTTTGTATAGAATTTAAAATAAAATCCTAACGCAAATTAACTAAACAGGAGCATTCCCTAATATGAAACGTAAATTACATTTCCTAGTTCTTGCACTATTCCTAACTGGCGGTGTGGTTATACAAACGGGTTGCGGTTCCAGCGAACCAGCAGTACCTCCCGTTGTTGACACCGATGGCGATGGACTAACTGACACAGAAGAAACAACTACCTATAACACTGACCCAGCAAAAGCTGACACCGATGGTGACGGCCTTAGTGATGGTGACGAAGTTAAAAAGTATAACACTGATCCTAACAATGCTGACTCTGATGGCGATGGCCTTAGTGATGGTGACGAAGTAAACTCTTACAAAACTGACCCTAACAACGCTGACTCTGATGGCGATGGTATTAGTGACGGTGATGAAGTAAATAAGTATAAAACTAATCCTAACGACGCTAAAGGCGACGCTGATGGTGATGGTGTTTCTGACTATGATGAAATCATGGTTCACGGTACCGATCCTAATAATGCAGATTCTGATGGCGATGGCTTCTCAGATGGCCAAGAACTTGACATGGGCTCAAACCCAAAAAATGGTTCTGATCCTGTTTTCATCAAAATGGACGCTCTTAAAACGATCAACTTTGACTTTGACCGTTCTAGCCTCCGTGATGACGCAGCTGCATCTCTTGCTGACAACGTAGAACTACTGAACTCTGCTCCTGCTTTTAAAGTACGAGTTGATGCTTACACCGATCATGTTGGTGGCGATCAGTACAACTTACGATTAAGCTTACGCCGTGCTAAATCTGTTGTAGATTTCTACACTAGCAATGGTATTTCTGCAGACCGTATTGAGTCTCGTGGATTAGGTAAAGCACCAGTTGCTTGTATGGACGACACTTCAGACCGTGGTTGCGAAGCTAACCGACGTGCTGAGTCTAAGCCAGTAAGTACTTTGAAATACGCCCCGAAGTGGTAATCGTATTTTATTGAAATTAAAAAGGCGAGCTTTTAGCTCGCCTTTTTTTATGTCTAAGGTTTTTTGAGCAGGTAGTTTTAAAAGAACCGAGCTACACTTACTCCAGGATAAAAACCTGGATCGTCAAGCCTGAAGGCAAAATCTACTCTGAAAAGACTAAAGATGTTACTTAGCGACCCGCCAACTTCAATATGTACGTCATCAGTGCCTTGCACATTAAACCTGCTCACTTTGTCTTCTGGATTCCAAGTTTTACCTATTCCTCCAAAAGCAATAATACTCAAACCTGTTTTGGGCGCTGATCTCCACCCTAACATTTCTAAAGGTACACTTCTGAAATTATGCTCTGCATACACGCCTGCATAACTAGCTCCTTGATACGGTATATATCTTTTAGTTTTAAAAGCCCCAAACGGAGTAAAATAACCGAAAGACGCATCAAGGACCCCATTTTCTTGTACTGGTAAGTCACCTAAGTAGGTTCCTGCATTTACTCGTATATCTAAAACGTTTGGCAAAAATCGTTTCTTATAGAATGTGGTAAAGCGTTTATATACGTCTAACTTAAATCGTGTATAATTCCAATCACTGCCGATTAACTTCGCCGATTGTTCTACACTCATTTCCAAACCATTCTGTTCAATAGTCCCATACGTATTCTTCCTATCACCACGGCTTAAACTAAGCTCTAACGCACTCAATCTTCCATCTTCAATTAATGGATTTAACGGCTGCACGTTATCTCTTCCTAAAATATCATAACTCGTTTTAAAGTCGATAGAACGATGGTTTTCGTAGGTATAATTTAGTCGATAGGTTGTTCGACTCTTTTTAGGGATGTAGCCAAAGTTCAGGAAAGCGCCTTCTTTTCTGAAATAGTTGTAATAATCATCGTAGCCTAAAATGGGCATCACGCTCGGCAACACTATTCCATATATATCAGATTGGTAACTCGGGCTTGTATCAAAATTATAGCCAAAGCTTGTAACTAAACGTCTTGATTTCTTAAGTGGCCACCAAGCTAGTCTAAACCCGTGTGCCCAATCCTCATTACCCAAGCTATAACCTAACTTAACTTCCGACCGAAGTCTGTTCTTCGCGTAGTTGTTTGTGTGTTTCAATCCTAGATGGATGGCATCAACTTTATTGTACCTACCTATTGGTGTAAGTTTATGAGCAAATTTCTGTAATGCGTTTGGTGGCTTATTAGAAGCTCTCGTCGAATTATTACTTTTTTTACTACCTCCTCCATCAGAGCTGATAGTCACACTGCTACTTTCGCCATCATCTTCATCCAAATCTAGAAAACGTGTTAAAAAACCTTTCGGTTTAAATGCTTTTTCCAATGTCGCAGTGCTATCAAGCTCGGTATATGCTGTAGTTTCTTTGTTTGAAAGTGGAACAGCATCAGCAGTATTTTCAAAAAGGGAATCTGCTTGGCCGATAGTTGTGGAATCAACACTCATCCAGTTACCAACTTTATAAAGTGAGTCTGGTAACTCCACGTTTACTTGATAGTTGTTTAATTTAGAAACTTGTTTAAAACCAATGGGCGGAAAACGTAATCCTATAACTCCTACTTCTACAAGTCCTTCAATACGCACATCCACTGGCAACCAATAATCTCCTCCGAAATTACTAAACTGCTGCTCGTAGGCTAAATTGAAATCTTGCACCGGCGGTGGAAATACCACCACTTGGTTAGGTTTCAATTTCACCGAAAGAAGTGCAAAATCTTCATCTACTACATAAATAGTTCCCTCGAAAAGAGGTTGAAACGGTTTTCTGGGAGAAACCTCAATCTCATAAACCACTTTGTCGTCAATACTTTTGTAATCAACCAGTTTGAAATTATAATACTTTAAGGCACGCTCGTTGGTAATACCAACTACATCAAACCCAGCAACGTCCATGTGATCGTTATAAAAATTTGGGAGATAACTAACTCCTGCAAAGTTATCAGCTCCTTCGATGTTCGCTGTTTGTCTTTTAGATTTTAAAACTTCTCGGGGCCCTTTTTCGCTATCCCAAAATGCTTCCGATATGGTTTCTGAGATAGATACGATGGTGGTGTCGTTTAATAACTGTTGGCGACTATATGCATCTACTTTGTAGGTTTTTAGATTTGCTCGCCAAATTTTCTTTCGCCGAATTACCTCTTTCATAATTGAAATAGCGGGGTCTTCTCCAGTAACAGTAAGTTCGTTCATTTGAACAACTGCTTCTTTTAATACAAAGTTTAAACTACCAGAGAATTGTTCGTCAATAGCTATTTCTTCGGTTTCAAAGCCTATAAATCGGGCAACTATTGTGGCTGGAAAATTTTTCACTACTAGCGAAAACTCTCCATCTTCGTTGGCAATAGTTCCAATATAAGTTCCCTTAATAATAACGTGAGCTGCAGCTAATCCTTCACCCGTTGTGCCATCGGTAACTTTTCCTGAGATTTGCTTCTGTGCAATTACTACTCCAGAACACACACAAATGAAGACTACTAACGCGATGATTCTTCTCATTTTAAAAACCCTACTTTTATTCACTTTAATTTGAAAAGCACTGTACTTAATTATAAAAGCAAAGTTTCAACAAATCTGTATCTTTACCTATCTAATTTGACCCTTTAGTTCAACTGGATAGAATAGGAGCCTCCTAAGCTCTAGATCTGGGTTCGAGCCCCGGAGGGGTTACTAAATTTTATTAACTGGCGAGACTTTTTCTGGAGTAGCTCTACCTTCAATCCTTCTTGCCCTTAAAAACAGCACCTAAGATGGCGGTTAGAAATGCGGCGCCAATGATAGACCAAATAATAGGAAAGGGTTTCCCGCTGATTTCGATAGTCCAAAGTAGAGGAAGGTCGAGCTCAGTTGCCATCCATTTGCCCAAGATGGCGCCTACAAAACCCACTGCAGCAGATATTAAACATCCACCACTTCCAATTTTAAAACCGCCAATACTTTGGCCGATTCCTCCACAAATGGAAGCGATTAATACATAGATAAAAAAACCAAAAAATGACATGTCCGTTACTTTTAATGATTGAGGGAGAATTTTATTTCAAAACTATCACTCTCCTAAATTCCTACTTTAAAATAGCATAGCTTTCGCTTTTTATATAAAATAGTTTCTATTTTTTTGTTATCTAAGAAACATTAGTAAATATTTATGCTTTACTTAGTTGTGAAAGCCGTTGCTAAAACTTATGTTTCTGTATCTTAAACGGTTATATTGGATGTTCATTAAACAAACTATTCTTATGAAAAAAATTGGACCTAAATTACTTTTCCTAGCGCTTGGCTTAATTCTTATTCAAGCCTGTGGCCCTAGCGAAGAAGAAAAAAGAGCAGCAGAGCAAGCTAGAATGGACTCTCTTAGAGCAGTTCAACAACAGCAGATTGCAGAACAAATGGCTGCAATGCAAGATAGCTTAGACACCACTGATGATGGTGCAACACTAACTACTAAGCCTGTGTCAAAGACTGAGACTAAAGCTAATACTAGTTCTTCCACTTACAACTTTGTAGAAAATGGTATGTATGCCGTTCAAGTTGGCGCTTTCCGCTCAGAAGATAAAGCGAATGGTTTTGTTGCTAAATGGAAAGACCGTAATTACCCAAGTTCTTATGTTGTAAAAGTTGGAAACGAAGCAGACGGCGATGTTTGGTTCCGTGTTCGTATTGGCTTTTTTGATGACAAAGCTGGCGCGGAAGCTCTAGGTGCGGAACTTGCAAAAGAAATTAACTCTGGATTCTGGGTGTCTAAAGTAAGATAAAACAGCGTTCTAAAATAATCTGTTTAACATCGAACAGATTTTAGTTGTATATCTGCCAAGCATTTACGTAATTATGAGTGCGCTCAAGTAGCGTCTCTCTTGATGAATAGTCAGCCCATCACATATGAACATGTGATGGGCTATTTTTTTGCATCATCTTCCCTACTTAAATCCTTTTTAGCCATGGGAACATCTAGCTTTTTAGCTACTACAAAATAAATCAGACCTTTTCGAAACTTATTTTTCAAATAACGTACTCGTTTAACCTTGTTTAATTTTTCATATTCTCTGGTTAGCGTTATCATTCAGTGAGAAACAATATCCATAATAAATTTTTAAACTAGCATAATGAAGAACTTTAGTATTGCAATACGGGAAGTCGACGCTGTACACGTGCTAGATATTAGTGGTGAGCTTGATGCTCATACAGCCTCACAGCTAGAGAATTCGTTGAAAGCTCTTATCGACAAGGACAAAATTAGAATCATTGTTAATTGTAGATTACTGGACTACATCGCAAGCGCAGGTTTGGGTGTATTTATGGCCTACATTGAAGACGTACGTGGAATGGGAGGCGATATCAAACTCACTAATATGAACGAGCGAGTATATAATGTGTTCGATTTGCTTGGATTTCCAACTCTGTATGACATTCTAGACGATGAAAGTGAAGCACTAACAGGATTCAATTAAAGCAATATCGTGAGCAACGAAGTAATCAAATATTCCATTTCAGTTGAGGCTTCTACGGCTTACTTGGCTGAGGTACGTGATTTTGTTGCTCGACACGCTTTTGAAAAAGGTCTTTCTGAGAAAGATATTTCTGAAATTCGCTTAGCTGTTGATGAAGCTTATACTAATATTATAAAACACGCTTATAAAAATAGACCTAAAAAACCCGTTCAAATTGAAATGGGTTTTGAAGATTCTCAACTTTGGATTTCTATCACCGATGAAGGTGAAAGTTTTGACCCTAGCACCTATAATGAACCAGATTTAATGAAACGGATTAAGAATAAACAACGTGGCGGCATGGGCGTTTATCTAATTCGCAAACTTATGGATCATGTTCAGTATAATAGAAAAGGTGAGATGAACGAGATTAAAATGGTTAAGCACCTTTAATAGCGTGAGTCTACCTCCTAATATCGACGAACGCCACAGCCGATTTGAGCTCCGCACTCTTCTAGAAACGAGCCGCCTATTGATAGAATCTCAGGATCCTGACTTTGTGCTGAATAATTTGCTACTCATAACCATGGGTAAATTATTGGTTACCAAAGGGATGATTATTATCCACAAACCGGGTGACGACACCTATTTTGTTTCAAAGTCGAAAGGGCGAGGCTGGAGAAATGAAGATGATGAAATTGTTTTTGATGTAGATGCCAAGCTACAGGATACATCTATAATCCATGGCGAAAAGTACATCAACCTATTCAGCCAATTAGGTATTGAACCTGGAAGTGTTCTTTTCAACCTTAAAACGAGTAATTACCACATTGGCTTCTTGTGTTTAGGGCCAAAAGGGAATAAAAACTCCCTCACTGCTCGCGAACTTGAGTTTATTGAAAGCCTTACTATTATTTCGTCGGTAGCTATTTCGAACTCTCGCATGTTTCAGGAATTGCGCCACATCAATCGTCGATTAGATCGAAAGGTTCATGACCTAAACACCCTTTTGCAGCTTAGTAAAGATTTCAACTTAATGGTTGATCGAGATGAAATAGCCCGTGTTTTTAAATTTGCCATGCTTGGGCAGATGCTCATCCGAACTTTCTTTTTTGCGCTTGAAGTAGATGGAAAGAAATCTATTGTTTCCATTAGTGGAATGAAAGAAACGCCAAGTGACGAAGATTTAGATCATCTTTTTGAGATGGAAGATGTTGTTCATTGTCAAAATGATGAAGACTGCGATTTTCTTAGAAAGAATGATATCAAGTTACTTATTGGCCTTCGTTTTCAGAATGAAAAAATTGGAGTGGTTGGAGTTGGAGCTAGCGCCAACCAGCAGGAATATGGCGAAGCAGAAGTGAATTTCTTACAATCGCTTGGAAACCTTGCTTTGCTTACCATCCAAAAGTCTTTGCTACTTGAGGAGCGATTAGAGAAACAAAGACTTGACGAAGAACTCAATCTTGCCAAAGCCATTCAAAAAGGTTTACTCCCAGAGCCGCTACCTGAATTGCCTGGTTTTGAGTTGGCAGCAATTAATGTGTCTTCTCGCCAAGTTGGTGGCGATTATTTTGATTTTATTACCACACCCGACCAAGGACACATTCTAGCGATCGCAGATGTTACAGGCAAGGGTGTGCCCGCCTCTTTACTGATGGCCAATCTACAGTCAATGTTGCACGCATTAGCGCCAATTGATATAAGCTTGAGTGAAGCTACCGCGAGTATTAACGATATCATTCACAAAAACACCCCAGCCGATAAGTTTATAACCTTCTTTTGGGGGAAAATGTCGAGTGACGGTAAGCGCTTTAAATATGTAAATGCCGGGCATAACCCACCTATTTTATTTCGAAAAGACAGTGATGAACCTATTCTACTTGAGGAAGGCGGGTTAATTTTGGGAGCTATGCCAACGATGTTCCCTTATGAAACAGCCGAAGTTGAATTGAAATCGGGAGATATTCTTACTTTTTTCACGGATGGTGTTACAGAAGCTTTGAATATTGATCAAACAGAAGAATACGATGAATGGCGCTTAGTAGAATGTATCCGTAAAAACCGACACCTAAGCTCTCAAAATATTATTGATACAGTTATAAACGACATTAACGTCTTTTCTAACAACATCCAGTACGATGACATTACAATGATTGTACTGAGAGTTAATTAACCGTTTTTAGCCCCAAAACTCGTGGGAACGTAGCATTCTGGTTTCTAGAAAGAGCCAAAATTGCTAGATAGGTATTATTTCGATTGGTAATCTCATTTACGTAGCGCACCGTTTCTATACCACGGCAAAAACCATATCTCGCATTCTGATAGTATTTCCTCTGCATTAATCGGATTAATGCTTTTGAAACACTTTCCCAATCGTTTGGATCATCGTTATGGTCAATAGCTAATCTACGAGCATCAGCAACATGGCCTTGACCTGCATTATAAGTAGCTAGCGCAAATTGCCACTGACTTGTTGAATCCATATATGAGTAGTGGTCTAAATGCTCTTTCAAAATTCGAGCACCTTCTCTAATATTAATTTCGGGAATGTAGAGTGAGTCAAGTGTCACTTCACTAAATCGAGGTAAAATTTGCATAATTCCAACAGCACCAGCCCAACTTTCTGAAAATCGGTCGAACTTAGATTCTTGAGCTGCAATAGAAGTCATCATTACCCAATCTAAAGCATTGTCTTCTGAAACCGCTTGGATTAAGCTATCATAGGGTGAAATCGCACCAAATTCGCTAGTTTCAATCTCAGGTTTAAAATAAGCTTCAATCCGCTCGCCTCCCTCAAAATAACGCTGTCGCAATACGTTTAAGAATTCCGATCTTTTTGGAACTCCTCCTTCACCAAATCTAAAATGTTTATACAAATAGCGATTAAGCTGTCTTTCAAGGTCAGGAGCATTTTTCCGTATAGCCCATGCAATTGTATCTCTCTCGGCAATAACTGGGCCTCGTAAAAGTCCACCCATATATTTACTACTCGCTTGGTAAATATTGTCATCGGCAACGGTAGCCATATATTTGCCACTAGAAACCATAAAAAGTAGTGCTTCGGTATCTAAATCATCAGAAACAACTTCAATATTAATATTGAAACCTTCTTCTTGAAGTTCTTTCAATCGCACGTAGTACGAACTGTTTCTTCTCGTAGCTATAGTTACATCAGCAAGTTCTGTTATACTTTCTGGCTTCTTACCAATCTCTTCAGAAAAAACCACAATTTGATCTACTATGTTATAGGGCCGAGTAAATTCTACCACCTCTCGCCTTTCATTAGTAATAGTATAGTTAGCGGCTATTAGATCGCCTTCACCACTATTTAGTAAATCATAGGGATTGTCTTCTTCACCAACAATAACTACTTCTAGAGCGAGGTCATTTTCTTTAGCGAAATTCTTTATCATCTCATACTCAAAACCAGCTTGAATCCCACGATGCAAAAAATAAGAATTTGAGCTATAGCTAGTTATCATCCGTAACACACCAGAACGTTTTATGTTGGCGTAATCACGCTCTATAGGTTCCTTAATGTTTGCGATTAAGTTCGCATCTTCAGGAATAATAGGTTTTTTCTCAGCACTGCTTATACAACTAAGAAGGCTAAAACTTAAGCCAATTAGTAGTAATCGAGAACGAGAGGTCAGTAAGTGATTATGATAAATCATAATGATCTTAGTTTCTTTACGAGCTACTGCCGTACTTTATAATAACAAATCTCAGCATAGCTCTGCTATTATACTGCATATTCTTCAGTTTTGCCTATAAATTAACAATATCTAACTGCGATATCGTTCATTACACTACTCATAAGTATCTATGAGTTAATAATTTATCCTAAAAACTAGCTTAGGTTAGGAACTGCCCTTTTTCCTGATTTCTTCCAAGTTAAGCTTACTCCAATCAAAATAATGGCCATTGCAATTAATGAGCTAATTTCTGGCCACTCCTTAAATAAGACTAAAGCTAGTAATGAAGCCAAAAGAGGCTCTACCAGTATTAATGTTGATAGTAAAGTTGGCGATACATATTTAATTGCATAATTCAATGCACCATGCCCCATAATTTGCGGTCCAAGAGCCATCGCTAATCCTAAAAGAAGCAATTTTTCATCGATTGGATTAGAAAAACCTTCTAATAAGAATAGAACTATCGTACAAGTTAGTGCTGCCCACGAATAGACAGGAAATACATATTCAATCCAGCTATGATTCTTTCTCACCTTGCGACCTATTAGAAAATAGATTGCAAATATTACTGCTGCTAGAAAAGCTAGAAAATTTCCAAGAGCTGGATTAGAAAATGAGCTCTCTGCATTAAAATCGCTATAACCTAGTACTACAGATCCGATAAAAGCTACAATCACACCAATCCAAACCGTTGTAGCAAACTTGACTCGAAAAAGAAGGCGCTCAACTAGAATCAGAATGATTGGGTGAACAGTTACGAGTACCGAAGCCGAGGCAACAGATGTAAAATAAATGGAGCTTGTCCAGCTAATAAAATGTAGACCGAGAAGTATGCCCGAGGCAGCCATCCACCAACGCTCATGTACAGCAACCTTTGTGGCTATTTTTTCTTCTTTAGTTCTAAAGTAATAGAAAGGGAAAAGTATTACTGCAGCAAAAACAGTCCGTACTGCTGAAACTTGAAAAGCAGAATAGTCAGTTGCAAGTTTTACAATAATCGGTGCGAATCCAAAAGAAGTAAGCCCTAAAACAAGGGCTATAATTACTTTTGCTTTTGGATAATCTGAGCTCAAGAACGTACTTATTATCTGATACGATCTATGGATCGTACTAATTTTTCATCTTTATTGATAGAGCGCAAAGCCAGTATTTGGAAAATTAAAGCTAAAACGGCTAACCCACAGCCAATGGCTTCATCCCACAAATAAGTTCCAATTCCTCCTAAAGAAAACAGAACTCCTAATCCAAAACCAATACCAATCACTTGAAAAGCCATCGCCCGTTTTACCCAACTAATCTGATTTTTTCTTTTCTGATAAAGCCCAATGCTAATAATATCTAGGAGCATAGCTATTAGTAAGCTTGCAGATAAACCGATACCTATCCAATTTTGAGGGTCTTCCATAGCTCTATCATAAATAGGAGTAAATACCACGGAAAGAGTGCATAAAATGGCGAGTGCTAAAAAAATAGACTGGATTCGTTGAATCACGATAAATAATTTCTTTCAAGTTTTAGTTGATGCATAAAGATAGCAGATTTTACAATGAAAATGGAAAATGTAACAACAAAAAAGGCGTCTATCCGACGCCTTTTTTTATAACTTCAAAACAAAGCAAATTAGTGCCTAGCTTAATTCATATTCTTTTTTCTCAGATCTAGCAGCATTTAAAGAGCTTTGATCTTTAATGATTCCTGGCTCTTCTGTACCAAACATTATTTTGTTTAAGCCTCTTCTTCCTCGTTCAAACAAGCTATAAAGCACAGGAACTAGAATTAGAGTAAGCGCTGTAGAGAAAATAAGACCTACAATTACTGAAATTGCCATTGGTCCCCACCAAGCTGCTTGCTCGCCACCCATATATACATATTCACTTAGGTGAGTGAAGAATAATAGCGGTTCCTGTACAAGTACTAGGAAATCGAAATTGAATCCAATCGCTAATGGAACCAAACCTAATGTTGTAGTTACCGCCGTTAGTATAACAGGCCGGAAACGAACTTTACCAGCTTGTAGCAATGCTTCTCGCAATGGTAAGCCATCACGTTCACGTAAAATATCTACGTAATCGATTAGTACAATTGCATTGTTTACTACTACACCCGCTAGCGAAATAATTCCGAGGAAGGCCATCAACCCAAAGGCCATCTGAAATGTTACTAACCCGAAAAATACGCCAGCAGTAGACATAATTACCGAGCTAAGAATAATCATTGGCTTTGCAATTGAATTGAACTGTGAAACAAGAATGAAGGCAATTAAGAAAATTGCGATTAAGAATGCAGTTCCAAGAAATTGAAAGGTTTCATCTTGCTCTTGTTGCTGCCCTGTCCAGTCATGTGAATATCCTGTTGGCATATTTGCTAGATAATCAGCTAAAACAATTTTTGCTTCCTCTAACACAGCATTTGCTTGATAATCAGAACGATTGTCAGCGCTAATGGTAATAACTCGATCTGAATCTTTGTGGCGAATACCACCTAATCCATTACTAATTTCCCATGTAGCAACTTCAGACAGCGGAATTTGATTTCCTTCATGTGAAATTGTTAAATCAGCAAGGGTACTTAAATCTTCTCGATACTGTTTATCTAGACGAACTACGATATCGTACTCCTCTTTTCCATCTCTGAATTTTGAAGCTTCTACCCCGTTAATTGCTTGACGAATGGTCATCCCAATTGCGTTTGTAGAAAGTTCATATAGAGCAGCTTTTTCACGATCAACGGTAACACGTATTTCAGGACGTGCTTCTGGCAAATCTGATTTCAGGCCATCCATTTTTGCGTAAATAGAATCTCCTTCAATAATATCGAGGATGTCGTTTGATATTTTTGTCAAAACACTCATGTCCGTGCCAGCAATTTCCAAGTTAATTGGAGGGCCCGTTGGAGGTCCATCTGCTGGTTTTTCTACTGTGATTTTTGCACCGACAATATTTTTATTTAAATCATTACGAAGAAATTCCATCGCTTCAAACACATCACCTTCACGTAATTGATAATCTTTGAAATTTATGGCAATGGTACCTTTGTTCGTTACATTTCCACCGCCGCCACTCATGTCATTTGAGATAACTGCACCGGAAGTGGCTAGCACTGAGTTTACATCGCTGAAATAGGGCAAATTGGTAATTCTGGCTTTCGCTTCATCTATTAAAGTTTTTGTAAACTCAACATCAGAGCCTATTGGAGCTTCAATTTGTACATACACATCACTCGGGGGTATATCTTCAGGGAAAAATTCAACCCCAGGGTTGAATGCGGTTAGTACACCTATACTAGATATAAACACAACTACTGCTAAGAATACCACCATTAGACGATGATTCAATGACCAAGTAAGTGTTGATTCATACTTATTAAGTACGGTATTTAATCCATTATTTTGCCACCAATTCCCAACTGGGTTTAAGAAGTATTTATTTAATAACCAGAATAAGAAACTAAGTATAACTAACATTGTGATGCTAATACTAAACCCAGTTATTCCACCTGTCAGAAAGCTTATGAGAAGTGCGATAACAAGAATAGCCAACCCCGCAAAGCTAAGAATCATTTTTCCATCTCGAGTTAATGTAGCTTTACCTTTAGCGCCATCTACTTCCATAAAAAGTGCGCAAATAACAGGATTAATTACCAATCCTACAAACAAAGAACTACTCAACGTTATGATTAACGTTTTAGGTAGATAGCTCATAAACTCACCAGTTACTCCCGGCCAAAACACCATCGGTGCAAAAGCTGCAACTGTTGTTGCCGTACCAGAAATAATTGGAATAGCTACTTCGCCCGTTCCTTTCTTAGCAGCTTCAAATCTATCGTAACCTTCCTCTAGAAAGCGATAAATATTCTCTACTACTACAATGGCATTATCTACTAACATCCCAAGTGCTAAAATTAGAGAGAAGAGTACGATCATGTTCATTGTAATGCCTACAGCACTTAGAATAATGAATGAAAGAAACATCGACATTGGAATAGAAATACCTACAAACGATGAGTTTCTAACCCCTAAGAAGAATAACAAAACACCCACAACTAAGAACAAACCAGAAATGATGTTGTTCTCTAGATTACTCACCATGCTCACTACTTGCTTACTCTGATCGTTTGTGATTTTATAAGTAGTAGTTGGGGGAAGTAGAGGAATCTGTTCGTCTAAAATAGCCTTTACATTTTTGGCTGTTTCAAGGATGTTTTCGCCAGAGCGTTTTTTAATTCCGAGTGTAATTACAGGAGCATCATCTAACGTGGAATACGTTTCTCTTTCTTTGTACCCAAATGTTACCTTTGCTACATCACGGACATAAATAGGCTCCCTATTTTCGCCCTTAATTACAATGTCTTCAAGTGGCTCAGTATTTTCATACTGACCAGGAACACGCAATAAGAATTTCTTAGTTCCTACTGAAATATCACCGCCAGGAATAGTCACGTTTTCGTTTGAAATCGCAGTTATAATATCCATGAATGTGATATTGTAGTACTTCATTTTAGGAAGGTCTACATCAACTTGAACCTCACGTTCTAGCCCACCCGTTAAATCCACCCCTAATACTGATGGAACTTGCTCGATTCTGTCTTGGAGATCTTCAGCTATTTCTTTTAGGATATCTAAATCATAACCACCCGAAATATTAACCTGCATAATTGGAAGTTCAGACAAGTTCACTTCCTGTACAGTTGGTTCTTCTGCATCTTCAGGGAGCTCTGCCTTCGCTAGATCTACTTTCTCTCTAACTTTTTGGAGAGCATCTTCTATATCAACGTCGGTTGTAAATTCAAGATTTACGCTTGAGTACCCCTCTGAAGAGGTAGACGTCATCGTTTTAACTTCAGATATAGTACCTAATTCATCTTCAAGTTTTCGAGTCACCAAACTTTCCATATCCTCTGGCGAAACGCCCGGATAAACTGTTACTACGAAGATATTCGGTATGGTAATACTCGGAAACGATTCTTTCGGAATAGTGATGTAAGACACAATCCCTAATACAGAAACTAGAGTGATAAGAACAAGGATACTAATCCTGTTATTAATCGAAAATGAGGATAACCAAAATTCTTTTCTATCGTGACTGGAGTCGGTATCAGAGCTTTTCGCGGCTCCGTTTCCCTTTTCTCCATTGGGGCTATTATTATATTCTGTGCTCATAAATTTATTAAAGTATAATGGTTCTTATTGAGCCGCTAATGGTTGCTCTTGTTTATTAAGCACATTTATGCGCATCCCGTCATTTAAGAAAGCAGAGCCGATGGTAATCAAGTTGTCGCCCACCTCTAATCCGTTTTCAATAATAACTTCTGTTCTATAAGAAGGACCTAAGTTTACCAAACGCTCTTCTGCTACTTGTTTTCCTTCTTCATTTTCAGCAAGCACGTATACTACGTAACCATCTTTCTTTGAGTACACAAACTCTTCACTTTCAATAATAACATCATTACGTTTAAGCGTTCTAAGCCTCATGTTTACGATCATATCCACTTTAAAACGACCGTCGTTATTCGGAAGTTTGGTTTCTATGCTGAAGGTTCTGTTCTGAGTATTAATGCTATTCCCAACATAACTGATTGTACCTGAAAGAGTGTCTTTAGCTTGAGAATCAAACCAAAACTCAACGTTATCACCCTGTTTAATAACATCCGCATATCTTGCTGGCACACCGGCAGAAATCACAAATTCATCCGAGCCTATCAGGCGAACAACTTGCATTCCTGGGCTTACCATTTCGCCCTCTTCAACCAATATAGTTTCTAAACGCCCATTAAAAGGAGCTTTAATGTTGGTATTTTCTAAATCTACTTTAATCGATTCTAATACTGAGGTACTTTGATCGTAGGCATGTTTTGCATTTAAGTAATCGAGTTCAGAACCAATGTTATCCTCTTCATAGATTTTCTTTAATCTAGTATAAGAATCTTTGGTTTGTGCTGTAATCGACTCAAGACGAATTTTTTCTTGTTTCAGCTTAGAGTCGTCTATTTTAAGAATTACATCTCCTTTCTTTACAGCTTGGCCAATCTTGGCTTTGTAAGAAACTACTCTACCACTTACTTCCGAAGAAATAAGGATATCGTTGGTTGTTTCTACCGTACCTACAACTTGTAAATAACTAGTAAACGTAGAGTTTTCAATAGTTTTTGTAGATACATTTACTGTTTTCACTATCTCATCTGGTACTGTTTCTACTTTTTCTCCCTCACCAGAACACGCTACAACCGTAAGGCTTACGCTTAATAATATTGCTAAATATCTTTTTGTCATTAGTTTGTTTTTTGAAATGTTCATTAAAATCTTAGTCTCGGGTTGTATCTACAAAAGGAACCATGCCTGTAGCAAGATCATACTGTGCTTTTGCGGAGAGATAATTAAATACCATAATGGCGTAATTTACTTCAGCTTCACGAACTTGAATCTCTGCCTCGGTCAACTCTAACTGAGAACCCAAGCCATTTTCGAATCTTCGCTTTGCTCTTTCATATCCATCTTTTGCTAAACTCACTGCTGCTTTACGAGCATTAGATGTTTCAAAAGTTTCGTTCACTTTTTCAGATGCCGAAGCAACTTCATTATTAGCTGTTAAGAAGGTTGCCCTTTTTTGCTCTTCTAAATCTTTTCTCTGAATATTCGCACGGTTCACATTGGCAACACGCTCAAAACCTTGAAAAAGAGGAAAGCTTAAATTTAAGCCAAAAGTTTGAAAGCGATTACTATTCTCAAAGAAGGTTGGCGCACCTGGTTCAGCTGCACTCCATTGTAAATTGTAAGAAGCTGTAAGTGTGGGTAGAAAGCGACTTTTCACTGCCGTGATTTCTTTATCTTTTAAACCAATTGTTGCGTCAATAACACGTAGGTCTCCACGATAAGCTACCAAGTCTGCAGGATCAACACTAAGAGCACTAAATTCGAATGGGTTCATTCGGTCAATCTCTTTAATTTTTAAATTATCTGTGTTATTAGCATCCTTTGAAAGGATATCAAAGCTGTTCAAGTTGCCTTTAACTTTAAAATCAAAAGTATTTGGCAAGCCCGATATAACCTTAAGAGTTCTATAAGCTTCAGCTAGGGCATATTTAGCTTGTACCAACAATGGCGTTTGATTGCTTAACTGTACTTTTAGCCTAAGCACATCATACTCATCAATAATACCTGCTTTTGCACGAACTTCATTTTCTTTAATATTCTGATCTAATCTATCAATCTGAGCTTGTTGTAATCTTAACTGCTCATTGGCAGCCAACACACTATAATAGGCTACTCGAACCTGAGTAATAATTTGCTGGCTGATTGCTCTAAAATTTTCTTGTTGAACTAATTTAAATACCGTAGAACTACTAATTCCTACTAAAGCTTCTCCTTTAAATAAGTTCTGTTCTACTGTAAATCCACCTTGCCAATTATTATCGGTTCCAAACTCAACAGGAGCTAACAAACCATCAGGTGCTGTTGGATCGAAAAGTTTCGCAGGTATATAATTCACGGGAATTTCAATATTCTTAGTGTAGCTAATCGAAGAAGTTACATCAGGGAAAACTTCACCATATGCAATCTTTACAAGCTGATCGGCATCTTTAACTGCTAGCAAAGCTCGCTTAATCTCAGGACTATTAGCAATTGCCATTTCAATCATTTGATCAAGCGAAATTTCTTGCCCCTTTTGAATGTCTTGTGAGACGGCCACTTTTGTGCCTACCAAAGCCCATATAACCAGAAAGAGTAATAGTGAGCGGTTTAAAATTTTATTCTGCATTAAATTTTGTTCGTTGAGTTTATAAAGTCTATTCATAAGTCGGCGCTGACCTACGGAAAGATGTTCATTTAGTTACAAAAAAATGACTGTTAGTCATATTTATTTTTACTTCCATCGTTTGCTATACCACAGCCAATTAATTTTATGTACCCTTTTAATAAAGAGTGTATATCTAAATCTAATTGGTCCAACAGATCATGGTTCTGATTATTTTGATTCTGATACACCAAGCTCACAAGTCCATGTGAGGTGCTCCAGATTAACACAGCTAATTCTTTAGCATCATAAGATGAGTTGATACTTCCATCCTGCATTCCAATCTGTATAGCTCGTACTGTACATGTAAAAGTACTGTGTCTATGCGCAACACAAGATTTAAAATAGCCACTACCATCCACCTCATTTACTTCTTTTAGTGTATCTAGAAAGCGCATAGCTCTAAAATACTCAGGGTGCTCGGTAACAAATTTTAAGAAGGTTTCGCCAATTAAATACACCAATTGAAGGCCCGGTAAATCTTTACCCAAAACCTTCGCTACCTCTTCATTAAATAAAGATGAGGCTTTATCACAGATTCCAAGAATGAGATTCGTTTTGGTATTAAAATATTGATACAAAGATCCTTTACTCACTTCGGCGCGAAGAGCAACCTCATCCATATTAAGATTCGCCAAACCCTTTTCCTGAATTAACTCTTCGGCGGCCTTTATCATCAAAGAACGCTTCCGTTCTTTTTCTCTTTCTTTTCGTTCTGGAATTCCCATTTTCTGACTTTAAGTCATTTTATTAAATACAAGTTCAAAAGTTACGAACATTAGTAAATAGTTACTATAATTTTTTTATGAATTTATTCTTCCCATTGAGACAGTATAAATGCTCAAAAACCTGTACTTTTTCTCGCACTCAAATACCCTGTATTGTTTAAAAAATATCTTACCGACCTAAGCCTAGTAGTAGTTGCCATTATGTGGGCTCTAAACTTTAGTGTAGCTAAAATTTCGCTTCAGGAAATAGACCCTAATAGTTTTAACGTCCTTCGGTTTATTTTTGCGTTCTTGATTTTGTACATCGTTGCATGGAAACGTGGCGTTTCTATAAAAGTAAAAAAAGAACACTTCTGGAAGATGGTAGCTCTCGGGCTTCTTGGAAATCTTGTTTATCAACTCTCTTTTATAATTGGCTTAAATTACACCTACTCATCTAATGCTGCCGTTATGCTTGGCACCATTCCGATATGGGTTGCGTTATTTTCGCAGTTCTTTTCTGACGAAAAATTAACACCCATTACAACTATAGGTATTCTTTTCGCTTTTGCTGGTATTTGTGGGATTATCACTGGCGGTAAAAATCCAATCTCCTTTGAATCTGAAACTTTTATAGGCGATTTGATCATTATTTTTGCAGCCATTGTTTGGTCAGCTTATACCATTCTCTCTAAAAAGTATTTGAAGATTTATAATTCAACTCAGTTTTCTACCTTTATGTCGTTAGTCGGACTTATTAGTTTAACCATCGTCGGTCTACCTTCGTTAATAACTCTAGACTGGGGGCAAATTTCAGTAAAAAGTTACGGAGGCGTACTATATAGTGGTTTATTATCAGTAGGTATTGCTTATCTTATCTGGAACAATGGAGTTCATAAATTAGGGGCGGTTAGAACCGCCGCATATCAAAATCTAGTCCCTGTGCTCGGTTTGATATTTGGAGCAATAATTTTAGATGAACAACTCACTCTATTTCAATATATTGGTGCTCTTTTTGTAATAGTTGGTATTATACTGGCACGTTTTAAAAAATAAATTTCGACTTTCGAATACGACATATATATGAGACGATTTCAACCGCTCTTTTTACTAGCATTATCCTTTTTCATTTTTTCCAATGCTATCGCTCAGACCTCGGGAAACACCTCTTCACAAAATTCTTTAAACATAAGTAGTTCAAATGGCCTGGGTGGATTCTACTTCCAAGACCCAACTGGTCTCCAGCTAGCAATAGAAGGTCTTACTTACGAAGGTAGCATTGATAAAGCTACCTATATCCTGGGGCCAAACGATCTTATTTCGATTCAAATCGAAACGATTCAAAATATGGTTCTCAGGGGCCTTCTCATTAATGCTTCTGGAGAAGTAATTATCCCTTCAATTGGCTCTGTAAATATAAATTCCTTAACAGTTTTAGAAGCTGAAAGAGTAATTACTGAAGCCGCAAGTGTAGCTTATAAAAAGCCAATAATTTCAATCTCTGTTGAAATTCCTCGCCCAGTAAATATCCATGTTAATGGGGCTATTCCATCACCAGGTAAATTTGTATTGCCAGCTCAAACTCGTGTTGATTTAGCCATCTTCTTAGCGACAATGTCTTTACCTAAAAAATCTTTAAACGATTCGTTGGTTCTAGCTCCTCAAAATACCAGTCAACTTTTGGATGAAGGTATATACTCATATCGCAACATTTCCATTACACACAGTAATGGAGAAAAATCTACCGCCGATTTAATCAGCTACTTTAGAGCCGGTGATTTACAAGGAAACCCAATTATACGTGATGGAGATCAAATCACTATTAAAATGGTAACGCCAAGAACTCCAACCGTTAGCATTTCTGGAGCTGTAAATTATGGATATGAGTTAGAGTATAAAAAAGGTGATACCCCAGCTTCACTTTTAGCCATTAGTGGTGGTTTTGAAGAATCAGCAGATCGTTCAAAAATAATTGTCTACCGACGTCAAACTGATACTGTTGAGATGATTGAATTAGGAACCAATGAGTGGGCTAACTTTGAGCTAGCTCCTAACGACCGTATTGTAGTGCCTTACGACAGATCTAAACCTATACAAGGCTCCGCTTGGGTTCTTGGTGAAGTTAAAATACCTGGAAGTTTTCCAATTGTAACCGGCAAGACTTCTGCTAGCGACCTCCTTAATCTAAGTGGTGGATTAACCGATGAAGCTTTGCCAGCTAGTGCCTATCTGATACGGGGAACGAGATTCGAAAACGAAATTCCTAATAAGTTTAACGCTAGCTTAATGTTAAGAACCTCTGACCAATTAGTTGAAGGTGTAGAATATTTTGAAAGTGAAACTAGGCTAAGTCAAAATAGAGTCTTCTTAGATCTAGGAGACATTGACCAACTTCAACAACTAAAGATTTTTAGCGGTGATAGCCTTTATATTCCAAAAGACGAGCACACCATTTTTATTTTTGGGCAAGTAAACAAACCTGGTTATTTCCCATACTTATCATCTAGCGTTGTATCTGTAAACGAGTACATATCAAAAGCAGGTGGTTTTGCCTTAGCCGCAGATGAAGACCGCGTTTTTATTATAAAAGCAGGAAGTGGTGCATGGTATAAGCCAAATGAAGCACAATTAGAATCTGGTGATCGTATATTTGTAGACAAACAACCCGTTGTTGAATTCTCATCCAAGCAAACCTACGAATATCAACGCGGGCAATTGAAAAACCAACGCGTTCAACTTTGGCTAGCAGGCATTTCCACAATCACAGGTATTATCACAACTTACGTAGCATTGAATAGGTAGAGTTTATACTTGCTATGCTTCTTTAACAATTACTTATTCACCAATTAAGCATACTTCACCTAAGCCTGAGTTAAACCTGTACACTATGAATATTGCATTAGTCAGTCATTTATTTCCTAATGAACTAGCTACCTCCCAAGGCAAATTCATAAAAGATTTGTTTGAGCTTTTGAAGAAGAATAACTCTACAGAGGTTTCTCTTTTAGTACCAACTCCTTATGCAATTCCTTTTACTAAAAGAAACTCTCTAAATAATGCCCCATTTATTTGTGGGTCAAAAAATATAACTCGATTAAAATTCCTTTCCTTCCCTAGGAAAACATTCCCTCGAGTTATTCAAAAATCTATTTCATACACATTATTATCACATTTAGAAGGGCTTCCTCCTGATATTGTACATGTCCATTGGTTATACCCTGACGGTTTAGCAATTCCAGCACTAAAAAAAGCAGGCTACAAAGTGATTCTTACAATACATGGGAGTGATTGGTATCAAAGTATCAACAAGCCTCACTTTAGGCCAATAATTTCTGAAATCTTTGACTGTGTGGACAGAGTGCTTTACTCGGGGCCTCAATTAAAAATTGATGTAGAAAACGTATTCCCAAAGCTATCAGCGAAATCTGATGTCATTTACAATATGGTGGATTCTCAAAAATACACACCAATTTCAACAACAGAGAAAGTTGAAAAGCGAACCAAATTAGGATGGGATGACTCCAAAATACACGCATTAACCGTTGCAAGTATTAGAGAAGAAAAAGGAATAGATTTACTGTTAGATGCTATCATTGATAATTCCGAACTCAAGGATACTATTTTTCATATTATTGGTAATTATGAGAACACGGCGTATTCAAACAAAATTAAAAACAAATTAGATCAAGGTCACTTTCAGAACATACAGGTTCATCCAACCGTTTCACCGGATCAATTAATTGAATACTTACATGCTACAGATGTTTATATCTCTCCAAGTAGAAGGGAGGCTTTTGGGTTAGCATTAACAGAAGCTAGTTTCTGTGGGGTACCCTTCTTATCTAGCCCAACCGGAATTTCTAGCAAATTAGCTGAACTTGGTTACGGAAAAATAGTTTCTGAGTTTTCTCGGACTAATCTTGTTTCACATATACCCTCCATTGTTGCTATGAAACCCAATACTACTGCAATTAAGAAGTTGTTTAGCAGCGATGCCTATCTAAAGAAACTTTTCGCTATTTATAGCGGGATTTAGAGCATTCTTTTGAACAATTTTTCTCAACACAAAAAGCAAACTTATATTTATAAAGAATAAAGAATTATATAGCATTCCAGAGTAAAATATATAAAATATAAAATAGCTAATAAGTGAACAAAGCAATGCAATAGCAATTACCTTTTCGCCATCATTACGGGTGTGGAGATTGCTTAATCCCACCTTAATAAATTTAGTTAATATCATAATAAACAATACAAAGCCAATAAATCCTAACTCCGATAGAAATTTATAATATTCATTATGGGGCTCATATATTCCTATAGTTTCCTGTTTTGTATAATAGTGTTGGAAATGGGTAGAAAACCCTTGAAATCCGACTCCTAGCATATATGAATCCAAAAACATCTTAAAGGCACCAATAAATAACAATATTCGAATATTTGATGAATCATCATCACTCCCCGCAAAAATATCCTTCATTCGTTGCCAGATACTTATAAAAATAGCTTGTATACTTTCGCTAGCGATAATTGATATAAGTACTAAAACAGCCGCAACAATTATTATGGTATAGTTTTTATGGTATTTAAGAATTATACCCCCGCCAATAAAAAATGCGACCCAAGTGCTTCTTGAATAAGTTACTAAGACCGCACCTAAAATCACAGCCAACCCTACAGACAATAGTAACTTATTTATACTTGATTTAGCACTTGACAAATAGCTCAATAGTAACATAAACGGCATGCTAAATCCAATTGCGAAGACATTTGGATCCGCTTCAACACCACTAGTACGCATTAGCTTCTTACCTTCATTCAAATAATTAAAAGCTATTATCTCAGGATTACTGTATGCATCATAAATACTTTTTAGGGCAACAATACATGCGATGACAATGATTACTTTTATAATAGATATTAGTTCAGAAACCGTATTTACAGAATTATAAATAAGGTACGTCATACTAAGCAGAGTAATAAACCGAATAGTATAAAAAAGGCCGATATCTCTATTAGGGCTATAAATTAAAGAAAAAAATATAAGCGCTAATAATAATATATACTCTAACTCAACCCCATATAAATCAAGTTCTAGATCACGATTTACTATTTTATTAAGAACAAATAATAGGAAACCACCTAGCAGGGCCATTTGAAATAAGGTAAGGGGTATTGCAGAGCCTTCAGATAAGTAGACTATCCCCGATAAAAAAGCACCAATAACAATTGGAACAACTATTATTAACCCACTGTATGTCCTAACACTTGAAACCACTAGAACTTTTTTAGTTCTTTAATAAACTCTTCGAAGCGGTTTAGTTCTTCTGGATTATTTGCCCTAAGACTCTCTTTCCATTCTTTGAAAAGTACTGTTAGAATACCCACAAAACCACCAAAAAGCATCGCTGCTAAGATTATATACGCACGCTTTGGCGCCGATTTATACGTTGGAACGATTGCTGGGTCTACAACCCTCAACCCTGAGTTAGCCTCTTCATAACTCAGTTTTTGTTGCTCAAATTGAGGGTACAATACTTTGTATATTTCTTCTTGTATAATTACCTCTCGATATCTTCTTAAGTACTCTAGGAATAACTCTGGCATTTCCTGCACAGACTGAAACACATCGAATGAGCCGTCAATACTTGTTTTTTTACCAGTTAACAGTTCATTGTACTTTCTTTCAAACTGCTTTTTTTGAACTTCTAAATCTTCAATTTTATTATTACCTGAACCGAAAGCCTCCTTTGTATACCCAATTTGAACTTCAAGTTTAACGATTTCTGTTTTCAGCTCTGCAAGTGTTTTAATTTGAGACTTTGCTTGTTCCTCAACTTCTAATATTCCATATCTCTTCTGAAAACTTACTAAACTATCCTCTGCAATCTCTAATTCTATTTCGTTTTGCTCTAGCCTAGTTTTTAGCATATAATAACCATCACCGACACCCTTTCGGTTTAAATCTGTCACGGTTGAATCGAGCAAATTATAATAATAGCTAATAATGTCATAAGACCGTTGTGGACTTTCATCAACGTAAGAAATTGTTATAGCTATTATGGAATTGAAACCAAGCCCACCTTCTCGCTTTTCGTCTATAATAAGCTTTTGATCTAGGTTTTTCCTGAGTGCTTCTGGCACATCAGTGCCGAAAACGTCTTTCAGATTAAACTTATCAATCACTTCATCCTGAATTACGGTACTTCTTATTAAAATAAGGGCTTGATCTGATGTTATTTTAGAACCACCCACAGAGAGATTGGCTAAACCACTAAGTAAACCACCACTAGAGAAATTAATTCCGCTACCATCGGTTACTATAAATGTCATTTCAGACTGGTAACTTTTTGGCCAAATAAACGCAGTGATTGCTCCCATCATGGTTGCCAAAAAAACTATTATCACCAACGTTCTCTTTCTTTTTGCAAAAACTGTAACAACTTCTAATAAATCAATTCTTTTTAGCTCATTCATAGTATTCTGTGGTAATTTTCTGCCCTGCTTCTAAAAGGTTCAAGATAGGGTATTATATAGTTTTATAAGTTTCTTTTCTTCATTGGCCCAGTTGTATTTTTCGAGCACAGCTCTTCGCCCATTTTCACCCATTTCTCGAGCTTCTTTTGGGTTATCAATTACCCATAATATAGCATTAGATATATCTGAAGGCTCCATAGGATCAACCAATAAACCACATTTATTTTTCTCGACAATTTCAACCCACAGTGGAAAATTTGATGCTATTACGGGTAAACCAGCGTGCATATACTCAAACAATTTATTAGGTTGGGCTTCAATATGATTGGGTATAGGGTGAAAAGTAACAATACCAACATATGACCTTTCTGCATATTCCATAAATTCGCTCTTTCCGACCCAGCCAACAAAATCTGTGTGCTTCCACCCTGATTCTGATTTCAATTCACCTTCTAAAGACTTCGGAGTAAACTTTCCACCTAGGATGAATTTCAACTTATGTGAATGATTTACTATGTCCACTGCTCTAATTACTTCTTTAAGACCTCTTACAAGGGTTATATCCCCAATATAGAAAATACTATTTCGTTGGTGTGGTGTTGCATTACAGTTATTATTAGAAAGAATCGGGAAATTTTGAACAAGTATTGTTTTGTCTGATTTAAACCTCTGTTCTATTGATGCAGTGACAACGATAACATTATCAAATAAACAAAGGCTCATTTTTTCAAGGCCAGTCATAAGTAACGCTATAAAACTTCGAATATAATTAGGTAGCCACTCTTTACCCAAAATATCTTTTGGCACATCTTCATGTACATCATATATAACCTTATACCCAAGAACCTTTAGCATGTACCCAACTGGAATCAGTTCTGGATCATGGAAGTGAAAAATGGTTCTTTTAGGATACCTGATGGCCTTTAGAAATAGCTTTGGAATAATTTTGAAAATTCTATCCGCTTTTTTCTTCGCTATTGGGAGTGCAATTATATTTATTCCATCCTTAACCTCATCAGAAGGATGTTGAATAATAAGATCCAAGTCAAAACCATGAGCTACTAACGACTTACAAATCTTGTAAAAGATTCGTGTATCATGCGAGGGGTGAACAGAGGAAAGCTGAACAACTTTATACTTATCCGAAGTCATTTACCACTACCAACCTTCTTTTCTGAGTAATCTAGCTCTTAACAACTGAAACCCATATCCAGTGAAGTGAGAAATATGCATTATAATCAAAGTCACAAAAGTTGCTCCACTAAGTAAGATGGAACTCGGCATCTTCTTTTTACCCCTCCACACCTCATTGTTAAGGTAGTCTCTCTCTTTAAAAGACTTCCTTACCGATTCAAAAAGTAATACCATTAAAGCGGCACCCAGAACAACCTTAGATCCAAGAATAGATCCAAATAATAAATCATCAACAAGTAGGTATATAAGCATTAGCCCTACAAAAATAAAAGGAGCTTTACTTCGAAATGGAATTTTCCCTTCATGCATTGAGGCTGTCAAAAAACGCCCTCTACCGTATCTAAAATACTGTCTTGCAAGCCGAGTGAATTTTTTTCTTGGGTAATACCAAAGCTTTATGTCAGGGCTTATGTAAATTTTTCCACCCAACACCTTTTGAATACGGTAATTTATTTCTGCGTCTTCGTTTGTGTAATTAGATTCTTTAAATCCACTTAATACCTTTAAATCACTTTTCCAAAAACAACCCATTGGAACCGTATCGGAGTATCCCTCAAAAGATGGGTTATAATGTTTTGCCCCCCCATTTCCAAAAATGCTTAATACAGCAATTGCAGTGCCAGCCTGAACCAAATTCTCTGCAAGAAACCTTGCCGCACCACCTACATTCTTGATTTTTCTTTCTGTTAAATTCTGTACACAGAGCTTAACATAATCATCACCATAATCACAATGTGCATCCGCACGTAAAAAAACATCACCTTTTGCGACATCAATCATTTTGTTTAAACCAAAAGACTGAAATTTTTTGGGGTTATCAACTAATTTAACCCTAGCATCTTCTTGAGATATAAGGCTAATAATTTCACGAGTTCTATCCGTACTCCCACCATCAGCTATTAATATCTCTACTAAGTTTGGGTAGCCACAAGCTAAAAAACCTTGGACCACACGCTCAATATGCTCCTCTTCATTAAGAACTGGAATTCCTATTGTTACAGAAGGAGTCGTAGAAGCTTTAATATCTATTTCTTGTTCTTCGATGACTAACGTGCTTGATAAGATTTTGGATTCAACAATATTCAATTTACTAATTCTAACTATACAAAATACACATTTATCTATACCCTATTACCACCACTTAATAAATAAAGTACGGCCATCCTAACTGCTACACCATTGGTTACTTGATCCAAAATTACCGCTCTATCGCTATCAGCTACTTCACTTTGCATTTCGACACCTCTATTTATTGGGCCAGGATGCATAATCTTAAAATCTGGGTATTTTTCAAGATGTTCTAGCTTGATTCCAAATCGCTCGTGGTATTCTCTTAAGCTTGGGAATAATTCAGTGCTTTCTCCTTGTCGCTCAAGCTGAATACGAAGCGCCATTGCCACATCGCACCAAGCTAAAGTTTCCTCCAAATTATGAGAAACTTCAACCCCCATATCTTTCACAAAAACAGGCATAAAAGTTTTTGGACCGCATAGAACAATTTTTGCGCCAAGTTTTGTGAGCCCAATAATATTAGACCGTACCACTCTACTGTGTGAGATGTCTCCAATGATTGCTACTTTTTTACCTGTTAAATCTGGATGGATTTTTTGCATGGTAAACATATCGAGTAGAGCTTGCGTTGGATGTTCATGAGATCCATCACCCGCATTTAGAATAGCGGCATCAACGCATTGAGTTAGAAAGTGAGGAACGCCAGGGCTTTCGTGCCGAACAACAACCATATCAATCTTCATAGAACTGATATTCTGAATTGTATCTTTTAACGACTCCCCTTTTTTTGTAGATGAGTTACTCGCTGAAAAGTTAACAACGTCCGCTCCCATTCTTTTCTGGGCAAGTTCAAAAGAAAGTCGTGTTCGAGTACTGTTCTCGTAAAATAAATTTACGATGGTTTTGTCGCGCAATGTAGGAACTTTTGGAACCGGGCGATCTAAAATCTCTCTAAAGTATTTTGCTTGTTCTAATACATATAGTATATCTTCTTTGGAATAATCAGCTAAACCAAGCAAATGCTTTTGCTTGAACTGGTAACCGTTCAATAGGTCACTGGTCATACCTCTTCTCCTGCTTCAACTAGATATACTGCATCTTCGCCATCAAGCTCTTTAACTTTCACTCTTACTTCCTCTTTCTCATGAGTTGGTATATACAGCCCTGTGTAATCTGCTGCAATTGGCAGTTCTCTGTGGCCGCGATCTACCATGCAGCAAAACTGAATTTTCCTTGGACGTCCATATCCCATTAGCGCATCCATAGCTGATCGTACTGTTCTACCCGTATAAAGCACGTCGTCTACAAGTACAATATCTTTATCATATAAATCGAAGGGAATTTCCGTGACTTGTACTTGAGGCATCTTTAATTTAGTACGAAAATCATCTCTATAGAAAGTAACATCAAGCACTCCAAAGTCTATCTCTACACCAAATTTCTTCTTTATTTCGTCGTTAATGCGCTTACCAATGTAAACACCTCTAGTCTGCATGCCAATTATGGCAAGTCGGGACGGATCATCATACGGTTCAAGAAACTGGTGTGCAAACCGAACATAGGTGCGTTCCAGTTCCTCGGCAGACATTATTTTAGCTTTTTGCAATGGGTTCGCTTCTGATTAATTCTCCTGAAATTTAAGTTACAAAAAGCCGAAATCACAAACTTTTATAAATTCATGTATCCTCTAGTTTTGATGACTTTCCTTTAGCGTGTATTCTCCCTATTATTGAGACCCATAAAAATCGCTTTTTTTGAACGTTCATTAGATTATAATTCATGAAAATCCACGAGTACCAAGCCAAAGAAATTCTTAAGAAATATGGCGTAGCTGTTCCTGATGGAACCGCAGTAACAACAGCGGAAGATGCTGTTCAAGCTGCTGAAGAAATGCAGAAGAACGGAACGTCTCTGTTTGTTGTAAAAGCTCAAATTCACGCAGGCGGCCGAGGTAAAGGGCGAACTGTAAAGAGCAACGCAAAAGGCGTTATCTTATGCAAAAGCATTGATGAAGTTCGCGAAGCAGCTGAATCTTTATTAGGTGATGTTCTCGTAACTATCCAAACTGGTGAGGCTGGACAGCTTGTGCAACGCTTATATGTTACAGACGGCGTTGATATCGAAAAAGAATTTTACTTAGGTATTCTTCTTGATCGTGCAATTAGCAAAAACGTAATCATGGTTTCAACCGAAGGTGGAGTTGAGATTGAGCAAGTTGCGGAAGAAACTCCAGAGAAAATTATTAAAGAATGGGTTGAGCCAGGTATGCCTCTTCAGGTTAACCAAGCAAGACATCTAGCTTTTGCTCTTGGTTTAGAAGGACCAGCGCTTAAAAAAGCCGTTAAATTTATTATGGCTATTTACAACGCTTATGTTGAGACTGACTCTGATATGTTTGAGATTAACCCACTCATCCTTACTCCAGATCAAAACATTCTAGCGCTTGATGCTAAAGTAACGTTCGACGGTAACGGTTTATACCGCCATCCTGATTTAGCAGAATTGAAAGACGACGCTGAAGAAGATCCATTTGAATTGGAAGCCCAAAAGTACAACCTAAACTATATCAAACTAGACGGAAACGTTGGTTGTATGGTTAATGGTGCTGGTCTTGCAATGGCAACTATGGATATCATCAAACTTTCTGGTGGCGAGCCTGCTAACTTCTTAGACGTTGGCGGCGGGGCTAATGTTGATACGGTAAAAAATGGTTTCCGTATTATCTTAGACGATCCAAATGTTAAAGCTATTTTGATTAACATTTTTGGTGGGATTGTTCGTTGCGATCGTGTTGCTAACGGTGTTATTGAAGCTGTTAAAGACCCAGAAATTGCAAGTAAAGTTGCCAAAGTACCTATTATTGTACGCTTGCAAGGCACCAATGCTGCTGAAGCAAAAGAAATTATCGATAACTCCGGGTTAAACGTTATTTCCGCTGTTCTTCTTAAAGAAGCAGCTGAAGAAGTTTCTAAAGTTCTCGCATAAACACATTGTAAGTATTTACGATTATTTAAAATCCCTGCATTTAAGTATGCAGGGATTTTTTTGTTTAAGAATCAAATTATAGCACCTATATTCAGCGTTAGCTTTAACCACATCATATTATTTCATTACGAGCATGAAACCATTCAAAATTGAAATATCTACTATTGATCAGGGGCCAGAAGAGCTTAAGCTTCAATTACCTATACAAGCTGAAGTGATTAGAGAAATCCCAGGAAAAGATCGCTCTGATTATATGTTAGCTACATTGGTGTCGCCAGTATTTTGGGTAGACAAGGCAAAAGGTATCAACACAGAGATTTCAAATTTTGTGATTTGCTCTAAGTTTAAAGGCCAAAAAGTTGATAGTTCTATGAAAGATCTTACCATCGCCATAGCTTATGTAATTGACAATTCTTTAGAAAATGACAAAATACTCAACTTAAAGAAATGTAAATACATTGCTGTTGCAAAAGCATCGGCTAAAAGTAAATGGAATATTTTTGGCTAACCTCTAGGGTATTAAATCTTACTTAACCTGAGCACAACCGGATCTAACTTCCTCGTAAAAGGTTTCGTACTCTTGCACTACAAAATCTTGATTGAAAGTCTCAGCTCGTTTTCTTGCATTAGCTGCCATTTCAGCGTGTAGTGTTTCGTTAGAAAGTATTTCAACAGAATACTTAGACATACTCTCTACATCACCAAGCTCACATAAATACCCTGTTTCACCATGGATATTCACTTCAGGGAGCCCACCAATATTTGTACTTACAACAGGAACTGAGCAACTCATAGCTTCTAGTGCGGCTAAGCCAAAGGTTTCTGACCCTGATGGTATAAGAAATAAATCAGCTATAGAAAGCACTTCTTCTACTGCTTCTAATTTACCTAGAAAACGTACATGCTCACATATTCCTAAATCTCTACACTGCTGTTCTGCGTGCTGCCTTTCAGGCCCATCACCAACCATAAGTAGTTTTGCTTTAATACCCTGCTTTAGAATGCCTCCAAATATTTCGACCACATCAGCTATTCTTTTAACTTTTCTAAAATTCGATACATGCACTACCACCTTCTCATCGTCAGGACAAATTGCCTTTTTAAAATGAGTTTTATTAGACTTTTGAAAACGCTCTAGATCAATAAAGTTTGGGATGACTCGTATATCACGTTTTATATCAAATCGGTTGTAAGTTTCTTGTTTTAGATATTCTGAGACGGCTGTAACGCCATCACTTTTATCAATGGAAAACTCTACCACGTGTTTATAACTAGGATCGCTACCTACAACTGTTATATCTGTACCGTGTAACGTAGTTATGATGCATATTTTTTTATTCTTTTCAGCAACAATTTGTTTGGCTAGGTATGCGCTTGTAGCATGGGGAAGTGCGTAATGCACGTGCAGTAAATCTAAATCTTCGTGCTCAATTAGGTTTACCATTTGAGTTGCTAACGCCAAATCATACGGCGGATACTCGAACAATGGATACGAATTGATTGATACTTCGTGATACGTGATATTTGGTTCAAGAGTATCTAATCGCGCCGGCTTAGCATAGCTCATAACATGAATTACGTGCCCTTTCTTAGCTAACACTTTAGCTAATTCAGTGGCAACAACCCCACTTCCTCCAAATGTTGGGTAACAAACAATACCAATATTCATTCTTTTATATCTCCATTTTATTCATCAAAAAATAAGTAATACTTCTCAATATATTGTATGGCTAACACAAGCTTTAACAGTTAAGGTTCCAAAGATTGTGTTTCTTTCAAATTAAGTAGTAAATATTTCCACTTAAACAGATAGAATGTTAATTTTGGACGCTAAAGTTAAATTTAGTTCCATAGCTTTTAAATTCATTAGAATTAAATATGATGCTGCAACTTTCGGAGAAGATGCAAATTCATCATTCTTTTAAGAAAGAGGTGGCAATATGGATACTTTTGATTTCGTTTCATTCTTGCTTGAGTTAAGCAGAGCTTAGTTCAACGTTCAATCGAAAAGAATTTTATAAAAACGACATCACAAGCAGATTTTTAAATACGTTGTATTTACGTTTATACCAGAATAATTTTGACTAAAACTTCTATTCATCTTTAATGAAGCAACCTTTTTTCTACATACTTTTCGTTTTTATACTTTCGGCAGCGGGGTTAGGTGACGCCCGAAAAGGGAATGATGCTTTTGAAAAAGGGGATTTTGTAGAAGCAGAAGTTCTATATCGTGCCGCTTTAGAGAACAACCCTGATAATGCGCGTCTCTATTTTAACTTAGGTAATGCTCTCGCTAAGCAAGATAAAGTTCAAGAAGCTTTAGATGCATATATGGAATTTGACAAACTCTCTAAAACAGATTCTGACAAAGCTCTAGCCCAATACAATATGGGAACACTCTTAGCTAATGGTGAAAAATGGGAACCTGCTAAGTTGCACCTGAGAAACGCGTTAAAATTAGACCCTAGCGATGCGGAGGCTCAACAAAATTATGAATTGGCTTCTTCGAAAGCTGAAGAAGAAGAAAATGAACAGCAACAAGATCAAGAAAACCAAGATCAAAAACAGAAGGAGCCTTCTGAATACGCTCTTGCAATGAAACAACAAGCAGAGAAATTGGTTTCAGAGAAAAAGTACAAAAAAGCTTACGATTTAATGCAACAAGCACAAAAAGTTGATGAAACGGTCTCTAATTTTAAAGATTTCATTGAACGTATTGGCTCTGTTGATCAAATAGATTCTTAATTATGAAACACTTTTTACTACTTTTTATATTTCCACTTTACTTTACGATTACTGCGCAAGCTCAATCTGCCGATTTCTATTTCCACAACTCTGCTCAAGCTTTTATAAATGCCGATATGCAAAGCGCTCTTGACAATGTTGATCAAGGACTTTCTCAGTTTCCAAACGATATGAAGTTGAATGAACTGAAGAAAAGGATTGAAGAGGAAAAAGAGAAACAACAACAGCAGCAACAACAACAAAGTCAGGATCAGAAAAACAACGAGCAGCAGGAAGAGAACGAAGATCAGCAACAACAAGATTCTCAAGAAGAGCAGCAGAATGAAGAGGATCAAGAACAAAAAGAGAATCCTCAGGAAAGTGACAGTGAAGAAAAGAGTGACTTACAAGAGCCAAAAGAAGGTGAAGGACGTGCTCCCAAAGAAATTAGTAAGGAAGATGCCGAGAAGATTCTAAAAGCATTGGCTCAAAAAGAAAAAGAATTGCTTAAAGAATTTAAAAAACAAAAATCAAAGAACAGCGCTAAGCATGACAAAGATTGGTAATAGGCTAGGCTCTGTAGTATTTATTTTTCTATCGCTTTTATTAACATCAACGCTTAACGCCCAAGACGTTACAGTTGAAGCAACATTAAGCGAAACAAATATTTTTGCAGGTGAGGGTGTCACCTTACAAATAGCTATATCTGGTACATCCGTAGGAACATTAGATCGTCCGACTTTACCAGAAATCCCTGGGCTACGTTGGCTTCCAAATAGAACAAGCCAAAGTAGTAATTACACGTATCTGAATAATAGACCTTCGGTTACTATTAGCTATGGCTTTCAACTTATTGCAGAAGATGTAGGAAGCCACAAGATACCCCCTATTGGCATTACTATTGAAGGCAAGACTTATGTTACCAAGCCAATTTCTTTTAAAGTTCTAGATCCAAAAACGATTGATACTGGAAAAGCTGAACGCTCGCCAGATATTTATGTGCGTCTTGAAACAAACGTAACCAAACCTGTTGTTGGCCAACAAGTAGTAGCTACAATAGTTCTTTATTTTAAAACGGGTATCGAAGTAAACTCTTACCAAGCTTCGCCAGGCTGGAAAGCAGAAGGATTTTGGAAAGAAGAACTGGAAATGCAGCGCCAAGCTCGTTCAAATTCTACCTTAATAAATGGAGTACGATATCAACGAGCACAATTACTCAATTATGCTCTTTTTCCTACCAAAACGGGCACATTAACATTGAGCCCCTTTACAATAACCGTTCGAATGAGACAAAGCAGAAATGGTGTTAGAGATCCATTTAGTCTGAGCTTCGGCCAAGAGAATAAAGAACTCAAAACACTTCCAATCACTTTAGAAGTCCAAAATCTACCTAACGCTGGCGATGTAGAAGTGATTGGCGCCGTTGGTAATTTTAAAATCAATAGAAAAATTTCAACAACTAAAGCTATGGTTGGTGAAAGTATTGAGGTTGAAACTACGATTTCAGGAACTGGAAATGTACCTTTACTAAACAAACCCAATTATGAGTTTCCGGAAGCACTTGAAAAATATAATCCTCAAGAAAGTAGCAAAATAGAACGCGGTAATAATCAAATTTCTGGGTCTAAAACCTTTACTGATATTGTTATTGCTAGAAATGAAGGAACCTTCGAAATCCCAGAAAAGAAAATTGCTATCTATAATCCAATTAGAAAAGCTTTTGATTACACCACTTTACCATCGCTTAATTTTTCGGCTACCCCAGACCCTAAAGCTTTTAATTCTAACTTAACAGAGACGCGTTTAGACATTAAACCGAGTATAGGTCTTGCTCAATGGAAAACTTTAGATAACGAGTTTCTAATTGACCGTACTACGCTTTGGTCTTGGCTACTTCTACCATTCGTAGTGCTTCTGAGTGCCTTTGGTTTCAAAAAGTATAGAGATAGAATGGATACTGACTCTGGTTTTGCCAGATCTCAAAAAGCGAAACAGAAGGCTTTAAGTACCCTTCAAGATGCTTCCGCGACTACCGATATTAAGCATGGTTACCACCTTATTCAACAAGCACTTTCATTGTATATAGCTGATAGATTAAATCTCCCAGAAGCAGGATTATCTGCGAACCGCTTAATTCAAGAAGTTCAAACAACATCTCCTGAGATGCACATTGATGATTTAAGAAATCTTTTCGAAAAGTGTGAAACCATCGCTTATGCTCCAAATGTATCGCAAGATTCGCTCACTAATGACATCGAGTTATCAAAAGAGCTTATTAAGAAAATGGGTAAATATTTATGAGAGTCATTTCAATCCTTTTCTTTCTTACTTTTTTAATCTTGCCTCTATTTGCCCAGCAAACAGCCCAATTAGAGTTTGATAAAGCTAATACACTTCTCGAAGAAGGTGATTATAGAGGCGCCCTAAAAGGCTATCAAAAGATTGAGTCCCAAGGCTCCATTTCTGGCCCTCTATATTTAAATATGGGAATTTCAGCCGTTCAAATTGATTCTTTAGGATTAGCTAAATACTATTTTCTAAAAACGATAAAATACTTTCCAGAGATTCCTGAAACATCTGCTCAAGCCGCTCGCGCTTTAGAGTTTGTGAATTCCCAGTTTAGTAGACAATCGGCAACGCTTCCGAAACTTCCATGGGATAAAGCTGTTGATTGGCTAAAGGAAGGCCCCTCTTCTAGTGGCGTATTTTGGCTAGGTTACTCGCTAGGGATGATTGCAATAATCATTGTTTTAGGCAATTGGTTTCACTTTTTCTCTTTTAAAAAACAGCATTCTTTGATATTAATCTTCGCTATTTCATCTGTACTTATCATAGCGTTGGCTTTTTATGTGAGCTATATTGACAAACGTTATGATGAAGCAGTAATGGTTCATCAAGAAGCTCAAGTCTTTCAAAGTCCAGATGAAATTAGTTCTGTGGTAAGCTTAGCTTACGAAGGTTACACACTCACAATCGACTTTATTATTAGCAATGATAATCCAGCATGGTATTATGTTCGCCTCGGTAATGGGCAGTACGGCTGGATTAACAAAAATGTGGTTTACCCACTTTAGATCCTTTAATTCTAAAATTGACTCATGAATACATCTCAAGAATATATCCAACAGAACAAAGATCGATACGTAGAAGAACTCATCGAGTTATTACGCATTCCGAGTGTAAGCACTGATTCGTCTAAGAAGGATGCAATTCATCAAGCAGCGAACTTTTTATTGAGTCAATTCAAACAGTTTGATTTCAACAAAGTGGAGCTTTTTGAAACCCCTGGTAACCCTATCGTATATGCAGAACATTGCCCACACTCCGATAAACCAACGGTTCTGATTTATGGACATTATGATGTCCAGCCTTCAGACCCAGATTACCTTTGGGATTCTCCAGCTTTTGAGCCCGTTATTAAAGACGGAGATATCTACGCACGTGGAGCAAGTGATGATAAAGGTCAATCATATACACACATTAAGGCGGTAGAATCTTTTGTGAAAACGGGACAAGAAATACCCGTTAATGTGAAGTTCCTTCTGGAAGGTGAAGAAGAAATTGGCTCTCCTAATCTTGTTCCATTTATAGAGTCACATATTGATTTACTCAACTGCGATATGGTGTTAATTTCTGATACATCTATGTTTGGTAAAGATATTCCGTCTATCACTTATGGATTGCGTGGTTTGGCTTATATGGAAGTTGAAGTAACTGGCCCAAACCGAGATTTACATTCTGGTGTATATGGCGGTGCTGTTGAAAATCCTATAAACGTACTTTGCGAGATGATTGCTAAGCTGAAGGACGATGACGGTGTTATCAGTGTTCCCGGTTTTTATGATAAAGTTAAAGCGCTCACTCCAGACGATAGAGCCGCTTCTGCAGCTCTACCTTTTGATGAAGAAGCCTACAAAAAATCGTTAGACATAAAAGCTGTTCACGGAGAGAAAGGATATACGACATTAGAACGAGGTTCAGCTCGTCCAACACTTGATGTGAATGGGATTTGGGGTGGCTACCAAGCTGAAGGTGCTAAAACGGTATTACCATCAAAAGCAGCTGCCAAAATAAGTATGCGTTTAGTACCAGACCAGCACCCGCAAGAAATTGCAAAGCTCTTTAGTGATTATTTCAATTCTATTGCTCCAGACACTGTAAAAGTAGTTGTAAATGAGCATCATGGCGGGCATCCATCGGTAACTGATCTTTCATTCTACGGACTGAAAGCTGCCGCTAAAGCCTTCGAAGATGTTTTTGGTAAAGAACCTTTGTTCTCAAGAGAAGGCGGCTCTATCCCGATTGTCGCAGACTTTAAGCGTGTCTTAGGTGTAGAGTCTATTTTAATGGGCTTTGGGCTTACAAGTGACGCCATTCACTCACCAAATGAAAAATTTTCGCTACAAGATTTCCAGCGAGGAATTCGAACCTCCGCAAGGTTTATGGAACATTTAGCAGAAATGAATTAATACAAAAAGAGCCGACAAACATCGGCTCTTTTTTCTAATATTCTATTTGATAGGTAATGGGCTCATCTATTTCAAAATCATAGAGAGTTAATCTCCTCAGGTTGTAGAAGCCTGTCCAATAATTTCTTAATGCTTGGATGTAATTTCTTCTTGCACTGTCCTTTTCATTCTGAGCTATAAACAAGTTTGTGATATCAATCTTCCCAATTAGATAACGATTCTTCGATACATCATAACGCCGCTCTCCAATGTCATTCGACACAGCTGCCAAATCAACTTGCTGCTTTAGTAAACCGAACTCTCGTACTGTGCTTCGCACGTCTAACTCAAACTGTAATCGTTGATACTCTATCGTGTTTGCAGTTTCCTGTTGCACATTTCGAGCAGACTTAATCTCGGCAACTTGCTTACCCCAATTGAATATTGGAACTTGAAAGCCAACGGTAAAAAACTGACGATTAGCCGGGTTTTCATACAGTTTATCAAAATCTTCAGCTACCTGGTTTAGCCCATAACTCGCCTGAATACTAGCAGAAAAACCACTTTCCTTTTTAGCTCGCTCATATTCTTGATTAGCTTGAATCTCACTTAATTGAAATTGCAAAGATCTGCTATTATTCTCTCTTGCTAATTCTTGAGCTTTCATAACATCCAGAATAATTTCAGGAGCCTTATCTGGAGATATTATATTTATCATTTCGTCGTCAGAAAGCCCTAACAACCCCTTAAAATTCTCAACTGTTCGTTGGTAGTTTAGCTTAGCTGTTGTCAAAGATGCTTCCGCATTTCTAAACCCCAACTCACTTTGAAGCAGCTCATTTTCAGCAATATTTCCCACCTGAAAACGACCTTTAGAAATATTATATATGGAATCGTTTACCGCAACGTTAAACTCGGAAACTTCCACATTTATTTTAGCCAATAACACATCAAAAAAGTTCTGGGTAACAGTAAACGCCAAGTCTTCTAAATCTTCAACAAATTGCTTCTGCGCAATTTTATAGCGTAGAGGCTCAGTTTTATTTCTCCATTTTAAACTGTTAAACTGGAAAAGAGGTTGTGTTAACCCTATCTCAATAGGTGTACTTTGCCAGCCATAATTATCCTCTCCAGTAAAAATACCTAACCTAGATAACCCCGAAGAAAGCGATAGAGCCCCGCCTGTTGGTAATATAGATTGATTGACAGAGAGCCTTAAATTAGCATCAGATTGATGAATATCTACAAATTGAGTCCCATTTTCGGTAACAATAGTCCGTTGCCCAAACGAGTAATTGGGAACATCACCGCTAGCAACTAAACTTGGAAGTAAATCTGCTTTGAACGATTTGTATCTCCATTTAGAAGCCACCAATGAGTACTTAGCTGCACGCGCTAACGGACTATTCTCTTTTGCAATGGCAATACTTTGCTCTAAGGTCAATGATCTTTCACTTTGTGCAAAGAGCTGAACTCCAGGTACAATCGTAAACAGTATAATTAAGGATACTAATATTCTTTTATTCATGGCGTAATGCATGTACAGGATCTTGTTGAGCGGCGCGCTTTGCTGGGATGAAACCAAATACAACCCCGATAAGAAATGCTACGCCAAATGAAATAAAAATTGAAGAAGGAGTTACAACTGTTTCGATGCCAGCCGTTGCTTCTATTCCATAACTAAAAGCCATTCCTAGAATTATACCAACAACCCCTCCAGAAATACAAAGGGCCAGCGCTTCTGTTAAAAATTGAAGTTCTATATCTCGTTTTTGGGCACCTACTGCCATTCTAACACCAATTTCTCGATAACGTTCTACCACAGAAGCCAGCATAATATTCATAATACCAATCCCACCAACAATTAAAGATATAGAGGCAATTGACGACAAAACGATACTAAATATTCTCTTGGTCTGTTGCTCTTGCTTTAGTAATTGCTCAGGAACTATGATTTCGAAATCTACCACATTGTTATGTCTTCGCTTCAACATTCTTGAGATTACTTCCGCAACTTTACCACTATATTTAGTGTCTGTAACTCTAACAATTAGCTTATCTAACTGGTTGTAATTCGCAGTTCCTTCAGAATCATTTCCACCAGATGAGCTCGCAAAACCACCACCAGAAGAAAACACAACCATACTTCCGCCGCCGCTACTCAAATCACTTTTTGTAACTGTAGCTCGGTTCTTAAATCGTAAAAGTACGGTTGTTGCTGGTGCGTAAATATCTAAGTTGTAATTTCTAATACCCAAATTTTCGATATTTTCAGAAGTTACATCTCTTTTTTCAAGTACTCCAATTACGGTAAACCAAATACCACCAGCTTTAATCTTTTCGCCAACAGGGTCAAGGCCTGCAAAGAATTTAGTTTTTACGTCGTAACCTATTACACAAACAGGCTGTGAGTTTTCGATTTGTAAATCACTAAATACCGAGCCTTCAAGAAATTTAAAGTTATTAATCTTGAAATAGTCGGCATTCACTCCTACTAATTTCCCAGTACGCATACGAGCATTTCTGATGAAATTCGTATCATAGATAATTTCAGGGCTTATAAATTCAACCTCAGGTAGCATTACATTAATACTTCTGAGATCATCTAGAGTAAGACCTGGCGAGAATTTTTTACTTTCTTGCTGTCCACCTTCTTCATCAACTAAACCATCTTTTTGCTCTAATACAGGTTGGATAATCACATTATTAGTGCCTAGTAGTTCCATTTGTTTTAGAACTACTTCCTGAGCTCCGCGACCTATGGCAAGCATGGCAATCACTGAGGCTACTCCAAAGATAATACCCAAAGACGTTAAGAACGCTCTAAGTTTGTTTCGTTGGATAGCCTCAATAGCTATATCAAAATTGTAGAATATTTTTTGAAACACAGTTTAATTGGCTGAAGTGATTTCTTCTTCTATATAGATGCGCTTTATGCCAGTAGTATCGTTGGGCAATGAAAGATAGATTTCGCTGTCTAACGAAAGACCTCTATTTATAACCACTTCATTCTCGTTCATTAAACCAAGTTGCACCTGTTGTAGAACCGTAGAAATCCCATCTTTCTTAAAAACAAAACTCAGTGAGTCTATAGCATGTACAGCTTCTAGAGGAATGTAAAGCACATCCTTAAGTTTTTCTACAAAAATCTGATTGCTCGTTGTCATAGCAGGACGAAGTAGGCTATCAGTTCCTGAGATTACGATAACAACTTCAAACACTTTAGAATCGGAATTTTTCTTTTGTTCACCGATATTAGCTACGCTTGTAACCTCACCACTTAGTGTTTTATCAGGAACGGCATCTAATCCCATAGTTACTTTTTGGCCATTCTTTATTTTCTGGATATCCACTTCATTCACATAGGTAACCGATTCCATTGTTGTGAAATCTGGAAGTTCTGCTACAATAGGATTCCATGCGCTAACTTCGCCACCTTCAGTAATCTTATTTCCATTCCAATCTCTCTTGTATATCAACATGCCCTGGTCTGGCGCCTTAACAGTAAACTCACCCATAAGCGATCGGATTTTATTCGTCTCGTTTTGCTTCTTTGTGAGTTCTGCCTCAACATCGCTCATTTTTGCGATGTTCTGTTTCACCTTTGTTTGGTAGTTCTTCGTTTCTTGAGCCAACTGCCGGCGGGCTTTGTCCAAGTCAATTTCAGTTTGGCGTTGTACAGCAGGCGACTCATATTGTGATTGATCTACAGCAATTTGTCGTTCTTCTAACGCATATTTAAGATTAATTAAATTATCTCTGGCCTGAGAAAGCTCTAGGGTACTGTCTAACTCTGCTTGCGTAACTTTAGATTGGGCTTGCTGTAATTCTAATTGAGAATCCTGAAGTTTGGCCGTGATTTCAGAACGATCCAGCTCTGCCACAAAATCACCTTTCTTAACAAGAGTCCCCTCTGGAATAATGCGCTGAATTTTAAGATTAAATAATCGAATATCTCTTCCACCTTGTGGGCCTTTTATTTCGGTTGAATTCTTGGCTCTTAATTCGCCAGTAGTGTTAACATCAACAACAAAGTCACCGCGTTTGGGAGAAGTTAGTAGCTCTACACTTTCGCTATTACCTCCTCTTACAAAAAACCACATAGTAAAAACTACAGCGACGAGGATAATTGGAATTAAATATTTTTTCTGCATCTCTCAGATTTAAATTTTTCTTAAATAGACATTTAAAGATAAAGCTTTTATTGGTAGACGCAGGTATCCATAAAATAGTTTTACATTTATAAAAAAATTTAACCTACCTATTTTCTTGGCTTAGAAAGCTAATCTTCTCGCAAAGAATCTTGCTGAAGTAGCACTTCCCCGAATGATATTTCTTCAGCAGCTAATACAAGAATTGTTGTTGGAAGTCCTTTCAGGCGTTCTTGGCTTTTTTTATAGTATTCAAGAAAATGTTCGTCAGGCTCGGCCATTCCCATAAATATTAAATCTGTTTCTTTCGAAGATTGATGGAGTATTTCGTCGAAATTACGACCGTTTGCAACGATAACCTCTGCAATTGCCCCTGTCCGTAACCTTTTACTTATTTCTGTAAGATTTTTCTGGGCATCTTCAGCGCCCTTTTCATTACTCACAACCATTTTTAGATACACTTCGGCATCTAACCAACTTCTGCTACTTTGTAGTAAATAACCCAGAATCATCATGAGACCACCATTTCCTTTAAGTCCACCCCACCAGATATCGATTCTTTTTTTCTTCCCAAATCCCTTCTGTTTATCGTCATGAACAATGAGGACATTCCGATGAAGCTGGTGGAATTTTGCGATCATTTCGCAGTAGTTAGCTTGAACTTCCAAATTTTCGCTATCACCTAATATCACCGTGTTTGGCACTAAAGCACCAAGCCCATATGCCTCTACTAATCTTTCAGCGCCTTGAAATGGCTCCTCTGCTGATGTTACCCTAACTAGACCTTGAATCCCACGTTTAGCTAGAAAATCTTTGATATTCTCTTCCATCGTAGATTTATGAGTAGAGGTAATTCCTTCATTTTTCAAAACAGTTGAAACTGTTAACATCCCACGGTTGTGTGTCAATGCTGCTGCTAAATCAATTAAGTGCCAACGCTTTGTAGGTGCTCCAGATAGTACTAAAGGATGAGGTCTCCATGTTTTTGATTCCTCGCTAGAATTGAGGCGAAGTAAACCCGCACGCGTAATTGCCATCCAAACCCCACGGCGTACATCTCCCCAAGTAGATTGCATTTCTTGACGCTCCAGCCAAATAAAAATACTTAGTACAAATAGAAAAGCTATAATTGTAGCCACGGTGTTAATAAGAAACATTACAGCAATACAGCCAAGAGCTCCTAGAATTGAAAACGCCCAATGTACTTTAAACTTTGGCCGAAAAGATGGACTTCCTAATAAACGTTCAACTCCTGCTGTTATGTTTAAAACCCCATACGTTGTTAGAAAAAACATCGTGATTACAGGAGCAATAACATTCAAATTTCCAAGATAAACTGCTATTAAAGCCACTCCTAGTGTCACTAACGTCCCTACTCTAGGGGCGTCATCATTTCCATCTCCGCGACCTAACCAATACAGCCAACTTGGTAAAACTTTGTCACGAGCTAATGCCTGTAGCACTCTCGGAGCACCTAGAATACTACCCACCGCGCTAGAAAGTGTCGCTCCCCAAACACCTACAAGAATCGCATCTCCCCAATACGCCAATTTCCGCATAATTAATGGATCTTCGATAAGTGATGCCGAACTTGCACGCATTACTAATACAATTGGGAGAACCATATAGATTAGATAACCAACTCCAACAGCTGCAAACGTCCCTTTTGGGATTGACTTACCAGGATCTTTAAGATCTCCACTCATATTTACACCAGCCATGATACCCGTAACGGCTGGGAAAAAAACAGCGAATACCGTCCAGAAATTTTCTTTATTTTCTACTGAAGTACCCCAATAATCAATAGTCGTTGGCTCAATACTATCACCAAATAATAACGATATGAGTGACAATACTATACCAACCATGATAAAGTATTGTGCTCGAATGGCTGTACGAGCAGAAGCAAGCGCCAAGATTGTTACTAAAAGTGTAGTCACTAACCCGACGGTGCGCATACTTAGCGATGGAAATACAGAAACAACACTTTCTGCAAAACCGACAGTATATAATGCTACCGATAATGCTTGGGCTAAATACAAGGGAATTCCAATTGCCCCACCCGACTCGATACCGAGAGAGCGACTAATCATATAATATGCGCCACCAGTTCTAACACGCTGATCGGTTGCAATAGAAGCGATAGACAGCGCTGTAAAAAAGGTTATTGTAGTTGAAAGTGTTACAATGATTAATGTACCGATTAACCCCACATTACCAACAACCCACCCAAAGCGCAGATACATTATTACACCTAAAATGGTTAGGATTGAAGGCGTAAAAACACCTCCGAAAGTTCCGAAGCCATCTTTAGTGCTTTCCAAAACATTAAGCTGCTCTGGATATTTTTTGCGGAAGGGATTTTTCATCTTTAATATAAAAGGGTAAAACTAAGCTAGCTTATAAAGCTCTAGTTTTTTAGATCGCCAGACTCTAAGTCGTATTGAGTAGCGTACTTTGTCTCATCGATTACTTTAGTAGGATTGTTGTTTTCATCTACAACTACTACTACTGGCTTATGGGTCTTGGCTTCTTCAGGAGTCATATCAGCATAACTGATTACAATAATACGATCTCCAATTTGTGTGAGCCGTGCTGCTGCGCCGTTTAGGCAACAAATTCTGCTTCCACGTTCTCCAGGTATTGTATATGTTTCTAAACGAGAACCATTGGTAATATTTACTACCTGTACTTTTTCGTATGGTAATAAATTTGCTAAGTCTAGCAAATCTTGATCAATAGTGATACTACCTTCGTACATGAGGTTAGCTTCGGTAACTGCCATTTGGTGCAGTTTAGATTTAAACATGGTTATTTGCATTGTCTATAATCTCAAATTTCAAATATAATGTTGTCGATCAAACGGGTTTTCCCTAAATAGGCTGCCACTGCAATTAGATATTGATTCCCTTTCTCTAATTTTTCTACTGGCCACATTTTTTCTAAAGAGAACACTGCAAGATAATCATTCTTGAAGCCTTTTGCTTTTAGTTCACTCTGCTGTTCTTTCAAGAATAATTTTGGTTCAAGCAGTCCTGACTTAATCTCTTTCTCAATATTTTTTAAAGCTTTAAAAAGCACTGGAGCAATAGCTCTTTCTTCTTCGTTCAAATAAACATTCCGGCTACTAAGCGCTAGCCCATCTTCAGCTCTACCTATTGGAGCCATAATTAATTCTACATCGTGATTAAATTCTTTAACCATTTGCTCTATAATTCGAAACTGCTGATAATCTTTTTGGCCAAATACAGCTACGTCAGCCTCTACAATATTGAAAAGCTTGTTCACAACTAGAGAGATTCCTTGGAAATACCCATGTCGACTACCTCCATCCAAGTGTTTGTTTAGCTCTTCAATTTCTATGCTAAAGTATTTTTTCCCAGAACCGTACATGATTTCGGTATCTGGCATAAAAACTAAGCTCACCCCTTCCTGTTCACACAGTTTTAAATCAGATTCTATGGTTTTGGGATAGGTGTCGAAGTCATCAGTTGGGGCAAATTGCGCCGGGTTTACATAAATAGAAACCACGATAGCATCTGCTTTTTTTTGAGCTAAATGGATTAACGATAAATGGCCGCCATGTAGTGCGCCCATTGTAGGAACAAAAGCCACTTTTTTGCCCGCAGCTTTTAGAGCTCGTACTTCAGCTCGAATGTCAGCGATAGTTTGTACTACTTTCATTTCTAGACTCTATGTAGTTTTGCTTGCCAGTGATTTTCCATCGTTCAAAAATCTATCCTGCTATTGGTATTGAAAAAAAAAGAGACGTCAATAATAACGCCTCTTCTTATTCTAATTAATTATATAAACAGCATTAAACAGCACGGTTCATATCAAATGCTTCAAGAATTTGCTTAATTCTATTCAAGAACGCACCACCATGAGCACCATCAATAATACGGTGATCATAGCTCATTGATAAGAACATCATATGGCGAATAGCAATTACATCACCAGCTTCTGTTTCTAGAACAACAGGCCGTTTTTGGATAACGCCAGTTCCAAGAATTGCTACTTGTGGCTGATTAATAATAGGTGTCCCCATCAAGTTACCAACACTACCATAATTAGTAAGTGTAATTGTTCCACCTACTAAATCGTCTGGACTTAGCTTTTTGCTACGCGCTTTGGTTGCTACTTCGTTAACCGATTCGGCTAAACCAACAAGATTTTTTTGCTGTGCTTTTTTGATAACCGGTACAATTAAACCACCTTCGCCACCTTCACCTAAAGCAACTGCCAATCCGAAATTGATATTCTTTTTCAAAATAATGTTATCACCGTCTATCGAGCTATTTAATAGAGGGAACTCTAACATTGCTTTGATAATAGACTCTACAAAAAGAGGTGTGAAAGTTAATTTTTGCCCAGTTTTTCCGAAAAAAGTATTCTTGTTCGCATTTCTCCACTTCACCATATTAGTCACATCAACTTCTGCGAAGGTTGTAACATGAGCTGAAGTCTGAATCGATTTAACCATATGCTCCGCAATCATTTTTCGCATACGGTCCATTTTCACGACTTCCACTTCGCCAGATGGTGAGTGTGTGACATCAAGCTGACCTGCAGAAATAGAATCTCTACCAGAAGCTGGCTTTGTTGCCGATGGAGCTGGTGCAGGTTTAGGTGGAGCTGAAATTTTACCCGACTTACGGTCTTCAACGAATGAAAGAATATCCTTTTTAGAAACTCTTCCGCCTTGACCAGAACCTTTAATGGTATCTAACTCTTCTTGGCTAATACCTTCTTCTTTTGCGATAGAACGAACTAATGGAGAAAAGAATCTGCCATCGCTACCTACACGTTGTGGCTCTGTTCCGTTTGTAGAAGCTGTGTCTCCTTTTAACAATTGCTCAGGAGTACTTGCAGCAATTTGTTCTTTACTCAATGTTGGCTCAGAAGCTGCGTTACTTTTTGCAGCAGGAGCACTACTTGCCGCTACGTTGCCTGTTGCAATTACAGCAATCACTTGACCAACTTCTATAGTATCATTTTCTTCAGCGCGAATTTCAACTAATGTACCTGCTACTGGCGAAGGCACTTCGCTATCTACTTTATCGGTAGAAATTTCAAGAAGCGTTTCATCTTCTTCAACCGTATCACCAACGGCTTTAGACCAACCAATTACGGTTGCTTCCACTACCGACTCGCCCATTTGGGGCATCACAACTTCAATTAGTTCGCCTTCTGCTTCACCTGAACTAGCGGGTGCAACTTGTTGAGGCTCAGGAGTTGCTTCAACTTTTTCTTCGGCAACACTTTCTTCTTTTACTTCGGGCGCTACGCTCACATCACCTGCTGCCGATGCATCAGTTTCAATAATTGCGATTGCTTTACCAACTTCAATGGTATCACCTTCTTCAACTAGAATTTGAACCAAAATACCAGCTTCTGGCGATGGTACTTCACTATCTACTTTATCCGTAGCGATTTCGAGAAGTGTTTCGTCAAGCTCAACAGTGTCTCCCACTTTCTTGCTCCACTCAATAACTGTTCCTTCCATTACCGATTCGCCCATTTGGGGCATAACAACTTCAACCTTAGCCATAAAAATCTTTAATTTGATGCCAATTAAGGCGTTTTTTCCTGTCTTTGCAAAGGACTTAAAGTTCAGGATTATTCTAGTTAGTTCAAAATAGATATATCATTCAAAAATCACAGAAAAGCGCTTTTATTTGCGTTATTTCCATTCCTTGATAAAATAGCGTTTTTTTACATGTTAATGTTTACACATCTGTGTTATTTTGATTTAAATAACATTTTATTTCTGCTTTTGATTCATGCACTCCCATAAAAAAAAACCATTGTACATTCGTGTGCTTCTTAATTCCCTTTTAGTTGTTTTAAGCATGCTTTTTACTCTCTTACTTTGTGAGTGGGCCGTCCGTATTATTCTACCCCAAGATAAAATGGTTACTTGGCTTGAGATGCATGAAGAGGGCTTTATGATGAATCAAATAAATGGCAACTCATTTCAGGAGCTCGATACAAGAATTGCTAACTATACCTTTACTAAGCAACGATTGAGAGCTACAGAAAAAGGCCGTACAACCGAGAAAAGAATTTTAGCTATCGGTGATTCATTTACTTTTGGTTTATTACTGGATGAAGAGAACACTTATATCCACCACCTCAATCAGGAGTTTTTGGATTCTGGAAATGATTCCACTTTTATTCTAAACGGAGGTGTTGGCGGTGCCGGTTTAGCTGATTGGCCCCTTTGGTTAGAGACTTTTGGAGATAACATTCAGCCCGACAAAGTTCTTTATTTTCTGAATGTTCACGATATCGACCGCGCCTTATCAAAGAACCTATTCGTATTAAAAAACGATTCGCTCATTCAATCAAAGCGCTGGAAACCACAACAATTCATGTTCAGCCTTGGGAAAAAAGGTTGGTACCGTTGGCTCCAAGCACATTCTCAACTAGCCAATATCGTAGTTAAGGTTTTGTGGAAGAATGTGTATTTCGACGATGTGACTAATAACTTCGATGCAAAAAAGAGTAGCACCATCATCCCGAATTATGATGAATTTTCACTCGAATCAAATTACTCTACAGAACTGGGTATGGCCTTAATCGAGAGAATGCAAAATTGGTGTGCTTCTAATAACTGTGAGTTAATTGTGACTACAACAGGATTTTTTGAGCAAAATAAATCGGATACTCACACTGCCAAATTTTACAATTCAATCCTTACGAATGGCTTAGCCTATGAACTTCCGTTTTATGACAACTCACCTTGTGTGGATTCACTAGCATCCCATAATCTTGATGGTATTCGTATTCCCGGAGATTCTCACCCAAATGAGGAAGGCTCATCCATTATTGCAGAATGTACTTGGCAATGGCTTCCATCAGTCCTAGAATAAGCTATCAATTTAATTTAGAGGTTTAACCTAGCGCTAATTTCAGATCGGCGATTAAATCATCTATATGTTCAAGCCCAACACTAAATCGAATTAGATTTTCTGGTGTGGTTGATCCTTCACTTTCGCTTGATTGGCGATGTTCCCAAGTGCTTTCTACTCCACCTAAACTCGTAGCTCTTTTAATTAGTTTAGATTTAGAAACTACTTCTAAAGTCTCTTTCGCTTTTCCTTCAAACAGAAAAGACACCATTCCTCCAAAACCGCTCATTTGGCTCCTCGCAATTTCGTGTCCGGGATGAGATTCAAGCCCTGGATAAAACACACTTTTTACTTTTGGGTGAGTAACTAAATAATTAGCTACGCTCTTCGCATTTTCATTATGTCCACGCATGCGATATGGAAAACTTCTGATACTTCTACTCAACAACCAACAATCTCTCGGAGATGGAACCGCACCCTGCACTCTTTGTATTGATCGGATTTCATCAAAAAACTCATCTTTCTTGGCTGAAATTACAGCACCGCCCAAAATATCGCTATGTCCTGCTAAATATTTTGTAGTTGAATGCATCACCAAATCAGCACCATAATGAATTGGGTTCAAGTTCAACGGCGTAGGCCACGTATTATCTACACACACTTTCGCCCCAACAGTTTTGGCGAAGTTGCACATCTTCTCCACATCGGTAATTAACATTAGCGGATTCGAAGGAGTTTCAACAAAAATTAGCTTGGTATTTTTTCTACAATCAGCTTTCACTATATCCATATCGGTCATATCGGTATAGGAAAATTCTAGGCCCCAACGTTTACCAAAATTCTGCAAAATAACTCGTGTTCCATGATACAAATCGTTCGGTAAAAGCACATGCGACCCTGCTTCTAGAGCTTGAAAAACTGCCGAAATTGCAGCTACACCCGACGAAAACGTTGCACATGCCTCGCCTTCTTCAAGATCCGCTAATACTTTTTCGAGCTGCAATCGGTTCGGATTCTCATAACGAGTGTAAATAAAATCCCCTTCCTGGTATCCCCTTTCATCATGCTCATAATTTGTGGAAGATTCCAACGGCGGAACGATAGACCGTGAACCCGATGAATGATCCATTCCTGAATGAATGGCTATAGTTTCTATTTTTTTTGATGTATGCATGAGTTCAACATTTAAATGAAAAAATTATCAGGCTTTTCTTATTGCATTAATACGTTGTAATACCGGAGGGTGCGAATAATTTAAGAATACATAAAATGGATGCGGGGTTAAATTAGAAAGATTGTCTTTTGATAATTTTTTGAGTGTTGAAATCATGTCTTCTGGTTTGCCTGTAGTTTCTGCGGCAAAAGCATCTGCCTCAAACTCGTGCTTTCTTGAAGACATTTGCATAAAAATTGACAAAATCATTTCGATGGGTGCATATAGCATTCCGAAAAAGATTAACCCTGCGTAAACCGACATATTCTCCATATAGAAAGCATCGAATAATCCTTCTACATTCAAGAAAACCGAAAGTAAATAGAAAAGTACACCTGTATGTAGGATGCTTGTAATCATCCCTTTTATGATGTGCTTCTTCTTGTAGTGCCCAATTTCGTGAGCTAACACGGCCACAAGTTCTTCATTAGTATGATTTTCAATGAGCGTATCATAAAGAGCAACACGTTTATTCTTTCCAAAACCCGTAAAAAAAGCGTTCGATTTGCTTGATCGTTTTGAGCCGTCGATAACAAAAAGACCTTGTAAGGGGAAATCAACTTTTGCCGTGTAATTTTCGATTGCTGTTCTTAGCTCACCTTCTTCAAGAGGAGTGAATTTATTGAAAATCGGCATAATCCATGTTGGGGCCACATATTGCATCACCAGCGTAAAAATAGTTACTGCACCCCATGCATAAAGCCAAGAAAGGGAGCCTGTGAACATAAAGAAACTCAAAATCCCTGCAAGTACGGGAATTCCAATAATCGCACCTAGTGCCATTCCTTTCAGCATGTCTGTTATGAAAGTTTTTGGTGTGGTTTTATTGAAACCAAAGCGTTCTTCAATAACAAAGGTTGAATAAATACTAAATGGTAATGAAATAATGGATTTGGTTACCATCAAAAGAATGATGAAAAGAAGCCCCGTGATAAGTTCACCAAATGCCCATGCGCGAACAATTTGATCTAACCAGTTGAATCCACCTGAAAACCAAAATACTAGAGTAACTACAAGATCAAATGCTCCTGTAATGAATCCGAAACGAGTAACAACTCTGGTGTATTCCTGTGATTTAGAGTAGGTATCCTCATCATAAACCCCTTCAAATTCGCTTGGTAACTTTTTAGAAAGAGATGTTAGATTCAGGTATTTGGAACTTAAATCAAGTATTAAATCTACAGCAATAGCAGATAATATTATTATAAGGTAGATATTCATTTGATGAGGTTGGCTTCAGCTTAATTTTTTCTGAAGATACACAAACAAGTTCTTTTATAGGCACACTTAGCTAAACTTCCATTCCCCAGCCGTCATAAGTTCCGTTATGTTTGGCTGCTAGATTTTCCATCCAAGTTCTGAGTTCAGAAAACCGCTCTTCGGACACCATCATTTTTTTAGTAGCAAAACAGAGCCAGTCATTTTTATTCGGACTTTTACTAACCGAGCATTGAAACTGGAGATTTACCAACTCAACTTCTGCCATGGTAGCATCCAACTCGGCAGGAAAGTAGAAAAAGAACTCAACAATTTTCTCAGTAGAAACATCTCCCAATTTCGATGAGATTCTAGAAAGCGCAAGTTCATCTATTTTTCGTGAGTTAGACATACTTAATCATAGTTGAAATTATCTAATAATGCAACACTTATCATTAGCCGGAGATAATCGAGTACTTCAATAAAGCTTATAGATTTTTCCAAATAGTTTAATGTTAAACTATTTTTTACATTTACGACGTAATAATCAATAATGGAAAAATTATGACACACCATAAAGGCTTACACCACATTTCTGTTCTAGCAGGTAACCCAACTCAGAATGCCCAGTTTTATATCAAGAAATTAGGAATGCGTCTGGTTAAAAAATCTGTAAACCAAGACGATCCAAATACCTATCATTTGTTTTATGGAAATGAAGCGGCTAATCCTGGTTCTAGCATTACTTTTTTCCCTTGGCCAAGAGCGCATCAAGGAACAACAGGGACTGGTGAAGCTGTAAACGTGGCGTTTCAAGTTCCTTTAGGTTCTGAATCTTTTTGGATGAATAGATTATCTGAATTAGGTATTGAGCATAAAGAATTGTCTATTTTTGGAAAAGAGGCGGTGCGGTTTAAAGATCCTGATGGTTTAGAATTGGATCTGATTTTTAATGGCAACGCCAAGGAGAAAATTAGCACCTTTGAAAGTTCTGTGCCTGTTGAGCAAGCCGTTCAGGGATTTTGGTCTACCCGCTTGAAATTAACACAAGCCGAAGAAACCACAGATATTTTAACCACTATTTTGGGCTTTGAGGAGCAAAAAACTGAAGGAAATCTGACTTTGTTATCTTCGGAAGGAAATATCGGCACTCATGTAATAATTGAAGAAGCAGAAGCAACAGAGCAAGGTCGTGGAGGCAGAGGGATTGTGCATCACGTAGCATTCCGTGCCAAAGATATGGACGATTTGAAAAACATGCGTGAACAAGTACTTGCAAAGGGTCTACAGCCCACTGAGGTTATTGACCGACATTGGTTTAATTCGGTGTATTTCAGAGAGCCAAGTGGTATTCTTTTTGAACTTGCTACAGATGGACCAGGCTATGCAACCGATGAAGATTTCAATCACCTTGGTGAGAAACTCATACTTACACCGTGGTTAGAACCACGAAGACAACTAATTGAACGTACACTTCCAAACTTGGAACTATAATGAGTCTGTTTAGAATTTCACCGACCAAAAATTTTGTTGGGCCACATCAAAACCAACAAGTTTTGAAAGCTGGAGCTAATTTGAACAATGCGAAAGCGGTCATGATTATGATTCATGGCCGTGGAGCTAGTGCGGAAAGTATTCTGCAATTAGGAACCTCGCTAAATCATGCTGATAAAATCACTTTTTTAGCGCCACAAGCTTCCAACTTCGCTTGGTATCCGTATTCATTTTTAGCTCCCCAAGAGCAGAATCAACCTGGGTTAAATTCTGGCCTTCAAGCAATCTTTGATATTATAGCGCTGGTAGAAACTCAAGGTTTTACCAAGGATAAAATTTTCTTGCTCGGGTTTTCGCAAGGAGCATGTTTAGCTTCTGAATTTGTTGCACGTCACCCCGCAAAATATGCTGGCTTAATTGCACTGAGCGGTGGACTAATTGGTGATAATATTTTATCAGATAACTATTCTGGGAATCTCGAACAGACTCCGGTTTTTATGGGATGTAGCGATGTAGATCCGCATATCCCTATGCAAAGATTAACAGAAACGGGTACAGTTTTTGAAAACTTAAACGGATTGCTTACAAAAAGAATCTATCCAGGAATGGGGCATTTAGTAAATGATGATGAAATAGACCACATCAACCAGATGTTGGATGCTAGGTTGATTGATTTAGATTTTCCTGAGAACTAATTCCCTCAACCTTGCGCAAAAAGGCTACGAACGAGCATAAAATTCATCTTTAACCTTAGGGTTAAAATCCGATTTTCTTCTTTAACGCATTCTTAGCTGCGTCTTTAACGGCATCTTCTAGCTCTTTCTTTTTCTTCTCAATCTCTGCTTTTTTCTCTTCTACCTTTTTACTCTGTTCGTCAACTTTTGCCTGTAGTTTTTCGTATTCCGCTCTAAGCTGAGCCTCTTTCTCTTTGGCAATTTTCTCGACTTCTTTACGCTTTTCTGTTACTTGGCGTTCTACTTCGTCTTGAATTTTCTTCTTAGCTGCATCAACTTCTTTCTTAACAGTATTTTTGAGCGCATTCACAAAAAGGTCATCAATATTAGAGCGAACTTTGATGTTCAACTTATCAGCTGTCCCATCAATTAAAGCAGTAGCATAAACTTCGTCGGTGCTTTGAATAGCTTCTCTAATAACCGTTTCTATTTTATTTTTTGGCTTGCCAGCTTTCTCGAAATCAAAGCTAATCCCTTTGGCTTTATATCCAATTTCGCTCTTAATTCTTTTGTCTATTAAGTCGAGCTGGGCACTTACTTCACCTTTACCTTCTTTCAATTCGTAAGGCAACAGATTGGATGGAGAAATCTTGGCCTTCTTTAATGAAAAGCCATCATATATAACGGTTACATTTTCTTTAGGTTCGTCACTTAAGTAGTTCAACTCTCCCTTAACGGAAAGCGACACCTTGTTTTTATCTACACCACCCAAATCAATAATAATAGGTAAACCGGTTTTCTTTTGATTGTTACTAATATTTGTAACGGTACCAGAAAGATCTATCTGTGTTTTGGTTTTTCCAGATAGCGACACATTTTTAATCCAAAGCTCTGGCCAATCGTATTTATCAGAGAACTTGTAATTTTTACCTTTATAACGTTCAATTTTTTCCTCTTCATCGCCACCAACAAAACGACTACCATATTTTCTCGCAACCCCGATATATTCAAGATATACGTTAAAATCGCCGAGCAAATTCCCTCCAAACAGAGCTGTCCCAATACTTTGGATGTCAAAATCAGGTAGTTTTGCAACATTCACAGCACTTTGGATATCATCTTTAATCCAATTGTCTATTTGGCCAACGCTTTTTGAAGAGTTGTTGAAATCTTGGTCAAAATCCTTTTTAAGCTGTTCTGTTTCCGTCTTTAGCTTCTTAACCTGCTCGCTCAATTTCTTAACATCTTCGAGTGCCGCAATTGCTTGCTTCGGATCTTTCAGTTTAGGCACTTCGAGGCCATCAACGTTTTTCTTAATTTCGTCAACATTCTTCTCAATAGGATTATTCTTTAAAGTATTTTCCCACTTTGTGTAGTTTTGTTGCAAACCTGTTTGTAGAGAATCCATCTTATTTAAAGACTGTAGGTCAACTTTTGCCAAAAGGGCATCCACATCTATGTCAGTCTTTATTTCGTCAATCTGACTTTGTGCATTTTTCTTTATCTCTCCCGAAATTTGGCTCGTAACTTCTGAAATAAACCCCGGCTCTTCCGGTTCCCCAGATTCATTAATAGGCATTTCGAAATAGCCATCAGTTTCTCTTTCGGTATCTAGCTGGAATCCCGTTAATTTCACATCTTCGATAATTACTTTGCTCCAAAGTATAGGCCAGAAATCCATATCGAACTCGGTATCACCTGTCTCGAAAGTATTCATCATTGTATTTTTGGGATTGGTAACCTGCAACCTATCCCAGCGTATTTTCAAACTAAATAAATCGAACTCAAACCCGTCTATTTCAACTTTTGCTTCGTTAGCAACACTGGCGTTGTATTCAATTTTATCTTCAATCCAGCTATCTGTAAGTAGTATGCTTAATCCAAATCCAATAGCTACCAGTACTGCAATAAATATTATTCCTTTAACTCTCATAGTCTTACCCTCTCACCCGGTTTACCGTTTGATAAATCGAATATATTTTAGATCCCTTAAGTGCTTTAACAATTTTCAATTTCTGCACCTTTGCATGGATATGTACTCGATATTGTTTTATCCCAACCATGGTTAGCGGAAACATTGGTACACAAAGAATTACAGCAGCAACAAAGCTACCAAGCACCACGGTGTTGTAGAAACGTGTCATTGCAAACCACTCGTTATCGTACATTGATGTCCACAACCCTTTAAAGTTTTCGTTTTCTAGCATCCAAACTCCAAACGCATGGAAAGCAGGATCTGCGAGGTAAGCAACTCCACTAAACACTGCAAAAGACAGAATTGCCATCCCTATATTTACTTTTAGAACAAGTATTAAGACAACTATGAGCAGATTGTGTAAAGACATTACTGGTGTTAAGCCAATAATCATCCCCAAAATAAATCCTCCTGCAAGTTGGCTAGGTTCTGCCTCCGAAGACAGTTCTTTCAATAGTTTAGCAATGTATTTTAGTAGAAGCATAGGTATGCGTAGTGTTTAGTTCTCTCCTGAATATAACACATCATAAACATATTTTTTTATAATGTGAATTGTATGTTCAAACCTTTACATAATCGATCACAATCACAAAAAGGTTTAATTCGTTATCTTTATTATCTTATATAGATATAGTGAATTCTTATCCTTCCTTATAGTCATGAAAAAAAGAAATATTGTTCCATTACTAGTACTTTGTCTTTGCGCACTTTCCTGTAAAGACAAAGGTAATGACACTCCAATTGCCAACTTTCCCTGCGATAATGGATTGGCTTCCGATATTTACGAATGTTCAAATATTGACCTCTATTCCGTGGTTAGCGCAGAGGAACTTGGAGGAAACAATCTAAATGATATCTGGGGTTGGACTGATTCGCAAACAAACAAAGAATACGCCCTAGTTGGTTTAACCGATGGGATCTCTTTTGTGGATGTTACAGACCCGAACACCCCAATTGTTATTGGTAAACTTAATGAATCTACTACTGCTAGTAAGTTCAAAATCCCTGTGGATGATATTTCTTACGCCGCATGTGCTGTTGGGATAGGAGATACAGAATATGCGAAATCGAATACTCAAGCTTCGATTTGGCGCGATCATAAAGTTTATAAAGACCATCTATTTATTGTAAGTGATGCTCAAGCACATGGCATGCAGGTTTTTGACCTCACTAAACTTCGTGCTTTTAGTGGCACTGAACTTCAATTCTCTCAAGATGCTTTATATACTGAAATTGCGAACGCTCATAACATTGTTATAAATGAAGAAACTGGTTTTGCTTACGCTGTGGGTGTAACGAATGCAGATATTTGCGCAACAGGCGGGCTGCATATGATTGACATTAACGACCCTAAAAACCCTACTTTTGCTGGATGTTATGAAGACACAACTCCACCTCGAAGAGTGAGCAACTCAGCATATATTCACGATGCACAGTGTGTAATCTATAACGGTCCTGATTCTGATTATTCAGGTAAAGAAGTATGTTTTAGCTCGGCTGAACGTTCGTTAGCAATTTCAGAGGTTACTGATAAAGAAAACCCAACTACCTTGAGCTTCATCGAACAAACTAATATGAATTATGCTCATCAAGGTTGGTTAACTGAAGACCAAGCTTACTTTTTGATGAATGATGAACTTGATGAGTATAACTTAGGCCGAACTACAAAAACCTATGTTTTCGATGTTAGAGATTTAGATAATCCATCTTTTGTCGGCTTTTACGAACACAATACAGAAGCAATAGACCATAACCTTTACGTGAAAGGCGATTTCGTCTACGCCACTAATTACATCTCGGGGCTTCGCGTACTTAGAATGGACGACATTAGTTCTGCTGAATTATCATTAGCCGCTTTCTTCGATACCGAACCAGATGCTTTTACTCAGCCAAATAGACAGTTTGAGGGAGCCTGGAGTAGCTATCCATATTTCAAGAGCGGTACTATTATTGTAAGTGATATAAATCGAGGACTTTTTGTACTAAGACCCGCCTTTGATGAGTAAAAAACTCCATTACTCTATTCTTAGAATTTTAAAATAGACCTGAAAAATCCTAAAAATCTCAGTAAATTGTAAGCTTGTAATTGAGTGACTTCTCATATGTCAGCCAACTATAAAAAGCTTAATGACTTAGCAGAAATCGGACATCCAATAAATTTGCTCGTTTAACGAGCTATACCAAATTTATTTGTTATTTTTTGTCGTTTTCCATCTATTTGTTAAGGTTAATTCCAATTCAGACAAAACTATTTCTATTATTATATGGATTTATTCGACAAGCTTGAACGACGTCCAAGTCCGCTAGGACCATTTACTTCAGCTGGCTACGGCTACTATACTTTTCCAAAACTAGAAGGACCTCTTGGCCCTGAAATGAAGTTCAATGACAAAGATGTAATCGTATGGAGTATCAATGATTATTTAGGAGTTGGAAGTAATCCTGAAATTAAAAAAATTGATGCTGAAGCTACAGCAAAATACTCATTAAGCTCGCCTATGGGTGCTCGCTTAATGACTGGAAATTCTACTGAGCATGAGCTCTTAGAGCAAGAACTTGCTGAGTTTTCGCACAAACCTGAAGCCATGTTACTTAACTATGGCTACCAAGGTATTATGAGTGTTATACATGCACTTGTAGATCGCAAAGATTATTTGATTTACGATGAATTAAGCCACGCATGTATTGTTGACGGCAAGCAGTTGGCTATGGCTGAAACTTCAGTGTTTAAGCACAATGATATTGAGAGTTTCAAAAAACAATTATACAGAGCTGCCGCCAAAAAGAAAGACGACTCTTCTATACTAGTGATTACAGAAGGTGTTTTCGGAATGACAGGCGACCTCGGTATTCTTCGTGAAATTATTGAGCTTAAAAAGGAAGTGCCATTTCGTTTACTCGTAGATGATGCTCACGGTTTTGGAACTCTAGGAAGTGATGGATCTGGTGCTGGAACTCAATTAGGTTGCCAAGAAGGAATTGATATTTACTTCGGTACTTTTGCCAAAGCTGTTGCTCTTATTGGCGCTTTTGTTGCTTCTGAACCTCGCGTGATCGAGTTTTTAAAAGCTAATGTTCGTAGCCAAATTTTTGCAAAGTCACTCCCAATGCCAATAGTTGTTACTGCTCGCGAGCGTTTAAAAATGATTCGCCAGCATCCAGAATGGCGTGAGAAACTTTGGGAAAATACGATGCGCTTGAGAAATGGCTTAGTGGATTTAGGATACACTGTTCTCCCATCAGAAAGTCCAGTTACTCCAGTACTAACTCAAGGAAGTACCGATCTTTGCCAAAACATTATGCGCATATTACGCGAAGAGCATGGCGTTTTTGTTAGTGGCGTTTCTTATCCTGTTGTACCTAAAGGAACCGTGCTTATTCGCTTGATTCCTACAGCTGCACATAACAACGAGCATATTGATAAAACCTTAGAAGCTTTCGCTGCAATCAAAGATTTTGTATTTGCATCTGCGGCTGAGCTAGCAAGCTAGATTTAAATATTTTGCTGCATTCATTAAGCCTCTCCACAATTGTGGGGAGGCTTTTTTTTGGTAAATAACCGTTGAATTGAAATCAACTTTAAACGTCTATACTTCCCTTTCCTTCTCTAATTAGAACGGGCTCACTTCCTGTTAAATCAAAAACCGTAGAAGCCTCATTTCCACCAAAACCTCCGTCAATAACTACATCAACTAAGTTTTCCCACTTCTCGAATATCAACTCTGGATCAGTGGTGTACTCAATCACCTCGTCTTCATCTTTAATAGATGTCGAAACTATAGGATTTCCGAGTTCCCTCACTAAAGCTAGAGCTATTTTATTATCAGGGATTCTAATACCCACTGTTTTCTTCTTCTTGAACATTGGAGGCAGGCTATTGCTACCTGGAAGAATAAACGTATACGGCCCAGGTAATGCACGTTTCAATATTTTGAACTTGCTCGTCTCAATTTGGCTTACATGATCTGATAAATTTCTCAAATCTTCGCAGATAAATGAAAAATTGGCTTTAGCTAATTTAACACCTTTGATAAGCGCCAATTTTTCGAGTGCTTTTTTATTCTGAAAATCACATCCCAAGCCATATACCGTATCAGTTGGGTAAATAACTAGTCCCCCATTTCTAAGCACTTTTACAATTTGCGCTAATTTTCTGGGTTCTATATTCTCTTCGTATAATTTGATGAAATCAGCCATGTTAAACTCCCTGATTTAGGATTTATGCTCTCTTCAATTATTGCTGAATTTACAATCAATAGCAATGGTTTTAAAGATTCCTTTAAAGCCTCAAAAAAAAAGACTCTTCAATTTCTTAAAGAGTCTTTTCAGTTCAAAATAATCGCAGATACTTGCTAGTTAAATAATTTTTTAACCCAACCAAACATCCCCCCTGATTTACCTGAGTCTTTGCCATCTCGACCTCCTGAGAGCCCATCATAACTTGGTCTTGGCAATTCGTATTCTTTTTTCGGGCTACGTGTCTTAGCTTTAGGGTTAGCTTTATTGCGATCATTACGGGTGGCATTGTTTCCACCACGACCACGTTTGCTATCCCTTGGACCTTTAGCCGTTCTTTTATTAGGCTTTGTAGACTTCTCCTCATCAGACTTTTTAGCTGCTGGTTTTTTCCGCTGCTTCTTTTCTTTTATTTCGTCTGGAAGTGTAATTTCAACAGGTGCATAACCTGCTTCTTTCACAATACGATCGATATCTTCTTTATCCATTTTGGAAACCAAAGATACAATGCGAGCGGCTTTTCCATTTCCAACTAACTCTGCACGGTAGCGATATTCATCTACATCTCCCGGCACGTCGTAGTTAATAACTTGTTTTACTTCATCAATATTGATGTCTTTTGCAGGAATCCCACCAACAAGAAGGACTTTCATTTCGCCAGAAGTAAACTTCTCGAAACGTTCGTCGAATGTTGCTTGATCGATTCCTTCATGAACGCTTACAACGCCCCAGTTTTTCTTAAGAATAATGCGGAATAAACGATCTGTAGTACGCTTTGAAGCGGCAAAAACTACCACTTTATCGGTAGGTGATTTTTCCAAATGCGCCATTAACGTGGATATTTTCATCCGTGGAGGCACGTTAATATATCCTTGAGTCAAGTCTCCAGTTATTGGATCTGGCTTGGCATTATCAGAATCTTTATCCGCAGAATTATCTTCTACTTCAACACGATCTTGCTTAAGCACTACTTTGATACTAGCAGCTTTCAACTTTTCTTTTGGCTTAACAGCATCCTTTTGTTCCGAAGCTTCATTCGCTTCAGGAGTAGCTTGTTCTTCTGGAGCATCTTCTTCAACTTTAGTTTCCGCTTCCTCAGATTCACCTTTAACTGCGCTTTCTTCCGCTTTTTTAGGGTTTAGCACTACTTTAACACTGGCTTTCTTTAGCTTTTCTTCAGGAGAAACACTGTCTTCTTTAGTTTCTTCAATATTTGAAACCTCTTCGGTCTCATCCGTTTGATCAGGAGTTTCTACTTCTGCAACCTCAGCCACTTCCAGCGTTGCTTCAGCGTTATTCTCTTCTGATTTCGCTTCAGCCTCAACTGTAGTTTCCTCAAGTACTTCCGAATTATTCGATGCTTCTTCATTAAGCTCTGTTTCTGAAGTAGTTTCTTCCACCAGCTCGGCTTCAACAGCGGCTTCTTCGGTCGTTTTTTCTTGATTCTTTTCAGGATTGAGAACCACTTTTACAGAAATTTTCTTCAATCGTTCCTGCGCTGTTTTTTCATCAACAGGAGGTGCCGATGGCTCCTTTTCTTTAGGTACAGAAGCATCAATTTCTGATTCGTCAAAGCCGATATACTCTGGATTGACAAGCGCAGTCTTAGCAAGCTCTTGAGTAGCTTTATTCATTGACGTAGAAAAAACCATAACCTGAGGAGTGTTTTCTACCAATTCTAAGATAGACTTCACCCTACTAACTAGGTTAAAATTTTCCATGTTATGCGCTTCATCAATCACTATGGTAGTGAGATTTTTGAAGCCAACTCTGGTTTTTTCCAATATGTCAACTAACCGCCCGGGATTGGCAACAATCACCGGAGCTCCATCTAAAACGGCATTTTCTTGCTCTTTCTTGTCTCCTTTCATGGAAACAGAAGCGCTACTTATTTGAGCATGATAGCCCAGAGCCCAAATTCGCTCATCAATAATTCTAGCCCGCTCTATAGATGGTGTTAATATTAAAACTCGTGTGCCGGAAACCTCTCCATTGGTCGTCAGTGTTTGTAGTATAGGAATCAAAAAAGCTCCTTCGTCTGCAGCTTCAGTTTTTACAAGTAAATGTTTGCCTTGTAATGCTACAGGTACTACTAATTGTTGGAGAGGTGTTGGGGTTTCTATTCTGGTATCGGCCAGTCCATTCATTAGTTCAGGACTCAGGCCAAATTCTGCAAAAGACAATGTTACACCTCTTCTTCTTTTGGCGTTATAGTTCAATTTTCAAAGATCGATATCTAGGCCACATGGCTCAGATTTTTTGAATATACGAAAGTTGTTAAGCAAGCTCATCTTTTCCGTGAAAACTTTCTCTTTCTAGAAGATATTTTTTTTGAAATGAATGATGAATACTCACTTTTCCTTCCATTTTCTTTTGATATATATACACCCAGAACGAAATGATTAACATTCCGAGAATACCAAGAATACCAGCCTCAGGGCCAAATTTACCCCCAGTAAAAAAATCTGGACCCGTTTCTTGTACCTGTATCAACGATCTGCGAACGGTGGTTCCGCTGACAGGTAACCCATAAATTCCACCCATTACAAAATTCCAAGAGAAATGAATTCCGATTGAAAGAGCCAACCGCCCCGTTAATATATAAGGTAAGGCTAGCATAAACCCCGCTAGCACTATATTTGAGGTAGAGATTAAACTCGCATTAGCGTTTGTTGCATGAGCAATACCAAACAATGAAGAAGTAAAAAACACCGCAATTACCACCCCAGCTTTTGGACTTAATTTCCCAAGAGTAAATCCCTCTGCCAAATTACGAACGGGATATCCACGAAATAGAACTTCTTCGTAAAAACCCACCGAGAGCATTTGAATGAGCACAAAAAGTATTGAAAAAATCCAGAATTCTTCGTCTACTCTTTGCCAACCTAAGCCTGTAATTTCTATCCAACCACTTTGCCATTCAATTAGAAATATGACTGTTTGTGCTACAAAAGCCATCACAAAACCCAGCAGAAATTCCTGCTGCCATTTACGGCTCCATTCAAGTCCCACACCAGATAACTTTCTTTTATCTAAACCTGTAGCCGCCAAATAAACGGCTAAAAAGAAGGCGATAGAAAGTGCAATGTATTTTAACGCTATGTGATTTACAAACTCCGCTGAAAAAGCAAAAATTGTAGTGAGGAGCAGGTAAAGAAGAATTCGAATACCAGCTCGAAACCTATTTTCTTGCACATTATAAAAAGGATTCATACTAAGAGTGTTGCAATTGGAGTTGTCTATACATTGATTGACAATATAAACTGACTATTAAAATTTACTGCTATGCTAAGATATGTGTTAAATGCTGACAAAGAAATTATAGAACGTACTTTTGCAGTTCAATCTAATTCCGATTCGATGTATACTACCGCGTTCAATGTCTTCCCTAACTCATTGATGCCCGTTGTTCTAAATACAAATCTTCGAATTATTAAAAAGGGCATTTGGGGGATTTCAGAAAAAAAGGGTGTTACTACCTCAGCAATTGATAAAGACGCTATTCTTAATAACACAAAGTTAGCAACTTCGGTACAAGCACATCCATGTATCATTCCTGCCAGCGGATTTTATATGTGGAAGAAAACCGTTAATGATCCTCTACCATTTTACGTACGTCGCCTTTCTTTGCCTGTACTTGGTTTAGCTGGATTCTATTCTGAAATTATTGATAAGCATGGCAACTCAAGCATTCAGTTTGCAGTTTTAACTATGCCTGCAAATGTTCTTTTAAAACCACTTGAAGAAACCATGCCTTGTGTATTGGAACCTGCAGACTTCAACGCTTGGCTAAATGGAGATATAAAAAATATTATCGCCTCAAAGTTCAAAGATACCGCTCTAATACCAGATTTGGCTGTTTATCGTGTGCCAGATTTAGTTAACGATCCCTCTCAAAATTCTAAAGAGCTTATCCAACCCATCCCCAAACTTCGAGAAGACGATTAGATCTTTTTCGGAGTATTACTTGAATAGACGACCGAATGCTATTACCAGAATTTAGTTTGCTGCATTAGTATTATGGAAATACCAGCGGCTGCCCCACTTAGAAACAGCACCCATTCGCTTTGTTTCATTTTTAACACTCGTTCAGCAATAAACATTATTCCTAGAATAACTGCTACAATTAACAGCTGACCAAGTTCCAACCCAATATTAAACGACAGAAGTGGGAGTATAATATTGGCTTCGGAACCGAGTAACATTTGGAGATAATTTGAGAATCCGAGGCCATGAATTAGCCCAAATATAATGGCAATTCCATACGTAATTCGATTTGAGCTTTTAAGCTCTACTCCATCGCGCCCTTTTATATACACATTATAAATTGCCGTGCTTAGTATAGTAACGGGAATCAAAAATTCGATTATAGCGGATGACACCGTCACTATTTTCAAAGTAGCTAATGCCAAGCTCAAAGAATGGCCAACCGTAAATGCCGAAACTAACCAGAAAATAACTTTAACATCTTTAAGCCGATAAATAGCTGTTAGGGCGATAATAAAAACGATATGATCGTAGGCACTTAAATCTGAAATATGTTCAAAGCCTAGTTGTATGTAGGTAATTAATTCGTTCAATGAAGTAATTTGTTTACTTAAAAATAACAGTTCTCGAAATGCATAGAGTGTATCATGTATGCACCGTTCATAATCATGAATTAATGTTACCCAAGCGTTAAAGATTAGTTATGATAAAAACAATCTTAGAGGGTTTTACTCTTTAGCACCAATACAACACTGATTACATCTTCTTAAGAGTTATGCATATTCTAGTTTCCATTTTTATTGCTTCCAGCCTTTTTCTACACCCCTATTATGTAAGCATATTTGAGGTTTCACATAATGCAGACACTAGAACCGTTCAAATTGCGGTAAAGGCTTTTGCTACGGATATTGAACTAGCGTTACAAGCAGAAAGCCAGCAGGATTTTTTTATTGGCAAACCAAATGAACTTCCAAAAGTAGATTCGCTTATTACAGAATACTTTCAGAAGCACTTCAGTCTAATCTCAGACGGCGAACCTTTAGAGTTAAATTATATTGGAAAGGAAACTGAACTTGAAGCTATCTGGTGCTATTTCGAATCTCAACCAGTTGAAACCCCACATATGATTGAAGTTTCATCTACTGTTTTCCTAGAACTGTTCGAACTTCAAAATAATATTGTACGCACCCAAGTAGGCGGTAAGAAGTTGAGTGCCATTCTTAAAAAAGGAACTACTAAAAAGACACTGATTTTTAAGTGATTCAATCTTTCTTGTCTTTGCCTGACTTCCCTTCTTTTGGGTTATCATAATAGCGGATAGTTGGGTAAGCAAAATCGATATCAGGTAATTGTTCGAACTCGTCGAGTATACGTTCCCAAATTATTTGAGAAGAACCACGCCTTTTTCTAGGGTCGGTTAAATATCTAATCGAAAGATTTATCCCGCTATCTTTCACATCCGTGTAAACAATGGGCGTTAAGTATTTATACTCGATTAAGTACGATTTTGAAGCTCTTTTAACTTGTTCTTTAGCGTATTCTATAAAACTAGCAGACTCTTCATTGGTAATAGTTTCTAATATTTTCTTTGCCTTTTTCCAATCACTTTCAAAAGTAACAAGCACTTGTATTTCATTCCATATAAATTCAAAATCACCTGTATAATTGGCTAAATGTTCCGTGAATATTTTATGATTGGGCACATGAATAATACGCCCGGTACTTTGGTCGGCATGCACCCAATTCCCAATTTCTAACAACGTAAATTTAAACGGGCGGACATCAATCACATCGCCTTTAGAGCTTCCTATCTCAATTCTATCTCCAACATTGAAAGGTTTTCTCCATATAAGAAAAAGCCAAGCTGCTAAATCTGTTACAGGATCTTTTAAGGCGATGGCAATACCCGCTGAAAGTAAACCTAAAAATGTTGCCCAATCTCTAATTCCAGTGTACCAAATTTGGATGATAAACAGTATTCCTATAATTGAAGAAGTATAAGTTAGGTTTTTCCGCCACCTATACTGCGCCTTTTTGCTATCTACATTTCGATAGACAAATTTCAAAATTATAATACGAGCTAGCCATAAAAATAGAACCAACCCCAACGACTTGAGAACATTTGTCGACAGATTTGGCGAGTTTTCAAGGAATTCTTCGATATTTAAACCAATATCTTGCATAAATTTACCTTAACTGCATTTCTTAAAGAGCTTTTACTTGGGATAGTATCTAAATTTGAATATCTTTGCACTCTTCTGGAATAATTTAAGAAATTAAAAAATGCTTTATAATATAATCATCGGCGTAATTACTTTAATCTGTGCTCTACTTATCCTAGTAGTACTATTACAAAACGGACAAGGCGAAGGTCTTTCTGGAATGGGCGGCGGTGGCGGCTCTTTAGGTGGAAATTCTGGTTTAGGTGCACGTCGCACAGCCGATTTACTTTCTAAAGCTACTAGTATTTTTGGCGGCTCATTTCTAGTGTTATGTGTTCTTGCTAATTTTGCAATTGATAGAGGAACCGTAAATAGAAGTGTTCTCCAAGATGGCGCGGGCGCTCCCGATATTAGCGCACCTGCACAAACTAACTCAGCAGTTCCGGTATTACCACCTGCTAACGACGATGCTTCTGGCTCGACTGAAGGCGAAAACTAATACTTTCCTTCTATATTGAATTTATAAAGCCATACTCAATGAGTGTGGCTTTTTTTTTGGATGGAAGTCTAGATTATTTGGCAAACTCTAGCGTATCTACTATTATGATACTTCGCTGCAATAGCTCACAAAACACAATCTCATGAGTATTCTTAGAATTATCTTCGCCATCATTCTTCCACCTCTAGGTGTATTTTTCACTGTTGGTATCAAACCTGCTTTTTGGATTAACATCCTGCTTACCCTTCTTGGCTTTATACCTGGCATCATCCATGCTATTTGGGTTATTGCTAAAAATGACTGATCTAGCCCTTGCCTTATGTCCATAAAAAAAGCCCTGTTGTTACTACAGAGCTTTTTAAAATTTGGTTGATACTTCGTGCTTAAGTTATCTAAACACCGCCACCAAGTGACCGATATAATGTAATTACAGCATTCAGTTGATTAAACTTATTACTAATCAATTGTAGCTCTGAGTTTAGCACATTGTCCTTTACCGTTAACACTTCCAGATAATTAATCCTTCCGAACTCGAGCAGTTGCTCCGAGTATTCTGAAGCCTGCTTTAAGGCATCCAACTGTTCAGTTCTAACTGTAAGTTTTACTGTTTCATTTTCGTAATCAGCTAAAGCATCAGATACTTCTTTACCAGCTGTTAGCATGGCTTTCTCGTATTGTAAATATGCTTTTTGTTGATTAGCCTGAGAAACTTCATACTCCGTTTTAATCGCCCTTCGGTTGAAAATAGGCTGTGTTATTCCTGCACTCAAATTACCAAATATCGATTTATCACTAAATAAGTTAGAAAAATCCAGACTCTGAAGTCCACCTTCGGCGCTAAGCTTGATAGATGGATAAAACTTACTTCTGGCAACATTTGTTAGTTCAAAAGTACGTCTAAAGTTCATTTCTGCACTTACAACATCCGGCCGTTTACTCAATAACAAAGCTGGCAAACCAGGCTTGATATCTACCGTGATTTCTTGATCTTTGAAAACACCCCTTTCTATTGTGTCAGGTGTTTTTCCAATTAGAATGCTTAAAGTATTTTCTAAAACCTTCACATTGTACTTTAAATCCTCAAGGATAATCTGAGTACCCAGCTTCTGAGCTTCCGTTTGTTTTACGGCAATCTCATTTACGTCACCAGATTCTTTTAAAGATTTGATGACTTCAACACCACGAACTCGGTTCTTCAAGTTCTCTTTGGCAACTAGTACTTGAGCATCTAAAGCTAAGAGCTGGTAGTAGGTTGACGATATTGCTGAAATAATTTGAGTTTGAACGGCTTGTCTAGCAGCAGCACTTTGCAAATAATTAGCCATTGCTGCTTTATTAGTGCTATTTAGTTTTCCCCAAATATCAAGTTCCCATGTAGCTGCGCCACCAAGTTGAAATTGCTCAATAGTACCGCCTCCATAGGTTCCATTTTCTGAAGTTTCTTGGCGAACCCAAGATCCATTAGCATTAATAGTTGGAAAATACTCGGCTTTCCCTTGTTTCATTTGCGCTGTGGCTGCTTCTAAGCTTTGGACCGCAATTTGCAAATCGTAGTTACTATCCAAGCCTTGCTGAATATAACCCTGAAGGTGAGAATCTGTAAACAGTTCCTCCCAAGGCACATCTGCCAGCGTTGTGCTATCCAATTCAATGTCTGTCCTGTAGAGGTTTTCAGCCTCTACTTCAGGACTTTCATAATTCTTAGTTGCCAAGCACGATTGCATTGTAAATGCGGCGACAACTAAGATTAACATTTTATAGTTATTTAATTTTTTCATGTACATCTAGGAATAAAATTTTATCAAGATTCAGTTTCTTCCGAAAACGGCTTTCCACTAATCTTTTCTTGAAGATTTTGAAAAATCACGAACAGCACAGGGATTACTAATAATCCTAACATTGTGCCCACAAACATACCGCCTACAGCACCCATACCAATTGATCGGTTACCTACGGCGCCAACACCACTTGCAAAGGCAAGAGGAAATAGACCTAGAATAAAAGCAAACGATGTCATCAGAATTGGGCGAAGACGAGCTCTTGCTCCTTCTTCAGCGGCTCGCACAAGCGACATGCCTTGCTTACGCCTTTGGAGTGCAAATTCTACTACAAGGATGGCGTTTTTAGCCAGCAACCCAATAAGCATTATCAGTGCTACTTGGAAATAGATGTTATTCTCTAACCCAGCTATGTTTATAAAAGCGATAGCTCCTGCAACACCCACCGGAATAGAAAGAATAATTGAAAGAGGCAGAATATAACTTTCGTATTGCGCTGCAAGCAGGAAATACACAAAGATTAAACTCAATAGGAAAATTCCTGTTGCCTGTCCACCCGATCTAATTTCCTCACGAGTTAATCCAGAGAACTCAAAGTCATAACTATTTGTCAATTGTTCTGCGGCAACTTCACGAACGGCTGTAATTGCATCCCCAGTACTATAACCAGGATTTGCCTTTCCTGTGATATCGATAGATTTAAGGAGGTTGTATCTAGAAACATACTCCGGACCATAAATTCGCTCTATACTCACAAACTGACTAATGCTTACCATTTCGCCTTTGTCATTTCGAGCAAAGATTTTGTCGAGCGTTTCTGGAGTATCTCTATCTTCAGGTTTTGCCTGAATCATCACTCGGTATTGCTTACCAAATCTATTGAAATCGGTAGTGTACAATCCGCCATAATAACCTTGTAATGTATTGAACACACTACTTAGACTTAGGCCGGCATCCTTTAATTTCTCCAAGTTCACGTCAAGCTGATATTGTGGGAAATTCGGATTGAAGTTGGTAATGGCGTACTGAACTTCTGGGCGAGCATTAAGTGCTTGTAGAAATGAACCCGATACCTTGTTGATATCTTGCCAGCTGTTATCACCTTTATCCTGAAGTTTAAACTCAAAACCATCCGTATTACCGAAACCACGTACACTAGGAGGCATAAAGAATAAAAATTTAGCTCCCTTTATACTCGCCGTTCTCTTAAATAACTCTTGAACTACCGCTTGAACAGTTTCGTCATCTTCGGTTCTTTCATCCCAGTCTTTTAGTTTAACTACCGAAAAAGCATATGAACCACCATTAATTCTGTTTAGCATACTAAAACCGACAATGTTCATTCGCATTTCAACGATGTCCATCGAGCTCACAATTTCATCAAACTCATCTACTATTTTCTGAGTTTGTTCCATTGTTGAACCTGGAGGCAAAGTAATATCACCCATAATAATTCCTCTATCTTCGGCAGGAATAAATCCAGTTGAAGTAGTTTGGAATAGAATAATAGCAACCACTATCGATAAAGCTAGCCCACCGACAGCAATCCATTTACGGTTTAATAAGAAGTAAACTATGTTGGTATACTTTCTGGAAAAAGCATCAAAACTTACATTAAAAGCAGTATACAAACGCTCTTTGAGGTTTTTCTTCTCTTCTGGAGTTTCATTATGAGGTTTTAGTAAAAGCGCACACAAAGCTGGGCTTAACGTCAACGCATTTACTGCGGAAATGAGGATGGCAATTGCCAAGGTAATCGCAAACTGTTGGTAGAAAACTCCAGATGAACCTTGGATAAAAGTAACCGGAACAAACACCGCAGACATCACCAACGTGATAGAAATAATAGCGCCGGTAATCTCGCTCATTGCAGAATACGTAGCTTCTTTAGCAGATTGCACACCATGCTGAAGTTTTGCGTGAACAGCCTCAACAACCACAATGGCATCATCCACTACAATACCAATGGCGAGCACCATAGCAAATAGTGTTAGCATGTTTATGGTGTATCCAAAAAGATCGAGAAAGAAAAATGTACCTATTATGGCTACAGGAACAGCTATAAGAGGAATTAACGTTGATCGAAAATCCTGCAAGAACACAAATACTACAATGAACACTAGTATAAATGCTTCAAACAAAGTGCTTATTACTTTTTCGATGGAGGCATCTAAGAAAGTCTTTGTGTTGAAAGGAATCACATAATCTAAGCCTTTAGGAAAATCAGGACGACTATCCTCGAGGATTTGCATCACTTCTTCTACAATGGTTTGTGCATTAGAGCCTGCAGCTTGATAAACAGCCATGGCCACACCTGGATTACCATTTCCGAAGTTATTTGAACCATAACTAAGTCCACCCAATTCGATAGTAGCTACATCTTTTAGTCTTAAGAAATTTCCATTTCCATCCGACTTTACAATGATGTTCTCGTACTCTTCGATTTCAGCTAAACGACCTTTGTACTTTATTACGTACTCATACACGCCTTGCGCATTTTCGCCAAACTTACCAATCGCTGCTTCTAAGTTTTGTTCTCTAAGAGCTGTTTGCACATCAGCAGGAACAACATCGTAAGCAGCCATTTTATCAGGATCAATCCAAACACGCATTGAGTATTCTTTTGAACCTAACACACTAACCTGACCAACACCCTTCACACGTTGCAGCTTTGGAACAAGGTTGATACTTGCGTAGTTCTGCACAAAGATGTCATCATATTCCGTGTTTTCCGAGAATATTGACACAAACATCAACGCACTAGTCTGGCTTTTTACGGTGGTAACACCTGTTGCAACTACTGCCGCAGGAAGCCTATTATTAGCTTTTGCAACTCTGTTTTGAACGTTTACAGCTGCAATATCAGGATCTACACCAAGCTCAAAAAACACGCTTATGGTAGCCCTACCATCGTTACTTGCTACTGAGGTGATATAAGACATTCCCTCAACGCCATTAATTTCCTCTTCAAGAGGTACAACCACACTACTTAGTACGGTTTCAGCATTTGCGCCGGTATAATTCGCTGTTACCTGAACGGTAGGAGGAGCGATATCGGGATACTGTTCTACAGGTAACGAGGATAATCCAAGTACACCTAAAATGGTGATTAGTATAGAAATCACGGTTGATAGAACGGGTCTATCAATAAATATCTTAAACATAGGTTAACTAATTTTGTACTTGGATTTACTTAACAGCACTAACAGTAGAGCTGGCTGGAGTTTTTTCTTGAGGAATTATTTCTTGGCCTTCGCTTAATTTCGAAACACCTTCAACAACGATTTTCTCGCCTTCTTGCAATCCATCGGTTACTATAAAATCTAGCGCTTGAGTGCCATTTGAATGAACAACTCGGCTTTCAACTTTGTTGTTTTTATTCACTACGTACACAAGCTTCTTTCCTTGAATTTCAAACACAGCTATTTGAGGAATAAGCATCACATCTTTTTCTTCAGTAGGAATTTGAATAGTTCCACTTCCACCACTGCGGAGCAGATAATCAGGATTTGGGAAAAGAGCTCTAAACTGAACGGTGCCAGTTCTTTCATTTATAAGGCCATTGATGGTCTCTACTTTACCTTTATGATCGTACATGGTGTTGTCTACCATTCTCAACGAGACTTCTGGAAAAGTTTCGATTCTCTCTTTTAAACTTGAATTGCCCGATGCTTTATTGAAGCTCAGCAATTGCTTCTCGTTCAACGAAAAATAAGCTCTTACATTTCTAATATCAGATATGATGGTCAAAGGCTCTGCATTACTTGCACTCACCAGGCTACCTTCTCGATATGGTAAACTTCCAACAATACCATCAACAGGACTTATTATTTTCGCGTAGTCAATATTTGCTTTAATACTACTATAACTACTTTTTGCTTGGGCTAAATTAGCCTTAGCCGTTTCTAGCTGAATCTTACTAACAATATTCTTTTCAACAAGAGGAGCTAATCGGTTTACTTCAAGTTCTGCTACAGAAACTCTAGCTTTTGCTGCCTCTGCATCCTGAGATAAAGTCTGTGTTTCAAGCTTAAATAAAAGATCTCCCTTTTTAACTTGCACACCCTCATCGATGTATATCTTTTGTATAAAACCACTAACCTTAGGTCGGATTTCAACATTTTGCTGTCCTTCTAGGTTTGTAATAAACTCTTGAAGCGTTGTCACATTCTGTTTACTTACTGCAGCAACTTTAAAAGGAACTGGACCGCTAGGTCCTTGCATTTGCGCAGGTTTTTCCCCGCAGCTAGCAAGTGCTATTAAGGCAATAAAAAATATCCAAATTGGCTTTTTGTTCATTCTATTAATTTTAATTATATAAGTTTTTGCTCTTTTTCAGTCAGCTCTTTAGAAGCTTCCTCAAGAGTTTTTTTAATTTTTGTGGTGTACTTCAAATAGGTGTCTACAACTCCCGAAAACTCTTCGGAATTTTTTGGATCTTGATATTTTAGGCTGAAGGCTCGCATCTTCTCTATCAATTCCACTTCGGAGTTTATAACTCGTAAATGGCTATCCATTCTATCTACCAATCTTTTTGGCCTGAAGTACTTTTTGCGATCATCTGGGAGGTTGTAATACATAATCTTACCAAGCTCTAATAGATGATTTAAACTTGTAGAAACCGAACTTTTGCTAGCATCGGTTCGAGTTACAAGTTCTTGAAATGTGAGACCTTCTTTACTACAGTTCACAATCAAAATCCCCATTATACGCGCAGTAAGAGGCGGCAGGTTATGATACCTATTAAAATGAATTCCGAACTGTTCCACCAGTTCTTTCTTTTCTTTTTCCTCGTTTCCCATGATATGTTTGGTTTAAATAATGAGGCTAAAGATAGAGCTTTCTCAGGTTCGGTAAATGCCGAACTAAAAATTTTACATTCAATTAATGCACCGTTTGGGAAGCGGTTTTTTAGCTCATACATGCAGACAAACTCACTGTAACGAACTTTTCTATGAGGCCAATAGAAAATTACTAATTTCCTTTATGCAGAAAATCTGGGTGAGAGGGCTGGTTGGAGGATGGTTATTCGTGTAGATGTTAATGGAGTTAACCTCACTTCCCAATACAAAGTCTAATCCAAAAGGCTTTATATTGCACTAAGTATAGCATATATAATAAATTACTCTCTACAAATACAACCTAGTGTGAAATGGGTAAATTCATATTCTATTGTATAGGATATTTTGAAGTGTATTTTAGGTCCTAATATCAGTTCAAAATAAATCAATACAATAAATGCTCTATTTTCTGGTTTGATATAAAATAATTTATGAACTCTAAGCTTACTTTTATGTCATCTAATTATGAATTGAAAATGTTTGAATCCGATTGGAAACAATATCTAGGTACTTGTCATTTACTAGAAATTGCTTTTTCTGGAATAACTAATCACCCATTAATAGTTAATGCTTCTATAAAAGCTATTAAAGAGTTAGAATATATTCTTAGTGAATATACTGAGTTTGTTGATATGAAGGATATTTCAAAAAAGATTATGAGGCACAAAAAAAATATATCAACCTCTGAAAGCTATTACATCAATGACACTACAAAATATGTTAATGATCTGCTATTTGAAGCTACAAGTACTACTGAAAGAGCTAGTGCCTTTGAAATAGGCATTCTTAATATAAACTTTGTTGATGGATTTAAAAGTGAATACTGTAATTTCGCAAATAATCAGTTAGAGCTTTACAAAGCTAATTTCACTGACTATATAAAACAGAACACAACTAAAGATACTCAATAGCCTTTAATTCAACCCTACTTTTTATCTCCCGGATCTCATTCTGCATAGTATGTTTTGAACTGCTAACTGTATATTTATGCTATATAACTGATCTACATTAGCAATTGTACCAGAAACAGAATCTAAATCCCTTCCATATTTTGAATAAGTTTGTTTCTCATACATAACATATGGAAAAACTTCTCTATCAAGGAATACTTTTCAATGTTATATAAGACTCTACATCCTTTTACTGGTGGATGGACAAAGAAAATAGCAGGCTTTTCCAATACCAAGATTAGAAGGGATTGAAACCAGCCTTCCCTATATTTTATATTTTCATTATAGCCACTATATGAAAATAAAAGAATACACTTAGATAAGAACAGAAAAAAACTTCACTTTCCAATACAAAACCGCGAAAATATAGAATCAAGAATGTGCTCGTTGGTGATTTCCCCCGTGATGGCACCAAGCTCGTTCAGAGCCGCACGCAAATCAATGGAAAGAAAATCGCCTGTCATTCCCATGTCCAATCCGTTTAGAGCAGCCTGCACGTGTTCTTGCGCTTTTTGAAGTCCGTCACGATGGCGAGTTGAAGTTACCAGCAAACTTGAGGCATCGTAGTGTTTATTTTCCAGCGCACGGTCGCGAAGTAGTTTTTTAAGCTCCCCGATTTTTTCGCCAGCCGAAGCAGAAATCTTTAAATCAAATTCCGTTCGCCATTCTTCTTTTGCTTCAACATCGGCTTTGGTTCCAATCAAAATAAACGGAGTTTCGCCCGCTCTTTGTTGAAAAACAGCAATTTCAGATCGTTCTACATCCGTAAAAGAATGCGATAAATCTTTCAGGTAAACCACTAAATCGGCTTGCTCAAAAGCTTTTTGAGATCGTTTCACTCCTTCCGCTTCTATAACATCTTCCGTTTCACGAAGCCCTGCGGTATCAATCAGCTTAAACAGAAGTCCGTCGTAGTTCCAATCTACATCGATGGTATCACGCGTGGTTCCTGCAATTTCGGTTACGATAGCTCGGTCGGTTCCAACCAACGTATTTAGCAAGGTTGACTTCCCCGCGTTCGGCCTTCCAATCAAAACCGTTTTAACACCATCTTTTACCAAGCGTCCGGTTTCATAGGTTTCTAACAAACTGAATAATTCAGAGTCTACATCTTCTAGTAATTTCTGAAGCTGAGCTTTGTTAGCAAATTCAACATCTTCTTCAATAAAATCGAGTTCCAACTCTATCATTGCCGTGGCGTCAATAATTTGCTGACGAAATTGTTTTATGTGCTCACCTAACTTTCCTTCCAACTGTTGATGAGCCGCATCTACCGCTTTGATACTTTTTGCGTGGATGAGATCCGCTACCGCTTCTGCTTGATCTAGTCCTAATTTCCCATTCAAAAATGCGCGCTGTGTGAATTCGCCCGCTTCCGCAGATTTAATTCCCAGCGCTAAAACCGTTTCTAATACTTTTTGAGTAACTAAAACCCCACCATGGCAAGCAATCTCTACCGTTTCTTCGCCGGTATAAGATTTTGGAGAGTGAAAAAGTGTTACTAGAACTTCATCAACGGGCATCCCCAACTTATCCAAAATCTTACCGAAATGAACAGTGTGCGAACTTTGTGCTGTTAAATCTTTGCCCTTAAATGCCTTATTTACGGTTGCAATGGCGTCTTTACCCGAAACTCGAATTACGGCAATACCACCCTCTCCGATAGGAGTTGCGATTGCGGCGATTAAGGAATTTTGTATGATTGAGTTCATCTTCTTTGTATCATTGATTTGAACAAATATAAGCTTAATCATCTACTATGAATAATCGACTAGTCACTCTATTTCTTTTAATTTTTTGTGTTTCTTCAACGGCGCTTTTTGCCCAAGAAACAATTTCTACCGATCGACCAGGTGCCGGTTATGGAACGTTCACTGTTCCCTCAAAAACTCTTTTACTTGAAGCCGGTGGTTCTATTGGCGATAACGTTATCGATTTTGGCCAGCTATATCTTAGAACTGGATTGATGGAAAACTTAGAAATTCAGTTCAATGTAGGTTCTCTTCTATTTATTGATGGTGTGGATGGCGCGCGCGTGGGTTCACAGTCTTTTGCGCTTAAATATGCGTTGGGTTCTTTCGCAAACCAGAAACTGAGCCTTTCATTATTTAGTAGAACAAACCTTCCATTTTTGAACTCAAACTACGAGTATTATTTTACTCGCTTTATGGTTTTGGCTGATTATTCCATCAACGACACTTGGGCACTTAATTCCAACTTTGGTTACGGTGATTTTTTAAATGGACTAGAAAATGGTTCTTTCAACTTTAACCTTACCCCAAGTGTTTCCATCAACAATAATACTGCAGCGTATTTTGGTTATGCCGTTACTTTTGACGAGAACTTCTCTAGCGATTTAATTGAAGGTGGCGTTACCTATTTATTGGATTCTTCTTTTCAGTTAGACGCGGGCCTAATTTACGATAGTGCCGAAAATCTATATTTAACTATTGGTATTGCAAAAAGATTCTAATCAAATAAACACCTATAAATTAGTTACTTGAAACTATTTACTTATTTCTGAAAAAAAGTTACTATGCTGTTGAGGCAAGCCTCTTGAAAACTCGCCGTTTTCTTAATTCTCCTCCTCAACGGCTGTTTTCGGAATAATTCTAAATAAATTCAAGTACTATGAGACAAATATACACCATGTTTATTGCATGTCTTCTTTTGGGTACTACTAATGTTCTAGCCCAAAAGAAATTGGATGACGATAGTTCTAAAAACTCCATAACGAAGTTTATTGAGAGAACTAGTAAAGCTATGTTTTTGAACGCTCATACAAAGCAAAAAAGAACGGATGATTTGCTTACCAAACTGAGTAACTCAATCTACACTGAGGGAGAATGGTTTCTTTTTGGTAAAACAAACTTTGAATATACGGAAGGCCAAGTTGCTAGTATAATTAATAGTTCTTGGAGTGGGGAATCTTGGTTCATTTCAGACAAAACCACCAATACCTATTCAAACGGTTTACTGGTTACCGAGCTGTACGAAGAAGCTGATTTTTTAACCAACGAATTAATTCCATACGAAAGATATAGCTATTCTTACGCCCCAAGTACCAATCCTGCAATAATACAGGAAACGGTGTACGAATATTGGGAAGAGGATGCTTGGCACAATGATTACAAAGACATATACACCGTTGTAAATAATAAAATTACCGAGGGAAAAGGATACGTTTGGGAAGAGGATGAATGGGCACAATCTGATAGGTTTGTACTAGCCGAATCCAACGACTCACTCATTATTACCAATCAAACATGGGATGGAGAAAATTGGGTGAATGATGAAAAACAGGTGTTCCCAAACATTACTTTTATTGAGCTTTATGAACAATCCTTCTACCTAAACGTTTATTACGAAACCTCTTTGTTTTTACTAACCGCTCAAAGCCCCGATAACTTACTTCAAGTGTGGGATGGTGAAAATTGGGTGAATGATGAAGAACAAAGAACCTCAGATTACTTTACGCCTAACCAACTTCCTGAATTCAAATACATAAATCAAAATGTTTGGGTAGATGATGAATGGGCTCCCTACTCAAGCATTCAATATTATTATAATGAAAAAGTAAACCCTGACTCTGCTGTTTACAGTATAATAGACGAGGAAGAAACGAACTTTGAATGGTTTAAATACTCAAAAGAAATCTACACTTATAATAATTTAGGCTTATATGATGTAGTAATAGCTCAGTATAATGGTGGCGAGGGATTTGAAAACCAATTTAAGGTAGAGTTTGAGTGGAATGGAGTTAGTACTAGCAACGAATTTGTTACTGAAATTTCAGATTTCGCGCTTAAACCTGCTTACCCAAATCCGTTTAACCCATCTACCAACATCTCTTATTCTCTAGCAAGTGCTAGCCATGTTACCATTAGCGTGTATGATGTTCTAGGTAGGCGAATAGCAACGCTTATTGATGGCAATCAAAGGTCAGGCGACCACACTGTTCGTTTTGATGCTGGTGCTCTTGGGAGTGGTATTTATTTTGTGCAGATGAAAGCTCCAAGTTTCCAAAAAACTCAACGTATCACTCTTGTGAAATAAAAAAAGGCTCCTTTCTAGTCGAGAGGAGCCTTTTTTGTAACTATTAATCAATCAATGACTATTTAATGAAGCCTGTGCTGCAGCTAGCCGAGCTACAGGAACTCTAAATGGCGAACATGACACATAGTCTAAGCCTTGCTTGTAACAGAATGCTACAGAACTTGGCTCACCTCCGTGTTCTCCACAAATACCAACTTTTAAGCCTGGATGTTGAATACGACCTTGCGTAGTTGCTCTTTCGATTAACTGCCCAACACCTTCCTGATCTAGTACTTGGAATGGATCATCTGCAAGAATTCCTTGTCTTAGATATTCAGCCAAAAACTTCCCAGCATCGTCTCTACTGTAACCGAAAGTCATTTGGGTGAGGTCATTGGTTCCGAAGCTGAAGAAAGCCGCATGTTTAGCTATGTCTGAAGCTACAAGTGCCGCTCTTGGAATCTCAATCATAGTACCGACTAAGTATTTAATTGTTATTCCTGTTTCTTCAAATACTTTTTCGGCTGTTTTATCAATGGTCATTTTTTGGCTTACAAACTCTTGCTGAGTTCCAATTAATGGTACCATAATCTCGGGTACTACATCAATGTTTTCTTTTTGAAGTTCAATAGCAGCTTCAATGATAGCCCGAGTCTGCATTTCTGTAATTTCGGGATAGGTAATCCCTAAACGACAACCTCTGTGTCCTAACATAGGATTGAATTCTTTAAGTGATCGAGCTATTTGGCTAAACTTTTCAACAGGGATACCTAAATCTTCTGCAACTTTAGCAATTTCTTCTTTTTCACTTGGTATAAATTCATGAAGTGGAGGATCTAGTAATCGAACAGTAACAGGAAGTCCCTTCATTGCTTTAAAGATCTCTTTGAAGTCATTTTTTTGATATGGCAACAACTCCATCAAAGCATCTCTTCTTGCATCCTCAGTTTCTGAGATAATCATTTTTCGGATAGCTTTTATTCGCTCTTCACCAAAAAACATATGCTCTGTTCTGCAAAGTCCTATGCCTTCAGCTCCAAACTCACGAGCTCTTTGTGCATCTTCTGGTGTGTCAGCATTTGTGCGAACTTTCATATCTCTATAACTATCTACCCACTTCATAAAAGTGGAGAAGTTTTCATCCATCGCTGGTTTAACTACTTCGTTCTGCCCAAGAAATACTTTACCACTGGTACCATCAATCGATATCCAATCACCTTCTTTCACAGTTACATTTCCATTAGTAAAAGAGTGGTTCGCATAATCAATAATTATATCATTACAACCGGCTACACAGGGCTTTCCCCATCCCCTGGCTACAACAGCTGCGTGGCTTGTCATACCGCCTCGAGAAGTTAAAATCCCTTGTGAAGCAGACATTCCGCCAACATCTTCGGGAGAAGTTTCAATGCGGACTAATACCACCGATTTACCTTCTGCGGCTAAAGCTTCTGCCTTTTCAGAACTCATAACAACTTGCCCTACAGCAGCTCCTGGAGAAGCTGGAAGCCCAACACCTAAAAGTAAGCTGGCGTCTACTTTATCAGTATCAATTTGTGGATGAAGAAGTTGATCGAGATGTGCTGGCTCAACTAATGCTTTTACTGCTTGTCTACGGTTAATTAGATTTTCTTTCACCATATCAACAGCAATTTTTAAAGCCGCTTTCCCGGTTCTTTTCCCATTTCTGGTTTGGAGGATAAATAGTGTTCCCTTTTGAATGGTGAACTCGATATCCTGCATATTACCATAATGTTTTTCTAATTTTTGTACGTGCTTATAAAGTAAGTCGAAAGCTTCTGGCATTTCTTTCTTAAGCTCAGAAATTGGCTTTGGAGTTCTGATGCCGGCAACAACATCTTCCCCTTGAGCATTAATTAGGAGCTCACCATACAACTCATTTTCTCCATTGGATGGATTTCTCGAAAAACATACTCCAGTGGCACAATCATCCCCCATATTTCCATAAACCATTGCTTGGATATTTACAGCAGTACCTAACAAACCTGTGATATGGTTTATTTGTCGATATTTTTTTGCTCTATCGCTATCCCATGAGTTGAAAACTGCATTTATTGCAAGATGAAGTTGCTCGTATGGGTCGCTTGGAAACATATAACCCGTAGCATTTCTATAAACAGCTTTGTAAGAGTTTACCAACTCTTTTAAATCATCTGCGGTAAGCTCGGTATCTTCTTTAGCCCCTTTTTTCTTTTTTAAAGCCTCAATTACTTCTTCGAATTTAGCATGGGGAATTCCCATCACTACATCGCCAAACATATCAATGAAACGTCTGTAGCTATCATACGCAAATCGCTCATTGTCGGTATGTTTTGCGAGCCCTAAAACGGTTTCATCATTTAGCCCAAGGTTCAAAACGGTGTCCATCATACCAGGCATTGAAATAGCTGCACCAGACCGAACTGATACTAACAATGGGTTTCTGAAATCTCCAAACCCAGCACCCATATTTTTTTCAATAAAGCCAATCCCTTCTCGAACTTGCTGCTTTAATCCATTTGGCCACTTATGATCATTTGTTGAATAGTAATGGCAACTATCAGTAGAAATAGTGATACCCGCAGGAACTGGCAATCCTATTGATGACATTTCTGCTAAGTTTGCTCCTTTACCGCCCAACAAAGCTTTCATCGTGGTGTTTCCTTCAGCTTCACCAGCACCGAAAACAAATACATGTTTATCAAAATCCTTACCAGACATTTTTTTCTCCGTTTAATTGAGTTTAGAGAAACTTATATCTGAATTGTGATTATTACATGAAGAAACCGTCAATACAAATCAAAAAAGGGCTTCCACCCTTAAACAGGAAGAAGCCCTTTTCTTTTACTACCCAAGAGGTTCGTTCTAGTGAACGTCGCCCATAAGCTTTTTCATTGGCTTAGAAATTAGTAGCAGTAAGACACCTGCTCCAATTGTTGTAGCCACAATAATCATATACTGATTTGGCATATCTGCGAGTGCATCCACATTTCCACCACTGGCTTTACCTGCAATTAAGCCTGCAAGTAAATTACCTAGTGAAGTAGCTAAGAACCAAATCCCCATCATCTGTCCAGAGAATTTTTTAGGTGCAAGCTTAGTGATTAAACTCAAGCCCACAGGACTTAAACTCAGTTCACCAAAAGTGTGAAACATATACGTGAAAATTAACCACGTTGGTGCAGCAAGATTTCCTGAGGCGGCAATCTTAGTAGCGAAATACATCACAAAGAAACCAATACCTAGTAATACTAGACCCATCGCAAATTTAATAGGCGATCTTGGATCCAAATTCTTTTTAGCTAACCAAACCCACATAGCACCAAATACAGGAGCAAAGACGATAATAAATATTGAGTTGATAGACTGGAACCAAGCTGCTGGCATTTCCCAGCCAAAAACACTTTTGTCCGTAAATCGCTCTGCAAATAGGTTTAATGTTGAGCCTGCTTGTTCAAAACCTGACCAGAATACGGCTGCAAAGGCAAAAATTATTCCTATGGCAACTACTTTTTTCTTTTCAGTTTCATCTAAACCACCAAATAATGCTACATATGCAAGATAGCCAAAACCAACAATGGCGATTATCACACCTGATGCACCCGCAATTGTGGGAGCGTCAATAGGAATAATGCCAGCAAAAGCTAAAACTAAAAACCCAATACATAAGCCAAATATCACTTTAGCTTTATTACCTACCGATTTTAATTGCTGTGCTTCTTTTTCATCTTTGGGTGGAGTGAAATCACCATATCCATCTAAATGGTGACTTGTGAGCTTATATTGAATTAATCCTAAAACCATACCAAAACCAGCAATACCAAATCCCAAGTGCCAATCTGTTTTTGCTAAAAGTCCCGTAATAATTGGAGCTATAAGTGCACCGATATTAATCCCCATATAGAAAAGTGAAAAACCAGCGTCTCTTTTAGCTCCATCTTTGCCTTCATATAAGTCGCCAACAATAGCGCTAATATTTGGTTTTAGTAGCCCCGTACCAAGTACCACAAGAATTAGACCGACGAAAAACGAATTGGTATCAAATGCAGAGGCGCTCATTCCTGAACTTTCTCCGAATAATTTCACAATACCAGGCAAAGCCATTGTAAAGTGCCCCATTGCGATTATAATACCGCCATACCACACCGACTTCTTTAGCCCAAACAATCTATCTGCTACCCAACCGCCAGGTAATGCAAGTAGATACACCCCCATAGTGTATAAACCGTAAATTGCACCAGAAATCTTATCATCAAACCCAAAGCCACCGTCCAGAACAGGAGCGCTCATAAAAATAATAAGCAACGCTCTCATCCCATAGTAACTAAACCTTTCCCACATTTCGGTAAAGAATAGGGTTGATAAACCTTTTGGATGCCCAAAAAATGTAGGGCCATCACCATTTGTACCATTTGCCATAAATAAATGTATTCGTTTATAATTTCATGAAATCGTAAAGACTGGTTATGATAGTTAAACGCGGGTTAGAGTGCAAGAATCAATACATAAAGCATATATGCTAATATCCTTTAGACCTATTCAATTTTAGAATACCAACTGGCGAAACTTTCAACTATACTTTGCGTGAAAAGTTATGTTCAAACACACTTCTTATTATGGAAATTATCTGGATTATTCTTGGGGCGTTACTCATCATTATTGGCGTAATTGGTGCTTTTTTACCTGTTATGCCTGGCTTACCATTTAGCTACTTTGGACTTCTTGTACTTCAGCTAACACAGTCGCCATTCTCTACTACTTTTATGATTGTGTGGTTAGCTATAGTTCTTCTACTTATGTTTTTAGATAATGCCTTACCAACATGGGGAACCAAGAAATTTGGAGGAACCGCTTATGGAGTTTGGGGAAGTGTAGTTGGACTTGTCGTTGGGATATTTTTCCCACCTCTTGGTTTTGTTTTTGGCCCTCTAATAGGCGCTTTTGCTGGCGAAATAATTGGCGGCAGTAAAACAGACAAAGCTTTGAAGTCTGCCATGGGTTCTTTTGTGGGATTTATGACTGCAACAGGACTTAAAGTTATGGCCGCTGGTGTAATGGGTTACTTTTATTTTGTAAACCTATAACCATCGCTACTTGTTTTTTAGGAAGCTAGTTTTGAGATTTCAGAATCTACTAGCTTAAGCACATCCGTTAAATCATCTTTTGTTTTATTGAGTTGTTGTATTTGGATGGTATACATCCTCCTCAAAATAACGATGGTATTGATGTATTCTTTGTCTTTAGCTATGGTATTAAAGTTTATTGGGTCATAAAAATCGAATTCATTTTCATCAAATACAGGCATTTTAAAATTCACTCGTTGTGTTATTTCAAAAAGTTGATTTGATTTCGGATTCAGATTTTGATCCAAGTGGTTTGAGAGCATTTGTTGTCTCTTTTCAATTTCTTTAAAATCTCCTTCGTAAATCTGAACAATGTTATTTCTCATTTGCTCATTAGTAATGAGTGTGCCCAAAGACCCACCCAACAACGAATATGCCGATGAAGAAATATTAAAGAAAAAACGTTGGTGAACCACCGATGAATACACTGAAAAAGCTCTGATCTCTTTTTCATCTCGAAAACTTTTAAGAAGAGAATCGGAAGAGGATTTCGAAAACTCGAGCTTCGAAAGGAGACTTTCTACTTCGCTATAGTTAGAGCTCAAATCCGACTGAATCTGGGTTAATATTTTAAATTCTTGATTTCGCTTTACCCGATCTTCATTCCAGTTATCAATTTGGAAGGCAATTAAAATCCCGACTACAACGAGCAAAATTTCCCCAATGGCATAAAGAAGATATTTTCGAGCATTTTCCTGCAGGATCAGTTTCTTTCGGATATTTCGGAGGTAATGGAGCATAAGTGTTTGAATCGCTGATGTTAAAGAGTATAGAATTTCTCGGATAAAAAAATCAAACCATATTTAGTGGAGGTGCTGAGATATGAATGTTGCCTGTTTTAAATACTGAATTTCTACTTTCACTCCAGATTAATGTATATAAAAGCACTCAATAATAGCGTAACCTAGTACCAAACTGAAAAAATGAGTAGCCAAAAATTTAGAATTCGATCTTCAAAAGATTCGTTTTCAGAGTCATGCTTTATTGTAGTAAGACCCGTTATACTCTAGAGTCCGCTTCATATTGCAAATTAAGATGAGGATATAGACCTTTAACTATGACACCTAAAGAAAAAGAACAACTTATTTCGATAATAAACTCTACGATTGAAAGCATTCGAAATGAAATGACGGAACTCGAAGAACTCACCAAACCCATCCCACTTGATGCTGCCATAGGAAGGATTTCCCGAATGGATGCCATCAATAATAAAACGATTAACGAGGCTTCTTTGAGAGAGAAAAAGAAGATTTTACAGCGATTGGAAAAGGCGTTAGAAAATTCCTTTTCAAAAAGCTTTGGGTTATGCTCTAAGTGTGGGAAAGAGATTCCCTTCGGGAGGTTGGAATACATGCCTCACACCACGAGATGTGTTAATTGCGTGGGATAGGTTTGGCTAGCTGTTTCTAACTCATGCATCCCCTTCAACCTAACTCTGACGGTGTTTAAAATCCTGTCAGTGTTATCTTCGGGGTGAGATTATACTTTGGAAAAATTAATAATGGAATAAGATTACGAAACTCCATTGTGCCCAATCCGATTTTTATCCTTATTAATGAGCAAAATTACAATGTGGTGTCGATAATTATTACCCCATTAGTACCTCTAGCTCCATATAATGCTGCTTGAGAACCTTTTAAAACCTTAATACTCTTAATAGACGCTACATCTATAGTGTTGTAAATAGAAGCATAACCTCCTGATTTAGGAGTACCATTTACTACAAAAAGAGGATCTGATGGAAGCGAGAAACTATTTGCTCCCCCTCTAATGCGTACTCTTGCGTTTCCACCTTTTCCAGTAACAGTCACCCCCGATAATCTTTGCAAATGCGATGTCAAATCTATCGAGTTGTCGAACCTTTTCGTCTCTTCTACGCTCGTTGATGAGCTTCCGCTTTCTTCCTTATTCAGACTTTCTATTGGTGCACAACTAAGTGTTAGTAAAAAACACAAACCTATAATAATTGATGCAGCAAAATTTTTATCGGATTCTTTCATAAAACACCTTTCAATTTAAAATCCATTGAGCTTTTAAATTCCCTTATTCATAAAGCACATTTTTTGTTTTAAAATCAAATAGATTTTAAAACATATATATCTAAACTACAATATAATATGATACATAGGCAAATAGTCTTATTTCATATTATATCACAATTTAACATGTTATCATTATGAAAATGTTTGGAGTAGACATCGTCGAATGTGTATTAAAAGGATGAGTCTAAAACCGAGCGCTTAAGAACTCCTACCCCTCATAGCGTAAATTTATAGTAACTATTAAATTTCAGTTAGCTCAACTTTGGAAAAGTTATGAGTTAAAGAAAAAATTTCCGCCTCTATTCCATTTCACGGTTTCTGTCGGTATTATTTAACCCATGAAAAATGTGCTTCTCTTTTTAACTCCCGTTCTCATTTGGGGCTCAACGTGGTATGTTATCAAATTTCAAGTAGGCGATGTAGACCCCCTGTTTTCTGTGGCCTATCGGTTTGGAATTGCTGGCCTTTTAATGCTTATTATTTGTAGAGTTTGGAATCTTAAACTCAGTTTCTCGGCTAAAGAACATCGCTTTATGCTCCTCCAAGGTTTGCTCATTTTCGGGTTTAACTACTGGATGGTTTATATGTCGGAGTTACATTTAACAAGTGGATTGGTTGGCCTCATCTTCTCTCTAATTTTGTTCTTCAACATCATAAATGGTCGTATTTTTCTTAAAACGACCATCGAAATGAAGGTGATTATAGGTGGGATATTAGGTTTGATTGGAACAGCGCTAGTGTTTCAGCGTGATTTAACGAATTTCTCTTTTTCGGATGGAAAAGTCATCGGCATTATGCTTGCTGTTTCCGGCACTTTTATAGCTTCTTTGGGTAATATTACTTCTGCGCGTAATCAGAAAGCTGGTATCCCTGTTATTCAATCGAATGCTTTTGGTATGACTTATGGCGCAACTGCTATGTTTCTCATTGCCATCATTTCTGGAAAAACACTCTCTTTTGGAGTTGGGATGCCTTATCTCGCATCTCTTCTCTATTTATCCATTTTTGGGTCAATCATTGCATTTGGGGCTTATATGACCTTAATCGGGAACATAGGAGCAAGCAAAGCTGCGTATGTTAGTTTAATTGGCCCCGTAATTGCACTCATCATATCTACCATTTTTGAAGATTACCGGTGGTCAGTTACTAGCTTTTCGGGTGCTGCTTTGATTCTAATTGGGAATGTAGTCGCTCTTCGATCATCGAAAAAGAAAAAGGATTCTTTCCCACGCGTCCCTGAACTCAAAGTACCCGTAAATACATTAGAAAAGCACTTACCCGATATACTCACTGAATAACATTCCTGCTAGTTTCGCTGTTTGATTATTCAAATCATATTCAGGGTTTAATTCGCACACATCCATAGAAAGCATTTTTCCAGAACTTTTCACCAACTCTAGCACTTTTATTGCGTGGCTTAACTCCATTCCATGCCAAGCGGGAGCACTTACCCCTGGCGCGATTTCAGCTTTAAAAACATCCAAGCATATCGTCAGGTAAATATGGGTTCTGCTTTCAATGTAATTCTGTACTTTTGCTAGTGTCTCTGAATTTGAAGCCCACACTTCTTGAGTGGTGCAAAATTCAACTCCCAATTCATCTGCAGTTTTGAACAAGGCTTTTGTATTGTTCTGAGGATTGATTCCATATACAAAATAATTCAAGTCAAGATTGTTCTTTTGGGCGTGTTCGTGGGCTTGCAGGAAGGGAGAACCCGAATGAGGAATCCCATTATGCGGACGTAGATCAAAATGTGCATCGATATTTAATATTCCGAGCTTTGCATCTGGGTTGGTTGCTTTCAAATAATTGGCAATTCCTTGGTAATGCCCATAGGCTGTCTCGTGTCCACCACCTATAACAAATGGGCGCTTTTTTTGGTTAAGAAGAACCTGAATAGCTTTTCCTAGTTCATTTTGAGCTACTTCTAAATTCCCATTTTTTGGAAATATATTTCCAACATCTAGAAATCCTTCTTCCTCACCTTGCCAGCATAACGAACCAATTGCCTTCCTAAAACTGTCAGGACCTTCACTTGCTCCCGTTCTACCTTTATTTCTTAGAACGCCTTCATCGGAAGCAAAGCCCAACAATGCAACACTAGCAGAGTTGTTCAAATCAAACAACGACTCACACTTCACCACTTGATGATATCGAAATTGATCAAAATCTGTATCTGAATCTATGCGACCTGTCCAATCCTCGGGTTTGGAGGCTTTATAAAATTCTGGATTAATGTTCGATACACTCATCGCCAATAACCGTAAATTTTGGTTTCAACTTGCCTTGATGATAGAATATTGAACGATAATCGTTGGTCGAGAATGCTGTAAACTTCGCCTTCGCACCTTCATGAATTACACCCGCATCAATTCTTAAAGCTTGTGCTGCACGGTATGTTATTGCCGCCAAAGTTTCGCTAATCGATAGCTTTTCACTTGCCCCTAACAAAGCCGCTTGCGTTATCAAATCTCCCATTGGTGCGGAACCCGGATTCCAATCAGTAGCAATCGCCACGCAAGCATCGTTATCTAATAAATCTCTACATGGTGTAAATTGCATTCCCAAACCCAAAGATGCGCCGGGCAAAGCCACTGCTACAGTTCCAGAGTTCGTAAATAACTTTGCCGTTTCACTATCCGTGCACTCTAGATGATCAGCTGAAACACTTCCCACTTCAATCGCCATTCTTGCGCCACCAGCGTTAAACTGATCTACATGCATGGTGATATCGAAGCCTCGTTCTTGCATTTTCTTAGCATAATTTCTGGCGAGTTCTACATCAAAAGCGCCCTCTTCCACAAAAATATCGGCACGAGTACAGAGCTTTTCATTTTCAATGACAGGAACGACTTCCTCTAACAGTATCGTCAAGTATTCTTCATGGCTTCCGTCATAATCTTTTGGCTTGATGTGAGCGCCAAGAAATGTTGGAATTAAATCTACCAAAGTATGTTCGTTTGCCTCTTTGATAGCTCTAAGCATTTTCAATTCCGATTCAATTTCAAGCCCATAACCCGACTTCACTTCTACTGTTGCAATCCCTTGATCAAGTAATGTATCAGCATGATTTAAGATTATCTCAACCAACTCACTTTGGCTCGCTTTTCGGGTTTCAATAACGGTGTCCATAATTCCACCGCCAGCTTTTGCGATCTCTAAATATGATTTACCAGCCACTCGAAGTGCATAATCGTTGGTTCTATCTCCTGCCCAACAAATATGTGTGTGGCAATCTACAAACGCTGGAACCGCCACTAAGTTCTCTTCTTCATTCAACAAACAATAAGCGGCTTTATATGTTTCTGAAAGAACTTCGTAATCGCCAATTGCTATAATTTCACTTCCTTCTACAACAATTCCGCCATTTTTTATGATTGGCAACTCCTCGTCTTTTAATGCACCATGTAAAGGAAGTGCATGCATAGTTACTAATTCTTTAAACGGACCGTAAAGTATTGCTTGTTCCATATTTACCTTCGCTTTTAGATTAAAAGATTATGCTGTTCACCAACTGAAGTCGCTTCGTCATATCCAGCATCATGATGTCTAAAAACACCCATTGCTGGATCATTGTATAAAACTCGTTTCAAACATTCTTCTGCTCTATCGGTTCCATCGGCAAGTACAACCATCCCAGCGTGTTGACTAAATCCCATACCAACACCACCACCGTGATGAAAACTAATCCATGTTGCACCACCTGAAGCATTACTCATTAAGTTAAGTAATGGCCAATCGCTTACTGCATCGGTTCCATCTTTCATTGCTTCGGTTTCTCTATTTGGGGAAGCAACAGAGCCACAATCCAAATGATCACGCCCAATCACGATGGGTGCGCTTACTTTTCCCGTTCTAACCAAGTCGTTGAATATCAATCCAGCCTTTTCTCGCTCACCCATTCCCAACCAACAAATTCTACATGGTAATCCTTGAAAAGCTACATTCTCTTGAGCTTGATTTAACCAATTAATCAGGTTTTTGTTTTCAGGGAAGGCTTCTTTTAAAGCTTGGTCGGTAATGTGAATGTCTTTGGGGTCTCCAGATAGTGCCGCCCATCGGAACGGCCCTTTGCCTTCGCAAAAAAGAGGACGGATATAGGCGGGAACAAAACCAGGAAAATCGAAAGCATTTTCTACGCCACCTTGTTGTGCATAAGCTCTAAGATTATTTCCGTAATCGAAAGTTATAGCTCCTCTATTTTTCAGAGTAAGCATGTGCCTGACATGCCGAGCCATACTCGCTATGGATCTTTCCTCGTATTCCTTGGGATTTGATTTTCTAAGTTCTAGTGCTTTTTCAAGGCTAATTCCATGTGGCACATAACCGTTTAGTGGGTCGTGCGCTGAGGTTTGATCTGTTAGAATATCAGGCGTAATTCCGTCTTCAATCATTTTCTCTAATACATCGCCAATATCACCCACCAAACCTACTGAGAGATTTTCTTTCTTCGCTTTGGCTTCCATCACCCAACGGATTGCCTCCTCGTAAGAATGAGTCATTTTATCGATATATCGAGTTTTGATCCTTTTTTGGATGCGGGCAGGATCTACATCAACTCCCAAAAAAGTAGCTCCAGCCATTGTTGCTGCCAAGGGTTGAGCTCCGCCCATTCCTCCAATTCCGCCCGTAACTAATAGTTTACCTCTTAAATCACCGCCAAAGTGTTTTTCTCCGCAAGCAACAAACGTCTCGTAGGTTCCCTGTAAAATTCCTTGCGTTCCGATATAAATCCATGAACCGGCCGTCATTTGCCCGTACATCATTAAGCCACGTTCTTTCAACTCGTTGAAATGATCCCAATTCGCCCATTCGGGAACCAAATTACTGTTCGCAATCAAAACACGTGGTGCTTCGGGATGCGTTCGGACAATACCAACAGGTTTACCAGATTGAACCAACAAACTGTGATTTTCGTCAAGTGTCAGTAATATCTCGATGATTTTCTCAAGTGCGGCTCTATTTCTTACCGCCTGTCCATTTCCACCATAAACAATGAAATTCTCAGGATCTTCAGCTACTTCGCTATCCAAGTTGTTCAGTAACATCCGCAATGGCGCTTCGGTTTGCCAGCTTTTTGTGTGAAGTTGACTTCCCGTAGGGGCTTTGTAGTGTGGATGCGTAGCGTATTTCTTAAGAAACTCTGAATAGTTCATCATAAACTCCATTTACATCAATGTTTAACTCTTGGGCTACTTCTTCAGCTTTTCGAGTAATTACGTGGCTTTGAACTAGTTTCAAAGCTTTTGCGATATCATCAGCGAATACTCGGTCTTCGTCTGCGTGGTCGATATGAGTACGTATTATCTCATGGCAAGCATCTAGAATAGGACCAGATTTCATGGGTTTTCTGAAATCAAAAGCTTGAGCTGCATTCACCATTTCTACTGCCAGAATCTTTTCTACATTGTCTATCACTTGGTTTAACTTCCTTGCACTAATCGACCCCATACTAACATGATCTTCTTGCCCAAGTGAAGTTGGAATACTATCTGCAGAAGCTGGAAAACAGAGAGCTTTATTCTCACTTACTAACGCTGCCGAAGTGTATTGAGGAATCATAAATCCAGAGTTCAACCCAATATCTGTCATTAGTAATTTAGGTAAGCCAGGATGTTCTCCACCAAGTAACAGGTACGATCTTCGATCTGAAATATTCCCAATTTCGTGAGCCGCGAGTGTTAGGTAATCGCACGGTAACGCCAAAGGTTGACCATGAAAATTCCCACCACTAATGGCTTCTTCAGCAGAAAGTATAATGGGGTTATCTGTTACTGAATTTATCTCAATATCTACCATCTGCTTCACATGTAGCCAAGCATTTCTACTCGTTCCATGTACCTGAGGCATACAACGTATTGAATATGGATCTTGAACTCGGCCACAGTTTTCGTGCGATTCCACCATTTCTGATCCTTTCAGCAATGCTCTTAACCGATGAGCAACAAATCTAGTCCCGTCAAAAGCACGAATTTCATGGATTCTTGCATCAAATGGACTTTTGCTTCCCAACACACCTTCCAAACTCATTGCCCCAATTATATCGGCTGTGTTTAAGCAGTAATGAAGATTATAAACACCCCAAACAGCGTGAGCCGCTATAAACTGAGTTCCATTTATAAGTGCTAAACCTTCTTTGGCACCTAGTACTATTGGCTCTAGGTTAAGTTCATTTAGCACTTCTGAACTGTCTCTCCAATCCCCTTTGTAATGCAACTTTCCTAAACCAATTAGCGGCAAGAAAAGATGGGCAAGTGGAGCTAAATCCCCTGATGCACCAACCGAACCCTGCTCAGGAACTTCTGAAATGATATCGTTCTCGATAAAGAAAATAATTCTATCTAAAGTTTCTTCACGTATTCCAGAATAACCATAACTCAAGTTATGAGCTTTTAAAACGAGCATGGCTTTAGCGATGTTCAACGCTATAGACTTCCCAACACCAACACTATGACTTCGTAATAAATTATCCTGTAAACGCGCCGTGTTCTCTTTAGAAATAATGGTGTTGCAAAGAGGACCAAAACCTGTATTTACTCCGTACACAACCTCTCCACTTTCCACAATGGTTGCTACATATTCGGCACTTTCTCGCACTCTTTTTCGTGCTTCACCCTCAAGTGAAACTGGCATTGTACCATTACAAATATCCACCACGTTTTGAATGGTGAGTTGATCTAATCCCAGTCTAAATTTTACCATACATTACTTCCCTATTTTCTTGAATGTACATTCTATAAGTAATGTTTTGTATTACTTTATATGTATATATTGATGCTTATGAGTAATCAAATAGAATTTCGACATCTTCGCTATTTCATCACTGTTGCAGAGGAATTGCATTTCCGCAAAGCCGCTGAAAAGCTGTTTATTACCCAACCCGCGCTGAGTCGGCAGATTCAACAATTAGAACAGTTCATTGGTGCGCCGTTATTTATTCGAGATAAGCGCAATGTAGCCCTCACTAGATCTGGTGAGTATTTGTTGGATGAAGCTCGTTTTCTTTTCAATCATTTAGATTTTGTTCAACAAACAATTGAGCACCTTCAACAAGGAGATGAAGGGGAACTCCGAATAGGATTTGTGGGCTCAGCAATGCAAACGGTAATTCCAAGTTTGCTGAAACAGATAAACAAAGATTATCCTGGCATTCATTCAATACTTACTGAGTTGCCTAACCAAGAACAGCTTGATAGAATTAGAAACGATCAACTCGATTTAGGATTTATACGAACAATGAGATTGCCAGCGGGTTTAAATAAACTGGATGTTTATGAAGAGAATTTCTGCTTAGTTCTTCCAGCTTCTCATCCAGTTTCAGCTGAGAATTTCACCGCTATTGATGTCTTAAGAGATGAAAACTTCATTCTGTTTTCTAGCCAATACAGTCATGGCTATTACGATAAGATTCTAAGCATTTTTGAAGACCAAGGATTCTCCCCCAAAGTGGCTCACGAATCGGTTCACGCCAACACTATTTTCCGACTTGTTGAAAATCAATTGGGAATTGGAATTGTACCAAGTTCATTAAAACATGGATTCGATTTAAATATTAAGTTTATTGAGCTAACGAATATTCCACAAAGAACTACGCTTTCAGCAATCTGGAAAACAGATAGCCGAAATCCCATTCTCTCGAAAGTGATTGAGTTTTTAAGTTAAACCGAGTCTGTATATTTTGTAACTATGATTTTAATTATAGACACCATGAATATAATGCACGCTTTGGGACTTAATAAAAACAAACAAAGCGGTATTATTCAGTTGATTTCTTTATTGGAGCAAAATGCCTCAACAAAGAAATACAACAAACTATTCTTCATGGTTGATGGCTATCCTTTTCCCATTCCCCTGAGGAAAAAAGGCATGCACTTCACCTTTAGCAAACATCAAGAAGCAGACACACTCATTATTGAAAAAGCTAAAAAGTCTGCACCTGAGAAGATATGTGTTGCCACATCTGATAATGGGATAAAAAAAGCACTGCGAGGATTAAACATTGAGTTTGTTAATGCTGCATCTTTTAAAGCTGCCAAATCGGATAAAAAGAAGAAACAAAAGTCTAATTATTCCGATGACTCTAAACTACATGAATGGGAATTGTGGCAAGAAAAGCTCGCTAAATTGAGATTTGATGATGATTCTTAGATCAAGATGCTAGCTTATTCATGCTGCACATGGATATAGCAGCTGTTCTGATAATAGAGTTCAATTACTTCTTCAAATAGCAGAAAAAAATCGCGTCGCTGTTTCTTCAGATATTTCTCTTTTTATACGCACTTCAGTATAAATTATTACCAAACTATTTATTCGATACTTGGCGTTGTTTTTCACGCGAGGCCGCGTAGTATGCTGCCCCCACAATACTTGCATCGTTTCTGAGATCAGCGGCTTTAAATCGAGTATTCAATTTTATATAAGGGAAGGTTTTATCTGCTTTTTTACTGAGCTTTCCACCTAAGATAAAGAGGCTCGGATGGAATAACTTCTCGTAATGTTCGAGTGCATGTTGCAAACGCTTAGCCCAAGTTTTACGCTGAATCCCTCCCTCCTTTCTAGCTCTGTTTGAAGCTTGAGACTCAATGGTACTCCCTTTAATCGAAATCTGTCCGAGTTCAGTATTAGGAACTAAAACACCATTCACAAAAATTGAGGAGCCAATACCTGTATCAACGGTTAGTACAACAACGGTTCCTTTTTGCCTTTTCCCTATGCCAAAAGTCATTTCCGCTAATCCCGCCGCATCTGTATCGCTAATTACACTTACCGGACAACCTGTTATTTCTGAGAATAAATGCTCGGCATCGGTATCAATCCATCCAGAATCTACACGGTTTGTTGAGATTATAATTCCATTACTCACCGGTGCAGGAAATGCACAACCTATTGGCCCCTTCCATTCAAACAGCTTCACAATCTTATGCATTTTCGCAATAAGTTTGTGTGGGCTCATATCCTCTATCTTATCTGTAGATCGTTTATTGGATATAATCTCGCCCTTTTCCGTATCAACGATAGCACCTTTTATGCCGTAACTTCCAATATCAATGCCTAAAACTTCCACTCAGGTAACTTGTTTAATCTTTTTTTAACGAGAAGTTTAAATTTAAGCAATGCCGATAATAAAGCCATGTTAAGCTTTCGCTACTTGTTACCATTATGATGGAGACTACTTCTCCACCATAATCCACCCTTGATTTTCTACTAAATCTTTAGCGTATTTCCATTTCACTTCTTTTACCTCGCTAGTACCCATATTTTGTATAGTAACACGATCGTTTCTACCCGGCTCTTGCTCTACATGCACTGGTTGTCGTTTCGTATTTGGGCCCATTGGTCGCTGTTGATTACCACCAGCTTGTTGCCCTGCAGGCGCTTGCATTCCCATTCCGCTTGAGTCGGCATGTTGAGTTTGCATTTTGCTGGTATCAAAGCGAGATTTTTGTTGCTGAGCTTGTTGTAGTCTATCGTTTTCCGCTTGCGCTTCTGGAACAGATTTCCAAATCGTGGTAACCACATCTTTGTTTACCATATCCAAAAGCTGACGAAACATATCGAACGCCTCTCTTTTGTACTCTAACAAAGGATCTTTCTGCCCAAATGCACGCAAACCGATACCTTCTTTAACGGAGTCGAGTTCACGCAGATGCTGCATCCATTTCTCATCAATTGTAGCTAAAACAGCTGTTCTTTCTAGAGCACGAGCAACTTCACGGCCTTCATTCTTAAGTGCAGCTTCAACTTCTACAACCACACGCATTCTTTTAATCCCATCAGTAAAAATCACCTGAACTCTTTCAGGACGATTTTCTGGGTCGCTATCATTGATGCGCTTCATCACTTCGTAAAGTGGCTTCGCCATTCTTTCTTCTTTACGACGATACGTATCTAAAGCTTTATCTAGAATTAAATCCATCAAGTCTTCAGCGTTCATCTTACGCCAAGTTTCCTCGTCATATTCTGCATCTACCGCAAGATTACGTAACACTTCAGTATACAAACCTTCATAATCACCTGCGGCAACATGAGTTTGTACCAACGTTTCTACATAATCTTCTAGCATATCCATGATATCTGCTAGTAACTGGTCGCCTTGTAGAGCGTGTAAACGACGAGAATAAATTACCTTACGTTGGTTATTCAACACGTCATCGTATTCAAGCTGCTTTTTACGAATACTGAAGTTATTCTGCTCTACTTTTGATTGAGCACGTTCCAAAGATTTGGTAATCCACGGATGCGTAATTACTTCGCCCTCTTCAAATTTCAACCTGTCCATTACACCTGCAACACGATCTGAACCAAACATTGCCATCAGGTTATCTTCTAGAGAAACATAAAATTGTGATTCCCCTGGATCGCCTTGGCGACCTGAACGACCACGCAACTGTAAATCAATTCGGCGAGATTCATGACGCTCAGTTCCCAAAATTGCCAATCCACCACGTTCTTTAACACCTGGAGCCAGCTTAATATCAGTACCACGTCCGGCCATGTTAGTAGCCACTGTTACCGCACCAGGTTTACCTGCAGATTTTACGATATCACTTTCACTAGCGTGTTGCTTTGCGTTTAATACATTATGAGGGATGCCTGCTCTCTGAAGCATTCGACTCATCGTTTCCGAAACATCGATGCTTGTTGTCCCTACAAGAACAGGTTGACCTTTCTCGTGATACTCACGTATTTTTTCGATAGTAGCATTGAATTTTTCACGTTTGGTTTTAAACACCAAATCTTCTGTATCCGCACGCTGAATTGGGCGATTGGTTGGAATCACCATTACATCTAAATCGTAAATCTCATTAAATTCGCCTTCTTCCGTTTCAGCTGTACCCGTCATACCCGAAAGTTTATGATACATACGGAAGTAATTCTGTAAAGTAATGGTAGCGTAAGTCTGAGTAGACGCCTCAATCTTAACCTGCTCTTTTGCTTCAATAGCTTGATGTAAACCATCTGAATAACGTCGACCTGAAAGCACACGACCGGTATGCTCATCAACAATATTTACTTTTCCGTCTTGCACAATGTATTCTTCTTCTCTTTCGAAAAGAGTATAGGCTTTCAGAAGCTGATTTACTGTGTGAATACGATCGCCACGTTCACCAAATAATAAATGTAGCTCATTAAATTTAAGCTCACGTTCATTGCGAACTTCCTGCTTAGCTTCTTGAATTTTCTTTTCTTTGTACTCTGCGCTAAGATCTTCAGCTTCAATTTCTGCAATTTTCTGGGCTTCAAGCGTTGCCATTGCAGTTTCGATTTCTGCAGACTCTACTCCTAAGTCAGGAATGATAAAGAAGTCAGGATCTTCACCTTTCTTGGTAATGAATTCACGACCTTTTTCTGTCATTTCAATCGAATTCTGCTTCATGTCTACCGCATAAAATAGATACTCATCTACTTCGGGCATTCGTTTCGCGTTATCCGCAAGATAAATGTTCTCTGTTCTCTGAATCAGTTTCTGATTAGTTGGTTCTTGAACCATTTTCTTAAACCGTGAGTTTTTTGGGAAACCACGTTGCGCACGAAAAAGAGCTAAACCTGCTTTTTCTTCATCGCCTGCATCTAGAAGTTGTTGAGCTTCTTGTACTAAATGAGAAACCAATTTTTTCTGTGCATCAACTAAAGACGCTACTCGAGGTTTAGTTTCTTCGTATTTGTCTGATTTATTATCGTTGGGAACTGGCCCTGAGATAATAAGAGGAGTTCTAGCTTCATCAATTAAAATAGAATCAACCTCATCAATAATCGCATAATGATGTTCGCGCTGTACCAGTTGCTCTTTTTCAATCACCATATTATCACGTAGATAATCGAAGCCAAACTCATTATTTGTACCATAAGTAACATCACAACGGTACGCTTTACGGCGAGCCTCGGTGTTTGGCTTATAGTTATCTATACAGTCTACATGAAGACCATGGAAATTAAAAATTGGCTCGTTCCACTCAGCATCACGTTTTGCTAAATAATCGTTTACTGTAATAACATGCACGCCACGCCCAGCGAGAGCGTTTAGATATGCTGGGAAAATAGCCACGAGTGTTTTACCCTCACCCGTCTTCATTTCCGCAATTTTCTTTTGATGAAGGCAGATAGCACCAACTAACTGAACATCGTAGGGCACCATGTTCCACTCCACATCGTCGCCCGCAACGCTCCAACTTTTACCGACAAAACGACGGCACGTATCTTTTAATACTGCGTATGCTTCGGGCAAAATGTCATCTAAAGTGTTTTCAAGAATCTCAAGCCATTGCTTCTGCAATTTATCCAGTTGTTCGGCTAACTCTCTACTTTCACCCTGCGAGAGCTCTTCAAAGTTCTCCATTTTTGCCTTTACCTCGGCAATATTCTTCTCGGTTTCGGCAGTTTCATCCTTAATTTTCTGCTTAAAACTCTCTGTCTTTTCTTTAAGCTGATCGTCGCTTAATTTCTCAATTTCAGGCCCTAACGCATTAATTTGCGCTACAATAGGTTGAATTTTTTTAATGTCTTTTTCACTTTTTGAGCCAAATATTTTGGAAAGTACCTTTCCTACTGTGTCAATCATGTTACTTTTTCAACGGTTTTTATTATAGGCGTTCAAGTTAACTTTATTCAAAAGCCCCATCAACTAATAATGTAATAGATACAAATATTAGACCAAGCTTTAACGTAGCACCTTTTTTTTATTATCTGAACGCGTAAACACTTCGATTCTTAGAATTAAATTTATCGAAAATATTAATTGAAGCGTATAGTTCATCCTAATTTTATAGGTTGTATCTTCTTCTTTTAAAGCCAAAAAGACCTTCGCAATTTAAAACAAAATATTTGTTCTGATTTTTAGGATTTTCTCACTATCTTTAAGGCCTTTTTCGGATTCGAAACTGAACGCAAATTTATCCTGACCAATGAAACGTACATTCCAACCAAGTAATAGAAAGCGCAAGAACAAGCACGGATTCCGTGAACGTATGTCTACAAAAAACGGCCGTAGAGTTATTGCCGGCCGCCGCGCTAAAGGCCGCCATAAGCTTACTGTTAGTGATGAGCAAAAAGGAGCTAAGTAACCCCAGCGTTACTCCTGCCCGCAGATTTACATTACCTAAATCTCGAATTTTACGTGGTAAGCGAAATTTTCAGAATTTATTTTCTGAATCTTCGCTCATCAAGTCACCTTTAGTGAACCTTCGATTTACCTCGTATTCTGACCCTGAAATGGGTTACAATGTCGGCTTCATCGCCCCCAAGAAAATTGGTAATGCTGTGCAACGCAATAGATGTAAACGTCTTTTGCGCGAAGCATTCCGATTGAACCAACACGCTCTCAAGGATACTTTAGACTCCTTGAATTTAGGACTTCATGCCGTGCTCATAGCCCGAAACACAGACCTTGACTTTTCTTCGGTTCAACAACAAGTGGTAACTCTTATGGAGGAGTTGCGTACTCGCCTCCTTCAAAATAACAATCTCTCTTAAAACTCAGACTTTTGGATAAAAATAACTTTATCGGATTCGGCTTAATCTTTTTAATCATGATTGGCTGGTTTGTTTTCACCATGCCTTCCGAAGAAGAACGCCTGCAACAACAAAGAGATTTAGCCAGCCGAGATAGCGTTGCCAATGTTGAAGCCCTGCGCCAAGAATCGCTCGCCCAACAGCAAGAAGTTCCAGAAACCCGCTTCATCGATTCAGACACAAAAGACCCAGCTAAACTTCCACAATCTGGTATTTTTGCTGCATCGTCAGTATCCAAAGTTTCCACTTTCGCTGTAAAAACGCCTCTTTATACTGCAGTGTTTTCGAATAAAGGTGGTGGCCCAGTTACTTTCACGCTCAACGATTACAACAATTGGGATGGATCGCCTGTTCAAATGCTTGGCGACACCACACATTCTACTTATAACTTCGGGTTTTTAACCACAGAGAATTACAACGTTGATACTCAACATTTACTTTTTACGCAGTTAGCAACAGGAACCGAACTCTCTTTAAACTCCGATGATACCAAAGAGCTGCAATACGCACTTGAGCTTGCTGACGGGCGTAAAATCCTTTACACCTACTCTTTTAATGGTGACAACTACGAAATTGATTTAGACGTTAAGTTTATTGGTCTAGCTGATTATATAGTAGGCGGATCGGTTGATTTCAGCTGGACTTCGAAACTAAACTTCACTGAAAAAGACAAAACTCAAGAAGCGCTTGAAACAGCTTCTTACGTATACCTTGCAGACGAATTGGAAGAGTTCAAACTCGATAAGCCTGGTAGAGACGAAACAACACTTAACGGAAGTGTGCAATGGGCGGCTACTAGAACGAAGTTCTTTACACAGTTCATGAAGCCATTACATACCACTGAAGGCGCCATTCTTACTGGTGAGATAACTGGTGACATAGATAGCCCGACTGTAGAGTATCATTACACATCTGGTATAACTTCTGACGTTTCGAGCGGAGAATCTCTTTCTTACCAACTTTTTATTGGGCCCTTGAAGTATTATGACATCAAGAAAGTTGATGAACACGGTTATGACATGGTGAAAGTTGGCTACGACTGGTTACGTTTTTTCTCTGATCCTTTTGTGCGTTTCATCATTATCCCATTCTTCACATTCTTTAGCCAATTTATAGGAAACTATGGTGTTCTTGTTGTGATTTTTGCAGCAGGTGTAAAGCTTATCTTAACTCCGCTTACACTGAAAAGTTACCGTAGTATGGCAGCTATGCGTGAGTTACAGCCTCAGTTAAAAGAGCTTCAAGATAAGTACAAGGACAACCCTCAGAAGCAGCAGCAAGAAACAATGAAGCTGTACAAAAAAGAGAAAGTAAACCCATTAGGTGGTTGTTTACCGAACCTTTTACAGTTCCCAATTTTGATTACGCTTTGGAGATTTTTCCAAAATTCTATCTTGCTCCGTCAGGAATCATTCCTTTGGGCAGATGACCTTTCAGCACCAGATTATATCATTCACTTACCTTTCAGTATTCCATTTTTAGGCGAATCTATTGCGGGTTTTGTTCTTTTGATGTCTGCCGCTATGGTAGTTCAAAGTAGATTAACTGGCGGAATGAGTAGTGGCGGAGGCGGTAACAACGCCATGGCACAACAAATGAAAATAATGCAATACATCTTCCCATTTATGATGCTCTTTATCTTCAACAAATTTGCAGCCGGCTTGAGTTTATATTACCTCGTTTTCAACGTGCTTTCTATCATCCAGCAGTACTTTATCAATAGAAGTATACACGCTAAAAAAGAAGCCGCTGTAGTTACAAAATAGTTTCTACTAAGTGTTACATTGAGTTATAATCTCAATGTAACACTTAATTATTCACTCCTTGTTGAGCAAAGCCACACATCATTACCCACAGTTTGTGTTTCGCGATGGCGAAAAGCTACTATGGAACCCGATTCTTAAAAAAGCATTTAAGAATCGGCCAGAGGAAAGAGTTCGACTTCAGCTAGTTGAATACCTTCTTGAAGAAGCCAATTTCTTACAAAGTCGAATTTCGTTTGAGTCGCCCGTAAATTTACCGAGAGATAAATCCGCCTCTAGAACCGATTTAATTGGCTACGACAAAGATTTCAAACCTCTTCTACTTGTAGAATGTAAAGCTCCAGAAATTCAGCTCACTGAGAAAGCAGCCATTCAGATTGCTCGGTACAACCTAAAAGTGAACGCCCCTTTTCTTTTGATTTCAAACGGCATTCAAGACTACTGGTTTGCCACAGAGAACGGAGAACTTTCGTCACTCCAAACTATCCCTCCAATATTTCAAAGCCAACAAAACCCAATTTTAGATTTCGCATATTGGTCGAAACGAGGCTTTGCAGGCTCTAAATCACATCCTGATTGTAGAAAATGGATCCTAGATTCATGCAATGAGCTTTTTGCTCAAGACACCCTTGAACGGATCAAATATTTCAGTTTTGAAGGAAGCGACCCCGACTTGGCGCTCCCAAATTTCTATTATATTTATACACATAGTTCCAAGCAGAAGCTTGCCGTTTCTCTTTGTGGAACTCCTTACCACTCTACAAAACTATCTGTTATTTTAAATACAAATGGGCAAAATGTAGCACTACTTTCTTGCTCACTTGATTTATTAGCAGATGGGGAACCTCAAAACGTATTACTTCAATCTCAAGATGGGCTTTTTCAATTAGACCTTGCTGAAGAAATAGATTTTGACTTCGAAATTCCGCTATCAGAATTCTTCGCAAAATTTGTAGAAATATTATCGGAATAATTCTGTTTTCCTTGTTCGATATTCGGCAAGCATTTTGCTATCCTACAACAAACGTTAAGATTCAAATCAGATACCATGTATAGTCAGCACAGAGAAAAATTATTTTCACTTTTTGATGATAACCAGAACGGCGTTGTTTTTATACAAGGCAAAGAAATTATGTATCGCTACGGTACCGATTACGAATTTCCTTTTCGCCAAGAATCCAACTTTTGGTATCTCACTGGAGTAAACGAGCCCGATTGTGCTATGCTCTTAGATTTGAACAAAGAAGAGTATCATCTATTTGTTCCAGAGCGTGATGCACAGTACGCAGTATGGCATGGCTATGTAAAAACAAAAGAACAATATCAGCAGGAGTACCAACCCGACCACCTGCATTCTCAAAATGATATTTTGACTGTTCTAAATAAATTAAAGCCTGAATTAGTTTACTGCATCGACGATGAACAAGCTGAATTTATTGAAGATTTAAATAGAGATTTTACCGTTGATACTGAGTCTCTAAACGACGCTCTAACTTATTGCCGAGTTATTAAAACAGACGGAGAACTCGATTTAATGCGTGAAGCTTGTCGAGTAAACGACTTGGCCTATTTAGAAGTGATGAAAGCCATTAAACCTGGCATGCACGAGTACGAATTGAAAGCTGTTTTCAATAAAGTTCAGATTGAAAACGGGCTCATGCAAGATGCCTACAACGGTATTTTTGCCTCTGGAAAAAACGCGTCTATTCTCCATTACGTAGAAAATAAAAGCCAGATTAATGACGGCGATTTATTTCTAATGGATGCCGGATTTGAGTGTAAAGGCTATGCTGCTGATTACACCCGTACGTTCCCAGCAAATGGCAAATTCACGGAAATTCAAGCAGGAATTTACAATGCTGTTTTAGATGGAATGCAAGTTGTACTCGACGCTATCGAGCCAGGTGCAAAGATGGAAGACTTACATCTTTTAGCTGCCCGTACCATGATGGATGGCTTAAAAAAACTGGATATTGTTCGTGGCGATATCGACGAATTGATGAAAGAAAATATTTTTGCGCTCTTCTTCCCACATGGCCTTGGTCATTTCCTAGGCTTAGATACGCATGATGTTGGCGGTTATCCTAAAGGCGTAGACAGGATCGACAGACCTGGAATAAAATTCCTCCGCGCCCGAAGAGACTTGCAACCTGGTATGGTAATAACTGTAGAACCAGGGATTTACTTTGTACCTGCAGTTCTAGAACCAGCGCTCGAAAATCCAGAAACCAACAAATACTTGAATTCTGAGAAAGTTCACTCCCTACTTAATTTTGGTGGGGTAAGAATTGAAGATAACATTGCTGTTACGGCAACCGGTTACGAAAACCTTACTAACGTACCCAAAAAGATTGAAGAAATTGAAGCGTTAATGAAATAATCATTTTTGAAGAGCTTTTTAAAGGGGTGATTTCTCAATCTCCCCTTTTTTTTATTATATATTAGCTATAACTACTATAATTTTGCCTATCAATATTTTGAAATTAACACTTAGTATTCTCATCGGTCTAATTCTTACCACAATTGGTTTTGCCCAACAAAATGGAATTATTTCTGGTAGAATTATTGATAAAGACACCAAAGAAGGCGTTCCTGGAGCTTCCGTCTATTTATCTCAAACTACTCATGGTGCCCAATCTAATGCTGATGGAACATACTCTTTCAATTTTAAGACAGCTGGAGATTATACTTTGGTTGTAAGTGTGGTTGGCTATAAAACCATTCAGCAAAAAATCAGCCTAGAGTCAGGTTCTACATACTCTTTCAACATTTCCATAACAGCTTTGGTTGTTCAACTAGAAACTATTGTTGTTAAATCTTCCAACAAGGAGTGGATAAAGAATTTCGAATCCTTTGAGAAGTTCTTTATAGGAGAAGACAACTTTGCCTCTGATGTGGTTATCGAAAATCCAGAGGTTCTTACCTTCAAACAAGACCCTCGCTTAAAGCGTATAAATGTTACCGCTGTCGCTCCTCTGATTGTAAGAAATAATGCACTGGGCTATATGATACGTATAGACTTCGTTTCGGTATACTTCAACCCTTATGACAAAACGGGCTTGTATACCATGTACACCAACTTCCAAGATCTTAGTTCTCCTAATAGTCCCAAACAATCTAAAGCTTGGCAAAAAACTAGAAAAACAGCGTATTTTGGATCATCTATGCATTTCTTCCGAAGCTTGTTAAATAATACACTTCGTAAAGATGGCTTTACGTACTTGCCCGAAGGCGGGGTTATTGAGCCTTTTGATGATATGGAAACGATAGTGCAGTTTTATCCAAATAACTGGGCAGCCATGTTATCTGCTAAATACTCCGCATTTTCTTTATCTCGCTCGCCAGCTTATGTAGGATATCAGTTACGTATTAATCGTGGTAAAAAAGTAGAAAATCCTTCTGCTGTTACTAGCATTACCCTTCAGGGTAAAACTCCTTTTGTTTTTATAAACGCCTCAGGACAAGTTCGCAACCCGGCGGATTTTTTATTTAATGGTAAGTGGAGCACCGAGCGAGTTTCAAGACTATTACCCAGCGATTACGACGTGGAGTAGAAGCTAATTTTCTAGAATTGAGGTACTTTGGCTAAAATAAAAACAAGATTTTCTTGCCCAGCTTCTACTTAACATTACTATTCCATCTCTTCATTTTGTACATTCCAACTGCTAGAAAAAGCTGTTTAAAGAATGTCAGAAAACTACCGCGCACTTACACGAAAATATAGACCACAGAATTTTGAGGATATCGTTTCTCAAGAACATGTGAGTAGCACTTTATTAAATGCTATTAAGCAGAATAGGCTTTCTCATGCCTACATGTTTTGCGGCCCACGAGGCGTTGGTAAAACAACGATGGCACGTGTTTTAGCTCGTATCATTAACCAAATTGATTCTAGTGTTGATGGAGAATCTCTCAATCAAACACTGAATATTATTGAGATGGATGCCGCGTCTAACAACAAAGTTGAAGATGTACATCACCTCCGTGAAAGTGTTCGCATTCCTCCTCAAAATGGTCGCTACAAGGTATTTATTGTAGATGAGGTTCACATGCTTTCTAAAGCAGCATTCAATGCGCTGCTTAAAACACTTGAAGAACCACCAGAGCACGCTATTTTCATTTTTGCGACCACAGAGCCGCATAAAGTTCTTCCTACTATTTTATCTCGTGTTCAGCGTTTTGATTTCAAGCGAATTGCGGTAGAAGAAATTGTACATCGCCTCCGTAAAATCTCCTTAGACGAACACATTGCTATCGACGAAGAATCGCTTCATGTAATTGCAAAAAAGGCAGATGGCGCGCTTCGTGATGCTTTAGGACTGATGGATCAAGCTATCGCTTTTTGTGGCGATACCATCACGCATAACGAATTATTGCAAGCCTTGAATGTGGTTGGAACGGATCGTTTGTTCCAGTTCATGCTTTGTGTGAAAAACCACGATGCTGATGCTGGCTTAGAACTCATCAACACCCTTTTGCAAGAAGGCTACGATATCCAAGAATTTTTAATTGGATTGACCGAACACCTTCGGAATTTATACATCGCTCATCATTCTGAAAAATTATACTTAGTAGAAGCTTCAGAAGAGACAAAAACTAAATATAAAAGTACCGCACCAGATTTTTCTAGAGACGATTTGATGCGTATGCTACACATTGTTAGTGAAGCACAAATTAAACTAAAAGATGCGAGCCAACCACGTATACAATTTGAGATTACGTTGCTCAAGCTTATCCATATGGAGCGCTCAGAGAACCTTGCACAACTTTTAGCGGCGCTCGAAGACTTAAAAAAAAACTCTAGTAACTTCGTAAAAGCTCCAAAAGAGAGCTTAAGTGACGAAAATAACGACAAAGAGCCTTCTACTCCGGAAGCATCTGCGCCTGCAAATCCCGCAGAAAACAATTCTCATAACAACCTTCCTGAAGAGAATAGCCCAACAGACACGGAAGAAATTAAGCCCGTAGCTGAAGTCGAGATACAAAGTATAGAAGAAGAAACTGAAGAAGAGGAAGATCAGTTTGGCTTAGGTCGCCCCGCGTTAATCACGAATATTAACAAGCATTCACAGTCCCCAAAATCGAAGAGTAAAGCTGATTCAATTTCAGTTCAAGAAACTGTGGAATTAGAGACCCTTGAGCCAATCGAAGCTAAGGTTCTACGCATTGAAGATGTTAAAGCTGTTTGGCAAGATTACTTAATCGCAGTAAAAAAGGATTTCCAAATGGTGCTACATATGCAAGTAGAACGCGTTAAACCACGAGCCCTACAGGGAACCGAGCTTACCATAGAGTGTGATAATCCTCTCGCATTAAGAATGTTGGAAGAACAGGCTGTAGAATTGGCCAAAAAATTAAAGGAATGCCTCGGTACTTTGTTACGTTTTAAATTTGAGCTTAACAAAGCAAACACAAATGGAACTAAGGCGAGAAATCCTTACGACCGATTTAAGGAAATTCAAGAAAAAGACCCCATTATTACAGAAATTGTAAATCGTTTTGGGGCAGAACTAGAATACTAAAAACAAGGTTATTATGAGCAATCTAAATATGGCCGATATGTTCGGTAAGATTCAAGAAATGCAGTCCAAAATGCAAGAGACCCAAGCTAAGCTGGCTACAATTATAGTTGAAGCAGATGCTGGTGGCGGAATGGTAAAAGTTAAAGCAAACGGACTCAGACAAATAGTTTCTATTAAATTTGATGAAGATGTAGTTGATCCTAGCGATAAAGAAATGTTAGAAGATTTGGTTGTTGCTGGTGTTAATAAAGCGCTAGAAAAAGCCGAAATAGCTTCTAAAGAGCAGATGCAAGACGCTTACAAAGGATTGATTCCTGGTGGGGGAATTCCTGGAATGGATCTTTCCAAATTTGGGCTTTAGAACTTTTAAATAGTTGTAGCTTAAGGTTTCCAATCTTTACCTCTTTTACTTTACATGCAAATAACATCCGAATATTTAGAACGCGCTATTGAGCAACTCGCTAAACTACCTGGAACTGGGCGAAAATCGGCGCAACGCATTGCCATTCATCTGTTAAAACAAAACGAAGAATCGGCTTTCCGTCTGGCGAATGCTATCATCGACCTTAAGAACAAAGTTACTCGGTGTGAAACGTGTGGTACAATCAGCGATCATAATCCTTGTACTATTTGTGAAAACCCCAAAAGACAGAATGGTATTCTTTGTGTGGTAGAAGAGTTTAATGATGTTTATATCATTGAAAGAACAAACGAATTTAGAGGCCGATATCACGTGCTTGGTGGCGTAATTTCACCTATGGATAATATTGGCCCTAATAACCTTCGTATTCAAGAATTGCTAAAGCGCTTGGGAAATCAAGAAGATATTACCGAAGTAATTTTAGCTTTAAACCCAGATGCAGAAGGTGAAGCCACCTCATATTACATCAATAAGTTGCTAAGCGCTTATGATGTGAATGTAACAAGAATCGCTTATGGAATTCCGATGGGCACGGAACTCGAATACATCGATGAAGCCACACTAAGCAGAGCATTTGCTAGTAGAAATGCCTTTTAAATTCTTTAAAAGACTAAAAGGTGTAAAACCGTTAGTGTTTTTCTGATTTTGTGAGTTCCTTTAGCGCAAATTTATTAATTATTGATATGAAGAAAATTTTATTCCTTTTCACTTTTTTATGCGTTGGCTCATTGTCAGCTCTCGCCCAAAATAGCACCTCTTACTGGCAACAACATGTTGATTACACCATGGAAGTTGACGTAGACGCTACTAAACATCAGTTTACTGGGAAACAGAAGTTAGTTTATACTAATAACTCGCCAGACGAACTTACTCGTGTTTATTACCACCTGTACTTTAACGCTTTCCAGCCAGGTAGTATGATGGATGTTCGTTCTCGAACAATTGCAGATCCAGATCGCCGTGTTGGGGACCGAATTTCTAAGCTAAGTGAGGATGAAATTGGCTATCAAAAAATAACTTCGCTTAAACAAGATGGTAAACCAGTTAAATATACCGTAGAAGGCACCATTCTCATTGTTGAGTTAAACAAAGCCATTAAGTCTGGAAAGAAGTCTACTTTCGAAATGGAGTTTAACGCACAGGTACCTCTCCAGGTTCGTCGTTCTGGCTGGAATAGCTCTGAAGGTGTTGAACTATCTATGAGCCAATGGTACCCTAAAATGTCTGAGTATGATTACACTGGCTGGAATCCTAATCCATATATCGGACGTGAATTTCATGGTGTTTGGGGTGATTTTGACGTTAAAATCAGCATTGATAAAGATTACGTAATCGGTGGAAGTGGTATTCTACAAAATCCGAATGAAATCGGCCATGGTTATGAAGATAAAGGCAAGAAAGTACCTACACCAAAAGGCGACAAGTTAACTTGGCATTTTAAAGCTGATAACGTCATTGATTTTTTCTGGGGAGCCGACCCTGATTTTATCCATACCAAAGAGCAGGTTCCTAACGGACCACTTCTCCATTTCTTTTACCAAGATAAAATTAACGAAAACGCTACCGACGAAGAAAACGCTCGTTATAAGCAAGCTTGGGAGCAAGCACCAGCATTGGTTGCCAAAGCTTTTGAATATACGAATAAGAATTTTGGACAATATCCATATCCTCAATTTTCAATTGTACAAGGTGGCGATGGCGGAATGGAATATCCTATGGGAACCTTAATCACAGGCTCTCGCTCCTTAGGAAGTGTTGTGGGGGTGAGCGTTCACGAATTTTACCATAGCTGGTTCCAAGGTGTTCTAGCAACTAACGAATCACTTTATCCTTGGATGGACGAAGGTTTTACAAGCTTTGGCTCCTCAGAAACGATGGCTTATACTTTCGATCGTCCTACTGAAAATCCTCATGCTGGATCATATAGAGGCTATATTGGCATCGTAAAATCTGGGCTGGAAGAGCCATTATCTACTCATTCCGATCATTATAATACAAACAGAGCATATAGCTCTGCGGCATACTCTAAAGGCGCAGTTTACTTAGCTCAGCTTAGTTACGTGATCGGAGACAAAGCATTTCGTAAAGGCATGCTCCGGTACTTTGATGAGTGGAAAATGAAGCATCCAACGCCCAACGACTTACTTAAAATCATGGAAGATGAGTCGGGAATGATTTTGGATTGGTATAACGAGTATTTTGTTCAAACAACCAAAACTATTGATTATGGAATCAAAGCCGTTGTTGGTGACGATGACAAAGCCGTTGTTGAACTAGAGCGAATTGGATTGATGCCAATGCCTCTAGATATAGTTGTAGAATATACCGACGGAAGCAAGGAATTATTTTATATCCCGCTCAGAATTATGCGTGGTGAAAAGCCTGCTGAAAATGATCTCAAACGTACCATTCTTCCAGACTGGACTTGGGTAACTCCTTCTTATAGTTTTGAAATTCCAGTATCTACCTCGAGCATAAAAACAATTTCAATTGACCCTTCTGGTCGATTGGCAGATATCGAAAGCTCAAATAACTCTTTTGATATCAAAGGAATGCTTAACAAATAATGTTTTGTTTTCCCAAAGCGTACAAGATCACTTGTGCGCTTTTTTTTAAAATTTTGATCCCAATCTAATGTCGCAAAAAGACTACGCAGTTCTTTCTATCGAGGCTCATAAAAAAGCTAAGGGTAAAATCTCTATCGAATCCACAATGCCTTTAGAGACCGCAGACGATTTAAGTATAGCCTATACACCGGGAGTTGCAGCACCGTGTAAAGAAATTGCTGAGGATGTAGAAAAAGCTTACTTATATACGGCAAAAGGAAACTTAGTTGCCGTAATTAGTGATGGTTCAGCCGTTCTTGGACTGGGAAACATCGGTCCTGAAGCCGCACTCCCTGTGATGGAAGGTAAAGCTGTACTTTTCAAAAAATTTGCCGGAGTGAACGCAGTTCCAATTGTTCTTTCTACTCAGGATACTGAAGAAATTATCGCCGCTGTAAAAGCTATTGCTCCTACATTCGGAGGAATAAACTTAGAGGATATCTCTGCACCTCGCTGCTTTGAAATTGAACAACGGCTTAAACAAGAGTTACCTATTCCTGTTTTTCATGATGACCAGCATGGGACTGCAATAGTAACTCTAGCAGGAATGATCAATGCATGTCGCCTCACAAAGCGTGATCTCAAAGACCTTACCGTTATTATAAACGGCGCGGGTGCAGCTGGTGTAGCTATTGTAAAACTACTTTTTGCGGCTGGCGTGAAAGAAGTAATTATGTGTGATAGTAAAGGAATTATTCACACGGGTCGGACTGATTTGAACTCTGAGAAGGAAGAGATGTCTAAATTGACAAATAAAAATCACCGTCAAGGTTCTATTTCTGATGCTGTTAAAGGTGCCGATGTATTTATTGGTGTTTCTGCGCCGGGTGTTCTTACCAAAGAGATGGTTAGAACAATGGCCGATAAACCCATAATCTTTGCAATGGCAAATCCAACGCCAGAGATTATGCCAGAGGAAGCGAAAGAAGGTGGAGCTCATATAATTGCTACTGGCCGTTCTGATTACCCAAATCAAGTTAACAATGTGTTAGCTTTTCCAGGGTTGTTTCGTGGCGCACTTGATGCCAGAATCAGCAGTTTAACTACAGAGATGTTTATTAAAGTTGCTGAAGCCATTGCAAATTGCGTTGATGAAATAAGTGTTGATGAGATTATCCCTAGTCCGTTTGATGAACGCGTTCCTGGGCGTGTTGCAGAAGCTGTACGACGTTTTAAAGTCTAAAACAGAATCTTTTACAAATACGAGTGATATTCTCGTGTTCAATTTATAAATCTAGGTTCAAAATAAAAGCCACTCATAAAGTGGCTTTTATTTTATCTATGAAACTAGTTTTTAGTCTTATTCGGTCTTTTCCATCTGATAGGATCTTCAGGTTGTTTTTTCAATGGATCAGGATAATCTTTCAAGAGCCTAAGAGCTTCCTTAACCGCTTTTTCAAGCTGAGGATCTCGCCCATTCATAACATCTTTCGGTGTTTGCATTACCTCAATATCTGGGGCAATTCCAAGACCTTCAACATCCCATTCACCATCAATGTTATAAAACCCTCCTCTAGGTGCTACCATTCTGCCACCATCAATAAATTGAGGTGTGTCCCAAGTTCCAACCAAGCCTCCCCAAGTTTTAGTACCAACTAACGGACCGATTTTCATCTGTTTGAATAAAAACGGCAGCAAATCTCCACCCGAACCTGCACGCTCATTAATAATCATAACCTTTGGTCCCCAGATTCCTGCACCAGGCGATGTAAATGGAGTTCTATCTCCAGCCTTACTGTTGAAAAAACCCTGAACTTTTCTATTCAAGATATCGACAATATAATCTGCTGCAGAACCACCACCATTATTCCTTTCATCAATAATAGCACCTTTTTTATCCTGTTGAGCGAAGTAGTATCTATTGAAATAAGTGTATCCTCCATCGCCCGTATTTGGAACCCAGACGTATGCAAGTTTTCCACCTGAAAGTTCGTCTACTTTCTTCCGATTTCCTTCAACCCAAGCCCAACTTCTCAGCGCTCTTTCATTGGAAATCGGAATGGTTGTGATGAGCCTAGCTCCTGCTTTAGTGGGTTTTTCATTTACTAAAAGATGCACTTGACGCCCAACGGATCCTTCAAAATTTTTATAGAAGTTTTCCGATTCTTTTAGCTCTTTTCCATTCACTTCTAGAATATAGTCACCTTCGTTCACATCAACTCCAGGAATAGAAAGTGGTCCTTCTACCCCTGGGTTCCAATTTTCGCCAGTGTAGATTTTATCGATTCTATAAAAACCTTTTTCTTGTGAAATATCTGCGCCAAGCAATCCAGCAGGTACGTTGTCCAAATCTGGATAATCTCCACCAGAAACATACGAATGGCCCACTGCCACTTCGCCACTCATTATATCTACTACATAATTCAAATCAGAACGATGCTTAACGTGATCTATCCAAGGCGCATACCATTTGTATACATCATCCCAAGGTGCTCCGTGCATATTATCCACGTAAAGAAAATCCCGCATGTATCGCCAGCCTTCTTTAAAAATCTGATGAGCTTCAGCTTTTGGGTCAACCTTAACTTTTAATCCTTGAAGGCCAAGCTTGCCATCTCCTACTTTTTTCTCGCCGCCAGTAGTACTCACAATTCCCCAACTTCCACGAGCATAGTACAAAAGCTCTTTTCTATCTTCTGATACAACTGCTGAGTTTACCGCATCTAGATAAGTGATACTCTTTCTATCTTTTAAACTGTACCGATGAAGCTTAGAACCTTCATTTGGAACATTTTCGATATAGAAAACGGTGCCTTCTGGGCCTGCAATTAGCCCCGTATAATTTCTACTTGGAACATCAATATTAATTATGCGTTGAGCAATTCCCTCCATATCAATCTGTACGGATACTTCGGAATTCTTCTCGTCTTTCTTTGTTGGCTCTTCCTCTACTTCGTCATCACTTTTTGGTAAAAACGGTGAGGCTTCATCCTTTGAAAGAAGAATCATATATAAATCATTAGTTGATGGACTATTATAAGAACTCATATCTAGCCAACCAGAACCCAATCCATAATTAGTACTAGATAAGAAGTATAGATACTTACCACTTTCATCCCAAACTGGTGTGATAGAATCAGACATTCCATCAGTGAGTTGCTCGGTTTTATTAGTTTCAACATTGTGAACTTTAACTACCTTGAATTGGCTCTTGAGCAACTTCACATAAGCAATCCATTTGCTATCTGGAGACCAAACGGGATTCAACGTTCTATTTGGATGAGCGTAGCTATCTGTATCAACCTTTTGGGCTTTACCTGTCTCAATATTTACATACCAAAGATTATAATCGGTATCGGTGTAAGCAATGTATTTTCCATTAGGAGACCAAGCAGGACGGAAATAGAAGGTTTGATTTGGAAGTTTTATCGACTTTTTAGCATCTAATCCATACTGATCTGAAATCACTAATTCATACTCTCCACTTTCATCAGAGAACCAAGCGATTTTGTTCCCATCAGGAGACCAAATTGGAGATCTATCGGCAGCGTTTGAGCTATTACTCAAGTTTCTCCAAGTCCCATCTTCTTTCGGGATTGTGAATATTTCACCTCTATACTCAAAAAGTGCACGTTTCCCTTTCGGTGATAATTGAGGATTTGTTAGATTTCTTGCACTCACATCTTCCCAACGTTCACGTCCCCAGCTCATATCTCCCTTAACAGTAATAGCAAGTTGTTTTGTTTTACCTGTTTTAGGATCTAATTCATGGAGATATCCACCTTGTTCGTAAACAATTAAATCAGGCCCTGCATCGATGCTTTTTACATCAAAGTCGGAATGGAACGTCCACTGTTTCAGCTCATCTGTTTTAGGATCAAACGACCATATATTATTAGCAAAGTCTCTTTCAGATAAGAAAAAAACTGTTCCTTTGTACCAAACAGGGTCAACGTGGCGCTCATTATCTGTTCTTGGGGTTTGTTTTAGTTCAAAGCTTTTTAAATCAACAATCCAGATTGGTTGAGCTTGCCCACCTCTATAATTTCTCCACTCAGCATCCCAAAAAGTGATGGGATTGTATGCAATGTATTTTCCATCAGTCGAAATCTCGCCTTCCGCAGCTCTAGGAATTGGCAACACTTCAGGCATTCCTCCCGAAGTATTAATCTTCCAAATTCTACTCATACCTGTGGGATATCCAGTTCTACCGGATCTAAATAAAATCGATTTTCCATCAGGAGTCCAGCCTGTTACAATATCGGCGCCAGGATGCCAAGTTAAACGAGTTGGCTCTCCACCACCAAGTGAAACTATATACACATCAGAGTTGCCAGCGTATTGCCCAGTAAAAGCGATGGTCTTACCGTCTGGCGAAAAATGAGGATATGATTCCTCTCCAATATTACTAGTTAATCTTATCGCATCACCGCCATTTCTATTCACCTTCCACAAATCGTTGGCGTGCACAAATACAATATAATCTTGCGAAATAGTCGGCTCTCTTAATAACTGTGTGCCTTGTGCAAATAAGCTATACGTAGTAGATAGAATAAACAGTAATAATCCTGTTCCTAGAAATCCCTTTATCATAATTTGGCCATTTGATTAACATTTGGCCTAAATGTAATAAAAAGATACTCAACCACTAAAATTCTTCTTGAAACTAAATTGATTAGTAGCGAGTAGGTTGGTAGTGTTAGAACAAACTTTTTTGTTCTTGGTCTTTCTTTAAAGCTTGTTCTATGGTAGGTTCTTCCCGTATTTCATAGTTATTCAACATTTCTGGCATAAAACGTTTCTCATAAATGCGTCGGGCGATACCATTTAGAGCTTTTTCGCCTCTTGGGGTAATACGTAGAAAACCACTTTCATCTTCTATCAAAAAGCCGAAAGCGCGCAAGTCGTTTACAATAAGATAGGCGAGTTTTTCCGTTACGCCGGCGCTTCTCTCTATGATCTCTCGGTGAGGAGCTTCCTCATCATTTAAATAGATTTTACCGAGAACATTCAACTCAGCTTCAGTGAGCGGAAACCCTTCAGCACCCTTGGTAAGCATGTTGTCCCAAGTCTTTTGGGAATAATGTAAGCCAAACCACCATTTCCCTTCCTTGATCAGCTCTTGTGTGATCCCGCAAGCAAAATGTTGTCCCGGCGAAGCATGCCGAGGCTCACCTCTTGTCCTAAACATATTCACCATGGTTGCTAAGTCCAATTCGTGAATATTAGGCGGATATTTAAAATGAAAATTACTTCGCTTTTGCATGGAAATCACATTTTTGTAGAATAACCAACACCTTGAAAATAGTTTCCTTTATGAGAGGAATCAACCCTATTAATTTATCCTTTTGAAGCAATGAGTTCAACCGCTTCGGCAAGAGTATAATTTTCAGGCTCTATACCTTTTGGCAAACCGATATTCTTCTTTCCGTATTTGATATACGGACCGTATCTCCCACTCATCACTTTAATCGGATCTTTAGATTCTGGATGCTCTCCTAAATCTTTTAATTCTGAACTTTTTCGAGAAGCTACTTTCTGATTTAAAAGTTCAATAGCACGAGCCATTTCAATTGTAAGTACGTCATCATCTTTAGGAATCGATTTAAACTTACCATCGTGAACCACATACGGCCCAAATCGCCCAACACCAGCTCTTACCACCTTTCCGTCTTCGGGGTGCTCTCCGAGCAATCTAGGAAGTTCTAGCAATTTTATAGCTAGTTTTAAATCCACGTCTTCGGGCGTCATTCCTTTTAAAAGCGAAGAGCGTTTTGGCTTTTTGTTCTCTTCGGTAATTTCACCTAATTGAACATACGGTCCATATCTTCCAGACAATAAGAAAATTGGCAATCCTTCCTCTGGATGAACACCAATAGGCTTGTCTTCTTCCTCAGAAATTTTGATCAAAGCTTCTAATTTAGCAACTGTTAAATCGCTTGGATCCATATCTATCGGCAATGAAGTAGAAACTTCCTCTCCATCCTTCATCATTTTAGCGTACGGCCCAAATCTACCCACAGACACTTGTATACCTTCAATTCCTTCAAGAGGTAAATCTAACAGCTTCGCTTCTTGCGGATTAATTATTTCGTCTTGGCGTTCTACACTAGCTTTTAAGCCGTTTTCGCCTTTGTAGTAGTCGTCCAAATACTTAATTCGGTCTTCAGTTCCATTCGCAATACCATCCAGTTTATCTTCTAAAGCAGAAGTAAAATCACTATCTACCAAGTCTGGAAAATGTTTCTCTAATAACGCAGAAACCGCAAAGGCTGTAAATGTAGGAATAAGCATTTTGCCATCATTTTTGGCATAACCTCTATCCTGAACCGTACTTATTACGGTTGCGTATGTACTCGGGCGTCCAATTCCTCTTTTCTCAAGCTCTTTAACCAATGTTGCTTCCGTATAGCGTGCTGGTGGCTTCGTTTGATGCGCGTTAAAATTCAAATCTTGAAGTTTGGTTGCGTCACCTTTCTTCATTGGTGGTAAGAAATTTTCTTGATTTTCTAACGCAACTTCAGGATCGTCACTGCCTTCAACGTAAGCTCGGAAAAATCCAGGGAAAAGAATTTTCTTTCCGCTAGCTCTAAAATCAGCAGTAGTATCGTTATTTTTTGCCGTGATAGTAACACCTGTAAACTCTAACTCAGCTTCAGCCATTTGAGTGGCAATAGTACGCTTCCAAATTAAATCATAGAGTTTAAACTCACGATCTTTTAGACCAGATTTTTCTGGAAGTATAAACTTAGAACCTGATGGACGAATAGCTTCGTGAGCTTCCTGAGCCGACTTACCTTTAGCATTATAATTTCTTACGCGGTCAAATAAATACTCTTCGCCATATTGGCTCAAAATTCCTTCTCGGGCAGCTTCAATTGCTTGAGACGACAGTCTTGTAGAATCTGTTCTCATGTAGGTTATAAAACCTTTTTCATACAATTTTTGAGCAACGCTCATGGTATCTCTGGCAGAGAAATTGAACTTCCGATTTGCTTCCTGTTGCAAAGTAGAAGTTATAAATGGCGGAGATGGATTTCGTTTCTGCTTTTTAACATCAACATCGGTAACCGACCAATCCGCGTTTTTCAAATCATCTACTAATGCTTTTGATGCTTTTTCATCAAGTAGAACTACAGAGTCTGGTTTTTTTAGCTTTCCAGTGCTTTCGTCAAAGTCTTTTCCGCTGGCAAGTCTCTTTCCAGCTAAATGTGTTAAGTCTGCTTTAAAATCGTAGCTATCGCCCGCTTTTTGAACAAGTGCTTGCAGATCGTAGTACGTACCACTTCTGAATTTCATCCGCTCGCGCTCGCGCTCAACAAGAAACTTAACCGCTACAGATTGTACACGTCCTGCCGAAAGACCTGGAGAAATCTTTTTCCAAAGCAGAGGCGAAACTGTATAACCTGCCAAGCGATCTAAAATTCTACGCGTTTCTTGTGCGTAAACAAGGTTCATATCAATATCACGAGTATTTTCGAGTGCATTCAATACCGCTTCTTTTGTAATCTCCCGAAATGCCATTCTCTTAACGGGCACTTTAGGTTTCAACACTTCTAACAAGTGCCAAGAAATAGCTTCACCTTCACGATCCTCATCAGTTGCGAGTATGAGTTCGTCAACATTTTTCAGTTTGTCTTTAAGACGCTTTACAATTTTCTTTTTATCTGGCGGGGTAACATAAATTGCGAAATAATCATCGTCTGCGTTTATACTTAAGCTAGACCATGGCTCTTTTTTATATTTCGCGGGTACCAACTTTGCCGACGAAGGCAAATCTCTGATGTGCCCCATGGAAGAGTCTACTTCGTAGCCCTTTGGTAAGTACTTACTTATTGTTTTCGTTTTGGTAGGGGACTCTACGATTACCAGACTTTTCATATACAAACAGATTTATTATAAACGTTCGACAAGAGCTTTCAACTCTTCTGCGTGTGCTTTTGCGTCGATTTTTTCAATAGTTCTCAAAATAGTACCATCCGCATCAATAACAAAGGCCGAACGTGAAGGACCTACAAAGGTTTTTCCGTACATCTTTTTTTCAACCAAAGAATCCGTCGCTGTTGCGAATTTATATTCAGGATCAGAAGCTAATACGTAGTTGATTCCTTGTTTATTGGCGTATTTTTTATGCGAGCCACAAGTGTCTTTACTTATTGCAATTAGATTGAATCCATGATCATCAAACCAATCGGCGTTTTCAGCCAAGCTTAATGTTTGCTTATCACAGCTTGATGTATTGTTCTTCATATAAACCGAAACGATGGTTTTTCGAGTCAGAAGAGAACTAAACTCAACCGTCTTCTCTTCACCACCCTCAACTATTTTGAGCGAAAAATTCGTGTCCATCTTTTTATTTAGGTCAATCATAAATCTATTCTTCCTTACAAATTGATGCTTTATTTTTTCGTTTTTACAAACGCTTCGGCTTGATGAACAATCTTAAAGTTGCAGGAGTTCGCTATAAAACACATCTCGTTCGCTTTTTTGTGCAGAGCGTTAGCTTTCTCAATCATCTCTTCGTGTTCTACTTCTACTTTGGGAGCGAGAACAACCTCAACAAATCTTCCTTTTCCGTCTTTTTCTTCTTCCATCGTTCCAGTTGCTTCATCGTGATAGCTCGAAACTATAACTCCCGCTTGAGCGCACAAATGCAAAAACCATAACATATGGCAGGATGAAATGGATGCCAAGAAAAGGTCTTCTGGATTATGCTTCGTTTCGTCTCCTAAAAATGCAGGGTCTGAAGAAGCTTTTATAACAGGCTTACCTTCAATTGCGATATCGTAACTTCGCTCATAATCTCTATAGCTTGAAGTTCCACTTCCTTTATTTCCCGTCCAGTTTATGCTCGCAGAATAATGATGATTTTTCGACATGGTTTGTAGATTTATTCAGATATATAGTGTTCGCTCAGCATAAATTTAGCCATCGCAGCCACAATTAAAGAATGGTCAACTTCTCCCGTTCTAACTAGTTCCAAGAAATCATTCGTTGGCATGATATGAACATTTATTCTCTCGTTTCCATCCAATGCTTGTTCGCTTACTTTTTGGCAATTTTTAATCAAAATAGTATGCGTATGATTTGTTTGTATAGCGGGATTTGAACTCACTCTGCCCAAATAAATACAATCGTCTCCCGCAAAGCCAGTTTCTTCGAGCAATTCTCTTTTTGCCGTTTCAAGAGGTTCCTCGCCAGGGTCGCACACACCGCCAGGTAGTTCTAAAGTGGCTTTTTCGGTTCCGTACCTAAATTGCTCTACAAGTACTAATTCGTTTTTTTTAGTGATAGCAATTACATTAATCCAATCTGGAGCTTCTAGAATAGAAAAGGTAGCTTTATGATTTTCTGAAGGAATCTTCATATCTCGCTTTAATACCTTGAATATATTAGTCGTATATTCAACCCGTTCATCCGTGGTTAACCAAGGTTCAATAGTAAACTTAAAAGACTGTTTATTCATATGTCAGACTCACTGATTTTATCGCATTCTGATTTCTCGAACTCCGAAGAGCTTAAGAAAGCTACGGAAAAAGCATGCGACCTTATGGAAGAAATTTACGCAAATGGTAATTACGCTAAAATGATTGTTCAGCGCGATTGGTCGGAGCATAACCCTGTTATTAGTGGCGAACTTGCACAACCTAAAGCTTTGCGTTGGTATCTTAAACGAGAGCTTAACCGGTTACTTACAAAACCTGCCAGTATTTCTATTAAGCCTTCAAGAGAGATTATACCTTTAAATGATCCTCAATTACTAGACCATACGGACGAACAAAATTGGGACATCACCAAAAAGAAATTATTCCTATTTAGCCCAGAGCGCACCAATATTTCAATCGATCGGTTGCAACATTATACAGGAACAGATGCCAGCGATTTCCAACGATATATATTGTTTACAAACTATGCCATGCACGTTGAAGTGTTTTTGGAAAAGTATCCTGATTGTGTGAAGCCAGATCGCGAAGGCGTTCAGATGCCGGCATATCATCACAAACTAGATGACAACAAAGGCATTACGCTGATTAACATTGGTGTGGGCCCATCGAACGCAAAAACCATTACCGACCACGTCGCTGTTTTACGCCCTGATGCCATGATTATGGTTGGGCACTGTGGTGGACTTCGCAATCACCAAGAAATTGGGGATTTTGTACTTGCTAGTGGTTACATGCGTGAAGACAAAGTGCTTGATGAACTTTTCCCGATTGGAATTCCTGTAGTTCCAAATTACATGCTTAATCTCTATTTGAAGCAAGTGCTTGATCAGCATGGATTGGAACATCGTGTGGGAACTGTTTACACCACAGCCAACAGAAACTGGGAGTTTTCTAAAAAAGTGGCGGTGGATCAAATTCACCAAAGTAGAAGTATGGCGGTAGATATGGAATCGGCAACGGTAGCAACTAATGGCTTCCGATATAGAGTTCCTCACGCTACGTTACTTTGTGTAAGTGATAAACCGCTTCACGGAAAGCCAAAGCTTTCAGGAGCGGCGCAATCGTTCTACCAAAATTCGAAAGAACTCCATTTAAAGCTGGTTATTGAAACCATCGACATGATTAAGGAAAACTATCCCGAAGGACTTCCAAACTCTAGTATTCGCGCCATGAACGAGCCTTTAATGGGTGGTGGGGAATAGAGAGTAAACCGTACTAACCTTTCACAGCATTTTCTTTTGGGAAAAAATAAGCTTTTTAAAATTGGTGTAACAGCTCTTCAATCAATTTCTGATTTTAAAGAGAATTTATATGTTTGTCCAATTTGTTTGAATGGCTTCAATATAGAATCTATTTCTAAAAAAGAGCTTACTCTTGAGCATGCCCCTCAGAGATCCATCGGAGGAAAAGAAATTTTATTGACCTGTGTTAAGTGTAATAATGAAGCAGGTCATACTATTGATGCTGAACTTGATAAAAGAGAAAAGAGTTTTGCATTCCTAAAAGCGATATCTAAGGAACAAAGCTTTTCAGGACGAATGAAACTTAACCAAGGCGGGGTTGCAACAAATGTAAATGTGGACGCGGTTAATGGTCATATTCATCTAGAGATTCCAAAAAAAATAAATCACCCCACTGGTCATAAGAAAATATTTAACCATTTAGATTATTTAGCTACAAATAAAGCACTTTGGAGTAACGAAAAAATTAAACTAACTACTGTTTATCCATATCACAAACACAAAGCTAGAGTTGGAGATCTAAAGTCAGCGTATTTATTAGCGTTTGCCACTTTGGGATATAGATACATACTTCAAGACAGCTTAAATATTGTAAGAGAACAAATCTTAAATCCAGATCAAAAATTAGTAACAGGAATTTATCTTGGGCTAAATCATACATTCCCTGAAGAGCGAAAATTAATCGAATTAGAATCACCGATTAAAGCAATTATTGTTCAAATTGATAGAAGGCTAATATTTCTTCCTCCTATTAAAAGTGATGAAGTTTTTTTTGAAGTAATTATTTCACTTTTAAGTAACAATAAAAATGGTCAATTAAATGGAGTGGAACTAGGTTGGCCTGAAACTATGGAAATGAGACTTGATTATTTTCATAGCTAACATTCTTTTCATTCTGGCCTTTTATGATTTATGGATAATCAACTACGAGTAGCAATAAGTAATAATTTTCGAAATACCGATTTAGGTATTGTTCGGATAAAAAAGAATCTGAATCTGTTAGATAGTTCAATTTCAGAATTAGAAGCTTTTTTAAAAGAGGTGCTACTTTCCACGCCCATGGCAAACATCGAAACTAGAGGCAAAAATTATTATTTCAAAAATGATGCCCATCAAATCATTCTCACCGTAAACTCAGGTAGCTTGACGATAATTACAGCTAAGAGAATGAAATAAGACTTTCGCTGTAGTAGTTAGATAATATGTTGCCGGATTTAATTAATTAAATAACGCTCACCGTCCTCCTGAAGATACCTCTGAAGGATCTTCACAGTCATTTATAAGCAATGGTTTTGTTCGCGGACGATAGCTAACATCTGCATTTTTTTTGTAAGGAATGTCTGTTATCCCGCTCTCACTTTAGAAAAAGATAACAAGTTTGATATGAGAGATACAGAAACCTTTTCAGCTGATGATTTCTTAAACCGTAGCGTAAAAGACATGCGCCCTGATGAGCAGCCTCGCGAAAAGCTTATGCTCTATGGCGCCGGTTCTCTTTCCGATTCGGAACTTCTAGCCATCTTACTTCGCACGGGCACACAGAAAATGAATGTTATTGAAACTTCACGCGCCCTACTCGACCATTTTGGTGGTTTGCATTCGCTTATCAGAAAAGAGTGGGCGGAATTGCGAGTTATTCCAGGAATTGCCAAAGTTAAAGCTATCACACTCGAAGCTGCTTTTGAACTCGCTCGCCGTATTCAAGTAGCCGCTTTAGGCGAAGAAGTTCAGATAACTTCCCCCGATGAAGCCGCTGCATATTTTGGGCCCAAATTACGCCACCTCACCAAAGAAGTCTTCATCGTAGCCTTTCTAAATCATAAAAAAGTACTCACTGGATTTCATCAAATAAGCTCGGGCGGAAGCAATGCCACTATTGTAGAACCGGCCGAAGTTCTCCGTCAAGCGATGCTCAATCAAGCAAACTCCATTCTCCTTTTTCATAACCATCCTTCAGGAAATGCAAAAGCTTCCAACGCCGATATCCAACTCACCAAGCGAATCGTAGAGTCGGGTAAACTGCTGGGCATCCCAGTAGATGACCACATCATTATTGCGGGCTACAATTTTGTATCGTTCTCTAATGAGGGAATGATTAGCTAGCAATGCAAAAGAAAACAGTACTATTTCATCCAAATTCAGTCCAAAATAACATCTCGGATTTCTAATTCTACATTGTCCTATTCCAAGTTCACTATCTAATTACTAATTCTTTATATTTGGATGAATTTTATATCCGATTTTTTCCATGAACGACTACCTTCTCAAAATAATCTCCGACTCTCTTCAACAATTCAATTTAGAAGAGCTTCCTGAAGTCCGCACTGAAGCCCCGAAAGTTGCTAGTCACGGAGACGCATCCACTAACATCGCAATGACGCTATCAAAGTCTCTTCGAAGTAATCCTAGAGCCATTGCACAGCAAATTGTGGACGGTTTGAAATACGACGCTAAAAAAATCGCAGCCGTTGAAATTGCAGGTCCTGGATTTATCAATTTCCGTTATGCAGAAGATTATTTATTCGATGAGCTAGCTGGCATTATTAGTTCGGGTGTCGATTATGGAAAAACCACCACGTTCTCAGGCAAGAAAATTCTTGTTGAGTTTGTGAGCGCTAACCCAACAGGCCCATTAACGGTAGGACACGGAAGAAATGCTGTTTTAGGTGACACTGTTGCTCGCTTGTTAGAGTGGACGGGAGCCGAAGTAGATAGAGAATATTATTTTAATGATGCCGGCCGCCAAATGCGCGTGTTGGGCCAAAGTGTTCAAGCTCGCTATTTAGAGCAACTTGACAAACCTAATGAATTTCCTGAAGGTGGCTACGAAGGCGAATACATCAAAGATATCGCTTCAGAACTTATCGCCGAGAAAAACGATTCCCTTGCTGAAAACGAAGATTGGACTCCGTTTAAAGACAAAGCCAAAGAAGCTATTTTTGCGGATATCAGCACTACGTTGGAGCGAATGAACATCAACATGGATTCATTTTTTAACGAGCATAGCTTGTACGAAGATGGCTCTATAGATGGCATTGTAGCAAAACTCCGCGAACTTGATCTCGCTTACGATGCTGAAGGCGCTACTTGGTTTAGAACAACCAAATTCGGCAAAGAAAAAGACACTGTGCTTATTAAAAGTACGGGCGAGCCTACTTACCGTTTACCCGATATTGCCTACCACGCCAACAAGCTAGATCGTGGTTACGATTTATGTGTGGATGTATTTGGTGCCGATCATATTGCAACCTATCCTGATGTGCTTTCTGGTTTAGAATCGCTAGGCTACAACAAAGAAAAAGTTGATGTAATTGTATATCAGTTTGTGACTATCGTAAAAGACGGAAAGCCATTTAAGATGAGTACACGAAAAGCGAATTTCGTGACTTTAGATGAACTTATGGACGAAGTTGGCGCTGACATCACTCGTTTCTTCTTTCTGATGCGTTCTCCAAACACACATCTAGAATTCGATATTGCACAAGCCAAAGAAGCTGGCGACAAGAACCCCGTTTTTTATCTTCAATATGCACATGCTCGTATAGCAAGTATTCTTCGCAAAACTGATGAAGTGTATAACTTTGATGCTGAAACTTCTGCAGATTTAGAACTTCTTTCTCACGATGCAGAAACTGCGCTTATCAAAACAATGCTCAAATTTCCAGATGTTATTGCTAACGCTGCCGAAGTGAGAGAACCACATCGCCTTATTAATTATCTGAATGATGTGGCATCAGCATTTACAAGTTTCTACCACGATTGTCGCATTGTTGGCGTTGATGAGAATCTTGCACAAGCTAGAATTGAGCTTTCAAAAGCAACGGCTCAAGTTCTTAGAAATGGATTAACCATTTTAGGTATTAACGCGCCGGAAAGAATGTAATTCCAACTTACTTAATCAGCATCATTGAGCGGGTTTGAGTAAACTCATCGGTCTGCAAGCGGTAATAATACACACCGCTTGCCAACTGACCAGAATTAAACAACGCATTATACCCACCTTTGGGCTTGTACTCGTCTACAAGCACTTCAACTTCTTGCCCAATATTATTGAATATTGAGAGCCTTACATATGTATCTCTCTTGAGACTGTACATTATATAAGTGCTCGGATTAAACGGATTTGGATAGTTTTGGCTCAATGAATAGGACGCTGGCGACTCTGTCTTTTCAACATCTGTTGCTCCTCTTTTTACCTCAATCTTAAATCTCAAAGATGAAGCATTCTCTTCTGAATGTTTTTGTTGGTAGAAGCTGTAGTTATCCAATGAGCGCAAATCTATTCTGTTATTCGTTTGCTCATCTACAAGATCTAGTTGCCAATCATCTGGGATATTATTGAATGCTTCCCATTCCAGTTCATAATATCCAGCCGCTCCAACCATCAGGATTAATGAAATCTCTTCTTCTTGAATCTCGGAGAACCTTCCTTCAAACACATTTCGGCCACCTGTTTCAGCTACAAAAGAGATATTATTTTCAATTCCGTTTAACGATTTGATTCGTTGGACATCTGACACATCCTTACCTGAATGTGCCTCTTGGCTAAAAATTAGATGAGCTTGGTTATCCAGCATTTTTCCTGCTGCATCTTTAAGAATTAGATTTAAAAACGCATCGTCATTCTCCGAAGTCTCTTTTCCAAATTTGTTGGGTGTGTTGGCGACTTTTTGGTTTTGTCTGAATTTGATTTGGGCGGACTCATCCACAGCCTGTACAACAAAACCTTGCATGGGAGCAATGTATCTTCCAGCATCTCCTATTCCATTAGCCTGATTGTAGTATTTGAATGCTGCTACACCTCCGCCAGATTCTTCTTCAGGGCTCCAAACTGCATAACTCGTTCCCATATCCGAACTAGCACTTACAACTTCATGCCAATCAATTGTGGCTGCAAATGGGTTTCCAACTAATGAATAACTCAACGAATCCACGGTGCCACGATGTAAATCAACAATCACTGAATCTACTTCTGTTCCTTTCATTTCCAAAGTAGCTGGCAGAATCTGATTTCCGTCCGAATCTTTTTCGAACATATAAAACAGATAGCCTTCCCCTAAAGCGAAGGTAGAATCAGCTCCGTAATATCCTTCAAAACTTTGGTTTTCGGTGTTGTATAACCAAAGGCTAGAATTGGGAGCACTAGCTACATTTGTTGCCCAAAGTCCACCCTGTGTGAAAAAAGCATCGTTCAAACTACTGAACGAAATATTTTCTAGTGGAGATGAAATCATTCTCCAACCAGACCCAGCATGAGTATATATTCTAGAATAAATGAAGTCACCTTCCAACTTTCCATCTCCTTTTTCATAAAAAGCCGTATTACTTTGGTTTGAAAGAAGTGTGAGCGCCCCATGTTCTACATTTAAAATTCCCGACTCCATTGTTAGCTTTGTGTAGATGGAAAGCGAACCAGCAAGGTCTACTGTATCGGCGTTTGTGTTAATTACTAGGTTTCCTAGCTTTTCATTTCCCGATTTAAAACGAAGCGAATCTGAAAAAACATCCCACCCAAGAATCTCTAGTGAGGAAAGCGAATCTCCAACAAAACCCACTCCATCTGAGATGTACTCAACGCCACCATTTAACTTCAACGTTTGATCTTCCAAATCTAACTCTGCTGAGACTCCATCAAAAGTAATTCCACGTATGTTGGCATCCACATCTAAAGTAACCGCATGTTTTATGTGCGCACGATGCTGATTTGTAGATGGAACAACACCGCTACTCCAAGTATTTACATCCGACCAATCTCCACTCTGCTTACTTAAAATATGCACTTCTGGTTCTACTTCTCCAGCTAGAATGGATACTCTTTGGCTGCCAGACTGTAATGTCCCTTTGTGAGAAACTGTAATTGTGTACGTACCAGATTCGGCATCTTCAATCACAACTTGTTCGATATTGTCTACCGTATTATCGCCAGTGGTTGCGAGTGATGAAGGATTGTCTCTATCCAATTTCCAGGGTAAATATGTGGTGGCGCTGGGACTCGAAATAGTGATATCGAGATCATTCACAAGAATCACATCTGTCGGGTCATCGTAAGTTGACGGAATAGTTCCTTTCGGATCTGTCCATGCCATGGTAACAATCAGCGGCTCACTGGAAGAATGTTCATACGAAATGGTAATAGATGAAGAATTGCTGAGCAGGGTATCTTTTAACACCGCTTTGGTTTTATTCGAACTATTTGCTGAAATAAAACGCGCTGCTCGCTCTGTATTCAGTAATCCCCAACCTGTTTTATAATCTGGGCCTTTATTTCCGATGTCATCAGCTGTTTGCGTAAGTATAGCTCTTAAACTAGCTGATGAAAGCGTGTCTGAGTTTAACGCTTGGTAATGCTCCCGAAGCAAAGCAACAGATCCAGCAACGATACCTGTTGCGGCTGAAGTTCCTCCTGAGCTAGACGTATATGCGTCATTAGCACTTGATATTGGTGTATACAAATTGGAGGCTGGAGCGACAATATCTGGTTTGATTCGCCCATCATCGGTTGGCCCAAATCCAGAGCCTGAAATAGGTGCAATAGAGGATAAATCTTCAAAATTATTGCTAGAACTTTCGACGCCTCCCACTACAAGAATATTTTTAGCAACAGCTGCCGAGTTTATGGTTTCAAATCCATCTAAATCTCCATTCGCTTGTCGCACACTCGTTGAATCCTCCACACAATTCAAACTCCCATTATATTTCCAGTGCTTCGTTGGCTGAGATTCGGGTGCGGCCCCTCTTTGGTTCCCAGCCGCTTTTACAATCAAATAATCTGGCGCTAAATACGCTACGCTGTCCCAATTTTCAGCTTGAGTATCGTAAAACCCAAACTGATAGGCTTTTGAAGTATTCTCAGATTCTAGAGAATACCAAGTCCATCCAGAGCCACAAATTGTGGAGTTCGTTGTCCAACCAGCAATTTCAGCATACGGATGTGAGGATATTAAAAGCAGATTTGAAGCCGATGTGGCCATTTCTGAAATATCATTTGTCCAATTATATGCACTTACTACTGCATTATCGGCCATTCCCCTTGCGCTTGCAACAACTCCAGATGAAATCATTGTGCCTACAACTTGTGTAGCGTGTGAGTTATTGGTTCCAACCTCGGCATCATCAAAACTAACTCTTCCTGAATACTCTTGATGGGTAAGCAAAGGCTGGTCAGCATCCCAATATCCAATAACCTGGGAAGTTCCAGAGAGACTTAACCCTGCAACACCACCACTCCAAACTTGGTTGCTTTTTACAGCTTCTGCTGCACTTAAATTTGCTGATTGATAAATGATAGAAAGCTTATTTCTAAGAGAGTCTTTTCCACCAACTTTTTTTTTCTGCTGTTGGGAAAATTGAATGAGCGCCTCTTTATCAAAAGACTGAGCGAGAAGCTGAGAACTCTTCCCACCAAAAGCTGAAAGAAGAACAGATATGCTAATTAATATTGTAGTTTTGCGCAAACTCATAAGACTTTATACTATGCCTTATGATAGCTTTTCAACGAGTAATAAAAAAGCTAGTTGGGAACCAATTTTGTGAAGCAAACAATTCCACGAACTAGCTGAGATTCTATCCTAAACCCTGCTTGTTTGAACAACTTATTACTTTCATCTACCGTCCAGAATTTGATACCACCCAATCCTATCGACTCTTGAAGTAAACGTCCGTACCAGACATCAGATTTTATAAGATGCATCATAAAAAACACACCATCGTTCTTAATTACTCTTCGAGCTTCGTATAGCACTTTCAATTCTTCAGTTAGCTCGTTTAGCGTTCCTCCCATCACAATACCATCAAAGGTTTTGCTGAAGAATGGAAGGTCTCTGCCATCAGCCCGAACGAGAAACATGTTAGTTTCATCAGCTTCTGCTTTAAGGCGAGCCTCGTTTAGCATTTGGGAGGAAAAGTCTAGCCCAACAATTTGAGCTTCCGGCTGCGAGGCTTTTAAAGCGCGGCCATACAAAGCGGTGGAGCAACCAAAATCTAGATAAAGTCCGTTTGGCTTAGGCGCAGTCCACTCTATAAGAAGTTCATGTTCTTTTTCGATGGGAAAGTCTTCTCCAGAAAGCAACGTAAGTGAACGCTTACGCCAAATGTCTTCGTAGATAGAAGCGGTTAATTTCCAGTGATTGGTACTTTGAGCAATACTCGTAAAGTCTGGGCTTTTACCTAAAATATCGATGATATTGTTAATAACCGAGTATTCATCACCTTCTTGAGAACAAAGCGAACCATTGAAAGGTTTAGCCAAGTTAGAAACTTCTTTAGGCACTTGGATAGCGACACGTTCATTAACAGGTGATCGTAATTCTAAATTCATAGAGACTCTTTATTTGAATTCCAGAAAACCTTACGGCATATACCTCTAAGAGTTACATATCTATTTTTGAAGCACAATAGATATTTGTGCTCCTTTATGAACACTTAATAGCTTTGCAGCATTTCCTTTGTTAATGCCAATTTCTAACATTCCAGAGCTACCCAAAAACACTGCTGGGTCTCCCTCTTCCACATCTCCAAAGGTATTGACGATATTTCCAATTACCGTTGTTCCCACGTAAATTTTTACTTTGCGCTCGCCCACATATTCTTTCATAAGGGATTCAGAAATATTGGTAATCAAATTCCCGAATCTGTCGATGTGGAGCACCCAACCTTGTAAACCATCTTTATCGCCAATAGGAATTGCCCAATGATACACCACCATTTCTTTGATTGGCTCACCTAGCTCGCTCATAGGTACGCCTTTACTTAAGTGCGCCGCAACAGGACCAAAAATATCTCTACCATCGAAAGTTCGTGATCTCTGATCCCGCCAAAAGTCAGGATTGGTTAATTTTACCGCTTCGTACTCATACTCATCGTAAAGCAACGAAAAAATTCCGTTATCTGGGCCAACAAAATAGTGCCCATTCATTTTTACCACAACGGGGTTTCGGTTTGTACCAACGCCTGGATCTACCACCACTAAGTGCACACTTTTTTCGGGGAACATGAACGCAGCATTGCGAATTACCCATGCCCCTGCCATAATATCTTGTGGTGGAATTTCGTGTGAGACATCAATCATCCTTGCTTCAGGAGCCACTTCTAGCATTGCGGCTTTCATTGCGCTTACATAATGGTCTTGTAATCCAAAATCAGAAGTAAGGGTGATTATTTGACTCATTAAGAATAACTATTCAACATAACTGGCATTACTACCATCAAGATATCTTCACTATCATCTTTTTGAGAAGGACGAACTATTCCGGCGCGGTTTGGCACAGAAAATTCGAAACTCACATCAGTATCGTCGATATTACTAAGCACATCTCCTAGATATTTTGCGTTGAATCCAATTTCTAGGGTGTCGTTGCTGTAATCACACTCAATAGTTTCTTTGGCTTCACTACTCATGTCTAAATCTTCTGCACGGATAGTCAGTTTATCTTTCTCTAATAACAGACGGATTTGACGTGTTGATGAACTTGAAAAAATAGCTACACGTTTTACGGTAGAGAGCATTTGCTCTTTGGATATGGTAAGAAACTTGTCGTTATCTCTAGGAATTACTGAATCGTAATTTGGGTACTGCTCATTAATAAGACGGGTGATAACAATAGTATTCCCGTTTTTGAAGCGTGCGTGATCTTTGGTTACAGTAAGCTCATACGTTTCTGCATGTGCTGTTTTTTGGATTAGGTTTAGCGCCTTATCAGGAACTATAAAATCGATTTCACTTGAACCTACAATTTCGCGGTTCGTGTATTCTACAAGTCTATAGCCATCGGTAGCCACAAATTTACTTTCTGTAGTACCAATTTTAAAGTAAACCCCCATCATCGCTGGCCGTAAATCATCGCTAGAAACTGCAAATAACGTTTTATGGATGGCATTATTAATAACTTCAGTAGAAGCACTAATCTCTACACCTTCGTCTAAGTTTGGCACTTCTGGAAATTCATCCGCATCATCCCCAACAAGCTTGTAAGTCCCTTTATCTGTGCGAAAGTTGATGTTTTTGCGATCATCAACAGTGAAAAACACTGGAATATTTGGCAACTGGCGCAGAGTTTCTAATAAGCGGCGCGCTGGAATAGCTACTGCACCTTCTTCTTCGATGTCTGCTTCAATATACTCGATAATAGAAATTTCGAGATCGGTGGCTGTTAATTTCAGCTTCCCATCCTCACATTCAAACAAAATTGTTTCGAGAATTGGCAAAGTTGCTTTAGAAGGTACTGCTCCAATTACCGCAGATAAACCTTTGTTGAGTTCGTTACTTGATACAGAAAATTTCATGAAATGCTAAAATTGAGTTAGTAAGGACATTTTTAAGTGCACTATTGCCCTTTCGTAAACGTGTGCTTATACTAAGAAATACTTAATCCCTCTGCAACAACTTGCAGAGCAAAATTACTATTAATAACACCCTTACAATATCGTTAAAGCGCTACTATAAAACCGGCAATAAATACGAGTTCCGATGTATAAACCTATCAAGGCGCTATTTTTCATATTATTACTACCAACTTTAGCTCATGCGCAGTCCGCATTGTCTAAATATGGAAACGATTTCTTGAGTACAGGAGCAGGAGCGCGTGCGTTAGGCATGGGAAGTGCTTATGTAGCTCATACTAACGATGTAACGTCTGGATATTGGAACGTTGCTGGCCTTTCTTCGCTCTCACAAACGCAAATTATGTATATGCACTCTGAGCGTTTTGATGGAATTGTGGGTTACGATTATGGAGCTATTGCGTTACCTCTTTCTTCCAAAAATGCCGTTTTCTCCATTTCTTTTTTCCGCCAAGGTGTAGATAATATTGCCAACACGCTAAACGCTTGGGACAAAGACCGAAACGCGCCTAAAGAAAACCCTGAAGATTATATTACCCGTTTTAGCGCTGCAGACATGGCGGTATTTTTCTCGTTCGCTAAACAGAGTAGCGAAGTTCTTTCATACGGAGTTTCAGCTAAAATTCTAAATCAACGTTTAGGCCCTTTTGCCACGGCTTGGGGTTATAGTTTGGATGTTGGTGCACAACTTAAAACTGATTTTGCGGATTTTGGGATTTCGATTAGAGATGTTACCACCATGCAGAAAATGTGGGATGTGGATGAATCTGAATTTGAAGGATTCCAAGAGGTTTTTGGAGATTCAATTCCAAGCGGACAAAACGAATATGTACTTCCTTCTTTAAAAATCGGAGCTTCCAAAGCGTTTACTTTCAATGATTTTGAATTGCTAACCGCTCTAGATACCGACTTACTGTTCGAAAATCGCCGTGCGTATTACATGAATGTTGGCACAATGAGTATTGAACCTCATATCGGCGCTGAACTTAGTTATAAAGAGATTATCAGCTTTAGAACAGGATTAACCGACTTTGTTACCGATCCGGTAAGTGGCTTTTCGGTTTCCCCAACGCTAGGACTTGGACTTCAACTAAAAGGCTTCAATCTCGATTATGGCTTTGCCAGTTTTGCAGGTTCAACTAGTAACTTGGGTTACACGCATCGCATTTCTTTGCGGTATAATATCAATTCACGATTTTAATATTTTCCTAGATTTGGATAATTAATTTCAGATTAAATACACTTTTCATTAAGTTTTTTACTTTAACTAACTAATTAAAAAAACTTGATTAGGTTCCTATTACCCCTTTTATTTTTCGGCTTATTATCCCCTTTTGTCAATGCCCAAGAAATAATCAGAATTGACGAACTAAAAAATGACCCGTTAGCAGTAGAATCAGATACTCTTACCAAAGCCTTTTTCAGTTTTGGCGTTGGTTATGGATATAGAACAGCTCGGTTTTCACATGCGCTAAATAGCGATGGGAGAAATTTTGCAGAGAAAGCTAGAGATGGGTTCACTATTCGTGGCAACTATGCATACTATCTCTCAAAAAATTTCGGAGTCTCGTTAAAATATTCTTATTTCAAATCCGAACACTCGGATAATTTGACCTCAGTAACTACCGCATATTACTTTATCGGTCCTGGCGCTAGTGCTAGAATTCAAACTTCAAATAATATCTTTTTCTCTACTGATGTTCATTTAGGCTACATAGGATTTAATAGCGACGAATCTTATCGTGGCTTTAAATATAAATTTACAGGCTCAACTCTTGGGTTCGATAGCTCAGTTAGCCTCGATTTTCATTTTTCACCATATCTTAGCTTTCAAATTCGCTCAGGATATACCCTCGGAATTTTACTTAAGGTAAAAGATGAAAATGGAGCTACGATAACTTTGAACGAAGCTGAATCCTTGAATAGAATTGATCTAACCGCAGGACTTAAATTTTATTTATGATGAATAAATTTAAAATTTTCTCATTATTCACACTCTCACTTTGCTTTTTAGCCTGTACGCCTACGAAGAAAATCACCTACGATTACACTCAAATTGAGTCGCTAAAAGATTCCGTTAGTATCGATAATTCTTTTTCGGTTTTTATTCTTGAAGATGTAAGAAAGGGCGTTGAGGACTCAGAAAAAATATTGGATAGTGGGCGCCTTTATGGGCAAGGCAATGACAGAATTTGCATTAATTCTGACAAACATTACACTCCTGAAAAAACAGTCGCGCGACAAGTCTCAGAAGCAATCCATTACCACATTAAGCAAACTGATATTTTTGAGAATATGGCAATGAACACTGATGAGATGGACTATTCCCTAAAGGGTTCAGTTATGAGGCTTTATGGAGAACAAAAATTCTCTAAAAGGGCATCAGCTGCACAATCTTTTGGGTTGATTGGAGCTATAGCTACTGCAGATATTAAATCGCCTGGTAAAATTAGAATTACGCTTACTAATCTTAGATTAGTGGATAATAAATCTAACATGGAAATACCACTTGATGACATTGATCTTCAGTTTGAAGGTCAATATAGAATTGATGGAGATTGTTGGTTCATCTATGATCATGTAAATGAATATTTAAAAGAGACAATCAGATTACGACTTATACCAAACATCATCGAAAAAATAGCCTCTCTTAATTGAAAATAATCCTTCTCGGTCCTACAGCCTCTGGTAAAACAGAACTCTCTATTCAAATTGCTGAAGAACTTGGCATTCCTATCATTTCTGTAGATTCTCGTCAATGCTACAAACATGTGGATATTGGAACGGCAAAGCCTTCTAAATCCGACTTAGATCGTGTTCAGCATTACAATATTTCTAATCTTGAGCTTACTGAAAGCGATTCCGTTCAAGCTTTTTCGAATCGCGCTGAACTTTGGGAGCAAGAGATTCTATCTCAACACCAACATTCTTTATTTGTGGGAGGAAGTACTCTACACCTACAAAGTCTCATCCGCCCAATGGATGACATCCCCTCTGCCAACAAAGCCAATATTGAAGCCTTAACTGAAGAAGTTGAGCAACACGGAATGGAATTTTTATATAATCGACTTACAGAAGTAGATCCAGATTATATAAAAACTATAGACGGCATGAATCGCCAACGAATTATTCGTGCTCTTGATGTTTGGATGCAAACAGATAAACCATTTAGCTCTTTCCATGTAAATAAGGAGTTTATTTTACCACCCAATACTCTTGTTTTTGGATTACATCGCGAGCGTGAAAACTTATACGAACGCATCAACACCCGTGTAGACATAATGATTGAAGAGGGTTTAATTGATGAAGTACGTGGAATTTTAGACCAAGGCTTTTCTAAAGAACTACAACCGCTTAATGCCGTAGGTTATCGAGAAATTATATCTCATTTTGAAGGTGATTTAACTCAAGCTGAAGCCATAGAGAAAATAAAAACTCATTCTCGTAGATACGCGAAACGCCAACTTACGTGGTTCAAAAGATGGGATTTTGTTGAATGGTTGCCCGCTCAGTCAAAAAAAATTGAAGAACTGAAAGAAATTATGATTTCTCATTTAGCAGCTAAGCTTGATAAGCAGTAACTTTGGGCTTCACTAAAAAAAATCGTTTTCATGTATAAAGCAAAAATCCACGTTACTCTTCGTCCTTCGATTCTAGACCCTAAAGGTAAAGCAGCACACCACGCGCTTCAAAACTTAGGCCTTAGCGAAGTACAGCAAGTACGAATTGGTAAATTTATTGAATTGGATATAGACGCATCCGATAAAGAAACTGCGACTAAGATTGCAGAATCTGCATGCGCCAAATTACTTGCTAACGAAGTAATGGAAGACTTTGAAATAGTGTTTGAAGAATAATGCAGTTTAAAGCTCAAAATACCCTAGCAATAGCAATTTCTGCTGAGATTAAAGAGCTTACACAAACTGATGTTCAAGTTAAAGATAGTATTGACTATCCGTGGAGAGTGTTACTTTTTGATGATGACATTCACTCTTTTGACGAAGTAATTGAGCAAATAATGAAAGCAACTGGTTGTAATTACAACAAAGCTCAGGAGCTTACCCTTCAAGTACACAACGAGGGAAAAGCGGTAGTTTATGAAGGCGACTTTGTCGAGTGCCTCAAAATTGATAGTGTTTTAAAAGAAATTCAACTCGTTACCGAAATAAGAGGTTAAATTGGCAACATTCGGAGTAATCATCTTTCCAGGCTCAAATTGTGATCACGATGCCTATCACGCAATGAAACACATCATGAAATGTGATGTAAAATTTCTTTGGCATAAAGAAACCGATCTTTCTGGTATCGATTTTCTTATCGTACCTGGCGGATTTTCTTATGGCGATTATTTGCGTTCTGGCGCTATTGCAAGATTCTCTCCCATTATGCAAGAAGTGGTAAAATTCGCTGAAAAAGGTGGCCCTGTTCTTGGAATATGCAATGGTTTTCAAATCTTGTTAGAAGCTCGTCTTATTCCAGGAGCTATGATGCACAACAAAGATTTGCGCCACGTTTGTAAAGATATTTTTATGCGTTGCGAGACTACCGATAACCTTTTCACTTCTTCTCTCGAGAGAAATCAGACCTTCAATGTTCCAGTTTCTCATGGCGAAGGTAACTACCATATTAATGATGACGGTCTGAAACTTCTTCAAGATAACGACCAAATTGTTTTCCGCTATTGCAATTCAGACGGTGAGCTAACCGAAGAATCTAACTTCAATGGCTCTATAGATCATATTGCTGGAATAACAAGTGTAGGTAAGAATGTACTCGGAATGATGCCACATCCAGAACGTGCGATGGAAAGTATTCTTGGTTCCGAAGACGGAAAACCATTCTTCGATTCTATCCTAAATTCCTTGTCGATAGCATAAGTTTTATTACCTTATGCACTATGAGCAGTAGCCAAGACACATCTTTAACGTTACATAGCAAGGAACTGGTAAAACGGTACCGAAAGCGTACCGTTGTCGATAAAGTCTCTATTAATGTAAAGCAGGGTGAAATTGTTGGGTTACTTGGGCCAAACGGAGCTGGAAAAACAACCACTTTTTATATGATGGTTGGTCTTGTTACCCCAAACTCTGGTTCCATTTTCCTGGATGAAAAGAATATCACTCAAAAAGCCATGTACAAAAGAGCACGTATGGGAGTAGGATATTTGGCTCAGGAGGCAAGCGTTTTTAGAAATCTTACTGTTCGCCAAAATTTAGAATCCGTTCTTCAATTCTTTTCCTATTCTAAACAAGAAATTAAAGAACGTGTAGATCGGCTTATTGAGGAATTTACGCTTCATAAAGTTGTAAACAACAAAGGATACAGCTTGTCTGGCGGAGAACGCAGACGAACCGAGATTGCAAGAGCCTTGGTTACAGAACCAAATTTTATTCTTTTAGATGAACCTTTTGCTGGTGTTGACCCCATTGCTGTTGAAGACATTCAAGAAATTGTTTCTAAGCTACGCCATCAAAACATTGGCATCTTAATTACAGATCACAACGTACACGAAACACTTGCCATTACCGACCGCGCCTACTTAATGTTTGAAGGTAAAATATTAATGGAAGGCTCAGCCGATACTCTTGCTGAAAATGAAGACGCAAAAAAACTATATTTAGGCGAGCAATTTAAACTAGACAGATATTCAAATCCTTAATTAATTATATATGAAAGAAATAACTGTACAAGAATTAAAAGAAAAAAAGGAAGCTGGAGAAAATATTTTCTTGCTTGATGTTCGTGAGCATTTCGAGTATTTGGTTTCTAATTTAGACGGCGAACTTATATCGCTAGGTCAACTAGATGTACGTCTAGACGAAATAAAGCAACACAAAGATGCTGAAGTTGTAATTATGTGTCGCTCTGGTGGCCGTAGTGCAAGAGCATGTGAATTACTCGAAAAGAATGGCTTCACAAATGTTTCGAACCTAAAAGGTGGCATTACAGCATGGTCTAAAGAAATTGACACTAGTATTGCTGTAGCTTAATTATTTTCTTTTTAAAAGTAAAAAGCCCCTCACTTATTACAATAATGAGTGAAGGGCTTTTTTAATTTATGAAATAGAATATATAGCCGATTTTGTTACGATAAAGCTGCTATTTGATTCAACAACTCTTGGTTACTGTCTGTATTCTTTAATACTTTAAGTAAACCTAACATCGACTCTTTGGGAGATTTTTTGAGTAAATAACGGCGCACCATATTTCGCTCTTCAAGTGAGTCTGTTATGAACTTATCTTCGTTTCTTGTACCAGAAGCTGTGATATTAATCGCTGGATAGATTCGGTCATTGGCTAACTCCCTGTCGAGAACCAATTCCATATTTCCAGTTCCCTTAAATTCCTCAAAAATCAGGTCATCCATTCTCGAGTTCGTTTCTACTAAACAAGTGGCAATAATAGTTAAAGAACCACCACCTTCAATCTTGCGCGCAGAACCGAATATTTTCTTCGGTATTTCTAAAGCTCGGATATCTAAACCACCAGAAAGTGTTCGCCCACTATTTGACTGAACTGCATTGTAAGCCCTCCCTAGCCTTGTTAACGAGTCTATAAGCAGCACAGCGTCTTCTCCCATCTCTGCTTTACGTTTAGCGTAACCTAAGGCCATTTCTGTAATTCGAATATGGCTCTGCGTTTTTTTATCGTTTGACGACGCAAATACTTCTGCTTTTGTAGATCGTATAAAATCTGTTACTTCTTCAGGTCGCTCATCTACTAAAAGTACACTTAAGTGAATATCAGGATGACTTTCGGTGATGCTATTCGCAATTTGTTTCAGCATTACGGTTTTACCCGTTCTTGGAGGTGCCACAATAAGCGCTCTTTGGCCTTTACCGACGGGTGCTACTAAATCAATCACACGCATTTCAATATTGTCTGCGCGATCGCCCATTCGAATCCAATCTACAGGCATAATCGGAGTTTGGCGTTCAAAGCGGCTGGATTTCGTCCAAGCTTCAACAGGTTTGCGGTTTATTTGGTCTATAGCGCAAACGTGTTTATTCCCGCGCTTATCTTCTTCGTACTCACCTTCAAGAATAAGACCAGGGCGTAAATCTAATTCTTTAACTTCCTCTGGTTTTAGAAAAGGATCTTGAGGGCTATAGCTAAATTCGTAATCAAGTTTACGGATCAAACCCCAGCCTTTCGCATTTATTTCGAGAACACCTGCGTAACGGCCTGCTAGACCAAGGTTTTCTTTCCAATAAAATTTAGGTATAAAAACATTACCTGCCGTCTTATTACGGTTAGTATTGGTATTTGAATTGTTTTTACCCTTGTTACGGTTTTTATAGTTCTTTCTATTCCGTGCCATTAATATGTTTGATATATAAAGTTACCCGATCTCCGGTGTTTGAGATATCGATTTCAGTAATATGTTGGAAATTCGAAGGAGAGCTGGGAAAAAATACGGTGTGGGCTAGTTCCCACACCGCAATCTAATTCAGAAGATGAGAAAATATACAAATGTTTTTATTGATAGCAAATTAACGAGCAGTAGTAGTTTCATTTACTATGCTGTAGCAAGGCATTAAAGAGCCATCAACTTTAATTTTTTCGCCATCTTTGTAATTTAATTTTAGAAACTTATCCTCTGCTGTTGGTGTAACTGCTTCATAAGTTGAAAGTTGGCTATTAACCGTATTAGCAACCGATGGGTCTTTACGCTTAGCAAGGTTTAGGTAATCAATAACTACCCAATAAACTACTTTATCGTTGGCTTCAAGTTTTCTGTCTTCTGTACACTTAGAAATTACTGCGCCGTAGATACGAGCCATTTCAATATATGCTCTACCAAAGTTTGGATTCGCTTTAATTGCTTGTTGTGCGTAGCCTTTAGCATCTTTTAACTGTCCCAAACTGATACTTACATCAGAAAGATCTAGATATAAAGACAATTTGTCTTCTTTAGTTTCAGCTAACGATAAAGCTTGTTTGTAGAAAGTTAACGCAGAGGAATAACGCGCATTACCTTTTTCAATATCGCCTAAATCAGACGCACTTTGAAATGTTGGTTTCAAATTATGTAAAGTACGGCTTATACGAGCCATATTACTAAGGTCATCAAGTTGTTTGTATGCACCTTTACATGCTTCTAGAATCTCAAGGTTGTTTGGCTCTGCAGCTAATCCACCTTCACCTTCTTCAGAGCAGTTAAAAAATGCAATTTGCTCTTCTGGAGAACCTAAAATGTCTTGCTGTTTTTTATTTAAATACTCTTCAATATCTGGGCTAGCAAAAGGCATTGCTTTATCAATAACAGCTTGCGCCGCGTCTTTTTCGCCCTTTGAAACCAAGTCATCAAGTACCACTTTTACATAGTACCCATTCGCAGATTCAGTTGCCCGCTTAGGGTTTATTTCGAACATAGTTTGAAATTCGGAATATGCTTTTCCTAAACCATTTTCGATATGAGTATAATTTTGTAAGTAAAAACGCCCTTTTTGCTGATGGATTTCGAAAGCTTCCCCATTAACTTCACCAAAAAGCGCCATCTTATCATCAAATAACGTTAACGCAGTATCTAAGTAAGCAGCTTTAATAGTCGGATCATTTTGACTTTCAGCTAGAGCCTGATAAATCTTTACAAATTTGTCATACTGTGTAGACAAATTGAATCCTTTATAAGACTCAATTGTTAACGGTTTCGCACAAATCATCCAGCGGCCATAGTCTAAAGCAAAACTAAAATCTTTGCCTTTATAGTTAGACTGAAAGATGGAATAAGCCTGTAATGGACTAAGACCTTGTGGCGGGTTAGTATTACACTCAGCCTGAGCCGTCACCATATTAGTGCTAACAAGCAGGAACCCTACGATTACTATTAAATTTTTCATCATCTCGTATAAATGTTATTAGTGTCTTTTATTGTAACACTGTAGTTAGCGGATTTATTATTATAGAATTAATTAAGTTTTGGTCTGATAAACATTAGCTCAGTTAAATTTACTGAAAAATTAATTGCCCAAATTTTTTCTTGAACTAAATTCTGCGTTGTAGTCCCCCGAATTCCATACTGAATACTTAAGTCAAATGATGACCTAGAAGATCTTGGTGCAAAAACTCCCAATCCAGTAGAAAACCAAAGTGTATTTATATCTTGGTTGTCGATAGTCAAATGCCCTTTATCGTAAGAGACACCCGCGCTGTACCTGAATTTAGAAAAAAATCTGTCCGATCCCTTCCTATATGGGTGAAATTGTGCACCGATGCCTAATAAAAATCTATCACTGTAATTATTCACTTCATCTAAGTTTAATTCATACTTGGCTTTACTCCATTCCTCGTATAAACCATCTGCAGATACATTAAAGTAAGGACTCGCGAAATAGGTTAAACCCCCACTCACTTGCAGAGGAAGTGAAACATTTCCTATACCACTTCTATCCAAATCGATTGTAGTTGTTGCTCCATTAATCACTTTAGTTGTCAACGATTTACTTTTTGCATCAAAGTTTACCGGAAGTACAACAGAAGAACCCAACTGAATAATGTCGTTATTATTTAATAAGCCTCTTTTACTAAAAAGGATACCAAAACGTTGTGAAAAAGCAGATGCAGTTATATCAGTATTAACGGTATTGGTCGAATACCCTGAGGTACTAAAATCTATTTTCTCGCTAGAATTCGTTCTCATAAAAGCCAATGACGGAGCATATCCAATGGCAATATACTTATTTATCGCATATCCAAAGCCAAACTCTAGCTTGCTAATTCCACCACTTCCATTTTTATCAAATTGATACCCTAAAGTATCTGTAGCATTTGGAAAGAGCTGTTTGGTTATAGAAGATTTAAAATTAGTCCGCGTAACTGGGTAAAGAGCTGCTGAAACACCCAATTTCTGCTTTACAATCGGGAAAACAACGTGAATTGTTCCTGCTTCAAACAAAGAGTTAGTGCTTGAGCTGAAACTATCCTCGGCATTGTACTTTGCTAGAGTAAAATTAGCCGTTCCTCTTACAAATGCACCTAAGCCCCAAAATGCAGGATTACTAAGACCTGAAGTTTCCAGATCGTTTGATGAGACACCAAATATACCCATTCCTTTTTCTTGGGCACTATTTTGTAAAATTGGTGTTCCTACACCATAAAAGGAATAAATAGAACCGCTGTTTGCCTCAGAGTCACTTACAGTTTGAGCAAAAGCTGAGCTTACAAAAAATAGGAATACAATTACTATACTTAATTTCTTCATGACTCTGCCCTTACTTAGCTGTTAATAAAATCAGTTTCGGTTTCAACGCCTTTATCGCTGTCTCGTCGTACAATAAAGTGGACCTCAACAAGCCGTTTGCGGGATTCATGTGCAGATATAATGTTTTATTGCTCGGATCATCAAAGATATATGAGTTAACATGGGAGGTAACATCAAATCGATATCCGTTAATGCTTTCATCTAGATATCCTACAATTTCTGATGATGAGAACTGAAGTCCATACGCTAGGCCATTAGTAATTCCAGATTTCAATTCTAAATATGGAATATCTATTCTAGTACTATTTGCCTGTAATGAACTTTCAAGAAGATCTGTGTCCTGATAAAGAATAAGCTCTGCTTTTAATAAGTTTCTTATTGTAAGCGAATCTACTTCCTCTTCTAAGCTGAATGAGTAAAACCTATCTAAAGAATTATAAAGAGCGAATTTATTAGCAGGATATGGCTTATTTGCATAATCGAGAGAATAACCCCAGTCATTAAGACCTACAATTGTAGTATCACCAACATCTTCATTAATCAGCCTAAACGCGGAAGCAGTAGGTACGGGGAATGATATTTTACTTGAAGCTCCTTTAGCTACAATGGCCAGTCCATAAAAATCGTAAACGAAACTAGAATCCTGTGTTGCCGAAGTATCATTCACGAAACTTGCATACTCTGCAAACCAGGTCTGTGATAATGATATCCTGATGCTATCTTCTTTTAGGCGAGTAAATGAGGCGATTTCAACCGACTCATCATACGCTGGCTTGGTGTCATTAAACAGCTCATTACTTCGCCAAAGCTCAGTAACTTTGTACACTGAAAACTCCGTTTGAGAGAGACTGTCCCCATATACTTGAGTGGTATCGAACATGAGGTCCAAATACATCGAGTAGGAGTTGTCTAGCGTAGTATCTAAACTGAAACTATAGATTGTTGGTTTTATATACGCCACCGCCTCAACATCTCCAAAAATAGGATCTGTATATTTACCAATCGGGGTTATTGTAAGTTTACCTGTATAGCTTGCTACTGAATCAGCTTGAAACCCTGAAACCATCAAGGTATCGTGAGCAACTTCTATTTCAGGAATAATACCGCCACCAACTGGTCCAGACTTAGTCCCACAAGCTAGAAATAATCCACTTATTGTTAGGAGTAAAACAAGCCGTCTGACACCTGCGGCCTTCACATTTCTTTGCATCAAAAAATCTCTAAAAAATTAAATCTGTTATTCCGCTATTTTCTTATAGTATTCAGCGAATTTATCCGAAACATCTTCGGGTGAACCCTGAATTTTTGTTGGTGTAATTCCCAATGCAGAAAATATCTCATCAAATTCGTTATTCAAATAGTTTCCAGTAACCACATGGTCACTATACTGTAGGCCTAATTTAAGTAAGTCTACTTTACCATTATCAGTAAGCGAATCGATGTCAACATCTTCAGGGAGGCCAAGCAATTCAAGTATACGCGCCGTCTCAGCATGTCCTTCATTTTGTGGATGATGGAGATTATAGATTATTTTTGTGTTCTTAAAAATCTCCTCATCCTTGTATTTTGTTTTAACCAACAAAGGAATTAAGCCAGCCGGCCAATCATGACAATGGATTATATCCGGTTGCCAACCGAGCTTCATAACTGTTTCAAGCACACCTTTATTGTAGAAGGCCAATCTTTCGTCATTATCTTTGTAATATTCTTCTTTATCTGGCTTCTTAAACATACCTTTTCTTTTGAAATAGGTGTCGTTATCTAAAAAGTAGACTTGTAGCTTCGCATTTGGAATACTAGCTACTTTAATCTTCATACTTTCAATTTTATCACCAACTTCTACCTCAATTCCAGATAGGCGAATTACTTCATGAAGTCTATTTCTACGATCATTAATACTACCATATTTAGGTAATAGAATTCGTATTTCAAAGCCTTTATCTTGTAGAGACGCTGGAAGAAACCGAAGTAAATCGGCGGTGTAAGTCATTCTAGCAAATGGGGAAATTTCAGCGGCTGCGTATAGTATTTTCATAAAATAGGATCTCTAATTACTCTTCGTTTGAATTGGACTTGTCAGTCATCATTTCGTCGAACTTCTGGTTATCTACTGAATTAAACTCCATGAGAGTGTCACCTCGAAGACCTAAACGTATAGTTTCTAAGGAAATAGCCTCTTCTGGAGGAATATTTCCCAAATTCACATTACTTCCATACTTGCGAATAAACCAAACTTGTTGGTCTTTCTTTGGAGCTTCAAATATCAATTTTTCCACAGCAATTTGGTCAGTAATCTCTTCTATTAGCCCAGCACGGATTTCGCCATTTGGTCGAAAAACACCCACTGTACCACTTTCACGGGCTTCACAAATAATTTTTATTGCGCCTGCTTCAAGTTCTTCTTGGATAACACGAACCCATTTGTATGGAGGTATTATTTCATTCGGGTTCTTGCTTCCAACCTCGGAATATACGTCATAATCTTGGCTTAAATCCCGAATAATCTCTTGCTTTCGTTTATCTGACAGCCAAATAGTACCATTAGATACTTCTAGGGTATTTATTTGATACTTGTTCAACAGCTTAAGATACGAATCTAATTGGTCACGTAATAAGTATGCTTCAAAGAGTGTGCCCCCTAAATAAACAGGAATTCCTGCGTTTGCATACACAGCTAGCTTCGCTTCTAAATTTTGAGTTACATAGCTAGTACCCCATCCAAGCTTAACAACATCCACCAAATCGGAGCATACTTCACAAAAGTCTTCAGCTTGCCGTGTACTATAACCTTTGTCTAACACTAAGGTCATTCCATTATTTCTAGGCTTTTGGGTACGGGTTGGTAAATTATTCAACTTAAAAGGCATCTTTGTCACAAATTTTAAAGCCCTGAATATACGGAATTAGCTACTCGTATTAAAGGAAGGCTTTTTGATGTTAATTTTGGGTTAAACTCGATTTGTTTGCTTTATTAATTCAACAATTCGTGCCTTATCTACACAGTTTAAATCTCTTTCTGTATACCTCCAAAGCCAGTTGTTAGAAGACGTTCCTGGAACGTTAGTTCTATCTTCGGTACCAAGGCTCATAAAGTCTTGTAATGGCGTAATAGCCTGATCGGCTACAGAAAACATAGCTAACCGAATAAATTCCCAATTTATTTCATTCCCATCAGAATGCGTATAAACCCTTGCACGATGCTGCTCTACTTCTGGAGCGCTTTTATACCAACCTTTGCTCGTATCGTTATCGTGAGTACCTGTATAAACCACGCAATTCTGAGGGTAATTATGTGGCAGAAAAGCGTTTGATGAGTCAGCATCAAATGCGAACTGGATAATTTTCATACCTGGAAAGTTGTACTTATCGCGTAGCTTCTCCACGCCTTCGGTAACAAAACCTAAATCTTCTGCAATAATTGGCAACTCACCACATTTTTCTAATATAGCATCAAACAGTTTCTCACCAGGACCTTTAACCCAACGGCCTTTTTCTGCTGTTTTTTCTGAAGCTTTAACTTCCCAATAAGCTTCAAAACCTCTAAAGTGATCTACTCTGATTGCGTCACAAGTTTTGAACATATGCTTAAAACGATCTACCCACCAAGAAAACCCATCGGCTTCGAGTGCCTTCCATTTATAGAGAGGATTTCCCCAAAGCTGGCCCGTAGCGCTAAAATAATCCGGTGGTACGCCTGCTATAAGCTTACGATTACCCTTCTTATCAATTTCAAAATACTGTGGATTTGCCCATACATCAGCACTATTATGATCTACGAAAATTGGAATATCACCGATAATTCGAATTCCTTTCTGATTAGCATAATCCTTAAGCGATTTCCACTGCTCATAAAACTCAAACTGTAACCATTCCTGAAGCTGTACTTCACCTTTATGCTTTTTCTTGGCAGCCTTTAGCGCATCTGGTTGGCGCTGTGCAATTTCAGGAGCCCAAGTATTCCATGGTTGTTTGTTATAGGATAGAGCACAAGCCATAAACAGGCTGTAATCATCTAGCCAATGCTTATTTATTTTTTTAAAGAGCTTGAACGCTTTCTCTTGTTCCTTAGATTTCTCACTATAGAATCGTTGCGCCGCTTTTTTGAATAACACGTCTTTATTTGCAAAAGCCTCATCATAAAGCACTTTAGCTCCTGACTCTAGTTCAGCAGTAGCCACTTCAGTTGATGTAAGTAGTCCTTTTTCAACAAGAATATCTAAGCTAATTAAATACGGATTTCCAGCGAACGCTGAATAGCTAGCGTATGGAGAATTACCATAACCTGTTGGGGTAAGTGGTAAAATTTGCCAGATTGTTTGATTTGTTGCTGCTAAAAAATCTAGAAATGCTCTAGCTTCGTGGCCTAGTTCGCCGATTCCGTATTTTCCTGGAAATGAGGTGGGATGGACTAAAGTCCCGCTTGAACGAGGAAATCTCATTATTTCAACTTCTTTGGTTTAATTATTATTCCAGCCAATGGCGGTATTGTTATTTTTAAATGGGCGAGTTGGTTATTCCACTCACCTAACTCTGCTCGGATTACTGAATCTCCAGCATTACTCCCTCCATAAAATTCAGAGTCGCTATTCAGAACTATTTCATAGTCTCCGGCTTGTGGTACGCCAAATTTATAATCATGATGCACGGTTGGTGTAAAATTAAGTACAACCAATAAATAATCTTCGGGATCTTTAGCTCTACGCAAAAATGAAATCAAGCTATTGTCTGCGTCACTAACATCAATCCATTCAAAACCGCGCCAATCAGAATCTGCTTCATGCAACGCAGGTTCTTGTTTATTCAATTTATTCAAATCTCGAACGAGTAATTGCAAGCCTTGATGTTTTTCCCACTCCAACAAGTGCCAATCTAAGGACTTATCTTGATTCCACTCTGACCATTGCCCAAACTCGCAGCCCATAAACAATAAATTCTTACCTGGATGAGCGAACATGTACGTGTAGAGAAGCCTTAAATTTGCAAATTTCTGCCAATCATCACCAGGCATCTTACTTATCATTGCTTGCTTCATGTGCACCACTTCATCGTGCGAAAACGGCAAGGTGAAATTTTCTGAGAACGCGTAGATTAGCGAAAACGTAAGCTGATCTTGGTGAAATTTTCTATAAATGGGGTCTTCTTCAATATAATCGAGGGTATCATTCATCCACCCCATATTCCATTTATAATCAAAGCCTAAACCGCCAGTTTCTATGGGGCGAGAAACTCCTCCCCAAGATGTAGATTCTTCCGCGAAAGTAATCACTCCTGGATATTGAGTATGCACCGCATAATTGAATTTCCTTAGAAAGTCGATGGCTTCGATATTTTCTCGGCCTCCATATTTATTGGGAATCCACTCATCAGCTTTTCTCGAATAATCGAGGTAGAGCATTGACGCCACCGCATCAACACGAAGTCCATCAATATGAAACTTATCGCACCAGTACACGGCGTTAGAAACTAAAAAATTCTGAACTTCAGTTCGTCCGAAGTTAAAAATACAAGTTCCCCAATCTTTGTGTTCGCCTTGGCGCGGATCTTCGTGCTCATACAAACCGGTACCATCAAAACGACGTAAGCCATGTTCGTCTTTTGCAAAATGGGCAGGAACCCAATCTATAATTACGCCCAACCCTGCTTTGTGGCATTCATCCACAAAAAACATAAAATCTTTAGGCGAGCCAAATCTACTTGTTGGTGCAAAATACCCTGTTACTTGATATCCCCATGAAGGGTCATAAGGATGCTCTGAAATGGGCAGCAACTCTAAATGCGTAAAGCCCTGCTCTTTTACATACGGAATTAAATCTTTTGCTAACTCTCTATAACTGAGATAATCGGGAGTTTCGCCAAGTTTCTTTTTCCACGAGCCCAAATGAACTTCATAAACCGAAACGGGCTGGTCTTGAGCTTGGTGTTTCTTCCTGTTTTCTAACCATTTGGCATCACTCCACTCAAACTCTTCAATATCTGCAACTATAGAAGCTGTCCCTGGTCTCAACTCTGCATAGAACGCATACGGATCGGCTTTTTTAAGTGGAGCCTCTTGAATGGGAGTTTTAATCTCGAACTTGTAGTTATCGCCTGGCGCTACTTGTGGGATAAAAATTTCCCATAATCCTTGCTCATGAAATTTCCGCATACCATGAACACGTCCATCCCAATTATTGAACGAACCGATTACACTTACCCGATATGCAGCAGGAGCTGTAACCACAAAATGGACGCCTTGAACCCCGTTAACATTACGCGGATGCGCACCCATAAATTCATACGCCTTTTGATGATTTCCCTCTCCCCAGAGTTGTAAATCGAAGTCTGATAAAAGTGAGTCGTAGTTGTAAGCGTCTATAATTTCAAAAGTATCGCCATCAAAAGGCTTGATAAGCAGGCGATAGTCAAATCTATTTTTCCGTCGAGGAACTACTATTTCGAACAATCCCTCCTCTGAAACTCGAAGTAGTTCAAGAGGTTTCGCTTTTCCAATAAGGGCGAATATTTGCTCAGCTTCTGGCCTAAAAGCCCTGATTACAAGCTTCTCTACTTTTTTCTCGACAATATTCTGTAATCCCAATACTGAAAAAGGATCGCCATGGGAGCCATCCGAGATGGATGAAATAATTTCATTACTAAGCGTTGAACTCATCACTTTAGGTAAATTAAACGGGAATGAAGATAACAAATTTAGCTCAAATCTTTTGCGCTAATCGGGATGTTTCCAACGTAGCTATTCTTTATTTTAAAATTATGAACAATACTGGACGAATCGCCCGCCGCTATTTATTTTCTAAAAAGCATATCTCGCTTATTTCCACGCTAACTCTCATAAGTATAGCTGGTTTAACAATTGGTGTAGCACTTTTAATTGTAGTTTTATCAGTACTTAATGGTTTTTTTGAGCTCATAAAAGGCTTTCTACTTTCTAACGATCCTGATCTACGCATTGAAGCTTCTAGCTCTTCAACTTTTGCGCAAAACCAACTTATGCTTGACAGAATCAGAGCCCTACCAGAGGTTCGTGTAATCTCTCCATATGTAGTTGGTAAGGCTTTACTAGCGCACGGAGAGAATGAAAATAAAGTGGTAGAAGTAAAGGGAATAGACAAAGACCTGTTCTTTCAACTTATAGATATTGAAGAAAGTGTAACCTCTGGTGTTTTTGATGTTGGAGTGCGTAATCGTAAACCTGGTGTAATTTTACACGAGCAGCTCCGCAACGATTTAGACATTTATCTGGGCGAAGAAGTCGCTTTGCTTAGCGCTTCGGGCATGCGTAAAGCTTTAACCCAAATTTCTACACCACGCATTTATCGTTTTGAAGCGCGTGGTTCGTATTTTTCGCAGCAGATTAGTGGCGAAGCGCAGGTTTTTGTAGATATTGTTGCCGCCCAACGACTTTTTAAGTCTCGAAATGAAATTTCTGGGCTTGATATAAAATTAACTAGAAATGAAGATTCTGAACGGATAAAAGCCGAACTAGAAACTCTTTTAGGAAGTGATTTTAAAATTTCGAGTTGGTACGATTTACAGAAACCGCTCTATGATGTGATGTACCTAGAGAAGTGGAGTTCCTACATCATTTTGATGATTATAATTATTGTAGCGGTTCTCAATATTGTGGGTTCGTTAACAATGATTGTAATCCAAAAAAGGCGAGATATAGGGATTTTGATGTCGATGGGATATTCTAGAGCTGCAATACGATCTATCTTCAGAAAACAAGGGCTTTATATTGGCTTAATTGGCTGTTTTATCGGTGGAACGCTCGGTCTTGCTTTAAGCTGGGCACAAATGAAGTTCGGTTTAGTTAAGCTTTCTTCTGCTTTTATTATTGATGCTTACCCCGTTGAAATTCGACCGTTGGATGTTGGAATTATTTTGGTTGGAAGTTTACTTCTTTGCTTATTAGCGAGCTGGTATCCTGCACATAGAGCTTCCCAAGTGCAGCCTGCCGATGCTGTGCGGTTTGAGTAGAATTGAATTAAGAATGCAGAATTAATGATTAAGAATTGGGGTTTTGGTAATTGCGTGCTCGTTAACACTAACACCCCTCGAATCATCCAAAGAACTGTTTGGATGATTAGCTCCCCTCAAGGGGAGACTTGTTCTAGCTAGTTTTGAGGTTTTAAACTTACGCTATTTCTCACTTCGGATAAGTCCTCCTTCGAGGGAGGTGGTTTTTGGTATTCCCAAAAATCGGAGGGTGTTCGTTGTCGTGACAACCAGCCGAATGAAAAACTTTCCCTCGTTACGAACGTCTTCGTTCGTAATGCAGTCCGGAAGCTCTAGCTTCCAATATAACGATTACAGATTAATGACTTTGAAGATTCATCGTCCCGAGGCTTCGGGACGATGAATGACGATGAGCGATGTTAAGTTTGTTAAAACTTTCAACGAATTCTCAAGCTTCGGTCATCCCTGTAAATGTCAGCTAAATCGTTGACACAAATATTTTTTTTTGATTCCCCTCAGAGTGTCAATACGCCCACAAAACCATATCGACGTTTAGAATTATTGGCGAAGAAAGAACGCAATGGAATCGACGTCTCCGCAAGGAGCAATCATTCCACACAGGCTCGAGTTTGAATGTGACAAAGGAAGACCGAAGACCATTGGAATGATTGAGTCGATGCCATGAAGTTCGCGCCAATTATTCTTGTCGAGAGTTTTT
>CAXBMW010000004.1:0-346605 GCA_963977025.1 uncultured Balneolaceae bacterium | reverse complement strand
GTCATTCCTGCGCAGGCAGGAATCTAGGTTTGCATTAAAACCACAGGCCTCACTAACAACATAGATCTCAGGCATACGCCGCGAGATGACGGAGATGTTGCCTCTACCCCTAAACCCAAACAACGTCATTCCTGCGCAGGCAGGAATCTAGGTTTGCATTAAAACCACAGGCCTCACTAACAACATAGATCTCAGGCATACGCCGCGAGATGACGGAGATGTTGCCTCTACCCCTAAACCCAAACAACGTCATTCCTGCGCAGGCAGGAATCTAGGTTTGCATTAAAACCACAGGCCTCACTATCCACATAGATCTCGGGCATACGCCACGAGATGACTTGGGTACCATGTAAGGAGTACACTGCCAAACAGTCTAACATACTATGAAAGAAGGCTACGTATATATTCTATCCAATGAACAAAGAACGGTGTTATACACGGGCGTAACAAGTAACTTGCTAGAAAGAGTATTTAAACATAAGACAAGGGAAGGGTGTGCTTTTTCCAATAAGTATAGAACTCATTTTATTGTTTACTACGAGGTTCATCAATCCATATATGAAGCCATTCGTAGAGAAAAGCAGATTAAGAAATGGAAAAGGGAATGGAAATTTAATTTGATAAGAACCATTAATCCTGATTTAAGAGACCTTTGGAGCGATATCCTTCCACCGGGTAGATTCTATTTTAAATGATTAATAAAATCGCCATGCCTATCCCGTTCAATCGCGATGCGTATCCTATTTCATCGCTATGCTTATCGCGTTCAATCGCTGTGCGCATCGCGTTTTTGAGTAGTGCACAAAAAAAGGGCATGATTACGAAAGCAATCATGCCCTTTAATGGTAGTAAGAGGTGTTAATCATGCTTCTTAAAAGTTAAATTGTTAAGCATGTTATGCAACTTTCTACCTGGTCGGAATAGCACTCGGCTTTTACGAATTTTGGAAGGACCTATTTCTTCCGATGAATCAGCTCCTTCGCTGCTAATACCAACTCGGAAGAATCCAAGATCGCCTAATTGGATACTGTTTCCTTTGGCTAGCAGTTCTGGTACTACCTGTACGATTCCGTAAAGCACTGCGCGTACATCAGCACCGTTCACGGTACTAAGCTTTTCGATTTCATAGGTTAAATCTTCTATGCCTATGGTTTCATTAATTACTGCAGAAGCGTAAAACTTCTTGGTTCCTCCGCCCTCTATACCGGGCTCGCCACGTTGTATTATGTTATATAGTACTGACATCAGGCTCCTTTTTTTGTTGATGTTTACTGTGCTACTTGCACAGAATATTAACGGTAAAGAATAGTTATGCATTGCCTTACATGTTAAGTTTATTCATAACATATTGATGTGATGTGTGAAATATGAGGAATGGGATATATGACTCAAGATGTGATAAGTGTGATGGGGTGAGTTTTAATTCCTTAAGAGCTAGCCAAATCCAAGACTCCTCCCTCTGATTTCCCGCAGGCGTGAAATCGGTCTCGCTCCCGAGGGGAGATACTTCCCGAGCCACAACTGTCAACCTAAATCAGGAAAAGACCAAGCCAAGAACGTGTCCATCCCTGTCTCAGGGTGAAGACCCGTGGGCAATGGTTCTATAAGGCGGTTAGAAATGGAAGCTAGAGCTTCTAGACTGCATTACGAACGAAGACGTTCGTAACGAGGATAATTATAAATTTTGGATTATGAATTAGGGTTGAGAGTTTGCCCCTAACAGCTCATTCCTCAACTTTCTTCAAACTTACGGCATTGGTGCAATAACGCAATCCAGAAGGGGCAGGGCCATCAGGGAAAACATGTCCTAAATGGGCGTCGCAGGTACTACACACAATTTCTACGCGAACCATACCATGACTAAAATCGCCAAGATAAGCTACGGCATTCTCCTTGATTGGCTGTGTAAAAGATGGCCATCCAGAACCGCTTTCAAATTTTTCGTCAGCATCAAAAAGCAGGGTGTCGCAACAAACGCAGGCATAAATTCCTGGTTCAAAACGGCTACATACTTCACTAGAAAATGGGCGCTCTGTTCCTTTCTGCCGAGTGATTGCAAATTGCTCAGGAGTGAGTTCGGCTTGCCATTCAGCATCCGTTTTCTCTACTCTTCGGTCTGGTTCGAGGTTAGCATTCTTAGAAAGGGTAACAACATCGGTCCATTTTAGCATAATACAAATCTTAGATTATTCTGTTGGTCTAGCAACCATAATTCCAGTGTTTTTGGAATTGGGTTTTAGGAACGAAGAAATTGGTTCATCCGAAATTTCAACCTTCATGTTTGATTGCGAAGCATGGAGTAAATGTAAACCATCATCCATTTTAACTAACACACCAACATGAGCCACGTCTAAGCCATTGATGCTTGTTGTTAAACCAATAATATCGCCTTCTTTTAGTAGATGCTCGTACTCAGCAATTTTCTCTTTGGGTAAATAAAAATACTGTTTACTGTTAATTTCTTGCTCCTGCTTTTCAATAACAGAAACGTAGTCTGGATTGTTTTTCAAATGCTTGTAGCTATCGGGATGTGTACTCATGAAGCTTACTTTATTGGGGAATGGTTCCCCGAAGCTATCAACAGGAGTAGTCACTAAGCCGGTAGATTTATTGTCGTAAATCCAATCACTAAAATAATGGAGTCTAGATGGGTAATCATCTTTAGAGCCACTTCGGTAACGGATTTTCTCAATTTCCGATGCAAATTGCTCAAACGTTTGATTTTCGGATTTTATAGTACGTGCCAGCGCTAAAAGATTTTCAGCATAGGTGGTGCAATCCAATTCACGGAGGTTTACAATCAACTCTTCTTTGTCGCCAACTTCAAGCGTATGCGCTACATATTCTTCCCCTAAGAAATACTTTCCAATTTCAGGGATGAGAGCGCCAATTGGCTTGTTTGAATCATCTTTATACTTAGAAATGATATCGGCAAAAATAGCAGCATCTTGTTCAGAGTAAACAATTTCAGTTGTAGGCTGAGGTGCTTTTTCGGCTGGTTTCTGTTGTGCACAAGCTTGAATGGCAAGTAGCGCAAGTATGGTGAATATGGATGTTTTTTTCAAAGGAGTAATCATGATTTTAATGAACCAATTGAAAGGAAAGTAAGCTGGAGTTCGCAATTGCTATTCCAGCTATTTGGTGTAACAATGCTTTCAATGTATAGGTTCCTGTTATTGAATGTAAATTAAAGTAGATTTTTTATTTTTTGGGCAAATGCGGTAGCTGCTTCAGGAGTCTTACCTTCCGTATAAATACGGATGATCGGCTCTGTATTAGATTTACGAAGATGAACCCATCCTTCTTCAAAATCTACTTTTACACCGTCTATAGTATTAGGGTTTAAGCTAGCAAAATGCTTTTTAACCATTTCAAGCACTTCGTCAGCATCTTTACCGAGTTCATCAAGCTGAATTTTACTTTTGCTCATGTAGTAAGTAGGTAAAGTAGCTCTATATTCCGCTGAAGTTGTTCCTTGCTCAGCAAGCCATTGTATTACCGCTGCAACTCCAACCAAAGCATCGCGACCGTAGTGTAAATCTGGTACAATAATACCGCCACTTCCTTCGCCTCCAACAACGGCATCAACTTCTTGCATTTTCTTAACCACATTGATTTCGCCTACGGCAGAACGGTGGCAAATCTCGCCGAACTTATTGGTTACATCATCAGCAACGCGAGAAGAAGAAAGGTTGGTTGCAGTAGCTCCTGCATTTTTACTCAAAATGAAATCGAATACGGTGGCTTGGGTGTATTCTTCACCAAAAAGAGTTCCAGTATTATCCACAAGAGCAAGGCGATCAGCATCTGGGTCGGTAACGACGCCAAGGTCGGCTCCAGTCTCTTTAACAAGCGTACAGATTTCGGTTAAATGCTCAGGTAAAGGCTCTGGGTTATGAGGAAACAATCCGTTTGGAGTACAATGGATTTTATGAATTGTCTTCACCCCAAGTTTTTCTAACAATTTTGGAATAGCTAAGGAACCCGCTCCATTTACAGCATCAACGGCTACAGAGAAATTAGATGCCGCAATCTGCTCTGGATTTATATAAGGAAGATCCAGAATTTTCTCGATGTGATAATCTAAAAGGTCATTGTCTTCTCGAATAATGCCAATTTTATCGTAGGGCTGATAAGAGAAGTTTCCGGTGTCCGCAATTTCAATCATTTTGCGTCCTTCCTCAGCATCCATAAATTCGCTTTTTCCATTCAGCAATTTCAAAGCATTCCATTGAGCTGGATTATGGCTTGCTGAAATAATAATTCCACCAGCAGCTCCATATTTTAAAACACCCATTGCTACCGTTGGAGTAGGTACAATTCCCACTTTAATAACATCACAACCTACGCTAGCTAATGTGGCAGCAACAATATCTTCACAAATCTGGCCAGTAACACGGCTGTCTCGGCCAAGTACAACGGTACCACCATTAAGCCAAGTACCATAAGCAGCAGTAAAACGCGCTAAATTTTCGGGAGTTAAATCGGTTCCAAAAATTCCGCGAATTCCGGATACAGAAATCATTAATGCCATAATTACCTTTTTTTAGATTGTATGATTTGATTGAGTTGCTGTCGCCATGCCTGTAGTCCAGGGAAGTTAGGACTAATCCGATTGACTTGGTCAGCTATTTCAAGTGCTTTCTCAAATTGTTGGTCGGTTCCGTATGCACCAGAAAGGTTGAAAAGCATTTGAGGATCGTTTTGATTCAATGCTCTTGATTCTTCTAAGAGAATAATAGCTTCTTTAACATTGCCTTTGTTAAGCTCAATTGCACCAAGCATCTTGTTAACATAGGTTTCCTTTTTTGTGATTTCGTAAGCTTTTCTTAGTAATGGTTCAGCGCCTTCTAAATCGTTTTGATTCAGTAGAATTTTTGCAGCAAAGGTGTAAGGTGAATCATTCCACGGCTGATCTCTAGACAAACCTAGATATTCTTCGAGTGCCTTTTCTGGTTGGTTTGATTTTTCGTAACTCACCGCTAATTCAATTTTTGCACGGTCCCAGCCTTTCGAATTTTGGACCGTTTCGAATGCTAAACTATCGGCAAAACTAATAGGTTTGTAATTCAATTGGTAAGGAGTAATGGCACCTTTTTGAACAAAAGGGAAGCCTTGCTTTAGAGTTTTAACTCTGTGCCAAGCAACACGTTGGTCGTATTCTGAAAGATGCATTTTCTGTTTGTAGCTGTCCCAATCATAAACTTCAAACTGAGTTAATCCTTGATTGTGTAAATTGGCAAGTAATGCTTCTGAGAAGGTTTTTCCAATTGCGAAATATCCATCTTGGTTAGGATGTAAATGCTCTAGCATGAGATTGTTGCCAATAATACCTTCAGGAGATTCTTCCGACATAAATTCTTCAACGGGTACATATGTGGTGTTCGAAAAGGTATTGGAAAGCGAATCGATGATGGAATTAATTTCAGATGGTGCTCGGAATTTCAATCCGTCTAAATCTTTAGCGAGAGTAAATTTGTTCTTTGCTGATGTGAAATCTCCCACAGAAAATATTTGTTGAGCTTTCTTATAGGTCTGTAAAGCCGATGGTTGTTCGCCATCAGTTATATCTACAAAAGGGGCTTGGTCTTTAATATTGCTTGCAACACTAGCAAAATAAACGGGAACACCTTTTTTCTCGAATTGCTGAATAATGGCAGACATATTGCTTTCAAACTGAATCATGGCGAGCTCATATTTTGGGCTGTCTAATTCAATAGATCGAGAGCTAATCATCTGTTCCATGAGTGTTCCTTGAATGGGCTCTTCTCCAGAAAAAATACTAGCAAACCATTTGCCAGAATCAACAATGAGGTTTCTTAGAAATAGGAATGTTTTGAAGCGTTGAAGTTTTAGATAGAATCGAACAAAACCAGGAAATGCTCCTAGATTCTCGTTAGAACCTACACCGAGCGCTCCATAGAATTCGTTATGTCCCGCGTATATCATAATTGCATCAGGCGAATGCGCCAGAATCTCATCTACCTGATCGAATAATGTGTAAGAGTTAATTGCCGAAATACCCACATTAACCACTTCTACTTTTTTATCGGGAAGGGCATCCGTTAGCACATCGCCTACAACGCGAGAAAAAGAGCCATTAAAACCATAGGGATAAGCTGCAGCAGAGGAACCACCCATCGCAAAAACACGAAATCCGTTTTCTGGCTTTTCAGCTAAAAACACATCTATAGATGGATTTGGAATAACACTGGTATAAAAGAAATAACGTGCGGCGAAATTTGGATTCGGGATGAGATATTCATCCATCGAAATGTTTGGGTCTACAAATAAGTCGGTATTGCCTAGGTAATTAACACTTCTTAAACCAAGTTCAAGAATTACAAAAAATAGAATGGGTGTGGAAAGAGTAATGCCGTAAAAAAGAATCTTTTTCTTTAAAGGAAGTGGCTTCTTTAACGTGTCGATATAATCTTGAACTTCACTAATATCCAGTTTAAGCGTTTCTGCGATGTGTTTGTCGCTTTTTTTACGGAAGTTATTTGAGATATAAGATTTTGCTTTATTACTAAGGGCCATCTGCTATTTAGTTGGAGTCCATGGAGTTTCTTCTTGTTGAGCACGGTTGTTTTCGTAACGGGCTAATACAAACAGAAAGTCAGAAAGTCGGTTTAAATACATTACTGTTAAATCAGAAATTTGCTCTTCATTACTACATTCTACTGTAATACGTTCGGCTCGTCGGCACACCGTTCTTGCAAAATGAAAAAGAGAGCCTGCTTGAGAGCCTCCAGGTAAAATGAAGCTTTTTAGAGGAGGAAGTGCATCTTCCATAAAATCGATAGACTTTTCTAGCCATTCAATTTCGGAAGAACTGATGCGATCTATTCGAATTTCTTTACTGTGTGGAGTGGCTAAATCGGCCCCGAGAACAAACAAATGGTTTTGCACGGTTAGTATAGCTTCTTTAGTGTAGTTGGTAGCAGGTAAGGCGCTAGCCATCCCCAAAATAGAATTGAGTTCGTCTACTGTTCCGTAAGCTTCAATACGCTTAGAATTTTTAGAAACACGTTGGCCACCGTAAAGAGATGTCTCGCCTTGGTCGCCTTTTTTTGTATAAATTTTCATAGTTAACTTTTCTTAAAAATAGTTTTTTGTAGACTAAGAATCAGGCTCCGCTTTTTATAGAATTTTAAATCTTTTGAACGTTAATATCATTACCATTAAACATACACATTATATCTAGTCTGTTCTCTACATGAAAAAGTTTTTCCTAGCACTTATCATTTTTATATCAATAAGCTTTTCTGCTTACTCCTTTCAACAAAATGGCATAAAAAATGGACATGATGTTCTGGCGAAAATGTACGAAACGTACGAGGGTAAATGGTACAAAAATCTACGTTTTACTCAGAAGACAACTTTTTATGGTGCAAAGGGTGAAGTTGCGAGAACGCAGATGTGGTATGAATTGATGAGTTTGCCAAGTAATCTGGCCATTAAATTCGACGACAAGGATAGTAATAACGGTATTTTATTTAAAAACGGAACTCAGTATGGTTATGCGAATGGTCAGCTTATTCAAGAAGTAGAGCGAGTGCATGATTTATTGGTTTTAGGCTTTGATGTGTACCATCAAGCCCCTGAAGAAACCGCAGAGCAATTAACTAGCAATGGCTACGATCTGAGTAAATTTTATATGGATGAGTGGGAAGGCCGAACAGTATATGTGGTAGGAACTGATAAAGCAGATTCAACCATTCCTCAATTTTGGATTGATACTGAACGCTTAGTGTTTGTGCGTAATTTTACCATCGGTAGACAAAATACTATCCAAGAGGTACAGTTCAATAATTATGAGCAATTGGGAGAGGGATGGATTGCACCAGAAGTGGTTTTTAAAGCAAATGGGAATATCGGTTTATTGGAAGAATACTCAGAAATAACGATTCCCGATTCGCTAAATCCTGAGATATTCAATCCAATGAAATTTGTTGAAACTAAATGGTGATGTTTCTACCTATTTAGCAGAACAACTTGCCCCTCCAAGCACACAAAACTGTGCACAATACGGATGGTTCAGATATACTTTTTTGAATGATTCTTTTAGAGTAGTTCCAAGTTCAAATTGTGGATCGTAAGCAATAAGTGTACATGGCAAAACAACGGGAGTATCGGTGCCTTTACGTTTAACCACCATGCGCTCTGTGGCACACATTTGGTTTTCAGGTTTTACGTGCAAAATATCCCAGCAAGAAGTGGTGATTTCAGGAACATCGGTTGTTGTAGTCATCTCAGGGAAAATTGCGATGTTTTTACCGTCCACTACACGAATACCAATTTCGTACTCATCTAAAATACTTTGATAACCGGTTAATGCTTCAATACTAGATTCGTTTGCCAGCGACCGACCTGCCACCGCAATGTTAAGTCCCATATCAAAAAGCTTTTTCATGGTAACTAAAGTACGATTGAACGTTTTTGGACCTCGTTCAACTTCATGCATTTCTGCGGTATAATGATCTAAAGAAATTCGAAGTGTGAGTTTGTTCGGATAGGCTTTATTTAACTCGGTAAGATCATCGAAATATGAATCGATTGCACGATAAGCATTGGACAGTACCAGCACTTCAAAACCACGACTCAGGCACAATTTGATGATTGGAACCATTTCTTTGTTAAGGAATGGTTCACCTCCGGTAAACGAAATATTGCGTGTGCCAAGTTCTAAATCTCTGATTTCATCTAAATAAGTTTCCACTTCTTGTTTAGAGATGTATAGAAGTTCGTCGTTGGTTGGCGACGACTCGATATAGCAGTTTTGGCATTGCAAATTGCAACGTGTTCCGGTATTAAACCAAAGTGTTTCAAGCTTGGTAAGTTCTACATAAGCTCGGTCTTCACCTTTGGCTGTGACTGTCGCTTTGCGAAATTTTCCATTTTCGTGAAAGTTCTTATCAATTTCTTGTTCTTTTAACAGCATGAGCCATCTCCGATTGTATTGCTAGTTTCGTTGGTAGCAAAAGGAGCGTTACCACCGCATCCTTCAAATATGCCAAAGTGTTGTGAAAAATCTCCCGAAAAATCGAAATGTTTTGCAAAGCGAGTATCTTTTAACATCATGTAAGTATTGCCACAAACGGTTTTAATACGACCCGTTTCAAAGAAATGGTGGTCGTCTAGAGTAAAGGAGTCTGTAGAGTGAGGAATGCTTCCTTTGTAGCGTACTGCTTGGCCATAATCTTCGCAATCGCTTTCTAACTTAGGAAGTTTTATTAAGCGATAGGTGATGGAGTAGAAATTGATAAGCCCAACTTTAGTTTCAGTTTCGGGGTCATTAATAGATATTTTTTCAGCAGAAACACTTCTTGGATCGAGGAAGCCTACTTTTTTTGAGATGCTTAGAAAATCATTCCAGTACAAAGCTCCACTCAAACATTCTCCATAGAGTACAGGATCTTTGGCTAAGTGTTGTGGAATTCTACGGTCGGCGTAAACATCGCTAAAATAGATTTCTCCACCTTCTTTTAGTAAATCGTAGGCTCCTTGTAACACTGCCGTTTTATCGGTGGCTAGATTTACCACACAATTGGAAACAATAAGATCTAATGAGTTTTTAGGAATGTTTAAAGAGCCTAAATCTTCAATGTTTCCTTTCAGAAATTCAACATTCGAAAAACCAAACTTCTCAGCATGAAAGGCCTGATGTTTTTTGGCAACATCCAGTTGTTCATCGGTCATATCTACACCTATAACCGAGCCATTTTCGCCAACAAGTTTGCTAAGAACAAAACAATCACGACCAGAGCCAGAACCTAAATCGAGCACTTTTAGGCCTTCAAGTTCATTTGGTATGGTAAGTCCACATCCATAATACTTGCTCAGTGTTTCGTCGTGCAGTTCACTAAGAATGGATTTTATGTGGGGAGGGTAGGAGGTGGTTGTACAGCAAGCAGAAGTTTTTAAATCGGAGGAATTTTGCAAGGTTTTGCCATAATAGACAGAAACCTCATCGTGAATATCTTTCATCATTTAATAATAATAGTTTAAATCAAAAATCGAATAATAATTATATAGAACTAGTGAGTATTTACGCAGAATGATTAAATAAAAATGTAAACGTTCCTCTAAAGAAATTAGAGAAAATAGCGTAGTACCCACGAGTTCATCGACCTTAACATAAATAGGAATGGATTGCGTTCCTAAGGTGGGGATGAGGTTTTTAAAAGACGAAGGTAGATAGAGTCGTTTCTCATAAAACTTTTTATTTAAAACTAAATCCAATTGATACACTAGCTGTTATTCCAAATTGAGTACCATTATCAGAATAGAGTAATGGATTTAAAGTAACTCGGGTAAATGTGCCCTTTCCAGTTGGTTGTTCGCGAAACCCGATTCCTGAAACAATAAAAAGGCCTTTTTTACCATCATAGAAAGCAAAAGATGAACCAATACTAGTTTCAAAGAATGAGTCCCCTTTTATGTGCATAATTCTATTAATAGAAATTGGAACTACTGCTAATCCTCCGAAATCCACAAATGAATCAACATTGCCATGGAACATATAGGATACGCCACCTCTTAAACTTACTCGGTCTTTGATGAAGTGTTCATAGTTGACAGAATAAAACCCACCATTTCCCAGTAGTTCAAAATAGATAACTTTCTGATTTTTTAAGCTCTCTACACTAACAAATTTTTCAGAATTATGATAAGAAAGCTTGGGAGTCTTAATTTGAAATTTAGTTTCGACTGTGGGATGGTTACTACTGAACGGTGCTGGTAAATCTGAAATAATTTGAGCTTTCACAGTTAATGAAGATGTGATAACGACTACCGATGCAAGGATTAAAGTTTTTATAAACCTCATAAAGAATCCATTTGATTATCAATATTAATGGAAAGAACATTCCTGATGTTAACCCTAAACATACCACAGTATTGTATCTATGTAAATTAATATTATTTTGGATGCGTGATCATGTCAGTAATAATATACAGTAACCAAGTGATGTGTTCGTGCAAATCTAGAAGAAGGAATCTTTGAAATATGGAACTGGGAAGGTGAGCCTTTATACCGAGGAGCATTCGACCGTAAAATCACCCAATTTACCCTATCCGAAAAATTTAAAACGATATATGCCATCGACTCAACCGTAGAAGACAGTATTTACACCTATCAATTACCAAGCTTTTAGCTATGAAGGGATTTTTGCCTAAGCAAAACTTTAGGATAGGAAAATCTTCTACCCCGCAATAAAGCTTTCTTCGTTTTTGGTGAATGTAATGGAAAGATGGGCAAGAGATTCTAATTCTGCTTCAAAGTTGGCACTGTTTTCAATAGAGCAAGCAAAAGTTTTTCGAACCTGAGCCAGATATTCCGATTGCTGCTCCATCAGATTATGATTAAGCACTAGTTTGTTTACAAGATTTTCTTGAGGGTAAGCATACACCACATCAAAAAGTTGAACACGAATAATAGAGCTTAGAGTAGCGAGCTGTAGACATTCCTCTGCGGCTTGGCCGTAAGACTCAATAAGGCCAGGTTTCCCGAGTTTAGTTCCTCCAAAATAGCGTACAACAACTGCGGCGGCATTAACCACATCGTAAGACTTGAGCTGGTTAAGAATGGGCAAGCCTGCCGTTCCTGAAGGTTCTCCGTCGTCGCTACTAAATTCTGCTAGCGCATTCGGATTCATCCTATATGCATAGCAATGGTGGGAGGCGTCTGGGTATTTAGATTTAAGCGCATTCAACTCAAGATGGAACATTTCTTCATCCTCACAAGGGAATAAAAAGCCTAAAAACTTAGATCCTCGTTCTCGAAAATTAGAATTAATATGTTTTTGCAGAGTTTTCAGTGGTAGTAAATATCGAATTTTTTAGTACATAAAAGTACGGTTTCTTTAATATGGATTCATAATCTGTATTTAGAGTTAATCTACCTTGCCATTCAAAAAGGAAAAAGCGATTTTCTAAATGTAATCTGGGTGGAAATTTAGTTTCACACAAAAGCAGAAGCTAAGTATTAAACAGACTTGTTAAATACACTAAAAACAAAATAACTAACACGCACTCATGCCTTCACTTTTAAAAGCGATGAAATCGCAAGTTGGCCGTAAGATAATGACGGGCATCACAGGAATAGGTTTAATGCTATTTCTGATCAGTCACTTAATAGGTAATTTCTCAATCTTTGGCGGGAAAGATGCCTTTAATCTATATACCAAAACTCTCGAGAATCTAGGGCCCTTTCTATATGTAATAGAAGCAGGGTTAGCCTTTTTCTTTATATACCACACTATTTTGGGTGTTTCTATTTGGTGGAATCGACGCAAAGCGCGTCCTGAAAATTATAAGGTATATAAGAGCAGAGGTGGTGCTAGCCATCAATCATTGGCTTCAAAAAGCATGATTTACACAGGCTCAATTGTGTTGATATTTTTAGTGCTACACATCATTCATTTTAAATTTGGCGCTGATTATTCTTCTATGGTAGACGGAGTTGAAGTTCGAGATCTTAGAAAATTAGTACTCGAAGAATTCCAGAAAACTTGGATAGTAGTTGGATATGTAGCCGTTCTCGGATTGCTAATTTTGCACTTATCCCACGGTTTTTGGAGCGCATTTACTTCTTTAGGAATGAAGAATAAAGAGACTTCTAAAAGAATTCAGACGTTTGCTTACGGCTTTTCCATTGTAATTATGCTAGCATTCATCTTCATCCCGCTGTATATCTATGTTACCGGCGGTACAGGCTCACTTATATCTTATTAAGGGAATATCAATGAAATTAGACGCGAAAATACCAGAAGGCCCATTAGAAGAAAAGTGGAGTCGACACATAAAAGACATGAAGCTTGTTTCACCAAACAACAAGCGTAAGTACGAAGTTATTATTGTAGGAACAGGACTTGCTGGTGGCGCTGCCGCTGCAAGTATGGCTGAGTTAGGCTACAATGTTAAAAGTTTCTGTATTCAAGATTCAGCACGCCGTGCACACAGTATTGCAGCTCAAGGTGGTATAAATGCCGCAAAAAACTATCCGAATGATGGCGATAGTATTTGGAGACTGTTCTACGATACCATTAAAGGTGGTGATTACAGATCACGAGAAGGAAATGTGTATCGTTTAGCTCAAGTTGCTAACGAGATTATTGATCAAGCTGTAGCTCAAGGCGTTCCTTTCGCTCGTGAGTATAGCGGATTATTAGCGAATCGTTCTTTTGGTGGTGCTCAGGTTTCTAGAACATTTTATGCACGCGGCCAAACAGGTCAGCAGTTATTATTAGGTGCGTACCAAGCTATGATGCGCCAAGTGAATGAAGGAAAGATTGAGTATTTCCCACGTCACGAAATGCTAGATGTAGTAATTATTGATGGTAAAGCTCGTGGTATTATTACTAGAGATTTAGTTTCTGGCGAATTAAAGAAATGGGAAGCTGACGCTGTTGTTATAGCAACAGGCGGTTATGGAAATGTTTTCTATCTTTCTACCAATGCAAAAAATTCGAATGCAACAGCAGCTTGGAGAGCTCACAAACGTGGTGCTTTGTTTGCTAACCCTTGTTACGTTCAAGTTCACCCTACATGTATTCCTGTTTCCGGCGATTATCAGTCTAAACTAACTCTAATGAGTGAAAGTTTAAGAAATGATGGCCGAGTTTGGGTACCTAAAAAGAAAGGTGACAACAGAAAACCAAGCGATATTCCTGATGAAGAACGCTATTACTACCTCGAAGAACGCTACCCTAGTTTTGGTAACCTTGTTCCTCGTGATGTAGCTTCTCGTAATGCTAAAATGGTATGTGACGACGGTTTAGGAGTGGGCGATTCTGGATTAGCTGTTTATCTAGATTTCCGCGATGCTATTAAAAGAGATGGTGTTGATACTATTTCTTCTAAATATGGCAACCTCTTTGATATGTACAAAAATATCATGGGAGAGGATCCTTACAAGCAGCCAATGAAAATTTATCCTGCTGTGCATTATACAATGGGTGGCCTTTGGGTTGATTACAACTTGATGACTAACATTCCTGGTCTTTTTGCAGCAGGTGAAGCTAACTTCTCTGATCATGGTGCTAACCGACTTGGAGCAAGTGCTTTGATGCAAGGTTTATCTGATGGTTACTTTGTACTACCAGCTACAATTGGTAATTACTTAGCCGATTTGAAACCAGGCACGCGTTATGGTACAGATCACGAAGCTTTTGTTTCTGCTGAGAAAGAATCTCAAGATTTCATTAACAAACTTTTCAACGTAAAAGGAAGCCGTACTATCATCGATTTCCATAGAAGTTTAGGGAAGATTGTTTGGGATAAAGTTGGGATTGGTAGAACCAAAGAAAGTCTTGAAACTGCTATTTCCGAAATTCAAGCACTCCGTGCAGAGTTCTGGAAAGATGTTTTTGTACCAGGCGAGCAAAACAATTTTAATAAATATTTAGAGTTTGCTGGTCGAGTTGCTGATTTCTTTGAACTAGCCGAATTAATGGCTAAAGATGCTTTGCAACGTAATGAGTCTTGTGGCTGTCATTTGCGTGAAGAGTATCAAACGGAAGACGGCGAAGCTTTACGTAATGACAAAGATTATGCATACGTAGCAGCTTGGGAATTTAAAGGTCTTCAGGATTCTCTTGAAGAGGAGATGCACAAAGAAAATCTTGAATTTGAATTCGTTGAACTAAAACAACGTAGCTACAAGTAAGGAAGATATTATGAGTAAAGATATGACCATTCACCTTAAGTATTGGAAACAAGCGGGCCCTAACGTTCCTGGCCATTTCGAAGAAAAAACACTCGACTCAGTAAATGAGCACATGTCCTTTTTGGAAATGTTGGATGTTTTGAACGAAGATCTCCAGCTTGAAGGTAAAGAACCCCTAGAGTTTGATTATGATTGCCGTGAAGGTATTTGTGGCTCGTGTAATTTAGTAATTGACGGCCAAGCACATGGTCCTACATCTGAAGTTGCGTGTTGCCAATTACACATGCGAACTTATAAAGATGGCGACAAAATTACGATTGAACCTCCTCGTGCAGCTGCATTTCCTATCATCAAGGATTTGATTGTTGATCGTGGTGCTTTTGATAGAATTATCGAGGCTGGCGGATATATTTCTGCTAAAACGGGTTCTACTCAAGAGGCGAATACAATGCCTGTTGAGAAAGAGCTGTCGGACATCGCTTTTGACTACGCAGCTTGTATTGGTTGCGGAGCCTGTGTTGCAGCATGTCCTAATGCCTCTGCATCTCTGTTTACCGGCGCTAAAATCGCTCACCTAAACAAATACCCACAAGGGCAGGTTGAACGCGATATAAGAGTTGTAGCGATGGTAGAGCAAATGGAAGAAGAAGGTTTTGGCGATTGCTCAAACTTTGGCGAATGCGAAGCTGTTTGCCCACAAGGTATTTCAATTGCCGCTATTGCAGAAATGCGCCGCGACTATGTGAAAGCTGTTTTTAAGTAGACAGAAAACCTTATTTAGTTTTTAGCTAACTACGAAGTAGAAAGCCATCTCAGAAATGAGGTGGCTTTTTTTATGGGCGATATTTTATGATTCGGTCATCCTTGTAGGGGTTAGGTAATTTGTTGACAGTTTTAATAAATTAAACAACGCTCACAGTCATCCTGAAGATACCTCTGAAGGATCTTCACAGCTATTAAAAAGCAATGGTTTTGTTTGTAGGCGATAGCTGACCGTACCCTCACATTATTTTCGTGCACGCTAATGCATTCATCTCTTTGATGGGTGTACTTTTGTGCCGCCCCCGAATGCTCGGGGCAGGCGAGTACCAAAAACTCTCGACAAGAATAATTGGCGCGAACTCCATTACATCGACTCAATCATTCCAATGGTCTTCGCTCTTCATTTGCCACATTCAAACCCGAGCCGGTGTGGAATGATTACTCCTTACGGAGACGTCGATACCATTGCGTTCTTTTTTCGCCAATAATTCTAAACGTCGATCTGGTTTGGTGGGTGTATTGGCACTCTGAGGGAAATCAAAAAAAAATATTTCTGTCAACGAATTACTTAGCATCTACAATCCCTGAACGTCCAGGTGTCTGGAGTTAGAATTACAACACTGCCCTCACTACCAACCTAGATCTCGGGCATATGCCGCGAGATGACTGTTAGATTTTATTTACTTCCCACTAACACTAAGCCGTCATTCCTGCGCAGGCAGGAATCTAGATTGATATTGGAAGCTAGAGCTTCCAAACTGCGTTACGAACGTAAATCTCTAGGTACTTTGTGAGCGTTGTTTAGATTATTAAGTCAGAACCTCAATCCAAAATCACCGTTCTATTTCCGTAAATGAAGACCTTATCATCAAGAACGAGATTAATGGCTTCAGATAGCACTCTGCTTTCAATCTCTTTGCCCATTAAAGCCATTCTTTCAGCATTATGAGAGTGGTTTACACGTCCTGTAGATTGCGTAATAATTGGGCCTTCATCCAAATTTTCGTTTACAAAATGAGCGGTGGCACCAATGATTTTCACGCCACGTGCATACGCTTGGTGATATGGTTTCGCTCCAACAAAAGCGGGCAAAAAGGAATGATGAATATTGATAATACGATTGCGCATTGGAGCAATAAAGCTCGGATTTAAAATGCGCATGTACTTGGCGAGTACTAGATAATCAGGCGAATATTCTTCAATTTGAGCAGTAACTAGTTCTTCATGTTCTTCGCGAGAATGACCTTCGTGCGAAATAAAATGAAAAGGAACATCAAACTTCTGAACCAGTGGTTCCAAAACTTGATGATTGCTAATAACCCCCAAAATATTGGCATTGATTTCCCCAAACTCGTGCCGGATGAGTAAATCACCCAATACGTGGTGCTCTTTGGTTGCTAAAATAACTACGTTTTTCTTTTTGTCTGATGTGATTCGCACATTGGCATTCTCAGGAAGAAGAATATCTAAATCCTTCAGCATATCTTCCTCGTTTAAGTCGCCATCAACGATGGTGCGCATAAAGAAGTGATTGGTCTCGTGATCTACAAATTCACGGTTCAAAATAATATTAAGACCATAACGATAAACGAGGTCTGTAATCTTATACACTAAACCTTTCGCATCTTCGCAATCGATAAGAAGTGTGTGTTGTTTGGTAGACATTTTAGCAGCTTAAAAGTGTATGCGTTAATTTTTCCATATCGGTTTTATCGTTATAAACATTGGGCGAAACTCGAATAGCATCGCCTCGATAGGAAACAAAGATGTTATTTTTTGTGAGTGCCGATTTAACTTCATCCATTTTGTGATGGGCACCTAGCCGGATTCCAAATAAATTAGCAGCTCTAAATTCTGCATCATCAATGATGAAACCCGCTTCAGTGAGTTTTTTCACAGATTCTTCGGTAATTGATTTACAGTAATTCTGAATATGTTCTGGCTTCCATTCATTCAAAGCACGAAGGGCAGCTAACATCATAGGAACTAGAATGAAATTACTTTGTTCACCAACGCCATAACGCAATGCTTTGGGTTGATAATCATCACTATAATTCACAAGGTTTGCAAAGTCATCGCTTTCATTCCTGTTAATCCAATTTTGTTCAATGGGCGAGCCATCATCAAAAGCAGCACCATAATAAGCTAAGCCAATGCTGTAAGGTCCCATTAAGGATTTGTAGCCAGCAACAATTAAAGCATCAGGTTGAATCTCCTCAACATCAAAAGATAAAGCACCAACTGACTGAGTACCATCAATAACAAGTAAAGCACCAACTTCATTGGTTCGCTTTCTAATATCTATAAGATTAAAGAGAGTTCCATCAGCCCAATGGATGTTTGCCATAGCAACTAACTTTGTACGGCTGTTAATTGTGTTTAAGATAGCCTCGTTCCAACGTTTACCTCTGTCTTGCATACCATCTGGTGCAGAAATAGTGATAATTTCCGCATTGCTGTTTGAAGCCACTTCTCGCCAAGGGTACACATTACTCGGAAATTGCTCACCAACAACTACAATATTGTCGCCAGATTCTAAGACAAGATTCTTCGCCACATTTGCTAACCCATAAGAGACAGAAGGAATAATAGCTATCCGATCAGAATCGGCGGTGTTTATAAGTTTCGCAAATTCCTGACGGAGCGCTTTTGTTTCGCTAAAGAAATCATCGCCAGTAACTAAGTTCGGCTTTTGTTTCCGTAATACGCCTGCAATACCGGCTTCTTCAACTTGCTTCATCAACGGCGACATAAACGCGCAATTTAAGTAGGTGATGTTTTCATCAAGGCTGAAAAGATGTTTCTGGCTCTGCATAAGTATGGCTCTCAGTTTTTATATGGAAATAATTTCATAGTTAAGAGTAATAATCACGAATAAGAAAGCAAATTAGGTAAGAAAGCGAAATAGACGAGGTTGGTCGTTCACATATTCAAAATTTAAATTACGTTCTTTCATTCTATCAAAAAGAGCGTTTAAATCTTCTTTCTTCTTAAGCTCAATGCTGATTAAGGCAGGCCCTAGTTCTCTATTCGTTTTCTTAGAGTATTCGAAATAGGTAATATCATCGTCTGGGCCTAAAACGTCATTCAAAAATTCCCGTAAAGCACCTGCGCGTTGAGGGAAATCGATAATGAAATAATGTTTAAGTCCTTCGTAGAGTTGCGAACGCTCTTTAATTTCAGCCGTTCTTGTAATATCGTTGTTACTTCCGCTAACAATACAAACTACGTTCTTTCCTTTAATCTGACTTCGGAGACTATCTAGCGAAGCAATGGTAAGTGCACCGGCTGGTTCTACAACAACAGCTTGTTCATTATACATCCTAAGAATGGTTCCGCATATTTTGCCCTCATCAACAGTAATCACTTCTTGAAGTACTTCTTTACAAATTTCGAAGGTGATGTCGCCCACTCGTTGAACAGCAGCTCCATCTACAAATTTGTCTATTTTCTCTAAGGTAACAACTTCGTTTTTCTCTAAAGAACGTTGCATGGCTGGTGCGCCAGTAGGCTCTACACCAATTATTTTTGTTGAAGGAGACTTCGCTTTGAAATAAGATCCAACCCCAGCAGAAAGTCCACCACCGCCAACAGGAACGAGTAAATAATCGATGGATTCAGGAGCATCTTCAAAAATCTCTTTTCCAACAGTAGCTTGTCCTGCAATTACTTTACGATCGTCAAAAGGAGGGATGAAAGCCGCATTCTTTTGATCGCAAAACTCTTTCGCCATTTTGAAAGAATCGTCGAAAGTATCGCCCTCTAAAACAACCTGTACAAATTCCTTCCCAAACATCTTCACTTGCTTCACTTTCTGTTCGGGCGTAGTAACAGGCATAAAGATAGTGCCTGTTATTTTTTTCAAGAAACAAGCTAACGCAACTCCTTGTGCATGGTTTCCTGCACTCGCGCAAACAACTCCGTTTTTGAGTTCGTTATCTGTTAAGCTTTGAATTTTATTATAAGCACCACGGATTTTATACGAACGAACAACTTGTAAATCTTCTCTTTTAAGCCATATGTTTGCACCAAATTCCTCAGAAAGTTGAGGATTAAAGAGTAATGGGGTACGAGTTACAACGTTTTGCAGTGTTTCTGTAGCGGAATCAATCTCTTTGATGGAGACCAGAGGAGATACTAAAGGTTCAGGCATTGTACAGTTGGGAACAAGGAATAGGTTATTATTTCGATGAAAAGTGAGTACTTGAATATAAGTGAAAGAGAGGAGGAATGATGGAAAAATAGTACTCATAAAGTAATTATGGTTTCTTTTTTTTCAAGTAATTGATTAGTATCTCAATAGAGAAGAAATTAGTACGCCATTATTGTATGAGAATTAGACTTATTAGAAAAAATGATTTGGCTTCCGTTAGCGTATTGAATGAGAAAGCAATACCTCATGTAAACAGTCTAACTTTAGATGAGTTAGAGTGGTTTATGAAACATAGCCAACTCTTTGTGGTGGCTGAAGACGGCGATGTAATTATTGGCTTTATGATTGTTCTTGGGCCAGGAATTACTTACGAAAGTCTCAACTACCAGTACTTTGTAGCCCACTATAAGAACTTTGATTATGTAGACCGTATTGTTGTTGCCGATTCACATAAAGGCAAAGGAATTGGAACAACTTTATATAGCTACCTTACCGATAACAGCACATCAAAATTTATTACTTGTGAAGTGAATTTAATCCCACCTAATCCATTATCCATCAAATTTCATGAGAATAAAGGTTTTAAAGAAGTGGCAAGACAAAAATCTGAAGGCGGTAAAAAAATGGTTTCTTTACGAGTAAAAGATTTAAGTGAGACAAAATCACCGTTTACTCGTTAAGGTTTAAATGAACTCATTGAAGAAAAGCATTTCACAAACCATAATTACGAGCTTTGTTTTTGCACTAATTATAGCGGCATTTGCCCAGCTTGTAATCCCTTTGCCATTGGTGCCTATTACAGGACAAACACTGGCCATTGGACTTGCTGCAACCATTTTAGGTTCTAAGAATGGAATGTTAACAGTAGTTCTCTATATAATTTTTGGTGCTGTTGGGCTTCCCGTCTTTTCTCAATTAAATAGCGGATTAGATGCCATTGTTGGAGTAACAGGAGGATTCTTAGTTGGTTTTATTCCCGCGGCTTTTTTAATTGGTTTGTATTTAGAGAAAACCACCTTCACCGTTCGAAATGCATTTATAGCCAACACTATAGGTATGTTTGTTATTCTAATTATCGGAACTTCTTGGTTGAAGCTTTCAACTGAACTCACTTGGGAGGCTGCATTTTTAGGAGGCTTTGCACCATTTATTATTGGTGGGCTCATCAAAGCATTTCTTGCGGCTTGGCTTGGGATTCTAGCTAGAGAAAAACTACAAAAGGCGAAATTGATTTAATAAACTTTGTCTGGGTTTAGCTGAAGTTCTTCGCGAATCATCTCTTCCAGAAGCTTTAGTTCCTTTTTGTAATCGGGTGTTCCCTCGTCTTGATGCTTAATTTCAGATAATACTTCAAACTCAAAACCTTCTGATTTCAGAGTAGTCCAATCGTTTTGTAGCGCTTTATTTGGATGCATACCCATATTCAATTGCAGCTGATGGCGATTCCACTTCGCATTTACATCGATACTGTGATCAATAAAAACTCTGCTATTTTCCGTATTTCGTATTTGAAAAACGCCCATTTGGGTTTTCCGTTGCTTGTATTCTTCTTTGAATTCTTTTCTTGTTTTCATCTTTTTGAACCTATTCGCTTTCCGAGCCTCTGTATTTCTTTTGCATTCCATTCAGGAAGTATCGCAAATATTGGTCGTTACAAACTCGGTATTTACTCTGCGTTGGTTTTCTGAAAAAAGAACTTAATTCATGTGGACTGACCCGACGATCCACAAGTTCGAACATTTCCAACATATCTTCAGTTTGTAGCTCTAAAGCTATTTTAAGTTTTCTGAGGATTAGATTGTTTGTCAATCGATCTTCAGGTATGGGTGTAACTCCATCTTTCTTTCCACGATGTTTAACAATCAATCCATTAAGAAAAATGGCAAGCATCTTATCAGCCATATCAACAAATGTAGGGTCGTCTTCTTTTTTAAGCCAAGCTTTAATTTCAGTATTCTCTACTTTTTGGCCTGCCAAAGCAAACAGTTCAATCATTGTTGAATTGTTGAGGTCTAGCGCGTAGCGAACCCGACGAAAAATGCCATTGTTATCCATAAGAAATGTGAGTTGGGAGTAATATTTTTTGGATTAGTAAGAAGGTAGGCAAAAAAAAGACCTCATAGCGAGGTCTTTTTTAGAAGATAAGAACGATTCAATAAATATTGAAAGCGTTTGAACTTAGTTATTTTCTGGTCTAAGCTTACGTACGGTAGCGCCTGCTTGCCACATTTCAGAATCACGAAGTTCTTTCAATTCAACTTCAAGCTTAGCACGGTAATCTTCCTCGCTGTTGGAGTCGATTGATCGTTGTGCTTCGTTGCCTTTAGCTACTTCGCTGTAAAGATCTTCGAATACTGGTTTAGAAGCATCACGGAATTTCTTCCACCAATCTAGAGCACCACGTTGAGCTGTAGTAGAACAGTTAGCGTACATCCAGTCCATTCCATTTTCAGCAACAAGAGGCATTAGTGATTGAGTAAGCTCTTCAACAGTTTCGTTGAATGCTTCAGAAGGAGTGTGTCCGTTTGCACGAAGAACTTCGTACTGTGCAGCAAAAATACCTTGGATAGCGCCCATTAAGGTTCCGCGTTCTCCAGTTAAATCGCTAAATACTTCACGTTTGAAATCTGTTTTAAAGAGGTAACCAGAACCAACGCCGATACCTAGAGCAACAACTCTGTCGTAAGCTTTTCCGGTAGCATCTTGGAAGATCGCGAAACTAGAGTTTAGTCCACGTCCTTCAAGAAACATTCTGCGAAGAGAAGTTCCAGAACCTTTAGGTGCAACGAGGATTACGTCTACATCAGCTGGAGGAACGATACTTGTACGTTCTTTATAAGTTATTCCAAAGCCGTGAGAGAAGTAAAGAGCTTTGCCTGTAGTTAAGTATTTCTTAACTGTAGGCCATAAAGTAATTTGTCCTGCATCAGAAAGTAGATACTGAACGATGGTGCCTTTATCGCAAGCTTCTTCAATTTCGAAAAGAGTTTCGCCAGGAACCCAACCGTCAGCAACTGCTTTATCCCAAGTTTTGGAATTTTTGCGCTGTCCAACAATTACATTAAAGCCATTGTCTTTCAAGTTAAGAGCCTGTCCAGGACCTTGAACGCCATAACCAATTACGGCAATAACTTCGTCCTTTAAGGTTTCTTGAGCTTTTTTAAGGGGAAATTCTTCCCGGGTTACTACTTCTTCTTCAGTTCCGCCAAAGTTTAAAAGTGCCATTCTTTGAGTGTTATTTATGATTAGTGAGTTTCTATTTTTTAAAATTTGCTACGAGCTCGTCGATGCCATGTGCTTCTTTAGAGACAGCAATTCGGCCAGAACGAACGAACTCTTTAATACCGTAAGGTTGGAGTTCATCAAACAAGCTTTTTGTTTCTCTTTTATAGCCTGTTTTCTCGATGATGGTAAACTCTCGTTCTACGTTTAATATTCTTGCATTGTGGTCGCGTACAATTTGCTCAACTTGGCCACCTTGTGTTAACGACTCTGTTGGAATCTTGTAAAGAGCCATTTCCTGTTGTACTACTTCTTCTTTCTTGTAGTACGAGGCTTTTAGCACTTCCACGTTTTTTTCGATCTGTTTTGCCACTTTACGCACGGCTTCTTCGGTTTCAAAAACAGCAATAGTAAATCTATGGATGCCTTCAAATTCGCTTTCTGATGCGGTAAAGCTTTCGATATTAATTTTTCTTTTGGTGAAAATGATGATGATTCGATGTAATAAACCAACATTGTTTTCGCTATAAGCTGTAATGGTGAATTCTTGTTTCATTTCTATCACTCCAATCTAATTTCTGATACACCAGATCCACTCGGAACCATAGGGAATACATTATTTTCTTTGCCAACCATTACTTCTAGGAAGTACGCACCATCGTAACTTAAAAACTCTTCAACCGCCTCATTTAAGTATTCGCGTTGGGTTACTTTTTTGGTTGGGATTCTAAAGCCTTCTACTACTTTTTGGAAATCAGGATTCTCCATTACCGTAGAGGAATAGCGTTTGTCGTAAAAGAGTTGTTGCCACTGGCGTACCATTCCTAAAAACTCGTTGTTTAACAAGAGTACTTTTACTTTTGCTCGAGTTTGGTAGATGGTAGCTAATTCCTGAATAGTCATCTGGAAACCGCCATCGCCTACAACTGCAATTACTAGTCGTTCGGGAGCGCCTAATTGAGCACCTAAAGCTGCTGGCAAACCGAAACCCATCGTTCCCAATCCACCAGAAGTGATGTTACTTTTAGATTTCGAGAATTTAGCGTAACGGCAAGCAACCATCTGGTGTTGGCCTACATCAGTTACAATAACGGCATCGCCCTTAGTTTTTTCATTGATGATGTTAATTACTTCGCCCATACTTAACACTTCTGTTTGTGGGTGAAGTTCTTCATTAATGACTTTCTGATGTTCTAGTTCTGTGCAATCATGAAAACGTTGTAACCAATCTGGATAAGTGTTTGGCTCAATATGTTCGATGAGTTCAGTTAAGGCCTCTTTTGCATCGCCTAAAACAGCAACTTCGGTTTTAACATTTTTGTCAATTTCTGCGGGATCAATTTCAAAGTGGATGACTTTGGCTTGCTTTGCATACTTATCGAGATTGCCTGTAACTCTATCATCAAAACGCATCCCGATGGCAATGAGCACATCACATTCGTTAGTTAGCAAATTAGGACCATAGTTACCGTGCATACCCAACATTCCAACATTAAGTGGATGATCAGTTTCGAGTGCAGAAAGTCCCATGATAGTCCAAGCTGAAGGAATACCAGCTTTCTCGATAAATGCTTTAAACTCGGCTTCCGCATTGGATAGAATTACGCCTTGCCCAAAAAGAATAAATGGACGTTTTGCTGAGTTAATTAATTCCGCGGCTTCTTTTACCTTAGAAGTATCAAGCGTTGGCTTCGGAACGTAAGTTCTGATGTGATTGCATTTCTCGTAAGCAAAATCAAACTCTGCAATTTGAGCATCTTTGGTGATATCAACCAAAACAGGACCAGGTCTGCCAGATTTTGCGATGAAGAATGCCTTTGCTAATGCTTCTGGAATTTCCTCAGGTCGTGTAACTTGATAATTCCACTTTGTTACAGGCATAGAGATGCCAATCACATCAGTTTCTTGGAAAGCATCACTTCCTAAAAGTGAAGAATGAACTTGACCTGTAATGCAAACTAGAGGAGTAGAATCGATTTGAGCATCGGCAATCCCAGTAATTAGATTTGTAGCTCCAGGACCAGAAGTGGCTAAGCAAACACCAGGTTTCCCAGAAGTTCGTGCATAACCTTGAGCTGCGTGAATAGCACCTTGTTCGTGCCTTGCTAATACATGGTGCAAGTCTTCTTGGAAGTCGTATAGAGCATCATAGATGGGCATTATAGCACCACCAGGATAACCGAAAGCGACATTAATTCCTTCTGCAAGCAGAATACGGACCACTGCTTCAGCGCCAGTGATACGTTCTGTCTTTTTCTCAGCGGTCGTCGCTTTGTTCTTTGCTAAAGTTAATGTTTCCATGCTAAATTATTGATGAGTGAGTGAGATAATGTTTAAAATTCGTCGGTTACACAGCCTTCAGAAGCTGATGAAACGGTTCGAGCATATTTATAGAGTTGGCCACTTTGTTCTTTAAGAGCAGGTTCAGTCCAACGCTGTTTTCTTTTCTCTAGTTCAGCGTCGGTTACATCTACATTGATGGTGTTGTTTTCTGCATCAATACGGATGATGTCGCCATTTTGAATGAGTGCGATATTGCCACCAACTTGTGCCTCAGGTGTTACGTGGCCAACAACAAATCCGTGTGAACCACCAGAAAATCTACCGTCGGTAATAAGAGCAACATCCTGGCCCAGACCAGCTCCCATAATAGCAGATGTTGGTTTGAGCATTTCAGGCATGCCGGGACCGCCTTTTGGGCCAACATAACGAATGACTACAACATCACCTTTTTCAACGAGACCTTTACTAATTCCATCGTTGGTTTCATCTTCGCTGTCAAAAACTTTGGCAGGTCCTTCAAATAAAACACCTTCTTTCCCAGTGATTTTTGCTACGGAACCTTCAGTAGCAATATTTCCAAAAAGAATCTGGATGTGCCCATTTTTCTTAATCGGTTGGTCAAGTGGTTTAATTACTTGTTGATCGGCTTTTAATGGTTCAACCTCTGCTAAGTTTTCAGCAAGCGTTTTTCCAGTAACAGTGAGACAATCGCCATGAAGTAAACCGTTTTCTAGCATGTACTTCATAACAGCAGGAATTCCACCGGCTTTATGTAAATCTTCCATTACAAACTTACCGCTTGGTTTTAGATCACCTAAAAACGGGGTGGTGTCGCTGATGTGTTGGAAGTCAGGAAGTGTGAATTTTATATCGGCAGCTTTCGCAATGGCAAGTAAATGAAGGACCGCATTTGTTGAGCCGCCAAGAATGGTAACAAGCTTAAAAGCATTTACTAGTGACTTTTTGGTGATAATATCTTTAGGCTTTAAATCCTTTTTGAGTAATTCAAGCAGATATGAACCTGCATCTTCACATTCAATAACTTTGCTGCTGTCATTTGCAGGATTAGAAGCGTTATAAGGTAATGTCATTCCTAAAGCTTCAATTGCCGAAGCCATTGTATTAGCTGTGTACATACCACCACAAGCGCCTTTACCAGGACAAGCCAGTTGCACAATTTCTTTAAAGTCTTCGTCAGTAATAGCACCCGCTACTTTTTGTCCCCAAGCTTCAAATGCAGAAACAACATCCAATTTTTCGCCTTTGTGATAACCAGGTGCAATTGTTCCACCATAAACTAAAATAGAAGGGCGGTTGATTCTCAGCATTGCCATAAGTGCGCCAGGCATGTTTTTATCGCAACCAACAATGGCAACCATTCCGTCGTAGCTCATACCTTTCACAACAGATTCCATCGAATCTGCAATCAAATCACGCGAAGGCAGCGAATATCGCATCCCAGGGGTTCCCATCGAAATCCCATCACTAATGCCAATAGTGTTAAAAATAAGTCCAGTCATTTCGTTGGCTTGTACACCACGTTTTACATGCACCGCCAAATCGTTGAGATGCATATTACAAGGGTTGCCTTCATACCCAGTACTCGCCACACCAATCATTGGCTTTTTTAGATCTTCGTCGGTTAAACCCAGTGCATGAAGCATTGCTTGTGCTGCTGGTTGCGAGCCATCTTGAGTGATGTGCTTACTGTATTTATTTAATTCTGACATATAGGTGATTTAACTTAAGTGCAAAAAAAAAGCCTTCCGATTAGGGAAGGCTTTAGATATTCAATATAGAATGATCATCAACACAACTTCCCCGTTTGGTAAACTATACCAATGACTTGAATAATAATGACCGGAGAAATAATTGTTGAAAGCATGATTAAAAATTTTTCTGACTCAAAGAAAAGCCTATTCTATATAAATACCAAGTTCATTATAACAGAAAATGAATAATAGTTGGGATGGCCAACATGAAATATTACGAATGTCGAGGCTTGAATTTGCTTTTAATGACATCCTGAACAGGTTTATTGTCAATTTTAGACTCAAGCCACGATATGATGTCCAAGTACAAGAACGGCCTTTTCTGATAGTCCATTTTGTTTATTTCTAACAAACGATTGCGAAGTGCAATAAACTCTTGGCGGACATTTCCCTCTTCAACACCACCTAAATTACGTAAGAATTTGAGGATTTCTTCTTGAACCATATTCAAGTCGTTCATCTTTCTAAGAAATCGATATACCGATCTAATTTGGTAATCTACATGCGACCGATTACCAAGTTCAAAGTGTGCAATCAGGTTTAGAATACGAGCAAAGCAATGGATATCCTCTCTTAAACGTTGATCTGGATAGTTTATAATTTTGTTTAAATATTGAATAGCCATTTTGTTATCACCTGCACCAAAATACAAACAAGCAATTTTATAGTAGAAGATTAGGATACGGTGGGGGTCAACTCGAGTAGAGAATGTCTCTAATTTTTTGTTGAACTCAGGAACCAATTTAATACCCTCTGTAAAAGTTCCTGCAATAAAATGAGAGTTTATTTTGGATGTATAGGAATACATAAAGCCCAAAGTCTCGAAATTTTCATTTGTTCTTGAAGGTGGATTTTTGAGAAATTCTTCTAGATGTTTAACCTCTTGTTCGTGCTTTTCATAGTGTCCTAAAATAAAAAGTGCTTCAAGAAGAACGTGCATGCCTTTTATATACCAAATGGGCTCTAAAGCGAGCATGTCTGGATTCTTACGGAAAAGTTCTACCCACTTCTGTGAGTATCGGTATTGAAGTAAAAAATCTTGAACGATTAAGCTATACCATGCATAGGAAACATAGAGATAATGCTCCTCAAAAAAGCCCAAATTTGTCAAATCTAATCCTTCTAAAGCATCCTGAAAGAATTTCTGAGTATTCTTGAAATCAGCTTCATTCCTAACATGTCCGGCTTTGATGTAAATACCATAAAGTCTTAAAGATAGATTGGATAAGGTGTTGTAGCGCGAAAGGGATTCTAACGTATCTTCTGTTTGCTGAATGAGGTCATCGGCTCTGTTTCTCAAGCTCCTTGTGATATACTGAGACTCAATAATTTTTTCGAATACAAGTACTTCGAAAGAGAGCGTAGTTCGATGATTGTGCGCTGCAACTTCTTTAGCTTTTTCTAGAATTCTAAGGCTTTGTTTGTACAAACCTTTGTTGTACAAAATCCGAGCGTAATCAATTTGCTCACGTAGCTGAATGTCAACATTATGGCTAATATTAATAAGACGTAAGCTCACTAAAATTTGCTTATAAAGATGCGCTTTTAAGTTAGATAATTGCCGTTTTTGAATGCCTTTTACCTTTTTAATGATGACTTCTTCATCATAGTCATGAGACTTATCGATAGCATCAAAAAGCTGGATAAATTTGGCATCCTCACTGCTCGTGCGTGTAGCATAAATCTTGAAACCACGTTTTTCGGCTTTAGTAAGCGATTTTATAAGCTGAAAAAGATGATCATTCGGGTGGTTAGACATTGTAGAATAGTAATCTCTAAATGATAGTTAAGATTTTGTTATAAATAGCTTTAAATAAGTACCTAAGTGCATTGGGTATCGTAATATACTTTTATTCTGGTTTTATAAGTATACAGACACCTTATACCTTCGGCCTCGTAATTACTTGAACTTTGACCGGAGAGAGTAATATACCTTGTTGTTAAGTTAGAAATCCCAAGTTTAATGCCAAACAAACGAATACAGATTTTTGACACCACTCTTCGTGATGGTGAGCAGGTACCTGGTTGCCAGCTTAACACTGATGAGAAAATAGAAGTGGCCATAGCTTTAGAAGCTCTTGGCGTAGATGTGATGGAAGTAGGTTTTCCTATTTCTAGCCCGGGAGATTTCCAATCAGTTGAGAAAATTTCCGAAATTATTAAGAATACAACGGTTTGTGCACTTTCTAGAGCAGTTGAGAAAGACATTGAAGTTGCTGCAGAAGCTCTTAAAAAAGCAGCTCGTCCGCGTATTCATACCGGTATTGGAACCTCTGATAGCCATATTTACGATAAGTTAAAATCTACCCGCGAGAAAGTTATTGAGCGTGGAGTTGCAGCTGTAAAATATGCAAAGAGTTTTGTTGAAGACGTAGAGTTTTATGCCGAAGATGCGGGTAGAACTGAGAATGAATTTCTTGCAAAAATAATTGAAGAAGTAATTGCGGCAGGAGCTACAGTAGTAAACATTCCCGATACTACGGGGTATTGCTTACCTTGGGACTATGGTGCAAAAATTCAATATCTAGTTGAGAACGTGAAAGGGATAGACCGTGTAGCAATTTCAACACATTGCCATAATGATTTGGGCCTTGCAACGGCAAACTCTGTGGCTGGAGTTGTTCATGGAGCAACACAGGTAGAGTGTACCATTAATGGAATTGGCGAACGCGCAGGTAATGCTTCTCTAGAAGAAGTAGTGATGATTTTAAGGCAACAAAAAGGCTTAGATTATGATACAGGCATAAACTCAAGATGTTTGAAATCAATGAGTGAACTTGTTTCCACAAGAATGCGAATGCCAGTTCAACCTAATAAAGCCATAGTAGGCTCAAATGCTTTTGCCCATTCGTCTGGGATACATCAAGATGGTGTGATTAAAAGTAGAGAAACGTATGAAATTATAGATCCTCATGAAGTTGGTGTGGGAGAATCTTCCATCGTGTTGACTGCTAGAAGTGGTAGAGCAGCGCTTAGATTTAGAGCCGAGAAACTAGGTTTCAGTATCACAAAAGATGAATTAGAATCAGTGTATCAAGAATTTTTAGCGGTAGCTGATGAGAGAAAAGTTGTTCAGGATGCAGATCTTATAAAACTATTTTCTCAAACTTCATCACAAACAGCCTAATACAGATTTTTTATGGGTAAGACCTTATTTGAGAAAGCATGGAATCGCCATATTGTAGACACCGTAGAAGGTGGACAAGAGATTCTCTATATCGATAGCCACTTAATTCACGAAGTTACAAGCCCTCAAGCATTTGAGGGAATTAGAAAACGTGGAACTGGGCTCTTTCGGAAAGAACGAATTGTTGCCACAGCAGATCATAACGTGCCAACAAAGGATCAGCATCTTCCTATTAGAGATTTACTTTCCAAATTTCAAGTAGATACGCTCATTCAAAATTGCGAAGAGTTTGGAATTGAACTGTATGGCTTAGGACATCCATTTCAGGGAATAGTACATGTAATTGGGCCTGAATTGGGCATTACAAAACCTGGAATGACTATTGTTTGTGGCGATAGCCACACTTCAACACATGGCGCATTTGGTGCAATAGCTTTTGGAATTGGAACGTCTCAAGTTGAGCAGGTTATGGCTACTCAGTGCTTGTTATTGCAACGGCCTAAAACTATGCGAATCACAATTGATGGGGAATTAGGCAAAGGTGTATACTCAAAAGATATTATTCTGCACATTATTTCGAAGTTGACAACAGCTGGAGGAACTGGGCATTTTGTTGAGTATGCAGGTTCTGCAATCAGAGCATTGTCTATGGAAGCTCGAATGACGATTTGTAATATGAGTATTGAGATGGGAGCACGTGGAGGAATGATTGCTCCAGACGAGGTAACCTTCGAATATATTAAAGGCCGAGAATTCGCCCCGAAAGGTGAGGAGTTCGAGAAAGCTGTAGAATTTTGGAGTACACTTTATTCTGATGAAGATGCTGCCTTTGATGCAGAATATCATTTCAATGCAGAAGATATTGAGCCGATGATAACGTATGGTACCAATCCAGGAATGGGAATTGGTATCACGCAAAAAATTCCTCAAAAGTCTAGTATCGGTGGCGAGGCTAGCTTCAAAAGCTCGTTAGAATATATGGGACTAGAACCCGATGAAGTGCTTCTTGGAAAGAAGATTAACCACGTTTTTATTGGAAGCTGTACAAACAGTAGAATTGAAGATTTAAGAATTGTTGCCGGTTTTGTAAAGGGCAAGAAAAAAGCTAGCCATGTGCAAGCAATGATTGTTCCAGGCTCTAAACAAGTAGAGGAGCAAGCGAGAAAAGAAGGGCTTCATCAAATATTAGAAGACGCTGGTTTTGAGCTTAGAAGTCCGGGTTGCTCTGCTTGTTTAGGAATGAATGACGATAAAGTTCCGAAAGGCGAATACTGTGTTTCCACATCGAATAGAAATTTTGAAGGCCGACAAGGTCCTGGTGCTCGAACAATGCTAGTAAGTCCACTTACGGCGGCGGTTATCGCAGTAGAAGGGAAAATCGTAGATGTAAGAAATTACCTAGAAGAAGGAGTAACTGCATAATGGAAAAGTTTATAAAGTTAGAAACCACCATTGTTCCATTGCCAGCCCAAGACATTGACACAGATCAGATTATACCAGCTCGATTTTTGAAGGCCACATCAAGAGAAGGTTTCGGTGAGAATTTATTTAGAGACTGGCGTTATGATGAAAAAGACGATCCAAAGCCCGATTTTGTACTAAACAGCACTATTTATTCGGGTAGTGTTCTTGTTGCAGGTAAGAACTTTGGTTGTGGCTCAAGTAGAGAGCATGCAGCTTGGGCATTATACGATTATGGTTTCAGAGCGGTAGTTTCTAGTTATTTTGCAGATATCTTTAAGGGTAATGCACTTAACAACGGTCTCCTACCTATTCAAGTAAGCGAAAATTTTTTAACACAGATTTTTAAGGAAGTTGAAAAAGATCCGACAAGAGAAGTAGAGATAGATCTTGAAGCTCAGACGATCAGCATTCCAACTCTTGGTCTGAGTGAAAATTTTGAGATAAATTCTTACAAAAAAACATGCTTAATGAATGGCTATGATGATATCGACTTTCTGATTAGCAAAAAGAAACAAATAGAAGAATTCGAGAAAAATTACGTAGGGTACTAGGTTATGAAGAAGAGAATTGCAGTTTTAGCCGGAGACGGCATCGGGCCAGAAGTGATAAAGCAGGCTAGAAAAGTATTAGATGCTATTGCACAGAAATTTCATCATGAGTTTACATACGATTATGCTCTTGTTGGGGCAATTGCAATCGATGAAACTGGAAATCCTCTTCCTGATGACACCATTGAAGCTTGTAGAATCGCTGATGCTGTTCTTTTTGGTGCCATAGGCGACCCAAAGTATGATAACGACCCAAATGCCAAAATTCGGCCAGAGCAAGGTTTACTTCGCCTTAGAAAAGAATTGGGCTTGTTCGGGAATATTAGACCAGTTCAATTATTTTCCTCGCTGATTTCTCGATCTCCACTAAAAGAAGAACGTATTAAAGGAACAGATTTAGTTGTTTACAGAGAGCTAACAGGTGGAATTTATTTTGGTGAAAAAGGTCGTAGCGAAGATGGGAAGTCGGCATTTGACCATTGCGAGTATTCAGTAGAAGAAATTGAACGAATTGCTAAGTTGGCATTTGAGGCCGCTTTAAGAAGAAGAAAGAAACTTACTCTTGTAGATAAAGCAAATGTGCTAGAAACTTCACGACTTTGGCGAGAAGTGGTTCAAGTAATGGCGTTAAGCTACCCAGATGTTGAAGTGGAATACCTGTTTGTTGATAACGCAGCAATGCAAATTATCCAGCGCCCAAATCAATTCGATGTTATACTAACTGAGAATATGTTCGGAGATATAATTTCAGATGAGGCAAGTGTAATAACGGGCTCAATCGGATTGCTTCCATCTGCCTCTGTAGGCGAACAAACATCATTATTCGAACCCATTCATGGTAGCTTTCCACAGGCAACAGGTAAAGATATCGCAAATCCAATTGCGGCTATTCTTTCTGTAGCTATGATGTTGGAAAGTTTTGAAATGCTTGAAGAAGCACAATTAGTTCGTACCGTAGTTGAGCGCGTTATTAGCAAAGGTTTGGTAACACCAGACCTAAATCCTGATAGCCACGCCAGTTGTTCTAAAGTAGGGGATGTAGTTAGTTTATTAATCGAAACTGAACTTCCTATAGAAACATCATTTGAGAATCTATTCGAAGGAAGCTTGCCGTTTATCTAAGTCGATTATTCTTGGTTTTCATAGTACCAAAAGGCATCAATAATATCTAAATAAACACCATCAAAGCCGGCATCAAGGATTCTTTGCAAATAGGAATTATCGTTTCCGTAGATATATTTTTGCCAGTCGGAATCCCAATATTTTACTTTGAAGTTTCCTTCCCAATTAGGGTTTTCATCATCGAGCCATGTTGGCGTACCTGGTTCCCATTCATCTTTCCAGTAATATCTAAAATCGCCAGCTTCACCAATACTCATATAGGCAATAAGTAGTCGTTCACCACCATTTTTCTTGGTATTAATTATCTCTAAGTCTGCAGTAGAGAATGTGGTGGTATCATAAAAAGCATCCATTATAACTACATCATAATTTGTTTGAGAGATAGTGTGAAGTATGGATTCTTTCGACTCAAATTCACCATCATCAAGCAAGTAAAGGAAGTTCTTAGCTTGACTAATTGAAGTAATGTCGTTTGCGTTCTCATTCCTCTTAGTTACAGGATATCTGGGGATGGAATTCAAACCTCGTGAGTATGCAGCAAAAGAAAGGTAGCCAAGCTCTGAATTCTTTTTGATTGAGTCATCTACTTTAGAAGGAATCGAAATGTAATCGGTTATTAGTACTTCTTTTCCTTCAGAAGCACCTATTTTTAGAAAATCGTTAATGTACTTGGTGTCTTCAACTTTTGTTGGGATGTCTTCGCCTTCATACCCATAAAAAAAATCTTCTTGGCCTAGAGCATCGATTGCAGCTAAATAGCTTGTTGCGGGCATCCCGTCAGGTTCGCCATTCTGAGAAAGTAACTCATGTCCATTTTGAGGAATAACAATAAAGCCTGGATTTTGTGATTTAGAAAATTTTGAAATTTCAATAACAAAAGAACGCATTTCTTCTCTGTAGTCAATTCCAGTATCATGGGAGGTGCTATTGTCGGAAGAGCACTGAAAAACCATGAATATGAAAAGAATGAATAGAATAGGGCGCATATGCTCTGATTAAAGAGGTTGGGGAATCAATACGATTATGATTTAAAATAGTAAGGAAAAATTAAAAACTTTGTATAGACAAGCAGAACAAAATTTAAAGGTGCTTTGGGGACTTGAAACCTTCAGAATGAGGCAAAACAATGGGCTGTGTTCTGAACTAGTTCGAATAGTTATCTATAAGGATATTAGGATAGCTTTGATATCCTAATATCCTTATAGACTACAAATAGGTTAAAAATGATATGTAAATCAATGAAAATTTAAGAAGCATTCTTTGTTAATATCAATTTAAACTTTATACTTTAAGTCAAATAAATTATTTAGTTAAGGTGTAAATATGTTTAAGAAAGCGATGACCTCATTCAAAATTGTAGGCTCTTTTTTAATGATAAATTTTTTTATTGTCATTTCTAGTGCCCAAGCTCAGGACTCATTACATGTAGACACACTAATAGCCTATTATCCTTTTTCGGGAAGTGCTATGGATTCGAGTGGGTTTGGCAATGACGGTGAAGTTTTTGGAGCTTCCTTAACCGAAGACCGATTTGGAAATCCAAATAGTGCGTATGCTTTTGATGGTAGTAATGATTTTATAGAGGTATCAGACGACACGGTATTTAATTCTCAATCAAAAACTATTGAGTTTTGGTTTAAGAAAGACGTTAACTCAACAAGTGCATCTGATGTGGAAGGAATCATTTGGAAAGCACTTAACACCGGAAAAGATAGGGTATTTTCATACACGGTAACTAATCAGAGTTCGCCCTATGATTTTTATAGTAATTCAGGTAATCAATCAGATACTTTAATCCATACAGTCACAGAGCAATCTATTTATCCAGGGCGTTGGTATCAGGGAGTAGGTGTTATTGATTCATCCATGGTAAAGTTATATTTAAATGGTGTTTTGGTTGATTCAGTCGTGCATAATGGAGGAATCATAAATAATGGTGCGCCAATAGCAATTGGAAAGACACAAGGATATGTGCCAGGTTTTGCGGGAGGTAGTAGACATTTTGAAGGGGCTATTGATGATATCAGTTTCTACAATTATGCGCTATCTGACTCAGCCATACAAAAGCTCTACATTCGAGGTGGATGGCCGTTGCCAGAGGATACGACAGATGTTCTTGCAGACACCCTTGTAGCTTATTATCCGTTTTCTGGGAGCGCTGTGGATTCTAGCGGGTTTGGCAACGACGGAGAAGTGTTTGGAGCCACTTTAACCGAAGATCGATTTGGGAATGCTAGTAGCGCGTATCAGTTTAAAGGTGATGAGTATATCGACTTTGGGCATGCAAGAAATTTAAATTTTGGGGATAAAGATTTTTCTGTCTCTGTGTGGATTAAAGCAGAAGATGTCAACAATGATCAGTACCAGATACTTCGAAGAGGTTTAGATGTTGGCGCTAACGGAGAGGCGAGATGGGCGCTTAGTTTAAATAATGAAGGGCTTCTTAGAGTGGTCTTTGAAGATGTTGAGCATGAAGAGTCTTGGCTTATTAGAAACGGAAATAAGAATCTACTTGACAACGAATGGCATCATATTCTCGCAGTTTTTGACAGAGACTCTTCTTTAAATGTATATGTAGATAGTGAATTAGATATACAGGGACCCGAGATTACAACCTTTTCAGGGGATATAGTAAATAGTGATTCTCTGAATATGTTTGCAGGAAGGGGTTATAAAGATGACCCCAAAAAAGATTTTCACGGTAGTATTGATGATATAGGTATCTACAATTATGCGCTATCTGATTCAGCCATACAAAAGCTCTATACAAAAGGAGGCTGGCCATTACCACAGGATACAACAATTATTGTTGCAGACACGCTTGTAGCTTATTATCCGTTTTCTGGGAGCGCTATGGATTCGAGTGGGTTTGGCAACGACGGAGAAGTGTTTGGGGCGACTTTAACCGAAGATCGATTTGGAAACCCAAATAGTGCGTATGCTTTTGATGGTAGTAATGATTTTATTGAGATATCAGACAACATGGTATTTAACTCTCAATCAAAAACTATTGAGTTTTGGTTTAAGAAAGACATTAACTCAACAAGTTCTTCCGATGTGGAAGGAATCATTTGGAAAGCACTTAATACAGGAAAAGATAGGGTATTTTCATACACGGTAACTAATCAGAGTTCGCCCTACGATTTTTATAGTAATTCAGGTAACCAGACAGATTTACTGGTTCGCGCTGTTACAGAGCAATCTATTTATCCAGGTCGTTGGTATCAAGGTGTTGGGGTTATTGATTCATCCGTGGTAAAGTTATATTTAAATGGGGTTTTGGTTGATTCAGTAGTACATAATGGTGGAATAGTAAATAATAGTGCGCCTATTGTAATAGGAAAGACACAAGGATTTGTGCCAGGCTTTGCCAGAGGAACTAGACATTTTGAAGGGGCAATTGATGACGTCCAAATCTACAATTACGCACTATCTGATTCAGCAATACACAAGAACTATACTCGTGGAGGCTGGCCATTACCTCAGGATACAACAGCTATTCCCGCCGATACACTGATAGCCTATTATCCTTTTTCAGGGAGTGCTATGGATTCGAGTGGGTTTGGCAACGACGGAGAAGTGTTTGGAGCCACTTTAACCGAAGATCGATTTGGGAATGCTAGTAGCGCGTATCAGTTTAAAGGTGATGAGTATATCGACTTTGGGCATGCAAGAAATTTAAATTTTGGGGATAAAGATTTTTCTGTCTCTGTGTGGATTAAAGCAGAAGATGTCAACAATGATCAGTACCAGATACTTCGAAGAGGTTTAGATGTTGGCGCTAACGGAGAGGCGAGATGGGCGCTTAGTTTAAATAATGAAGGGCTTCTTAGAGTGGTCTTTGAAGATGTTGAGCATGAAGAGTCTTGGCTTATTAGAAACGGAAATAAGAATCTACTTGACAACGAATGGCATCATATTCTCGCAGTTTTTGACAGAGACTCTTCTTTAAATGTATATGTAGATAGTGAATTAGATATACAGGGACCCGAGATTACAACCTTTTCAGGGGATATAGTAAATAGTGATTCTCTGAATATGTTTGCAGGAAGGGGTTATAAAGATGACCCCAAAAAAGATTTTCACGGTAGTATTGATGATATAGGTATCTACAATTATGCATTGTCATTGGATGATGTTAAGAAATTGTTTGACCAACAAAGAGTAACATCCATTATCGATGAGCTGGGATCATTAATTCCTGAACAATACCAGCTCTATCAAAACTATCCTAACCCATTTAATCCAAGCACAAATATTAAATTCGATTTACCACAAAGTGGATTCGTAAGTCTTAAAGTGTTCGATATATCAGGCCGGTTAGTATCAACATTGGTTAACGAAGTTCGTCCATCTGGAGCGTATACCACACAATTTGATGCTTCACATCTTGCATCAGGGATATACTTATATAAATTATCCACTAAGGATTTTTCAATGGTGAAAAAACTAACTTTGATTAAATAGTTGGGTCCAACGAATTCATTAAAAGCTGTTTTATTTAGTTAGAACAGCTTTTTTATTATAAAACCGGAAACATATATCACTTTGTCTTAGCTTTTATTCTTTGGATGTATGATGGTAATCTATACCTTTAAATGAAACTAAAACAGCAGATCTATCTTGTCGGAATTATATACAATTGCTCAGCAAAAGCTGAAAGAATTCTGGGGCTTTGAAACCTTCCGCAGTGGGCAGGATGTTGCAGTTAAGTCTGTACTTGAAAGTAAAGATACGTTAGTGTTGTTTCCTACGGGTGGAGGAAAGTCGTTATGTTATCAAGTTCCGGCTACGGTTTTCGAAGGCCTTACGCTTGTTATATCTCCGCTAGTTGCGCTCATGCAAGATCAAGTTCAGCAACTTAATAATCGTGGAATTTCAGCTACTTTCATCAATAGTACTATACCAAACTATGAAGTAGAGCAACGGCTAGTTAATGCAAGGAATGGGATGTATAAGTTGTTGTATTGTGCTCCAGAGCGTTTAAGTACTACTCTATTTCAAGTCGAGTTGTTGAATTTGAATATTCAATTAGTTGCTATTGATGAGGCGCATTGTATTTCGGAATGGGGACATGAATTTCGTCCAGCATATAGAGAAATTCGTTCTTCACTCGAAAAATTACCTGCAACCACCCGCTGGCTAGCACTTACAGCTACAGCTACGCCAGAAGTTCGTAAAGACATTCTTGAGAATCTGGAATTTGAAGAGCCAAATGTAATTTCACAAGGGTTTGAGAGAGCAAATCTAAAGTGGTGGATTATCCATACATCCAAAAAGAGAGAGAAGATAATTAGTGCAGTCTCAAAAGCATCCGCAAAAGGGGATGGCTTGATGTATGGTGGAACTAGGAAAAACTGTGAGTACTGGGCCAAGTTCTTCACCCAGAAAGGAATTAAAGCAGAAGCTTATCACGCAGGAATAGATGCTGGTATAAGAAAACAGGTTCAACAGAACTGGGTTGATGGAACCACACCATTAGTTGTAGCTACCAATGCATTTGGAATGGGAATTGATAAGCCAAATTGCGTGTATGTTGTGCATGAAGAAATGCCTTATTCCATTGAAGCGTACTATCAAGAAGCAGGTAGGGCTGGGCGAGATGGAAATGAAAGCTTCCCTATTTTATTTTACCAGCAATCGGATTATGTGAAAGCTCGTAATCGTTTAGAACAAAATTACCCAGATAGAAAGCAATTTGAGGCAGTATACCAAGGACTTTGCGATAGCTTTGATTTAGCGGTTGGGGCCATGATGGATCGGTCTGAAGTATTAGATTTAAAGAGTATTTCAAACCGTTCAAAGCAGCCTGAGATGATTTGTAAATCGGTTATTCGCTTGCTTAGTCAGTTTGGAATTATCGCTTACGAAGAGCAAATAAAACCAGCGTTTTCAATTCAGTTTTCTTTAAGCCAGCAAATGTTGTCAAAATTTAAAGAACGCTGTAATAATATCGAAAAAGCAGAATTTGTAGACAAGCTTGAAAGGACATTGGGAAGCTACGCATTCATAGACATGAAAGAAATTGAAGAGGAAGTGCTTGTTGAGAAGATGGGAGTGAATAGAAATGGTTTGGTAAAAGCCTTAAACGTACTCATGCAAAATGATCACGTTCTCATTTTCACAACAGTGAAATCTAGAAGTTTGGCAAAAGTTTTGGAGGCAAGGTCGTCGCAATTACCGTTAAGCAAAGACGATGTAGAAAAACATAGAACTGTGCTAGTGAAAAAACTAGACGCTATGAACCAGTTTGTGAACTCTGGGACTTGTAGGGAAGTCTTTTTAAAGAATTATTTTGGTGATAGTGGTACAACTCCATGCGGTCACTGTGACAATTGTTTAGATAAGACGGCTGCAAAAATGAGTGTTATATCCTCAGATATGCTGAATAAAACCATGCAATTATTACGGGAAGGTGAACGGACCGCCAAGGAAATTAAAAAATTCTTACAGCTAGATAATACGGGAACTCAACTTATTATTCGTAGCCTTTTAAGTGAAGGAAAAATAGTGTCGAGTTCCAAAAACCCAGGCTACTATTCCTTAAGTTCTGAGCTTGCTTGAGAACGCAGCGAATCTTCACTTTTAAACCGTTGGACTTCATCCTCTAATCGGCCTAAAATTATATCTACTCGTTGTTCTTGTTTGCCCACCTGACTTTGGTAATATCGATGAGAGGCTAAAAAAGCATCCCCATCAATATTATGCTTATCAAGTATAACTTGGTTTAATGAATCTACAAGCTCCTGTGGAGGATTGTAGTATTGCAAAACTCTAAGAAGCTCCATCTCATAAAATAAATCTAAATAGACGCTTTCAGAAATGAGATCTTTAGGTGGGTCTGGCGCATACTTCTTTTCACAGCTTGAGAAAACAAAAAGTAGTAATAAGCTAAAAAGCCAAAGTTTCATAAGCTACTCGGGAGCCTTTGGGTTGAGTGGACGCATCACAATATCACTAATCAGAAAGTTGTCAGGGGTCTCTAACACATGCATTACCGTACTAGAAACATCTTTTGGATGCATCATATTGGTATGAGGAACGACAGTGTCTGTAGAGTCAAAAAAATGTGTGGAGATTGAACCCGGATAGAAGCATGTTACTTTAATGCCATCAAAACGTAACTCTTTAAAAAGTGCCTCACTAAAACCACGTAGTGCGAATTTAGAAGCATTGTATCCTGAAAATTTAGGAGTTCCCATCATTCCTGCAATAGATGCGATATTGGCAATATGGCAAACAGCGTCGTTCTTTTTCATTAATGGAACAATTTGGCGCGTAATATAAAATACACCTGAAATATTTACGTTCATCATCGTTTGCCACTCGTCGATGGATAAATCGTCAACTTCTGCGAAATAACCGATGCCTGCATTATTAACTAAAATGTCAGGAGAGTGGCTATTACTGAATGTTGAGTCAACCCACTTTTTAATATCAGAGTGGTTGGTAATATCTAAGGGAACGGGTATAAACTTATCTCCAAGTTTTTCTTTTAGCTTAGCAAGTTTGTCTTTTCTACGAGCAATGGCATATACCGTAGCGCCTTTTGCAATTAAGTCGGAAGCAAATTCGGCACCAATTCCACTACTAGCTCCAGTTACGATGGCTATTTTAGATTTTAAGTTCATAGTAGTTGATGGATTTTGGTTTTGTATATTCTGTTTAAATGTAATACAAAAAAATGGGCGAAATCGATTCAAATAAATTGAAATTTACACTTTTTGTGGATATTGGAAATTCTACAATTAAAGCAGCAGTTAAAAAGAATGGGCTTTGGAATGTTTTAAACTCGTTTAATCTGGGAAATATTACTGTATTTACTGAATGGGTTTTATCTCATTCGGATCAAATTATAGGTATAGTGATGAGCAGTGTCCGGTCGGATATCACAGCTGTAGTTAAGAAAGAATTGTCTTTTGTCCCAATAAAAGTACTATCCCTAAAAGATGTAGAGCATTCAAAAATAAATTACGAAACCCCAAGAACATTAGGAATGGATAGATACTTAGGCTGTTTAGGTGCGGTAACTCATAGCTCTAAAGCAGTTGTTGTGATAGATAGCGGAAGTGCTTGTACTATAGATTATATGAGTAGCGACGAAGTTTACATGGGTGGCGTAATTATGCCTGGGTTAGAAATTTTGTTGAATATATTTGCAACGAAAGCTCCAGAACTCCCAATTGTTGACTCCAGAATCCCAAATACATGGCCAGGTAAAAGCACTGAAACTTCTCTACAATGGGGACAAGTTGGTTTGTTTATTGACGGCATTAACGCCTCTATTGAGCGCTACAGAACTACATTTGGAGATTTTGATCTACATCTCACCGGTGGCGACGCTAAAAAGATAGAAGGGTTGCTAAAAGAAGAGACACGTGTACGGCCACATCTGATTTTTGAAGGAATGGAACGCTTGCTAAATGATTTAGGATAATTTGCTGTTAATCAGAGAGATGACCATTTCTAAAGCAACCTTGTTTTTCCCACCTCTTGGAATAATCACATCGGCATATCGTTTGCTGGGTTCTACAAATTCTAGATGCATTGGGCGCACAAATTTTTGATACTGGTCAATCACGCTTTCAACAGATCGGCCTCTTTCATTAATATCTCGCTTCAATCTTCTAAGTAACCGGATGTCATCATCGGTGTCTACAAAGATTTTTACATCCATAAGTTTGAGAAGCTCAGGCTCACTAAAAATTAGGATACCATCAATCAGAATAACATCTTTTGGAGCGGCAGCGTTGGTAGCTTCTTTTCGGATGTGATTTGCAAAATCATATTTAGGTACTTCAATGGGATAGCCTTTCATCAGCGCATTTACATGGCGGATGAGCAGTTCTGTTTCCAAGGAAGCAGGATGGTCGAAATTATGAAGAATTCGTTCTTCAAAAGGTTGGTGTTTTAAATCCCGGTAGTACGAGTCGTGCTGAAGAAGCAACAATCTTTCTTGTCCTAGAGATCTGCAAATGTGCTCAACAACCGTTGTTTTCCCTGAACCACTTCCACCTGCTACGCCAATTATAAGGGGTTTATTCATTACTGCTTGTGTTTTCACCTAGTAAAAGACCTTTTTCGTAAGTTAGCTTGTAATCCCTAATGGCTCTGAAAATTGCAGATGCGATAATACTTTGTCCATAATCACTTGTAAGGTATCGTTTTTCAGCAGCATTTGTCAAAAATCCTGTTTCAACCAAAATACCAGGCATTGTAGATTGATAAAGCACCACTAAGCCCATCTGTTTTACACCTCTAGATTTTCTTCCCGCTCTATTTTTGAGTTGGTCTTCAACCAAATAAGCTACTTTTTCACTGGTAGCAATGTTTCCACTATTAGCTAGCTCATAAATTAAAAGATCTTCTTCGCTTAAGTCTTGAATAAGTTCATTATTGTAAACTTGGTTCTCTTCTTTCATCACCTCAAAAGACTTATTACTTCGATTAAGCCCTAAAAAGAATACGGAAGCTCCACGCACAGCTCTATCATGCCAAGCATCCGCATGGATGGATACAAACAAGTCTGCTTGGGCTCTATTGGCAATTTGTCCGCGCTCTATCAAACTCTCCATAATTGAAATATCAGGATTTTCTTTAGACCCTACCAAATAATCCCCATCTCTAGTATAAATTACTTTCACATCAGGGAGATTCTTTTCTATATAACCACCTAATTTTTTTGCGATAGATAGGACTACATCTTTTTCTTTAGCCTTGCCGTATCCAATGTTGCCGGGGTCTTTTCCGCCATGCCCAGCATCAATCACAATCGTGTCGAATCGTAGCTTTTCTCTAATAACTTGGTATGAATTGTCGATAGGTAACGGTGTTACTTCGAGCGCGCCTTCAGGGGTAATCTCATCGCTCCAATCACGAGCTACAAACTGCTGGCTATATGCAAGCAACTGATTCGGGTCAGTATCGGTTAGTCCTAATAATAGATGCTTTTGATTTTGATCTGGATAGGCGGAAGCGCGGTAATAAACGCCTTCATCAAGGTAAATATCTATTCCATAACCATAACCAAGGTTGTATAAATGAACTTCTTTAACTTTGTCTCCTTGCTCTGGAAGGAGTATTCCAGTTGTGTCAATATCTGTATCAAAAATCACCATTTGAATTAAATCTGGCGCAGGCTGAATAACCATAAAAGAATCGATAGCTTCTTCTAAATGGTACCTGATGACAACACCTTTTCCATCACTTCTATCAACTTTAGAAATACGAGATAGGTGATTTTGGGAAACGCCAGGAGCCACAGCGAAAAGAGACACAAATAGCGAGGCTATAAAAAGCCTGAGCAAAGAATACATTCGGACCCTTTTGAATTGGTTAAATTGATAAAACATATTGTAGTAGATGATAAGCTAAATTTAAGGTATTCTACGCTGCATAAAAAGTACGTTTTGAACTCGATTTTATTCTTATGTGAGAATAATAATATTTTTTTACATCTCTTTTATCGAGCTAACTAATTAGTAAATTCTGTTATGGAAATATCTCGTTGGACGAAAGTCAAAAACTACATTATTGCATATTGGGCAAAGACTCAGGATGAGACGGCTTTACTACTTCGTTTCTCAATACGGAAGCTGAAAGTTGTGCTACTACCTCTGCAACGCATGTTTGGGTTTTCTGTAATTAAAGATCCAAGTAAGTATAAAAGTGTTGACATCAGCAACTACTTAACGGAAACTGATGCAAGAATTTTAGAGCTACCTAAGTCTTATAGAGAGCTTTTTAAAACCAGTACAGATATAGATGCTGAGCTCTATGTAAATGCATCAAGCAATGTTTTACATATAACAAAAGCCTATGAGGCTTGGTTGGAAGGCTTGGCTACGAGTGTATCTGTTGTTGGAGAGCGAGGAAGTGGTAAGTCTACTTTCTTAGCGCGGTTTAAAAGTACTTTTACTGAAGAAGCCGATATTTTAACCATCGATATTTCTCAATCTATGTGGCGCCTAGAGCAATTATTAGGCACATTTGGTAGTAGCTTTGGCGCAACCGATATTAACAGGCCAGAGACTCTTATCCGGTTTATAAATGAGCAGAAGCAAGGTAGGATTGTGTTTTTGGAAGGTCTCCAGAATATGTTCTTGCGTAATATAAATGGTTTTGATGCTCTTGAAGCGCTTTGGCTCATTATCTCAGAAACCAAAGATCGAGTGTTTTGGGTAGTTTCTTGTTCAAGATATGCTTGGGACTACCTAAACAAAGCTGAGGGAATAGAGACACACTTTACGCATGTGCTTTTTACCGACACTATGGATGACGAACAACTTCAAACAGTGATTATGAATCGTCATAATAAGAGTGTATATCGGTTAAATTTTGAAGCAGATGAAATTACAAAACGTTCAAGAGGCTATAAAAAGCGAATTCATAAGCCAAAAGAACTACAGCAATATTTATCAGATTATTATTTTGAAGAAATGACGGATATAGCTGAGGGAAATGTTTCAGTTGCAATTATTTTATGGCTAAGGTCTATCAAAAAAGTTGAAGGAAGAACGCTTACAATAGCTCCATTTAAGCCAATTAGTGTAGAAGGTTTGGAAATTTTAACTTCTGAAATATTGTTCGCTTTAGCGCTTCTAATTTTACATGGTTCGTTAAAAGTAGCAGAATTAGCTCGAGTTATGAATATTGGCTTATCGGATAGCCGTGTTTTGTTATCACGACTAAAGTCGCGCGGGATTTTACTTGAAAATAATGGGCATTATGCACTTAATCAGCTTGTTTTTAGACAAGTGCTACGTCTATTAAAAAGAAGAAATATTATCCATTAATCACAGAGTTATGAAAAAGAGTATTTATCTATTTGTTTTGTTAATGCTGTGTGGGATATCGGTTACAGCTCTAGCCCAAGACTCAACAATGGTTGCTAGCCAAGATACGGTTGCTGCTACAAGCGAAATTAGCATAGAACCAAAACTTGTTAAGTTTGAGGATTTGTTCTCTGCAAGTAAAGTAATAGCTATTATTTTAGTTTTACTGTTCACTTTTTTGTTTAACCGGCTTTTAGTTTTTCTATTAACTCGTTTAGCCGAGAATCAACCTTCCTATCGGTTAGTAATAAAGCGAATCATTCCATTTATTAATGTTGGTTTGTGGACAGTTACCGTTTTCTTTGTAATAAGCGGAATTATAGATCCGCCCATCGAAACGGTTCTTACCGTAGGTGCTTCTATTGGTTTAGCTATTGGTTTTGCATCTCAAGATATATTGAAGAACATTTTTGGGGGCTTCATTATCATTTTAGATAGTCCGTTCCAAGTTGGGGATAAAATTGAAGTAGGAGATATGTACGGGGAAGTAACAGAGATTGGGTTACGATCAACGCGTATTGTAACACCCGATGACTCCTTAATCACGCTTCCTAATGCGGATATTGTAAACAACGCGGTTTCGAACTCTAACACTGGTGCTTTATACTGCCAAGTAGTTGCCTCTATTTATTTACCAATTAATGTAAATATAGATGAAATGAAGGAAGTTGCATATAAAGCGGCTATCTCATCACGCTATGTATACATGAATAAGCCTGTTGTTGTAATTGTAGAGAACAAAATTGTGGACCGTGCTTTTGTCATTCAGTTAAAAGTAAAAGCTTATGTATTGGATATCAGGTATGAGTTTTTATTAAAAAGTGAAATTACAGAACTTATATTATCAGAGATTAATCGCCGCAAAATTGTGCAGAAGGCAAATGCGGAAAATGTTGAATCAAAATAACCATGTTATGAAAAAATGGATAGGAATTATGTTACTACTAGCAATGGTAGCATGTAATAAAGAGAATAAGATTACTGGTGAAATGGATCAGTTATTAAGCAAATACACAAGCTTTACGCTTATGTCTGATGTAAAAGACTTGACTACAAACGAGCGTAAAATGATTCCACTGCTGATAGAAGCTGCCCAAGAAATGGATAAAGTTTTTTGGAAACAAGCTTATGGGAATAAGAACGAACTGCTTAGCAAACTGGATAAAAAAACTCGAGAATTTGCGGTAATAAATTACGGTCCGTGGGATAGATTAGACGGGAATACCTCTTTTGTAAAAAGAATTGGGGAGAAACCAATGGGAGCTAATTTCTACCCGAAGGATATGACAAAAGAAGAATTCGAAGCTTGGGATTCTGAGGATAAAAAAAGTTTATACACCTTAGTTAGACGTGATGATAGCGGTAACTTGATGACCATTCCTTACAACGAAGCTTTTGCAGAGCATCATAACAAAGCTGCCGAAAAACTTCGCGAAGCTGCTGCCTTTGCTGATGACGAAGGGCTAAAAACTTATCTAAATCTAAGAGCCGACGCTCTTGAAAGTAACGAATATCAGAAAAGTGATTTTGCTTGGATGGATATGAAGAATAACGGTATTGATATCGTTATTGGGCCCATCGAAAATTACGAAGATCAACTTTATGGCTACAAAGCTGCAAACGAAGCCTACGTACTTATTAAAGATAAAAGCTGGAGTGAACGACTAGCTAAATACACTGCGGTGTTACCAGAGCTTCAACGTGGTTTGCCAGTGCCGAGTAAATACAAAAAGGAAGTACCAGGTAGTGATTCTGACTTGAACGCTTACGATGTAGTTTATTATGCGGGCGACTCTAACTCGGGTTCTAAAACTATTGCCATTAACTTACCGAACGACGAAGAAGTTCAGCTAGCAAAAGGAACTCGCCGTTTACAGCTAAAGAATGCAATGCGTGCTAAGTACGACAAAATACTTCTTCCAATTTCGAATTCACTAATCGCAGAAGACCAAAGAGGCTATATTACTTTTGATGCATTTTTTGGAAACACCATGTTTCATGAAGTTGCACACGGTTTGGGAATAAAAAATACCATCACTAATAAAGGCACAGTACGCGAGGCGTTACAGAATCATGCGTCGGCTTTAGAAGAAGGTAAAGCAGATGTATTAGGGTTGTATATGGTTCAATCACTTTTCGATAAAGGGATGATTGATGAAGGTACAATCGAAGATAATTACGTTACTTTTTTAGCAAGTATTTTCCGCTCAATTCGCTTTGGATCATCGAGCGCTCATGGCCGTGCTAATTTAATCCGTTTTAATTTCTTTAAAGAAATGGGTGCTTTTAGCTATGATGAAAACAGCGATACCTATCGAATTAACTTCGAGAAAGTAGGCCCAGCGGTTACCGCTCTTTCCGAAAAGATACTTACTCTACAAGGTAATGGCGATTACAATGCTGTAGATGCATTTGTTGAAAAGTATACCGTTCGAGGTGAGCAACTAGAAGCCTCGTTAGCAAAACTATCTAGTCAAAACATTCCTGTAGATATTACTTTTAAGCAAGGTGTTGAAGTTCTAGGACTATAAACTGAATATCTATTTATTTAAAAAGGCTAGGAAGTTGAGCTATAACTCCCTAGCCTTTTTTATGTCTTCATGTAAAATTCATTTACAATCCGCATTCTAATTTGACATTATGGACTTCTAAAATTACAATGGAAGTGCAAATCTAGTTCATTTAAATCTGTAGGAGGAATAATCATGAATGAAGAAATATTTCTTGATGCCGCCGAAAATGGCGACCTTGAAACAGTACGCAGTATGCTTGCAAAAGGAATAGATGTAAACACTAAAGATACTCACGAGCGCACAGCTTTGTTAAAAGCAGCCAAGCATGGGCACATCAGGATTGTAGAAGCATTGATCGAAAACGGTGCTGAAAGCGATCGTGAAGATAACCGTGGAACCACAGCTCTATATTGGGCTTCTACCAATGGCTTTCATCAAATTGTTCAATTATTAATCAATCAAAAAAGTAGTGTAAATGTACATGACGACAGAGGTTGGTCGGCAATGGATCAAGCAGTAGCACAACACCATGATGAAGTAGTAACGGTGTTGAGTATAGCTGGCGCACAATAACTAATTTCTAACATAGCAATCTATAGTCTGTTTTATATAGACTTTAGTATTTGTAAAATCCCGTTCAGTAAAATGAGCGGGATTTTTTTGTGATAACGGATTGCTTATCTACAATAGAGAACAAAAATAGTTGGGCGTTTATGTAAATCTGGAAGTTTAGATTCTTTCCACTCTGTAACGGTTTTGGAGATGATTTGCTCAGAATCTAAGGTGATGTCGGTAGCTGCACAAATACGAGTTTCATCGCTTGCGGTATCCATGATGGCTTTAAGCATTTCGTTATTACGATGCGGAGCCTCCATAAAAATCTGTGTTCTATTATGTCGGCGAGATTCCCCTTCAAGCTGAACAATCATTTGAGTTTTCTTCTTAAGATCGATAGGCAAGTAGCCATGAAATGCGAATTCTTGTCCGTTAAATCCAGAAGCCATTAACGCTAATAAAATAGAAGATGGTCCAACTAGAGGAACTACTCTAATACCATTCTGATGAGCCATTTTCACTAAACGAGAGCCAGGATCTGCAACAGCAGGAACTCCTGCTTCTGACAATAGACCTAAGTTCTTTCCTGCTTTCAATGGCTTTAAAAAGCTAAATATTTCTAAATCAGGGGTGTTCTTATTGAGATGATAGAAATCAATTTTGTACTCAGGAATAGTATCGCCTACCCAATGCAAAAATTTCACGGATGTCTGGATATTTTCAACAACTAAAGAGTCTAAGCTTCGCAGAACCGATAAAGTATGCTCAGGAATTGAGTTGTTGAGAGGGGTTTTTCCTAGTGTTGTAGGTACTAAATAAAGTGTTCCTTTAGCCATTAATCAATCCTTTCGAGGTGAAGCACTTCAGTGCCAGTTTTACTTTTAGCATTAGAGAAGCGCTGAATCATTAATGCTGCAATGATAGTTGAAATTAAAGCGGCAATAGCTACCCACATGTTATACAGCGAGGTAGCGTATTGGATGTCATAAGTTGGTTCTAAAACTATTTCTGGATAGCCGCCTTTTCTATACCTAATTGGTATTTCGCTAACCTTCATAATCTGCTGTGCCATCTGAATAGTGAGCGTCATTTTTTTTGTAATAACATCATCTTCGGGTGTTGTAAATTTAAAAATAACAAAACCGTTGCTTTGAGCAGCAATTTGTTTCATTTGCATATCAAGTACTTCAACAATATAACGATCCCCATTTTCAAATGTAATTTTGGAGCCAAAGTGCACCATTCCTTGCTGAAATGATATGAAAGCTAAGTAAGCAGGTATAATCCAGAAAAGTGAGAGAAAACGATATTTTGACATGTTACTCTCCTTTTGAAATTTCTTTCATAGTGGTTTCAAAAAGTGCAGGATCCCAAATCAGTCGTTGTTGATAATCTTCTTGCATGTGGTTTGCAGAAAGATGAAGCCAAAAAGCGACTGGGAGACGATCAAAGAAAACCGCCTGTGCTGAGCTAGCTCCTGTATAAATGGAAGTCCCAAAGTCTATCCCGCTTAACATTCCCATTCTATTATCATAGATTGCGCCATAATCTGAAAAAGTAAGAGGGATGGTTTCGCCACCAAAAACCCATCTCATTTTTTCTTGAACTCTTTTTGAAACAGCTTCGGAGATAACTTCATTTTTCTGGATGGTCATCATAAAATTAGCAATTTCACGAGGTGTAGTTTGCGGAAAATTCGCTAATGCGTTTCGTTCTTGAATAAAACTAATGCCGATACGCTCATCCTCAAAAACAGACTTCACTTCTTCATTGTAAGTTTCATCGTTTTTAAAACGTGTTGCAAACTCGATAACTTCGTCGTCGGAATAGGTTTTAGAAGTATCCGCTAAATTTGGGTTTATAGAAATATACAAGCCAGAAAATGGAAGTGGTAAGTCTGTATGTTTAAGTCCTAAAGTGTCTATAAGAGAGGCTAAATTGTCTTTCCCTAATTCAAACCAAAGATAATCCGCAATGGTTAAATCATTCACTTCAACCATAATTCCTACGGCATGATCTAAAGTGATTTCATTAGGATCAATTTCCTGAAGCTTCTCAAGACCCTCTTTATGAGATCCAGCGCTGATTTCAGGAAGAGCAAAGCGAGTTACTTCTTTAAGAGTAATAATTTTTTTGGGATTGATTAATCCAGCGTCAACTTGGCGTTCATATTCAAGCAACAAAAATACGTTTGATAGTGTACCCAATGTTCGTGAGACATCAGCTTGATAATAAATGCCAGAATCGGGGTTATCTATATTAAACGATACCACCGAGAAAAACTCAGGGTGTTCTCCAATAAACTCGGTAAGGCCTTTTAGAGAGTAAGTGCTTTCTATGTATTCGCTACCTTCGGCCATCCCGTCAGCGTTAGAAAAAAGAGTTTTAAACGCTGAGTAATTTGGTATTCCAGCCATGGCAAAAACGGCTAATACTACTACAACAAAAACGAGTAGAAACTTGAGGGCTCTATTCACAACAATAATCGTTATCGGTTAATATTCAATCTTTACTAAGATACGAATAACCAATAACGATTATCAGAAAAGGATGAAGCAAAAAACTTAGTATAAAGCTTTCATGATTTCGGCACACATCCAAGCACCATAAGTGCCTAAAGCATAGCCTAACACTGCAAGTAAAACTCCAACAGGGGCAAGGGCTGGGTGGAATGCCGAAGCAACAATTGGTGCCGATGCTGCGCCACCAATATTAGCTTGACTACCAACGGCGGTAAAGAAAAATGGAGCTCTAATAAGCTTGCCTACAGAAAGCAAAATTATAATGTGGATGAGAATCCAAACAATACCAATTGCAAAAAAGCCAGGTACCTCAACAAATGCTGATAAATCCATTTGCATACCAATTGTTGCTACTAAAATGTAGAGAAATAAACTACCGATTTTAGATGCGCCAGCTCCTTCGAGTGTGCGAAGCTTTGTGAAGGAAGCAATTAAGCCACCTGTTGTTGCGGTTACGATAATCCAGAAAAAGGCAGAGTCGAGACTTAAATCTTTTAGTGCAGGAGCATTTTCACCAATCCATGGTCCCACAAAATCGCCTACAATATGTCCGACCCCTGTGATAACAAAAGCAACGGCTACAATTTTCGTGATATCAACAAAGGTAGGAACTCTCGAGATACTAGCTTGGTAGCTTTCAATACTTTTGCGGAGAGCATCTATTGCAGAAGAGTCTGCTTTGAACCACTTGTCTACACGGTCGCTCATTCCCGCGCCATAAAGTAAAAATGCCATCCAAATGTTTGCTACAATAATGTCTACGGTTACCATAGCACTAAAAAGCTTGTCGCTTGGCTCGTACATTACCTGCATTGCAGCTTGGTTTGCACCACCGCCAATCCAGCTTCCAGCAATAGTTGCCATACCTTTCCATACTTCGTCTGGGCCAACGCCGCCAACAATATCAGGATTGATAGCACCGATAATTAAAAGAGCGAGTGGCCCTCCAATTATAATTCCAAAAGAACCTGCAAGGAACATCGCAACGGCTTTCCAACCAAGATTTAACACTCCTTTAAAATCTATGCTGAGCGTAAGAAGTACCAAACTAGCTGGTAACAAATATCTAGAAGCCACAAAGTACAGATTCGACTCTTCAGCAGAAATAACACCTAATGTGGTGAAAATGGATGGAACAAAATAGCAGAGTAGGAGAGATGGGACGAAGGTGTAGAATTTTTTCCAAATTGGATTGTCGCTATTTGAAGTAATAAAAATAGCTGCTAAAATGGCTAAAAGAAGTCCTAAAACGACAGCGTCGTTGGTGATTAGTGCAGAAGCAAGATACATGTGTAAATGTTAAGTTCTAGTTGTTAAACTGATTCGATTAGCTAATCTCTAATGAAATTAGGTTGTGAGGAAGTATTTATTTCCCGAAAAATTGAAGAAGAATATCATCCATTTGTGCTGACCATGCGCCCCAAGAATGCCCTTCGTTTACCTGAAGATAGGAAAAATGAACTTTCCTTTGCTTAAATAAAGTTTCCATTCGTTCAGCGTCGTTCAAATTGTCACCAATAGAACCAACACTCATATAAATATCATCAGGGTTAGCTTTGGCGTTTCGTACTAAGTCGTAAATTTCTTCTCTATACCAAAAAGCTGGTGCTTGAATTGCAATTTTTCCGAATACATCTGGGCGCGCAAAGCCAAAATATGCAGCATTCAATCCTCCTAAAGAAGTTCCTAGTATTCCTCGTTGGTTAGCATTTTTCAGAACCTTGTATTTAGATTCAATTTCAGGAATTAAAGTCTCCGTAAAGAAAACAAGGTATTTTTCGTTGACCGCAAACTGATCCGAGCGTCGGTTTATAGCTTCGTCATCAGGATTTCGAGGATCCACAAAAACTACAATAACGGGCTTTATCTTTTTTTGATGAAGCAAGTTATCAAGAACAACGACTGAAGAACCTAGTTGGTCGTCAGAATATTCGTGCCCATCAGTTACATATAGAACGGGTAAGTCTCCCAATTCAGCATAATTTGGAGGAGTATAAACTTGGTACTGAATAGTATAACCGAACTCAGAGCTAGTAATAATTCTATTTTTAGATAAGGTGCCCTGTGCTGCTTCTGGGGTTCGGATTTTCAAAGGCTCAGGCTTCCATTTGGGCATTCTAAGTTCACTGTTGGGGCCAAAACCACTCCATTGAGTATTTGGATTTTCTGGATCAATAATCCAGTCTCCATCAACAGTAACTTTGTAATCTAGTCGAGCATCAGCTGGAAAATGCGTTTTTAGCATCCATATATCAGTCCCCTCAATATTTGTTCCTTTATTGGGATATTTTTTGTCACTTGACCAACTATTGAAATCTCCATTCCAGTTTACTTGTTCTGCAGATCCTTTATAGAGAAAAATAGCTACCGTATCTTGAATAAAGGGAATCTGATTGTTGAGTTTCAATTCCGCCCATAATGAATCGGTTTTGGCTTGACGTTGCTCTGAATCTTGAATTGCAGAAATATTTGCGAGCTCATTTTCTAAATTTGAAATCGTTCTATCATTAGAAAATGGAGAGCATGAACCAAAAAAGAACAGAAGAATGCCGAAATATGGAAAAAAGCTTTTTAAAGCTATTCTATTACTATTTTGCATAAAATTATGAGCTTAGAAGCATTCAAAAGGTTTGACAATTACAGCATAAGATAATAGAGATACTTTCTAATTTTCAAAAAAAGTAAATCAGAATAAAACACGTAAAATAAAGCAAGCTTTTGCTGTGAAGGTGTTATTTTAAAAACTCACTCACAATAACAGGTTTAGTAAAAGTTTAAGATGATTGTCTCAAAATTTGGAGGAACTAGTGTTGGTAATTTTGAAGCGATGCAACATAGTGCTGAAATAGTTGCTTCAAACCCAAATCGACGTTTAGTAGTAATAAGTGCCACTTCTGGAACTACAAATGATTTAGTAGCTCTTGCACAAGGTCAGATGGATTACACGGTAAGAGAAAAATTGCTATTAGATATTGAGTTGCGGCATTTATCTATTATTGAAAAGCTTAAGGAAAAGGACGAGACTCGAGTTCGATTTCAAAAATTACTTTCTGAGCTACGCCAACATCTAGATTATATAGGGCGCGATAAACGCTGGAAAGATGCACTATACGCTTTTGGAGAGCTGATGTCGACGAGTGTTTTTATCCAGGTTTTGAATGAAAATGGTGTGAATGCTGAATGGCTAGATGCGAGAAGCATCATAAAAACAGACTCCAATTTTGGAAATGCCACGCCAGAATTACAAACGATCAGTAAGAAAGCTGATAAACTGTTATCAGAAGACATCATTTATCTTACTCAAGGTTTTATTGGCTCTGATGTGTTTGGGAATACTACAACATTAGGGCGTGGTGGAAGTGATTATTCTGCAGCTCTTTTTGCTGAAGCTGTTAAAGCAGAATCTCTCGAAATCTGGACAGATGTTGCGGGAATCTACACTACTGATCCGCGCTTAGTAAAAGAAGCACACCCAATTAGCCAAATTTCATTTGATGAAGCAGCCGAACTTTCGGTTTTTGGTGGCAAAGTTCTACATCCAGCTACACTTAAGCCCGCTATTAGAAGTGGTGCAAGTGTTCGAGTTCTTTCAAGTAAAGAACCTAGTTTACCAGGCACTTCTATTGTGAATAAAGCAGAAAAAGAGCCTGTTATTCGTGCACTATCACTGCGTAAAGATCAAACATTGCTTACTGTACGAAGTTTAGAAATGCTTCATCAGCATGGATTTTTGGCACGTTTATTTCAAACATTGGCAGAGCATAAAGTTTCAGTAGATTTGGTTACCACAAGCGAGGTAAGTGTCTCGTTAACGTTAGATACGGCAAGTAATGCATCCAACAAAGTAGATTTAACGTTAGCCGTACTTGACGAATTGAAGAAGTTTTGTGAAGTAGAAGTTGAAAAAGGTTTTTCATTAGTTGCGATCATTGGTAATCACTTAACAGCAACAAGTGGTATCAGTGGGGAATTATTTACGCATTTGAAAGACTATAACATTCGCTTAGTGTGCCATGGATCTAGCTCGAACAATGTGTGTTTTCTTGTAAAGGAAGGCGAAGGCGAAGAAATTATTCAAAAGCTTCACAAAGCATTTATCGAAAATATTGATTGATATGAAAATTTCAGTAATAGGCGCAGGAAAAACGGGAAGCAAAGTAGTTGAAATGCTAGGTGATTCCCTTGACCAAGTTTTTGATGGGAGTAATCCTCCAACGGTATCGAAATTGAAAAAAAGCGATGCAGTAATCATTTTTGTGCCAGGTGATGCTGTGGATGAAATTTTGGATATTGTGGTAGAGTCGGGCATTCCTGCAGCATGGGGAAGTACAGGCTATAATTGGCCAGAAGATTTGAACCAACGTATAATTGATGCAGATTCAAAATGGGTAATTGCCACCAATTTTAGTTTGGGAATGAATGTCATTCGCAAATGCATACAAGCAATTTCAGTAAGCTCAAGTATTCTTAAAAATCCAATATTCAAAATTCACGAAGTGCATCATGTTCATAAAAAAGACGCACCAAGTGGAACTGCTTTAACATGGAAAGAATGGCTAGATAAAGAAGCTGATGTAACATCGGCTAGAGAAGGGGATGTAAACGGAATTCATGAATTGCGTGTTACTACTTCTACTGAAGAATTACTCCTAAAACATGAAGCATTAGATCGCTCTCTATTTGCGGAAGGAGCTATTTGGGCAGCTGAACAACTAGTCAATAACATGACATTGAGCAAAGGTATTCATACCTTTGATGCATTGTTTGATCAAGTAACCGAGGAAATAAAATAATGGAAGAATATCCACTTTGGACCGCCGTAGTAACCCCTATGAATGCAGATACTAGTATAGATTATACTAGTTTTGAAACCATGCTTCGTAAACAGGAGGAAGCTGGGATTGGTGTGTTGGTTCTGGGAAGTACTGGGGAAGGGTTAAATATCAATACCGAGGAAAAGAAAGAACTTGTTAAGTTCGTAAAATCCTTAAAACTGTCTGTGCCAATGATGGCAGGTTTAGGTGGTTTTCTAATTGATGAGCAAAAGGCTTTTATTCATTTCTGCGATGAAGTTGGAGTGGATGCTTTTTTACTCGTGGCTCCTATTTATGCGAAACCAGGTATGGAGGGTCAGCTGTCTTGGTTTTCAGAACTAATGAAAGAAACTACAACGCCGTGTATGATTTACAATGTGCCATCGCGTACTGGAATTAAAATCCATCCACATGTTCCCGTTTTTCTAAACAAAGCTTTTCCAAATTATATGGGAATGAAAGAAGCGAGTGGAAGCGTAGAGGATTTCAAAAAATATAGAGATTCGGCACCCGGTGCTAAACTTTACTGTGGCGATGATAACTTGATCACAGAGCTTGTAGCAGAAGGTGCAGTTGGTCACGTTTCTGTAGCATCTAACGCTTGGCCAAAAGCAACAATGCATTTCTTGAAATTGAATTTAGTAGGAAGTACACAATACCTTTTTAGAGATTGGGTTGCTTGTGCAGATTTATTTTTTGATGCGCCAAGTCCAGTTCCGGTTAAAGCACTTCTTGAACACAAAGGTTGGATTAGTTGTGACGAAGTTCGAAGCCCACTTTCCTTGGATGATTTAGATTCTAGAACAGAAGAAGGGCTACTCGAAGCTGATAAACGAGTTAATGAATGGTATGAAGAGCTAATCGAACAATAGAACTCGCTGAATAATTAAAACTTAATTAATTAGAATTAAGAACGATGAGATTTCGTCGTTTTTGAAATTGAAAAAGAATATGAATTACGAAGAAGTATTAGATAAGCTAGAAACTGGCGAACTTAGATCTGCTAATAAAACCGAGAATGGATGGGAAGCCAACATTGAGGTTAAACAATCTATTTTGGAAGCTTTTAAAAACGGAACCAATACCTCGTTTGAAGGTATTTACGAAGGCTTTGTAGATAAACACAATTTACCTCCACGCTATTTTACGCCCGAAGATGGAGTTCGATTGGTACCTGGAGGTTCATCTGTTCGTCGTGGCGCATATGTTGCTTCTGGTGTAATTATTATGCCCCCAGCTTACGTGAATGTAGGTGCGTTTATTGATGAAGGCTCAATGGTAGATAGTCACGCTCTTGTGGGTTCTTGTGCACAGATTGGTAAGAATGTTCATTTATCTGCTGGAGTTCAAATTGGTGGCGTACTTGAGCCTGTTGGAATGAACCCAGTTATTATTGAAGATGATTGCTTTATTGGTGCCGGTGCTGTAATTGTGGAAGGAATTTTAGTTCAAGAAGGTGCAGTTATAGCGCCAGGTGTTGTACTTTCGAAATCAATTCCTGTTTATGATGCCGTTAACGAAAAAGAATTAGAACGTGGTTCTGGTATTCCTGCCGGCGCAGTGGTAATACCTGGTTCAAGACCAGTAAGCGGAGATTGGGCAAAAGGCAAAGGCCTAAGTATGGCTTGCCCAATTATCATCAAATATCGTGATGCAGGAAGCAATGCTTCTTTAGAGTTAGAAGAAGCACTACGCTAATTTCAAAACTGACCAATTTAGTATTAAAACTCAGCTTTCTATCGATAGAAAGCTGAGTTTTTTTGTTTAAACCAGTGCTTTATTGGCAATAGCTAAGCCTTTTACGAACGCCTGAATAAGAGCTTCAATAGTATCAGGAGAGGCACCTTTAGATTGGAATGTATGTCCCTGCTTTTCTAGAGTGAGAGTTACAATAACTAAGGAGTCGGTATCAGGACTTAGAATTTCAATTTCGTGGTTCTTAACTTCTAAAGGCAAGAATGAATCTGTTTCGGCTTTAATTGCCGTTAAGATAGCATCCATTGGCCCAACACCTTGATCTAACGAGAGCACTTCGTCCTCAATTCCATCAATGCGAAGCTTCACTGCCGCACTTACTAAGCCATGCATACGCATTGTGAGCTTGTAATCTAAAACTTCAACCGGATAATGAAGCACTTTTTCTTCGTTATACACGAGAGATTTTAGTGCTTTTATTTCTTCCTCTTTTAAAACCTTCCCTTTTTTGTTGATGCCACTTACGTAACCATCGTATAAACGAGCGTGGTCGTCGTCCATATTTACATTACCAATCATCATTTCCCGCGACTGACCCCAACTTTGTTTCTGTAATTGCGGGAATCCCGAATCTATATACTGTTGAATGGTTTCCATGTTTGGAGATAGTACAGGAGATGAAAGTGAATACTTAGATACGATTTGTGAGCTTTTCAACCCTGTTCCAGTAAGCACAAACAAACACTTTTTTCCTTTAAAGGTTTCTAAATTATTTTTGAAAGTTGCTAAGGGAATGGCGCATGCCGGTTCTGTAAAAATGCCTTCTTCGATGGTCATTTCTTTCATCGATTCGAGCAGTTCGTTTTCAGTAGCAGTGAATGCAAGTCCGTTTGTCTTATCAATACCTTCAAGAACTTTATAAAAATCGAAAGGATCTCCTACCGCAACGGCATCAGCCATAGTATGCACCTGTTCCTTGATGATTTTTTCCTTTTTGAAAATTCCTTCAACAACGGGAGAACTTTGTTCTGGCTGAACAGCCACAAAACTTGGTATTCTATCAATCAAACCCGCAGCCTTCATTTCAACAAAACCTTTATAAATTGCTGCGAAGTTTGTTCCAGCACCTACGGGTACAAAGATGTAATCGTAATCAATTTCTCCCTGCTCTAACAGCTCGTAAGAGAATGATTTTTGTCCTTCCTGGCGAAATACGTAATCGCCAGCTAAATAGTAATTTCCAGACTTAGCAAATTCGCGACAAAGAACCTCACACGTTCTGAAGTCGCCTTTTACTTTTATGATAGTAGCGTCATAAATGGTGCTTTGAGCGAGTTTAACATCAGGAGTTTTTTCGGGTACGAACACAAAACATGGGAGTTTGAAATAACAAGCATAAGCTGCTACCGACGCTGCCATATTTCCTGTTGAAGCCAAACAAATAGCATCAGCGCCCAACTCGAGAGCTTTCAAAACTTCAATATAACTTCCACGATCTTTGAAGCATCCTGTTGGATTCTCGAGCTCTAATTTGGCATAAAGCTCAGCGCCATAAATGGTAGAAAGGCGTTCTAACTTCTTTAGAGCGGTGTAATGAATTTTGAGAGGATCAGGAATTATATTCTTAAGTGGGTACTGTATTTCTTGCCGAACCTCGTTGTACTCAATAGTTAACACACCGCCACATTGCGTACAGTACGTACTTGTTTTGCGCTCGTCATTTTCATGGTTGCACATAATACAACGCATAACGTATCCAGAATTAGAACTCTTCATATAGTAAATAAGGAATTAAATTATCCTAAAAAATACGAAGCATTCTTCTCCTTTAAAACAATTAAAAAAGCGCTTTTCTGAAAGCTATTCTTAGAGTGGTAAGAGGATGATTTCTTCAAAATCCATGTCTAATTCTTCAAATATCGGAGTCGCAATTTCCTCAATTTCATGCTCAGGATATTCGTCTAAACCTTCTAACTTAACATAAAGAATCTCGTTGTGGTCGTCTACATAATATTCCACATCGGTAGACTCAAAACTGTCTTTTAACGTAGTTATCAAAAATTTTAAATCTTCTTCGAAAGATTGGTAATCTAATTCTTCTGTATCGCTCATTGTTTTGGATTTGTTTCGATGCAAAAATACTCCGAGTTTCCACTATGAACAAGCAACTCTCTCTACTTTCTGAAATTACTCAAAAATCCTCTCGAATTATTCTTGGATTGATGTCTGGGACCTCTTTAGACGGGCTAGATATGGCACTTTGTGAATGTTCGGAATCGAGTGTTAAGGTTCTTGAATTTAAAACAGTAGAGTATGATGCGGGTTTAAGAGCAAGACTCCGCGCTGTCCAATCCAAACAAACCGTCGATTTACAAGAAGTGTGCGTGCTTAATACAGAGTTAGCGCATTTGTATAGTAGTTGGATTATAGAAGCGATTGAAGAATGGAATTTCTCAGTAAAGGATGTTGATGCCATCGCCTCTCATGGGCAAACATTGTATCATCAGCCTGGTGATGACTTCAATAGTACATTGCAGATTGTGGATGGTGATCACATAGCCCAAAAGACAGGAATAATTACTATTTCAGATTTTCGGCAAAAGCATACCGCTGCGGGTGGCGAAGGAGCTCCGCTTGTAGCGCTGATGGATGATGTATTGTTTAGGCACGAGTCCAAGAACCGAGTGCTACTAAACCTAGGAGGAATCGCCAACTTTACATGGTTACCAGCAAAGCAAAGTGGGAAGGCAATTATTACTTCAGACACAGGTCCAGCAAACACGCTGATAAACGAGGCAATGCAAAAGCATTTCAACAAGGCCTATGATGCCAGCGGAGATGTTGCCAAATTGGGAAAAGTACATTCCGAATTATTGAAATATTTATTGTTAGAACCTTATTTCAGAAAACCATTTCCAAAAACAACAGGACAAGAAGACTTCAACTTGGAGCTGGTAGAGGAGTTGATGAAAGGGTATCAAATTCAGCTAAATCCAACAGATTTGATAGCTACATTAACTCAGCTAACTGTTCAGAGTATTTCACGGGCTTTTGATGAGATTTCAGGTAAAGATGTTTTTGAGCTTTATGCAAGTGGGGGCGGTATTCATAACAAAACCATGATGGCTAGTTTAGCAGAGCGCCTACCTAATGCCCAAGTTAAAAACTTTGAAGAGCTTGAAATGCTCCCTGATGCGAAAGAAGCAGCACTAATGGCTTTTCTAGCTGATGACTTATTCCGAGGAAATGGCTTTGAAGTTAACGGAACGCAAATAAGTTTAGGAAAGATTAGCCTTCCAAATTAGAGGCTAAATGGACGATTCTTCCAAGCATTCCAAAAATCGTTCATACTCGATAATCAATTTCTCGCGGATAGGTTTTCCTCTTTCGAAAATAGCTTCTTGAGTCTCTTTGTATTCAAAACGTCCAGCTTCGGTCTCAATTTTTATGGGAGTTAAACCATAATCAAGCAGATCATATGGACTAGCTTTCATATCAATAGTTCGAGCTTCAAGTGCTAGTTCAAAAGCTTCTAGAATTAAGTCACTAGAAATCCATGGATATAGTTTGAATGCCCATTTGTATAAATCCATATTAGAGTGAATACAACCAGGTTGTTCCTTTTCTTCGAATTTATCCCGCGTTAACTGGAATTTATTCATAGGAACAGCTTCGGGAGTGAAAAATCTAAATGCATCAAAGTGTGTACAAAGGAGAGGGCGAGATTCTACAAACTCAGCTAATTCCTCAGGCTCCATTCGCAAAGGGACTTGATCGTGTCGTGGTTTTTCTGCTTTATAAACCATTGCCCATTCATGCATACCAAAGCAACCAAAAGCTGGACGTGAATCTTGTGTGGATTTCAACATCTGTAAAATCCAATTTGTAGACCTATACCTTCTTTTTGGAAATAAACTCACATCTAACCATGCTAGATTATCCTGAATTTTGAATTCACTAAATTCTGGAAGCTCTATTTCGGTGTCTATTTCGAGTGCAGTTCTAAACCCAGGAGACCAACGCCTAAGCATTGAAGGCCTAAAAGCGTAATAATCGAACAGGAAATCCATAACAGGCTGTTTACCATGTTGGGAGCGTTGGATTAAATAATCACCTACTAAGGCTTCTATCCGAGCACTGTGAGCAGTTTGAGCCGCAACCCAATTACTTTGGGAGAGAGTTTTTTCGAAGGTTGTAGTTGTAGGAATCGTCTGCATCCCTAAAGATATGATTAACTAGATTCTAAATCAGTAGAAGATTAGCTTAAATTTAGGTTGTTGTTGCTTAAACAGAATTTCATTTTTCATGCTTTAACCCTATATAGGTTTATGAAAAAGTTTAAACTCATCCAAGTCTGGCATTTCATTGTGCATCTTCGATTGCACTATCAGTTTTTTATTCTTTCTGGAGGCTATCTACTCTCAGCACTCTTTGTAGAATCCATAAATTGGGAGCTGTTTGGTCTCCAGTTTTTGAATGTGCACGTACTGCTTTTTGGAGGAGCTACAGCTTACAATTCATTTTGGGATAAGGATGAAGGGCCAATCGGAGGATTGAAATCCCCGCCAAAAATGGAAGGTTGGATGTGGGTAGCATCGATGTTGATTCAATTTGTAGGTTTGGTAAGTGCTTTCTCACTAGGCCGAGTTTACGTTATGATTTATGGAATAAGCATTTTCTTCTTCTGGCTGTATTCAAGCCCAATAACAAGATGGAAAGGACGACCATTATTAAGCTTAGTAGCTATTGGCGTAAGCACGGGAAGTAATTCGTTCTTACTTGGATATTTAGCTTCTGGTGCTAAAATGATAGGAATAGTTCAGGGTTTTGCTGCGTTAGGGGTAGCTCTTATTATGCTGAGTTTATATCCGGTCTCTCAAGTGTATCAAAAAGAAGAAGACGCTCAACGTGGAGATCAAACATTTGCAATTCGATATGGACTTAAAGGAATTAAAAGGTTGTATAGAATATTCTTCGCAAGCGGTGTGCTTTTGATAGCTGGCAGTTTATACAATACAGATCCAAGTTTAAGTCTTCTTTTCTTAGTATTAAGTACCGTAACCTTTGGAGTTATAAATCAGATTCTCAAAAGATTGGAGGGAAATAAAACTGAATATGAGACAGTAATGAAGATCAAATTTCTAACTTCGTTTAGCTTTGTTCTCTTTATCCTATCGTGTGTATTGTACAAATCGATTATATCCAATTGAATAAGTTCATAGATTATTCACATTCCAGAATTATTATTAAATACTATGAATACAGACACACAGACTATTATTACAAAAGAAATTGTTGCAGGAGCTTATTCTTATAAAGAATACAGCGAGTTAGTTGAGAAGCTATATGCCGAACATCGTACAACAAACGATGAAAATGGCGAAGATATGTTGGAATACACTAAGCTAAACATGCAAAGATCTAACCGTTGGGATAAACGCGGTGTGATTAATGATGAGCTTGCTAATAAACTTAGTGATTTCCCTAGAAATGTGACTTGGCTTGTGCTAACTGAGGGTTGGTGTGGAGATGCATCTCAGTTGCTCCCATTTCTCAATAAAATGGCAGAAATTAGCCCAAGTATTGAGTTGAAACTGATTCTTAGAGATGAACACTTGAACGTTATGGACGCTTACTTAACAAATGGAACGAGCCGTTCAATTCCCAAGTTAATCGCACTAGATACAGAGACTCTAGAAGAGTTAGGAACTTGGGGGCCAAGGCCTAAAGTAATTCAAGATCGTTTTGTAGAAATGGTTGCTGATTCAACAATGAGTAATGATGATGTAAAAAGAGAACTTCATCTGTGGTATGCCCGAGATAAAGGTGCCGGTATTCAAGCTGAATTTTTTGAGATATTAGATAACTGGAATTAAAAAAAGGCAGCTTTATTGGCTGCCTTTTTAGTATAAAGGAATAAAAGTGTTTCTATTTGATAAGAGTCATTTTCTTACTCTGAGCAAAAGTCTTTCCATCCTCAGTAACAACATCAATTTTGTATAGGTAAACACCACTTGCTAAGTTTCTAGCATTAAAAGAGACAGTGTGTTGCCCTATTGATCTTTGATTATTTTCCAATAGAGTAGCAATTTTCCGGCCACTTACATCATAAACAGTTAGGGTTACTTTCGCAGAATTTGTTAGATAAAACTGAATATTTGTACTCGGATTGAATGGGTTTGGATAATTTTGAGCCAACGTGAAGGAACTAGGCACTTCACCGCCTAGGTTTTTTGCAGTTCCAATAAAAATTCCCCGCCCATGGGTGCCAATCGCAATAGTTTGGTCACTACTTCTATAATCAATTGCTTCAGCAACAGCGCTCCCTATAATTTCAGGAGATTCTTTTGTCCAATTGGTGCTATTTCCTTCAAGTACGGTTGTAGAGTAAACACCAGTGCTTGTCCCAAGTACATACGCTGTGGCTTCTCGACCTTGAATAATAGCAGCTGACCTAATTGAAGGCCCCAAACTGTCTTCATTGCCAATTAAGTTACCTTCGATAGCACTCCAGGTTTCGCCTCCATCACTGGAATGATAAGTACCAGTAATGTTATAGTTAGACATTACAACGATAAGTTCATTTCCATTTAAGGGGTTTACCGCAATATGATGCACTTGGCTTCCACTTGCAGCTTCTAAGATATTTATTTCTGTAGGAGATGGGGCTTCATTTTCTAAGAAATAAATTTTGGGTACACCTGAGTTACTAGAGGCCGCAAAATATAGCTTATGGCTAGGTGAGTTTTGGGTGTAAGAAAGTGCAGTGATGTTATATCCAGAGCCTGCATCAAACACTAACTTAGTCCAGTCGGAATCCGAACCATCTTTTAATCCACTTTGAATAGAGCCAGCTTTAGTTGTTTTCCAAAGTTCAGCACCATCAGGATAGAATATTATATTCTGATTAGTCGGGTTGACTGCAAAAGGATGAATAAATGCCTGATTAGAAGCGAGTGAGGGGTGAATATATGACCAATCATATTGATTATACTTGTTACCAAATGGATTTAAGGGTTCTCCTGTATTTTGGTAATACCCGATACGAATCATGACACCATTTGTAGTAGAAACATACATATAAGTACTTCCTATAAAAGTAAAAGAACCATCCCCACTTGAAATATCGTTCTCAACTTCTTTATCGTCGTTTAAGCGGAAATAAGGAGATCCATTATCTTGTGCTCCGCCAATAATTCTAGTGTCACCAGCCCCGCGTGCTATAGATACAGTGTAAAATTGAGTCACATTATAGCCATTATTCATATTCTGCCAAGGTATTGAACCACTAGCTAAATCTGTTACGCTGATACCACCATCATGTCCACTCCAAAGGCGTTCAGCATTGTTTGGGTCAAAGACTAAGGCATGGTTATCGGCGTGATGATTCTGGATGTTATATCCACCAACCCACTCTGAATTAGCTGAACTAAATCCCGTTCTTGATCGAAACAAGCTAACTCCTCCAAGAAATACTAAATTTGTGTCGGAAGGGCTTACAGCCAGCGCCATATTAAAATTATTCTGGGTTTGAGCTGTACCTTTATAAGTATCAAACTCAGGCAAATTATTAGATAAATCAAAAGATTCACCGCTATTGAGATTTACTTTATGCAAAGCAAGCTTCTCAACGGTTTTTGTTGAGTCGGTATTACTAGTCTTATTTTGGCCAGTATTAGTAAAAATATAAACTAAATTTTCTGAGGAAGGAGCAAGTTCCACCACACTACGGGAGTGTTGTAATGGGAACGTAGTTGGAGTGATATTCAACCACGAAACTCCGTTATCAGTAGAATAATATACGCCAGGAGTACCAGTGGTTTGCCCTGCATTATCCTGAGAAGCTACTACCACAATATTTCCATTAGAATCTATATCAAAATCTAAGAATCTAAATTCTGCTGGGTTCCCAAAAATGTTCTCGAAATCAATACCATTGCTAGATTTGTATAACCCAAACCCATTAGTAGCCACATACACATCGCTATTAGCGGGGCTTACCATTACTCTCGAAACATAGTCGAATGGGGAATTCCAAGAAGCATCACCAACACCAATTTCGTTAACTGTAATATTTGTCCAATTTTCCCCACTATTCGTAGATTTCCATATCCCAAAGCCATAATAGCGTGCACTGGATAATCTTCCACTTGCATTATTACCTCGTATCTCACCAGCGCTGTAATACCAAGTGTCAGTGTTATTCGGGTCTTGAGAAATAGATGTCACACTTAGATTGTGGTTTGGGTCTGATTTATAAGCCCAAGAAGCTCCGCCATCAATAGATTTCCAAATCCCACCTGAAGCGGCTCCAGCTATTACGGTATTCCCTGAAGGGTCACTAATATCTATGGCAATTGCACGAGTTCTCCCTCCAACTACGTTAGGTCCTGCCTCTTGCCAATTGAAGAGGTTCTCAGATATAATTTTAGAATGTTGGAATAAATCATTTGCAAAACGAAGCTCTTTAGAACGAACAGATTCTGGAATAGTATTTGTCTTGGGGTCGCGAAGCATATTAAAAAAATACTCTTGTCGAGCTTTTTTATTTTCAACTTTTTCGCCTGCTGGACCTTGTTCTTCTTTCTTTTCGTTATGACGTTCTAGAGGACCTAAATCTGAATAGTAATTTGAAATAGTAATTAAAGTTACAATTAGAAATAATGGAAGAAATAGAAGTAGAATTCTCCTTTTATTTGAAAATAAAAAATTCATAATGGGCTAAGTAATACTTATTAATTTCAAAAATGAAATCTGTTTTGCCGTTGCTATTTCTTCTAAATGTGACGCCCTAATATATGTTGACAGGATTATAGTTGTATTCAAAAGAGAAGCAAGGGGTGTAAACTCTATCGGGTTTTCATGGATAAAGTTAGGTGTTTTCATCGCCAAAATTAAATGAGACCTTTGACTGTTATAGGTAGTTATTGATTAGACAATAAGTGTGTTTAACTAATCAATAGTTTTGTATTCATGGAATAAGAATTAACACTTAAAAATTCCATTTACTTGCTATGCTAAAGCATTTCTATCAATCATAACCGGCGGTAATTAATAAGGCAATTTTTTCAGGAAAAGACAGCTTTAAAGGCTGCCTTTTTAGTTTAAAAATAAGATAATTTATTTTATAAGTGTCATTTTCTTACTCTGAGCAAAAGACTTTCCACTCACAGAAACCGCATTAATTTCGTAAAGATAAACACCACTGGCCAAGTTTTCGGCATTAAAAGAAACCGCATGTTGACCAGCCATCCTCTGGCTATTGTTGAGTATAGTTGCTACAAGCCTTCCATTTACATCATAAACAGTTAGAGTTACTTTTGCTGAACTTGGAAGATTAAACTCAATATTTGTAGTTGGGTTAAATGGATTTGGATAGTTCTGAGATAGCGAGAATGAATTAGGTACTTCGGTAACTGTTTCATCTTCATTAGCTACAGCATTATTAGCGGTGCCAATGAAGATACCTCGCCCATGGGTGCCAATTGCAATGGTTTGGTCACTACTTCTATAATCGATTGCTTCGGCTATAGAGCTACCGATAATCTCAGGAGACTCTTTAGTCCAAATTGTGTTGTTTCCTGATAAAGTAGTAGTTGTGTAAACACCTGTACTTGTTCCGAGTACATAGGCAGTGGTTCTATTACCTTGTGCAATGGCTGCAGATCTTATCGAAGGCCCAATATTAACAGAATCACCAATTAAATTTCCTTCAATTGCAGTCCAAGTAACACCACCATTGCTAGAGTAGTAAGTTCCAACGATGTTATAGTTAGACATCACAACAATAAGTTCATTTCCATTTAGTGGGTTTACTGCAATTTGATGCACTTTACTTCCCCCAGTAGTCCCAGGAATGCTAATTTCAGTAGGGGTTTGAGATGTATTCTCTAAGAAATAAATTCTGGGGGCACCCGAGTTGCTAGATGCTGCGAAATATAATTTATGACTAGGAGTACTTTGCGTAAAAGATAGAGCTGAAATGTTATATCCAGCGCCTGCACTAAACGGCAATTTTGTCCAGTCGGAATTTGAACCTTCTTGTAATCCACCCTGAATAAAACCAGCTCTTGTCGTCTTCCAAAGTTCAGCACCATCAGGGTAGAAAATCATATTCTGATTTATTGGGTTCACTGCAAAAGGATGAACAAATGCCTGATTAGAGGCTCCTGCTGGATACATAAACGACCAATCATATTGATCGTATTTATTCCCAAATGGATTTAATGGCTCTCCCGTATCCTCATAGTACCCAACCCGTAACATTCTCCCTTCTTGTGATGATACGTACATATAAAAGTTACCAATGAAGGCAAATGATCCATCACCAGTAGAAATATCGTTTTCAACCTCGTTGGTATCATTTAAACGGAAGTAAGGCGATCCATTATCTTGTGTGCCACCAATAATTCGAGTATCCCCAGCTTCACGTGCAATTGAAACAGTATAAAACTGGGTTACATTATAACCATTATTCTTATTTAACCAGGAAATTGAACCACTAGCCGAGTTTGTTAAGCTAATACCACCGTCATGCCCACTCCAAAGTCGTTCTGGGTTCTGAGGGTCAAAAGCTAAGGTATGATTATCTGGGTGATGGTTATCAACGCCATATCCGCCAATCCGGTCAAAGTTAGTAGAAGTAAAACCGTCTTTAGATCTAAATAAACTAATGCCACCAACAATAACAAGATTAGTATCAATAGGACTGATTGCAAGTGCCATATTGAAATTGCCTTGAGTTTGGACAGTTCCTCTAAAAATATCCAATTCTGGGATATTAGCAGATAGGTCAAAAGATTCACCAGTTTTGGTATTAATCTTAAACAGAGCAAGTTTCTCAACTATTTCTTTTGGATCAACATTGCTGACTTTCCCAAGTCCAGTATTAGTGAATATATATACTATATGCTCGGCTGAAGGTGCAATGTCAATAACGCTACGAGCATGTTTTATTGGGAATTCTGATGGAGTGATATTAGTCCATGAAGCCCCATTATTTGTTGTATAAAACACTCCTGTGTTAGCGGTAGACTCGCCCGCCGTTGATTCAGAGGCAATCAAAACAATATTTCCTTGAGTGTCTATATCAAAATCTAAATATCTAAACTCTCCCGAGCTTCCATATACATTTTGAAAATCTACACCATTCGTTGATTTGTATAAGCCAAAGCCATTGGTAGCTACATATACGTCACTATTTACCGGGTTTACCATTACTTTTGAAATATAATCAAATGGTGAATTCCAAGAAGCATCACCAACGCCGTCTTCGTTTATGGTAACATTAGTCCAACTTTCTCCACTATTTGTGGACTTCCAAATTCCAAAACCATAATACGATGCACTTCCAAGTCTCCCACTAGCTGTATTACCACTTATCTCACCGGCGCTGTAATACCAAACGTTAGTGTTATTCGGATCTTGAGAAATTGATGTCACACTTAGATTGTGATTCGGGTCGGATTTATAATCCCAAGAAGCCCCGCCATTAGTAGACTTCCAAATTCCACCTGAAGCGGCCCCTGCAATTACCGTATTACCTGTAGGATCCCCTACGTCCACAGCGATAGCACGCGTTCTGCCACCAACAACGTTAGGGCCAGCTTCTTGCCAATTGAATAAATTACCAGATTTTGCTTTAGAATGTTGAAATAAGTCATTTGCAAAACGAAGCTCCCTTGCACGAACAGCTTCTGGGATTGAATTGGTTTTGGGGTCGCGAAGCATATTAAAATAGTACTCCTGGCGAGCCTTTTTATTTTCAACTTCTTCGTTAAGAGGTCCTAGTTCTTCAGTCTCAACATCTTGACGTTCTAAAGGCCCTAAGTCTGAATAGTAATTTGAAAAAGTAACTACTACTACAATTAAGAATAAAGAAAAGAATAAGAGAGAGAACTTTCCTTTATTGGAAAAAATAAAATTCATAAATGCTATTTAATATTTAATAAATCCCAACTAGGGGTCGGTTTTTCGGTTACAATTTTTTCTAAATGAGCTAAAAGGCCTATGTGAATAGTACCAATAGTAAGTTTATCTTTAAGAGAAATGGCTCTAAGTAAAACACTTAAAACTTCGCCTTTTGCTAAAACTGGTGTAGCAGTTCCATATTTATTAATGGTCAGTATTTCAATTTTATAAATAGGACTAGAATCTGGTTCTGTGGCTTCTTCATTTAAAACCTTAAATTTCACCTCAACGTGCCCTGGCGATAAGATTTCTATATCCGATTTAAGTTGGATGGGGCCTTGAGTTGTTTTTTTTGATGATTTACACGAGAACAGAAGAAAAGCAGCAAAAATCAATAGTGGTATCTTTTGTATCATATATCGTTTATTAGTTATCAGAAATACTGAAATTCAGTAGGTTCAAAAATAGGTCATTTAAAATAAATTATAAGTTACAATTGAAACAATCTTTTCTTTCCCATATTGCTCAAACTAGCGACTCACCAATTGGTCTCGAAATAAGTCATGCTAAGGGTCCTTTCCTTTATACTACGAAAGAAGTACGCTACGTGGATTTTATTTCTGGAATAGCAGTTAGCAGCTTGGGGCATCGCCATCCAAAAGTAATCGCCGCCATAGAAGAACAACTTGGTAAATATTTGCATGTGATGGTTTATGGCGAGTTTATACAGAAGCCTCAGGTGGAATTTGCAGAACTTTTAATGGCTCAACTTCCCCCACAACTAAATCAAGTGTATCTAGTAAATAGTGGAACTGAAGCTAACGAAGGCGCTTTGAAGCTCGCCAAAAAACACACGGGCAGAAGTAAATTAGTTGCGTTTAAAAATAGCTACCATGGCGATACTCACGGCTCACTTAGTGTAACCGGACGAGATGTATACCGAGATCCATATCTTCCGTTATTACCAGATGTTCATTTTTTAAATTTCAATAGTTTTGTTGATTTAGATAACATTGATAATCAAACAGCTTCAGTAATACTCGAACCAATTCAAGGTGAGGGAGGGATTATTCCCGCTGAAAAAGAATGGTTGAAGGCAGTAAGATCTAAGTGTGATGAAACTGGAGCACTTCTTATTTTTGATGAAATACAATCCGGTTTTGCAAGAACAGGGAAGCTTTTCGCATTCGAGCATTATGATGTAATTCCCGATATTTTATGCTTAGCCAAGGCAATGGCTGGTGGAATGCCGATGGGAGCTTTTGTCTCATCTTCCGAGATTTTTAAGGCTTTCATGTACAATCCTCCATTAAATCATGTAACCACTTTTGGCGGACATCCAGTTTGTTGTGCTGCTGCTCATGCAAATTTGAAAGAATTATTAGATGGAAATTATATAAATCGGGCCGTTGAGATAGAGCGAAAAATAAAGAAGCGGTTAGTTGGAAAAGGCATTGTTGAAGTAAGAGGGAAAGGAGCAATGCTGGGTCTAGAGTTGGAAAGTTGGGAGCTCACAAAAGCAGTTGTTGAAAGCTGTTTCGAAAAGGGAGTCCTTCTAGGTTGGACTCTTCATTCAAATACTTTAGTTCGACTAGCTCCACCTTTAATCATAGAGAATGATCTTCTAGATGAGGTTTTAGAAACAATTATGGAAAGTATACATACAAATGTTTCTGGAATACAAGATTAATAGAGTTTGTTATTTCAGCTAAATCAAAAATTAAACAAGAGAATGATGAAAACTGTAAATCCGACCACGGGAGAGTTAATCAAAGAATACGCTGAAATGTCTCCTGATGAAGTTAATGGTATTATTGATAGAGCCAACATCGCCCAACTACAATGGGCTCAAAAAAGCTTTGAACAACGAGCAGCATGCTTGCAAAGGGTTGCTAGTTTACTTAAGGAAAGAAAAGAAAGTCTTGGTCAGCTAATGTCTCAAGAAATGGGAAAACCTATTGCTCAGTCTATTTCGGAAGTTGAAAAGTGTGCCTGGGTTTGCGAATATTATGCTGAGAATGCAGCTTCTTTTTTAGCTGATAGAATGGTAGAAACCGATGCTTCAAAAAGTTATGTAGCTTTTAAGCCACTTGGAATAATCCTTTCTATTATGCCTTGGAATTTTCCATTTTGGCAATTATTTCGCTTTGCTGTGCCAGCGTTAATGGCTGGGAATGGGATTGTTCTAAAACATTCAGAAAACACTTCTGGTTGTGCCTTGGAAATTGAGACGTTAATTCACGACTCTGGCTGCTCCCGTGATCTATTTAGAACTATTTTGGTCTCAAACGAGCATATGAAACCCATTATTCAACATTCCGGAATTGCAGCAGTTACGTTAACTGGAAGCACAAAAGCAGGTAAAATAGTTGCATCGCAAGCAGGCGAAGCTCTTAAAAAAACGGTATTAGAACTTGGAGGTAATGATCCATACATCATATTAAAAGATGCGAACATTAAGCAGGCCGCAATTACCTGTGTTACATCTAGGCTTATAAACAGCGGTCAGAGCTGTGTAGCTGCCAAACGATTTATTGTAGTTGAAGAAGTTTATGAGGCTTTTGTATATGAATTTACAGCGCTCATGAAAGAAAAGGTTATGGGAGATCCGTTTGAAGAATTAACAGATATTGGCCCATTGGCAAGAGTTGATTTAAGAGATAGTATCCACAAGCAAGTGCAAGAAAGTGTGAAAAAAGGAGCGAAAATTACTTTAGGAGGAACAATACCAGATCGAAAAGGTGCTTTTTATCCAGTAACAATATTGGAGAATGTACAGAAGGGTATGCCAGCATATCATGAAGAATTGTTTGGTCCCGTTGCCTCAATTATAAAAGTAAAAAATGAAGAAGAAGCAATCGAGGTTGCCAATGATAGTATATACGGTTTGGGTGCTGCAATTTTTTCAGAAAATGTAGAACATGTCGAGAGTATTGTTGCTGAAAGACTCCATGCGGGATGCTGTTTTGTGAACGAATTGGTTAAATCAGATCCACGCCTACCATTTGGCGGTATTAAACACTCAGGTTATGGCCGAGAGTTAGGACTATTTGGGATTCATGAGTTTGTTAATACTAAAACGATATACATATCCTAATGTTTTGAATCTAATAGAGTGGTATTATAGTGAGTTCTTAAAGATGAACGAGAAGTAAATTTATTTTCAATGGTTTTAGAGTTTTGATGAAACAGGTTTTTATTGGATTATTTTTAGCGTTTCTCCCGTATTCCTTATTAGGACAGTTTTATCCTACAAAAACTTACTCAACAGTTGAAGGGCTACCTTCTAATGCTGTTTTTGATATTGCACAAACTCCAGATAGGGTGATGTGGTTTTTAACCTCGGAGGGAATTGCAACTTATAATTCGTACAAATGGAATGTGTTTCCAGATTCATTAGGGTTGCCAATATCTGAATATTCCTTTATCAGAACGTCAAAAGATGGTACTGTTTGGGCAGCTGGGCATAACGAAAAATATTTTGTCATTAAATACTATCAGCAAGGAGTCTGGAGAGATATCCCCTTGCCAAAAAATTGGAGTGAAAGTATAAGAGCGTTCACTTTTAACGTATCTGATAATAATGGAGAAACATATGTTTGGCTTGGAAATAAAAACCAAATACTCCGCTATAGCGAAACGAATAAAGAGTGGTCGAATTGGACTTTAAAAAGAAACAATCTATCTATCTCAATAAATAGTATTGTTGAAGGGAGTAATCAAACCTTTATCTGTACAACTAATGGAATTTTTGAAGTCCAAAAAAATTCAGGAAATAACGAAATAGTTTATAGCGAGCTCAATAAGAAGTTTTCTGAAGAGAAGAATATCTTGATTGTTAAAGAAAAAGATGGAGTTTTATATGTTCTTGGACATGATTGGCTCGGTGAGATTGATAACAATACGTTTAAACTACTTTCTAACTCAATAAATATTTCTCAAGTATCGATTCCGAATAAATACAATCTAGAAGTAGATCAACTTGGTCGTGTTTTTTATAGTAGTGCATCTCTTGCAAGGATGTTTAATAGGAATAAAGGCATTGGCGAGCCTTTACTTATTGGAGGGAGGCTCAAAAATGTATTAAGTAATAGAATTTTTGTTGATCAAGAGAATATTATTTGGGTTTCTGATCATAGGGGGCTGTTTAAGTTCAATATGCTGCGCTTCAAAAATTACAACAATGAAGCGGGTCTTATTGCAGATGAAGTAAGTGCTATTGCCCAGCTTAGTGATGGTTCAATTTTGATGGCAAATCCTGAGGCACTTAATATTGTAAAGAACTCAGGCGTTGAAAATATGCAGTTTAAAGTAGGCACAAAGACTGGTGTTGCGAGGATACTTGATATCCAAGAAACGGATAATGGAAGTATATATATAGCTACCTCAAACAGAGATTTTCTTGTTTATAAAGAAAATAAAGTTTCAAAAGTAAAAATCAATAATGAACCATTAACCATTATTGCGTTAACTCTCAGTCAAGATAAGCTCTATGCAGCTAGTTCAAGAGTATTGTATGCTCTTGATAAAAACGAGAACCTAGAAAAAATAAAAGCTTATATAAATATAAGGAATATCAAATCATTACCAGATGATAGGCTTGTGCTATTAACATCTAATGGGCTTTATATACGAGATGGCGAAAATGAGTCAAGATATAGCTCAGAAAGTAGACTTTTAAACAACACTTATGATATTACTAAGTGGAATGGAGACTTAATTGTCGCGACAGCAGCTGGAGTAGGTGTTCTGAAAAATGGAGAAATAGAAGAGCTTGAACTAAAAGGAATGGAGAACAAAGCGGCGTATGCTTTATTGGTAGATAGGAAGAATAATCTGTGGATTGGAACAAATGATGGGGTAATAAGCAGTGACGGAGAGAATTATATTCACTTTAATACAAGAAATGGCCTTGCTGGCAATGATATAAGTAGAAATGCGCTTATTGAGGATAATGAAGGAAGAGTTTGGATTGGTACTGATCAAGGCGCCTCAGTTTTTGATGAAAGTGAGAATGTAACGGGATCCTATATACCTAAAATTAACTTTGTAAGCATTAATACAATTAAAGGTACCAATATTGACCCAACTGTTGTAACCAACCTCAGTTCCGACGATAATAGCCTAGAGTTTTCTTATGCTGCAATATCATTTATCAATGAAGATTCTTTCGAGTATAGATATAAGCTTGAAGGCTTTGATAAAGACTGGGAAGAAACGGGCAGTTTTGAGAACAATACAATAAGGTATACCAATTTACCTAACGGAAAGTATACATTTAGTGTGAAAGCAAGAGTAGAATCTGGGCCTTGGAGTGAAGCAATTTCCGTAACTATCTTTATCGAAAAACCCTTCTATTTTCAGATATGGTTCATCGCTTTGTCCATTATCATTATTGTATTTTGCTTATATACTTTTTATAGAATTCGTTTTTTCCTTCTCGTTAAACAAAAGCAAAAGCTAAAGCTTTTAGTAAAGGAAAGAACTAATGAAATTGATCAGCAAAATAGAAAACTCAATATTTATAACCAGAGTCTGAAAGAACAAAAGGAAGCTTTAGAAGTAGCTCTAAACGCGTTATCAAAAACCCAGACCAAGTTAATTCAATCAGAAAAAATGGCTGCCTTGGGTGTATTAACGGCTGGAGTGGCACACGAAATAAATAACCCGATGAACTATATAAAATCGGGGGCAGAAATTTTAAAAATGATTTCGAAAATAGAAAATAATGAAGTACTTATACAAGATAAAGAAACCTACGAGCAGGTAATGGATGGCATCAATATCGGTGTAGAGCGAATTGTAAGTATTACCAAAAGTTTGGGTTCTTTTAGCAGAAAAGATGATCGGCTAGATTCAAAAGTAAACATAAACAAAGTGCTAAAGGACACTGTTACTATTTTACACCATGAGTATAAAGAACGTATTAATGTGTTATTCGAGTTTGATAGCAAACATTTATATGTTAGCGGAAATGAAAGTAAATTGTACCAAGTGTTTACAAATCTATTGATAAATGCCATACATTCAATAGAAAATGAAGGGACAATCAAAATAGAAACGAAATCCACTATTGACAAAGCTCTGATAATTATTGAAGATACTGGTTGTGGGATTCCAGAAGAGATATTGGGCAAAATTTATGACCCTTTTTTCACAACCAAAGAAGCAGGAAAGGGTACCGGATTAGGCCTTTCTATCGTCTATAATATAATTGAAGAGCATCGTGGAAATATTTCTTTTCAGTCTTCTGAAAAGAAAGGAACAATTGTTACCGTAGAACTTGAACTTAACTTAGAAGCAGAATAAACCTAGAATGTCGGATAAACTTCAAATCTTATATGTTGATGATGAAGCAATTAACTTGTTTCTCTTCAAGAACCTTCTCGCTAATCATTTCGATGTAATTACGGTAGATTCCGCAAAAGGAGGAATGGAAGTCCTCAAAGAGAATTCAAATATCAAACTCGTTGTATCTGACCTGAAAATGCCCGAAATAAGTGGGTTAGACTTTATAAGGGAAGCAAGAAAATTGCACTCTAATCTAGAGTATATGGTGCTAACAGGTTATGGGCTTAATGACGAAATTGATGGCGCTATTAAGGAGGGGTTAATCTCAAACTATATTCAAAAACCTTACGAACTAGAAGTGATTTTAGAAATCATTAAAGATGCAATTGTAAGATAGTTTAGGAGTGCTTAGAATCACTTTTTCCAACTTTTGGACAGAGGGTAGAGTAAACCGATAAACTTAAGAGCATCAATTTCGCCTTTAAAAAGTAATCATCGTATCTTCTGTAATAACCAAAAATTTCTTTCACGTGAACATACGACTTGCACAACTAAACCCAACTATTGGGGACCTTGCTGGTAATAAAAAACTTATTCTAGATGCTATTAAACAAGCCGAAGTAGACGGTGTAGAAGTATTACTTCTCCCCGAGTTGATTGTTTGTGGTTATCCACCTCTTGATTTATTAGAGCGGGCAGTTTTTAGAGAATTTTGCTACCAAGTGAATACTGAGATAATAGAACATACATCAACTATGTGCGTAGTTTTTGGATCCATTACCGAGAATTTGACGGGAATCGGACGGAAATGTTTTAACTCAGCTATTGTGGCTCAAAATGGTAAAGAGCTTTCAAGAGTTCATAAAGCACTTTTGCCAACCTATGATGTTTTTGATGATTTGCGGTACTTTGAGCCAGGTACTGATTTTGCTCCTGTCTCTATAAATGGCGTGTCTTTTGGAATCACTGTTTGTGAAGATATTTGGTTTAACGATAATGAGATTAATTACCATACTTATGCCGTTAACCCAGCCGAAGTTTTAGCTAGTAAGGGTGCCGAGGCAATTATCAATATTTCAGCGTCTCCTTTTACAAAAAAGAAGCCAGTTAGCCGTATAACAATGCTTCAGAAGCATGCAAAGCAATTGCATTTACCATTGTTTTATGTGAATCAAGTTGGAGCAAATTCCGAACTTATTTTTGATGGCGACTCACTGGCTTTAGATGAGAATGGAGAAATTGTGCAACGAGCAGAAAGGTTTGCTCAAACCCATATTACGGTAAGTTATAATGCTAAGAGTAAAGAGCTAAAAGCATTAGGTAATTCGAAAGGTCAAAAAGGTGCTCCAAACCCTATTCAAAGTATGTTTAATGGATTGGTACTTGGGCTTAAAGATTATTTGCGAAAATCTAAGGCTGCCAATAAAGTAATACTTGGTTTGAGTGGCGGAATTGATTCGGCGCTAGTATGTGCAATTGCCGTAGAAGCACTTGGTGCAGAAAATGTGCTTGGTGTTACAATGCCCTCTGAGTTTTCATCAGAGGGAAGCGTAAGTGACTCTCAAAAACTAGCAGAAAATTTAAGGGTTCAATTACTAGAAATACCAATAAAATCGATATACGATTCTTTTCTTGAACAATTGAGCCCGGTTTTTAAAGACACCAAATTCAATGTTGCAGAAGAAAATCTTCAAAGTAGAAGTCGTGGTGATTTGTTAATGGCGATAGCTAACAAATTCGATTATATGCTACTTAACACTGGTAACAAATCGGAAACAGCGGTTGGTTACTGTACTCTTTATGGTGATATGGCTGGTGGGCTAGCCGTAATTTCAGATCTCTATAAAACAGAAGTGTATGCAATGTGTGAATGGTTGAATGAAGATTTCTACCGAAAAGAAGTGATTCCTAGAACCATTATTGACAAGGAACCAAGTGCAGAGTTACGCCCCGATCAAAAAGATTCAGATTCATTGCCCAATTATGAAACTTTAGATTCAATTTTGGAATACTACCTAGAACACCAACTTTCAAGAGAGGAAATCTTGAATAAAGGATTTGATGATGAAACGGTAGATCGCATTCTAAAACTGGTAGACTTGAACGAGCATAAACGTTATCAATCAGCACCAGGATTAAAAGTTTCCGCAAAAGCATTTGGTGTAGGTAGACGATGGCCTTTGGTCCAAAGATGGACTGGGCAGGAGAGAGATGCTTCAATAGTTACAAAAGAGATACAATAACTATGTTCTTTGCATGTTGTGCAAAGGAATTTGAGCAAAGGCTTTATACAATTAAGGCTAATAATTACTATTATAAACGAGCTTTTAAAATCAGACGGTAATATGCAAAAGATACTTAAGACCATTCTCTGTGCCCTTTTTACGTTCGGCACAGTTCAATTAGTAGCACAAGACTCAACTCTAATAAAGATTGAGCAGATGCCAGTTAGGTTGCTTCCTGTTAATAATCCAATGGGTGCAAAGGGATTAGATGATCAACAAATTCAAGAACCTACAAATGTTGTTCTTGATAGTTTTCAGAAAGACATTTTACGCCGAATTTCTGATATCTATCAAATACACTTGGTTAGCCTTGAAGCGCTAATAGGTGATGACTTTATTGAAGCGGAAACGAATATTAATGATGCAGTAAATGCTTCCCAAGCACTATTAGACGATTACCCTGAAATTAGAACGGATCGCCGTTTTGCGGAATTGTCGAGAACAATCGTTTCGGAATACAGAAACTTTTATGGAATTACGGAGGCAACCAATGAGCCTCAAGGTGAAATATTTGCTATTCAAGAAGAACTTTTTGCTGAAGATAATTTTGCGTTAACTGAGAATTTTAGCCTACCAAAAGATGTAGTGTTAAATAAAACAGACGTCCCTCTTATCCAGAATAGATTTGTGACCAATAGTCTAGTTTATTATACATTGAAGCGTCCTGAGGTGATGGAACTTTGGCTTAAAAGATCTGAGGTTTATATGCCAATGATTCAAAGAATACTGAAGGAAGAAAAAGTACCTGAAGAGCTAGCCTACTTAGCTTTTATTGAGTCTGGACTTAACCCAACTGCACGTAGTTGGGCCGCAGCAGCAGGAATGTGGCAGTTTATTGCTGCAACAGGCCGAGTATATGGTTTGGAAGTTAATTGGTGGATTGATGAACGCCGAGATCCTGAAAAAGCAACTAGAGCAGCAGCTCGCCACCTAAGAGATTTACATAATATTTGGGGTGATTGGCATTTAGCAATGGCAAACTACAATATTAGTCCAAGAGGGCTAAATAGAGCAATAAGTCGTGCTGGCGGTAAAAAGGATTATTGGGAAGCATATCCATATTTACCAAGAGAAACGAGAGGATATGTTCCTGGGTTTATTGCTACAGCAATGATCGGATTAAATCCTGTTGAGTTTGGTTTTCAGAAGAAATATGAAGGCGAACCATATTCTTACGAAGTCGCAGAAGTTGAAGGACTAATGCCACTTGATGATTTGGCAAAAGCTGCGGGTATAACTACAGAGGAACTGAAAGATTATAACCCTGAGTTGCTTCGCTGGGCTACACCTCCCGGTAATAAATATCCTTTAAAAATGCCTAAAGGTGTTAAAGAAAAATTTCTATTGGCGTATAAAGATATCCCGAAAGATAACCGAGCTCAGAGTATAACAATGCATACCGTTAGAAGTGGTGAATCGATTGGAATCATCGCAAGAAAATATGGGACAACTGTTCGAGGTATTTATGCTAGTAATGAGAGTCTAGGTAAAGTAATTTATCCTGGAGAAACGCTTGTAATACCTTTGCCAAAGGGTAGCGCGGGTGAGATTTCTGTAAACCAACCAACTAACTTAACTAACACGAGTAGATCTGCTACAACTGCTCGGACAAGCACTCCTGCAAATTCAACAAAACTTACTTATAAGGTTAAAACCGGTGACACAATTGGGCACATTGCAGAATGGTATGACGTGCGTAGTTACCAAATTAGAACTTGGAATGGTATAAGTAATACTATTCGTGTAGGACAGAATTTATCGATATTTGTACCATCAGCTAATAAAGACTATTACGCCAAAGTAAATAAAATGTCGTTTAGTGAAAAACAAAGCCAAGAACGCAAGCAGCGCAGTGGAGAGAATATTTTACTAGCTTCAGCTACATCTTCATCTAGCGGATATAAAACTTATACTGTTCGCAAGAATGATACTTTAGGCAAAATTGCTGAAGATTTCGGAGTCCCAATTTCAACTTTGAGAAGTTTAAACGGAGTAAGTGGTTCAAGAATCTATGTAGGCCAGGTTCTAAAAATTAGTGAATCGAAATAAGATGAAACGTCTGGCAAAAGTTCTTCCTTTTTTAGTAATCCTGCTAGTTGTTGGGGTGGCTATAGCTCCACAGAAAGCAGATATCTACTTTCTAATAAAAAAGAACTTTTCCATTTTCAGTAAGACTTACGAAAATGTCGCCCTAGAATATGTTGATGAAGTTGACCCAGAAAAATTAATGCGAACTGGGTTAGAAGCTATGCTAGAAACATTGGATCCTTATACGGTAGTATATGATGAGTCTCAAAACGAACAAGCAGAGATTCTTTCTCGTGGGAATTACGCTGGAATTGGCGTTGAAGCTGGATATAGAGAGGGGAAAGTAGTAATTGTAGCTCCAAATGAAGATGGACCAGCAGATAGAAAAGGGATAAGAGCTGGCGATGAAATTATAGCAATTGATGGAATCTCTACTCAGAATCTTCAACCAGATGAAGTGCAAAGTTTAACTGTTGGAGAAGTTGGCTCTAGCGTGGTACTCACAATCAAAAGGTTTGGAGTAGAGCAAGACCTTGATTTTGAGCTTAAACGAGAAAGAATTGAAGTGAAAAACGTTACCTATTCGGGCTACGTCGGAGGCGCAAAAGACATCGGATTTATCCGTCTAGCTCAGTTTGGAGATAAGTCTGCAGAGGAAGTAAGATTGGCTCTAATAGACCTAATTTCAAACAAAGATATTAACGGATTGGTGCTCGATCTTCGAGATAACCCTGGTGGAATATTACAAGAAGCTGTAGCCATTATCGATAAGTTTGTAGAGCCAGGGCTTACCGTTGTAGAGAATAGAGGTCGAATTACAGAGTATAATGAAGTATTTAAAACTCGAGAGCCAGTGATGTTTTCAAAGCCTGTTGTAGTTTTAATGAATTGGGGAAGCGCCAGTGCATCCGAAGTGGTGGCCGGTGCACTTCAAGACTTGGATAGAGCGGTTATCTTAGGTGAAAGAAGTTTTGGGAAAGGGTTGGTTCAAATAGTAAAACCACTTCCTTATAATACTTCAATGAAAATCACCATAGCCCGATACTACATCCCAAGTGGCCGAAGTATTCAATCAATTGATTATAACCATGAAGGGCGAAATTCAGGTGTGGTAAAAAGAGATTCTACTAATAGAGTTTATAAAACTCGAAATGGGCGTAAAGTATTTGATGGAAGAGGAATTGAGCCAGATATAAGTATAGAAGAGAAACCATTAAGCTTATTACAAGTAGCGTTACTACAAAAAGGAATGTACTTCGATTTTGCAACTCAGTATCAAGCAAAACATCCAAATGAAAATATGAATAAAATGCCAGATGGATTTTTCTCAGAATTCTCAGAGTTTTTATCTCAAAAAGAGTTTGATTACGCAACGGATGGAGAAAGAATGCTAGAAGATTTACAATCTGAGCTTTCTTCAATTTCAGGGGCTAGTGAGGGTATTGATGAATTACAGAAAAAGGTTAAGAGTCACAAAAAAGAACTATTTAATAGTGAGCGTTCAATGATTGAAGAATCGCTTTTCTTCGAGATTTTATCTCGTTATAAAGGCCAGAAATCTAGAACAAAAGCTGAGTTAGATAGAGACCATCAATTAAAAGCGGCAATAGACCTTATCACCTCGCCAAAAGATGTTAGTTCTTTATTGAGCGGTAATTAATTGATGCTTCCAAAAGCAGATTTACATATTCATACTACCAGCTCTGATGGGCGTTTATCACCTAAAGAAGCAGTGCAACTTGCTTGTGATAAGAAATTAGAAGCTTTAGCTATTACCGACCACGATACTTTTGAAGGTTATACATTAGCAAAAGATTTCGCTGCCGAAAAGGAAATAGAGCTTATTCCAGGAGTAGAGATTACAACTCTTTTTAAAGGTGGAGAATGCCATTTACTAGCCTATTATTTCGATACGAGCTCTCAATATTTTAAAGATTTTGTTCTTAAACAACGTTTTGCCAGAAAAGAAAGAATAAAAGTCATTATCGAAATCTTGAACAAACAAGGCATAGATGTAGATTATGATGAAGTATGGGCGATTGCAAATGGGGCTAATATCGGCCGCCCTCATTTGGCAAGCGTGCTTATTAACAAGGGATATGTATCGAGTAAACATGAAGCATTTCTACGGTATCTAAGTAATGAACGACTTGGCGATTTTGAGAGTGCTTATCCAGACGTTAAAGACGCAATTAATATTGTAAAAGAAGTAGGTGGTGCAGCAATTGTTGCTCATCCTGGGCGGTTTTATTCACAAGAGGAAATTGAAGAATTAGTAGAGTTAGGAGTGGATGGAATTGAGTGTATTCACCCAAGTCATAATTGGCAAAAACAATTGTCATATACCGAGTTTTGTGATAAAAAAGCTTTGCTTAAAACAGGGGGAAGTGATTATCATGGAGCGTACGAATCAGGAAATACCCACGTTGGTGTTATTACAATAGCGTATAAACACGTTGAAAAAATGAAACGAATGACAGATCAACGGAAAAGTATCATAAAATTAAAGGATTGAGCGATGAGTGTTACCTTTTATGAAGGAAAAACCAATAATGAAGGCGCAAAAATAGGCATAGTAGTATCTCGTTGGAACTCTTCAATCACAGATAGAATGCTCGATGGCGCATTAAAAGTGCTAAAGGGTAATGGAGTTCAAGATGCGGATGTAATTGTTACTCGGTGTCCGGGCTCTTTCGAACTTCCTTTAGCAGTCCAGTATCTATTAGAAAGTAAAAAACTGGATGGCGTAATTGCTCTTGGTGTAGTTATTAGAGGTGGTACCCCTCACTTTGAATATGTTTGTGATGCAGTTACAACTGGAGTTGCCGCTTTAAACCTTAAGTATAACTTACCCATTGCTTTTGGGGTACTTACAACCGATGATGTTAAGCAAGCATTGGATAGAGTTGGAGAGAAAGGAAACAAAGGCGGCGAAGCTGCGTTGGCTGTATTGGAAATGATATCACTTAAGCAAGAAATAAACTCTAATTAAACTTGTTTATTCTTGCTAAATCACTATTAAAAGCCTAATTTTATAGGCTCTAAAAAAAGCCTTTTATTATTTGAAAAAGCTCACTTTAACAAATACGGAACAGTCTGAGGAAGACAAACAAAAACAACTAGATTTGCAAAAATCTGGGGTGATTCCTGAGCACATTGCCATCATAATGGATGGGAATGGTAGGTGGGCTACAAAAAATGGCAGTATTAGATTACATGGTCATAAGGTTGGGGTTGAATCAGTTAGGGATATAACCGAATCTTGTGCTCAAATAGGAGTTAAGTACTTAACTCTTTACGCTTTTTCTACAGAGAATTGGGGTAGACCTTCGCTTGAAATTAGAGGGCTTATGCGGTTGTTAGTTTCTTCGCTTAGAAAAGAAGCTGAAAACCTTCATGCTAATGACATAAGACTTGTTACCATTGGGCAACTTGATCGTTTCCCTAAAGATTGCAAAAGAGAACTGGAAGAAGCGATAGAACTCACAAAAAATAACAAAGGGCTACAATTGTGCTTAGCTCTCAGTTATTCGGGTCGATGGGATATAACTGAAGCAGTTAAGAAGATTGCGAACCATGTAAAAGAAAATCGTTTAGATCCTTCATTAATTAACGATCAGATGATTACGGACCATTTATCTACAGCTGATATTCCGGATCCAGATTTAATTATTCGTACAAGTGGTGAATATAGAATTAGCAATTTTCTGCTTTGGCAATTAGCTTACTCAGAACTGTATATTACTAAACAATTTTGGCCAGATTTTAGAAGAGATGAACTGTATGAAGCCATTGAATCTTACCAAGGGCGAGATCGTAGATTTGGAAAATTAAATAATCCCAAAGACCAAAAAGGGTTTGTTTCCCGTTTAATCGAGAAGCAAAAATAAGTTAATTATTAAAAAAGAGTGTCTAATTTGTTGAAAAGATTACCGTTTGTCGCATTAATACTGATTTTTTTGGGGACCTATTCTCCAGATTTGCGTGCACAAGATACCTTCGAAATTACCGATCCCACATTAACAACGCCTCAAGAGTATACATTAAAGGAGCTTATTGTTGAGGGCAATGAGGTGACTAGAAAAGAGTTTATTATTAGCGCTAGTTTGTTGAAAGAAGGCTCTAAGTTGAATTACCCTGGGGACGATATTCCTGATGCTGTTCGTCGTCTCTATCAAGCAGGCCTATTCTCGGATGTAAAAATCTTGATAAAAGAGAAAGTCGGAAATAACATTAGTTTAATAATTCAGGTTCAAGAGCAACCTCGAATAATTGAATATAAGTTAGAAGGTATAAAAAGATCTCAACGAAGAGACTTGAAAGATTTGATTGTATTACTGCCAGGTGTTGCGATTACTGAGTCAAACAAAGCTCAAGCAATTAACACTATCAAACGATTTTACAAAGATAAAGGGTTTTGGTATACAGAAGTAAAAACACGAGTAGAACTAGACGAAAAGCTGGATAACAGAGCTCGATTGATATTTGAAATCAAACCAGGTAAAAGACTAGAAATAAAGGAAATTGAGATTGTTGGAAACGAAGAGTATTCTGATAAAAAACTAAAGAAAAGATTAAAGCCACTCAAAGAAGACAAATGGATTAAGATTTTCAGTAAAAAAGTATTCAAGAAAGAAGATTTTGAGGAAGGGAAGGAAAACCTAATAGCTTTTTATAGGAAAAATGGCTTTTCAGACGCGCGTATTGTCAGCGATTCTGTATATGTATACAATTATGTTAAAGATTTAGACGGTGTTGGTGTAAAACTAACCGTTGCAGAGGGCCCGCAATACAAAGTTAGAAATGTTTCTTGGGAAGGAAACACTGTGTATACAGATGACCAACTTTCAAGATCTTTAGGATTCGAAAATGGGGATGTCTTTGATGAAGAAAAATATGAAGCTAATTTAACATTCAATAAAACTAGCTCTGATATTAACTCTCTCTATCAAAATATTGGATATTTATTTTTTAGAGCAATTCCAACAATTTCGAAAGTTGCAGCAGATTCTATAGATATTCATTTTGATATTTATGAGGATGAGATAGCTAGCATAAGTGAAGTAGCTTTTTCTGGGAATACAAAAACCCACGATGATGTAGTTCGCCGAACGCTAAGAACTATTCCTGGTAATAATTATAGTAGAGAAGCCATCGTTCGAACCATTCGTGAATTAGGTACGCTTGGTTATTTTGATGCCCAAAGTATTGAGCCTGATGTATTACCAAATCAAAATGATAAAACCGTTGACATTTCTTACTCGCTAAAAGAAGCAGCCTCTACCGACAATTTTGAATTTTCAGGTGGTTACGGCGGTCAGTCTATTGGGGCTATTGTTTCTGCTCGAGTAAACTTCAATAACTTTTCCCTTAAAAGAGCATTCGAAAAAGGAGGATGGTCTCCTATTCCATCAGGAGATGGGCAACAAGTATCATTAGGCGTACAAGTAACGGGTTCTGGCTACCAAAGCTATAGCTTAGGATTTGTTGAGCCGTGGCTAAATGGCAAGCCAACATCATTAGGTGTTAATTTTTCCTATAATCTTATTAAAAATGCTTACAGTGTAGGAAAGAGTGAACTGTTTTCAGGAAGTGTATCGATTGGTAAACGTTTGAAATGGCCAGATGATTTCTTCTCTCAAAGAACAATTCTTAGCTATCAGTTATATGATGTAAGTCAATCAAATTCTAGTTTGTTGAGTGGTGTTACAAACACCATCTCTCTTACCGAAGTTATTGAAAGAAATTCTTTAGATAATTTTATCTCACCAAACTCTGGTTCTAAAATATCTTTCTCAGCTGAAGCTGCATTACCTATTCCTGGTCTTTCTGATTATTATAAATTTAAAGTAGACTATCAGCATCATTTCCCAGTAATCGAAAAGCTTGTATTAACTAGCCAAGCTAATTTTGGTTACATCGGATACTTTACCAAGGATGAGCGAAGTAACTTCCAAAGATTCTTAGTTGGTGGAACTCCTCTTCAGCAGCAACAAAGTTTCTTATACGAAAATGTTGATATGAGAGGTTATCCTGGTGGCTTTAGCGAAAGTATTGCTCCAGTTGTAAATGGTGAAAAATTTGGTGGTCGTATTTATAATAAATATTCCCTAGAATTGAGATACCCCGCTATTACAAATGAGCAAATTCAAGTAATACCTTATACTTTTGTTGACGCTGGTAACTCTTATTACGATTTCTCAACTTATGATCCATTTAATGTGAAAAGATCTGCAGGCTTTGGTGTTCGCTTATTCTTACCTATTCTAGGGCTTGTTGACTTAAGTTACGGCTATAGACTAGATGGAGTGCAAGGTGGTATCAATGCTTCCACAATTAATGCTGGTGAGTGGGAATTTCTATTTAACATAGGTGCTCCTTTTTAATGAAATGTTATAAAATATATATCTTAATTCTATTTTTTGCGTTGGTAGCTAGTGCTACTTATGCGCAGAATCAGAAAATCGCGTATTTCGATTCTGAGTTTATTTTGGAAAAAATTCCAGAGTATCAAGGAATCGAACAGCAATTGCGATTATTAAGTGATTCTTGGAAAACTGAACTCTCTAACAAAGAAAAGGAAATTAAAGAGTTACAGCAGGACTTTGAAGCCAAAGAAATATTATATACTGAAGAGATACGGACACAAAAGAAAAATGAAATTAATACATTATTAAAAGCCAGAGATGGCTTTATGACGCAGAAATTTGGTCCAAAGGGGGAGTACTTCACTCGCCAAAAAGAATTATTAGAACCTATTCAACGACAAGTTTTTGCTGCGGTACGTGCTGTAGCTCAAAAGCAGGGTGTAGATTTCGTTTTCGACAGATCAGGAGATATCTATATGGTTTATGCTCGAGGAGAATGGAACCTAAATGAAGCTATTTTACTGGAACTTGGTATTGCGGTTGATAGCCTTGATGACCAATAGAAAATTAACACTCAAAATAAACAAGTATAATGATTAGAAGATTACTATTAGTTGCGGCATTGGCCTTTTTTAGTACGCAGTATGCATCTGCTCAAGTTAAGATAGGGTATGCGAATCCCGACATAATTATGAGTGAATTGCAAGAAGTTAAAAAATTAGGCGAAGAAATTAGATTGTTCGTAGAACAAAAAGATGCAATGCTAAAGCCTAAAGCAGACTCACTTCAAGCACAAATCGAAGCGTATGAAAAAATTATGGCAACACTTTCTAATGAAGCCAAACAAGCACGAGAGAGTGAATTAATTGCTCTTAATGAACAGTTTGAAGCGACTAAACAAGCTAGCTATGAAGAAATTCAACAGCGCCAAATAGCGTTATTAGGCCCAATTCAAGATAAAGTTAACAAAGCAATTGCTGACGTTGCAAAAGAGCTAGGTTTAGATTTAGTGCTTAGTGATGTTACCTCAGAGGGTGGTGAGATTATATTCTATGCTGCTGAAAACCAACCAAATATTACTCAGAAAGTTCTTCAGAAACTTCAATAATCGTAAAACAATAAATTTATTCATCACTATTATGACTAAAAAGTTACCAATTGGAATCCTCCTATTTTTAATGGCTACGTTAAGTTCTGTAGTAAGTGCTCAACAATTAAAAGTAGGGTATGTAGATCCTCAAACCATATTGACTCGTATGCCTGAAATGAAGGCAATACAACAAAAATTGATCAATTTTTCTGAAAAACAGACGAATGCATTACGCGCTAAAGACGCAGAGTTACAAAATGCAATTGCTGTATACAGACAGAAAGAAGGCGCTATTTCTGAGTCTGCAAAACAAACAGAACAAGCTCAACTTCAAAAAATGAGCACTGATCTAAATCAAGCACAGCAAAAAGCTCAAGCTGATGTTGCTGCGAAGAGAAACGAGTTATTAGGCCCATTACTTAATCAAATTGATCTTGCTATAACAAATGTAGCAAAGAGAATGGAATTGTCTTATGTATTAAATACCACAACTAACAGTGGTGATTTAATTATTCTTTATGCTTCACCTGACTATCAAGCTAAGTTTGATATTACAGAGCAAGTGATGGTAGAATTGGGAATGTAATTTCTGAACCAATACGATTTCAAGGCTATTCAATTTTATTGAATAGCCTTTTTTATTAGGTCACATTTTTTTTACGATTTCGCATATAATCTTCAAAAATATACTCTCCCAAACTATCTAGTGAAGAGAAGTAAGCCTTGCCTTTATTTGCTTCTGTCATTTCGCGCACAAAGCGTTGTAGGTAAGGATCTGATGCAATCATAAACGTAGTAATAGATATCTTTTCTCTGCGGCATTTTACGGCTTCATCTAACACCTTATTCACTATCTTCCTATCTAAGCCGAAGCTGTTTTTATAAAGCTTTCCATTCTCTATCATGCAAGAAGGCTTTCCATCTGTAATCATGAAAATTTGTTTGTTCGCATATTTCTTTCTCTGCAGAATATGTCGAGCTCTTTCTAAGCCTTGTAACGTATTTGTATGATAAGGTCCCACTTTTAGGAAAGGCAAGTCTTCAATAGCTATTTCCCAGGCTTCGTTTCCAAATACTACTATATCTAGAGAGTCTTTTGCATAGTTACTTATTATTAATTCGGAAAGTGCCATCGCCACCTTCTTGGCCGGTGTAATTCTATCTTCTCCATACAAAATCATAGAGTGACTTAAATCAAGTAGTAGAACTGTTGCAACAGATGTATAATGATCTGTATCGTAAACCGATAAATCATCTTCATGCAAATCAAAGCTCTCAATGGAACTATGATTTAGCATATTGAGCATAGTTCCTACAGAATCAATTTGGCCTATATCATCTCCTGGAGCCCATAGTCGTGTTTCAGGTTGCCTTTCAACTCCACGGCCAGAATGAGGAGTTTTATGAGACCCTGCTGTTCCTTTTTCAAGGTTGCGGAAGACTTCTTCAAGCGCTTTTTGGCGAAGAGAACGTTCCGCTTTTCGAGTCATTATCAAATCATTGTTCTCAGAGCTGTCATCAAGGTAGTCACGTTCTTTCATCTCCTCAATAAAATCACCAATTGAATAATCAGCATCAAATTGATTTGTTATTTCATATTGTGCATCAAGCTCGGTTAACCATTTCAAAGCTTGTGCTACATCTCCGCTAGAAATAGTGAGAAGCTGTTGAAATAAATCCCAAAGCGTATCGAAGGGAGTTTTCCCTTTATGCTTGGCTAGCTGTTCATCCCAATTGGAGTATCGAAAATTCATAGTACCTTTTTACTTCTGTAACTAAATTGGAGGGGTAATCAGTTCCAATAATAGAGAAAAGAAGGTTAGAATATTAGTAAATTTGTTTATGAATCAAGATAGATTGTTATACGAAAGAAAATTATGGGCTGATGGTTTTAAAAGAGTCATGGGGCTAGATGAAGTTGGCCGAGGTTGCCTTTGCGGACCAGTGGTTGCCGCAGGAGTAATTTTACCGAGGGGCATTAAATTAGAGGGGGTAAGAGATAGCAAAACCATTTCAGAGCTTAAAAGAAGGGAATTAGCTACAATAATTCGGGAAAAAGCTCTGTTTTGGACAGTTCAAGAGGGGAGTATTGAAACAATAGATAAATTGAATATCCTTTGGGCTTCAATAGATACAATGCTAAGGTGCACTGAAATTAAAGACGCATGTCCAGATTATCTTTTAGTGGATGGAAATAGATATACGAGCTCACTAATACCACATACTTGCATAGTTAAGGGAGATGATAAGTCTTTAAGTATTGGAGCAGCTTCTATTTTAGCAAAAGTTTATAGAGATGATTTGATGGTCAAACTAGGCAAAGAATATCCTGAGTTTAATTGGCAGAAAAATGTGGGCTATCCAACACCAGAACATAAAAAAGCACTTCTAAAGTATGGCTCAACTATCCATCATAGACAAAGTTTTAAATTGGGGACTAATAAAAAGTACAAAAAAGCTTAGCGATAGATACTAAATTCGCGTTTATGAAGATCCATATTTAAACAAATTGCCAACATCAAAGAGTTAGTAAGAAATGCGGAACCACCATAGCTTACAAATGGTAAAGGAAGGCCTATTACGGGAAGTAAAGCAGTAGCACTACCAATATTGATGAAAAAGTGAATGAAGAATACTGACGTTACACTCACTGTAACGAGTTGAGCAAAAGGATGTTTATGATTTCCTGCCATATTCAGCATTCTGATAAAGAAAAATAGAAAGGTAAGTATTAAGAGTCCGAGCCCAAGAAATCCGAACTCTTCCCCAATCACACAAGAAATAAAGTCGGTCCATTGTTCAGGTAAAAAGCGGAGTTGTGTTTGCGTACCCTCTAAAAAGCCTTTACCAAATAAACCACCTGAGCCAATTGCTGTTTTGGCTTGGATAACATTCCAGCCAGCACCAGTTGGATCAAAATTAGGGTTTGTAAATGCCGTAATTCTAGAAATTTGATGTGGTTGAAGCAGATCAGTTAAAGCAACATTAACACCAATTACAGTTAGTGCGCCAGTAACTAAAGCAGTGCCTGTAAGCCAAGGTCCTTTTTGGATTATAAATATAAGTGCAGCTAGTACTACAGTGGCTATAGCACCATAAACCCAGCTGAAAACGGTTAAGTAGAGAATTATAGCAGGGGAAATAATAAATAATGAAACGCCATAAGGGAGCCCCGACCAAAACAACATTACAGGAATAAGAGAAAGAAATACTAATGCCGTACCCACATCATTCTGAAGAATTATTAATGATGTTGGTGCCAATATCATAAGAACTGCAATGAGAGCATATCTCACATTATCTGCTGAAATATCTCTACGGCTTGTAAGGTAATTTGCAGTAGCCAATATAGTTGCAATCTTCATCAACTCACTTGGTTGAATATTTATGGGACCTACTTTAATCCAGCTTCGAGCACCATTTATTTCAGTACCAATAAAAAAGGTTAGAATCATCAGTATCAATGCTATGGCATAGAATAGATACGATAATTGCATATATGAACGAGGTGTAATAAACTGAAATCCAAAAACAAGGACAATCGATAAACCTACCCAAACTAATTGTTTAGGGAAATTATTTAGAATGAATGAGGGTAAAAACTCAGAAACAGGACCCTGAGTAGCGCTATAAATAGCAACAAGGCCTATAATTGCAAGTATAAGCCAAGGGATGAAAATAGACCAATTAAAATCTCTAAAGTTATTCATTTTCCTTTTTGCTTTGTGGCCTTGGTACAAAGTTTAAAACGTAGTTATATACGTAGGTCCTTTTTTTCTGTATTTCGCCAGTAAGATATTTTTCGATGACGAGCGAAGCTATAGGAGCAGCAGAAATAGAGCCAAAACCTGAATTTTCTAAGAAAACCGTTACAACAATTTGGGGATTATCAAAAGGTGCAAAAGAAGTGAACCAGCCATGATCTTGGCCAAGTGGATTTTGAGCGGTACCTGTTTTACCTGCCACTTTAATGTTTGGAATGTTGGCGTAATATCTCCCCCCACCTTCCAAAACCACTCTTCTCATCCCTTTCTTTACTGTTTCTAGATAAATATCTTTAACCCAACCTATCTTTGTATGCTCTGGTTGCATGTAGTTTAAAGTACCATCGGGTTGTTGCGTTGCTTTAACTAAATGCGGAGTAATTCTAAAACCTCCATTAGCAATTGAGCTAGTCATTTGAGCAATTTGTAATGGAGATGCTGAAATAAGCCCCTGTCCAATACCGAGGTTTAAAACATCTCCTAGGCTCCACTTTCTTCTACCAAAACGATTATCTAAGTACGTACTATCGGGTATAATTCCTTGGTTGGCACTAGGTAAATCAATCCTATTAGGTACTCCAAGCCCAAAGTCTTTAATAAGTGTACTCCATTGATTGAGCTTGCCAGACATCGTAATTTTGTCCATAAGAGATAGGAAATAGGTATTACTAGAATAAGCAATGGCTTTCTCGAGATTATAACTTCCAGGTTCTGCTAAATCATTATAAGCTCTTCCTCGGATGTAAGAGCCGCTGTTATAGATTTCTGTTGTAGGTGTTACAATTCCTAATTCCATTCCAACAATTCCCATCAATGGCTTAAATGTTGAACCTGGGGGTTGTCGGCTAGATATAGCTCTGTTATAAAGTGGTTTTGTAGAATCAGTATTAATTTCTTGCCAATATTCAGTATCTATACGGCCCGCTAGGCGACTAACATCATATTCAGGTGAACTTACCAGAGCTAGAATCTCACCAGTTGTTGGATCCATGGCCACAACAGCACCACTTTTTCCTACCATTAATTCTTCAGCAAAAAGCTGTAAATCAGAATCAATGGTACTTATTATATTATCACCTTGAATGGGTGATAAAGGTTTACGTTCTTTTGTAAAGTTGCCTAATGATTGACCAAATGCATTAACTTTAAGATAATTCATTCCCAATACACCACGTAAACTGTCTTCGTAGATAAGCTCTAAGCCACTTTTACCTATTTTGTCGCCTAATCTGATTGTTTTACTATTCGCATAGTCATTTTCATTCGCTTCACGCAAATAACCCAATATGTGAGAGGCTTTCATTTTTGTAGGATAATTTCGTTTGCTATCTATCTGATGGCCAATACCAGGGAGCTTCCATATATTTTCTTGTATACTTGAAAACGTCATGAAGTCAATATCTGAAATCAGTTTTGAAGTTCTATACCATGAATATTTTTGAGCTTCTTTTACTTTTAGATTAATAAGACTATCAGGCACTGATAGGAGCTTAGCGAGGATTGGAATATTTGCTTCATCAAAATTACTAGGTGTAATAGTGAGTGAGAAAATGGGCTGGTTATCTACAATAAGTTTAAAATTACGATCGAAAATAAGGCCACGTGCGGGGTCAACATACTCTTGACGAATGGAATTTCTTTCCCCGAGTTCTTCATAAGTTTCATAATTAACTATTTGAAGTAAAAAGATTCTACCTAGCGCAATTAGGCATAATCCGGTCATTATAACTTGCAAAACAATTATAGAAGTTCTAGTTCGATCTGTACTATATCGTTTCAAAGTTATTACTTCCCCTTAAAAACAAAGAGTAAAGCACCCGTTAATGCAGTGTATAAGCTACTAACCAATAAAAACAGTATTGGTGAAAACCCAGATGTGTAGGTTTGAATAAATGAGCTAAGAGTGAGGAAAAAAGCATTATGGAAAAAAGCTGTAACCCAAATAAAGAAGAAAATTTGCCAAAGAAGTAATCTATTTTCTGAGTTTCTAGAAATTATTTTGTAGCTAATAAAAATGAGAAGGGTTTTAGAGAACATATATAAACCCCATAAATCAAATAAAGAATCTTGAAATAAGCCGAGACCTGCAGCAAATAATAGAACCGTAGTTCTTTCATACTTCATGCTTAGCCACAGTAAATAAATCAATACAGGGTCGGCTATGGCTCCAAAAATACTTAAGTATTGAAATAATAAAACGTGAGAGAGCACGAAAAGAATACCAACACCAATATGTTTTACTACTTCTCGGTTCATTTGAAAATTTCTTTGTAGTCGGTTTCTAGGTTTATAAGAGAGGTATCTCGGCTAAACTTAACAATGAAACCTTCAGATACATTATATAAAGAAGCTGATGGTTTTAAGTATATTCTTTGAGTTTCTTTTCCTTCCTCAGGTTCAGTTCTTATGACAGTTCCTATTGGAATTCCTTGAGGATATTGATTACTAAATCCAGAAGTTTCCACCACAAAACCACTATCGACTCTAATTGTAAGCGGGACAAAATCCATTACTAGCTCAGACATGTTTGTTCCAGACCAAGAGACAATTCCTGGAGCTTGGTTTTCTTGAACTCTAGCACTTACTCTAAACAAACTGTTATAATAAGGCATTACCTGAGCATATTTATCATTGATTAATACAATTTTCCCTAGTAGACCGTCGGATGTAATAAGTGGCATTCCCGGCTTCAAGCCTTCCGAAGCACCTGGGGTAATAGTAAGGCTATTGTTTATGCCACTTAGTTCTTTTCCAATAATAGTTACAGGTTTTAAATCTAAAGGAGATTGTTCTTTAAATTCGAACATTCTTCTAAGATTAATATTCTCCTGTTCAATAGATCTTAATCTGCTAAGTTCGTCCTGTAGAAGAATGTTTTGACGTTGCAGATAAGTATTTGTGTTTAAAGCTTGGCGATAAATACGAACGCTAGAAAGGGGAGTTTGAAGTAAACTCACAACGGTTATAGAAACCTGACGTAAACTATTAATACCACCCTGATTCCTGCTTACAGCAATTGATATAGCAAGTAAAAGAAGTATGGCAGTTAATATAAAATCTTTGGCTTCACCAACTTTAATGAGTTTAAATTGCATTCATCTTTAGAGTTATGAAATCACAGGGCGATAATATTCGAGGTTTTCAAGTATGGCACCAGTACCACGAACTACAGCAGTAAGTGGGTCTTCAGCAATATGAACAGGAAGATCGGTTGTTTCCATTATGAGTTTGTCTAAATTCTTCAACAATGCACCACCACCAGTAAGCATAATTCCACGATCTAAAATATCAGCAGAAAGTTCAGGAGGTGTTTGCTCTAAAGACTTAGTAATTGATTCTACAATTGTATTTACTGATTCAGCAATAGCTTCACGTGCATCTTTGGAGGTAATGTGGCGTGTTCTAGGAACGCCGTTAACAAGGTCACGACCTTTTGTAATCATTTCTAGCTCTTCATCAAGAGGAGCTGCAGATCCTATTTCACATTTAATCTTTTCAGCTGTTCGCTCACCAATCAACAAGTTATGGTTGCGTCTAAAATAGTTAATAATGTCATCGTTTAGTTCATCCCCACCCAATCTCACCGATTGTGCATAAACGATACCTGATAGTGCAATAACAGCGATTTCAGTGGTTCCACCTCCGATATCTACAATCATATTACCAACTGGTTCGTGTACATCTAAGCCAATTCCAATTGCTGCGGCCATCGGTTCATCAACTAAATATACTTCCTTGGCTCCAGCATGTTCTGCGCTATCTCTTACTGCACGGCGTTCAACCTCAGTAATGCCACTTGGCACACAAATAACCATTTGGCGCGTTGAAGAATACCATTTTACTTTAACCTTCTTAATCATGCCCCGAATCATATGCTCGGCAACTTCGAAATCAGCAATTACACCATCTCTCAATGGGCGAACAGTTCTGATATTCTTATGTGTTTTTTCATGCATTAATCGAGCTTCATGGCCTGTAGTAACAAAAGCGCCATTTTGATTAAGTGCAACTATTGAGGGTTCGTCCAAAACAATACCTTGACCTCGCGCATAAATCAAGGTGTTAGCTGTACCTAAATCTATTGCTATATCTGTGTATAGAAAGTCTAAAAGACCTTTTTTTCTTTTAGTCTTTGTTTTTGAATGTGAAGGAATACCGTAATTGTCTGACATTGCCACTATAGAGGATATTTAAATTATGCAGGGTGTAGATTAAAAGAAAATACAATAATGATTTTGTATTAGCGAATATATAAAAAGCGAAATAAAATGAAAGGGTTGTTAATGTTTAAAATGTCTTTTACCAGTAAAAATCATCGTCATGCCGTATTCATTTGCTTTAGCGATAACTTCTTCATCTCGAATACTACCACCAGGCTGTATAATCGCTTTTGCGCCAGCTTTAGCTGCCGCCTCAACACCATCCGCAAATGGGAAGAATGCGTCTGATGCAATTGCAGAGCCTTCCAAGTTTAATCCTTCTTTTAGCGCTTTTGCTACAGCGATTTCGGATGAATCTACGCGACTTGTTTGGCCCGAGCCAATCCCTAAAGTTCTGCCATCTTTGGCGTAAACAATCGCGTTAGACTTTACATTGCGAACAACTTTCCAGGCAAATATAAGATCGATCATCTCTTCGGAAGAAGGGGTACGTTCTGTTACTACTTTAAATTCATCAGCATTTATAGACTCTAAGTCTGCATCTTGTTTCAAAAGTCCTCCAAAAATAGAACGATAGGTGTGAGAGGAAGCTTCTGTTAGGTTCTTTTTGATGCGAATTAAGCGACGGTTCTTTTTTTGAGTTAGTAATTCAAGCGCATCACTAGAAAAGGATGGTGCAATGATAATTTCAGTAAAGATTTCATCTATTGCTTTTGCAGTGTCGATGTCTAACTCCTTATTTACAACAACGATTCCACCAAAAGGAGATACGGTATCAGTGCTGAATGCTCGTTTATATGCGTCAGTAAGATTGTTTGCAATGCCAACACCACAAGGTATTGTGTGTTTAATAATAACGCATGCAGGTTGGTTTTCATCAAAAGAAGAGATGATACCTAGGGCAGAGTCTACATCAAGGTAATTATTGTAACTCAGCTGTTTACCGTGAAAACAATCAATTATTGAATCTTGATTTCCATACACAGCTGCATTCTGATGAGGATTCTCGCCATAGCGAAGTTCATGAGAAAGTGGGAGGGAAATATTTAGCTGTTGAACAGGATTTTCATCAACTAAGCCAATAAAATAGTTCGCAATGGCAGTGTCATAGTCGGCGGTGTGATTGAAAGCGTCTTTAGCTAAAACTTGGCGTGTTTTGAAAGTTATACCATCGCCATTTTTAAATTCAGTAATAAAATCTTCATATTGAGATGAACTACTTAGTATAGCAACGTGTGCGAAGTTTTTAGCGGCAGCTCTAATCATTGTTGGCCCCCCAATATCGATAAACTCAGTAGCAACAGCAGGAGTAATTGCTCCTTCTGCTACTTTGTTTTTGAAAGGATACAAGTTAACCACAACGAGTTGAATAGGCTCAATACCAAGTTCTTCAAGTTCCTGCAAATCTTTATCATAACTTGTTCTTGCTAAGATACCGCCATGCACATTTGGATGAAGAGTTTTTACTCTACCATCGAGACATTCTTTAAAGTGTGTAATCTCAGAAACATCTTTAACTGGGATGCCAGCATCAGAAATGGCTTTTGCAGTTCCACCAGTCGATAGCAGCTCAACGTTTTGTTCGTGCAATGCTGTAGCTAAGTCAATAAGATGTGCTTTATCAGAAACAGAAAGCAATGCTCTTTTAATGGTAAGATTTGTTTCGGGTAAAGAATTAAGAGGTTTTAAAGCCACGTTGTTAGTTTTTTAAAGATTCTAGATGTTGTTGGATAATTGCGGGATATAATTTGTGCTCTTGTATAAGCACACGCTCAGCAAGTTGTTCCGGAGTATCGGTTTTTAATACAGGTACACGAGATTGGCCTAAAACTGGTCCTTCATCATATTCTCGGCTTACAATATGAATAGTACATCCGCTTTCCTCTTCATTAGCTTCAAGAACAGCTTTGTGTACTTTTATACCGTAAAAACCTTTACCACCATATTTAGGTAGCAATGATGGATGGATATTCAGAATATTGTTAGGAAAAGCATCAATGATTGAAGCTGGAATTTTCCTTAAATACCCAGCCAAAATTATAACATCAGCTTCCCAGGTGTGTAGTTGTTCTAAGAGTTTTTGTTCATACTCAAATTCAGAAGTGTAATCAGAAGCTTTTAAAATTACCGTCGGAATATCGTTTTCTGATGCTCGTTTAAGACAATACGCCTCTTCTTTATTAGACATAAGACCAACTATACGTGCGTTCAACTGCCCGTTTAGAATTGCATCAATAATAGATTGGAAGTTAGAGCCTGACCCAGAGGCAAAAACTACAAGTTTCTTCAATGTAAATAAAGTTTTTGGCGTTGCTGATATGCCTTATTAAGATAGGGAAACTTTGAAAGCAATAAAGAAGAAAGATGAGTAAAATTTAGCCAGACGAAGTTTTATTTAGTAGTGTATCTCGACGAAAAACTTGGTAGTTATTAAAACTCCATGTAATCTGATTAATGGTAATTTTTATTACGGTTGCAATTGGAATTGCAACAAGCATACCTAGCACTCCAGCGGTTTCAGCGCCAATAAGAATGATAAATAAAATGGCAACTGGGTGCATATCTGCTGAGCGAGAAAAAAGCATGGGTTGTAGCAAAATATTGTCCAGCATTTGAACCACAAAGATTGCGAGCAAGCAAACAAGAACTAAAGAAAAATCACCAGTCTCTATAATGGATATAATTACCGAAAGTATGTATCCAATAATTGGCCCAAAATAGGGAATAGTGTTAGCAACACCCACAGCAATACCAACTGAAAGTGAGTTGTTAAGCCCTGCAACAGATAAAGTTCCCCAAGAAGCAAGTGCCACTAACAGACTTTGAAGTAGGACACTTCTAAAGTATATACTAAGTCTTTTCTCAATTTTGTCAATTAAAGTAAGCGTAGTTTCAAAGTACTTATTAGGTACTAAGGTGAGAACATCTCTTCGAATTTTACTTCCATCTTTAAGGAAGAAAAAAGCAGCAAAAGGAACTACTAGTATTGCAGAAAAAATATCAGTGAATACGCTAACAACATCACTTAAAACATTTGAAAACTTATTAAAATCGAAAAGGTCATTCAATATTCTCGAAATATTATCACTTAAAAAACCTTCTGGGATAAATTTATAGTCGGCACTTAATTTGGCTTCAACTTTTGTAGCAATCATTTCAATATTACGAATATCTAATTGACTTGTGAGCTCAACCATTTGCTCAGCAACAATTGGGATAATGCTAGTTGATATATAAACAAAAATCAGAATAACAGCGGTGAGTGTTAGTGCGATTGAAAATGTTCTGTTGACTCTATTTCTTTGCAACCAATTTACGGTTGGGTCTAACACGTAACTTAGAATCATTGCGAGGATTAAATACAGCACTAAGGTAGCGTAATTGTATAATATTAGCCCAACTACAACAAGTGCGGCTATACCAATACCAAATTTAATTACTCGTTCAAGAGTTATGTTTTTCATTCTTCAACTAACTTAACTAGTGCGTCAATCTCTTTTAAAATGCTGTTCGTATCGTAGCCTTTTCTCATTAAAAAGTCGAACAATTTCTTTTTTCTTTTTTCTGGACTAGTTCTTAATAATTGTGATTTCTTTTTTAAAGTAAGAGCCATTAATGTGGCTTGTACTTTTTCACTTCCAAAATGGTGGTCTATTGCAGACTCAATATAGTGTTTAGGAATATTTTTTCTAATAAGTTCAGTACGAATTCTATTGCTTCCCCATTTATTAAACTCAAACTTATCGTGTACGTACTTTAGTGCAAAGGCTTGATTATTGATATATCCTTTCTGCTCTAATTCTTCAATAATTTGGTTAATTATTTCAGGGGTAAACTCTTTCTTAGCTGCTTTTTGTTGTAATTCAAAACTAGCATGATCTCGCCTTGAAAGTAAGCGAATTAAATATTCCCTTGTCTTCCAAAAAGTCTCCTCCTTGATAATTTGTTCATAAAGTGAGGTTGTTAATACAGAACCTTTTCGAATATTTAGTTTTGCCAGAGCGGCATCAGACACACCTAAAATAAATTCTGTATCCGAATACAGAGAATAGCGTGCATGGTTCTTCTTTTGCACTTCAATGCGTGCAATTGTTATTGGAAAATCGAATTCTTTTGGGTTATCCATAAAGGATATATAAAAAAGAACAGCTCGAAAATAAATACGAGCTGTTCTTAGAATTTAGTATAGAAACTTATTTAGCACTTTCAGTAGTAGTTTCTGCTGAAACGGAAGCGATTTCTTCAATTTCCTCGCCTTTCAACTTTGCACGAACAATTTTTTCAATTTTTGCACATAATGCAGCATCCTCTTCAAGGAATTGCATCGCAGAGTCGGCGCCTTGACCAATAGGTTCACCATCGTATCTAAACCAGCTTCCTCGCTTCTGGATGATATCAAACTCAACAGCTAAATCAAGTATCTCAGATGTCTTTGAGATTCCTTTACCATACATGATATTGAATTCAACAACTTTAAATGGTGGAGCAACTTTGTTTTTGGCAATTTTAACTTTAGTTCTATTACCCAATATTTCGTCACCCTTTTTGATAGCGCCAATTCTTCGGATATCTATACGTACTGAAGAGTAAAATTTTAGAGCACGGCCACCAGTTGTGGTTTCTGGGTTACCAAACATTACGCCAATCTTCTCGCGTACCTGGTTAATAAAAATACAAGAAGTATGAGATTTGCTAACAATTCCCGTAATTTTTCTAAGTGCTTGTGACATCAAACGAGCTTGTAAACCCATATGAGAGTCACCCATTTCACCTTCAAGTTCAGCGCGAGGAACAAGAGCTGCAACAGAATCAACTACAATAACATCTAAAGCACCAGAGCGAATCAACGTCTCTGTAATTTCTAGAGCTTGTTCACCACTATCAGGTTGAGAAACTAGAAGTTCATCAACTTTAATACCTAATGCTCTTGCATATCGTGGATCAAACGCGTGTTCTGCATCAATAAAAGCAGCATAGCCACCGTTTTTTTGAGCTTCAGCAATAACTTGTAAAGCCAGAGTTGTTTTACCACTTGCTTCTGGGCCATAAATCTCGGTAATACGTCCACGTGGCACACCTTGTACTCCTAAGGCATAATCTACCATAATTGAGCCCGTAGAAATTACATCTACGTCTTGCATGGCATCGTCGCCCAATTTCATAATGGTGCCTTTGCCGTGCTGTTTTTCTATTTGTCCTAGGGCAATGTCTATCGCTTTAAGTTTGTCGTTTGATTCAGCCATGATGTTATTCGTTAATTTTAGAATGTTACTTTATGCAAAGTTACACATACAGAGTGTCAGAACGTGTCACATAAACATTGCAAAGAATATATGTTCAATATATGTAATTGCAAATAGATATTTTATTTTTCTGATGTGTATGATATATATGTTAGAGCGGCTTTTATAAAATTCCTTACAAAAAAAATTTAATCAGACTCTGGGATAAAATTTAAAGGAACGGTATCAGACATTTTCTCAAAGCCCCAATAACCATCAAAAAGAATAGCTAGAGAATCATAAATGTATCCCGATTCATGAATTTTGACAGATGCTTGGTTTAAAGTGAGCATAGATGTTTGAGGAAGAACAAGCATGCGGTTATTGGACGAGATAGGTGAGCTTAGATAGTATAAGTAAGTAATGTCTTCGAGCTCATTTTCGTATGTGACATTGAGAAAATTGATAAAACTTAGTTCAAAATTAGAGCTATCTATTTGTGCAAAGAACACATTTTGATGAACAGTTTCTTTCCCAATATAACGAGATCCATCTTTTCGCATTTCTCCTTTTATAGTATATCCATTTTCAGCAACCTTATTTTCGATCAGAGACTCTACAAAGTGCTGAAAGGATCCATTATAAGCGAGAGCTCTGTTCTTCTTCCATTTAGATCGGGTTCTTTTTCTTTTACTTGTCAAAAGTTCAAAGAGTGGTCGTCCTAAATAGGAGGTTATTTTATTCTTATAATCTAGAGTGAAGCTTTCAAGGAAATAACTAATTCTATAGCCTAATGCTTTATTCTCAATAACTAGTTTATCGTAAGCGTAGGCAGTTAAAACCCTAGTTGTGGGGTCGAAATCGAAATTTAGAACTTCTTTATTAATGATTTTTGTGTCTTTAGAAAATGGACCCTCACCAATAAAAATTCGTTCAAACTCTTCAAAATTGTATTTCCAATCTTCTGAATTTGGCACAACGGTGAGTTCATTTAATTCATAGACTTGAGATTCAAGTGTAAAGGAGTAAGAAGGCTTAATTTTACTTGTATTCAGTTCAGAAGAAACCCTGTTATACCCTAACGATGTTACTAGCAGTTCATAAATTCCTTCTGGAATCCCATCTAATATAAAGTGTCCATCAGCATTACTAACGGTTCCAATAGTTGTCCCGCTTAGAAAAATCTGAGCACCGATGATTGGTTCAAAATCTTCCTTATCTAATACCTTGCCTGAAATTTTGTTTTGCGCAATTATGTTGCTTTGCAAAAGTATTAAGGTAGCAACCAGTGCGAAAATGGATCTGTATTTTTTAAAGTGCATCAATTACAATGTTAAGTTCTTTCATCACTTGTTCAATTTGGGCTGTAGTAGTATAAGGAGCTGGGCCAAATCTAATGATGTTTCCTCTAGCATCAGTAAATATGTCTTTCTCGAGAAGACGAGCTCGTATCTCTTGTGCTTTAGGCGAGGTAAGGGACAGAAATCCGCCATTAAATTCTAAATCACGAGTATGGGTAAGTTTTATTAGGCTAGGTGAGATATTGAGATTCTGAAAATGATCTTTTAGTAACCCAACTTTTTGTTGATACTGTTCTCTTAATATTTCGGGAGTTAGATTCTGTTCTTTAAAAAATTCTACTACCTTAGCGGCTCTATATTGAGAAGAAGGGTCATAAGTTCCACTTGCAAATCTTTGATCAGAATTGTCATATTCGGTAAGGGCAGAGGTTCTCGGCTTTTCAAGTGTGCTGAACGAAGCAAACCAACCTGTAATTGCAGGCCGAAGTTCACAGTTTTTTGGAAAACGGAGGAAGCAATTAGCCTCTCCCCATTGTAAATATTTATAGCCACCAATCATGAAAAAGCAGTCTTCTAAATCTGCATTGCGTATAGATAGTGGAGCTACATTAGTTCCGTGGTAGTCATCAATAAGAACGGGGATGCCTTTATCCCGAGCCGCTTTAGCAATTTCTGATAGATGAGTGTTTATCAAACTAGATTCAAAATAAACTCTAGAAAGCATTACTGCAGAAGTTCTATCATCCATCTCTGCAATAATGCGCTTTGCAAAAGTTTCATCAGGATTGGTTTCTACCCATGCTACTTCAAGTCCGTTTTCATCAAGCCGGTGTAATTGTCGGTATAGGGAATGAAATTCACCATCAGTAGAAATAACCTTTGGCTTCTGTTTAAGGTCAAGGCTACTTAACCAACTCACAAATAGAAAGTGCGTGTTTTCTTCTCGACAATAAAAGCCGTCAGGGTCGTCATAAAAGTTACGTAAGTAGTTTCTAAGAATTTCTGTTTTCTCAGCAGCTTTCTCCCATTTCTTATCTACTAGTTCAGCTGAATCCAAGAAGTATTCTTTTTGTCCTTCTAAAGCAACATCTGGCCAAGCTTGGTGAGAGTGTCCAGTAAATAAAAGCCGTTCCGAAACTTTAAAGTGTGAGTAATGAGGAGTTAGTGAGTGGGCTAATTGATCGATATCTAACATAATAGAATATAATTGAGAAGTGGGTAAGCACTATTTGAGTACTTCGGTCTCTGAAATGGATTGTGTTAATTAACAATGAGCAAAGTTAACAATAAATTAAGCAAATCATGGAGGCGTAAAAAAATCAGTAATAAAGAGTTTTAAAACTCAGATCGAATCGCCCATAAATCTGGAAAGATTGAACGATCTAATGTTTTTTTAAGATATGTAACGCCATCAGAACCGCCCGTTCCTTTTTTTGTTCCAATGGTTCGCTCTACCATCTTAACGTGTCGGTATCTCCATTCCTGAAGACCTTCATCAAAATCTACTAAAAGTTCACTAACCATGGCTGCTTCTGGGTTTGAGTTCATCACTTCAATCAAAGTAGACTGAATTTTATCTGAAGGGTTGAATAACAGACCTTTTTCATTTTCTCGGATGGGTTTTGCATCATATCCTTTATGCGAAAGGTAGTTACAGAAACTTTCCCAAAGAGTTAGTTGCTCCATACGCTTCTCGAGTACTAAAAGATGAGCTGGAACTTCTTTATGAGCTTCCTTCATTAAAGGAAAACGTAAACCACAGAGGATTTCTATTTCTCGGAATTGTAAAGACTGAAAGCCACTAGACTGACCCAAAAATTTCCGAAAGCTATTAAACTCTAGGGGAGTCATGGTTTCAAGAATGTCAATTTGACCAACTAAAGTCTTAAAGATGGTTAAAACTCTACGTAAAGTTTTTACAGAACCCCATGTATTTCCATCGTTGAGTTCCGACGAAAGTTTTGTAAACTCATGAAGAATTTGTTTGAACCATAATTCATAAGTTTGATGTATTATGATGAAAAGCATTTCATCGTGTTCTTTTGGAGAAGATTGAAGCTTTTGTAGTTCCAAAAGCGGGTTTATTTGTAAATAGCTTGTGTAAGTGGTACTCATGGTTAAAAATATATTCTCTAGTGTTTTATCGAAGGGACAATATGGATGATTAAATCGAAAAATGCTTTTGTAAAAAATTGAAAAATAAAGAACACGAATTGTAAGAATTTGTAAAATAACTTTAAATGCAAAAACCATCGCAATTAGGATTTTACTCAGAGTAAACTTTTCCTTAATGTGTGGTAAATGCAGGAACAAGAAACTTAATCAGCACCCAATGGGTAAAAAACCGTTACTGTCTACTATCATTCTTTTTTTATTATCAGCCTCCCTGTATGCCCAAACCGGTAAAGTCACAGGGCGTGTAACTGATACTAATGGCGATCCTTTGCCAGGGGTAAATGTTATCGTAGACCAAACTACCACAGGAACTTCATCTGATGCAGATGGATACTATACAATCTTAAATTTAAGTGCAGGTACTTACGTTTTAAAGGCAACCTACATTGGCTTTGCTACTGTTAAAGTTGAGGATGTGCAAATTGAGATTGGATTAACAACTGAAATTAATTTTTCGCTTTCAGAGCAGCTTATTGAGGGTGAAGAAATTGTAGTTATAGCTGAAAAGCCTATAATAAAAAGGGATGTTTCTTCTAGTCTATCTAGTATTAATAAAAGTGAGCTCGAAGCGCTTCCTATTACGAGTGTTACCTCTGCAATTGGTTTGCAGGCTGGTATTGAGGGTTTAAGTGTTCGTGGTAGTGGTAGTGATGAAGTATCTTTTAATTTAAATGGCTTGAGCTTGCGATCTGAACGAGATAATACACCGTTTACAGGTATTAGTGTGACCTCAATTGAGAATGTTCAGGTTCAAACGGGTGGTTTTAACGCTGAATATGGTGATGTGCGCTCGGGTGTTGTTAACGTTACCAGTAAAGAAGGTAATCCTGATAGGTATACTCTTGATGGTATTGTGAGGGTAACTCCACCGCAAGCAAAGAATTTTGGACAAAGTGTTAATGATCCAGATTCATATTGGATTCGTCCTTATTTGGATGATGATGTTGCATGGACTGGTACAGATAATGGAAATTGGGATGTATATACCCAAGATGAGTATCCAGTTTTTAAAGGTTGGAATGAGGTTTCTCAAGAATTGTTATCTGATGATGATCCTAGTAATGATTTAACTCCAGAAGGAGCACAACAATTATTTCTATGGCAACACAGAAAGGAAATGGAAATTGATGAATCAGATTATGAAATTGATTTAACGTTAGGTGGTCCCGTTCCATTTTTAAGTGAAAAAATGGGTAATCTCAGATTTTCTACATCTTTTCGTAAAACCAATACCGAATATTTTATTCCATTATCAGAAGATGCTTATGAAAGCACAACTTGGATGGGTAAGCTTACAAGTAATGTTGCTCCAGGTATGAAGCTTTCATTCGACGGTCTTTATGGTACTCAAACAGGTACTGGTTCTAGTCAATCGGGTAATCCTGGCTTCTTTGTGTCGCCGACAGGTATTGCGAGTAGTATGGATCAAGTGAGTTACATTGACACTCGTATTTATGCAAGTGATTATTGGGCTCCAACTAAAGTGACCACTTCTAATATTGGTGTTCAGTTTACTCATACTATTACTAATACTACTTTCTATGAAGTAAAAATGAACAGATTTGCTACAAAGAATAGTACTAATCCTGGTGCTTATAGAGGAGCTCCTGGTGCTGTTACAATTGGCGGTCTTGATTTTGATGAAGGCCCGTACGGATTTTTTGAAGACCAAAGCAGTGGTATTGGTTCTGGTATGAGAATGGGTATTGGTATGAGTAATTCACGAGATAGCTCAGAGGTATCTGTACTAACAACCAGTTTTGCTATTACTAGTCAATTAGATAGAGTAAACCAAGTTAAAGCTGGTTTAGAATTGATTAGAACTCATAGTGATATAAACTACGGTTCATTTGATAAGAACCTGCCTTCAGGAAGATATTCTTCAAAGTGGGATACAACGCCAATAAGATTATCTGCCTATGTTCAAGACAAGCTTGAGTTCAAAGGAATGATTGCAAATGTTGGTTTAAGATTTACTTATGCTGATCCTAATATAGATTGGTACGAATACGATACCTTTGACGATGTATTTAAAAGCGGTGGTAACACCAATATTGACTCATTAAATACATACAGTGTAAAACCACAGTTAATCTTTCAACCAAGATTAGGTGTAGCTTTCCCAATCACTGATAACAGTAAGTTGTTTTTTAATTACGGTCACTTCTTACAACTTCCAGATCCAGAAGATTTGTATTTAGTAAGAGTTGAGCCATTCACTAATTCTATTGTTAGAATTGCTGCTCCTGAGAATAAGATTCCAAAAACTGTTTCTTATGAGTTAGGTTATGAGCAAAATCTATTTAACAAATATCTTTTCAGAGTTAGTGGTTATTACAAAGATTTGAGCCAACAACCAATAGTTATTGATGTATACGGAAGCAATGATGGGTCTTATTCTGTGAGTAAACCGTATTCTTACGAAGATATTAGAGGTCTTGAAGTAACTTTGAAAAAGCAACCATCAGATTTAATCTGGGGTGAAGTGAGTTATACTTACAGTGTAAGATCATCAGGTTTGTTTGGATCATTAGAAGTATATCAAAACTCTTTCGAGCAAAGAGCTTATGACCGTTCGACTAGTGAAAATGATATTTCAAAGCCAATTCCTCAGCCATACGCTAGAGTTCAACTATATATGAAGTCTCCAAAAGAATTTGGACCTACATTGATGGGTAGTAAACCTTTGGCTGATTGGAATTTTAGTACAATTGTTTCTTGGAGTGCTGGTAGTTATATAACTTATACTGGCGGTGGCTCAATACCGGGTGTGATACGTAACTTTCAGTTAAGAGATTCTTGGTCTACCTCTTTAAGGTTGTCTAAAGAAATTAAATTTAACGAAAATAGAAGAGTTAATTTCTTTATGGATGTTAGTAACGTGTTAAATCAAAGAGTGCTCAATATATTCAACATGGGTGCGGTAACAGGTACTGATTATCTGAATTATATGGCTTCTCTTCAATTGCCAAAAGATAAATTAGAAGAGATAAATCTTCTTAATTCTAGAGTACCTGGTAATGACCGTCCTGGTGATTATAGAGCTCCAGATGTTGATTTTGTACCAATAGAAGTAACTACAGATCATACAAATGTTTCGAACCCAAATACTAGAGCATTGTATTACAACTCTATTGAAGCTAAATATTATCAGTATGTAAACGGCTCTTTTGTAGATGCTGACAGTGATAAAGTGAAAAAAGTATTAGATGAAAAGGCATATATCAACATGCCTGATCAGCGTTTCTTTAACTTTTTTAACCCGAGAACATTCCGATTCGGAATTAGATTTTCATTTTGATTGATTTAATGTATCGATATATGATTTACAATATTTCCAAAAAACTATTTTTAACCCTTGCTTTCTCAATAATCTTCGCGTCATATAGTTATGCGCAGATAGATTACAGATGGCTTAATGTGGGATCCTTTCATAATTTCTATTCCAGTATTGGTTCTGAAATTGAAGAAGGCTTTATAAAAGAACAGCAAGGTGGTTGGCAATGGCCAGCTATTTACAGAGGTCAGGATGCTCAGGCTGCTAAAGCTATGTGGATTGGCGCAACTGATGTAGTCGATGATCAGGGTAATACCTATGATTATCGAGTAGTTCATGTTGGACCTCGTGTAACAGGTCTTGGTGAATTTTACCCTGTAGAAATTAAAACAGTGAGTAGATTTGCTCCTCCGGAAGTTTACGTTGATGGATTAGGTTCTTACGGTAAGAATGTAAACAACGACGAAGTAGACCCTGCGATGAAAGCAGATCGGGCAATTGTTACGGAAATGAATTCTCTGTTAGGTATTACGCTAACAAGAACTGCTAAACAGTTTAGTCAACAATATCACGACAATTACCATGTGATAGAGTATACATTAACAAACACTGGTAATACTGATGACGATGCTGAAATTGAACTTCCTAACGAAACTGTAAATAACGTTTATTTATTCCTTCAAAATAGAATGGCTCCTGTTAAAGCAAGTCGTTATACTGTTGGTAACCCTTCAGGTTGGGGTGTAAATACTATGATTGATCGAAGGGGAGACGGAACGCAACCTGGTGAGGTTGAAGATTTTAGAGCTCACTTTGCTTGGCATGGTTTGTTTGCTACGTACAAGCCAACTGGTGCACCATCTGATTTTGATAATATCGGCGGGCCTATTTGGGTGCCGAATACCAGTGGTGGATGGTTAGACGCTTCAGATACAACAGGTGCTTTAGTAGCTTATCACTTTGTGGGTTCAGTAACTCTACATGCTGATAAATCTGCAACGGATAAATCAGATGACATCAATCAACCTTCCACTATGTCTCAATCTGATTCAGATGGATTATTATCGAGAAATAATAGTCCGTTTGATCCATTAAAAATGGAAGCAGAATATAACTTAATGAGCGAAGGTAGGACTCCTAGACAAGCTTTTAAAATAGAGCCAAGTGGTTTACCAGGCTTTCTTGACCCTACGAAAGATCCTTCAACAGGTGCAACTGCTGGAGGTTGGTCGTATAACACTGGCTATGGTCCTTATACTTTAGCACCAGGTGAAAGTGTGACTATAGTAATAGCTGAAGGTTCTGCTGGTATAGATAAAGAACTAGCTAACAAAACGGGTGCAGATTTTAAAAATGGTTTAATTTCAAATCTCGAAAAGAATCAAGTTGTTTTCCAAGGTAGAGATTCGCTATTTCAAACATTCGAACGTGCGATAGAAAATTATCAATCAGGCTATGACATTCCAGAGGGTCCATTACCACCAACTAATGTAATTGTAAATTCAGCGGGTAATGGTATTGAAGTTACTTGGGATTATGATGATGAATCAGGAATAGATGGATTTGAAATCTATAGAGCTTCTGGTCGTGTTGATAGTACTTATAGACTAGTTTATACTGCTGAACCTGGTGCGCGCTTTATTAGTGATGGGGATGTTGCAAGAGCAAACGATCCTGGTGGATATTCTGAAGATACGCCAACTCCTGTTCGTGGTCGTGATTACTATTATTATGTGGTAGCAAAAGGAACTCAAAATAATGATGGTACGGGAAATACACCTACAGGTGTAAGTCTTAGAAGCAATAGATATTATTCTCAAACATATGATCCCGCACGATTATTAAGACAAGCTGGCGAAGCAATGTCGGATATTCGTGTAGTTCCAAATCCATATAATAGTAACATTGATAAATCTTTACTTTTAGATCAAAATGGAAATGACAGAATCGCATTCTACGAAATTCCAGGTATCTGTAAAATTGATATCTATACTGAAATAGGTGAGCCAATAAAAACTATTTATCACGATAATGGTAGCGGTGATGAAGAGTGGGATTTGAGAACAGAGGATAGACAACGAGTAGCTAGCGGTATTTATATAGCTAGAATTACTAATCAGGATGAGAATGATCCTGAGTATGGGCGAGTTGTGATTCGAAAAATTGTAATTATTTTGTAACGGAGCAATGGTGAGAAAATATCAAATTACCTTCTTATTTATTATTGGTTTGTCGCTTTCTACTTTAGATGTTGTGGCACAAGCAAAAAGAGCACAAACAAGCATGAAATTTCTGAGTGTTTCACCTTCGGCAAATGCTGCGGCTATGTCGAATGCGGTAACTGCTTTAGAATTAGGATCATCTTCGGTATTCTATAACCCAGCTGCAATTGCTAATTCACAAAGCAAATACGATTTTAGCGGTGGAGTAGTTCAATATATTGCAGACATAAACTATAATTCAGCTTCGTTCACATTTCGGCCATCTAACCGGACTTTCGGAGTAATAGGTTTCAACGTCTTATCTGTAGATTATGGTTCTATCTTATCTACAGTGGTAGATGGCTCGGTACCTATTGGATATAGAGATGTTGATGCTGTTAACCCGAGCGGTGTAGCGATTGGCGTTGCTTATGCTAATGCAATTACAGAACAATTCTCAGTTGGTGCAAATTTTAGATATGTAACCCAAAAGCTAGGTTCAATAAATATGAATACTGACGGTGCTGGTGGGTATTTAAGTGAATCTTTCAGCGCAAGTACAGGAGTTCTTGATTTTGGAGTTCTGTATAAGACTGGATTTGAAAGCTTAAATTTTGCTATGGTTGTTCAAAATTTCTCAAAAGAAATTTCTTTTGATGATGAGAGTGCTGAATTACCAATGACTTTTAAGATTGGCCTAGCCATGGATGTTATAGATTTAACAAAACTAGATGGGAATACTCATAGTCTTTTAGTAAGTATTGACGCTCGTAGACCTCGGGATTATGATGAGCAACTAGTGTTAGGTTTAGATTATGGATTCTTAAACCGTTTTAATATAAGAGGTGGATATGCAATTCCATCTGAGGATGAGGAAAGCATCTCTTTTGGCGGTGGTATTACACAGCCTTTAGGGAAAATTAATTTATCTGTAGACTATGCTTATACAGAGTTTGGAGTTTTTGGAAATGTTAACAGAATTAGTTTTAGACTAGATTTTTAATAGGTTTGTTAATGAATAAATTAGACAGAAATAGAATATTAGCACTAGGCTTAGCTGGGTTATTAATGCTTACTTCTTCTTGTAAAAAGGAAGCTGGAAGTTTATTTGACCCAGATTACGAATCATCTCAGCCTAGTCCAGTGATAAGTAGTATTATACCTGCTAGTGGATATTTAGCAGGAGTTGATTCTCTTATTATTAATGGTGAGAATTTCACTACTGATTTGGATAGTATGACTTTAAATTTTGGTGGAGTTCCAGGTATTATTTACAGATCAAACTCTACACAGATGGTAGTTCGTCCAGGTTTTAAAGTAGGCAATGAGGTTCCAGTAAGAATCTCTGTTAGAGGATCTGAGTTTTTTAGTAATACTTTTCCTTATAAGCTAGACGACCCATTTGATTTTTATAATGGTACAAGTGCAAATCACGCGCCTACATCAGGTATTGCAATGGATGGTGATGACAATATTTACACTATTGTTGACAACAGTGCTACGGGTAGAATTCGTTATTCTAAAATAGCCCCAGATGGTACTATCACGCTTGATCAAGTAAAAGCTTCAGGTGAAGCAAGACCTACTTTTGGTGATACACGACCTTATCCTACCGATAGTACAATGCGCTTCACTCAGTATAGCTCTATTGTATATAATGGTGGTGATACATTGCTTATGAGTCAACAGAGTATTCGAGCTATTTTCCAAAAGACATTTGGGGACGATAAAAGAGAATCAGTTTGGGCTGCTTCATCTTCTGGTGGCCTAAAAATTATGAATATGGTTAAAGATTCAAAAGGTTTCCTTTGGGTTGTTGGCTTAGGTAGTGATAATATTCATCGCTTTAACGCAGTTACAAAAGCCGAAACTAAGTTTCCTTTCGTGGGCGATTTAAATGCAGTAGCTGTTTTTGAAGACTTCTTATTTGTTGCCGGAAGTATAAACGGAAATAAAGAAATATGGAGAATTCCAGTTGATGCTAATGGAGACTTAGGTGTTGGAGAAAAATACTTCGATTTCCAAGCTAACTATGATGGAAGCATTCGGTCTATGATATTGGCTTCTAATGGAGATTTGATCCTAGCTACAACTGCAGTAGAGAGTTTGGTTAAGATCTTTCCTAACAAATCTCATATTCCATTTTATGATGGAGTTATAAAAGAAGGTGCATTTACTCTAAGTTGGAGAAGTGATCGCTTTATGGTAGTTGGAGTAAACGGTACAGAGGCGAGTATTAACTATTTAGATACTTATGATAAAACTCGTGCAGGAGTTTATTAATCACAGAGACTTCACAGAAACAATAACAGCTGTTCATTCAGCAAATCAATATCGTTATAGATAAAACAGATACAAATAGGAGAACATTTATGAAAAAATTGCTAATTCTTCCACTTCTTGCACTAATGCTTTTACCAAGCATGGTGTCAGCTCAGTGGAAACAAGATACTACTTTTAAAGCATTTGGAACTGACAACCTACGTGATGTTCACGGAGTGGCTGTTGATCCTGATGGAAAAGTATGGATGCAACCTTACTATGCAACTGAAAGAGTTGTATTAAACAGAACAAAAGATACCGTTTCAACTACGGCTATTTATGTTTACAATGCAGATGGTTCGCCAGCTGACTTTAGCCCACTATATATTCTTGAATGGGCTGATGGTACAACCGCTAATGACACTTTAGGTCGTTTTTGGGATCCAACATTAGCTGATGGTGCAGGTGGATATGATACTCGTTCAGGTCGTGGTATTGCCGCTGATGCTGATGGAAATGTTGTTGCATCTCAGTGGTTAACTCTTTTCAAGTTTGATTACAAAACTGGAAAAGTATTGAAAAAAGTAGAACCAGGTATTGGCTCTCTTACAGAAGCTACTTTTGATGCTGATGGAAACGCATATGTTTCTGCAGTTGTTGGCGCTGACGCACCAATAGTTAAGTATGATTCAAATTTAGAAAACCCAGAAGAGCTATTTACATTAACTGGTAGTTTTTCACGTGATTTCCAAGTTTCAGCTGATGGTAATACTATCTGGTGGGCTGGTTATACATTAGGTGCAGTACTTAAATATACTCGCCCTGATGAGTTCAGTGGTTTTAACACCATTCCTGATACTGTGCTTGCTGGTATTAAATCAGAAGTATTTGACCTACATCCTGTAACAGGTAACCTATGGGTTGGTGCTGGTTCAACTAATGATTTCCCAGATACTGACAAATATCGTCCAGAAACGTTCTACGCTTTTGATGTTGCTGATTTAGGAACTGAAAATGAAGCACCTGTAGATAGTATTCTTTGGAATGCTGGTACAATTGATGGTACTTATGGCGACGCTAGACCAAGAGGTCTTGACTTTACTGCTGACGGTGGTATTGCTTACATCTCTATGTTTGGTGCTGGTTCTCCATCAGTACAGAAATATGTTCCAGGTATTGCAACTTCTAACGAAAATGAAGTTGCAGAACTACCTTCTGGTTATGAGTTAGAGCAAAACTATCCAAACCCATTCAACCCTACTACTAACATTAACTTTACTGTGAAAAATTCTGGTTTAGTTAGTATTAAAGTGTATGATATGACTGGACGTGAAGTTGCTACTTTAGCTAACGGAAGATTTACAGCTGGTACTCATACTGCTACTTTTGATGCAAGTAATCTTGCTTCTGGTGTTTACCTATATAGCCTACAGGCTAATGGTGTACGCTTAACAAACAAAATGACATTGATTAAATAATCAATTTATTTGTTCTTTAAAAAGGCAGCGTTATGCTGCCTTTTTTTTTATTACCACTAAGACTTTTTAAAACGATTATGAAAAAAATAAGCTTATTAGTTATATGTGTTAGTTTCTTATTAGGCTCTGTTAGCTTTGCCCAATCAGAACTTCCTGATAGAGAGGTACGGGCAGCATGGATTGCAACAGTTATAAACTTGGACTGGCCTAGTGGGAATACCCAACCTGAAGAGGTTAAAAAGACTGATTTAAAAAATAAATTGATAAGCTTAAAAGCTGCAGGAATAAATACTGTATACTTTCAAGTTAGAGCTGAGGGAGATGCACTTTATGATTCTCCATATGAGCCTTGGTCAAAGTACCTAACAGGTGAAGAAGGTGTTGCACCAGATCCATATTGGGATCCATTATCGTTCGCAGTAGAAGAAGCTCACAAGCTTGGTATGGAATTACACGCTTGGTTAAATCCTTATCGCGCGATGAGATCAATCCCTTCCGATTATACTCAAAAAGAAATTGCAGCAGCTATTGATGAAAGTGTTGAAGCAATATTGGGTAAAGAATATGATGCAAATGCTCCTAAGTTTAAAATAGGAACAACTGAAAGAGATTCTATGCATGTTGCAAATAAGCATCCAGAATGGATTATGGTTATGAATGCTGGGACTAATGGAAGTATTGCTATAACTGATCCAGGTTTACAAGAAGTAAGAGATTATGTTACTATGATCATTATGGATATCGTAAGTAGATATGATGTTGATGGTATCCATTTTGATGATTACTTCTATCCTTATCCTCCAAACCATATGGGTGCAAACTCAGCCAATAATGCTTTAGATGATAGTTCTTTTGCTTTACAACCTAGAGGATTTACTAGTAAAGACGATTGGAGAAGAGATAACGTAGAGATATTTATTGCTCAATTAAATGACAGTATTAAAACGGCAAAGCCTTGGGTTAAATTCGGTGTTAGTCCATTCGGTATTCATAGAAATGGAGTTCCATTTGGGATTTCTGGCTTAGATGCATACACAACATTATATATTGATGCTCTTAAATGGGCAGAAAATGGCGATGTTGATTACCTACTACCTCAGCTGTATTGGCAGTTTGGTGGTGGCCAAGATTTTGCAAAACTAGCAGATTGGTGGGCTGGAGAAGTAGCTAAATATGATCGTCATTTATATACAGGTCATGGCGCTTACAGATCCGACAAAAGTACTTATTCAGGAACTTCTTTTAAAGCTACCGAAATTCCTAGACAGCTTGAGTACGCTCGAAATAATCCTAATATTCAAGGTTCTTCTATATTTAGAATGAAGAATATTACTACCTATTATTCTCAAGGGTTAAGAGATTCTTTAATAACAAATTATTATAGAAAGCCGGCTATTGTACCTACAATGGGTTGGTTGGATACAACAGAGCCTTTTACTCCATCAAGCATTGTTTTAACTCCAGATGAGTCTCAACAAAATAAGTTTACACTTACTTGGGAACGTCCTATTTCTCAACTTGCTAAGAATATTCCTACTGCGGATGCTGATACTTTATTGAACTACGCTATATATCGTGTAGATAGCCAAGCTGAACCAGATGTGAATGAAGTGATTAGTAATCCAGAAAATAGAATTGGGTTAACAGGTGAAACTACATTTACTGATATCGTAGGAATTGGCTCAGAAGGTCGTTTTTATTATGTTGTGACTGCTGTATCACGTAATGGTGTTGAAAGTGAACCGTCTGAACCTCAGGATGCAGGTGTGGTAGTTTCTAAAGAAGAAGAAACTAGCATTGCAGATAATTTCTCACTAAATCAGAATTATCCAAATCCTTTTAACCCAACTACTGCAATCTCATTCAAACTTGGTAAGACAGGATTGGCATCTCTTAAGGTGTATGATGTATTAGGTAGAGAAGTTGCGACTCTTGTTAACTCAAGACTTGCACAAGGTGAGCATACTTTTAATTTTGATGCATCCACATTTGCATCTGGTGTGTATATATACCAATTAAAGAGTAGTGGTGTTGTTCTAACACGAAAACTAACTCTTATAAAATAAAATCAATTTCATATTAAAAAGGAGTTAATAGAAATATTAGCTCCTTTTTTTTTAACCAATATTCAATTATGAAAAGAATAAGCCTCTTAGCTATCACAATATGTTTATTAGGAGCTTCCTTAAGCTTCGCACAATCAGAGCTCCCAAATAGTGAGGTACGGGCGGTATGGCTTACTACGGTATATAATTTAGATTGGCCAAGTGGTAGTAGCTTACCCGAGTCTGTTAAAAAAAGTGATTTAAAAGCGAAGATACAGAGTCTAAAGGAAGCAGGAATAAATACTATTTATTTTCAGGTTAGAACTAGTGGAGATGCGCTGTACGACTCTCCATATGAACCTTGGTCAAAATACTTAACGGGTACGGAAGGTAAAGCTCCAGATCCATATTGGGACCCTCTAGAGTTTGCTGTTGAAGAAGCTCATAAACTAGGAATAGAAATGCATGCTTGGATGAATCCTTACAGAGCTCTTAGTTCAATACCATCCGATTTTACCCAGAAACAGAGTATTGAAATGGAGGATATGGACGAAAGTTTAATCCCGTTTCAGAATAAATATTACGAGACTAATACACAGAAATTTAAAGGAACTACTGAGCGTGATTCTATGCACGTTTCTAATAAACATCCCGAATGGTTAATGGTAATGAAGGATGATGCTGGTGTAGCTAAAATAGCGATATTTGATCCAGGCTTGCCTGCTGTGCGTGATTATGTGTCGAGTGTTGTAGCAGATATAGTTAGAAGATATGATATTGATGGTGTTCATTTTGACGATTACTTTTATCCATATCCTTCCACTGGAATGAAAATAGCAGCTAATTCTACGCTAGATGATAGTTCTTTCGCATTGAATCCAAGAGGTTTTACAGATAAAACACTATGGAGAAGAAACAATATTGAAATATTTATCACTCAGGTAAATGATAGTATAAAAACAGAAAAACCTTGGGTAAAATTCGGAATTAGCCCGTTTGGTATTTACCGAAATGGATTGCCTTTTGGTATTACAGGTTTGGATGCTTACAAAGAATTATATATCGATCCACTAAAATGGGCACAAAACGGAGATGTAGATTATTTGATGCCACAACTGTATTGGAAATTAGGTGGGGCACAAGATTTTGCGAAACTAGCAAACTGGTGGGGAAAAGAAATAGTAAGCCGTAACCGCCATTTTTACTCAGGACATGGGCTTTACAGAGCTGATAACTCTACCTATTCTAGTACTCTTTTCAATGCGAATGAAATACCAAAGCAAATTCAGTTTACTAGAAATAATCCTGAGATAAAGGGCTCCTCTTTTTTCAGAATGAAGAATATTACAACCCACGCAACAAAAGGCATTCGAGATTCACTTATCACCAATTATTATAGAAAGCCAGCTCTTGTGCCAACTATGAGTTGGTTAGACACAAATAAAGCAGAAACGCCTATAAATTTGGCGCTTTCTCAGGATGCCTTACAAGAAAACAAATTTACCCTTTCTTGGGATAGAGCAGAATTACCATTAGCAAAAGCAAAGCAAGGAGAACGAGTTGATACCTTACTTAATTATGCAATTTATCGCGTAGATAGCTCTGCAGAGCCTGATGCAAATGAAGTGATTAGTAATCCCGAAAATAGAATTGGATTAACTGGTGTAACTACATTTACTGACGTTACAGAAAAAGGCTCAGAAGGACGTTATTACTATATTGTTACATCTGTAACTCGAAATGGAGTTGAAAGCGATCCTACTGATCCAGAAGATGCAGGTGTAGTGGTTTCTAAAGAAGAAGAAACTAGCATAGCTGATAATTTCTCATTGAATCAGAATTATCCAAATCCTTTTAATCCAACTACTACAATCTCATTTAATCTTGGTAAAACAGGGCTAGCATCTCTAAAAGTGTATGATGTGCTAGGTAGAGATGTCGCAACTCTTGTTAACTCAAAACTAGTACAAGGTGAGCATTCGTTTAATCTTGATGCATCCACATTTGCCTCAGGGGTATATATATATCAATTAAAGAGTAGTGGTGTTGTTTTAACAAGAAAACTTACACTTATCAAATAGATATCGTTTTATACAGGTAGCTAATATTTGTATTAGCTACCATTTTATAAATTTAAACTAGAGAATTATGAAAAAACTGCTATTAATTTTATCAATAATTTTAGTATCGGCGACGTATTCACATGCGCAAGCCGTATATGATACACTAAATACTAGAAAAATCGCGGACGGAGTATTTCACTATACCGTTCACGAAGCTTCTGTTCCTTTAGAGATTCAAATTGTAGAAGTGGATTTATCGAATCCGGATATCAGTTTAGAGACCATTGCAGGAAATGACGATGTAACTAGTCTCGAAACAGTTAGTTCAATGACTACGAGAAAGACATATGAAGGGCATCGTGTAATTGCTGGGATAAATGGCGATTTTTTTGGTGCTGGACCAGTACATACACAGGTAATTAATGGTGAGCTTCTTAAAAAATCTACAACCAGTAGACCACTTTTTGGGTTTAACGATTTAGCAGATTTATTCATAGAAACGGTAGCTTTTGAAAGTTCCGTAAAAAATGGCGCAGAAACGCTTAATATTAGCAATGTAAACGGCGCTCGTGCTGAAAATTATCTCGTTCTGTATAACCATTTCAAAGGTTCTTCTACCGGAGCAAATGCGTTTGGGACTGAAGTTACCTTGAAAGTATTAGATACTTGGGCGGTAAATAAGGAAATCAAAGCCATTGTTTTAGATAAAGCTATTAATGTTGGTAATGCAGCACTTTCAGACTCAACTTATGTGCTGTCGGGTAATGGAACAATGGCTACTGCACTAAATGCTTACACACCAGGTGATACGCTTTCTTTAAACGTAGGTTTAACAGGAGCGGGACTTGATAATATAATGGGAGCTGTTGGTGGTGACCAGCATATTCTTAGAAATGGGGTTAAAGTAGGGAATTGGCCGGATTTACACCCTCGAACAGCTGTTGCTTTTAATCAAGATAAATCAAAACTGTTTCTTATGATTGTTGATGGAAGATACAGTGGGAGTGCAGGAATGACTTTACAGCAAATGGGTGACTATTTACTAACCATTGGGGCATACAATGCTTTAAACCTTGATGGTGGAGGATCAACTACTATGGTTGTGCATAACGAAGTAACCAACAGACCTTCTGGTAGTGGATTTGAAAGAGCTGTTGCAAACAGCCTAGTAATTGTATCAAAAGCAGCAAAAATTGGAAACTTAAGCAAAGTGAGTTTATACCCCAATTTAGCAAAAGTATATAAATCGGGTACTTTTCAGTTTAGTGTAGAGGGTGCGGATGATAACTATTACCCCATAGAATTAGATCCTGAAAAATTTGTTTTTTCAGTGAGTGATGGATTTAATGCAACCATAAACGAAAGTGGACTTCTAACGCCCGTTAACTCAGCAGATACAGGATATGTTTATGTGGAATATGAAGGACTATTGGACTCTAGTTTAGTTATTGTTAAATCGGTCTATGATCTAGACTTATACCCAATTAGTGCCACTACAGATACTTCACGGGCCATCGACTTCTATACAGTTGTACATGATTTTGATAATAAGAAGCAAAGCTTATCTAATTCTGATATCAATTGGACTGTGACAAATCCAGAGGTTGGTTATGTATCGGAAGACGGCATTTTTAAAGGATTAGCTCCGGGAACTACAGATGTTATAGCTCTACATGAGTCAGTTGCAGATACTTCTACTATTACTGTAGAACTTGCGCAAGGTGCTATAATTCTAGATGATTTTGAAACTTTAGATGGCTGGGTTTTAGATGGAGAAAATATTGATTTGGGTAATTCAAGTCTCTCAATTACAGACTCTTTGTCTTCAACAGGCAGTCATTCGCTAAGAATAGACTATGAATATACTTTTAATGGAGACCCTTCAATTTGGATTCACCTTAAAAAAGATTTTTTAGTTTTTGGTGTCCCTGACTCGATGGTAGTAGATGTAATTTCCTCAGATAATAAAAAGCATCTGATGGATGCTGTAATTTCTGATAACAATGACGAACTATTCAATGTTCGCATAAAGAAATATGTTAATACATCTAGCTTTGAGGCCTTCCCTGCATTTATTGAAGACAAACAACCCGTAGATGTACAATCCAACTTCTTTTTTCCAATACATGGAAAAGGATTAAGTATTAAAATTGCAGCTGTACAAGAAACGGGTGTGCTACAAAAAGGCAGTTTTTTCTTGGATAACCTTCGTTTAGTATTCCCGAAGAACGAAGACCCAGTTTCAAACGAAATTGTTAAAGGCGAAGGAGTACCCTCAGAGTTTGTTCTAAATCAAAACTACCCTAATCCTTTTAACCCAAGTACAAATATATCGTTTAGCCTGCCTAAAGCATCTAAAGTTCAACTCAAAGTGTATGATTTATTAGGTAGAGAAGTAAAGGTATTACTTAATGAAAGACTAAGTAGTGGAACTTATAATTTTACTTTCGATGCAAACGACTTGTCATCTGGAGTTTATTTGTATCAGATTAAAACTGATGCTGGAGTTCTTTCAAAAAAAATGACCTTGATTAAATAAATAACCAAGGTCAAAAAAAGAAAGTTTAAAACATCATTATTAAAGTGCTAAACTTTGATAATGATGTTTTTCTTTTTCATCCAATTTGCAAGGGCGTAAAACATGATTATCCATGTAAAAGCGTAAAGCAAAGAAGCGTTAATAGGTGATGCTATAGTGCTGAAAATATCGTTAAAGAGCCAAGTTTTTAGAGCAACAGACTCACCGTTAATCGGTATTTTTATCAAGAACATTAGTCTTCCAATAATTCCACTAAGGAAGAATACCGTTATTGCGTTAAGTCCAAAAGCCACTCCCCAATCGGTAAATTTTTTGTTCTCTTTTACATCAATAAACCAATAGCTCAAGCCAAATAAACACATTGCTTGCCCACCAGTAAATAAGGTGTATGAACTAGTCCAGATGTTTTTGTTAATTGGAAAAGCCCAACTCCAGATATAGCCGATGATTATTAAAATAAATCCCCAAACAAAGAACTGAAGAGTTCGGGATTCTTCCGACTTCTGCTCACTTACTAACAGTCTACCGGTCCAAATTCCCAATAGTGTGCTTCCTATTGCTGGGATTGTACTTAGTAAACCTTCAGGATCCCAGTTTGATTTCCACATGTGTGTTCCAAGAACTAGTTGGTCAATATAGGCCGCAAAATTTGTATCAGGTTGATCTATCATTCCAGCACCAAAGCCTGGTACAGGTATAAGCTTCATCATTCCCCAATAGCTTAAAAGTAATGCAGCTAGAGTATACATTTGTGTTTTAGGCTTGGTATATAAAAAGAGGTAAGCTCCTATAGCGTAGCAAATTGCAATTCGCTGTAGCACTCCCATTATTCGGATATCTGAAAGATTAGTGTGCAATCCAAACTCGGGGGAGAATGTAAGGTAGGGAAATGAAGCTAAAGCTAGCCCCAATCCAAAAATCTTTAGAGCTCGAATAACACTTTTTTTGAATAAAACATTTTTATCTGCGCCTTTGGCTTGAGCTTTCGTAAAAGCTAGAACAATAGACACCCCAACAATAAATAAGAAGAATGGAAAAATGAGGTCTGTTGGAGTCCAACCATGCCAAGAAGCGTGTTTAAAAGGGCCATAAATGTTAGACCATGATCCAGGGTTGTTTACAAGGATCATAAGCATTACAGTTGCGCCACGGAAGAAGTCTAGAGATACTAATCTTTTACCCGAAGAAATACCTGAGAGAGAGGTCATTGACTTAATATTAGAATGAGTTTTATATCGCAATTTTAGCATTGTTAGGTAGAAAAGCAACAGCGTTATTTATATCTTCAAGGGCAATAAATGCCTTAAGATATATTCAATGACTTTACTCATCGCAGATAGCGGATCTACAAAAACAGAGTGGATTTTAACAGACGGTTTAAATCAAAAAAAACTGTATAAAACAAAGGGGCTTAACCCTTATTTCACCACAAAGGAACAAATTGCTAGCGAAGTTGGCGGATTAATTGTGGAATTAGGAGAAATAAAAATTGATAAGGTGTTATTTTATGGTGCTGGTTGCTCAAGCCCAGCAATGGCATCGTTGGTTGAAGATGCAATCTCTAGTCAATTCACTAATTCTGAAATTGTAATAAGTACTGATTTATTAGCTTCGGCAAAGGCTTGCTTTAACGATAGGGTAGGTATTGCTTGTATTTTAGGAACAGGATCTAACTCTTGTGTTTATGATGGCGAAAAAATAATCGACCAAATTCCATCATTGGGATTTACTTTAGGTGATGAAGGTAGTGGGGGCTATTTCGGTAAAAAACTGGTAAGAGATTACTATTACAATATTATGCCCGAAGAGTTACATAAATCACTGCACAGCAAATTTGATATGAGTCTTGAAACTACGCTAGATCATATGTACCGTAAGCCAAGGGGCAATGCATATATAGCTTCATTCGCGTACATTTTAGCGGAATATTCTAAGCACCCCTACATTCAAGATATTGTAGAAAAAGGATTTAATGAGTTTGTTAATAAGCAGCTATACTATTTTAAGAAACACAACATCAAAAATATTGGTTTTGTGGGTTCAGTTGCTGCCTATAACAAAGAGATTCTTCAGCGAGTGTTAGAAGAAAAAGGCTATGAACTGGATATAATAGTTCAAAAGCCCATTGATCGTTTAGTAGATGCTCATTTAGCTAAAAATGCTAAGCAATTACTTCTTTAAGCTTTAAGATTCTATTCACGGAAACGTCAATTCGTTCTTCTGAGATTTCACCTTCTTCAACTAATTCAAGAACAGCATTAATTGCTTCACTAGCTTTTATTTGTTCTTGAAGTAGATTGTTACCAAAACAGAATAGATCTAAGCCTGCAAGAATGCCTAATCGAAGGGATTCCTTCAACGAGTAGTGGTCTGATATTGCTTGCATTTGCATGTCGTCTGAGATAACAACCCCATCATAACCAAGCTCCGTACGAAGAAAGCCTTGAATTGCTTTTTCGGAAAGAGTAGACGGCAATTTATCATCGAATCTTTTATTGAAGATATGCGCAGTCATAATCATACGACATAAGTCTTTTTCAATAAGATTTTTATAAGGAGCTACTTCGTTTTCTTCCCACGTATCTGTCACATCAACAAAGCCAAAATGAGTATCACCAACAGCGCTACCGTGGCCAGGAAAGTGTTTACAGCAAGAAAGAATATTCTCGCTTTCATGGCCTCTTACATACGCTTCAGAATGTAAGCTCACACTTGCGTCATCTGCGCCAAAACTACGCTCACGTTTTCCGATAACAGAGGTCTCAGGATTCTTTGCAATATCTAAAACGGGGGCAAAATTTAAATTTATTCCCATTCCTCTAAGAATTTTTGCGATGTGAGCGCCTTCAGTTTCAGTTTCTTTCGGATCATTGAGTTTTCCCAATTCGCCATGAGAACGAGTTTCAGGGAATCCATACTCAGGCTTCAATCTATTAATTAGCCCACCTTCTTGATCAATACTAATAAAAAGTGGTAGATCACTATAGCTCTGTAACTGCTTTGTAAGCTCATTTAATTGCTCAGGAGACTCAATATTATTAACAGGGCGGTGATAAACCATATCTTTGTCAAATAGAATTACCCCTCCAACTCCTAGCTCAGCGATATCGTGATGAACAGTTGAGCCTGGGGAAACATCGCCTCCGCGAAAGCCCATAACAAAAAGTTGTCCTATTTTTTCCTCTAAAGTCATTGTGGTTTTTAACATTTAATTCAATCTAAGCTTGATGATAATGGGAATTGTAAAAGTGATGAATAGTAAGACTCTTAGGAAGCAGGTTCCAATTTATTTCAATAAATTCCTTTACAAACTACATGAATATTTAATTGAAAAAAATGCTTAGAAAACTTATTGGAATATCCTTTGTACTTGTTGCACTTTTAACAGCTCCGGCGTGCTCTCAGAAAGCAAAAACACAGAGCGTTAAAACTGGAATTGATGTACTCGTTGAACAGAATTTTGAACCTCTTAAAGGTATGCGCGTTGGTCTTATAACAAATGCTACTGGTGTTGATAAAAATCTCCGCTCTACGGTCGATTTGTTAAATGAATCTGAGAATGTAGACCTTGTTGCATTATATGGGCCTGAGCATGGTGTAAGAGGTGATATCTCCGCTGGTTTAAAAGTAGAAACTTACATCGATGAGCGCACGGGTATTGAAGTGTTCTCTCTCTATGGAAAGACAAGAAAGCCAACCGCAGAAATGTTAGAAGGCGTAGATGTTCTAGTATATGATATTCAAGATGTAGGCGTTCGGTCTTACACTTTTATTAGCACTTTAGGTTTAGCAATGGAAGCTGCTTCTGAGCATGGTATAAAAGTGATGGTGTTAGATCGTCCAAATCCACTTGGTGGACTTAAAATTGAAGGAAACGTGGTAGAAGAAGGTTTCTATTCATTCATTAGCCAATACCCAGTGCCATATGTTTATGGGTTAACACCTGGAGAGTTTGCTTTACTATTGAACGGAGAGAAAATGCTTACAGATGGTGTTCAAGCAGACTTGACAGTAATTGGTTTGGAAGGGTGGAATCGCTCAATGACTTACGATAAAACGGGTTTGTCGTGGGTTCCAACCTCGCCACATATTCCACATGCTTATTCATCATATTTTTATGTAGCAACGGGTATTGTAGGAGAGCTAGGTGTTTTCTCTGAAGGTGTAGGTTATACTACTCCTTTCCAAGTTTTTGCTGCTGAGTGGATTGACGAAAATGATTTGGCAGAAACAATGAATGGCTATGGTTTGGAAGGTGTAATCTTTCGCCCATTAGTTTTTAAGCCTTATTACGGTAGAGATGAAGGCAAAACATTAAGAGGTGTTCAAATCCATTTTTCTGATTACTCTAAAACGAATTTAATGGAACTTCAACTTTGGTTCTTACAAGCTCATCACGAGTTATACCCGGGAAAAAATCCTTTTGAAATTGGTAATCCAACGCGACCAGCAGTATTTGATAAAGTAATTGGTTCAGATAAAGTTCGTGAACTATTTTCTAAAGAATTTAAAGTATCTGATATTCAAGATTATCTAAATAAGGACGTTGAAAGCTTCCGAAATACATCCAAAAAATATTATCTGTACAACTAATATGAAATATTTACTCACATTATTAAGTCTCGTTTTCTTATCAACGGGAATATTTGCTCAATCTGCTGATGCATTATTCTTAAACGTAACCATCCCAGAAGAAGATACCACTATAGTTCCCTACTCAAGGTATAGAGTTGCTGCAGGAACACACCCAGGTGCTCAGGCTTTCATAAATGGCGAAGAAGTGAAAGTATATTCTAACGGGGCATTTGCTAAACTTATCGAACTTAGCGAAGAAGACACTGTTCGACTAGAATTTAAAGTAGTTTTGAATGGCGAAACGGTTACAAAAGAAATGATTTTCCTTCGCCCAAAATCATCTGTACCAGATATTTTAAAAGGAAAAACTATTACGAATAGAATGGAGTTACCAAACGATGACATCTGGTTGAAAACCGGAGAAGTTTTGGAAGTGCGTTTTCTAGGAAGTCCAAATGAATCGGCAGTGTTCAACATTGATGGTTTTAAAAGGAATATCCCGATGAAAGAACTTTCTGGTGGAAGGAAAGGTGTTTATGTGGGTAAGTACGAAGTTATGCCTGGCGATTATGTGGATCAAAAGCATATTACGTTTAAAATGAGGAAAGGAATTTTTGGATATGTTAAGTCCAAAAGCTCTTCAGTGGTAAGCTTTAATGGCCTTCCTAGAGTTGCAGAAGTTACAGCCGACAAAGCTTATTTAAGTGTTGGTATGGGAACAGATCGTTTAGGCGGAGCACGTTATGGGTACCTTGAGAAAGGGGTGAAGCTGAAAGTGATTGGTCGCTTAACAGACAACTATAAAGTTGAATTGACTCCAGCTCTTTCGGCATGGATTCCTGTTGGACAAGTCGAATTATTACCAGAAGAGGCTCGAGTTCCAGAATCACTTACTGGGAATATCCGAATTACTGGTAATAGCCAAGAAGATATTATCACACTGAGTTTAGCTCAAAAACTTCCATATACAAGTACTCAACAGCTCGATCCAAACGAGATTATTGTGAATGTTTACGGCGCTACTTCCAACACAAACTGGAAAACTAAACACTTAAGTGCAGAAGGAATTAAAGAGGTAGAGTGGCGACAATTAGAAGATAACTTATATCAACTCAGAATTAAGTTGAATAACAAGCAAAATTGGGGCTACTCAGTTGGTTACGGTTGGGGTTCTCAACTAACTATTAAGGTTCGTAGAGCGCCTAAGGTTACAAACTTTGAGAGTCCATTAGCTGGGTTAAAGATTGCAGTTGATGCAGGGCATGGAGGTAATAATAATGGGTCCTTAGGTTCTACGGGGCTAATGGAGAAAGACGTTACTCTTCAGATTTCTCATAAACTAGATTCTGTATTACAAGCACGAGGAGCAAGTGTATTAATGACTCGCGAAAATGATGATTACGTTTATATGAGCGAACGTGCTGATATGGTAATTAAAAGTAAAGCTGATCTTCTAGTTAGTATTCATGCAAATTCTTTGGGTTACACGAGCGATCCTTTTGCAATTAAGGGAACAGGCGCCTTTTATAAGCACATCGCTTACAAACCATTAGCACAAGTAATGTATAGCAAAATGTTAGAGCTTGGACTAACACAATATGGAATTACAGGAAGCTTCAATTTCTCATTAAATGCCCCTATCGAATTTCCAAATGTATTGGTAGAAACAGCATTTATGTCGAATCCTGAAGAAGAGATACTTTTAGCTGATGAAGCTTTTCAAATACGTATTGCAGAACAAATTGCAGATGGATTAGAGGAGTATTTTATTGATTATGCAGATGTATCTGCAATAACGAGGGAAGAGGTGATTTTAGACTAGCATCTAATTCCTTAGATATAAAATCAAAGTGTATAAAAGCCAAGATTAGAAAGTATTCTAGTCTTGGCTTTTTTATTTGTACAAGTTAAATAGTGCCAGTAATGAACAATCTAAATCAATGGATTGTAGTATTTGATATCAAGGTTCTACTAATGTGATTTGGCGTTATTCGAATCTATCTAGCATTATATAATAAATAGTGATGAGGCCTTAAGATGGGGTATTGTTCCTTTAGCAAGGTCTGCTTTTAAGTATTGCCTAAGATCTAGAAGGATGTGAACTGGAACTAACTAAGAGAGCTCGTTAGAAATGAAATATGGGGCGTATGTTCATATAAAAAGAAAGCACTAGCTTATATTATGCTAGTGCTTTAAAAAAAATGAAGGAATGCTAAGAAGATATTTTCTATTAAGAAGCAGGCTCTTTTTTCTTACCAAAGTCTTCATCAATAGTTACATACCTTGCTATAACAAAAGCAGGAATTGTTGCAACTATAATCCAAACAAAAAACATCTGGTATCCCAGCGCTTCTTGAATCATACCACTGAACGCTCCTGGAATCATCATGCCTAAAGCCATTAGACCTGTTGCAAAAGCGTAATGAGCTGTTTGGTGAGAACCCTTAGCAACATAGATTAAATACATCATAAAGGCGGTAAAGCCAAAACCGTAACCGAATTTTTCAATAGCTACTAAAGAGCTGATTAACGTGTAAGAATCTGGCTGGAAATATGCTAAAACGAAATAGGAAGCATTAGGTAAGTTCATGGCAATAATCATTGGCCAGAGCCATTTTTTAAGCCCATCTCTAGAGATTAACAAACCACCAATTATACCACCAATAACTAATGCAATTACACCAACAGTTCCGTTAATCACACCAACCTCGGTTGTAGATAAGCCGAGCCCTCCAATAGACTTGTCATCTAACAAGAATGGTACGGCAAGCTTTACAAGTTGTGCTTCACTAAATCGATAAAGTAGAATGAATGTGAGTATAAGTCCTATCTGCTTTTTCTTGAAGAAAAGTGCGAATGTGAGGAAAAAGTCTTTACTAAAAGTGGAGTTTGCGCTTGTTTTCTCAGCAATATCACCAGCAGGTTTTGGTAATATAAATGCGTGATATGCACTTAAAAGTAGCATAAGAACTGATAGTATGCTAAACACAACTGTCCAGGAAAACTCTACATCGCCAGTTGAGGATGCAATTACACCAGCAATAACTACAAATAAACCTTCACCACTCATTATTGCTAAACGGTAGAAAGTGGATCTAATACCTACAAAGAAAGCTTGTCTATCATCACTTAAAGCAAGCATATAAAAACCATCTGCGGCAATATCATGTGTTGCAGAACTGAATGCGAGTATAAATAGAAACACCATACTTACGGTAAAGAAGCTTTCGGTGTATAATGAGAAGGCTACCCCTGCACAACCAACTGCAATAACAGCCTGTGTAGTATATGTCCACCATCTCTTGGTTCTAAACATATCTACCATTGGGCTCCAAATAGGCTTAATTACCCAGGGTAAATTCAAAAGGCTTGTATAAAAAGCAATTTCAGTGTTAGAGTAACCTAGATTCTTGTACATGATTACCGAAACGGTCATCACAACTACATAAGGAAGTCCTTGTGTGTAATAGAGGGTAGATATCCAAGACCAAGGGTTTTTCTTAAAATTGCTCATAAGCTATAATCGTTAGGTGTGGCTGTTTCAATCCAAGTCGGAAATTATTTCAATAAAAGTTGGGTGAAGGGTACACAAAAATGTGCAAAAAATTGATAAAAAAAAGGCGAAGATTATTCTTCGCCTTTTTAAGTGCAGACTTATTAGTCTAATTCTTTCCAGCGTACAAAAGCTTCCATAGCTTCGTACTCTGCTAAACCGAGATCATCGTAGGATGCAGCTGTCGTTCTAGTTCGGTCGTCTGCTCGTTGCCAGAACTCTCTGCGATCAGAGCCTGGGAAAAGAGGGCGATCTTTCTGAGACTGATGCTTGAAAATAGCACGTCTTTTGCGATCGGTTTCTTCTGGGCTTAACGGTACAGCCATTTCAATGTCTTCGATTTCCCATTCTTGCCATGCACCGCGGTATAGCCACACATAACAATCTTTCATCCATGGCTCGTCTCGAAGTTCTCTTAGCGCTTGAAATACAGCTTCTAAACAAACTCTGTGCGTTCCATGAGGATCTGATAAATCACCGGCAGCATAAATTTGGTGTGGTTTAATAGACTGAATTAATTCTTTCGTAATTCGAATGTCTTCAGGGCCAATTGGCTTCTTTCTAATTTTTCCAGTTTCGTAGAACGGGAGGTCTTGAAAATGGATATGCTCATCAGGTAAACCCACGTATCTACTGGCGGCTTTTGCTTCGCCACGGCGAATTAAACCTTTTATGGTTTTAACTTCTTCAGAATCAACTTCACCTTCTTTTTTGTTATTTAAAAACTTTCTAACACCAGAAAAGATGCTATTCACAGAAGAGTCTTTAACACCAAAAGCGTCGTTGTAATCAGTTACGAAATCTGCAAAACGAAGTGCATCTTCGTCAAATACGGCAATATTTCCTGAAGTTTGATAAGCAACATGTACTTTATGACCTTGGTCAACAAGACGGATAAATGTTCCACCCATTGAGATTACATCATCGTCTGGGTGAGGGCTAAAAATAAGCGCCTTTTTTGGGAAAGGATTTTTTCTTTCTGGACGATAAGTATCGTCAGCATCAGGCTTGCCACCTGGCCATCCTGTTATAGTATGCTGAATTTGGTTGAATACACGAATATTAACGTTATAAGCGGTACCGATTTCAATTAAGACATCGTTCATACCATATTCACGATAATTTTCTTCAGTTAGCTTTAAAATTGGCTTATCTACTTTTTTACTGAGCCAAATAACCGCTTTCTTGATTAGGAAATTACTCCACTTAATCGAACCAGCTAACCATGGCGTTTTTACTCGAGTCAATCCTGCAGAAGAGGCTTCGTCAAGTATGACTTGGCAATCTGGGTGATTTTGTAGAAAAGTTGAAGGGGTATGATTACTAATCTCGCCTTCTACCGTTTTGTTAATAATTGTTGCTTTACCTTCGCCCCAAGCAAGAACATAAATTTTGCGAGCTTTCATAATAGTGCCAACGCCCATAGTTATAGCACGTTTTGGAACATTTTCAATACCAAAAAAACCGCTAGCAGCGTCCAGCATGGTATGTCTGTCTAGGGTGATTAGGCGTGTTTTTGAATCGAGTGGAGAACCAGGCTCGTTAAAACCAATATGACCAGTTCTTCCAACTCCTAGAATTTGAATATCAAGACCACCTGCGGCTTCTATTTTTGCTTCATACTTCTTACAAAAAGCAGGTATATCTTCTTTCTTTAGTGTTCCGTCTGGAATGTTTACGTTCTCAGGAGCAATGTCGATATGATCGAACAAATACTCGTTCATAAAGTGTACGTAACTCTGTAACGTATCCGGCTGCATCGGGAAGTATTCGTCTAAGTTAAACGTAACAACGTTTTTAAAACTTAGTCCTTCTTCTTTATGCTTTCGAACTAATTCATCATAAATCTGAGTAGGAGTTGAGCCTGTTGCAAGGCCAAGTACTGTTTTTTTATTCTGTTTATTTCGTTCTGTTATTAAATCTGCAATTTGCTGAGCTACAAAATCGGAGCCTTCTTTTGCAGTACCAAATATAGTAGTTGGTATTTTTTCAAATGTGGTGAGTTCTAAATCGGAAAATGGTGTAGACATATGGGCTAGAATTGTTTACAAAAACTGCTTTTTTTGTTACATAGTGTTAATGATTCAACAAATGTAAATTACTGTAACATAGAGAAAATCTCATTCTCTAAATATTCTTTTTACATCGTTGGAATTATGTAAATAAATGTAAACAATTTTAACTTAAAAGTAACCCTTTCTTAGAGTAATTATTGGATTGTAAACGACTTGGATGCAAGCACGTTTCCAGCATCATCAACAACGTCTACCTTCCATTTTCCAGTCCAAGTGTGCCAAATCTTTTTTGAGCTCCAAGTTCTGAATTTGGGTGTGCGTACTTCGAGTTCGGTTGATGCCTTCTCTTCCTCGCCATAATACCAAATATGTTTGATTGTTGGCGAGTTATCAGCGCCAGTAATTTTAGTTAAACAGAATAGTGTTGTTACGTTACTAGGAAAGGAATCAGATTCACCAACCAAGGCACGATTTTCAATTTCAGTGCCAATTTCAATCGACTCAATGGTTATTTGGGCAAAGGCTTTGCTCGTTGCAAATAATAATACGACAATAAAAAAGCTGGTAAATATCTTTCTCTGACTCATAATGCATCTCTTTTGTTTTTTTTTATAAACTCTAGTTTTTTATATAAACAAAGCCAATTTAAAATTGTTCCTCTTGAGTATCTTGGCAGTATCTACTTTAACATCTTCTCTTTTACTTATTATATTAGAGTGGCTTGTAAAGAGCAATTGAAACTTGATAGAAGTTACAAGATTTAGAAAATCTAATACTTACCCAAATACTTAATGATTGATACTCATTCGCATATATATTTACCAGACTTTAATGAGGATAAAGTAGAAGTGCTAAGTAGAGCGTCGGAGGCTGGTGTTACGGCTATTTTAATGCCCGCAATAGATTTTGATTCGATACCTCAAATGACAGCAATGGAACATGAGTCTATTCATTTCTATAAAATGGCAGGAATACACCCTTGCGATGTTGAAGAGATTGAGCAAGGTTTTGAGAGTAAACTATTTGCTTTGTGCGCCAAAGATGAAATAATTGGAGTTGGTGAAACAGGCTTAGATTATTATTGGAGTAAAGATCGTGTCAAAGAGCAAAAAGAGAGTTTACACGCACACTTTAATGTAGCCAAGGCAGTACAAATGCCCATAGTGTTACATAACCGCGAAAGTACTGACGACTTACTAGAGATGATGGATGAAGCACAAGATGGAACCTTGACGGGAGTTTGGCATTGCTTCAATGGAACTGTAGAGCAGGGAAAGCGGGCTATTGATTTGGGTTTTTATTTAGGAATAGGTGGCGTAGTCACATTTAAAAATGGAGGTGTTGACAAAACCGTTGCCCAACTTCCTCTATCAAAAATGGTGCTTGAAACAGATGCCCCATACCTTTCTCCAACACCAAAGCGAGGTAAGCGGAATGAACCCTCTTTTATGAAATATACAGCTGAGAGATTGGCGGAAATATTTGAATTGAGTTTTCAAGAAATTGAAGAAATAACAGATAGAAATGCGAGAGATTTATTTAGAATCTGATTGTATTAAGCAACTAAGTTCATTCTATTTTTTGGATGCCCAATAACTTCAATTCTTTAAATTTGTCTAAAAAAGTCTCGCTAATTCTCAAATATGGATATTCATATCTATAGGGGCGATCAACTCTTAGTTTTTTAAAAAGCAATTCTTTGTCGGGGCGAGAAATTAAATCTCGCAACGCCACATCATACTCTTTAAGTGGGTTTAATCGAAGCAGTAACTCTCGGAACGGATACTCCAAATCTGCAATTTCTAAATTCTTTGGCTCAAACAAATCGATAGGGTGTTTCATTTGAAGGCCAAATTTTTCTCCAAATTTGTCAACAAGAAGTTGAGTCGCTTTTAATTTAGCTTGTTCAGAATATCCAGCTATATGCGGTGTTGAAATGAAAGCTTGTTGTGCAAGTTTGGAATTAAAGTTAGGCTCATTCTCCCACACATCAATTACTAAATCTTGAACTCTTCCTTGTTCCAACGCTTGTAATAAAGCCTGTTCATCAATTACGCCACCTCTCGCTGTGTTAATTATAAGCTTGTAGGAATGGGAATTTAGTTTGGATTCATCTAGCCAATGAAAAGTGCTGTGATCATCATCTTTTGTGAGAGGAATATGGAAGGTCAGAACGTCACAGGCTAACAACGCTTCTAAAGAGTCTGATGAAAAAGTGGAATCTCTGTTTGCTCTTGGAGGGTCATAACTAATATAGGACAATCCAAAAGCATCAAATTGTTTTTGGACTTCTTGTCCAACCGCTCCTACTCCTATAACACCATATTTGAGTGCTTGTAATGAGGTAGAATTCTCGATCCCCCAAAGTAAAAGGGAAGTCATTACGTACTCTGAAACTGCTTTTGCATTGCATCCGTTGGCATCAATAACATCAACGCCATGTTGTTCAAAATACGAGGCTTCAATGTGGTCTCTTCCTGATGATGCAGTTCCTAATAGCTTTAATGTGCTCGGTATTAATGGAACAGAGTTTGAATTTAGTGCGGTAACAGTGCGAACGAATAACGCATCAAATTCATCTAAATTGGGTATTCCGTTGTTAGGATTAAACTTATTAAGTTCTATATTTTCAGATAGAAATGAGCGTAATTTGTAAATGTTTTGATCAGCAATAATTTTCAAGAAGATTCTCCAATTAGAGGAAGAAAATAATGGTTTTTTCAACTATACTTATAGGATGATTAAAAATTATAGTATTGTTTCCCTAATTCGTAAGAAACGTGACGGTAAAGTTCTTACCAGAGAAGAAATCCGTTATTTAATCGACGCTTATACAGCCGATGAAATTCCTGATTATCAAATCAGTGCTTTTTTAATGGCAACCTTTCTAAATGGTTTAAATGATGAGGAATCGGCGGCGTTAACCGAGTCGATGCTTCACTCAGGTATTGTGGTGGATCTTTCTCATATCCCAGGTAAGAAGGTAGATAAACACTCTACTGGTGGCGTAGGTGATAAGCTGTCACTAATTCTTGCGCCAATTGTGGCGAGTGCAGGCGTACCCGTTCCAATGATTTCAGGACGAGGTTTAGGCCACACTGGTGGAACTTTGGATAAGCTAGAATCTATTACTGGATTTACAGTAGACGTTGACCTAGCTCGATATATAGAAATTCTTGAACGTCAGAATCTAGTTCTAGTAGGGCAAACTGAAGAAATCGCTCCTGCTGATAAAAGATTATATGCACTAAGAGATGTTACAGGGACGGTAGAATCGATCCCGCTTATTGCTGGTAGTATAATGAGCAAAAAACTTGCTGAAGGAATTGATGCATTAGTTCTAGATGTGAAATACGGTGCGGGTGCTTTTATGAAAACAGCAGAAGATGCTACAAAACTTGCAACCGCTTTGGTAGGAATTGGAGAACAATTTGGAAAGGAAACCATTGCATACCTAACAAATATGCAACAACCTTTAGGCTATAAAATTGGAAATTGGCTTGAGATAGAAGAAAGTATTGACGCTCTAAAAGGCGAGGGCCCAGAGGACATAATGCTTCTTTCGCATCTGCTTTCTGGCACGATGATTTATTTAGGTGGTAAGGCTGCTACTGTTGAAGAAGGAATTAAAATTAGCCACCAGCAAGTTGAAAATGGTGAGGCTTTTCAGAAGTGGTTGGATATTGTAGAAGAGCAAGGTGGTGATATTGAAATAATTAAGAATCCAGAAACATACCCAATAGCTAAGCATCAATTTGAAATTAAGGCTGAAGCCTCAGGATATATTTCTGGGTTAAATGCTTTTGAGATTGGAACAGCATCTGTTGAACTCGGGGCTGGGCGAAAAACCAAAGAAGAAGCGGTTGATGCCCAAGCTGGAGTTGTTCTACAAAAGAAAGTAGGAGATAAAGTTACAAAAGGTGAAACAATTATGGTCGCTTTCACGAACAAGCCCACCATGATTGAAGTTGCTACAGAACTTTTACTCGGAGCAGTTTCAATTTCAGAAACAAAACCTGTAAAGGAATTTCTGGTTACTCACATTGTAGATAGTAAGGGCACAAGGGTATTTGAGCTTTAACTGTTGAGCTAAGCTGAGAATTAGTTAATTTGTTTTTGTACACATTAGGGCATTAAAAAAGGAAAATAATATGTTTAAAAGATTTATACGCGCAATAAAGTCGATGTTTGGGGGATTAATCAGTTCAATGGAAGATCCAAAACTGATTTTGGAACAAAACATCCGAGATTTGAATGATCAAATTCCGCAAATGAATGAAAATATTGCCACGGTTAAGGCAAATTTGTTGATGTTGCAGAAAGAAGCGAAACGTAACGAAAAGCAGATTGCTGAACTTACATCAAAGATAAAGTCGGCCATTCAGGCAAATCGTGATGATATTGCTGAAGGTTATGCTTTGCAACTTGAGAAGGCCAAAGAAACAATCATACACACCAATGACCAGCTTGCTTTCGCAGAACGTGCTTACGAAAAAGCGCTTAAGGTGAAAAAAGTGTTTATGCGAGAAAAAGATCGTAAGATTCAGGAAGCTAAAGAAGCTCTCCGGGCTAGCGAACGCGCTGAATGGCAATCAAAAATTGCGGATACTTTAGAGCAATTTGAAGTGGGTGGAATTGATCAGACTCATGATGAAATGATTTCTCGTATCAACGAAGAATCTGCTAAAAATGAAGCTCGTATGGAAATTGCTTTAGACAGTATTGACACTCAAACGATGGAAATTGAAGCTAACGCTGAGAAAATTAGAGCGCATGAGTTAGTAGAACAATTCAAAATGGAAATGGGTGATTCTTCTGGTTCGATTAATATGAACGAAGAACCTATTCAGGAAGAAACGAATAAATCAAAAACTCTTGGTAACAGAGAGAAAAGCTGATAGGATTACACTATGAGCACTCAAAACGAACAAGAGCGTGAACGCTTAAAAGAAGAATACAAGGAACATTACCGTCGTATTAAAGAAGCTAAAGCGCGATTAAAAACTGCCGAACAGAAAGGTAAAATTGCACAAGCCATAAATAATATGGACCCAAACAATTTACTTGAAACGATGGATGAGTTTTTGGGGAAAGTTCGTGACAAGGTAACACATGTTGAGGCTCGATTGGATGTAGCTATGGATAGCTTAAGTGATGACGATTCAACTCTTCAGCAAGAAATTAAGAATGATGAACTTGATGAGGTTTTGAAAAAGCAGAAAGCCAAAGAAACCTTGCAGCAAGTAAAAGCCGAAATGGGAATGCTTTATTCTGAAATTGAAAAACATGCAGAAGAAATAAAGACAGAAAAAACCATCGGGCAGAAACAACAGAAAAATCCTTCATCAGCTAACGATAAAGAAAGCAGTTAATGTCAGCAGACGAACTAAATATCAATTATACGCGTGAAGCATTTATGAACCCCATTAATTTAGGAGGATTATTACTCGCTACACTATCAGCGTTCCTTCTTAGTGGTTTCGGGGATGCATCAAGCGTTATGCTTACCACTGTTTTTGGGCTAGAGTTAATGTATTTAGGTATTGTGCCTAAATTGCCGCGCTTTAGAAAGAAAACAGAGCTAAAGAAAATTAAAGAGCGCCATGCTTCTAATAACGAAAAAGATCTTTTTCAGTCATTAGACTCAGCAAGCCAAAAACGTTTTCTAGTGCTAAAGCACTTGGCTAAGTTAGTACAAGAGAATTTTGAAAAACTTCCATACAGCTCGCAAGGTTTGCTCGATAATATTGGGAAGAAGATAGAAGAGCTGTTGGGAAACTATCTAACTCTACTAGATCTCATAAAGCGATATGAAATTTATCTTAATACTTCGTTAGAGAATAACTTGAAGGAAGAGGTAGTACGACAAATTGAAGAGATTAAAACTATAGAGTCTGAAAAGCTAAAGAGAACAAAAGCGAGACGTGTTGCAATCATGCAAAAGCGTTTACAAAAGTTCAAAATAGCCAAAGAGAAGTATTTGGTTTGCGAAACGCACTTAGAAACTATAGAAGATGCCGTACGGTATATTTACGAACAATCTATGACGATGAGTAACCCTGAGGAAATTGGATTCCAACTGGATAATCTTCTTACCGAAGTAGATGAAACGTCACAGCTTATTGAGGATTTGGATCAAGATATTTTACCAGGTTACACTACTGAGTGGGAAACAGAACTTGATTTCGACTCTATTTTAAATGAAATTTCTAGTGATGACGTTGAAATAACTAAAGATTCTCAAACTAAAGTTAAAGAATAGGAAGTATGAGCGAATCTTACGAAACACTACTTTTAGAAATCGATGATTCTGGTGTTTGTCTGCTAACTATCAATCGCCCTAATAAAATGAATGCGCTTAACAACCAAGTGTTTGAAGAGTTAGATTTAGCAATAACATCCATTCAAGAAAACGATCATGTTAAAGGCGTAATTATTACAGGGGCTGGTGACAAAGCTTTTGTTGCAGGTGCAGATGTAAAAGAGCTTAATACGCTCGAGGATGCTGAAGCGGTTTCGCTATCTTTACGTGGACAACGTGTTTTTCAAAGGTTAGAAGATTCAATCAAGCCTATTATAGCGGCTATAAATGGCTATGCATTGGGTGGTGGCTGTGAACTTGCAATGGCATGTCATATTAGGATTGCTTCTAAAAATGCGCTTATAGGCTTGCCAGAAGTGAGTTTAGGATTAATTCCTGGTTACGGTGGCACACAAAGATTACCTAAGTTAGTTGGGCAGGCAAAATCATTAGAATTAGTGCTTTCGGGACGATTTGTTAATGCATCAGAAGCTAGGGATATCGGCTTAATTAATTCCATAGCTGAAGACACTGCAATTGACGCTGCAAAAAATATGATGAAAAGCATAATGAAGCATGGTCCAATTGCAATAAAAAATGCTATCTTAGCTATTAATAAAGCAGGCAAAAACTCAGGGTATGAGTCGGAGGCAAATCTATTTGGAAATTTGTACAACACTGCTGATTTTAAAGAAGGAACAAACGCATTTCTTGAAAAAAGAAAACCCGTTTTTTCTGGCAAATAGGAACTAATATTTTATTAATGAACGACGAACCTCCACCGGCAGGTCGCATATTGTATAATGAGGAGCTCAAATGAGTTTAGAGTGGCTTCTCATAGCGTTTACCATACTATTAAGTGGTTTTTTCTCAGGAGCAGAAATCGCTTTCGTTACTGCTAATAAGCTTAAGCTTGAAGTAGCATCTAGAAAAAATAACCTTATATCAGGCTCAATTGGCTTTTTCTCAAAGAATCCAGAGACTTTTCTAACTACTACCTTAGTTGGTAATAACATTGTTAATGTAGTTTACGCTACATTAATGGCTATTTTCTTAGCGGACCCCGTTTCTAACTATTTTAATGCTTGGTTTGGAGTTATTCCTTCTGCATTTCAAGTTCTTAGCATTCAAACCATTATAGCCTCGTTTGTTATTATGCTATTTGGCGAGATTCTACCAAAAGCTATATTTAGGGCTCAAGCTGATTTGATGGTTAATATTATAGCGCTCCCTCTAAGATTATTTTATTATGTACTAAAGCCACTTATTGTAATTGCTAATAGTTCATCAAATACGCTTATAAAATGGCTAGTTCCAGATGCAGAAAAAGCCGAACAATTTTATCGTAGAAGAGATGTAGAGCTTATTTTTAAAGAACTACGTGAAGGTGGGGGAAGTGACGAAATTGACGAGGATGATTCAGAGATTTTGCATAATGTTTTAGAACTCTCAAACAAGAGAGTTAGAGATTCAATGATTCCTAGGATTGATATCGAAGCGGTGGATAAATCAACACCTGTTTCAGAGGTGCTAAAAGTACTTGTTGAGTCGGGTCATTCAAAGCTACCTGTGTTTAGGGATAGTATCGATGATGTTATTGGAGTGGTGTTTGCGCACGACTTTTTTAAGAACCCTAAATCTCTCCACGAGATTATTCGTCCGATAAAGCTAGTTCCATCTAGTAAAAAATCTAAAGCTCTGATGACAGAGTTTCGTAAATCGAACATGTCTGTAGCTATAGTTTTAGATGAATATGGCGGAACTGCTGGTATGGTAACTATTGAGGATTTATTGGAAGAAGTAGTTGGCGATATCCAAGACGAGCATGATGTAGAAGATGAAATTATGAAACGAATTTCGCCAAATAATTTTATAATAAGCGGTAATGTTGAAATTTCTGAACTTGTTCAACATTTTTCAGAAATAGAAATTCCTTTGGAACCTTCTGAGTACGATACCGTAGCGGGCTACATCATAAATAATTTAGGGCGTATTCCAAAAGTGAATGAAGAAGTGCTGATTGATGGGTATAAGTTTATTATTAGTAAAGCTACTCAAAGTCGCATCGAAACTATAAAACTAATTATAATCGAGTAGATATTACTTGCTGTAATTTAATTTTAGCCTCACTTTGATACACTATAACATCGAAAAACGGAACTATGTTTGATCTTTATCCACGTTGGTCTCAAGAATTTGCGAGAAAATATCTAAGCCGTACTATTAATACCTTTTTGCTTCATGGTAATGTCCATGATTTAGTGCCTCTTAAAACAGATGAAGGAACGGAGTTCTCGAGACTTAAGTCATTTCTTTCTGATGAGTTCTTTGGATCTAGAGACTTCGTAGTTTTTTACGATCGTTCTTCAGGTATTTACTTTAGAGACAAAGAATCTCAACAAGATTTCAATCAGGCAATTGCGGGGAGAGATAGTTTAATTGGCACTGATTATGCTCAGAAAATGCCTAAAGATCCCGTTAGAGTGATGTCTCTGTTAGAGCAATACTTCCGCCTCCGTTTAGAGCAAAAGAAGAGTATTGCATTAATAATGGACTATGCAGAGACGATAGTGCCGATGAGTGATGCTGGTTCCACTGGGAATGAAGATAGAACATCTCTTGTGTATCTTTCTAGATGGGCACACGACCCCATGTTTTTAGCGTCAGATTTTACCACGGTGATGATAACTGAGAATTTATCTGACCTAAACAAAACACTTATTCAGAATCCTTACACCACAGAAATTAAGATTAATATTCCAGGAGAAAGCGATCGTCTTGAGTTTATAAAATATGAAACTAAAAATGACGATTTTGGAACACTGTCTGCCGTAACACCAGATATAATTGCTCAGCAAACAGCTGGCCTGAATTACGTGAATATCCGAAGTGTGCTTTCAAACGCTCGAGAAAATAAAGAATTAATTACCTTTGAAAGCCTTGGAGAGAACAAGAAAGAACTTATAGAAGCTGAAGCTTATGGCTTGCTGGAATTTGTTGAAACTCAGTATTCTCTAGATAATGTTGCAGGACATTCTCATGTTAAAAAACATCTTCGTCAAGCGGTAAAAGCTCTTAAAGAAGGTCGCCAAGATGTAATGCCAATGGGGTATTTAGTTTGTGGGCCTGTTGGAACCGGGAAAACCTTTTTGGTTACCTGTTTTGCTAGTGAAGTTGGTATCCCTATGGTGAAATTGAAAAATTTCCGAAGTCAGTGGCAAGGTGTTACTGAAGGGAATTTAGAAAAAATCCTTTCTCTGCTTAAAGCTATGGCGCCTGTAGCAGTGATGATTGATGAAGCCGATGCTTACCTTGGAGATAGAAACGCTGGCGGTGATAGCGGTGTTTCGAGTCGAGTATTTTCTCAGATTGCTACATTTATGAGTGATACGAGCCATCGAGGAAGAATTATGTGGTTTTTAATGACCGCACGTCCAGATTTAATGCCTATCGATTTAAAGCGACAGGGTAGAGCAGAAGAACATTTGGCTTTGTTTCCTCCTCATACAAAAGAAGAGCGTGTGGAACTTTTTGAGGCAATGAAAAAGAAAACGGGATTGAAGTTAACTGAGGAATACGTTCCTAAATTGATTGAAAAAGGTATTGTTACTTTCTCTGGAGCAGATATGGAAGCAGCCTTGACTCGTGCGAAATTTAGAGCGGCAGCTTTGGGCGAAGATGTAGTAAGCCCAGAAGTTTTGGATTTAGCTCTCGCTGATTTTATCCCACCAACTTACCCAGAGGAAGTGGAGCTTCAAACTTTAAATGCGGTTATAGAGTGTACTTCCAAAGAATTGTTACCAGAGCGATATAGAGAGATGGACAGAAATGAAATATTAGCCACTATTGAAGAGTTGAAATACAGAGTTGGATAGGTTGGTATTGATGTTTAGAAATTTATCTGCCTCCCAGAAAATACTTGCTGGTGCTGGTGTATTATTAATCGTTCCATGTATCCATTTACTTGGGAAAGGTTTGGGTTTTTTATTGTCTAACTATTTTGAGGTAGATATTTCCAATCAAGTATATCAGATTTTAATTCTTCTAAGCTTTGGTAGTTTAGCCTCTGTTTACTTTTTTACTTTTAAGAAAGTTCGAACTCATATTCGTCAAATTGGGCTTAGATATCCTAGTGGAGCACATGGAATGGAGTTCATGCATATGTTCCAGGGAGTTTTTATTTCCCTTGCAATCATATGGATTTGCTACACCATTGTAGAAAATGTTAAAGAAATCGCAAGTATGATTTAGTCGAGTTGCTCAAAATCTAACACTACTTTGAGTATTGATAAACTATATAATAGCCTATTATTGATTTGAAATATAGGATATATTTTTCGAATGCTAATTAACACCATCTTTTTTCTTGCAGCTATACACGGCGTTATTCTATCGCTCGTTTTAGCTACAAAAAAGGTCAATAAGTATTCGAACAGATTGCTTTCTTTATTAATGCTGGTATTTACAGTTGATTTGGCCATGGCGTCATACATTGGTTACGGACTCAAATCAGTTCACCCTCACGCTCTTGGGATAGATTATGCAATTACGCTACTTTATGCCCCCCTGAGTTATCTTTATGTGGTTTCCATTATAAAAAGGAAGATTAATTTCGAAATTAAAGATGGGCTTCACTTCATCCCATTTATGATACTGGTTCTGTATTTAGTACCGTTTTATCTAAGCTCGGGTGAAGAGAAAATAGCGTTAACTAACTCAAGTGGTTCTCTCACTTATGGCTTTGGTTTTATTAGCAATGCAAAACTTGCTTACAATCTCAGTTACTTTCCTTTCATAATCCGAGAAGTTCTTTTATATAGAAAGAAGTTAAAAGAACAATACTCATCCATAGAAAAACACAATCTAAATTGGCTTCAGGTATTTACTCTATGTCTAGTCTCGATGGTTATTTTTACCGTTGGCATACAAATTGTTGGATATTATTCTAATGTAGATGATAAGTTTTGGATGTTTAATCTGATTGCTGTCACTGTTTTTGTATACAGTATTGGATACTTGGGATTAATTCAGCCTGAATTTTTTACTGATTTTGAAAAGCATTTGGAAGCTAAAGAAGAAACGGGTGTAGAAAAGGAAGAAAGTTACACAAAATCTGGTTTAGATGATGGTTTAGGGAGGGAGATTTCTGAAAGATTGTTAAGGTTAATGGATGAGGAAAAACCTTTTACCAATAATGAACTCAGCCTTCGAAATCTAGCGGATATGTTAGAAGTATCATCTCACAATCTTACTGAGGTGATAAATAAATTCAGTAATAAAAATTTCTATGATTTTGTGAATGCGTATAGAGTTGAGGAAGTAAAATCACGAATAAAGAACCCCGAGAATAATAATTACACGCTGCTTGCCATTGGTCTTGAGTCTGGGTTTAATTCTAAATCATCGTTCAATTCTGTGTTTAAAAAACATACAGGACAAACCCCATCGCAATACAAAAAAGAGCTTCAAACAGAAAAACTGTAGCTATTTCGCTATAAAAGAAGTCCAATCCACTTGGTATGGACGATTGGACCTTATTAATGAACTAGTTTTGAGGAAAATTAAAACTCAAAATGTAATTCATGCGTATCACCAAACAATTTTTAAGCTTCATTATTTGTGTTTTTGTTGGTAGTAATTCTGTACTAGCCCAACAATCAAATCAGCCTTTAACGCAAAGAGTTTCTGGAGTAATTGTTGATAATGTCACAAAAGAAACATTGCCCGGGGCCAATATAATTCTTCTAGATTATGAGCCTTTATTGGGGACATCTTCGAATGCTGATGGCGAATTTCTGTTGTCTGAAGTTCCTGTTGGTCGGCATGATTTCAAAGTTTCTTTTCTAGGTTATAAACCCATTGTGATATCAGAGGTTTTGGTGACAGCTGGGAAAGAAGTGATTCTTAGAGTTGAAATGAAGGAAGATATCTTTGAAGGGGAAAGCATAGAGGTTGTAGCCTCATTCCAAAAAGAGCAGGCTATAAATGATATGGCCTTTGTAAGCGCCAAAACCTTCACTATAGAAGAAACTCAACGTTATGCTGGTGGGTTAGATGATCCTGCGCGATTGGTAACCGTGTTTGCAGGCGTAACATCTACAGGTGGCGTACAAAACAATGCGATTTCTATTAGAGGGAATGCTCCAAAAAGTGTTCAATGGAGGCTAGAAGGGATTGAAATCCCGAACCCAAATCATTTTGCAGGACTTTCAGTTGCTGGCGGTGGTGGGCTCACGCTATTTAGTGCGCAACTACTTGCCAATTCAGATTTTTATACCGGAGCTTTTCCGTCAGAATATGGGAATGCGCTTTCAGGGGTGTTTGATATTAATTTCAGATCTGGCCCAAGAGAAAAGCGCGAACATGCCTTCCAGTTAGGATTAAACGGAATTGAAGCAAGTTCAGGAGGGCCGTTCAAAAAGAATGGGACAGCAACGTATTTATTCAATTATCGATTCTCTACGCTAACATTTCTCCAGCCTTTATTGCCAACAGAAGGAGCTATCAGATATCAAGACATTTCTTTTAAGGTAGATGTTCCTACAAAAAACTCAGGCCGTTTTGAACTATGGGGTGTTGGCGGTCTAGATTATCAAACTATGGAAGCAAAAACAGATTCCTCCAATTGGGAATATGCTTTCTGGGATTTTACAGATAATAGAATTGAGTTGGGAGTTGGCGCTTTAGGTCTTTCTCACAGTTATTTGTTGAATTCAAAAAGCTATATTAAAACGACGTTAGCACTTTCGGGAAACTCCACTAAATACACTGAAAATCGTTTCGACGATAACTTGAATATGCAGCCGTATATCGGAATCAAAAGTAATACAAGTCGAATTGCCTTCAAAAGTTATATCAACCAAAAGTTGGGTAAGAGGATAGTACTTCGTTCAGGCTTTGAGGCTCAAGAATTAGTCTATAATGTAGATATTGCTGGTAAATTGGATAATCAATCTATTTATACTCAATTATCAGAAGGTGATGGAAGCGCAGAGTTAGTTCAAATATATAGCAACGCTAAGATGTTAATTTCACCCAAACTCACTTTCTTAGCGGGTTTGCATGGGCAATGGTTTTCACTTAATGAAGAAATGCTTTTAGAACCGCGTGCCTCACTAGATTACCAAGTTAATACTACTACAGGTTTTAGCGTTGGTTATGGGTTACACAGCCAAATAGAAGAACTAAGCGCCTATTTTGTTCAGCCAGAGAATGGGCTCCCAAACAGAAAGCTCGAAATGACAAAAGCACATCATTTGGTTGCGGGGGTAAAGAGAAAAATGAGCGATATCCATCTGTTAAAAGCGGAAGTGTTTTGGCAATATCTATATGATGTTCCAGTAATTGCGGATAGTAGTTTCTCGATGCTTAATTTTGTTCAAGACTTCACTTTTAATGAGACTCTAGTAAATGATGGTGAAGGTAAGAACTATGGATTAGAGCTCACTTTTGAGCGCTATATGGATAATAATTATTACTACATGTTAACCGGAACGTTCTATTCCTCAACTTACAAAGGTGGGGATGGCGTTTGGAGAGATACTCGTTTTAATCAGAATATCGCAACGAATCTATTAGTGGGTAAAGAGTTTGAATTTAAAGGGGGAAGAAATCTACTGGGGGTGAATGGTAGAGTAAGTTACACTGGCGGGGAAAGGTATAGCCCTGTTAGTCAATCTGATTCAAAAAGCATGGAACAAGTAGTATTTGACGAAAGCAAAGCGTTTACAAGAAAATTCGATGATAGTGTCATATTAGATTTAACCGTCAACTACCGTAGAAATTTTAAAAGCTATTCCAGTATTTGGGCGCTTCAGATAAAGAATGTTTTAGGAGCCAAGGACAAATCTTTCGATTATAACTACCAAACAAAGAAAGTTGATTTGGTAGAAGAAGGGATACCATTGCCACTGCTAAGTTGGAAAGTAGAGTTCTAGTCCATTCATAAAGTAATTCTCAATAAAAAAGCCCAGCTAAGCGAACTTAACTGGGCTTTATGTCTAATAGAAATGAAGGAAATTTATTCTACAATAAACGTGCCTTTCATCAAACCATAATGGCCAGGAAAACTACAGATAAAAGTATACTCACCTTTAGCCGGAGCTTCAAATTCAATAGTAGTAGACTCGCCACCGCCAACTAAGTCGGTATGAACAATAACATCTTTTGAGTCTTTTGGAATATAGTCGTTGTCTCTAGCGCTCATTGCAGACATTGCAAAGTCTTTAACAACTACATCGGCATTCAAAAGAACCCAGTTGTGTCCCATTGCTTGTTTTGGAAGCTTACCTACATGTTTCAAAGTAAGTTTAACAGTAGATCCAGCTTTAACTTTAATCTCAGTAAGATTAAATCTCATCTGATCGTTTCCTTCAATCACAACTTCGGTCACAGCGTCAGCTGTAGTGCTAACAGTAGCTTTTTTATCAGTGCTTGGTTGCGTAAAAACGAACAGCATTAAAAGTGAAATTAAAATATTCATAATCTTAAATATGGTTGGTTTGTAATTAGAATCAAAAATTAGCCATTAAAGATGAAGGATATATGAAGAAAAAAATAATGTTTAAAATACATATAAAATAAGAAATAGGAATTATTTAGCGCAAATTAATTGGTTGGATATTATAGTTTAACCAAATGGTTGAATTAGATGGTTTAAAGTCTTACTATTGATTTAATACAAATTAATTTGATTATGGCTATTGAAAAGGAAACAGAAGAACGAATATTTGAAGCTGCTCAGCGAGTGTTTCAGCTTAGAGGCTTTGAAGGCGCGAGGATGCAGGAGATTTCAGATGAAGCCGGAATAAACAAATCTATGCTGCATTATTACTTTAGAAGTAAGAATGCGTTATTTCAAGAGGTTTTTAAATCTGGAGTTAAGAAAATCATGCCTGCTTTGTTTGGCATTTTGGCTAATGATAAGACTCTGCGAGAAAAAGTAGTTCAGATTGTGAACTTCTATCATGATGTATATTTAGAGAATACTCACTTGCCTGCCTTTGTGGTTTATGAAATGAACCAGAATCCAGAAAGATTCAAAGAATTCATTAAATCAATGGATATGCATCTCCCTGAAGAATTTATTGAACAAGTAGAAGAGGGCGTAGCTTCAGGAAAAATGCGCAGAATTGCACCCGATCAATTTCTTATCAATGTTATAAGTCTTTGCATGATGCCAATGATAGCTAGGAACATGGCTCAGACTTTATTTCATTTAGATGATACTGAATACGATAGTTTTCTGAATGAACGCAGAGAGCTTATCCCAAACCTGATTTTTAATGGGGTTATATTATGAAAATCTTTAGAATTGCATTGATAGGAGTGCTTGGTTTATTGGTTACTCCACTGATGGCACAAAGTGAAGAGCCGACTTTTACACTTCAAGAAGCTTATCAAAAGATAAAAAAGAACTATCCTTCGGCAGAGAAAATTGAGATAAGGCAAAAGATTGCTGGATTTAATCAGCAGCTTAACCAATCAAATTGGTTGCCAAATATAATTGTCGGAGCAAGCACAAGTTACCAATCTGATGTAACTGAAGTTCCTTTTGCTGCTCCGGGCACATCTTCACCAGGTTTTAGCAAAGACTACTACAGTATTTCCATAGATGTTAATCAATCAATTTTTGATGGGGGTAGAGTTGGTGCTTTAAAAAAGATTGAAAACAGTAACGAAAAAGCCTCTTTGGCTATGGTTGATGTAGAGTTACAAAATGTACGTGCTCAAATTGATGGGTTATTTTTCGGAATAATCCTTTTGAAAAAACAGCAAGAATCTCTCAGTCTAATGGCCAATGATATCGCTGAACAACTAAAATTGGTCCAATCTAGAGTAAACAATGGAGTGCTTTTACCTGGAAATGAACTGGTTCTAAAAGCAGAGCTATTAAAACTTGAGCAGCAACAGTTAGAACTTAAATCCTCAGTAAAATCTGGGTATGAAGCGTTGGGTTTAATTCTAGATACAGATTTTAAAAACCAACCAGATTTATCTTATCCCGACTTAGAAGAATTAGATACGCTAAACGAAGCTTCTATACACAGAGCTGAATTGGAACTCTTTAAAGCAAAATCAACGATGCTAGAAGAGAGCAAAGGTTTATTAAAAGCAGATAAACTTCCAACTCTTTCAGCATTTGCAAAATCAGCGTATGCTCGACCTGGATTAAATGCATTTGATGATGATATGCAATTGTATTGGATGGTTGGGCTAAAAGCGCAATGGAGTTTCAGAAATTGGCATAATGCTTCCAAAAAGAATGAAGTTCTGCTGTTGGAGCAAAGAAGTATTGAAGTGGAAGAGAACGCCTTTACTTTGCAATTAGAGGCTTCGCTAACTCAATCATTGGAGCGAATTAGAAGTTTGGAAAAACAGATTGAGCTCGACAAGAATATTGTAGAACTAAGAAAACAAGTGGTAAGCGAAAAGAAGAGTTTATTGGAGCATGGTGTTATCACATCTACAGAATGGCTAACAGAACTAAATGCTGAGCACAGAGCTAAATTGAATTTAGAAGTTCATCAAACGGAATTAGTAAAAACAAATATCGAGTACTTAACAAAGAAAGGAATAGTATGGAACTGAGAAGTAAACTTGGAGCGTTGCTGTTATTTTTGACTGCCATTTCCTGCACTAGCGAACAAAAATCGGATGCGTATGGGCAATTTGAAGTTGATGCAACAACGATTTCTAGCGAGGTGTCAGGCAAGCTGGTTTCTTTTGAGGTAGAAGAAGGAAAAACATTGGTCGCCAATGAAGTAGCTGGATTCGTAGATACGGTGCAAAGCTATCTGCAAAAGCAAGAACTAAAGGCCACAAGAGCATCAATTAAAACCAAAATCGGTACCATTGAAGCTCAAAAGAATGTGTTTGAAGCTCAACTTGTAACCGCAAAAAAGGAGCTAAGTAGACTAGAGGCTTTAATGAAAGAAAAGGCTTCAACTCAGCAACAGATAGATAATGCATCAGGACAAGTAACTAGTTTAGAGAAACAAATTAGAGCTTCGGAGGTTCAGAAAAAGTCGGTATTTGCAGAAATAGAGATGGTAAATGCAAAGCTGGATCAGATAAACGATAAGATTCATCGAGCGGTAATAGTAAATCCAATTAATGGAATAGTTCTAAACAAATTTGTGGAGCAACATGAGCTTATTGGCGCAGGTAAACCATTGTTTGAAATTGCTAATATTGACGAAATGATTTTACGAGTTTATGTAGAAGGAGGGCAATTGCCAAACATCAAATTGGGACAAGAAGTAGAAGTTCTTATCGATGAAACTGAGACCACCAACCAAAGTCTGAGAGGAGTGGTTAGTTGGATTTCATCAGAAGCTGAATTCACACCCAAAATGATTCAAACAAAAGAAGAACGTGTAACCCAGGTTTACGCTGTGAAAGTGAAGGTGCTGAATCTAAATGGATTGATAAAAATTGGAATGCCTGGAGAGGTAAACTTTAACTAGCACGTTCATGTCTGTAGTAGAAATAACATCGCTAAATAAGTCCTACGGTTCTGTAAATGCACTAACTGACATTAATGTAAGTGTAAGCAAGGGCGAGATTTTCGGCTTCATCGGTCCAGATGGCGCGGGAAAAACAACCTTGTTTAGGATTTTAACTACACTACTGATTCCAGATTCAGGAAGCGCTAAAGTGTTGGGTTATGATGTAGTTTCTGAATACAAAAAAATACGCCCTAAATTGGGCTATATGCCGGGTAAATTCTCTTTATATCAGGATTTAAGTGTTGAAGAAAACCTAGACTTTTTTGCATCGGTTTTTGGAACTACCATGTCGGAAAATTATGAACTGATTGAGCCCATTTACAAACAGCTGGAGCCTTTTAATACTCGTTTAGCGGGAAAGCTTTCAGGTGGGATGAAGCAGAAGCTAGCTTTGTGTTGTGCCCTGATTCACAAGCCAGAATTACTTTTTCTAGACGAACCAACAACCGGTGTTGATGCCGTTTCGAGAAAAGAATTTTGGGATATGTTGGTGAGCCTGAAGGAACAAGGAATTAGCATCGTGGTTTCTACACCGTATATGGATGAAGCTAAATTATGCGATCGCGTTGCACTCATCCAAGAAGGAAAAACACTACAGATTGATACTCCCGATAACATTGTAAGAACTTTCAAGAAGCCATTGCTAGGCATAAAAGCAGCAGAGACATATCCTCTTCTTTTAGCATTGAAAAACTACGAACAAACTCATTCAGTCCATCCTTTTGGCGAATTTCTCCATTACACGGAAAAGAATGAAAATCCTGACTTAGAAACGCTGAAAAGCTATTTAGTTAAGCAAGGCATCCACGATGTGGAGATTGAATCGGTCACTCCCAATATAGAAGATAGCTTTATGGCTTTGATGGGAGAGGAGGCTAACGATGAGTAATCTAGTCATTCAAGCAGAAGAACTCACTCGAACTTTCAGCAACTTTACGGCCGTAGATAGCATTTCTTTTGAAGTTGCAAAAGGGGAAATATTTGGTTTTTTAGGCGCCAACGGAGCAGGTAAAACTACCGCAATGAAAATGTTGACAGGGCTCCTATTGCCTAGTTCTGGCAAAGCCTATGTAAACGGATTTGATGTGTATACTGAAACCGAAAAAATAAAAAAGAGCATTGGCTATATGAGCCAAAAATTCTCTCTTTATGATGATTTAACGGTAGCTGAGAATATTGAATTTTATGGCGGGATCTACGGAATCTCCTCAAAAAATCTTTCAATAAAAATTGAAGAGTTACTTACTAATGTGGGCTTAGAGAACGTCAAAAAATCGTTAGTAGCTTCTTTACCATTAGGCTGGAAACAGAAACTCGCGTTCTCCATTTCAATATTGCACAACCCATGTATTGTTTTTTTAGATGAACCCACTGGTGGTGTTGACCCAGTTACTCGTCGACAGTTTTGGGAGATGATTTACGAAGCAGCTAGCCGAGGAATTACGGTTTTTGTAACCACTCACTACATGGATGAAGCTGAATATTGCGATAGAGTTTCTATTATGGTTGATGGTAAAATCGAAGCCTTAGATACCCCTGAAGGGCTGAAAAAGAGTTTTTCAACCAACACCATCGAAGAAGTGTTTATAAAATTAGCACGTTCAGCAAAGCGAGGCGACTGATGGGAGCATTTAGAGGTTTCGTAATTAAGGAGTTTAAGCAGATTTACAGAGACAAAAGAACATTGGTAGTGCTTTTTGGAATGCCTGTAATTATGCTTCTTCTTTTCGGTTTTGCGATTCGAAATGAAGTGACCAATGTGAAGGTTGGTGTTTTGGATGCCTCCAAAGATCTTGTAACTCAGCAACTCATTCAGAAGATCAATGCTTCCGATGCATTTCAAGTAACAGCTATTTTATCTAGCTATGATGAGATTACTGAAGTATTCAAAACAGGGGAAATTAAAGAGATTATCGTGTTCGAACCTTCCTTTGGAAGAGAAATTGAAAGAACGGGATCTGCCGATATTCAACTCATTACCGACGCAACAGACCCCAATTTGGCAAATATTGTTCAATCTTATACCTCAAATATAATTCGTAGTTATGTTAAAGAGATAAACGACAATGGTGCTTCGCAATCAATGGGAATTCAACCCAGAATCAAACTGATGTATAACCCAGAGCTCGCAAGTGTGAATTTGTTTGTGCCAGGTTTAATTGCCGTAATTTTGATGTTGGTCTCAGCGCTTATGACATCCATTTCCATCACACGCGAAAAAGAAATGGGAAATATGGAGATTCTATTAGTTTCGCCACTAAAGCCAATACATATTATTCTGGGCAAAGTGTTGCCTTATTTGGCGCTGTCGGTCATCAATGTGGTTGTGATACTTGTCTTAGCTAAATTCGTTTTTCACGTGCCATTTCAAGGCTCGCATGCTCAGTTTTTCTTTGAGTCTATTTTGTTCATCTTAACAGCTCTATCTCTTGGGTTACTCATCTCATCGGCAACAAATAGCCAACAAACAGCGATGATGATTTCTTTGGCTGGATTATTATTACCAACCGTGTTGCTCTCAGGTTTCATTTTTCCAATTGATAGTATGCCTTTTCCACTCCAAATAATTAGCAATATCATTCCTGCAAAATGGTATCTCATTATAGTGCGTGGCATTATGCTAAAAGGCGCGGGTATTTTCATTCTTTGGAAAGAAACAGCAATACTTTTAGGCACAACACTAATTTTGATTGCTTTAAGCCTGAAAAAATTTAAGGTGAGGTTACAATGAGAATACTTCGCTTTTTATTAAAGAAAGAATACCTGCAAATATTCAGAAACAAAGGGATGCTTCCCATTCTATTTGTATTGCCCGTCATACAGTTGGCAGTTCTGTCTTTTGCAGCCACTTACGAACTAAAACAAGTGCAATTTGCTGTAATTGACTTCGATCAATCACAGATGTCGCATGAGTTGGTGCAGAAACTTCAAGCCTCAGGTCGCTTTAAACTAGAAGCAACATACCACTCTACAGATACCGCACTTGAAGACATGAAAGCGGGTAAAATAAAGATGCTTTTAACAGTGGACCAAGACTTTGAAAAGCACATGAAGACGGGTAAAGAAGCTTCTATCCAAGTAACAATAGATGCTGTTGATGGAAGCACTGCCGGGCTTATTCAATCCTATTCGAGTTCCATTATTTCTGATTTTAATGCCGAGAAATTAGGCAAATTAGCCATAGCAGGTTCCGCAATAGTTTCACCGAAATCTATAAATATTATTCCTTCAAACTGGTACAATCCTGATTTAGATTACATTACTTTTATGGTGCCAGGAATTTTGGTTGTTCTGATTTCTATGATTGGACTGTTCCTTTCTGGGATGAATATCGTACGAGAATATGAAATTGGAACCATCGAACAATTAAATGTGACGCCCATTCAGAAATCACATTTTATGTTGGCTAAACTCATTCCATTTTGGACGATTGGCATGTTTGATTTGTGTATCGGATTATTGCTAGCTCGGTTTGGATTTCAGATTCCATTTCTTGGAAGTCTGTTTACCATTTTAGCTGTTGCTGGAATCTATCTAGTGGTCATTCAAGTAATGGGCTTACTCATTTCAACCGTAACCCATACCCAACAGCAAGCTATGTTTATTGCTTGGTTCTTGATAGTGATATTTATCCTAATGGGTGGTTTATTTACTCCAATCGAAAGTATGCCACAATGGGCGCAAAATCTAACGCTGGCAAATCCGGTTTCTTATTTCATTAAAATTATGAGGATGGTTTTGCTAAAAGGTGCAGGATGGCAAGAGATATACAAGATGGTTATTGTGCTGTTTGGAATGGGGATTCTCTTTTTGGGTATCTCGCTAAATCGTTATAAAAAAACGAGTTCTTAATATTTATGGTGTTTGGTTAAGTCATTTCTTACATCAAATAAAAAAGATCGTCTAACATAAAAAAGCACTTCAATTTCTTCTCAAACTTGCTACATTCCATCCTCACACTCTCACACATTGAAGCATGAAGAAAGAATTAGCATCTATTAGGGATCGATTAGACCTAATCGATAAAACCATTGTAAAAGCCTTAGCCGACCGACAGGATGTAGTTAAGGAAGTTGCCTCTCTTAAAATTGATAAGGCGGCTGGCATTCGAGATTTAGAACGCGAAGAACTATTGCTTAGCAAAATCCGTGATTTTGCACACGAAGTTGGCTTAGATAGATATTATGCTGAACATCTTTTCCGTGAGATTATAACCAACTCTGTTCGCTTTCAAACCCATTCTTTGGTAGATCACCAGAACCATAAAAATGGTGACGAACGAGTTTCTGTGAGTTATCAAGGGACAGATGGAGCTTTTAGCCATCTCGCAGCTTTACGTCATTTCGGCGAGCGATACAGCAATGTAGATTGCTATGGCTTCGATACTTTTCAGCAGGCTGCACAAGCGGTAAAAGATGGTCAAGTTAATTTCGCGGTGCTTCCGATAGAAAATACGACAGCAGGTTCTATCAATGATACATACGATATTCTTGGAAACTCTGGGTTACACATTGTTGGCGAAGAAATTCTCAAAATAGTTCACTGCTTGATGGCAGTGGAACCAGTAGACGTTTCACAAATTCGCAGAATTCTATCGCACCCCAAAGCCATTGAACAATGCACTAATTTCCTTTCTAAATTGCCAAGGTGTAGAGTTGAGTCTTATTTGGATACAGCCATTTCAGCCAAAAAGGTTTTGGAAGATGGAGATTTATCTCAAGCAGCAATTGCGGGTGCTCATGCTGCCGACCATTACGGGTTGCATATTATTGCACATAACATTGCAAATCAGGAAGAGAATTTCACTCGCTTTGTAATTGTTTCACCAGAGGCTGTTACTATCGACCTACAAGTTCCATGTAAAACATCCTTGATGATGGTGACATCAAACGAGGAGGGCTCCCTAATCGACTGCTTAAACGTGTTACATAAGCACGGAATCAATATGAGTAAGCTCGAATCTCGTCCACTTCCTCACGAGCCATGGCGTTATTCATTCTACATTGATATTGAAGCCAACACCAGCAATCCTAAAGTTGAGGACGCATTAGCTGAATTGGCTAAAGAAGCAGAAGAACTAAAAATTCTAGGCTGTTATTCTAAAGAAATGAATTAAGCAGAGGTTATTTAGCGAAAGAGTACGTAGCTCGAATGAATGTGCTGTAGGTGTTCGGAATACCAAAAGTACGAGAGTTGCGCGCTCTATATCGGGCGTCCATGCTTAGCTTTTTTGATATAACAAACCTATAACGCATTTCCAGTTCATCACTATTAGTTGCATAAGGAGCTGTAAGCCAATCTTGATCGTTTCTTGAAAGCTCAACCATCAAGTTGTGACGTTCGGCAACATTATACACGCCAACAGATGTTGCGATGACTGAACCATCCGAAAACTTCGTGTTTAAATTCTGCCCCAATTCCCCTGAAACACGAATTGACCCGCCATTTAGTAATTCCTTTTTAGGGAAGTCGAAAACGATATTCGAACTGAGGGTTAAATAAGTCGTGTACTCTGCGTTTTGCAAGAAGGCGTTTGGAGCCCACATCAAACCAACACCTTTACGAATGATATTGTATTTATCTCTTGTTGAGTTTGTTAAGGCTACATAGTTAACCATATTATATTCGTTTCTGCCAAAATTGAGTGGGTTTTTATAAGGAAATGTAGCCTCACCTCTTTTATGATATTCCAAAACGACTTCTGAAATCCACTCGTCGTCTAATATTCTTTTGTAGTAGAATCCATCCGACCAATGCACAAAAATTGCATTACTTTGAAATCGATCTATAGAATGTCCGGTTGCAATGGGAAGGGAAAAACTTTTCTGAAAACGTCCGAATCTAAACTCCTGATTTTCATCTTCGTATTTGTAATAGAACTCATCGAAAGAGAAGGTATCATAAGCCAGAGAACCATTCTGATTTGGAGTAAGGCTAAATTCTGGACTGTTTAAATCTCTTGAAACAACGTAAACTGCCCGAGCAGAAAAACTATGATTTTCATTAATTTCATAATGAACTCCTGGACGAACTCTCAAAAATGGAATACTTCCGCCTATACCATCTGCATCGGTGCTGGTTCCTAAATAGTTTATTCGGACATCCCCGTACGCACTGAATTTGCTTGTTTCTTGTGCAAATGAAGTAGAAAAAATAGAAGTGAATATAAATATGGAAGGAATTAATAATCCTTTTAGAAAAGTCATTTTACAAGGATGAAAATGTTCGAATTATGATGTGTTGAATTATAAAAAACAAAAACAATAATAGCAGTATTTGTTATGAAAACCTTGAATATAAATACAGAGTTAGAAAAGACGATTACTAGAAAGGTATTCTATTTATTGATGAATGTAGAGCCGATGTTATATAGCACATGCTTTGAAAATGGAGAATCTTCTTCAAAGCGAGGATGATTGAAGTTCCCAGCGAATTGCATTCCAATTTTTTGCATCACTCGTTGAGAGGCAAGATTCTCTGGAATAGTAAACGCGTAGACTTCAGTTAACAAAAGTTCTTGTTGAGCAAATTCTAAACAACGCTGAGCTCCTTCAGTTGCTAAACCCATATTCCAGTATGCTTTATCCAATCGCCATCCAATTTCGACGCAAGGAGTAAAGTCAGTCTTAAAAGATGGGTGAGAAAGCCCAATAAAACCGATGAATTTTTTCTCTGGCAAATAATCTATTGCAAAGAAACCATAGTCATATTTTTCAAAATGATTTGAAATGCGTTCCATCAAACTGGCAGTTTCTTGACTAGTTAATGTTGAAGGGAAGTAACGCATAACTTCCTCATCAGCGTTGAGTGTAGCAAAAGGTTCAAGGTCATTTTGAGACCAAGTTCGAAACCCAATTCTTTCTGATGTGAAAATGTAGCTCATTAATCTATACTTTACTTTGAATCAAATCATAAACGTTTTCTGCACAACCCCAAGAAACAGTATAACCAGCACCGCCATGTCCATAATTGTGGATGATGGGAAGTTCGGTATCCCATTCCAATCGAACACTCGTTCTACCAGGACGCAAGCCGACCACTGTTTGTTGAATCTCAAGGTTTTGTAATTCGGGTTTAACGCTCATGGCTCTTTCAAGAATTCGTTTCTTCAGAGTCTCACTTGGTGTAGTAGAATATTGATTCTCTTTTGCAGAACCGCCAACCACAATGCAATCTTTGCGAGGAATTACGTAAACAAGCTCATCTGAAAATTCATCAAAAGGAAATTCAAATGAAAATCCTTGTATTGAACTTGAAGGACTAAGTTTTACCACCTGTCCTTGAATTGGAAATACTTCAGAGTCGTTAAATAATTGTTTGGAGCCTAAACCGATACAGTTAACAGTAATCGAATTCAGGTCTAAATCAGATATTTTTGTAATCCTTTTTTGGATAAAATTTCCTCCAAGACGAGAAAATTCACTTTGCAAATAACGCAAGTAAATCGGTGTTTCAATTAAAGGAAGTAACATGGTGTAGGAGATACATTCCTTATCCGAGATGTTTTGTTGCTCTTTTTGGATGACAATACTAGATGGCAACGCTGTAAGCCAATCAGGACGATCATCATTCTGTTCAATAACCGAAAAGGGGACAAAGGAAACACCTGAGTGCTCGATTTTAGAGAGCTCTTCAAATTTTTGATAAGTAACCTTACTCCATTCATTAACTTTCTCTACAGGTTTTGCAGCATAAGGAAACCAAATAGCAGCAGCTATAGATGAAACAGTATTTTGGGCGACTTCTTCAGCGATAATGGTAACATCAAAACCTTCTTCAAGTAAGAGAACGCCCGTTGTTAATCCAGAAACTCCACCACCTAGAATAGTAATCGGTTTTTGGGCTTTACTCATGATTTTAAGACTGAATAGTAACTTTGTTGTCTGACCATTCTAATTCGGTTGTAGCCGTTTCTTGAAACAACTCAGAATTTCGAATCCATTTCTTATTCTGCCAAACTCTAACGAATCCCTTCTCGAGAGGTTCATTAGGATTCTGCTTATCAATGCGATGTGCAAACTCGACAAGTTGTTCTTTCTGAGTCCGAAGCTTTGACTCAACTCTATGAGCAAGCTTTTCTTGAATTGTAGAAATGGTAGAACGTGCCGTTTTCATTTTCTGTTGGACGGCAAGCAGTGCATGTGATTTCCCGAGATAAGAAACTCGATCTTTATAAAACTGAACGGCGCCTTTGGTGTTCAATTCCATCCGACGGTTTAAATCTTCCACATACATCTGGATTTCATTAATGTCTGGCGTTGCCAAAACAGCGGCATGAGTTGGCGTGGCAGCACGTACATCGGCAACAAAATCTGAAATGGAAAAATCAACTTCATGTCCCACCGCACTTATAATAGGAATTGGGCAAGCAAAAACGGCTCGGGCTACAGCTTCTTCGTTAAAAGGCCATAGATCTTCTAACGAGCCACCTCCACGCCCAATAATTACGACATCTACATTTTGTTGGGTCGAGAAATATTCCAATCCATGAACAATTTCTGGGGCTGCATTAACGCCTTGAACACTTGCGTGATAGAGTTTTACTTGGGCTAACGGCCATCGTTTTTCAAGAGTTGCTCGGATATCTTGGAAAGCGGCTGTAGTTTGTGAAGTGACAACACCAATGGTTTGTGGAAATTTAGGAAGAGGTTTTTTGTGAAATTCTTCGAATAACCCTTCAGCTTGCAACTTGGCTTTGAGTTGTTCAAAAGCCTGCTGAAGCTTTCCTATTCCAGCTTGTTGTACCAAGTTCACAATCATCTGATAGCGACCGTGAGGAGCGTAAACCTGAAGGTCTCCACCAATAACTATCTGCTGGCCATCGGTTAGTTTGATGCCAGAACGTTGAATAGTATTTCGCCAAAGCACGCAAGGTAGTTGAGCTCCAGAGTCCTTCAGTGTAAAGTAAATGTGTCCGTTTGCACTTTGTTTAACATTGCTAGCTTCTCCTTCTACTAAAATATCTGTAAAATTCTGTTCGAGAAGTTGTTTGACTTTACCTGTTAACTCGGTAACCGTTGGTATATCAAAAAGAAAAGGTTTTTGGTCGGACATTTTTAACTAGCAAAAAAAGTGAATTTGTCTATATTTATAGAATGCTGTAAGTCAGCGTTTTAAGTTAAGGGTTCTAGCTTATGAAAATAATAACTTCTCTTTCTGATAAAATACTTAAAAAAAGAAAATTTCCCATCAAGCTGAATAGCTGGAAAATTGGGTTTTTTCTTGTGTGTATAATATTTCCTTTCCAATATTCAGAAGCCCAAGAGCAAAACGAATATATGATGGATCTATACTCCTACAATGAAGAGAAGAGAGTCATTATTGAAAACACCATTACGGCTTTAGGTGGAAATAAGAATATTAGAGAATTAGGAGCCTACTCATCAAAAGGGCTTATTACTTTCGATGAAGGGGAGCAGACCGAATTCGACTATTACTTTCTGAAAGAAGCGTGGGTTAAATTAGATTTTACTGAAGAAGGCAAACAAGTTTCGGTATCCGTTTATGGGAATAATGGCTGGTTTCGGGAGGTAAAGGGCCAAATTAATTCCGAAGTTCAAGAGGTGAAGGGGGAGGACTTGTTAGATATGAGGTTTGCTTATACATATGAAAACAATCTTTTTGATTACGAATGGAAAGGGCTCGAAATATTTTATGAAGGCGAAATACAGATTGGAAATAAAGAAGCTTGGGTTCTTCGACTTTCTGGGTTCGATTTCGGGGAAGAAGTCTACTATATATCAAAAAAAGATAACAGACCTTTTATGAAACAGGTTTACTTATTTCATAAAAATGGACAAAAAGTAGTGAACTACTCAATAGATGAATACTTAAAAATTGGAGAGGTCTGGATGCCCAAAAAAGTGACGATTTCATCACCAAACAAAAATATTACTTTAGAATTTTTAAATTATTCTACTAATCAAGACTTAAGTAAAGACTTTTTCAAAAAAGCATACTAACTATTCAAAAAAGTGCCGTTCATCTCGAGTTCACCCATATTTTTAATACTATTCACCTGAGCCGTTTCAAGTCCTAACAAATAGCGTTACTTTAGAGTAATGAAATCACATTTCGAAAATATCCGGGTACAAAGGTATATCGTTAGGGTAGCAATACTGCTTTTTATTTTAAAGATGGTAGCCTGGTATCTTACACAATCAGTTGCTATTCTTACAGATGGATTAGAAAGTATTGTAAACGTAGTGAGTGGTTTTGTTGGATTATATAGCTTGCGTTTAGCTGCCATTCCTCGAGATCGAAGCCATCCTTATGGGCACGGTAAAATTGAATTTATTTCTGCTGGAATAGAGGGGGCTTTAATTTCAGCGGCAGGAATTTTTATTATTTATGAAGCTGCTAGAAGCTTTTTTGTTCCTCCAACACTTGCCAAACTTGATATGGGAATTATCATCATTAGCATTTCGGCGGTTATAAATTATGGTTTTGGTTTATGGGCCGTTCGGACGGGGAGAAAGAATAATTCGTTGGCGTTGCAGGCTAGTGGTAAGCATCTTCAATCAGATACCTACACAACTTTAGGAATTATTATTGGGTTGCTCCTCCTTCAATATACAGGCTATATGTGGTTAGATGGTGTAGTAGCCATAATTTTTGCGCTACTTATCATTTATACTGGTTATAAAATTCTGCGAAGTGCAATTGCTGGAATCATGGACGAATCGGACGAGAAATTATTAAGTGAGATGGTAGCTTGCTTGCAAAAACACAGAGATAAAAACTGGATAGATTTACACAACTTACGCATCATCAAATACGGAAGTGTGTTGCACATAGACTGTCATATTACTCTCCCTTGGTATTTTACCGTAAAGCAAGGTCATGATGAAACCGATAAGCTAGAGGCTCTTATTTTGGATCAATTTGGAAGCCGAATTGAATTGAATATCCATACTGATTATTGCCATGATTTTTCATGTCCGCTTTGTACCATAGAAGATTGCGAAGTTCGAAAATCACCTTTTCAGAAACAGATAGAATGGACGGTAGAAAATGTTGTGTCTAAAGAGAAGCATCGGATGTAAAAGGGGATTTATCTTCTATAAAGTATATTTCTAAATATCTTTGAGTAATAGCCTGTGCTTCTGTGAGCCGAAGAAGTTAAATCATAAGAATAATAGTTTTCTTCTTCATAAATAACCCGAGCTCGTTTTTCGTCATATTCCACCATTTTCAAACCGACAAAAACCCTATATTCGATATCGAATCGTAATTCAATTTTAAAGCACCGATGCTCCTAAAAAATCTTCGCCCAATTAGCAAAACTCAAAATGGTAACGAAACCGTAAACATCCGCATAAAAGATGGAGTTATTGACGAAATCGGGAGCGACTTGACTGCAAGTGCAGGCGAAGAAATTCACGACTTTGAAGGTGCTTTTGTAAGTACAGGTTGGATGGATATGCACATTCATCTACGTGAGCCAGGTTTTGAGCACAAGGAAACGATTAAAACTGGTTGCGATGCCGCAGCTTTTGGTGGTTTTACAGCGGTTGCTTGTATGCCAAACACTAAACCAGCTACGCACACGCGCGACGTGGTGGAATACATCATCAAAAAAGCAGAAGCTACTGCCGTTGATGTTCATCCAATTGGATGTGTTACCAAAGAAAGAGCTGGGAAATCCATTGCCGAAATGGGTGATATGAAAGACGGTGGAGCGGTTGCTTTTAGCGACGATGGCGATCCCGTTTACGACTCCCAAGTAATGCGCGTTGCTTTAGAATATTCTTCCATGTTAGGAATGCCCATAATCAATCACGAAGAAGATATCGCACTTTCGCGACCAGGACACATGCATGAAGGTAGAGTTTCCACTCGCTTGGGTTTAGATGGAACACCTTCAATTGCTGAAGAAACGATGATTGCTCGTGATATTTTGTTAGCAGAATATACTGGTGGTCATGTTCATGTGGCTCATATCAGTACCAAAAACGCAGTAGATTTAGTGCGTCAAGGCAAGAAAAAAGGCATTAATGTTACTACGGAAGTTTGTCCTCATCATTTCGATTTAACCGATGAAGAAATTGATCGCCAAAAGTTTAATACGAACTTCAAAATGCATCCGCCATTACGCTCTCAAGAAGATGTGGATGCGATGATTGAAGGCTTGGTTGATGGAACTATTGATGTAATTTGCACCGACCATGCTCCTCATTCCATCGAAGAAAAAGAAGTAGAGTTTATTTACGCACCCAATGGAATTATCGGGCTTGAAACAGCTTGGTCCATTTCAAACATGCGATTATTCAAAACTAAGAAGTTGAATTTGCAACAGCTTGTTGAAAAGCTAAGCGACAACCCTCGTAAAATATTAAATCTAGAAGAATTGAAGATTGAGAAAGGGGCGAAAGCTAATCTTACCTTCTTTAATACCGATGAAGAATGGACTTTTGACGCAAAAAATGTTCGCTCGAAATCAAAAAATTCGCCTTACTTAAATACAAAGTTAACAGGGCGTGCTTTAGGTATCTTTAATAAAGGGAAGTTGGTACTAAACCAATTGAGATAAGATTCTCGTTTCCTTTAGAACTTAATTATTACATTTATGAAAAACCTGTTTCTAATCACTCTATTCATTTTCACATCGCTAAGTTGTGTTGCACAAAAAGAGACTTCGCCAATCTATACGTTCGTTACTTACAACGTGGAGAATTTGTTTGATGCGGATGGAATTGCCATATACGACGATTACAATCTCACAGATAAGGATGGGAATGACCAATACACTAAAGAAGATGTATTGAATAAAGTTAAGAATGCAGTTCGTGTACTGAAGCAATACAATGATGGCAAAGGTCCAGATATTATTGCAATGGTTGAGCTTGAAAGTGACTATACACCAGTTAAAGGTGAGTCGAAGTGGATGGATGTTGGAGATTTTCTTGCTCAATATAAAACCACCACATTAGACAAAATGTTAGGTGATGATTTTAGCGATGAAATTGCCGATTTACCATCAGAGTTGTTGTTGTTAAAAGGCATGGCAGATGGCGGAATGTGGAACTATCAATTGGAAGTTGGATATAGCCCAAAAGACTCCAAAGGTTTACCAACCACTGTTCAAAAAACAGCGGTGTATTCGAGATTTCAGATTTTGAGAGAGAAAACGAAAATCCATCCTTTACAGCAAGCTCGCCCAATTCTGGAAGCATGGATTGATGTTGATGGCGCTGAGTTAGTTGTTTTTGCAAATCATTGGAAGTCGGGAGCAGGAAGTGCTGATATGGAAAAAATTCGCCTTCAAAATGCGGAAGTGTTGCGCGCAAGATTAGATGAGCTACAAACAGAAAATCCTAATATAGATTTTGTTCTAGCGGGAGACTTCAATTCAGATTACAATCAAACTACTAGATATAATTTCCCGAAAACAGCTGTTAACGATGTGTTAAAGTCTGTTGGCGATGAAGAAACTGTAGTGAGTGGCGAAACAAATGCAGTCTATAATTTATGGTACGATTATCCAATAACTAAGCGTGGTTCTGATACTTACAGAGGCTATTGGGGGACACTGATGCAGATTATGATTTCATCAGGAATGTATGATGGATCAGGTGTTACTTATGTAGATAATTCTTTCGAACGAGGTGAATTTGCCTTAAACACCTATAGCTCATCTGGTGAACCAAAACGCTGGAGTTCTACATTTTCAGGAAGTGGATTTTCAGATCACCTACCTGTTTCTATGAAATTCAAACTCACTAATGAGAAAAAGGCGTTAGCTAATCCTAGCAAAAATGACGATGCTAATTGGAAAGCTATTCCTGTTCAATATTCTATTCCAACTGAGTTCTTAACCGAAACCGAATTCACGAGTGGAGACCCAACGGTAAATATCGCATTCTTTGATGAATACTTTAAGTTAACAGCAACAGTAACCGAGAAATACGATTTTGTAATAAACGGAACTACTTACGATGTGTATGCTCCTGCATTTAAACTCGACTCTGTGCTGAAGAACGTTGCTGGAACAGATAAGGAAATCGAGTTTTACGGACGATTCTCTCAATATCGTGGAAACTGGCAGTTTATAGTTGAATCACCAGATTTTATTACTATTAAAGAATGATTTTAGCATTCGAAACAGCAACGGATGTCTGCTCAGTCGCTTTTCAAAACGGCGATGGGGAAGTATTCGAAAAGCGCATACAAGGTAAAGGCGTGCATTCTGATAATGTATTCCTTTATACCCAATCACTGATGCAAGAACACCATTTTAAAATGTCGGATTTGAATGCTGTGTTGGTTAGTATCGGCCCTGGATCATACACTGGTTTACGGATTGGTGTAAGCGCAGTAAAAGGAATGTTATTTGGTTTAGGGGTAGATTTATTTGCGGTAGATACGCTGGCTGGTTTTGCTCAGTCTCAAATTGATGAAGTTGCTGATGGAAAAATTCATGCCATTATTGACGCTCGTCGTTCACATCTCTATCATCAAGCATTTAATAAAATAGATGGGTTAATGGCAAAAACGGATGCTATCATTAAAGAGATAACCGATGTTGAAAAAGAAATTCAAAATGGCGACATAGTTGTAGGCACAGGAACAGATAGGTTCTCGCTACCTCTGGAAAAAAGTATAAAATTTTTTAACTCAGAGTCTATTTCAGCGATACATCTTATCAGTTTATTTAATACTGTACCAACTGCATCTTTTTTTAATAAAACAAGTTTAGAAGAACTAAACCCTAATTACATAACTAGTAATCAGGTGAATAATTCGACTGCATAATCTTTTTCAGATTTAAGTAGAAGAATCTTTATTTTAGATAAAATATCAAATTGGAGTTTATGTCCTGGTTTAAACGAAAAGACGAAAATATACAGACCGATAAACGGAAAGAAATGCCAGAAGGTGTTTGGGTTAAAGTTCCCACAACTGGCGAAACTATCCACCGGCGCGAATTAGAAGAAAATTTATGGGTTGATCCATTAAGTGGACATCACTTCCAAATAGGAAGTAAAGAATATTTCTCAATAATTTTTGATGAAGAGAAATTTGAAGAACTCGGTGCTAATATAATTGCAACTGATCCTTTAGAATTTAGCGACAGGAAAAAGTATACCGACCGACTTATAGAGTCGAGAAAAAAATCAGGACTTTCAGACGCAGCAAGAGTAGGCGTAGGTAAAATGAATGGCCTCGATATCGTAGTTGGGTGTATGGATTTCAGTTTTATTGGAGGAAGTATGGGCTCCGTAGTTGGTGAGCGTCTTGGGATTGCCATTGACACTGCGCGTGAGCGAAAAATTCCTCTCATTATCATTTCTCAAACGGGTGGCGCACGTATGATGGAAAGTGTACTCAGTTTGATGCAAATGGCAAAGACATCCGCTAAACTTGCATTACTTGAGGAAGCAGGTATTCCTTACATCTCTTATATGACCAACCCCACAACTGGTGGCGTAACAGCAAGTTTTGCAATGCTTGGAGATTTTAATGTAGCTGAACCAGAGGCATTAATTGCTTTTGCAGGTCCACGTGTAGTTCGCCAAACAATTGGTCGTGATTTACCCGAAGGTTTCCAAACGTCAGAATATTTACTAGAACACGGTTTCCTTGATTTCATCGTACCAAGAACAAAAATGAAGTCAAAGCTAACCAAGTTGCTCAAAATCGTTCTCAATAAATAAAGATTAGCAACATTTTTAAAAAAAGGGAAGTCTTTAATTAAGCTTCCCTTTTTCATTTCTGTAAACTAAATACTATCTAGATGAAAAGAGTACAGATTAGCTTCATATTGGGTCTAATTTTATGTGCATCTGCTTTTGCACAAGCCCAGAATCCACTACAATTCGAACATATCTTTGATTCATCTTTCTCTCCCAAAAGTGTCGAAAATGTAAGGTGGATGAAGAATGGTAACTATTACACAGCTACTAGAAACCAGCAAGTTGTTAGATACAATATCTTAAAAGATGAAGCGCTGATTTTGTTTGATGGAGCTAATTTTAAGAATTCCGATTATCCGAAAGGATTTCAGATACAAGGATATGAATTTTCTAGTGATGAAAATAAAATCCTACTAAAAACAGACGTAGAACAAATTTGGAGACGAAGTACTAGAGAACATTATTATGTATATGATTTAGTAAACAAGAAGCTATCAAAATTAACGTCTAGTGATGTTAAACAGCAGTTTGCCACACTTTCGCCTGATGGTAATAAAGCAGCATTTGTACGAGAGAATAATTTATTTTGGATAGATTTAGCTTCTAGAAAAGAGACTCAAATTACTTCCGACGGAGAGTACAATAACATTATAAACGGTGCTACCGATTGGGTATATGAAGAAGAGTTTGGATTTGCCAAAGCTTGGTTTTGGTCACCAAATAGTAAGAGTATTGCATTCTATCGATTCGATGAATCTGCTGTTAAAGAATTCACAATGGAGCAATGGGGAGATTTATATCCTTCAGACGTAAGTTTTAAATATCCTAAAGCTGGTGAAGAAAATTCTGTTGTTTCCATTCATGTATATAACCTTGTCAGTGGAAAAATTACCAACATTAATATTGGTGATGAAACTGATCAATATATACCAAGAGTCAATTGGACTACAAGAAGCTCTACTCTGGCAATTCGCAGAATGAACCGTTTGCAGAACAAACAAGAACTGTTATTTGCTGAAGTTGCCACAGGAAAGACGAAAGTGATATTAAGCGAAAGTAGCAAAGGCTGGTTGGATGTTCACGACAACCTAATTTTTCTTAAAAATGGAAAGCAGTTCATTTACACTAGCGAGAAAGACGGTTATAACCATGTATATCTGTATGATATGACGGGTAAAGAGCTGAATCAGATTACTAAAGGGAAATGGGAAGTAACCAAGATTGTAGGTTTTAATGAAGGGAGGCATAACCTGTATTATGAAAGCACAGAAGTTTCACCATTACAACGCCAGTTTTATCGCATCAGAGTTGATGGAAAGCGTAAACGAACCATTACCGAAGCCAAAGGCTGGCACAGCATTAATTTGAGTAGTGATTTTAAATACTATATCGATACTTATTCCAATCACTCAACGCCGCCTGTAATTACTTTATACAAAGAGAATGGGAAAGGTGTTCGAACTTTAGAAGACAATGCAACATTAAAAGCCAAAACATCCAACTTTAAGTTTGGGAAAAAGACATTTGCTCAATTTGATGTAAATGGCAAAACGTTAAATGCATTCATTATCAATCCAGTAGACTTCGATTCTACGAAAAAGTATCCTGTGTTAATGTATGTGTACGGTGGTCCAGGTAGCCAAACCGTTATGGATAGCTACGAAAGCGGACAAAGAGCAATGTGGCACCAGTATTTAGCAAATCAAGGTTATTTGGTGGTTTCTGTTGATAACAGAGGAACAGGAGCTAGAGGTAGAGATTTTGAACAACAAACCTATTTACAGCTTGGTAAGTACGAAATAGAAGATCAGATAGAGGTAGCTAAACAATTGGCTAGCAAGCCTTTTATTGATGCAGAAAGAATCGGGATTTGGGGATGGAGCTACGGCGGATATATGTCATCGCTAGGTATTACAGAAGGAAATTCTGTGTTTAGTACGGCAATAGCTGTAGCACCCGTTACTTATTGGGGATTCTATGACACCATTTATACCGAACGTTTTATGCAAACTCCAGAAAGTAATCCTGATGGATATAAAAATGGATCGCCGCTTTTTAAAACGGATCAAGTAAAAGGTAACTATTTGCTTATTCATGGTACGGGAGATGACAACGTACACTTCCAAAATTCAGTTGAAATGGTGAACGCTTTATTGGCAAGTAACATCCAGTTTCAAACCATGTATTACCCAAATAGAAATCATGGCATATCTGGTGGAAATTCTAGAGAACATCTTTATCAGTTAATGACAAATTTTATCCTAGAGAAACTTTAACAACTAGAGTTTAAAAAGTCTTAAATTAGTTGTTTAGAAATAGTTCAACAATTTAGAAAGGCTAGCATAGTGCGCTTCGCAGATTACGCCAAGATTTATATTACAGCAGGAAAAGGGGGAGATGGTTCAGCTCATCTCCGTAGAGAAAAGTATGTGCCAAAAGGTGGACCTGACGGAGGTGATGGTGGTGCTGGGGGAAGTATTGTCCTAAAAGGAAATGCTCAGTTAAACACAATTTTAGATCTTCGGTATAAGAAATATATAAAAGCAAAACCTGGTGCTAATGGCTCTAGTAGTCGTTCTTCTGGTAAAACTGGAGAATCAGTGACGCTTACTGTACCACTTGGTACCGTTGCATACGATGCCGAAACAAGAGAGAGAATCGGTGAAATTACAGAGGATGGACAAACTTTAGTTATTGCTAAGGGTGGACGCGGGGGACTCGGAAACTGGCATTTCAAAAGTTCAGTGAACCAAACTCCATCATTTGCTCAAACAGGTGAAATTGGTGAAGAACGTATTGTAGAGCTAGAACTAAAACTACTCGCTGATGTTGGACTTGTAGGTTTCCCTAATGCAGGAAAAAGCACCCTGCTTTCTACACTTTCTCAAGCTAGACCAAAAATTGCAGATTATCCTTTTACTACATTAGAGCCGAATTTAGGAGTAGTTAAATTCTCTGATTATCGTAGCTTTGTGATGGCAGATATTCCTGGAATTATTGAAGAAGCTCATCAAGGAAAAGGTCTTGGGATTCAGTTTTTACGCCATATTGAACGTAATAATGTACTGCTGTTTATGGTAAGTGCCGACACTGATGTTGAGTACGAATACAATGCACTTGTAAAAGAATTAAAAGTGTATCGAAAAGATTTATTGGATAAGCCCAGAGTCCTAGCTATAACTAAGATGGATTTAAAACAGGGGTTTAAGTTAGATAAAGAATTTCATTTTGATGATGAAATTCCCGTTATTCCTATTTCATCAGCCACAGGATTTGGTGTGGAAGAGTTGAGAGAAGTTTTATGGGAAAAGATTCAACATGCAAAAGAAATCGATACTTAGAAATCTAATAGCATTAAGTTTAATACCTGGCTTTGGAGCCCGGAAGATTCGAGAGTTCGCCCGTTCTCAAGAAACCATTGCTAATTTTTTCAACCTAAGTAAATCTAAATTACGTAGTTTTGAAGGAGTTGGCGAGGCTTCAGCTTTAGCCATTTTATCTTTTAAAGATTGGGAACGAGTTGACTCGATTATCTCTGACACTGAGAGGATTGGAGCGAGTTTAGTTACCATTTCTGATTCGGTTTATCCAGAGTTACTAAAGCAGATTTACGATCCACCATCTTTGTTTTGGTTGAAAGGAGATCCAGAGGTTTTTGAAAAACCAGGCATTGCTATTATTGGTACCCGGAACCCTTCAATGTATGGCAAGAAGAAAGCAGCTCAATTGGCAGGCGAACTCGCTGAGAAAGGATTTTGTATCGTAAGTGGACTAGCATATGGGATTGATGCAATTGCTCATCGTGCGGCGTTAGATGCGAACGGTTCAACTGTTGCCGTACTTGGCTCAGGAATTGATAATATCTATCCCCAGAAACACCTCAAGCTAGCTAAAGACATTGTGCATTCTGGTGGAGCAGTGATTTCAGAGTTCCCTTTAGGAAGCAAGCCTGATGCTGGAAACTTCCCTATCAGAAATAGAATTGTAAGCGGAATGAGCTTAGGAGTTTTAGTGATTGAGTCTGGAATGCAAGGAGGCAGCATGATAACGGCAGAGCTCGGGCTTGATCAAAATCGAGAAATATTTGCCATACCTCATAATTTGGATAATCTTTCAGGAAGTGGAGGTAATTATCTAATTAAAAAAGGAGCTGCAAAACTCGTTCAGGTACTAGACGATATTGTAGTTGAACTGCCAGTTCTATACAACGATAAGACGGAAGAGAAGAAAATAGAATGGCCAGAAAAGCAGAAGTGGAGAGAACTAGATTTAGATGATTTAAGCCTTTCTCTATGTGAGAAGTTGGAAGAAGAGTCGTTTCAAATTGACGATTTAGCCGAGGCCTTGGAAACGAATACTAGCAATTTACTTGTAACTCTTTTACAACTTGAAATGGCGGGAATAGTTCGGCAAAAAGTTGGGAAAATATTTGAACTTATCTAAATATAAATAAGCCATATAACCATCCTGAGTAGTTGTGTAGCTAAATTTTGTGTTAATAAATCCTAGTTTTAGCCGATAAGAAAAGTGGGTTTAAATTAGGTACAACCAAAAGGACTTTATGAATAAAACAAATGCACCTACTGTTTCTACACTTCCTGTAAATGAATTTGAGAGAACACTAGAGCTTTCCAACTTAGATTTAGATTACACTGAATTAGACAAAGAATTCCAAGACTTGAGCCGCTTAGCAGCAAAAGTTGCTGGCACAGAAATGTCGTTGGTTAATCTAATTGATTCATTTACGCAGTGGACAATTTCACACCACGGATTAGCTGTAATGCAAATACCCCGAGAGGAATCTGTTTGCAATTATACGATTTTGAACGATGAACCAATGGAAGTGAAAGATCTTAGATCCGATTCTAGATTTTGTGACAAAGGTTATGTAACTCATGGCCCAAACCTCAGGTATTATTATGGTATCCCACTTAAAAGCGAAGACGGTAATAATTTAGGATCATTGTGTGTGGTTGATACACATGAGAAAAGCCTTACACCAGAAAAAGTAGAACTTCTTAAAATTATTGCAAGTGAGATTGTTTCCCGAATTCATTCAATGAAAGTTATAGAAGACTTGAAACATCAAGTGGATGAGATGAGTGAAACTAGTAAAAAAGTTAGCCACGATATTAGAGGTCCTTTGAGTGGAATTATTGGCCTTTCTCAGATAATAAAAGATCAAATAAATGAGAATAAGGTAGACGATATACTCGAACTACTAGACCTAATTAAGCAAGGTGGAGAATCTATTCTTGACCTTGCAGATACGATATTATCAGCAAATGAATATTCATCTGAGCCATTAAGTTCAAATGAATTTAACTTAGTTACACTGAAAGAAAAGCTAGTAAAATTATATACTCCTCAAGCGGTTATGAAAGGGGTAAATCTAGAAATTTTAAATGATAACAAGAACGAGAAGATTCCGTTTCCAAAGAATAAAATCACTCAGATTGTTGGAAATATCATCTCGAATGCGATTAAATTCACTTCTTCTGGAGGGGATGTTAAAACCAAAATATCACTCAGTATAAATGATATTAATAAAGAACTTACTTTTTTAATTCAGGATACTGGTATTGGAATGACTCAACAACAAATATCAGAAATAATGAAGGGTGATTGCGATACAACAAGTGGTACGGCAGGAGAGAGCGGTTATGGTTTCGGGCTAAAGTTAGTTCATCACCTAGTGGAATCTCTAAAAGGAAGGATGGATATAGCATCTACTGAAGGCAAAGGCACAGTTTTCAAAATATGTATACCTATTTCAAATAAATAAGAAACTGTTAAATGTTACTTGACTTAAAAAGCCTCAGATGAACTCTGAGGCTTTTCTTTATAATTACCCTACCAAATCTTTCATGATAGCATCTATGTATTTATCTAATTTAGAGGCCACAAATTCATACTCATCAGTGGTGGCGATATGATCGTTCACACTGCAATAGAATTTAATCTTTGGCTCAGTTCCTGAAGGTCTAGCTGATACAATGTCTCCGTTTTCTGTAATAAACTGGAGCACATTGGAGGTAGGAAGGTCAATAGCTGTTTTTTCGCCCGTAACTAGATTTGTTTCTTCTTGGCTTTGGTAGTCTTTAACGGTTATTACTTTAGAACCGCCAAGTGTAGCAGGAGGAGTAGCTCTGAAATCTTTCATCATTTGCTGAATTTCTTCGGCACCGGCTTTTCCTTTTTTGGTAACGGAAATTAATTTCTCTCTAAATAGACCGTAGTTCACATAAGTTTCGAGTAATGCTTGGTATAAGCTACTACCTTGGTCTTTGTAATAAGCAGCCATTTCTGCAATAATAACAGCAGATACGATTGCATCTTTATCACGAACATGATCGCCAACTAAATAGCCGTAACTTTCTTCTCCACCAACAATAAATTTCTTTTTGCCTTCAAGCTGGGTCATTAACTCACCGATGTATTTAAAGCCAGTTAGTGTATTCAAGCACTCAACACCAAAATCTTCTGCAATTCGATCTATTAGGTAAGAAGTAACAACCGTTTTTACGATGTACTCGTTACCAGTAATTTTTCCGGCGTTCTTCCAAGCAGTAAGCATGTAGTTGATAATCAAAGTGCCGGTCATATTACCATTAAAGAGAATCCATTCCCCTTGATCGTCTTTTACTGCGATTCCGATTCTATCTGCATCAGGATCGGTCGCCATTACAAGTTCAGCATCAATTTCTTTTGCTTTAGCAATAGCCATTGCCAATGCGTCTTGTTCTTCTGGGTTTGGATAAACTACGGTTGGAAAATTTCCATCCACCACCATTTGTTCTTCAACAAAAGTTACGTTTTCGAATCCAAACTTCTCCAGGGCTGGTGGTACCAATACACTTGCGGTACCATGGATTGGAGAGAATACGATACTCAAATCTTTTTGGCGTTTAATGGCTTCTTTAGAAACTGACAGTTTTACCAATTCATCAATAAACTTGTTATCAATTTCTTCACCAATTTTCTCAATAAGAGCTTCATTTCCGTCAAAGTTAACATCATCAATATTGGAGATGCTCAACACTTCGTCCATTACCATTTTGTCGAATGGTGCTACAAGTTGGCCTCCATCAGCGCCATAAGCTTTAAAACCATTGTACTCTTTTGGATTATGAGATGCTGTTAGCACAACGCCACTTTGGCAACCAAGCTCGCGAACTGCAAATGACAACTCAGGAGTTGGACGTAGACCCGTAAAAAAATAAACCTTGATACCATTTGCAGAAAATACATCAGCAACAACTTTGGCTAGGGTATCAGAATTGTTTCTACAATCGTGCGCAATGGCAACTTTAAGCTCTGTGTTTGGGTAGGTTTTTTTTAAGAAGTTACTCAAGCCTTGAGTGGCAACTCCAAAAGTATATTTGTTTACTCTGTTTGAGCCTACGCCCATAATTCCACGAAGACCACCCGTCCCAAATTCCAAATCCTTGTAAAAAGCGTCGGTTAATTCTTCAAACGCTTCGTTTTTGAGGAGGTTCTCAATCGTCTGTTTTGAATCTTTGTCGTAGTTGCCTTGTAACCAAGTATCAATTTTGCTTTTTACAGAGGGGTCTAATGAAGTCATGGAAAACGGTTAATTTTTTGAATTGTTTTGTAGAAGATACTAAGAATCTACTTTCAATTTTTAGTAGAAACGTAAATTTGAAAATTCTTAATCAGAGTTTTTCAAATACGACAAATAATCACTAAAAAATGAGCCTACAGAAAAGTTGGTATATACTTTCCTAACCTCTACACCAAAATTAGTATGAATAGTGTACGAATCGAGTGTCTCTAATCTAGGTGAAGATTCTTGGTCAATATTTTGAGATGCAATTTTTCTAAGTGAACTTAAGTCGTACGTACCTAACCCGCTCCAAACTCCAATTTCAAGAGATTGAGTAAATACTGATGTGGAGCATCCGATGATAATTAATATCAAAAAAGAGGTGCGAATCATGAGACTAAGTATACAGTTTCAAAGTTCAAGAGCATTCATCAAACCGTTAATTGAAAGTAATATTTCACCTAAATATCCCTAAGAAGTTTTAGAATGTTCTGCTGCCAAATACTATTACTTCCCGCCTCCATTTTCACTATTAATCAAAATAGGTTCGCCAAAACCGAGTTGTTGTAATCGATTCAGCTGCGTTTTAGCATCGCCAACAACCAGCCAAATCATTTTGTTTGGGTTGGCGTATTTTTTTGCGAGCGCTTCAATTTCTTCTTTGGTGATGTCTTTAACAATTTGCTCACGTTCTTTAACATAATCTGGAGCCCAGCCATAATCACTGATATTTTGAAGCATTCCTAACTTCGCACCCATTGTTTCAAAACTACGAGCATTGCTTTTTAGAAGAAAGCTTTTGGTAGTTTCAAGATCTTTGTCGGTAAAAGTAGTTGGGTATTCCGAAAGAATATCTTTGACCAAAGCAGCCGATTCGTACGTAACGTTTGTTCGCACACCACTCGAAATGGTAAAAGGGCCTGCTAAATTGCTTCCAGAGAATCGCGAACCTATTCCGTAAGTATAGCCCTTGCCTTCGCGTAGTTCTTGTGTGAAACGAGAAGCAAAGCCGCCGCCGCCGAGAATGTAATTCATTACGGTAGCAGGATAAAAGTCAGCATCAGTTTCTGGCATGGCTAAGTAACCAAAACGTAGCACCGATTGCTTAGCATTGGGTACATCATAGAAATAGACTTTCGACTCATCAATTTGGTTTGGTACTGATATTTCAGGGAGAGTAACATCCTTATTCTTCCATTTCATTTCTAAATCTGATAGAGACTGAATGACTTTAGCTTGACTTATAGAACCAACCACATGGAAATCAGCTAAAGATGGAGATAGTTTGTTCGTGTAATAATCCTTCAGATCTGCCATAGTGATAGACTCAACACTGTTAGTTGTACCAATAGTATTGTTCGAAAGAATGTTGTCCTCGCCATAAAGTAATTTGTTGTACGCAATGGTAGCAATTGAATTTGGGTTAGCACCTTGTTGTGCGATTTCGCTTAGTGTGCTTTGCTTGGCTAGATCGAACTCTGTTTCATCCCAGCGAGGTTCAAGCAACATTTCTTCTACTAAATCCAGCGTTTTTTGATAGTTTCTAGCCAATGAGTTTCCAGTAATATTGATGCTTTCACGTCCTGCATTAATATTGATGGAAGCACCAAGTTCGTCGATGGCTTCTTCTAATTCTTCCGGAGTTTTATTCGCTGTTCCTTTTGTTAAAAGCTCTGCCAATAAATTTGAAACACCCACTTTATTTGAGGTTTCCATCAACAAGCCACCACTAATTTCTAAGCGAAATTGAACTAGGGGCAGTTCAGAGTTTTCAATTCCATAAACGCCCATTCCATTTGCAAGCTTATCTTGCCACACCGTTGGCACTTTCACATCAGGATTTTTCCCATAAGGAGGTTCTACTGTTCTATCAAAGCTTGAAGCTGTTCGTTCAAAATCGGTTTCAGCAGGTAGCACGAAATCTTCGCCTTCCGCACCCTGTACAATTTTCTCTTCTTCAACTTGGGCAAGACTAGAACCTTCAACAATCAAATCTTTTTGTCCCATTGGTACAAAACTGGTAGCAATGAAGTTTTTTCCTTTGATGTATTTCTCATACACGCGCATCACGTCAGCTTTGGTAACGGCCTGTGTTTTTTTGATGTCTTCGTTGATGTAGCCAGGATTGTCAGCAAAAATATTATACTGCGCCAATTGAAAAGCTTTCCCAAGCACACTGGAAAGTCCATTGTAGAAACTGGTTTCTAAGCCAGCTTTAATTCTATCTAAATCAGCATTACTAAACCCATCTTGTTCAAATTTAGCAAATGCTTCGTTAACAGCATCTGTAACATCGTCTAAATCAGTTCCTGGATAAGCTCGAATGAGGAGGGTTTGCTCGCCAGCAATCTCAGAATTATCACTAAAGAAATATACATTGGAGCTGAGTTGTTTGTCTTCAACCAATACTTTGTTGAAGGGTGCTTTTTTACCAGAAGCTAATAGCTCAGATAGTATTTCAAGTGGATAAGAATCTGGGTGGTAAATCTCTACTGTTGGCCATGTCATTCTAAGTTCGGGCAGACGAGCAAAATTATCTTCGTAATAAAGGTATTTGGATTCTTCTACCTGAACGTGATTTACTGGCAAAGGTGTGATTTTTTCTCCTCGTGGAATCTCATCAAAATATTTATGAACCCATTCTTTAGCTTGATCTGTATCGAAGTCGCCCGCAATTACTAAGGTTGCATTATTAGGTACGTACCATTTGTTATAGAACTCTTTCACGTCAGCAAGCGTGGCGTTTTGTAAATCTTCCAGCGAGCCAATAACTTGCCAGTTGTACGGGTGTGTTTCGGGATACAAATTCTTACCAACTACGTAGTTTGCATGTCCGTACGGGGCATTATCAACCCCTTGACGCTTTTCGTTTTTAACTACTTGTTTCTCTTTTGCAACAACGTTTTCGGTCACTGTATTGATGAAGTAACCTAGTTTATCCGCTTCTGCCCAAATCATTTTTTCAAGAGCGTCGTTTGGAACCGTTTGGAAATAATTAGTACGGTCTCTACTTGTTGAGCCATTAGCACCAGAGCCACCAATTCGGCTACTCATTTTGTCTAAGCCACCTTTGCCCAGGTTCTCTGACTCTAAGAACAGCAAATGCTCAAAAAGGTGAGCAAAACCTGTTTTCCCTTCTATTTCTCGGGCAGAACCTACATGGAAAGTAAGTGCAACAGCTGTAACGGGGTCAGAATCGTCTTTATGGAAAATGACTTCTAGGCCATTATCAAGAGTGATTTTTTCATAGTTAACAGAGAAATCGTCTCCATTTTGGGAAGAGCACGATAAAACTAGAAAAGAAATTAAAAGTACAGAAAGTGCGGATAGGCTATATTTTTTCATCAAAGAAGAAGTTATTAAAGTGAAGTTATGGAAGAATATACGCCCTGTTTAAATAGGGAATAGTAAAATATTATGAACAGGAGTTTAGCTGATAGCTATCAGCATTTAGCTTTTAGTTTGGGATTCAATCACCCAATCTAAAATCCATAATTCAAAATTATTCCCCTCGTTACGTAGCTCTGCTGCGTAATGCAGTCTGGAAGCTCCAGCTTCCAGTACCGTTACATTATTTCCGAGCTCGTTATCACACTAATCTCTTTAATGGATGTACTTTTGTACCGCCAAAAGTACCAAAAGCTCTCGACAAGAATTCTTGGCGCGAACTCCATTCCATCGACTCAATCATTCCAAAGGTCCACGTACTTCCAACCAATAATCTCATTCGAGCCTGTGTGGAATGATTACTCCTGTCGGAGACGTCGATTCCATTGCGTTCTTCCTCCGCCAATAATTCTAAACGTCGATTTTGGTTTGGAGGCAATTAAGCATTCTGAGATAGATACAGGGAAAGGTGTCACCATTCACCAAACGGAGAATGATGAAAAACCCTAAACGCCGAATTGCTCTAAGTGATAACTATGATGTTTGTACATACCCCAACCTCGTTCTTCTTCCGTCATCACACCAAAAAAAGGATGCGGTGGATGATCCTTATCTTTGTCGGCAATAAACTTCGCAAGCGAATCTAAAAATCGTTTCTTCTCAGCGTCAAAATCACAATCACTCTTAATATGATACTGTGGATGAGTAGGGGAATTTTTTCGATAAGGTTTGTTGTTAAGTACGGCTTTGCGAACAACACCTTTTAATAGTTTGATGAAAAAAGGAGTTTTTTCAAGAGCTTTACCATTCGCTACTTCTTGTATTTCAGCGCAGTGGGCAAACATTTGTGCAGCATCCATCTTTCCCCATAAAGGTGTAGCGTCTTTTTTTACGAGCTCAACTCGATTTATAAGTGATTGATAAACCTCTGGGGAATAAAGGCTTTTAATTGGTAAAGTTTCCATGGTAGATAAATTTTGATGATTATCAGCTAAGATAGCTTTTTTAAATAAGTAGACAATTTAATTTAGAATAGGTCATGCTTAGCATCCGATATTTGTATATTACGATATGTTTAAAGTTAGAGATACCATATTAGCAGACGATATAGCCACCGTTAAATTTGCGTGCGACTTGCCAAAGTGCAAAGGTGCGTGTTGCGTTGTTGGCGATGCGGGTGCACCCGTTGTGAAAGAAGAAATTCCAGTTCTTCATAAAGCATACCATTTGCTTAAAGATGAGCTACGTCCTGAAGCCGTAGCTGTAGCTGAAAGAGAAGGAGTGGTGATTGGAAGTGAAAAAGCAGGATATGAGATATCTTGCGTGAATGAAGCAGAATGTATTTTTGTGAAATATGATGACGCTGGAGTTTCGTTTTGTGCCATTCAACAAGCGTATTTTGATAAACGAATTAATTGGGAAAAGCCCCTTAGCTGCCATTTATTTCCAGTGCGTTTAAAGCGCATTGCTGGATTCGATTATGCAAGCTACGAATATGTGCCTCCTCTTTGTTCAGCAGCTTGTGCCAAAGGCGAGAAAGAAGGGATTCATCTCGCAGAGTTTTTGGAACGTCCACTGACGCGTCGTTATGGTAAAGACTGGTATAGCGAATTTTTAGATTCCTGTAAGGAGATTAGAGAACAGGGATAACGATGCTGAGAAATCAACAGAATTTAGGGCAAAAACAACAACAGGGGTTACAGCAAAAACTGTCGCCACAACAACTGCAATTCATAAAATTATTGCAGCTACCCACTATTGCCCTAGAACAACGCATTGAAGAAGAGTTGGAGCTGAATCCGATTTTGGAAGAAGTTGATCCAATGGAACTTCAGCAAGAGCGTGTTGATGAAGAGCAGTCAGACGAAGAAATCAGCGAAGAGAAAGAAGACGGTTTAGAAAGCTTAGAAGACCACGACGTAGATTGGGATGAATACGAAACCAATACCGAGTTTGATGGCGAAATCTACAATACGGCCAGTAACGCTGAGCAAGAAGAATGGCTAGATTTGCCAAATCCTTATAACGAATCGTTATTAGAGGAGTTAGAGCAACAAGTGGCTCTGTTAGATTTAACTGAGGAAGAACAACTTGTTGCCGATCAGATCTTAGGCTCCCTTGATGAAGACGGCTATTTCCGCAGAGAAATGGTTGCTGTAGCCGATAACATCGCATTTAACCACAATGTATATGTTGAGGAAGAAGACGTAAACCGAATTCGGAAGCAAATCCAATTGCTCGATCCTATTGGAATCGCGTCTACCAGTTTACAAGATTGCTTATTGGTTCAGCTAGAACATGCTCCCGAAGATTTACCAGGGCGAACGACAGCAATCCGCATGTTGAGAGATATGTGGACCGCTTTCGAGAAAAAGCACTTTTCGAAGATTATACAGCGCTTGAATATTAGCGAAGATGAGCTAAAGTTAGCTTTCGAAGCGGTTGTGCATATGGATCCACGACCAGGCTCTGTTGCAAGCGATATGGAAGCAACAGCCAATTTCATTGAGCCCGATTTTGAGGTGTTTTGGCAAAGCGCGAATGAAGGTGAAAACGAGCGTGGTGAATTTATCATCCACTTAAACCAACGCAATGCGCCCTCCCTACGTATTTCGCCTGAATACAAGAATATGTGGGAAGAGATTAAAGAGAAGAAGTCTAAACCGGATGCACAAACACAGGCTTTTATAAAAGGGAAAATCGATTCAGCCAATTGGTTTATAGAATCCATTAAACAGCGCCAAAATACTTTGATGAATGTGATGAAAACCATTGTGGCACTGCAAGAGGATTTTTTCAAATTTGGGGACGGTTTAAAGCCGATGATTCTAAAGGATATTGCAGAGCGAATTGGGATGGATATTTCAACGATTTCTCGAGTGGTGAATGGAAAGTATGTGCAAACACATTTTGGAGTATATGAGCTCAAATACTTCTTTAACGAAGGTTTAGAAACCGAAAGTGGGGAAGATGTATCCAATCGAGAAGTGAAAAACATTCTTCAAGCACTGATTAATAACGAGGACAAGAGAAGCCCACTTAGCGACCAAGAACTAGCTGATAACTTAAATAAGCAGGGTTACAAAGTAGCTCGCCGTACAGTTAGTAAATATAGAGAGCAATTAAACGAACCTGTTGCCCGCCTCCGCAAACAGATGGTTTAAACAAAATTGATGTAAGGGCTGATGGGAGGTTCTTCCTCATTCCGTGGCTTTGTCGGGAATTAGTTGTTAGCCGTTAGCTTTTAGCTTCCTCGTTCCCAAGCTCCTGCTTGGGAATGCAGTCCGGAAGCTCCAGCTTCCAAGCTAAGCGTTCTAGTACAAGCGAGAGGCTTGAGCTAGAATAAACATTACAAGAACTTCTTCGGTTTATTTTTTTACTATCCCTCGTTTTTTCTTCTTTTCAATTTGTAGTACCATCAAGGGTCTAACTAATAGTAAACAAGAATATGGCATTAAGCTGGAACGAAATAAAAGACCGAGCTCTTAGATTCTCTAAAGAATGGGAAGGGGAAAGTCGCGAACGCGCTGAGAAAGATAGTTTCTGGAACGATTTCTTCGATGTATTTGGAATTTCGCGCAAGAGAGTTGCCACCTTCGAAGAGCCTGTTAAAAAGCTTAACAAGCACCAGGGTTTCATTGATTTATTTTGGAAAGGAACCCTACTCGTTGAGCACAAATCTCTGGGTAAAGATTTAGACGCTGCTTTTAGTCAAGCTATTGATTACTTCTATGGAATTAAAGAACATGAACTGCCCAAATATGTATTAGTCTCAGACTTCCAAAACTTTCGGCTATACGACCTAGAGGAAAATAAGCAATACAACTTCCCCCTCAAAGACTTCCACAAACACATAAAGCTTTTTGGCTTTATAGCAGGCTACCAAAAACGGGAATTTAAAGAACAAGATCCCGTAAATATCAAAGCCGCAGAGTTGATGGGCAAACTACATGACCAACTGGAAGAAAGCGGCTATGAAGGGCATCCATTGGAGATATTTCTAGTTCGCCTACTATTTTGTTTATTTGCTGACGATACTGGAATATTTGAAAAAGACACCTTCAAAGAACTTATAGAGATAAAAACCAAAGAGGACGGAAGCGATTTAGGCGGAATGCTTGCACAATTCTTTCAGGTATTAAACACCAAAGCAGAGAAGAGAAATAAAAACCTTGATGACCACCTAAGTGCATTCCCTTATGTAAATGGTAAACTATTTGAGGAATTCTTGCCTATAACATCCTTTAATACTCGTATGCGCGAAATTCTGCTTGAATGTAGTGGGCTTGATTGGGGTAAAATCTCTCCGGCTATTTTTGGTAGCATGTTCCAGAGTGTGATGAACCCAGAGGAGCGGAGAAATCTTGGGGCGCATTACACTTCCGAGAAAAATATAATGAAGCTGATTAAACCCCTTTTTCTAGATGAGCTTCACGAAGAGTTTGAGAAAATAAAAAACAGCAAAGCTAAACTTCGTGTATTCCTTAAGAAAATTAGCTCGCTAAAATTCCTCGATCCCGCTTGTGGCTGTGGCAACTTCCTTATTATAACCTACCGCGAACTACGCCTGTTAGAACTTGATGTGCTCAAAAAGCTGTACGGGAAACAACAAGAAGCCCATATTGAAACCTTACTGAATATTGATGTAGACCAGTTTTATGGCATTGAATACGACGAATTCCCTGCGCGTATTGCCGAAGTAGCGCTTTGGCTCATGGATCACCAAATGAACTTACAAGTGTCTGAAGCTTTTGGGGTGTATTACGCTCGCCTCCCTCTTCGTAAAGCCGCAACTATTGTACATGGCAACGCCTTGCGGATTGACTGGGAAGATGTGGTTCCCAAAAAAGAACTCAGTTACATTTTAGGGAATCCTCCTTTTGGAGGACATCATTATCAAAGTGATGAACAAAAAGAAGACATGGGGCTAGTTTTTGAAGGTAAAAAAGGCATTAAAGTACTCGATTATGTTTCCTGTTGGTTTGTAAAGACGGCACGACTTCTACAAAATCAAAATAGAATTTCAGCCGCATTTGTATCTACAAACTCTATAGTTCAAGGAGAACAAGTTGCTTTGTTATGGTCTGATTTATTAAACAAATATTCAGTCAAAATTCACTTCGCACATCAAACATTTAAATGGGGAAATGAAGCAAAGAATAAGGCGGGTGTACACGTAGTTATTATTGGTTTTTCGAGTTACGAAATAAATGATAAAGTACTTTATGAGTATACGGACATTAGCGCCGACCCTCTTTCACGAAAGGTTAAAAATATTAATCCTTATTTAATTGAAGGTTCAGACTCTATCATCACAAATATGAGTAAACCTATTTGTGATGTGCCAAGGATGATTTGGGGAAACAAACCTACAGATGGTGGTTATTTCCTTTTTGCAGATAAGAAGGAACGAGACGTTTTTATTGAATCGGAACCCGAAGCGGAAAAGTGGATACGTCCTTTTGTAAGCGGAAGAGACTTTCTGTATAACAAGTATAGATATTGTTTATGGTTAGTAAGTATTAGCCCTGGAGAATTAAGAAAGCTTCCTAAAGTTTTAGAACGTATTGAAGGTGTGAAGCAGAGCAGGTTAGATAGTAAAGCAGCAATTACCAGAAAAAAAGCTCTAACACCTACCTTATTTGCGCAAATTTCTCAACCCAAAAAAGATTATATAGCAGTTCCCGAAGTATCTTCAGAGAATAGAGTTTATGTACCAATGGCTTATTTATCCTCTGAGATTATTGCAAGTAATAAAATACAAATGGTTCCTGACGCAAGTTTATTTGTGTTTGGAGTATTGACTTCATTAATGCACATGAGTTGGACAAATACTGTTTGCGGTCGTTTAGAATCAAGAATTAGCTATTCCAACACCATAGTCTACAACAACTACCCATGGCCGAAAAATCCTAGTGCTAAAAACAAAAAAGCGGTAGAAGTAAAAGCACAAAAAGTGTTAGACGTTCGGGCAGAATTCCCCGATAGTTCCTTGGCAGATTTATACGACCCGCTTACCATGCCTCCCAAACTGGTAAAAGCCCATCAAGAACTAGACCGCGCGGTAGACCTGTGCTACCGTCCACAAGCTTTCCCCAACGAAACATCACGAATCGAATACCTTTTCGAACTCTACAACGAGTACACCGCACCCTTACTTAAAGCAGATAAGAAAAGTAAAAAGAAGAAATAACCTTCGAACCCCAACGCTGTCATTCCTGCGCAGGCAGGAATCTAGGTCAGAATTACAACTACGGCCCAAACTATCCACATAACCTCGTTCCCAAGCTCCAGCTTGGGAATGCAGTCCAGAAGCTCCAGCTTCCAACCTAAGTGTTCTAGCACTAGAATAGCCAAACGAGCGATAGAAATTGCTATTGAGGAAAGTGAAGAAATTGCTTTAGAGTATATAGCCCAAAATTCCGTAGAGTAAGCATCCCTTTCTTTGCTTTGAATACTCTTCGCTACCGCCCTAAGTAACTAAAATAAAAAAGAGGCTCCCGGGCCTCCACGGGTACTGCAATGGACTCCCCTATCCCATTGTTCCATTTTTGACTGCCGGGCCAGTCTCAGCCTTTGCCGGGAGATTTTTCCAGTACCAGTAGGATGATAAAATAAAAATGAATAGAAAGACAACCAGTACTTCCCAAACCCAAATACCGTCATTCCTGCGCAGGCAGGAATCTAGGTCAGAATCAAAACCACAGCCCAAACTACCCACATAGATTTCTGGCATTCCCAAAGAGATGACGATGAGCGTTGCACCCACACCCGCCAAGAACAGGGAAACCCCCCAAAGGCCAAGGCAATAAGCACAAACCAAAGGGTGAAACGCACCAAGTTCAGGGTAAAATCCATCAACAACGGGAGAAAATGAAATAATGTCGGGTAAAAACCAACCAAGCGCGGGGAAACATCCACTAATGGCAGGTAAAACAAGCCCATTAGTTGGGTAAAATATACTTCACTCCTAAAAAAAACTGTAAGGAATAACTCGGGGGTCGGTCTAACTATTAATTGTTAATTCTAAGCCCTTGTAATCATGCCAGCTATAAAACTCTCTGATGCAAATGCCCTCGAACAATACCGCATCGCCCTCGAAAACGCTATTACTACCACCGCCATTGCCGAAGCTCTTTCAGAACTCGGCTACGACGAAGCCACCATTAACGAAGGTAAAGCCTTGTTAGAAACCGCCAGAACTGCCTTCGACGCCAATAAAGCCGAAGACGATGAAACCACAGAGGCATACCAAAGCTTTTCCAGCCAAAAAGAAACCATTGATATCGCCTACCGCCTGCATCGCAAAAAAGCCAAAGTAGTATTCCGTACCGATGGCGTAACCGCAGGTACTTTAGCTATTACAGGCAGTCTTCCCCAAGCCTATATCTCATGGCTCGAAACCGTGAAGAAATTCTACAACACCGCAAACGCCTCCGACGACATCAAAACCAAACTCATCAGGCTCAAAATTACAGCCGATGATATCACAGAGGCACTAGCAGCCATTACGGCACTCGAAACTGCTCGGGCAGAATACCTCCGTGAAAAAGGGGAGTCACAAGAAGCGACCAAAACCAAAGATCAGGCAATAGCCGCACTCAGCAATTGGATGAGCGAGTTCTACGCCGTAGCTCGTATCGCTCTAGAAGACAAACCTCAGCTACTCGAAGCACTAGGCAAAGTAGTACGCAGTTAATCCAAACACCTAAGCTTTAATTGGCTACAGTGCCCAGCACTGTAGCCAATATTAAACCTCGTTCCGAACAAAGTCATTCCTGTGCAGGCAGGAATCTAGATTAACATTGGAAGCTAGAGCTTCTGGACTGCATCACGAACGAAGACATTCGTAACGAGGGAAAATTGGTAAGGAGAGTAGAGGCATTGAATGATGAGGAAGTCCAGATTTAATCCAATAAATCTTGATAATCTTGATAATCCTGTTTCAAAAATGGTGGGTTTAGGTATTAGCTTCCTTGCTAGTTAGTGGGTTTATGAAGATCCATCGGCAGTAGCCTCTGGATGACGGTCGCCGTTGTATTATGATTATTCAATCATCTACAATTAACCAATAACTAATAACCATCCACCCAATCAAAAAAGGGAGAAATCCGATAGTAGCTAAATAGCTTTAGAACGTAAAATTATTTACTATCCTAACTAAGTAACTAAATTTATATCATTTGCTCCTTAAAAAGCCCATAGCATCTATTATTTTAGTATTGGCAGTTCTCATTTTTGGGGGAGTTACGCTGTCACGTCTTTCTATAGAATTATTGCCAGATGTAACACAGCCTACGTTGCTAATTTCTACGGAATATCCTGGCGCTCCAGCTGCCGATGTGGAGTACAGAATTAACGAGCCACTAGAAGGAGTTCTAGCTTCGGTTCGTGGAGTGCAAAGCACACGGGGTATTGCTCGGCAAGGACAAAGTTTGATATTCCTCACATTTAACTGGGGCGCTGACCTTGACCTTGCTTTTCTGAATGTTCGTGAGAAATTAGATTTAGCACGAGCGGCGCTTCCAACTCAGGCCGAACGTCCACAGCTTATTTATTCCTCAGCATCTGATGAACCTATAGCAACCATCGCTCTTACTTTAAAAAATGCCCCAAATCAGAATTTTTCGAATCGACTTTCACTCAAGCGGTGGGCTGAACAGGTATTTTCAAGGCGATTAGAGCAACAGGATGGTATTGCACAGGCGTTGCTTGTGGGGGAAGTTAAGCCCGAAGTTCAAATCAGCTATGATCCTAAAGTTCTTGATCGATATGGACTGAGCTTGTCTCAAGTTCAGCAGGTTATACGCGATGCGAATATTTTTTCATCGAATGGTGAACTTAGAGATGGTTGGTACAGATATGCGCTTAAGATTCAAAGTAGAATTGAGTCGCTCGAGGATATCAAGAATATCCCTGTGATATCGCTAGCAAATGGACGAGTGTTACTATTACGCGAAATTGCCGATATAGAAATTAATGAGGCCGACCCTACATCTTTTGCCCTTCTAGATAATCAAGAAGTATTGAATGTATTGGTGAAGAAAGAATACGGGGCAAATACTGTAAAGGTATTTAAAACGCTTCAAGAAACACTTGATCAAATTCGTAGCCAAAATCCAGATATCGATATCCGCGTAATTCGAGAAGATGCTACCTATATAGAAAACTCTATTTCCAATTTATTGCAAACGCTCATATTTGGTGGTGTTCTCGCATTCATCGTTCTGTTTCTTTTCTTGGATGATGTTCGAAGCCCTTTTACCATTGGCGTTTCCATTCCGGTAAGTATTTTCCTCACTTTTGTGATTATGTTCCTTTTCGATATCCAGCTTAACATTATCTCGTTAAGTGGTCTTACGCTTGGAATTGGGCTTTTGCTGGATAATTCTATTGTGGTGTTGGAGAATATCAACCGCTACAAAAAACAAGGTTTGGATAAGTTTGAAGCCGCCAGAAAAGGAACTAGCGAGATAGCCTTGGCGGTTACGGCATCTACATTTACAACAATTTCAGTATTCTTACCGCTAATATTTTTAGGTGGATTTGAAGGGGCATTTTTCCGTGATTTAGCTGCAACACTGTCGATTAGTTTGGTTTCGTCGTTGTTGGTGGCACTAGTGATTTTGCCCGTTTTTGTGGTTCAGTTTAGTGGAAAAGGCAATTCAGGATTTCTATCCAAAATATCTGATGGATTGGACTCAATCATACAGAGATATGAAAGAGGGTTAACGAGATTGATTAAAAAACCTTGGCCTGCGGTAATTGTATCCGCTTGTTTGGCAGTACTTGCGGGTTGGATGTTTATGACCGTGGAAAAATCAGCTTTGCCAGAAAGTGAACCTGAACGTGTAGAATATTTGGTAACTATGCCCGGTAACACGGCGTTACGCTCAGCCAAAGATGCTTCGGTAACAATCACCAATTTATTGATGAAAGAAATGCCACAAGCAAGTGTGCTTTCAATAGGTGGCTATACCGATAATACCAGCTTAAATTCTATACAAAATGAAGGGTTGAACAAATTCACACTTTCAATTCCAGTGCAGAATAAAATTGAAATTAGGAATCTTGAACGTATTTTTGGTGGATTGAAAAAAGCCTATCAAACTTGGAGTTTTACGGAGCAAGGTGATTCCAATTTTGGTGAAGCAGGAAGTTCAATTGAAGTCCCTGTACAGTTTAGTATTGTAGGAACGGATAGAGCGCTGAGCAAGCGAGTTGGTAAAGCATTAGAAGTCTATTTAGAAGAATCGTTTTCAGACCTTCAGCTTTCCGAGAAATATCCACAAACGGTAGATGCTTTCAGATTAAGCCTTAAACCAGATAAACTCTTGTTTTATGAAATTTCAGAACAGGAAGTGATTTTGTATTTAGAATCGCTTACTAGAGGAAGTTTAGTCACGGATTGGAATCGGCAAGATGAACAAATATCCATTCGTTTATTGGGTGCAGGTAGGATGTTTAATAACCCAAGCGAGATTCAGCTCGACATCAAAAATAAAGTAATTCCTCTTTCGGAGCTTGCTAGTATTGAAATAGTAAAAGAAGCGGAACAGTTAGAGCGAGCTGGGCAGTCGGCGATATTGACTTTTAATTCCAGCTTTGGGTTTATGGATTGGTGGTGGAATGCAAGCCTCATCCGTCAGCGAGTGAGTGAGTTTATGCAGCAAACGGGATATGAAGTTCGAATTGGTGGTTCTGCGCTAATGCTTATCCATTTGCTAGAAGAATTAGGGATGCTACTTTCTATTAGTGTGTTACTCATTTATTTAATACTCGCCATTCAATACGAGAATCTTAAATATCCCCTCATTATCATTTTGGCGATTCCTTTTGCTTGGATAGGATCGATCTTTGCGCTGTATCTAGGCGGAGTAAGCTTAAATGCTCTGTCGTTTATGGGAGTGTTGATCCTCACTGGAATTGCTGTAAACGATGCCATCTTGAAAGTGGATTTTATGCGGCGCTATTACGATGAAACAGGAGATTTGGAAGAAGCGGTTCGCCAAGCTGGTATAAATCGTTTTCGTCCTGTAGTAATGACCAGCTTAACGACCATATTAGGACTTATTCCCATGCTTATACCTTTTGGTGATGGTTATGTATTACGCCAATCGCTTGCTATCGCTTTAATGGGAGGAATGATAACAAGTACGTTACTAACGCTGTACTTAATTCCTCTTGTATTTAAATGGATTGAAGCTCGAAAAATTAAATCTAAGACTGCTTAACCCAATTTCTATGAAGACGTTTTTTAAAAAATCGATATATCTCGTTGGGGCACTGTTACTTATAACAAACTGCACCGGCGAGAAACCCACGGTAGAAAAACCTGATTTAGACAGTATTGAAGTTCTACCAGAAGTTGTTTTTGCTGAAGTAGATGGAGAACCACTGCGTTTTTTTATTGAAAGCCGCGGAGTGGTGGAGCCCATCCAGCGAATTACCTTAATCCCAAGAGTAAGTGGTTATGTAGAGGAACATTCCATTATTGCAGGTAAACAGATTAAGAAAGGAGCGTTACTTTTAGAATTTGATGTAAGTGAATGGGAAAACAGCAAAGAAGACGCCCATAACCAATATTTGAAAGCAAAGAATCTGTATGATGTAGAAATTCGATTGCGCGAGAAAGATGGCTCTTCAACAAATGGAAATGACGGATATAGAATTACAACTGGTTTGGCAGATGCTGAACTAGCGTATGAAAGAGCTAAACTGAATCTGAGTTACACTAAAATTATAGCACCTTTTTCTGGTGTAATATCCACTAAAGAAGTGATTAGTAAAGGGGCATATATAAGTGCTGGAAAGGAGCTTGGAACACTCGTTAACACAAGTAAAATGCGAGTTCGTTTTGATGTGCTGGAATCTGAGATTACTTCACTTAAACCAGGAATGAAAGTGGAGTTAACCGACCCGAGCGGGAAAGAGTTTACGGGTGAAATTGTTGCCATCTCCCCAGAAATAGACCAAAAAACTAAAACGGGGCAAGCAATTGTTGAAGTTAATAATGAAGATGGAAATCTCAAGTCTGGCATGACAGTTGAGGGCAAAGTTTTTGTGAATAGCATAGTCGGAAAAGTACGGATGCCTAGAGCTGCTTTACTAGAACGTGACGGCCGAACATTGATATTTAAGCTATATGGTACTGAAGTTGAGTGGATTTATGTAACTCCTGAAGCGATGAATAACGAGTGGGTTATTATCAACCATGAGGAAATAAATCCAGGGGATACACTTGCGGTAGATAAACACTTCAGTATTAGCCATCAGCAAGAAGTAATTCCGCTTATGGCAAATTGATTACAGATTATGGAAGAGCTACTCCGGCGCAAATATCTGATTTCCTTTTTCTACCTGATGGTTTGCATTGTGGGGTATTCGGCGTGGAAAAGTATTCCTGTTGAAAATGCGCCAGAACTCAATCTTCCGTCCATAACAATAAGTTATAACTGGGGAAGTACTGCCCCCGAGGTGATGGAAAAAGAGATTACTCGAAAAGTAGAAAGTGCAGCTAATCGCCTTCGAGATGTATCCAAAATCAATTCAGATACGCAAGAAGGTCGCTCTGTTGTAACAGTACAATTTGCAAAAAACGCGCCCGTCGAGTTTCGATCGCTAGAACTTAGAGAATATTTATATGCTTTAGAGCAAACATTGCCAACCAATGTACTACCGGCGCGAATTACCCGTCAAGTGCCAGAGGAAATTCAAGACCAACAAACTTTTATGGTGTATTCTCTAAGTGGAAATTTACCTTCCAGAGACTTGCTTGAGTATGCTCGCCAATCTATAAAAACAAAATTATTGGGCTTAGAAGGGCTTACGGATGTGAGGCTTCAAGGAGTGGAAAGCCCTGCACTATTTATTCAGTTTGACCGAGATAAACTAGAACGATATGAGCTTTCCGGACGAATAATACTTAGTCAAGTTAGAGCAAAGTTGAACTGGAGATCATCAGGATTTATAGACTCAGGAGCTTCTCGATTTAGTATAACCATTCCGCCCGAATACAAGAATACGGTTGATATCTCCAATATGAGAATTGGAATTCCGGGCTCTCTGAAACAATTGTATCTATCTGATGTTGCGGAAGTATCGGTAGGAGATTCCCCATCAAAAAGTATTCGAAGAATAAATGGAAGCCCGTCGCTGACAATTGATTTGGTAAAAGAAAGTGGCGCAGATGCAATGAGTCTCGCTCAAACGGTTATTGAAGTGATGGATGAATTGAAGGAGAGCTTGCCCACAGAAATGGAGCTACGGCTTCAGGTTGACTCCACAGAGCAGCTTCGGGCACAGTTCGATCAATTGGGCTATCAAGCTATGTTTAGCGCTCTACTGGTGTTTTTAGTGGTGCTTGTTTTTATTCGGAAAATTAGAGCGCCCATTGTGATTATTGGAAGTGTTGTATTTTCGGTATTAATGAGTTTAACCGTGCTCTATATCAGTAATTATACTTTAAATGTGATTACGTTGGCGGGGCTAACCATTGCATTAGGGATGCTCATAGATAATGCTGTGGTAGTTTTTGAGCAGATTAATCCAGGCTTACCTGCTACCAAAGATGAACGAATTGCACATGTCAAAAAAGAACTTCCAAAATCCGTAATCCCAGTTTTGGGAAGTACGTTTACTACAGTTGGAATTTTTGTACCCCTTCTTTTTGCACTCGATGAATTACGCATCTTCCTAATGCCTTTAGCTGTTGCGCTCACTATCACCCTTATTAGCTCTGTAGTCATTGCCTTCACTTGGATTCCATATTCTCTCATTTGGTTAACGCCCATATCCAGAGCAAAAAAGAAAAGTTCTAAAATAAATTTATCATCCATTATACAAAGAGCTCTCCTTTGGGTGTTAATTTGGCGAAATAGGTTGAGATGGGTGTTTATTCTAGCCCTAATTGGTACCATAGGCATCCCACTTTTTCTTATTAAAACTCCAGACTGGGACAAAGAAACCAAATGGCCAGAGTTCACAAAAACGTATTTTGATAATAGGGAAGATGTCGATCCATGGATTGGAGGGCTGAGTTATAAATTCAAAAAGGATACCTATTTCGGAAGTCCTTGGAGAGGATATTCGGAAGAGGTAATTAGTGTATACATACGAACTCCTCAAGGTACTCCACTATCTGAAATTGATAAGATTGTTAAGAATTATGAGATGCTTGCAAAACCGTATGCTCATTCTTTTTTGTACTACGAAGCGAATCTCTCGGAATATTATGGAGCGAGGATGAAGTTTGTTATAAATCCTGATTATTTTTACGATGTAGCTCCATATTATTATTTTGGAGAAGCGATGTATTTGGCAGCCAGAACTGGAAATGTGGCTACATCGGTAAGCGGTTTTGGTGATGGAACGAGCATTGGGTTTGGAGGTTCTTCGTCATCGCATGCTATTCGGTTAACAGGTTACTCCTATGATGAGCTCTATGAATTAGCTAGAGAAATTGAGCGGAGGCTGACCAAGAATAGGAGAGTTAAAGACGTTGATGTGAATTCAAGTTCTTATTACGGAAGAGACGATTTCCATCAGTATGAGTTGGATCTTGACGAAGAAAAATTGTTAGCGAGAGGCTTGAATAAATATGAGGTTCTTTCTGCTCTAGCAATAGATATCAATCCTGTAAATACTTACGGTAGAGTAGAGTTTCAAGGGCAAGAAATGCTTCTAATTGGACGAAGTGAAGCGGAAAACTTCTACGAAGAAGACTTAATGAAGAAAACACGAACGTCGGCATCCGCTAGTTTCGATTTGTCTTCCATTGGAAAGATAAAAAAACAAAAAGCTCTTACTTCAATACGTCGTACCGACCAGTCTTATGAACGAAATATTGATCTAAACTATCTCGGTAATTACCGAATGGCGAAAGATTATATCGAAAGTGTTCTCGAAGAAGTGCCCGTGCCTGTAGGCGCAAAAATAAGCTATGGTCAGTCTTTCTTCAGTTTTGATAATGAAGGTAAAACGGCCAATTTATGGCTAGTGATTTTACTAAGTGTATTGAGTGTTTGGATGATCGTTTCTGCGTTGTTAGAAAGTTGGTCGGGTCCATTTTTTGTACTACTAACCATTCCATTTAGCTCAGTTGGGATTATGTTAGGCACATTGGTCAACGCCATTCCTTTTGATAAAGGAGCGATTTCCGGAGCTTTGTTGTGTGTGGGTATTGTAGTAAATAATGCGATACTTCTAGTTCACCAAAGAGACTTGGAGCATCAAGCGGGAGTTTTTGGATTACGGTGTTGGCACAATGTATTTCGTAAGAAAATGCGTCCCGTTCTAATTACTACCACAACTACAGTAGTTGGGTTGTTGCCCATGATTTATTATGGAACCGATCAGTTCTGGGAAGGCTTAGCAGTTGTAGTTTGCTGGGGTTTGATGTTCAGTACGGGAATTCTTTTCCTACTTGCTGGAGTGCGGGAGCGGAGGTTGCTTACCTTCAAACAAAAGTAAATGCGAAAGTGCTTTTGTAGGTGTTTGATAATTCGTTGGCAAAATTTATTTTTTGATTGCTCACAAAGTAACTATAGTCTTTTAAGACCCAGATTGTCAATGTGCCCACCAAACCACACCGTCGGTTAGAATTATTGGCGAAAAAAGAACGCAATGGAGTCGATGCAATGGAGTTCGCTCCAATTATTCTTGTCGAGAGTTTTTGGTACGTGCTAAACCCGAGATTCGGGGGCGGTTCAAAAGTACACCTATTAATGAGATGAATGCATTAGTGGCACGGAAATAATGTCAGGGAAAGGTTAGTTATCAACTGCGAACAAAACCATTACTATTTAATATCAGGAAAGATCCTTCTCCCGAGGCATCAGGATCTGGACGACAGTAAGCGTTGTTTGATTTATTAGATTCGTCAACGCAATATCTAACTTATTAAAGAATGACTGTTCACGTTGTGAAACCGCCAAGGAATTTTCTAAAATCTGTAATCTTACTTTAGGCTCTGATAGCAAGGTTTAGAATTTCCATCCAATAATTGTATGTAAATAGCAAAACCAGTGCTAATACAGAAAGTACAGTGTGCAAAAAGATTGTTTTTATAAGATACCTGCCACGTGCAAGAGAGAGCCTTTTGGAGGTGCCAATAACTGAAATATTGAAACTCGCGTACCAAGTAACTAGATAAGTTATTGCTAGAAATAACAGGTAATAATGAGGAGCCTGAGCAATAAAAAGAACTCCCATTATGGTTACTACAATGAAATCAAGATGGAAAATCCATGTAAAGATATTCATAGCTTGATTAAAATGAACCAGGCCTGGGTTGGGAATATAAATCCAAAGAATTGCTATAAGCTCAATGAGTAGGATAATTATCACAGAGATAAAAAACAGAGAGAAGTAACTATGGCCTGCTATTGATAAAATTGGAGCTAAGTCATACAAAGCATTTAACCCAGTTTCACTGAGGTATACTTTTGCGAGGAAATAAGTAACGAGTCCACCAAATAAGGCGTGCTGGAAAAGGAGATAAACAGCACTTATCGAAGAGCGATGTCGGTAGCTTAAAACATCATCCACAAAAAAGCGATGTGCCACAAAATACCGGAGAATGGTGCTTTGATAGGTTGCATTGAGCATAATATTTATGGCAACGCTAATCCACAATAATAAGATTAACAAAATAGCCCATTGAAATGGAGCTGATGAATCTTCTAATGCAGGCAAAGGAATGTGTGCTGAAGTTAAGTCTGAAGCATTTGAAATAGCATTTGAGAAAGAAGGGAATTGTGAACTGATTCCAAGAAGCCAAGTATCTTTAACTATTAAGTAATTATTGGAAGTTTGTATGCCCTGTACAAATTCATGGATGGATGCTTTTTCAATACGATCGGTTTGTAGGAGCTGTGCTACCGGATGGTTGCTGTTGATCTGCAAAAGATCATGGTTGAAAATCTGGAAGAATTTTAGGGAATCTTTTAAACCAGATTCAAGAATGAAATCTTTTTCAAGAGCTTCAAATGTATCACTATAACTTTGGCTGTTATTGAAGAGAACCAAACCTGAAAAAGTGGGGGAAGAAGAGTATCGCTGATGGATATTCTTTACTTTTTCAAGAACTATGGATTTGTTTTCAACAAAGCGAGTGGCAGTGTAATACTCAAATCCTGAGTTTATCAAATAAGGAATTCCAGTGTTCTCTAATTCAAATAACACATTATCAGAAACGGGGTGATCTAGAATTATAAGACCAACGGAGTAATCGCTAAAAGTAGAAAGCTGGTTGGAGGTATTTTTTTGGATACTTTCTGGCTGCCAGACTACTCCCAACTTTGTTTGAGCTTGTATAGAGCTTGGAATTAACAAAAGACCCAAGCTCCATAGTGCTACCGAAAGCAGGTATTTCCACCTGGCTTTCATTTAGGCTACTGCTAAAGCTTCTGCAAATTCAGCAATACTACTTAATTTGATAGGTTTAGCAATCAATGTAGCTGAAGTACAACCTGTAATTTCAACCTCTACGTATTGGCCAGGTTTGAAATCAAGCGCATCAAAAACAACCATTCTATTAGTATCGGTTCGTCCTTGAAGCTGAGTTTCAGAACGCTTACTTACTTTCTCAGCTAATACTAAATGACGAACTCCAATTTCTGCTTTATTACGAGCTTCCTGAATGTCCATCTGCTGAGTTATAATTTCAGATAGGCGACGTTTTTTTACTTCTTCGGGTACGTCATCTTTAAATTTACGATAAGCAAGAGTTCGTTCACGTTCAGAGTAAGCAAACATGTAAGCTAAGTCATAACCTACTTCTTTCATCAAGCTCATTGTACCTTGATGCTCTTCTTCTGTTTCTCCACAAAATCCAGCAATTACATCTGTGGAAAGAGAAACGCCAGGAATAATAGCTCTGATTTTGTCTGTTAAAGCTAAATACTGTTCGCGTGTGTACGGTCTACGCATGCGTTCTAGCATGGTGTCGCTACCGGCTTGCGCAGGCATATGAATATAGTTACACAGATTTGGTTGCTCGGCAATAATATGAAGCAACTCATCTGGGAAATCTTTTGGATGCGGAGAAGAGAATCTAAAACGAATTTCTTTGTTTACTTGGCTCGCTTCGTACATTAATTTAGCAAACGAGTTTTCACCGTCCTTATAGGAATTTACATTCTGTCCAAGAAGGGTGATTTCTTTATAACCTTCGTCGCTCAGTTGTCTAATTTCCTTTAGAATGCTTTCCATTGGGCGACTGCGTTCACGCCCTCTAGTAAATGGAACCACGCAGAAAGAGCACATATTGTCGCAACCACGCATAATTGAAACGAATGCATTAATGCCGTTACTAATGGTACGTACAGGCGCAATATCTGCATAGGTTTCTTCGAGAGATAGAAGTACGTTTACAGCTTTTCTACCGTCATCAACTTCAGCCAAAAGGCGAGGAATATCGCGGTAGGCATCTGGGCCTACAACGATATCAACCAAATGCTCTTGCTCCAAAATTTGATCTTTAATACGCTCAGCCATACAGCCCAATACACCAACGGTTAAGTTGCTATTGGACTTCTTGATGGAGCGTAGTTCTTTTAAGCGATTCCAAACTTTAGTTTCTGCATTTTCACGAATAGAACATGTATTAACGAGTACTACATCAGCACTTTCTGCATTAAGAGCTGGTGACATCCCATCGTTAATCAAAATGGAGTTTACTACTTCCGTATCTGCAAAATTCATTGCACAGCCGTAGGTTTCTATATAAAATCTTTTTGAGTTCACGATAAAATCTTTTTATGAAATGAAGAGAATAACAGTTCTATAAGTTATAGAATTTTAGGCCATGTTGCAGGAGCGGTTCTCCAACTCGAAAGAAGTTCTAAGTCTTTTTCGTTTACAATCCCTTTTTCTACGGCAACATCAATAAGTGTATTGTAGTCCGTTAAACTATAAACAGGAACATTAATTTCGTCAAAACGTTCTTGAGCTTTATCAAAGCCGTAAGTGAAAATAGAAACAACGGCGCTTACTTTAGCTCCCACAAAATGTAGCGCTTCGAGCACAGAAATTGCTGATCCACCGGTTGAAATCAAATCTTCAATTACGATGGTTGTTTGACCTTTATCAACACCACCTTCGATTTGGTTGCCCATTCCATGCGCTTTCGCTTTAGCGCGCACATAAGCCATCTGTTTGTCCATGTCCTGTGCAACCCAAGCTGCGTGTGGAATTCCTGCAGTAGCAGTTCCAGTAATAACGTCAACATCAGGATAATTCTCTTTTATAAAAGCGCTAAAATGCTGAGCAATTTTTTTGCGAATTGCTGGGTGGCGTAATGTTAGCCTATTATCACAATAAATAGGCGAATTCCATCCAGAAGACCATTTAAAAGGTTCGTTTGGTCTAAGAACAACCGCGTTAATATCTAATAAGTGAGCCGCAAGCTCACGTGCAAATGAGTTATCAATAATCATATCAAAATAAATTCTTTTTGTTAGGCTATGGCGATGAGTCTGTATTTTTAAGCCATCCCAGTATATTCAGCCCAGATAAAAATAAGAGTTTTTAGGCATATAAGCGCATACAATCCTGCCAATAAATCATCAGCTAAGATACCAAATCCCGACTTCAGATTTTGGAGTTTATTAATACCTAAAGGTTTCAGAATATCGAAAAACCTAAAAAGTATAAAGCCTACTAAAAGTATGATTAGGTCGGCTTTTAAGGAACCCATAGATGCAATTGTTAGAAATGTTACGGCCTGACCAGCCCATTCATCAATAACCATTTTTCCAGGGTCTTCTCCCCAATGTTCTTCGCAAGTGTCACTAACCCAAAGGTTTAAAACAGAGCTAATAGCGATAAATATCACTAAGTAAATGAGCGCATTCTGAGAGTGAAATATAAAATAGATTGGAATGAGAGCAAATAAACTTCCCCAGGTGCCAGGAAATTTAGGAAGATAACCTGACCCAAAACCAGACCCAACCAATAATTTTAATGCTCGAATCATGCTCTAGATTTTACAAATAAATCACGATTTATAACCACATATTCCATCCCTGAGTATGCAGTTAAAGCAGTAACAAATAGCATAAGGTAGTACATGAAGTCGGTGCTCAGGATGGAGTCGGCTATGCTTCCGAGCCAAATCTCGTGCCCAGCAAAAACGCCCACTAGTAGTGCTATGTAAAGAAAAACCATTTGCACAGTGGTTTTAGTCTTGGCAATAAATCGAGTTTCCATATCCATCTTTCTACGTCTTGCGAAGATGCGAAGGCTTGTAATAAATACGTCTCTAAAAATAATTACAAATACTGCCCACCATGGGAATTGCTGCTCATCTACAAAAGGAAGTACGATAAAAGCACTAAATGTGAGGAATTTATCGGCAAGAGGATCAAGGAAAACACCCAACGGTGTTTCTATCTCGTGTTTGCGAGCAATGTGGCCATCAAAAAAGTCGGTAATGGCTGCAATCGTAAAAATCACAATACTTATAGCACTCCAAAACAAGTCAACCTGTAAATAAAGATACAAGAAAATAGGAGCTAGGATTATCCTTAGGGCGCTGAGTATATTTGGAACGTTTTTCATCTGAATGAAGATATGAAATACAATTGAGATAATACTATCAAAACTAGCTTTTGGATTAAGGAATTAAGAATTTGTATATATGAAAGTAGAAATCATCTCAATTGGCAACGAACTCCTCATCGGCGATACTATAAATACGAATGCTTCATGGATGGGAGAGTTCATGACTGAACATGGATTTGAGGTAGTTCGAGTCCATACTATATCAGATAATATCAATCATATAAAAGAAACAGTTACACAAGCGCTTAGTGGAGCAGATCTTGTTTTGTGTACAGGAGGCTTAGGTCCAACACACGATGACATCACCAAAAAAGCGTTAGCTGAACTTTTTGAAATGAACATGAGAACTGATCACGAAGTTCTAGATTTTGTTAAAATCATGTTCGCTGAGCGTAAAATTCCGTTCTCACAATCAAACTTTGGACAAGCCGAAGTTCCAGAACATTGCGAAGTTTTATTTAATAAAGCGGGTACTGCGCCTGGGATGTGGTTTAACATAGATAGGAAATATCTAGCCGTTATGCCTGGTGTACCATACGAGATGAAGTACATAATGAAAAACGGCGTTGCCCCAAAATTGAGAGAAAGTTTTGGTGATGTTGGCTATTTATACTCTCATTACATCAAAACTGCAGGAATTGGTGAGAGTACTTTAAGTGATAACGTGCTGGGAAATCTAGATAGATTTTTGAACAACGGAGTAAGTTTAGCATTTCTACCAATGGCTGGGGGGGTAATGCTCCGTTTAAACGGACAAGGCACCACCAAAGAAAAAGCCATAGCAAGTATATCGTCTCTTTTAAATTATATTTTAGATAAGGCAGCAGAGTTTATAATTGGAGAGGGAAAAGACCTTACTGTTAGCGAAGTAGTTGGAAAGTTACTAATTGAGAAAAAGTTAACTATTGCAACTGCAGAAAGCTGCACTGGAGGAATGATTGTGAACGAGCTAACAAATATTGCCGGAAGTAGTTCGTATGTACTGGGTGGAATCGTTGCATATTCAAACTCCGTTAAAGTGAATCAGCTTAAAGTTACCCAGTCAGATTTAGAAGCTTATGGTGCCGTGAGCAAACAAGTTGCTTTGCAAATGGCTAGAGGTGCAGCCTCAAATTTGGGAGCTGATATTGGAATATCAACTACAGGAATTGCAGGGCCTGGAGGTGGAACCGGCGAAAAACCCGTGGGCACTGTTTGGATTGGTTTCTGGAGCAAAAATGAACATTTTGCTATAAAAGCGATGTTCACAAAAGATCGCTTAATTAATAAAGAAAGAACAACTCGTACAGTATTAGAACTTTTACGTAGGAATCTAACGGGAATTGATAGCATTCCTTATAACTTGGAAAAGCAACTTCCTTGAGAAAAATTTGTGTTCTCCATATCGTTTTCTTTCTCGTAGTCTATTCGGTAAGCGTAACAGCTCAAGTGTCAGACTCATTAAAAGTGGACACTCTTCGAACCACTACTACTCCAGATTCTGTTCTTCCGTCAAAAAACAAAAGCATTCTTCCCAAAAAAGAAGAAAAAGTGATTAAGAGAGTGAGCCCTTGGATAAAACAAAGTGATTCGTTCTCTGATGTAATTACAAATGATAGTCTTTTGAGGTGGCAGATATGGCCTAATTGGGGCGATTTCTACGCCTATCGAAAAGACGTATTGAGTTATCGGCAAGGTACCATCGGTAGAGTTGACGCTTTTTCTATAAATGGATACGATATGCACGAGCAGAACGTATTTTTTGACGAAGTTGGGTTGAATAATCCAATTACAGGAGCGATTAATTATAATTTCATTCCTCATCATAAGATTAAATCTGTTTCAGAGACGTATTCTGGAAACTTGAAATCTGAAATCACTTCTAAAGACTATTATATAACAAAGCCCATTAGCTATTTGAATTATGATGAAAGCTCGGCTGGTTATCGGAACTTGGAATTTATGTTGGCACAAAATACTAGCCCAACTACCAATGTTGAACTTTCGTTTTGGGATAGAAGGGAAGAAGGTTATTACTCTAGAAGTGGAGTACAAGGGAGTCAGGTTTTTGGTAAAATTTATCATCATCTGGGAGATAAATTCCAAATACAAGGAATGTATTTACGCAATCAGTTCGAGAATGAAGAACCTTTTGGTTATGTGGTAAGTGACCCTACTTTTTTTAGTTTTGATGAGTTCACTGCACAATCAAATGAAAGCTCAGCAAAGGCCGAACATCTGAGAACTGATATGAAAATCGGAATCTATGAGCGTGCCGATTCTTCAAGTACAGAAGCAGGAGGATTGGTTTTTACCAAAACAAGAAACGATTATAATCTTTCATTTTCCTTAGATACTCTTTTCTGGGACTTGAGTGAGCATCGAGCACAAGCTTTCAAAAGCATAAATATTGGATCATTAAGATTGAAAGGAGAATTTGGTGCGTATATTACTTCAACATCAGATAGCTCTACCATTGCCAAAAAAGATTGGGGAGGAAGTGTTGTTTCATTGAGTTCGCAGTTTACATTTTCAAAATACCTTAGCGCAAAGCTATTTGGTGGGTTAGAGCGCAGGAACGATAAACAGTCGAGTAATGATATTTCAGCGGGAATACTGTTTAACGCCAGTTTTCTAGACGGAAAAATTATAGCATCAAAAGAAAGTAGAATGCCTAGCATACAGTCTATGTATTGGGGCGGGCGTAATTATTTCGGAAATCCGGTATTGAATAATGAACAGGTTCAATCCATCTACGGAGATTTGAATATTACTTTGGGGGAAAAGTTTGAAATTGGAATATCTGGTAGGTATAAAAAAACAGAAGATGCTATTCTATTATCCCAATTTAAGACATTTGTGAATGGTGGTGACATTGAACTATTGAACGGAACTATATTTGGGCAATATCACTCTCAGAGCTTAGAGATTGAAAGCTCTGCTACCACAGAATATGCTCTTAATGAGAGTTACATAGTTGGTGTCGACTCTCTAAATGCTAGAGGTAATAAACTATCTATTCGGAACTCAATATTTCTAAAGAAGTATGCTTTTGATAAAGCAGCCTTCATAAAAATGGGTGTTCGTACGCTTTTTTCTCCATTTTATTTTGAAAGCCAAAAATATAATACCGAGTTAAGTTACTGGCAGTATAATTCGCTCGAGCAACAAACTCCTTCATTCTTTAGATTAGATGTGGAAATTTCTGCAAGAGTTCGGTCAATGATGGTTTTAATAAGATGGGAAAATGCACTTGACGGTGTAGGTCAGGCAGGCTACTTTGAGTCGGCTTCATATCCTATGTCGCCCAGACGTTTATTGGTTGGAATCAGAGCACAATTTAGAAACTAAAAATGAATCTTAAATACATTGTAAAAGAAGGCATAGCAGGCATAAGAAGGGCAAAACTAGCTGCTACCACATCAATTTTTTCTCTATTTGTGGCCATACTCCTTCTGGGAATTCTAACTCGCGTTTTTTATAACGTGTATACTCAAGCGATGAGCCTCAAAGAAGTTGAGATTGAGGTTTTTATATTTGATATGGACGAACGCTCAACCGACGAAGTTCGAAATCAAATTGTGAAAGAAGATCTTGTTGAGGGAATTTCGTATATCTCAAAAGACAGTGCATCTACAGTTGCAGCAAAAGATCTAGGCGCAGGAGTAGAAGACTTAATAGAATTGAACTTTTTCCCCGCCTCATTCAAAGTTCAGGTTAATACTGATTCTGGAGCCGACCTAGTTGAGTCGCTCGCTTCTAGATTTCAAAATATTCGTGGAGTGGATGAAGTAAAGTACAACGCAGCTTTGCTACGAGTGTTAGAGTCTAATTTGAGCATTTTTAGCTTAATGGGGGTGGGAATTGGAGTATTAATTTTACTAGCCGCTGTTATCTTGGTTTATAATACTATACGTCTCACAATTTACGCGAAGAAAGATTTAATTAGAGCAATGAAGCTAGTTGGAGCTACTAATAAATTTATTAGAAGTCCATTTATAGTTGAAGGGGTTATTCAAGGCGTTATTGCGGGATCGCTAGCAGTATTATGTGTTTTTGCAGTGTTCGAATTTTTTATCCCGATGTACCTACCAAACATAGGAATTGTAGCGTGGCCTTTTGGGCGTTGGTACTTCCTAGTATCAGCTATGCTTGGATTATCTATAATTATGGGATGGTGGGGAAGCAGACTTGCCTCTCGAAAATTCATAGCTGAAACATATATTTCAGGATAAGAATCGAGGAAGTTTCTCGACTCAAACCCGATTTATAAACTTGTTTAAGCTTTATCTACAGGTACTTTATTGTCGTTTAACGACTTTCTAACTGCACATGCTTCGGTATCGGTACATGTACCGTAAAAATGTAAGGAATGAGATTTGATATCCATTCCATGAATTTTTCCGAGCATTTCTTGGATTTCTCCAATTCTAGGATCACAGAACTCTAGCACGTGGCCACACTCGCTACAAATAATATGATCATGCTGTTGATAAGCATAGGCGCGTTCGTAATAGTACTGGCTTTTCCCAAATTGCTGGCGTTGTACTAAGCCACACTCAACCAAAAGATCGAGAGTATTGTATACTGTTGCGCGCGAAACACGTGTACCACCTTCCTTCATACGAAAGAAAATATCGTCGGCATCAAAGTGGCCATCAGCACGATACATTTCTTCCAAAACCATGAAACGCTCAGGCGTTTGGCGTTGGTTTCGCTCTTTTAGATAAGAGCGAAAAATTTCTTTAACAAGTTGGATCGTTTCTTCGTGTGCTGGATGTGCCATAATCATGAATTATTTTGCCTTAATATAAGACTTGTTTAGCTGGTTTTGAAGTGACGTGCATTTGTTTATAGGATTGCTATATTCTTTGCAGAGTAATCAGGAACAAAACTAGTACATATGCCAACAGTAGTCGCTTTTGAAACACTTGCAGAGCTACCCCAAAAACTCCAAAAAAAATATGGCGGCCATAATAAGGCAGCCTTTTATTTTAAACCTTCAGCTAATGAAAGTTACCAACCTATATATTGGGATCAGGTAACTGACGATGTCCATGCTATGGCTTCTTACATGCTTGAGCGTGGAATTGAACATGGTGATCGAGTTGGTATTTTAAGCGAGAATAGATATGAATGGGCGGTTGTAGATTTAGCCATTCAAATGCTAGGAGCAATTAATGTATCTCTCTACACAACACTACCAGCGAGCCAGTGCGAATTTATTCTGCTCGATTCTCAAACAAAATTATTTTTCGTATCAACGGGTATCCAACTTAAAAAAGCAGTTGATGTTTTTGAGAACTGCGAATTTCTTACAGAAGTGGTTTCTTTTGAAACACCTAAAAACAAAAAATTAGCAGGTCTGGATTTCGTAAATCTCTATGAGGATATATTAATTGAGGGTGCGAAGCATATTGAGAAACACAGAAAAACTATCAACCAACGTGTTAATAGTGTTAAGGTAGACGATATTTCTACACTTATTTATACTTCTGGGACAACAGGCCACCCTAAAGGAGCGATGCTTACACACAGTAATATAGTGAGTAATGTGAAATCAGCTACTCAACATATTTATTGGGATGATACAGACAGATTGCTTTCGTTCTTGCCTTTATGCCACTCCTTTGAGCGCACTGCTGGTTATTACGCAATGATTTCTAGTGGTGTTGAAATTTATTATGCAGAGAGTGTGGATACCGTTTCGAAAAATATGCCGGAAGCTAAGCCAACAATCATGATTAGCGTGCCTCGCTTGTTCGAGAAAATGTACAATCTGATTGTTAAAAGTGTAGAAGATGGAAGTGATACAAAAAAGAAAATTTTTAAATGGGCTGTCGAAACAGGGGAAAAATACGCAGCTGGTAAACGCGGATTTGTAACTCTGCAGAAGAAAATAGCAGATAAATTAGTTTTTGATAAACTACGCCAACGAACAGGCGGGCATGTAAGATTATTTGTATCGGGTGGTGCGGCATTGCCTCCAGACATCGATAATTTCTTTAAAGCAGCTGGGTTAACTATTCTGCAAGGTTATGGGTTAACAGAAACTTCTCCGGTGATGGCGGCCAACAAGGTTGGAGATGAAGTAACGGGCGTTGTAGGTTCTATTATTCCTGGGGTAACTGTAGCTATTAAGGATTTGGACACACAGCAGATTATCGCTGAAATAAGTGGCGAAGATTATCCAACAATACTTAGCTCTGAAGCAGGCGAGATCTTATGCAAAGGTCCAAATGTGATGAAGGGTTATTGGATGAATGAAGAAGCAACCAAAGAGATGATTGACGAAGATGGTTGGTTACACACTGGAGATGTAGGTAGATTTGTAGAAGGTAATCTTAAAATCACTGATCGCATCAAACATATGATCGTAAACGCTGGTGGAAAGAATATTTATCCAGGTCCTATCGAAGATATGTTCAAAACCAGTAAATGGATCGATCAAATTGTAATTGTAGGTGAAGCACAAGCATATATGGGGGCTCTTATTGTCCCTGACTTTGAAGCGTTGGCTAAATTTGCTAAAGACCAAGGGCTAGAAGCATCTTCAAATAAAGAGCTAATAAATCTTGATGAAGTAAAAGAAATCTACAAAAAGGAAATGCGGAGTTTTTCTAAAGAACTAGCATCTCACGAGAAAGTTAGAGACTTCAGGTTATTAGAAGAAGAGTTTACGGTAGATAACGGCGAAATTACACCGACATTGAAAGTGAAAAGAAAGGTGATATCAGAAAAATATGGAAAGCAAATAGCTGATATTTATAAAGACGACGTCGCTTAAACGTCGTCTTTATCTCTAGAATTAAAATTGGTAACTAATTAAAACCAACTAGAACCTAAACCTAAAAATGGCCAAGGTATTCCTGCAAGAATTAGCAAAAGACCAATGCCGTACATAATGGCAATCTTTTTATGTTTGATAAGGTCTGCGCTAGCTTTTTTAGCTTTAGAATAACCAATACTTATAAGAGCTATGGCGATAATCATAAATGTTATATGCTCCATAGTAAAAAAGCGAAGAACATCGTTACCCATCGTTTCAGATGAAAAAACTACTTTCGGGCTTATAAAGTATAATGCTACACCAAGTAGGAATTGAACGTTAATAACGTTGAAAGTTAGCATGGCAAGTTTACTGTCGCCAGATGAGTATTCTTTCTTTCCTAGCCACCCTGAAAAAGCTTTAATAACAGTGATTATCAATAGAGCCAATACGACCCATCTAATCCCTGAATGTGCGTGTAATAATCCGTTATACATATTATTTTGATTGAAGTTTAAGGTCTACTTTTGATAAAATCTTTTTTACTCTTCTTTTATTTACACCAAGATCCGAGTAACCTTCTCTACTTGCACTCCTAATGTAGGCAATAGTTTTGTTTTTCTGAGTTGCTAGTTGAATGACAACATCATCTTTCCAACCAAAAACAGGGATATTGAAAACAGCGTCAATCTTTAGCTCTTGGTTTTTTGTAGAGGGAGTTTCTGAAGCAATATCCGTTAATACTTCTCTAAATGCATTGTATATAACTAGGGCTTCAAACTCGTATTCCCTTTCAGTTAGCACACAATTAGGGGAGTCGGGGCAAGCTGGTAAAGGATTTTGTGTATTAGCCATGGATAAATTTAAGTCAGTTGATTTGGAACCACATGAAAGACTCATCAATAAGAATAAAAAGATGGGTAAATATCTAAGTGACATTTTAATCCGTACGTTATAAATGAGTTTTTAACACTTCTGTTGCTTCATCTAGTGTTGATACAACCGTAAACAAGTCTAGATTATTTTCTCGAATAAAGTCTTCTTCGATAGCATTAGTAACATACTTAACTAACCCATCAAAATAACCTTCAGCATTAATAAGAATAATAGGTTTACTGTGAAAACCAAGCTGGCGCCATGTTAAGATTTCAAAAAATTCGTCGAGTGTTCCAAAACCACCAGGTAGAACTACAAACGCATCAGATTTACGTTCCATCATTGCTTTGCGAGAGTGCATATCGGGGGTTTCGTGTAATTCTGTTAAGCTCGTATGTACAACTTCCACTCTTTTTAGTGCAGTTGGGATAATACCAATAACATCTCCTCCAGCTTCGAGAGCTGCATCAGCAGCAAGTCCCATCATACCAACTTTACCGCCACCAAAAACTAAGCCCCATTTATTCTGAGCTAGCGTTTTGCCTATACCAATAGCTAAATTTTGAAGTTCAACGCTTTTCGGTGTTCTAGAGCCACAATAAATACAAACATTCTTACTCATGCTAAAGCAAACATTCTAGTTGTAATTGCTTCTAGTTTTTCAACAAAATAATGAATGTCTTCTTCAGTAGTATGCTTGCCAAAGCTAACACGAATACTTGATTTAGCGATGTCATCTTGAATTCCAATTCCAGAAAGAACATGGGATGGCTCTACTGCACCTGATGTGCAGGCCGAGCCATTTGAAACACAGATACCTTCTATATCTAAGTTAAGAAGAAGCATTTCTCCATCAATGCAATGCTTCGCATCATCATAGAATGAAAGGTTGACAATATGTGGCATCCCAGTTTCGGTTTCTCCGTTAATGCAATAATTAACGCTAACTTTATCGCTCATTGTTCGCAACAATAGTTCTCTAAGTTTTCTAAAGTGAGCGGTATTCTTTTCCAAGTCGGAAACTGCTAATTCTACAGCTTTTGCAAAACCTATAATTCCGGGAACATTAAGCGTACCACCTCTACGTCTACGTTCTTGAGAGCCACCTGTTAACCATGGAATCCAAGGTGTTCCGTTTTTCACATATAAAAGGCCAATTCCTTTCGGTCCATAGATTTTATGAGCGCTTCCACTCATCAAGTCGATACCGAGTTCTTTAACATTGAGAGGTATTTTACCAAGGCTTTGAACGGCATCGGTATGAAATGGAATTTTATGAGATTTACAGATTTGAGCAATTTCAGTAACAGCATTTACAGTACCAATTTCGTTATTAACATGCATAATACTAACTACCGCAGTTTTATCCGTAATCAGTTTTTCTACTGCCCCTGGTGTAATCACGCGAGAGCTATTACACTCAGCAAAAAGTGTTTTATAACCACCGATTTTAGACATTTCAACGGTATGCAAAACAGCATGGTGTTCAATCTCGGAGCTAATAATCTCATTTTTTGCTCCAGATGCTGTTAATACACCTTTAATCGCAGCGTTATCACTTTCTGTCCCACCGCTTGTAAATATAATTTCTGATGGTTCTGCTCCAATAGCTGCTGCAATACTTTCTCTTGCATCTTCAACAACAACTTTGGCTTGTTGGCCTAAATGGTGAATCGAGTTCGCGTTGCCGAAGTTGTCTTTTAAATAAGGAAGCATTGCTTCGAACACCCGTTCGTCTAAAGGTGTAGTGGCAGCATAGTCTAAATAAACTGTTCGCATTCAATTAATTCTGAGATTAGAAATTAGCACCTTAAAATATTCAAAATGTTGATTAATATCTGCCTCTAAATACCCTATAAAGTTTTTGTGTACACTGCAAAGATGTACTCGAAAAGAGTCTCACAATTTTTAAGCAAACCCTTTTATAAAAAAACTGAATACTTTGTTACAATCCTGCTACACTTCATTACAGAAAGGTTGTACCTTAAAGCAACCTAGACTAAAACAGCTAAAACACCTTACAAAAAATGGCAAAGCTCACACTCACTGATATCGAAGTAAAAGGGAAAAAAGTACTAATGCGCGTTGACTTCAACGTTCCATTAAAAAATGGTGTTATCACAGATGATAATAGAATAGTTCAAGCTCTTCCATCCATTAAATACGTTTTAGAAAATGGAGGGTTGCTTATTCTTGCTAGCCATTTAGGTAGACCTAGTGGAGAACCTAATCTAGAATACTCATTAAAAGCAATTTCGGAGCATTTAGCTACATTAATTGATGCAAAAGTACATTTTGCAAAAGATTGTATTGGCGAAGAGACCAAAGAACTTATATCAAAAGCCAATATTGGCGAAGTAGTAGTACTTGAGAATGTACGTTTCTACAAAGAAGAAACAGACAATGATGATTCTTTTAGTAAAGAATTAGCATCGTTAGCAGATGTTTTTGTAAATGATGCTTTTGGAAGTAGCCATAGAGCACATGCTTCTGTTTCTGGAGTTACCAAATATTTACAGCCTGCAGCTTCTGGCTTTTTGTTAGACAAAGAGATTCGCTACTTAAGTGAAAGCGTAAATAACCCAAATCGTCCTTTTGTGGCTATTTTAGGTGGAGCAAAAGTGTCAGATAAAATTGGGGTAATCGAAAATCTTATAGATAAAGTAGATACTATTATTATTGGTGGTGGGATGACTTATACCTTCTATAAAGCGAAGGGATTCAACATCGGAAATTCGCTACTAGAAGAGGATAAAATAGGCTTAGCACTTGAATTAATGGAAAAAGCTGAAAGAGCTGGTGTTAAACTAATGTTGCCTTTTGACTCTGTGGTGTCTCAAGAGTTTAGTAACGATTCAGAACACAAAATTGTTGATGAAGACGGAATTGAAGATGGCTGGATGGGTTTGGATATCGGACCACAATCTACAATAGCTTTTGGTAATACCATTAAAAATGCTAAAACGGTACTTTGGAATGGGCCAATGGGTGTTTTTGAGATGAGCAATTTTGCTGATGGAACTTTTGGTGTAGCTGAAGCATTAGCAGAGGCAACTAAGTTTGGCGCCATAACTATTATTGGTGGCGGTGATTCAGCAGCAGCTATAAAAGCAGCGGGCCTAAGTGATCAAGTATCACATGTTTCTACAGGTGGTGGTGCAAGTTTAGAATATTTAGAAGGCAAAGTATTACCGGGGGTTAGTTCTTTAACCGAGAAATAGTATATTCTCGTAAAGTACTAATTTTATGTAATGCTAGCTATGCGATATGCGTGTTTAATTATTTTCCTTGCGTTAAGTAGTTCTACTTTTGCGCAACAGAAAAAGTTTGGAGATGTCAAAAAAGAAGATTTCACATCGTACAATCGAAAGTATGATACCACAGCTTCGGCTGTGGTTCTTTTTGATGTAGGTAGTGTTTATTTCTCCTCAACATTCGACTGCTATTTCGAGCGTCATGTTCGTATCAAGATTTTAAAAGAAGATGGGTTTGGATACGGAGATGTATCCGTTTTCTTTAACGAAGAATACGATCAGACTGTAAACAGTATTAAAGCCCAAACTTATAATCTTGAAGCGAATGGCTCAGTTAAAAAGGTTAAGCTGGCCAAAGGTGATATCTTTAAGGAGAAAATTCTCGATAAGGTAAATGCTCAGAAATTTACTTTACCAAAGCTCTCTGAGGGGGCGATTATTGAGTACTCTTACAAAAAGAAGATGGGGAATGCATTTCTTTTTCCTGATTGGAAATTCCATAAAGAAATTCCTGTTTCTTTTAGCGAGTTTGAGATGCGAGTTCCAGCTCAACTACAATATCAAACAGTAATAAAGGGAGTTGATACTACCGCAACCACAGTTGTTGAGCGATATACAGACTCTATGGGTGGTGGCCAAGTAATCACCATTTCTAAGAAGAATCTCCCTCCGGTGGAAGAGCTTCCATTTATTGATTCTACCGAAGATTTTGTGACTGAAATTTATACTCAACTTTCAGTAGTCGATTTCCCTGGCCAACCTCGGCAAACGTTCTATAAAACATGGGATAAAGTTGCGGATGAAGTAAGAAGTCATCCGGGAATTGGTAAGCAACGGTTAAATGGCGACATGAGGGAGGAGGTTGATAGATTGATAGAAGGTTTAGATGACCCACTAGAAAAAATGGTAGCTATCTATGATTATGTTGCCGGAACAATAAGCTGGGATGGGTTTTATGGATTGGTTACAGATCGAGGCATCAGAGATGCTTATAAAACTAAAGCTGGTAATTCTGCAGATGTAAACTTAATGCTGATGGAAATGCTAAACCATGCAGGAGTTGACGCAACCTACTCTTTGATAAGTACTAGAAAACATGGAAAAATTATCGTTAATTATCCTATAATAAATCAATTCAATCATCTAATAGTACTTGTAGATATTAACGGAGAACTCCTTTTCTTAGACGCAACCGAAGGAGAGAGATCTTACAAATTACTGCCTGTTAAAGACCTATATAGATATGCGTTTACAATCAAGAATAAGTCAATTGATTGGTTTCGAACAATACCTTTAGAAAAATCGGCGATTAGATCTAGTTTAAATATCGAAATTTTGGATGACGCTAGAATGTCTGCAACTTTAGGGTCTAGCTATGTGGGATATTATGCTCATAAAACGCGTAATCAGTTCAAAGAAGTGGGGGAAGATCGATTTGTTGAAAATGAATTGAAGACATTATCTAATGTGAGAATAGATAGCTTTTCTGTTGGGGGGGTAGCTGACAAAGAAGATCCTATTAGCTTAAAAGCGAATTATACTTTTGGAGAGGCGAATGCCGATAGCGTTCTTCCTGAAATGTTGTACATACAGCCTCTTAGTATTTTTTCGGAAACAAAGAACCCTTTTGTGCGAAAGGAAAGAGAGTTCCCAATTATATTTCCATATCCTTTTAGAGAGCAAATAATAGTTACTATTACAATTCCCGATGAATATGAAGTGGAAGAGCTCCCTGAGCCGGTACAGCTTAAGGTTGGCCAAGGATTGGCTAGTTTTCGATTTTTAAATCAAATTAGCGGGAATACAATTACGGTGTTGTCAGATTTTTCATTTAACGAAATTGAATTTGCGGCAGGTGATTATGAAGCAGTAAGAACTACTTTTGAAAAAGTAGTGAGCTCTCACTCCCAACAAATTGTTTTGCGTAAGAAACCATAACTGAGAATGGGTTTCTTACTTTTTTCTCTAGTTAGTTAAAGATGGCATTCAAAAATTCAGCCATTCTATATCCAGATAGTGCCATTCTTTGTTGTGCTATCTCAAAAGATTTTTCCTGATACTCAATAGATGGTTTCTGGCCCTCAATTAATGTTTCTGGATATAATGAATCCATCACTATTCGTTTCCCTTCTTTGGTCCAAATGCTAGGATCTTGTACCTGAATGAGTTTTCCGAATTCTTCTTTTGGGTGTTTTGATGAGATTTCTTTGGCCTTAGTGGTGTAGTAATCAAAGGAGGTTGTATTTTCGCTTTTGGGAGAGTTGACGTCAATAATTCCATCCCAAAAAGAATGCAAATTGGTAGGCCATTTATCGGCTAAAGCAAAAGAATTCCCACCTCTATCACCATCTGGGTCTTTGGTTGTAACACGAGAAGCATTGTGCAAAGGATTGTGGATATCACCAATAAGGTGTAAAACCCAAGCTATTTGAACTGCCTTTATCTCATTAGAAACTTCGGCAGATGCCAATGTTGATTGGAAATAACTGATTCGCTCAGCTACATTTTCTTTCTCAACAAGGCCAGTTGCTTCAACTGGACCACCTGGAGTTTGTTTCCAATAACTACCTATATAATGCCAATTTCCTTCATGGTATTTTTTATACCTAGTGGTCTTGTTTCTATCCCGAACCATATCTGGCCAATAGGCAACATTTAGAAAATATTGCTCAGTGTTGCTTGGAGCATTTTTATCAAAAAGAGTAAGTAGGTCTGAGTCTTTAGGGGCAACCTTTAGAATCTCTATAATATTCTCTTTGGCGATTGGCGTTAAATTATCCCAAGCAATTGCTGCAATTATTTTATGTCCCGTTTCATTCCAAGCGTTAAGTGCAACCGGATTGATAAATAGGGAGAATAAAAAGCAAAGTGATAATGAAGTGACAGTAAGTTTTTTGTAAATCATAGTGAGTCCGTTGTTTTTCAGAAAATACATAATTACATACAGAGGATGAATTAACAAATTAAAAGCGCCTTTAAAAATATTAATGCCAACTAACTTAGGTTTCTTTAGTCTGATTTTATATCTGTTTACACTTAAAGGTGTTGCTAGTTTATCGGTAATATCCTTTCTTGAGGAAAATATTATTTTACACACAAATACATGCTGGCAATGAAAAAAGTAGTCTGTTTTATTGGTTTATTTATAGTTACTAATCCCCTCCTATTTGGTCAAACATGGAAGTTCGGGGATATTCCAAGAGATCAGCTTAATATGCAGATATATGAGAAAGATTCTACTGCAAGTGCTGTAGTTCTCTTTGATGTTGGCGAATTCTATGTAGATGAGAAGTTGGAATTACATTATAAAAGGCATGTTAGAATTAAAATCTTAACCGATGATGGCCTAGATGCTGGAGATGTAGCAATTGGTTTTAGGGAAGATAATCCCGAACAAAGAATTTCAAAATTGAAAGCTGAAACTTCGTACATCGACAACGATGGAAAGGTGAAGAAATCTAAGCTTGGAAGGAAAGATAAATTTGAGAATAAGGTAACGGATAACTGGACAGAACTTAAATTTACTGCCCCAGGTTTACGAAGTGGCGCAGTATTTGAATATAGTTACGAAATGAAGTCTGAATCCCCTGTGGATGTTCCTGATTGGTTTTTCCAAAGAGAAATTCCTGTTTTGTGGAGCGAATACACGGCTAAAGTTCCTGAATGGTTCAGCTACTTGCCCTATAAAAGATCATACCATCCCTTCTTTGAAGATTATCAGGAACAGTATAACGATAACGCCACCATTCAATATTCAGTTAGACAAGACAATGATATACGTGCTGCAAGAACAACATCTCATGCAAGCGCGAGGATAGATTTTAACGGAACTAAATATCGGTTTGCGATGAAAGATGTGCCGGCACTAACTTATGAGCCATACATGAAAGCAAGAGTGGATTATCTAGCACAAGTGCGGTTTCAATTATCTTCCGTTCAATTCCCCCAAGAATTACCCAGACCAATACTTAGAACTTGGCCAGCTTTGGTAGAGCTTTTTGATGAATCAAATAACTACGGCAAAAGATTGAGATCAAGTTCAACTTTAAAGAAAAACGCAGAAGAAGTTGCTGGAAATAAAGAAACTGAATTAGAAAAAATGATTGCAATCTATGATCATGTTTCTCAAACTATGGACTGGGATAATAGATATTCTACCTATGTAGATGAAAGTTTGGACAAGCTTTATAAAGAAGGAACTGGTAATAGTACTGAGATTAACTTTGTACTTATTCAGTTGTTAAGAGACGCTGGAGTTGAAGCCTATCCACTTGTAATGAGTACGAGAGATAACGGCGAAATTATTTCAATTTATCCGATAGTAGATCAATTCAATCATACTTTAGCCTTAGTAAAGGCAGATGGAGTACACTACTTATTAGATGCTAAGAATGATAAACGACCGTATAATATGCTGCCAAGCTCTGCATTAAACGGCAGTGGACTTATCATTCAGAGTAAGGAAATTGATAATTGGGTGAATATTGTAAACACAGTACCTAACTCCTCGGTAAATTTAATAACACTTAAAGTGGGAGCTGATGGGCAAGTAACTGGAAATTTGAGCGCAAAAAGTTCTGGTTATTTCGCATTGGCTGAAAGAGCAGTTCTTGAATCTGAAGAACCTAAAGAGAAAATTAAAACAAGTTTATTTGTTGACCAAACTGGACTAGTTATCGACTCTCTTTCTACAAAAGAAGCGGAAAGGACTGAGCCTTATCAGTACAGTATAGACTTTAGTTACGAAAATGGAGACAATAGAGATGTGGTTTATATTAATCCGTTAAAAGTAGAAACGATTAACTCAAACCCTTTCAAGAAAAGAGATAGAACTTACCCTGTAGATTACGATTATAACTTCTCTAAATCAGTTGTAATTAGCATATTTATAGACCAAGGTTGGGAGGTTGATGAAGCATTAGAGTCAAAAGCATACAAACTCCCTAATGATACTGGAATGTTCTATCGTTTGGTTCAAACTCAGGGCACTACGATGTCAATCCGATATACATTCTCAATTACAAAACAGAGAGTAGCTCCTTCAGATTATGAAGCACTACGTAAGTTTTATGAAGATGTAGCAAATGACAATGCTGAACTAATAGTCTTAAAAAAATCAATTTAATAGATGAAGAATATTTTTCTAATTTTACTAAGTGTTTGTCTCTTTTCATGTAGTGCTACAAAAGAAAGTATCTTTGAACAGGAGGATACAAAGACCAATTTAAGTACAAGCATTTTAGGTTTGGGTTCTGGTTCAATGATTAGAAATCATGAAACTACGCTCACCATAAATAGTAGCTCAAATGCTGTTTATAATGTTAAAGAGGCTCTAACAATATTTAGTAAAAAGGATAAAGAATTAGCCCAAATTCCAATCTGGTACGATAATTTTCGAGAAATAGATTATATAAAAGCGAATGTGCTAAATGCAAATGGAGACGTGATTCGATCGTACTCCGATAAAGATGCAGAAGATTACAGTGCTTTTGATGGATATACTTTCTTTTCAGATAGCCGGGTAAAGGTATTAGATCTCTATCATAATTCATTTCCATATACGATAGAAATCGAGTATCAAATAAATTTTAACGGCATATTAGGTTTGCCATCCTGGTATCCAAAATCCTTAAATCAGACGGTCCAAAAAGCTTCTTTCACAGTAGTAGATAAATCGCCAAATGGGATAAGGTATTATCAATCAAACTTAAATGAAGAACCAACAATAGTTAATAGCTTGGGTGGAACGGTTTACAATTGGCAAACTGGTTTTATGGGACCTTCAAAAGGGGAACCATATAGTCCTCCTCTAAGAGAAACTTTGCCAAGGGTTTTAGTAGCACCGAACACTTTCGAAATAGAGAATACCCAGGGTAGTGCTGAAAATTGGGAAGAATTTGGGAAATGGTATTACGGTTTGGGAATTGGTACAAGAACACTGTCTGATGCTGCTAAAACAGAAGTTGACGACCTATTAATTGGTATAACAGATGAGCGTGAAAAGGTTAAACTGTTGTATAGTTATTTGCAAGATAAGGCGCGTTATGTGAGTATACAGCTAGGTATTGGTGGTTGGAAACCATTTTCTGCAGATTATGTTTTCAAAAACGAATATGGTGATTGCAAAGCACTTACTAATTTTATGCAAGCAATCCTTGAGTACGCAGGCATCGCTTCAAATGCTGTGCTAATTAATAGTGATTCTCATGGGCATATGCTAACTGAGTTCCCAAGCAATCAATTTAATCATGTAATTTTGCAGGCAACACTTTCGGATGGTGAGAAAATTTGGCTTGAATGTACTAGTAAGTATATGCCAGCCAATCATTTGTCGGGGGGTACACAAGGTAAAAACGCATTGCTAATTTCGGTAGATGGTGGGCAAGTAATTCAAACGCCAGAGAATAATCCTGAACAAAACGGCCGAGTTACTTTAACGAGTATATTAATATCTGAAGATGGAAAAGCAGAGATTAAAACAATCGTCAAAAATACTGGAATATTTCAAGATAACTTACTTCATAGTTTGAAGCCAATAACTGAAAAGAAAAGATTAGAATGGCTTGAGGATGATCTTAGGAGTTCAGAATATAAAATGAGCAATGTCGACTTCAGTGGGTTAACAACATCTGAAGAGGGAGCGAGATATTCCTATGAGTTAGAAATGGATAATTTCGCCACACGATCTTCATCTAGGCTATTTGTACCAGTTAACGCATTAAATCAATGGCAATTGAACCCTCCAGAGTCTAAGGATAGAAAGAATGAAGTGTGGCTTTCAAATAAGTTTTTAGAAAAAGATGTCTACGAATTTGAGCTTCCTTCAGATTACGAAATGGAAGCACTGCCTTCAAAGGTTGAAATTGAAAATGATTTCGGAAGCTTTTATGCAAGTTTAGAGTGGGATGATTCTGGGAAATTGATTTATTCTCGGGAATTAATTCTCACAAAAATTAGATTAGACTCTGAGGAATACGAAGATTTTAGAACATTTTTCAAACAAGTTTCAAAAGCAGACAGCGAACGGTTTGTAATAGTAAAGAAAGGATGAGATAACTAAGTTTATCATTAAGTATAACTTAATGATCTATTTGGAAAATATTTATTTTGTAAGGAATAGTTCACTAGTAAGTCTTACTTTGCAAACAAAAATATATGAGGTTACGAAATGAGTTCACTAAATAAAGCCATGTTAATCGGACGTCTCGGTCAAGAACCAGAAGTTCGTTACACACAATCAAACACTGCAGTTGCAACCCTAAACATTGCTACAAGCGAACGCTTTAAAGATAGCAATGGCGAGAGCCAAGAACGCACAGAATGGCACCGCGTTGTTGCGTGGGGAAGATTAGCTGAAATCTGCCAGCAATATTTGCACAAAGGCTCTATGGTGTATATTGAGGGGCCGATACAAACTCGCCAGTGGGAAGATAAAGACGGACAGAAACGTTATACTACAGAGATTAAAGCCTTACAAATGACTATGCTTGATAGCAAAGGCGATAATAGCGGTGGTGGCGGAAATAACAATTCCGGCGGTGGTGCTTCAAGACCAGCTGCTAATCAAAATGCAAAGCCAATGTCTAGCAATGTTCAGTTAGACAGTAACTTTGATGATATGGATGATGATCTTCCGTTCTAAATCTGATAAGATTTGTAAAGAGCGGTGTGGGCAGGGTGCTTTCACCGCTTTTTTATTTTGTAGCTTACTCCTAGGGAGTTAAATTTAGCTAAACTAATAATTAGGGACTTTTGGAAATTCTAAATGAATCGCATCATATTATGATGCTGTTATTTGCGAGTGTAGATGCCGGAGTAGTTTCAGGCAAAATAGATGTTGTTGTGTTGTCAATACAAGTAATTGTAATGATTTTAGGGCTATTCTTGTCTTCTATTTTTTCGGGATCTGAAGTCGCATTTTTCTCTCTCTCAGGACGATTAGAGGACCTAAACTCTGCTATTGAGAAACACCGTAGCGACGCACAAATTCTAACTATGCTCGACAAGCCTCGTAGGCTTCTTGCTACTATTCTAATTTGTAATACCTTTTCTAATATTATAGCGTCAGTATTGGCAGCTGTAATTACGGGTTCCATTGTTAGCCATTTTGGGTTCTCAGAAATCTATGTCTACACCGTAGAAATTGTGGTTTTAACTTTTATGATTCTGATTATCAGTGAAATTACACCAAAAATAATTGCGATTAATAACCCTCTATCTGTTTCAAGAAGATGGAGCATGTTTATTTATATATTCTTTATTTTACTTAAACCACTAGCTAAACTAATCGCCGATAGCACCATTATCTTAGAGAAGTATCTCCCAAAACCATCTAGTAAAATGACCACTGAAGACATCAAAACGATGGCGGAAGTAAGTGAAAAGGATGGGTCTATTAAAGAAGATGAAAGAGAAATTATTGAGAATGTTATAGAGTTTGGAAATATAACCGTACGCGAAATTATGACTTCTCGGGTTAATATTGATGCGGTATCTATCAACGACTCTTTAAATAGTGTTCTAGAGATTATCAAAGAGAAGGCGCTTTCTCGCCTACCATTATATGAAAACGATTTGGATAATATTGTTGGAGTGATCTATGCTAAAGATATTCTTCCATATTTGAGTTCACTAGAGGAAAACCCTTCCTTTAACTGGAAGACAATTTCACGAAATACCATTTTTATTCCAGCTACCAAAAAACTTGATGATCTCTTACGTGATTTTCAGCAAGAGAAAACACACATAGCAATTGTTGTTGACGAGTATGGGGGAACCGAGGGGTTGGTTACGATGGACGATATCCTCGAAGAGATTGTGGGTGATATTACTGATGAATCATCGGAAGACGAACAACTTTATACGCAGTTCAGAAATGGGATATTTATTTTTGACGCAAAAATTGACCTGGATGATATGGAAGATGTTCTAGGTTACAAAGTTGCTTCAGAAGAGGACGAGTTTGAAACTTTGGGAGGATTGATTTACCACCTTACTGAAAGTTTACCAACTGTAGGGGAACGAGTTAACTATCATGATCTAGAGCTAACGGTTCACTCTGTTCTAAATAATCGAATTAAAAAAGTTAGAGTAAAAGTAATTGGGAAAGAGGATACTAAACTCATAGTAGAACCTTAGAAATAAATGGCTCCAGTACTTAACTTTCAAGAAGACTTTGAACTCATTGCCTATAATAGCATGGGGCTGGCCTCTCAAGCTAAATACTTTGTTTCTGTAGTTACCATAGAAGAACTTAAAGAGGCTCTTTCATTCGCTGAAACTAAAAATTTGAGAAAATTGATTCTAGGTGGTGGAAGTAATGTGCTTTTCATAACAGATTTTGAAGGGTTAGTTATAAACATGGCTTTGAAAGGCGAAAGTATCGTTAAGGAAGATGAAGCACATGTTTACCTAAAAGTTAATGCGGGCGAAAATTGGCATAAGCTTGTGCTTAGCTGTGTAGAAAAGGGGTGGGGAGGAATAGAGAATTTATCGTTGATTCCTGGCTCAGTTGGTGCTTCTCCAATACAAAATATTGGAGCTTATGGTGTCGAGCTTAAAGACGTGTTCGATAGTCTTGAGGCTCTGGATATTTCAACTAGGAAAATTAGAACATTTTCAAAAAGAGAATGCAATTTCGGATATCGAAATAGTATTTTTAAGAATGAGCTCAAAAATAAGGTAGTTATAACCTCAGTTACTTTTAAGCTTCAAAAGAATGCTGAACCGAAAGTTGATTATAAAGCGTTAGTGGATCTCTTAGAAGATAAAGGGATTTTTTCGCCGACGATCAAAGATGTAAGTAAGGCTGTGATTGAAGTTAGGAAGAGCAAGTTGCCGGACCCTGCTAAAATTGGGAATACTGGAAGCTTTTTTAAGAATCCTATTATCTCAATAGCTCTATTTGAAGAGCTAAAGAAAGAGTATAAAAACATGCCTAGCTACAAAGTCTCTAATAATTTTGTTAAAGTTCCTGCTGGTTGGCTAATTGAAAAAGCAGGATGGAAAGGCGTTAGAGAAGGTGATGCTGGAGTTCACGCAAAGCAAGCTCTTGTGCTCGTGAACTATGGAAAAGCTTCAGGAGCTCAAATCTGGGATTTAGCAATGAGAATCAAGGCGTCTATATTAAAAGAGTTTAAGATTGAATTGACACCAGAGGTTAATATTATCTCATAATGCATTTTTTGGAACTAAGGTTCTTATTTTAAGTTTGTTAATTAAGGAAGAATTAAAATAATTTTTATGATACCACACATTCGAAAATTTACACTTTTACTTATAGTCGCAGTTTCTTTTAATGCCTGCGTTTCATTTCAAGTAAATCCAATTTCGGGTAAAAAGAGAGTTTATGGCTATTCATGGGAGCAGGAAAAGCAACTTGGGGCAGAATCTGACAAAGAGATTGTAGCACAATATGGGCTTTATGACGATCCTGAAGTAGCAGCGTATGTATCAGCCCTAGGCCAAGAGTTGTTAAGTGTAAGCCATCTTAAAAGAGATGATACTCCAAGTGAATATAAAGACATTGAGTTCACGTTTAGAGTGTTAAACAGCCCCGTTGTAAATGCTTTTGCATTACCAGGAGGCTTTGTATACATAACGAGAGGTTTGCTAGGCCACTTGGAGAACGAAGCTCAATTAATGGTTGTGTTGGGACACGAAATTGGCCACGTAGCGGCAAGACATGCATCACAAAGAGCCGCCGAACAACAATTCGGACAGTTAGCAGTAATTGGTGGTGCTGTTTTGGGTGAATCTTTTGGTTTAGATGGTGGAAATATCCTTCAATTAAGTAGCCAGACTGCTCAATTACTCTTTCTATCTTACAGTAGAGACGATGAAAGGGAATCAGACGCACTTGGTGTTGAGTATTCAGCGATGAAGGGGTACAAGGCTGCTGAAGGCGGGATGTTCTTTACTTCCCTAAAAAGAATTTCAGAGAAAGCGGGAGGAGGGATTCCTTCTCACCTTTCATCTCACCCAGATCCCGGTGAAAGAGAAAAGACCATACCAAAATTAGCTAGCGAATGGGAACAAAAGGGCTATAAACAAACCAAAATTGATCAGGACGAATTTTTGAGAATTACCGATGGGATTCTTTATGGTGAAAATCCTAGAGATGGCTTTGAGAAAAATGGAGTGTTCTATCATCCTGATTTGAAGTTTAAGTTTCCTGTGCCAAGTGGTTTTGCCTTATATAATGAGCCAAGCGCTGTTATTCTTGTAAATGAAGCTCAAGATGCAGTGGTTCAGTTTACTATAGACCAAGAGAATACAACACCAAAATCTTCTATAGAAGCGATATTGAGCCAGGAAAGCATCTCAACAATAAGCCAAGAGCAAATAACAGTTAGTGGTTATTCGGGTTATAAAGCGGAAGCAAATGTTGCTACAGAAGATGGTGGAAACTTGCATTTAGATATCTCAGCTTTGAACTACAATGGAAATGTGTATCAATTTTTAAGCTACACTACTGAAACTCAGTTTAATGAGTATAAAAGTAAATTTTCATCCGTTTATAATGGATTTGGAAGTGTGACCGATCAAAGTATTCTTAACATAAAACCAGTTAGTCTCAAGCTCATAAAAGCTTCAAAGACCGCTAAATTCCAAGAATTATTACCTTCTAGTTTACCAATGAATATTGAAGCATTGGATATAGCTATTATTAATCAAGTTCAGCTAGATCAGGTTATTAATAAAGGTGATTGGATAAAGATTCCTGTGCAATAAAAAAGAGACCCTTTCAGAGGCCTCTTCTTTGTCATGTTTGAATTTCATTTGTTTTCTGAATAAAAATGAGGAATGGATCGTAGCTATCTAATTGTGATAAGAAGAGGGGACTAAAACCCAATTTTTAACCGTGAAAAGTATTTTTTAAAATATTTAGTAATACTTTTATTCTGGCTATGATATTCTTTTCTGACAGTTATTCTGCAGCTTTGGCAAGCTAGTTTTTTATGCCCCTTATAATTTAAATATGAAAGCTTAACAATATACAATCCTATAGGCCTTGGTTGACCTTCAATTGTGGCACAAAAATCACACCGTCTATTTTCTTTTTTCGAATCCATTTTTAAACATCCTTTTCTTGAATAGTACAAAAAGAGATGCTTTTTAAGCTTATACAATTCTATCAATATTTTAATCTATTGTATCAAAAAAGCTTTATTAGATGATTAACAATCTAATCTTACATAACAGGAACTAAGGAAGATCAGGAGTTCCTTTTATAAAAGTGTGAGAATAAAAAAAGAGACCCAAATAAGGTCTCTTTAGAAATCGAAGTGGTTTTATTACAGCGAGAATCCAAATAATAGGAAACTAGATTCTGTATATGGATTTACGATAAAGCTTGTGCTTATGGGTAAAGAGAATGTATCAGTAAATGGAATCTCTTTAGAAGCTGTGATGCCAATATCTTGAATAGCCGCTCCAGAAGTTCCATACCAAGCACTAGCAGAAGGTACAAAACCAAGAAATACCTCTAAACTAATATCATCTACAGTAAACGGAATAGATGCGTTAATATAAATTGAATTGTCAGGATCATTTAAAGCATTCAGATATGCAGTTATAGAAAAACTACTAGAATAACTTATAAATGGTTCTATTACGTGGCTGCCATCCGTATTGAAATCAAAGTATCCTCCAGCGCCAGCAGGGAAGAAGTAGTCGGTTAAGCCAAGTGAAAGCGAAGAGGATTCGTTAATCTCGATAGAGTAAGAAACCCAAAGGTCTAATTCATTCGCCGCGCTGTTTGAGATCGCGTAAGACCCCCAAGTTCCTATTTCAAATCCTCCTGAAGAATAGCTTAAACTTGGTTGGTAACTTAGAGATTGACCAAAATCAATTCCACGCCAGACATACCGGCTATTTACATCGGTTCCAAGGCTGACTTGCCCAAAAGTGAATGTTGTTCCGAGGAAAATGGAAAATAAGATAGCAATGAGTGAGGTTTTAGAAATTTGACAAAGTGATTTCATGAGGAGAGTCCTTTGGTTTAAATTTTAATTAAGAAAGGTGTATCACTAAAGGTGAGCTAATAGTGAAAGTCTGAAATAATAGGGAGAGAGAATTTCTCTCCCTTTGTAATTTAAAACCTATATAGGCCTTAAAACTGTAATTAGGATAAGGTAGGTTCTAGCACGTCATTTAGTGCATGTTTCCCAAATTCTGGATATGCATGGGCATCGTGTTCATGAAGGTCGAGTCCCATTTCCTCTAGCTTACCATTCACTCTAAGTGGAATAAACATATTGATGGTTTTGAATGCGATAAAGCTCATTGTGAAAGTCCATGCAAAAGCCGCTACGATTCCTATTACCTGAACTCCAACAACGCTCCAGCTAAATCCAGCGGAATCGAATAAGCCAGCCGCTAGGGTTCCCCAAGCGCCACAAACACCATGTACAGTGATGGCACCAACAGCATCATCAACAAATTTTTCAATAATTTTGTAAGCGAAGTAGGAAATTATTCCAGCAATTGCTCCTGCAAGTAATGCAAATTCAGGAGTTAAGTTTGCGCAACCAGCAGTTATACCAACAAGTCCTGCAAGTATCCCGTTTAACGTAAATTCACCATCTGGTTTACCACTTATTATCCAAGTAACAGTCATCGCTGTAGTTGCACCAGCCGCAGCCGCTAAGAATGTGTTAAGAGCAATTAGGGCAATAGACGAATCTCCTGTTGTTGTTGAGCCTGCATTAAACCCAAACCATCCTAACCAAAGGATAAAAACACCAAGAGAAGCTAATGGTAAACTGTGCCCTTTAATTGGTTGAGGTTTTCCATTAATGTATTTACCAACTCGGGGACCAACTACAATAACTCCAGCAAGGGCCGCCCATCCACCTACAGAATGAACAACTGTAGAGCCTGCAAAATCTATAAAGCCTAAATTTTCTAACCAGCCGCTTCCGTTATATAAACTTCCCCAAGCCCAAGAGCCAAAAACTGGATAAATAAGGGCGGTAATAATTACAGAGAAAACAATGTATGCAGGAAAGGAAGTCCTTTCAGCAACGGCACCAGATACAATAGTAGCTGCGGTGGCCGCAAATACCGCTTGGAAGAAGAAGAATGCGTAAGTCCATTCAACGGGCCAATCTCCAGTATTAGTGAGTAGAAAACCAGAGGTACCAAACCACCCTGTAGCGGAGGAGCCAAACATCAGACCAAAACCAACTATGAAAAAAACTATGGTGCCTACAGAAACATCCATTACATTTTTCATGATGATGTTAACTGCGTTTTTGGCACGGGTAAATCCGGTTTCTACTAAGGCAAAGCCTGCTTGCATAAAAAAGACTAAGCAAGCTGCTATGATTGTCCAAACGTAATTAAGGTTTGATTGAACAGTTTCAGCAGTTAATTCGGTAGCATCTTGAGCATGAATACTTTCCACTGAGAATAGAAGTATTACAAATGCGATTAAAAATTTATAGTTATGCTTCATAAATGTATGATTTGTTGTGAGAGAGTGTGAAAAATTCACTAATAATTTAATTAGTCAGAAATGAAAAACAAATAAAAATAATAAGGTTTAAACAATGTTGTATTTAAATAATTAATTGAAAGCGCTTTTTTACACGATGCTATTTATTGAAAGCGCTTCGAGAAAAAAACACAAATTTCTCTGAAACTCAGGGTTAAGTTTAATTTTGGCTAAAAAGTGTATGATTTCCAGTGATACAATCTCGTATCTTAGAGCACTCACAAATCGGAATTGAAAAAAACAACGTAGAATGATTGATCGATACTCGCGAAAGCAAATGTCAGATATTTGGACTGAGCAGAACCAATTTCAAGCATGGCTTGATGTAGAACTTGCAGCATGTTGGGCTTGGGCAAAATTGGGAACAATCCCAATGGAAGATGTGGACAAACTGTATGAAAAAGCTTCGTTTGATGTAGATCGTATCAAAGAAATTGAGGCAGAAACGCGTCACGATGTTGTAGCTTTTACACGCTCGGTTTCAGAATCGTTAGGGGAGGAGAAGAAGTGGATTCATTTTGGTCTGACTTCAACCGATGTGGTAGATACTGCTTGGGGAGTTCGCTTAAAGCAAGCCAATAAGCTTATAAGAGAAGATATAGAGCGTATGATTGATGTTCTAGCCAACAAGGCTAGAGAACACAAATACACGGTAATGATGGGCAGAACACATGGTATTCATGCAGAGCCAACCACATTTGGTTTGAAATGTGCTCTTTGGTATGCTGAAATGAAGAGAAATCTCGAACGTTTTGAAAAAGCTGCTGCGGATGTAGAGTTTGGTAAGCTTTCAGGTTCGGTAGGGACATTTGCAAATATCCCGCCAGAAGTAGAAGATTTTACTTGCGAGAAACTAGGTCTTACCCCTGCGCCAATCTCAACACAAACGTTACAGCGTGACCGACATGCTCATTACATGTCTGTGTTGGCATTAATTGGTTCAAGTATGGAAAAGATGGCTGTTGAAGTTCGTCATTTACAACGAAGCGAAGTTCGTGAGGCAGAGGAAGCTTTCAGAAAAGGTCAAAAAGGTTCATCATCAATGCCGCACAAACGTAATCCGATCAGTTCAGAGAATATTACAGGATGTGCTCGTGTACTTCGTGGATATATGATTACCTCTTTCGAGAATATTCCGTTGTGGCACGAACGTGATATTTCGCATTCATCAGCGGAGCGTATTATTATACCTGATGCAACGATGCTAGTGGATTATATGCTGGCTAGATTTGCGAACGTTTTGGAGAATTTGGTTGTTTTTGAAGAAAATATGGAAGCCAATATCTGGAAAACTCAAGGGTTGGTATTTTCTCAACGAGTACTTAATAAACTTATCGAGAAAGGCATTGTACGAGAGCAAGCTTACGACTCCGTTCAACCTTTAGCTATGGAAGCTTGGGAAAACCAGAAGCTCTTTAAACCTTTGGTAGAAGCGGATGCTTTTATAACAAGTTATCTTTCCCAAGAGGAAATTGACGACGCCTTTGATCTAAAGCACCATAGCCGCAATGTAGATGTTATTTTTAAACGAGTTGGGCTTTGATGTTGTGTTAAATTTTGGTACAATCTGCTAACTACTATTAAAAAGAAAGATTATGCAAGCTCTAGTAAAGCTCATCTACCCTTTGATATTTATTTTGATTTTCCAATCATGTAAAAACATTACGAATAGTGAAGAGCCCAAACTAATTAGTGTTTTTGGGACTGTATCATTGACAACAGAAACTGAAAGTTTTCCTCTAAATAGTGTTGTGGTAATAATTTCAGATAAAAGTGATACAACTGATAAAGATGGCAACTATCGAATCGAAAATCTTAGTGAGGGAGATTATATTGCTCAAGTTATATATAGTGAATTAGATACCGCAAAGGTTCCAATATCTGTTTCTTCCGAACAAAACAGTATTGAAATTCCTTTAGAGATTTTACCAGAAAAAAATGGAGAGCATGGTTTTTTTGGAACAATAATTTATGAGAATAAACCCGTAGAGAATGTTGAAATAAAGGTTTATGATATCTTAAATGGGGCTAAAATATTAGTTAAGACAGGAAAAACGAATTCTGAAGGTACATTTAGTATAAGTGGTTTAAATAAACGCTTAAAAGAGATTCACTTTACCCATGAATACCTAGAGGAGCATATTATAGAAGGATATATAAAGGATATGGGATATGTTGCTAATGCTGATTGTTTTGATGCGAATTCGAATGAGGCTTGTGTTTCTGATTTTAAGGAACTAGAAATGAGTAAGAATGATGTAGTAAGCGATTATTTCCCAATAGTAGTTGGCGATACATGGAATTATGAATATAAAATGACATCGAATCGTGCAAATTCATGGGATGACTATTCTGGAGAAGCTGAGTGGAGTGTAATCAGCGTTAATAATATCGAAGCAAAGAGCATATACTCAATTCAAGAAATTTTTAATGGTACATATTCTATAACTGGAGCAGATTGTAAAGGTAATGATACATTTGATACTAAAACTGTTGAGCTTAAAAATGATACATTAGCATTTACTATAGAAATTGATGAATTGGGAAGCATATATATCGATTATCCTTTTAGGGAATTAGGTTGTGCAGACTTAGGTTCAGTATACAGCAGTAACTCAAATACTGTGGAGTTAAATAGGTATTATTCTCCCTTAATTGGAGATAAAGTTGAACTCGAAAAATATGGAAGTACTTTAATTAGCGAAGCATGGCTTACAAAGGATAAAGGCTTAACAATGCTATCTGTTTACGAAACGCCTCATAACTCAGGTAGTAGCTTTTATATTAAAATGAAAGAAGATTAATCGTCTAGGAAATTTTAACTGTAAGCACCATAGCCGCAACGTAGATGTTATTTTTAAAAGGGTGGGGTTATAGTAAACTTACTTTCAGTCCAATTCCAATATAATTAGGCTCGATGGATGGAGTAAATTTAATATTCATATTTACGCCATCTTTATTAGATGAAGCAACACCTAGACCACCATTATAAGTTTGTACAGCGCGCTCAATATGGTTTGTAATTCCGCTTCCATTAAAGGCTATAACAATGATGCCAACAAAAGTAGTACCAGCGCCGAGTGTTCCAATCCCGTTAAGTTTATACTTATTTTCTACTGCCCCTGTCCTTGCATCAACATTTTGGACACCTTTCTTTTCAAGACCAACTATCGTTGCAATAACACCACTTCCTACCATCGCATAACCAAAAACCATTCCCCTTCTTTTTTTAGCAAACGTATTCATCTCAGCTAAAGCTTGTTCATTATCCTTCACAAGTTGTTTAAGATTTTCTCCGAAGTAACTCACCTTCTGTTCTTTACCAGAAAATCCTACTCTAAAGGTAAATGATGGCGAATTTTCACCAGTATATCCATAACCTGGTGAGTAATAAGCAGAACTTGAAGATTTTGAGAGTAGTTGAATAGGTTCTTTTCTTGAGCTTTGTCCTGATTGAGCTAGTGAAAGAGTAGAGAAAAATAAAATCGTTATTGAAATCGTGATAATTATTTTCATTGTAAACTATATGCTGGTTTTGAATAATTTCAAATAATATTGAATTGTAAGCTATTATATTAAGAAAGTATAAAGCTAGAGCTGATTCTTAGACTCTAGATTTCCTTACCTGACTATTAACCGGTAAATTCGATCAATTTTCTTCTGTAGGCAGAGAATAGTTTTGATTTGGAGATAAACCCGATATACTTCCCATCCTGAATTACTGGGAGATTCCAAGCACCTGTCTTCTGGAATTTTTGAATCACGGTACTCATTTCTTCCTCAATATTTATAATTTCGGGAGGTTTGTTCATTATCTCTGCTACAATAACGATATCATATAAAGATTCATCGAACATGAACGTGCGAAAATCGTCGAGGGTAAGCACGCCTACAAGTTTTTTATTGGTATCAACTACAGGGAAGATATTTCTATGGCTAGAGGTAACAACTTGAATGAGTTTTCTAAGCGTCATATTTGGATGAACGATTTTGAAATCATCCTCAACTACTTTTCTAGTGTCTAGAAGAGTTAGTACTGCGTGATCTTTGTTATGAGTAAGTAAATCGCCTTTATTTGCTAGTTGGTGTGTATATATGGAGTAAGGCATGAAGTGCTTGGTAATAGTGTAAGAAATAGCCGATACAATCATAAGGGGTAGAAACAATTCATAACCACCAGTAATTTCAGCAATCATAAAAATTGCAGTTAAAGGAGCGTAAAGGATCCCTGCCATTAAGCCAGCCATTCCAACTAAAGCAAAATTTGAAGTGGAAATTTCAACAACATTAAAACTGTTTACGAATCTAGAAAACAAGTATCCAAAAACGGAGCCTAAGAATAAAGCAGGAGCGAAAATGCCACCAACCCCTCCTGCATTAAGGGTTAAAGCGGATGCAAAGGCTTTAAAAAGTACAATCGCCACAAAAAGAAGAAGAATTGCATATTCAGTTGTTAGGTAATCTTTGAATATGCTTTTTTCTGTTATCGAAGAGATATCGTCATTTAAAAGAGTATTTATAATATCATATCCTTCACCATAAAGGGACGGGAGGATGAAAATTAATAGCCCTAATATCCCACCGCCAACAAGAACTTTATTAAACCAATGGTCGAATTTTTCAAATTTACCCTCTATGAATAAATACACTTTATTGAAATAAATGGAGGCATAAGCACAACCAATTCCTAAAAGTACATAGAAGGGGATGTCACTTAATTGAAGTGGTATCTCATGAGAATATTGCAACATGTAATCGTTCCCCTGCATTAATAGTGAGGTGAGAACACCTGCCGCAGAAGAGAGTAAAAGAGGGATAAGTGATTTGAGTGTTAGATCCAGGCTAAAGATCTCTATTGTAAAAATGATAGCAGCAATAGGAGCATTGAAAATGGATGCCATTGCACCTGCTGATGCGCAGCCCATCAACAGAATTCTGGATTTATAGTTAATGTGCATCAATCGTCCAAGATTAGAGCCAATTGCAGAACCAGTGCTTATAGTAGGTCCTTCAAGACCAACAGAACCACCAAAACCAACGGTGAATATACTTGTTACTATAGAGGCGTAAATCTTGTTAGGTGATAAATAACCACCTTTTCTTGAAATTGCATAGAGTGCTGAAGGAATTCCTTCACCCACTTTACCCTTCATCATAAACTTGATAAGAACTGTAATTAGAATCCCAATAATTGGGAAAACGAAATAATAAGGGTTGTATAATTTGGTAAGATAACCTGAACTGACTAACTGCTGTATGAAGTGTGTTGAGCTTTTTAGGAATACGGCAACAAGCCCTGTTACAAAACCAACTAAAACGCTTAGTATTAAAATAAACTGCTCTTGAGAAATATGACGAGCGCGCCATATTAAAAATCGAGTTAGAAGAGTTCGATTCTTAATCTGCATTGAGTTTGTGTGTCAAAACGTGAAAATAGAAATTATAAATTATAAGCCCGTAATATATCGAGATAAAACTACATCAGAAAGAGATATATAAGCCTATATTTAGGGAGGGTTTAAAAGGTCTTTACGTTTTACTTTTCCCAATTCAGTTTTAGGAATTTTAGATACTATATGTAACTCCTTAGGTAGTTTGAAATCGACTAATTCACCGCGTAATTGATCCCGGATTTCCGAAAGTTTTGGTGCATTCCCATTTGTTAATGTTATGAACGCAGTAACTTTTTGACCCCACTCGTCATCTGGTAGCCCAACTACAACTACTTCTTTAATAGAATCAATTTTTTGAATGGCTTGTTCAACCTCAGTTGGATTAACATTCTCTCCTCCTGTAATAATGAGATCTTCTCTCCTTGACTCAATAAACAATTGTCCAAAACCGTTTAGATGACCAAAGTCACCAGTGTTGAACCAACCTTTTTTATCAAATCTATTATCGTTGTGCTCTTTATCATAATAACCATCAAATACTTGAGGGCCTTTTAGCCAAATAGCACCGGATTCATTTTTCCCCAATACTTTCATACGTTCGTCTCTAACTTGTAAGATATTTGGGGGGAATGGTTTTCCAACACTTTGTAGTGGAGTGTAAATTCCAGATGGTGTTGCCATGGAGTTTGTAACTATTTGTGCGCAAGTTTCAGTCATACCATAGCTAGAAACTATAGGAATTCCTCGTTCTACTGATTTTTTAAGAAGCTCTTTAGTTGTTGGTCCGCCTCCTAAAAGTATTGCTTTAAACTGTCTATGAGTTTTAAAAAGAGGATCGTTAAGTAAGCGCTTGAGCATAGTCGGAACTAAGGAAGCTGCTTGGAATTTCAAATTCTCACTCAGAAATTCTTTTACCATTTCTTCTTTGAAATGCTCCATTCTATAAATGGCCGAGCCATAAATGACAGACCTTAGAATTATTGATATTCCTCCCACATGGTTTAGTGGAAGGCAGAGAAGCCAAAAATGGTTGGTAGCTGGCTTAAAATTTTTAGAAGAAGCTTTTGCTGCAGAAAGTATTTGCCGACGTTTTAGAGGAACAATTTTTGGATTACCACTCGTACCAGAAGTAAAAAAATATCCTAGAATGTCCGATTCTTTAAACTCTAGAGTTTTGTTCAAATCTAAATCTCGAATGTCAAAAGTAAATGCATTAAGGAAGAAATTTTCATCCATATGAACTACGTCATCTCCACTAACTCTAGAACGATTTTGAGTATCGCAGAAGATTAATGCGGGGTTTAGCTTTGCAATGGCAGTTTCGAGCTCGGCCTGAGAGATTTTTGGGCTTAAAGGGATAATTGGAATGCCAAGTTTCCAGCAAGCCGCAATAGCAAAAATTAACATATCAGATGATTCGGAAAGAAAGGCAACTGGCCATTTAAGCGAGTCGCCTTTAACGCTTATCAAATTCTCTATGTAAGCAGTAAAACGTGTAAGGTCTTTATAGGTGTAAAGACCCTGCTCAGAAGCTAGAAAAATCTTCTCAGGTGTATTTTTCTTAAACTCAAAAGTGTGTAAGCGAGATTTAAACACGGTTTAAACAATCTCCGTAAAATTATTATAATCAATAGTAATTCCAAGCCCAGGTGAATCTTTCAAAATATAATGACCATCAATAACCTCATTCTTAGAAGAAAAATTATCATCAAATAAAGAAGATGTTGATAACCCATGAGCATACTTTTTGGATCCCCAGATAGAGGCCAGAATTGCTGTTGTAGTCCTTCCTATTTTATTCTCAAGCGACGTAGAAAATACAATATCAGTATTATGAGAATCGGCTAGCTTTTTTGTTACGCTCAAATCCGTAAAGCTTCCAAACATCATGGGTTTTATTATTAGGATATCTACTGCGTTGAGTTCTAATAATTGTTGGGTATCAACTTTGTTTCTACAAGCTTCGTCTGCTGCAATCTTAATTTCTGTACACTTTCGAACCGAAGCTAAACCCAACATATTTTCCTTTCTAATAGGCTGCTCACAATACTCAATATCATAGTTACTAAATTTATTCAAAGCGTGGATTGCTTCCTTTTCTGTCCATGCTTGATTGGCGTCTAACCGTATTCTTATAGTAGGAAATGAATGCCTTAAGTACTCAAGTATTTCGAGCTCATTAGGGAGTTTACTACCAACTTTTAGCTTTAGTGTAGTGAAACCTTGGGAAACTAGTTGTTGTGCATTTTCAATTGTTTGCTCAATGGTTGAAATACCAAGAACTGCATTACAAGGAACGGTGGTTATTTGAGCTCCACCAAGAAACTGTCCCATACTCTGGTGAGCTTGTTTGGCTCTGTAATCTAGTAGTAAAGTATTCAAACCAAAAATGAGAGAAGGGATAGCGTGAATCTGATTGAGTATATGTAATATTTGATTACCATCGCCTTGAATTAAAGCGCTTTGAATAGACTTCTTATTAAGTTCTAGAATTGGAAGAATTTGAATGAGGTCAAACTCCGAAAATCCAGGTAGTGGCGCTATTTCTCCAAAAGCTGTAATATTTTCATGTTCAAATACCAGAATGATCCCCTCTCTTTGGACAAGCGTTTCTGAACTTGTTTTGAAAGGAATCTTAAAAGGTAATTGATATTTGAAATATCTGAGCATCTAAATTACAATACCTATACTAAATAGAATCCCGAAAAGAGTCATGAACTTTGCAGTTTGTTCTAGTAACGGATTTAACTTTGATTTATCTGTTTCAGTCCAAACGGTGTAAATATGAAAGATAGCAAGAGGTAAAACAAGAAAGGGTAAGTAAACCCAAAGCTTGTAGCCCAATTGAAAGTGAAAGTGTGGAGGAATTGCAAAAGCTAGAATAACCATGAGTGTATATTCGAGCTTTAATGTTCGTTCTCCAAATAATACTCCAAGCGTTTTTTTTCCAGCTTTCTTGTCTTGAACTATATCGCGAAGATTATTTACTACAAGTATATTTGTACATAAAGCGCCAACGGCTAGAGCGGCCCAAAAAGAAGCTTCAGACCATTCTAAAGTATTGACATAATAAGTAGTCATTACTGCTACAATCCCAAAAAAAACAAAAACAAAGACATCTCCTAAACCATTGTAGCCTAGAGGATAAGGGCCTCCAGTATAAAGTACGCCAAAAAGTAGTGAGGCTAAGCCAATTATGAGTACAATTGTTCCCCCTAGCCAAACAAGGTATAAACCAAACAAGAAGGCTAGCCCCATACAAAGTATAGTTGCCGAAAGCATTGTCTTAGCAGGAATCAAACCAGCAGCTGTAGCCCTTTGAAATCCAATGCGCTCGTCAGTGTCAGCTCCTTTAATAAAATCGAAGTAATCATTGGCGAAATTAGTGCCTATTTGAATTAGAAAAGCACACATTAGCGCAACTATGGAAGCTGGCCAATGAATGGAAGACTCCGACCAAGCTATGGATACACCAACTAATACAGGTACAAAAGCAGCCGCTAGTGTTTTAGGACGCGCAGCATCAACCCAAATTTTAATAGAATTCACAATAAAAAGGTAAAAAAGTTAAGTTTTCTCTGTGGAAAAGTATTTTTGTTAAGATAATGCTTTTTATGTCAGGCTAAAAAATTGAAGCTAATTTCATATGAGACTAAATAGTTTAAGCTCATATTTTATGGAAGCGGTTTTCTGATGAATTTAATTAGTTAATATTTTAATTAGGCCTACATAAATTAATTGTTGAAATTTAATTGTCTTATTTAATTGAGTATTTCTTTGAAAGTACGTTATATTAACACCGTTGAATTTTTAACTCGAAACATAATTTTCCAACCAACATGTCGGCAGAAAAACTAGAATACATTTGGCTTGATGGCCAAAAACCAACACAATGTCTTAGAAGTAAAACTAAAATTGTTCATGATTTTAGTGGAAAATTGGAGGATTGTCCTCAATGGTCTTTCGATGGTAGTTCTACACAACAAGCTGAAGGCGGTTCTTCTGATTGTATTTTGCAACCTGTAGCTATCTTTCCAGATCCTGCACGTAAAAATGCATATGTGGTAATGACTGAAGTTCTTAATGCTGATGGAACGCCTCATCCAACTAACGGTCGTGCTACTATTGAAGATGAAAACGATGATTTTTGGTTCGGTTTTGAACAAGAATATTTTTTATGGGATCCTGAAACTGATAAACCACTAGGTTTTCCAGCAGGTGGTTACCCAGCTCCTCAAGGGCCATATTATTGCCCAGTTGGCGCAAATAATGCTTTTGGTAGAGATTTAGTTGAAGAACACATGGACATTTGTCTTGAGGCTGGATTGAACTTCGAAGGTATTAATGGTGAAGTTGCTGCTGGCCAGTGGGAATTCCAAATATTTGCTAAAGGTGCAAAATCTGCTGGTGACCAAATTTGGGTTGCTCGTTATTTACTTGAACGTACCGCAGAAGCTTATGGCGTTGCAATCAATTGGCACTGTAAGCCTTTAGGCGAGCTCGATTGGAATGGCTCAGGTATGCATGCCAACTTCTCTAATTCTTACATTAGAAATGCAGCATCAGAAGAAAAAATCAAAAAAGCTTGTGAGGCTTTCCGTCCAGTAGTGAAAGAACATATTGAAGTGTATGGTGCAGATAACCATCTTCGTTTGACGGGCTTACACGAAACTGCTTCTATTAACGATTTCTCTTATGGAGTATCTGATCGTGGAGCATCTATTCGTATTCCTTTAATCACGAAACAAAATGGCTGGAGTGGTTACTTGGAAGATCGTCGTCCAAATTCTGCTGCTGATCCTTATAAAGTTGCTTCCCGAATTATTAAAACGGTTAGCCAAGTTTCATAAACATTTACGCTCACTCATCTAAGTAAATGCAAACCCCGCTTTCATCTGAATGCGGGGTTTTTTATTGTTGAAAGAAAATGAAAGAAATAACATGGCCTGAGTTTGAAGCAGTTGAGCTAAGAGTAGGCACTATTATTGAAGCAGAAGACTTTCCAGAAGCTAGAAACCCTTCTTATAAACTTAGAATAGATTTTGGTGATGAGATTGGAATCAAGAAATCTTCAGCTCAAATTACACATCATTACACCAAAGATGAATTGGTTGGAAAGCAAGTTGTAGGAGTTGTAAACTTTCCAAGAAAGCAGATTGGTCCTATCATGTCTGAGTGTTTAGTTACGGGGTTTTATGATGAAGAAGGGAACGTAGTACTTGCTAAACCCGACTCAAAAATACCTAATGGAAGAAAACTAATTTAATTGTTTCTGAATGCTTAGAATCATGAAAATTCAATTATAAGTGATTATTCGAAACTAGAGCCTATTCGTTGCGTAGCTGGGTATGTCTAAACTCTACATACTATAAACTATGCAACAATTTCTAAAATCTACCTTTGTAGCTCTTCAGAATATCAAGGCAAATCCGCTACATACCTTTCTATCAACTTTGGGAATCATTATTGGTGTGGCTTCATTAGTCGCTATCCTAACTTTAGGTGATGGTTTGGAGGAAACAGGGAGAAGACAAATTTCACAAACTACTTCACTTCAATCATTCAGAGTTGCTTCAAAAACATCGAAGATTGTTAATGATGTAAGAGTAACCGTTGAAGATGCACCAAAGATAACCTTAAATAATGCTCGTGAAATTCAGAATCAGTTAGCGCAGAGGGCAGTGATTGAATTTGTAGATTCCAAATCTATAGAAGGTTCATTTCAAGATTCTGTAATGGCATTTTATCTACAAGGTAGTATGGAGCAGGGGCTTTCCTTTATTCCTGATTCAATCAAGGTTGGTAGATTTCTGACGGAAGATGAAGTCAATGAAGGCGCTAAAAAAGTGGTGTTAAGTTATGGATTGGCAGATAGGTGGGAAGAGAATCCTGATATGCTTGTTGGTAATTTTGTAACTATAAATAATCAAAGCTTCGAAGTAATTGGCATCTTAGCAGAAACAAGCCAAAAAATGCCTAGAGCGCTTATTCCTATATCCGTATTTGAAGATGAGTTTGATAGCTATCCTTCAATAATAATGAAAGTAAATAATATAGAAGAAATCCCTGAAATAAAAGCAGAGATGGAAGCTTGGGCTGACTCAAATTTTGAGCAAGGTAGAGAAGGGTTTTCTTTTTCATCGAATGAATTTCGTATTGAACAGTTTACACAAGGAATACTCGTTTTTAAGCTGGTGATGGGAGCAATAACTGGTATATCAGTACTTGTTGGCGGAATAGGAGTTATGAATGTGCTTTTGATTTCAGTTACAGAGAGAACAAAAGAAATTGGAATTCGAAAAGCTACAGGTGCGAAAAAGAAAGATATCGTATTTCAGTTTATAGCTGAATCAGTTACCATTTCGTTAGTAGGATGTTTGTGTGGATGGCTCTTAGGTATTGCTTCAGTTTCCATATTTATTCCAATCGTTAACCATTTTACGGATTTCGATTTTGAGGTAGCAGTAAAAGCGGGAACTGTGATTTTAACTGTGGCTGTTGGACTTTTTGTGGGAGTTATTTTTGGAACTTATCCCGCATGGCGTGCTGCACAACTTACCCCTTTAGACGCTATTCGACATGAATAAGAATTCACCTAAAAGAATAAAAATTCCTTTAGGTGAATGGGAAATAATCTAATTTTTTCTGCGGGATCGACGTTCAGGGGCTTGAAAGAATTCAGATTCAATTTTTTCAAACTTCTTAATCTGGTCAGCATCTAAGAAAGCTTTTAGTTTAGTAATAGTTGTGCTATTGGCTTCTTCCATATCTTCTTTAGAAGGTCTAGTTCCTGGCTTCATATTTTTCTGCATAGTTTCAAAGTAACTCGCAAAAATAGTTTTAGAGGATTCTTTTTGATTTTCTGAAAGTGATACCACTTTATCTAGCTTTTCTACTAGTTGATCAACACGTTCTTCTGCTGATGGCATTGCAGGTCTATTTCCACCACCTGGAGGTTGTGCAAATAATGAGCTAGTCATTAAAGTTAACACTAATACGAGTATGTTTTTTGTAGCAGTCATCTCTTTTGAATTGGTTATTGGTTACAAACATAGACGATGAATAATGCGAAAACTTGCTACCGATTTACTTAATTGGGTAACATTAACATGTGAACATCTTTTACACTAATTATGTGTTAATTTCTGGATGAGAAAAACTCAATGCTTTGAAAGTACTGGTCCACAATGAAGATCTATTTGCTAACTCTTATTTTAATAGTCACACACTTTGGTTCGTTACAGGGCCAATCGACTAATCGTGATGAAAAATTAAAGACAGAACTTAATCAAGAGATTAAAGAACTGGTGGCTTTTCAGGAGAAGGTTGATGAATTCTTATATGCTATTGAAGGGGAAGATATTTCTCAAGCTAGAAGGATGAAGTCGGATATATTACAGGCTATGAAAGAAGAAATCCACAAATCGCAAGCAAAGGTAAGAGAAGGGCAAAGAGAGTTGAGTGAAATTAGCCAAAAAAAAGGTACTACAAGCAATAGTCGTTATTCTCGAAATGGAGCTTCTGAAAATATTACAATTGAGCGCTACTATGTTACAAGTAAAAAGGATTTAGATGAGCTAAAAAACCGTTTAGCATTGCAGATAAAAATAGCGTCAAAACTTAGAAATCTGTATCTCGACAATTCCATCAACTATAGAAAAAAAGCACGTGAGCACGAAGGTTTAATGCACGACTTTGAACGTACTATGAAAGCTGATATCGAACAACTTGGAAAAGGTTACTGGAGAAAGTAGGCGCTTGAGATAAATTCCTAAGTAAGTTTTTGTAGCTCTGGGTACCTACTAAATACGGATTTCGCATAAGGACAAAGAGGCAATACTTTGAGATTGTATTGTTCGGCAAATTCAGCAACATGGAAAACTAATTTTTTTCCTAAACCTTCATTACGATGTTCATCAGAAACTCCAGTATGATCAATAATTATTCTACTAGAACCTGCTTTTGAATAGGTGATTTCCGCAATTCTGGTCGAATTACTCTCAATAAAGAAAGCTCCTTTTGTCTCTGATTCTTCATGTTGGATATTCATACGTTGAACTCTTTAATTGTTTATATATTTAGAACCACACTCGCTAATAGGAAAGTAAGATTTATATTTTGAATAAAATACTCATACTAATTGTAGCTCTAACTGGTGTCTATTCACATTCAGTTTATGCTCAGTTTAATATATTCGGAAATAAGAAAGAGAAACTGAAAGCTTATGATAAAATTGAGAAATTGGCAAGAAAAGAGGTTTCTGGGATGGTTATGAGTAAGAATAATTCAGAAGTATTTTGGATACATGGCGATTCAGGTACGAAGAATAAAATCTATGCCATAAATAGATCTGGAAAATTGGTAGAGGAGGATGGGCTTCAGCTCAAAGGAATAAAGAATAAAGATTGGGAAGATATTACCTCAGATGATGAAGGAAATATAATTGTGGCAGATATTGGTAATAACTGTAAATGTAGAACCGACTTATCTCTTATAATAGTTTCTGATGTTGATGAAGGGCTTTCTGAAACAGAGAATTTTAAAATTCTAAGAATAGAGTATCCGAAAAAGAATAGTATCCTGAAATTGGTTGGCAATTCTAGTCCAAATGCAGAGGCAATCTTCTATTTAGATGGCATATACATTATAACGAAGGAAGCGAGGGGTAGAAATACTAAGTTGTATAAACTAGAAAGCACTGACTTTACCAAGGTAAATATGTTGGTAGATATTGAAAGTTTTGATTTTGGGAATAAGGTGACCGCTGCTGATGTTTCCCCAGATAAAAAGCTATTAGCTGTATTAACGGATAAATCGCTTAGAGTTTTTGAGATTAATACACCTACTTCGTTCTTTGAAAAAGAGGTGTTTTCAGCCGATTTTAAAGCGGACCAAGTAGAAAGTGTGGCGTTCGACTCTGATAGTAGTGTTATTATTGCAGAGGAAAAAGGAGATTTATATCGAGTAAAGCTGTTTTAAGAAGCTTCGGTTATCTCTTTGGTACTTAATTTATGTTCTTCAGAATAGTTGAGTTGTAGTAGTTTTATAGTCTTAGCTTTTGTAGGGAAATCTTTAATAATAATTATAAAAGCAAGACCAGCAATTACCAAGAAGGCGATATGTAATGATGCCATGAAAAATGCGAGGGCAAAGAAAGCTGAAAAGTCAATTAACAAGCCACTTGCTAAAAGCCCTTTTCTGTAGAATTTTAATTTTCCAATAAGGTCTTGCTCATTAAGTGCTTTCTCGAGGGCTTTTTTTAGAATCAACTTTCCACCAAAAGAAGAGACAATCATCAATAAAGAAGAAATTCCCATCATGTTGAATATAAATCTCTCAGGAATCTCAACAAGAGGAATGATATCTAAAAAGAATAGGATTATTAATACAAAGCCAAAGTTTGTAATACCAAGTATTAGTGCTCCGTATAAAACTTGAATAGCTTGTAAAGTTTTAGGTGTTGTTTGTTCTTTTGACATTGAATTACGAGGGGCTTCTTTTAAATGTATCCCAATTTGGTTTTCTTTTTTCTAAGAAAGCTTTTTTCCCTTCTTCGGCTTCTTCAGTCATATAAGCTAAACGAGTTGCTTCTCCTGCAAAAATCTGTTGTCCAACTAAACCATCATCAATAAGGTTGAAAGCGAATTTCACCATTTTGGTAGCGGTGGGGCTTTTTTCCAATATCTCTTGTGCCCATTGGTAAGCTGTGTCTTCAAGTTCATTATGAGGAATAACTGCGTTTATCATTCCCATATCGAAAGCTTCTTGGGCTGAATAGTTTCGTCCTAAAAAGAAGATTTCTCGGGCACGTTTTTGCCCGATTTGGCGAGCAAGTAAAGCCGATCCAAAACCGCCATCAAAGCTAGCTACATCGGTATCAGTTTGTTTAAAGATAGCATGCTCCTTGCTCGCTAAGGTGAGATCGCAGGTTACATGAAGACTATGTCCGCCTCCAACAGCCCAGCCGGGAACAACCGCAATTACCACTTTGGGCATAAAGCGAATCAAACGTTGCAATTCGAGTACGTTTAACCGAGGAATGCCATCATCGGCTTGGTATCCCGTTTTTGTACGAACATTCTGATCGCCACCTGAGCAAAATGAATACTTCCCATCTTTAGAAGAGGGACCTTCGGCACTTAAAAGTACAACTCCAATATCGTTGTCTTCTTTTGCATCAGAGAAAGCTTCATACATTTCGAAGAGCGTTTTAGGCCGGAATGCATTCCTTACATCAGGTCTGTTAAAAGCGATACGGGCAACGCCATTGCTCTTTTTATAGGTAATATCTTCGTATTGTTTTACAGTAGTCCAATTCATGGTAGGCGGTTATTTTCAATAAAATCTCTAATTACGGAAATATAGGTTTCTGGTTGGTCTAAATGAACACGATGACCAGAATCTTTTATAACGTCAAGGTGCGCTTCGTTTAAGTCTTTTAGCATGGCGTTCATAATACCGACAAATTTAAAATCTTTGAATCCTGCTATTAGTTGTACCTGGGTGGGGATACTTGCTAGTTTATCTTTTACACAAGGCATAGATCCTGTTCCAAAGCCTAACAAACTATTGTTCATCCAAAGTGGATTTTGAGCTTGCTGGATTTTGAGATGTTGTGATTCTGTGTCAGTATTTTGAGAGGATAAATTAAACATGGGCATTGTTCTCCAAGTATCTAAGAACTGTTCAAAATTTCCCATAATCGAGTCAGCTCTTGTAGCATCTAATTCTTGTCGAGCTTGGCGCTCCTGTTTACTTTCAATGCCAAAAGTTGTGCTTTCAAGTATTAACCCTTTGTAAAGGTCTGATCGGTGCAAGGCTAATTGCAGCGCTAGTCGGCCACCCATACTATATCCAAGAAGAAAAAGGGGAATAGGAAGTTGCTCGTTAATGAGCTTGTTTAAATCAGCAATCTGTTCCTTGGCGGAAAACCTATAATGCATCTCTGATCCTTCAGTTTCGCCATGTCCAAGTAAATCGATAGTAATGGGGTTACAGAATGTTTTGAGACTTGGAATTAACTCATGAAACGATTTTCCACTTCCTAAAAAACCGTGAAGCAACACCAAGTTAGGTAGCTCATCATTTTCTTGATGTATTTCAAAGTGATAGCTAATACCTCTAACTTTTACAATCATGGAGAGGCCTCACTTGAAAAATTCCATAATTTATGTCGTTCTAGCATAGAGTCGTCTGCATCGGTTAGGCATTCAATAACTTGAATGCCTTTTTTTTCAATGGCTTGCTCAAAAGAGGTTATGAGTTGCTCTGGGCGAGTTACCAGAGTGTGAGCTACACTATAAGCTCTGCAAAGAGAAACAATTCGAACACTTTGGGGTGTTTCAAAATAAGTTCGATGTTTTTCTTTAAGTTTATATACAGGCAACATTCGAAAGATTGTACCACCACCATTATTCAAAATAATAATTACGAGCGGACGGTTAACATATTCTTTACTTAACAAAGCGTTTGAGTCGTGAAGAAATGCAATATCTCCAATAAAAAGAACTCCTGTTTTGTCAAGCACTTGGCTTAAACCAATAGCAGTGGAAGTGATTCCATCAATTCCTGCGGCACCTCTATTCACATAAAGTTCTTTATCTTTATAATTTCCAAAAAGTGCCATATCACGAACGGGAAACGAGTTCGAGAGCATTGAGAAATTTTTCTTTGGTAGGAGTTTTGTTAGAGTTGTGAAGACGTAGCCATCGGTTAGGGGCGTAGAAGGTTTAATCTCTGTTTCACGATAAGATTCAAAGTTATTCTCAATTTTCTTCCAAGCCTTAAGCCAACTAGATTGAGCTGCACCCGTTATGTCTGGAATCTGCAGATTTCCAGTTAAAGGTATGTGCTTATCTGGAACAGTGTCTCCATCTTGCCAACTAGTAGAGTGGGTAAAATGAATATGGATAGAATCGTTATTAGCTTCTAAAAAAGTTTGTCCCGCCCTAGTTATAGGAGCTGCACCAAAGCGAATAATCAAATCTGGAGTTAATTCATTTATAATATCATCATTTCTTAAAAAGCCAGCGTGTCCAGTTATGGTATGCTTGGAATTTGGAATATTAGAACCTGGTTCAGCTAAAATAGGCGCCTTTAGAATCTTTGCTAACGGAAGAATAAATGGTATTTCTTGATGCTTATTAAGTGGCCCAACTATTATGACTGGGCGTTCTGCTGAAACCAACTGTGACCAGAATTTTTCACCAAGTGTGGTATCTCCTTGCTCAGAGTTATAGTCGGTATTAGAGCGCTCTACATGTCTAGAGTTCTCGTCTTCAATTTCATTTAAAAAATCTGCATCAGGTTCAAGTGGTTTGCTAAAAGGAAAATTAACATGTGCCACACCTGATTGAGATGTTGAGTAATAATAAGATTGCTTTGCAGCAGTTTCTATCCGTTTAAGCTTTGGGAACTCCGAAGAAGGTTCTCCAGCATCATGAAAAAAGACCGTTTGGTTCCCAAATATCTTGAGTTGATCTATTGTTTGAGATGCTCCAACTCCACGAAGATGTGGTGGACGATCGGCACTGGCAATAATCATCGGTATTCCGGAATTAGTAGCTTCAAAAACAGCAGGCGCATAATTGGCCAAAGCAGTACCAGAGGTGCATACTAAAACACTAGGTTTCCCAAATGCTTTTGCTTGTCCAAGAGCTATAAAAGCGGCTGAACGTTCGTCAATAGCAATAGTCTTATGGAAACCAGGGTGAGATGAGAAAGCAAGGGTAAGCGGAGTAGAACGAGAGCCAGGAGAGATTACGACCTGTCTAAGACCTTCTTCGTACAAAGTTCGAACGAAGAGGGTTGACCAGTAAAAAGCGAGATTCTGAGGATCATTTACCTGCATATTCTAGGGCCGAAAGCATCGGTATAAATTTAAGATTAGTTTCTTCCCATTCAATTTCTGGGTCTGAGGCTTCAACGATACCACATCCAGCAAAGAAACGCACTTCTTCATTTTTAATAAGTCCGCTTCTAATTGCTACTGCAAACTCGCCTTCGCCATTAGCATTTATCCACCCTATAGGTCCTGCGTACCAGCCTCGCTCAAAATCTTCAAAATTACTGATATATGGAACAGCTTTTTCTTTAGGAAAACCACCAACGGCAGGAGTGGGATGAAGTGTTTTAAGGACTTCAGTTTTAGAAACACCAGCTTTTATGCGTGCACGTATTGGAGTGTGGAGGTGTTGAACGTTTGAAAGCTTTTTAATGCCAGGTTTTGATTGGAATTCGATAGAGTCAGAGAATGCAGCGAGGTTTTCATGTATCGCATCTAAAACGATATTGTGCTCTGCTAGGTTTTTATCGCTCCTAAGTAAGTTAAATTCAAATTTTGCGTCTTCAGAAGCAGATTTTCCACGAGGTGTGCTTCCAGCTAGTCCTTCAGTAAATAAGAAATTTCCTTTGAAGGAAGCCAGACGTTCAGGAGAGCAACCAATAAAACTTGATTGCTCATTTTGGCGAATCAAAAAGGAGTAGCAATCAGGGTATTGATGACGCAAACGATTTAAAATGTGGGTGTCGGAAACGGGCTTATCAAGCTTTATTGGGAGTTCTCTAGCAATCACAATTTTGCTAAAAGCTTTTTCAGAAATTTTAGCTTTAGCTTTAATTATAGAATTAATCCACCTCTTATGCTCAGATGAGTTCTGAGTAGGTACATTTAGTACGTTATGTTGGTCTAGCTCAGGCCCAATTGAGTAGGAACTTGCTTGGCATATTCCATTAAGATTCTCAAGCTTGTCATAAAGTCGATCGATTATTAATTGAGCTGTATCTTCCTTAGAGAGTTCAAAGCTTATTGTAAGAATATTGAATTTCCCATCTCTAATAATAAGCCATTCGGGCAAAGTAAAGGAACCTGCACCAAAGTCTTTCCAGTGTTTACTGATATTATGATTGAAGAATGAAAAACCACCTAGTAGGTGGACTACAGCCAGAGAATGATTTAATGTTGTGAAGTGATGAACTTTTTTTAATATAGATTTTCCATTAACAGAGGCATCTTTAAAGCGAGTGTCTCCTGTAGATTGTATACGAGTTAATTCTCCAGCAGCTGCAATGGCAAAGTCGTCAATAGGCTTCTCCCAATAGAACTCGAAGCCTTTTTTTAGAGAGTGTTGCTCGAGAACAGCAAGTGCATCAACTTTTGGGACGCTTAGGGATATAGAAAAGAATTTCTTATTACCAAGAGCACATTGCTCGGAAGCTTCCTTAGCGGTATTTAACAGTATAGAATGCTCTACCTGACTCTGAAGACAGGTGGCTAAAACTGTATCTGAAAAGCTACTATCAGCCATGAAATGTGGTATTCTTTACTTTCAATTAAAAATGAAAATAAAGAATATGTTAGCCAATATCATCTCATAATTAGGATAAATATAAAGACAGAAAAAATTACTTTGCGTCGTCTTGTTCGCCAGATACAAATGGGTTTTTAATCCCATATTCATTTAAGTCGTATTCTGCTAACTCGAAAAAGTGAGCCCAAGCAGCCTCGCTTTTTCCGTCTTTATCTACCCAAGTTGGATGGCTTTGTTTTATAAGACCTACTACTCGATTTGCGTACTTAATCCGTTCTTGTTCGTCCTCAACACGAGGCAGAGCTGCAATCATTAGGTCTAGATTGTAACCACAATCAAAATCTTTGGGTTTTTCTTGATGTATAAACATAGTTGAATAAATTTCTTTCCTTAAAAGTAAGCTTTCTTGTGGCTAAGCAAAACCTATAATTTTTGAGTAAAACCAATCTATTGACATGAATCTCTTTTTGTCATCGAATTATTTCTTAGCTTTAAAGCTTAGAAATGAAGGAAAATAACAACAAAGAAATTATATGTACTTTAACTCCATTCTTGATACAGTTGGAAACACACCACTCGTTAAGCTAAATAAAGTAACTGAGGGGCTTACAGGGACCATTTTAGTGAAAGTGGAATATTTTAATCCTGGCCAAAGCATTAAAGATCGAATCGCAATCAAGATGATTGATGATGCTGAGAAAGAAGGTTTGCTCAAGCCTGGTGGAACAATCATAGAAGGAACTTCTGGTAATACAGGAATGGGGCTGGCCTTAGTTGCGGTGAGCAGAGGTTATAAATGTATATTTACAACAACAGATAAACAAAGCCAGTCTAAAGTGGATTTACTAAAGGCTGTTGGAGCAGAGGTTATTGTATGTCCAACCAATGTTGAGCCTGAAGATGAAAGAAGTTATTACTCCGTTGCTAAACGATTGAGCAAGGAAATACCAAACTCATTTTATCCAAATCAATATGACAATCAAGGTAATACCCAGGCTCATTATGAGAGTACTGGACCAGAAATTTGGGAGCAAACAGAGGGGAAAATTACTCAGTTTGTAGCAGGTATGGGAACAGGTGGGACTATAACTGGAACTTCTAAATATTTAAAAGAACAGAATTCCGAAATTAAAGTAATTGGTATTGATAGCTTTGGTTCTGTCTATAAAAAATACTTTGAGACTGGAGAATTCGATAAGAATGAAATTAAACCCTACTTAACTGAAGGGATTGGTGAGGATATTATTCCTGGTGCAATTAATTTCGATTATGTTGACGGCGTACTTCAAGTAACGGATAAAGATTCGGCAGTAATGACAAGAAGATTGGCACGAGAGGAAGGTTTGTTAGTGGGATGGTCTTGCGGAGCTGCTGTTGCTGGAGCTATTGATTACGTAAAGAAGAATCCTCTTAAAGCCGAGGATGTAATGGTTATAATTTTACCAGATAGTGGAACAAGATATATTGGTAAAGTTTATAACGACGATTGGATGAAGGAACAAGGATTTTTAGAAACACAAGAGGAAAAATAATGGCTGACCAAAATCAAACTATGAATCCAGGGCAAATGGAAATTGAGCTAAAGGAAGAAGAGGCTACAGGAACTTATTCCAATTTAGTAATGATTACTCATTCTCCATCTGAGTTTATTTTAGACTTTATAGCAGTAATGCCCGGCGTTCCAAAAGCGAAAGTAGTTAAAAGAATGGTGTTAACACCCGATCATGCTAAAAGATTGGCACATGCACTTGCTGATAATGTGAAAAAATTTGAAGACGAGCACGGGACAATCAGCACAAGAGATAAGGTTGATATTCCAATGTATCGTGGGCCTCTTCCAGAAGCATAAATAAAAAATGCGGTAACTTTTAGAAGTACCGCATTTCAATTTCTGGATTTTAAAAGCTAACTATTTTAAAAAGTGTGAGACCAAACAAGTGAGTCTGAACTGATTGTAACAGCAAAGTAATCAGTGTCTGAGACGAGTGAGTTAATATCAACTACATCTGAAATCTCTATAATAGGCTCTCCATATATACCAAGAGAAGTATTTGACGAACTATAGATGTGATATATTCCATTTGCATTTCTTGCATTTAGCCCGTCGGGGGAAATTTCATCTGCAGGGAACGCTATGGTATTGAAAGTAAATCCATCGAAACTATTTCCGCCGCCGCCTAACATTGTTGGCTTCGCATAATAAGCGTGTGCGTTAGTAGCTAGAGTTGCTAAATCAGTTCTTACGGCATCTTTATTAGATGCTGACATAGCACTGCTGAAAATATTAATTGCTATAACCGTTGCAATACCCACTAAAATTGTAACTAGAATAACTAGTAAAAGTTGTTGTTGTCCCATTGTCTAAAAGTAAATTATCAGATTATTTTTGGGCTAATTGTAACCTTTTAATTTTGATTGAAATATTAATCTTTTTTAAAGAAACTTAAGATTTAGTTAATACACATAATTAGGAGGTTATTTTTTAGCTTTTAATAGTAAAATAACTCCAACAATTAGAAAGAATATGTGAGGAATGCTAACTGCGGTGAGCGGACTTATATTACCATAATAGCCAAATGGCTCGGCGATTTTCATAAAAGCTAGATATAAAAAGCTAATAGTAAGGCCTGCTGCAATATAAATACCTTTCCCACCTCTACGCCGAACTGAAGCTACAGCAAATCCAACAATCATTACTATGATTATAGAAATGGGATATACTACGCGTCCCAGATATTGAACCTTTGGAACATTTACGGAGCCTGCGCCGCTACGTTCAATGGATTGAATGTATTCTTGAGCTTCCTTGTAGGTAAGCTGATAAATATCTGAGGTGGTACGCGACAAATCACGAGGAAATACACTTAAGGTTGTATCTTTATCATCATATTTTGCTTCAGTATAACCTGTTTTATAGAATACTCTCTCGGTTACAGACTCTAATTTCCACTTCTGCGATTCTTCTACCCAGTGCATTTGATTGGCTATCAATGTTCGTTGAATGCCGTCTTCATTATATTCCACAATTCGGATTCTATAGCCAATATGTTTGTCCTTATCGAAGTAATTGATTTTTATTACAGAGTTTTCAGAAAGTTCGCGGTATATATTATTACGATCTATAGTTTCAGACTTTCTTTTGATGAATTTTTGTTCGAATTCGATACGCTCTTTATTGGATATAGGAATGGTATTAGCATCTAAGTAACTGACTATAAGCGCTGTGAAAATGGCGAAAGCAATAAAGGGAACAGATAGCCTATACAAACTTATTCCAGCGGCTTTTAAAGCGGTGATTTCTAAGCGTTCAGAAAGCTGGCCAACTAGAAATAAGCAGGCTGTGAAAACAGCAACGGGTATAACTAAACGAATCATTTCTGGGATGTAATTCAGGTAATAATCTCCCCAAATTTCAGAAATGGTGGCTCCTTGGTCGCTGAAATCATCACTATTTTCGGAGAAATCAATCATTATAAAAATGAAGATTAATACCACTAAAACGAACGAAGTTATAGTGAATAAGCGGAGGAAGATATATCGATCAAATACTTTAGGCACGGCGTTTGAATAGTCGAGTTATCTGAAATTCTGAAGTGAGCTGAAGAAGCATGACTATGCCAACTATACCCATAATAATATTAAACGTCCACATGCCAATTATGGGAGATATAAAAAGGCGATCGGCCATTTTCTCACCTTGAATTAGTGATATCCAATAGATAGTAAGAATAACGGCGCTAATTATAGCAGCAACACCAAAATTACCTTTTTTTGTTAGAATTCCGATAGGAGCACCTAGTAAAACGAAGATTACACAAGCAAATGGGATTGAGAATTTTTTATAGATTTCAACCAAATATTTGTTAATACTTTTTAGACGCCAAATAATATTTGCGTTACTGCTTTGAAAAGTGGCTTTGTAATTTTTTAAATCGGTAACGGCTCGCTTCAAAACTTCGCGCTGTTCATCTATTGTATTAAGTGTATTAACTACTACTAAATCAGTTAGGAGTGGGGAAATTTTAATTGAATCGGTTTCAGAAACGGAAATAATACTGTACTTAAATCTCTTTAGAAGTTCAGGGTCTTTTGAAACTGGAAGAGTATAATTAGATTCTGAGCTGGTAAGGAATTGTTTAGTAACATCTTTTTGTAAAGAATCTACAATCACTCTCATAGATTGGATGTTCATAGTTCTGTCACTTCTGTTTCGTCTGTTTGGATCGGAGCGTTCGAACGATAAGTTTCCAATATCAAAGGTGATTCGGTGTTTCTTGAATTTAGTCCTTTCAATATTACTCTTGGCACTAGAGCTTGCGGGCATAGTTTCTTGCATGGTACCTGCATAGAGAATAAGTGTAAGCTCAGTTTCATTTTCAGCGAGAAGCATTCCCTTTTCAGCCGTTATATACGCTCGGTCTCTATCGTCCGAAGGTTCCTGAAATAATAAAACTCCATATAAACTATCCGTTTGTCCATCAATATGATCTACGAGGAATGTGTAGCCTTCTATTCCATCATAAAATGAGTTAGGTTTCAAGTCAAAGCCAGGCTTCTTGAGCCTAATATCTATGAAAAGAGATCGAGCTTTATGGTTAGCTTCGGGTAAAACACTATTCGAAAACCACGAAAGACCAATAAATAATAGAAAAGCGGAAAATAGAATAGGAATTATTAGGCGGATTGGGTTAACTCCAGAAGCTCGAATTGCAGTGAGCTCATTAAGTTCAGAGAATTTTCCGAACGCCATTAACGTTGAAATGAGAACAGCCATTGGAGCTGCTAACACAACCATATAAGCTAAGTTGGTCAAAACAAGCTCTATAATCACTAAAATAGGAATATCTTTGCCAATGAGTTTATCAATATGAAGTATCAAAAACTGAAGCAACAACAAGAACATCATTGTGAAAAAACAGAATAAAAAAGGCCCTATGTGCCTTTTTAATAAATCTATCTGTAATTTGTTAAATAATTTACGCAAGATGGATAATTGTCTTTAATAACTTTTTGTTAACCGGATGGTAAATAATATGCATTTATTATTCTAAAAATAACGCTTTGTTCTACTATAAAAACTTTCAAGAAACTTAAATATATGCTATTATCTTGACCACTTTTGAATCGAAACCGTCTTAACCCAAAGCCTATTACCGGAACGCTACAGAATTTAACTAAATAATCGAGTTGTATTAGGCTGTTGTACTTGATCACTAAGCTTTTTAAATCATTTTTGTGCGTTCTTATTCTTCTGTTTATAGCGCCTAAGATTTCCTATGCCCAAGAATCTCCAGCCGTTGATTCAGTGGCTGTTATTCCTGATAGTGCGTTAGTGGGTGTTAAATTTTTCTTTCCTAGCCCTAAAAGTCACTTTGCTCAGATAAGAGCTAAGAATGCAGGCCACATGTACCAACTGTTAGCTGCTGACGATAAAGTAACTGTAACTTGGGATACTGTTTCTGTATTCACTATTCGCAGAACTATTTCTGGCGAGGAGGTATTTCTACCAAGCGTTGTTGATGCTGAAACTTATGCTGAGCTACAGAAAGAAGTGCAGAATAGAGCGTTAAGACTTCAACTTGTGGAAGAAGGAAGAAAGCTGGAAACCCAGGGTCGAGGTCTGTTAGACTTTAAGATAAAAGTTCCTGGTGGTGAAAATTCCGCATTTACCACTATTTTTGGAAAACCTGAAGTTAACCTACGTGTTAATGGATCTGCGAATATGAATATTGGAGCATCTATTCAAAAAGTAGAAAGCCCAAATATTCCCGAAGATCAGCAACAGACAATCGATCCGACCTTCAATCAAAATCTTCAATTAAATATTGAAGGTACCATTGGCGACAAGCTTACCATTGCAACCGATTGGGATACAGAGCGCCAATTTGACTTCCAAAATAGGCTTAAAATTGAGTATAAGGGGTATGAAGACGAGATTATAAAGCAAATCGAAATGGGTAACGTTTCTATGGAAACAGGTAACTCTTTGATTAGCGGTGGGGGATCCTTGTTTGGAATAAAATCCATTGCTGAAGTTGGACCTCTAAAGTTTACTTCTGTTATATCACAACAGAAAGGGGAAAGCAATACCCAAACCATTACAGGTGGTTCTCAAGAAATCCCTTTTAGCCTTAGGCCATCTGAATACGACGACGATAGGCACTTTTTCTTAGATTTTTATAACCGCCAACTATTCGAAGAGAGTGTATCCAATCCACAACAACTAAAAATTGCTTACCAAGTTTCTGAGCTAAATGTGTGGATTCAAGACGCTTCGGCTTCAGGAACAGATGCTGATGCCGTGAAAGCTTACACCTTTGTGGATTTAGGTGTTGATGATAACGGTGATGGCACGTTCGGGCTTCCTGGAAATGCAAGAGATGGCATAGATGATGAACTATTGGATTCGTTAAGATCGGTTCCTTCTATAAATCCTGATGAATTTAACTTACCGGGTGAGCTGATTCAAGAAGGTTATTATAAATTACTTCAACGTGGAATAGATTACGATTTTAACGAAGCCTTAGGCATTATAAGTTTGAAGCGGAGAGTAGGAAGTAATGCCACTTTAGCAATCTCTTTTATTTATAAAGACCCCACTACTCAGCAGGATATTGAAGTTGGAGATGTTATTGCGAAATCGAGTGGTTATAGCTATTTCAAGTTATTACGACCAAAGAATTTGGACAGTGGAAATAAAGCGTGGCCTCTAACATTGCGTAATATTTACTCACTAGGAGTTAACAATGTAACTCAAGATGGGCTTACATTAGATTTACAAGTTACGAGAAGTAATATTGGAAGCGATAGAATCTCGGGTAGATCAACACCACTTTTACAAGATCTTGGTTTAGATAGAATTAACACTCAAGGTGCTTTAACTCCTGATAACTTAATTGATTTCGGAGCTATTACTTTTGATCCTAGCAATGGTAGAATCATGTTTCCGTATTTAGAGCCATTTGGTTCTCGTATGGAGGAGTTAGTTGCCGATCTCCCAGACGACCAGTCAAGTTTGGTGTTTAATGAGTTGTATGTAGAAAAGCAGAGTGTAGCAGCCAATGTAGAAAGTGATAGATTTTTTAACATAAGTGGGACCTCGAAAGGAGGCTTATCAAGTACTTTTTTACTTGGTGCCTTTAGTGGTATTGTTGAAGGATCTGTGCATGTGTATGCAAATGGTGTAGAATTAACGCAAGGCACTGATTACGAAGTTGATTTTTCTTTTGGTAGTGTAACCATATTGAACGATCGTTACTTAGCTGCTGGGCAGGATATTCGGATCGATTACGAAAGCAACCAGTTTAGTGTAATTGGCCAAAAGAATTTTACAGGTCTTCGTGCAGAATACGAGGTTAACAAAGACATCAAATTTGGAAGTACCTTTTTTAAACTCAAAGAACAGCCAAATAGTGATAAAATTAGGATAGGTAATGAGCCTATCAATAATACTGTTCTTGGTCTTGATGCTTCGGCAAGGTTCGAAACCCCATGGATTACTCGTTTTATAGATAGAATCCCTTTACTTCAAACTAAAGAAGCCTCAAATTTAAGTTTAAGTGGTGAGTTTGCTCAGTTAAGACCTGGAGTTTCTCAGACCAATGCTATTCGAGATGCGATAGACAGAAATGAATTATATAGTGATGAAGAGAGTGGGCTTGTTTTTATAGATGATTTTGAAGGAGCTGAGTATAGCATACCATTTAATAATCCAACACGATGGAATTTGCCATCTGCGCCTGCTGCAGTTCCCGGTTATGCACCAGATGAGGTTGTTTTTCAATCGGGTAGTTCTGCTTCACCAGCATCCGATTTGTCTTCTCGAATAGACCGTTCCGACTTAAGAGCTCAATTCTCTGTGTACGATATTCCTAGGAATGTTGGCAATATCTTAGGAAGTGTAGAAGGTACACCCGAGTCTAGAACGGTGCTTATTAAAGAAGTTTTTCAAGGTAGAGAGACTAATAATCCGCAAGATGAAGTTATTAATACGCTGGATGTTTATTATAACCCTACAGAAAGAGGTCCATATAATTATAATCTCGATTTAAAAGATGTGCTAGAGAATAGCCCCGAGAAAATGTGGGGTGGAATGACAGCGGTTTTACCATCAGGGCAAGAAGATTTAGCTCAGAATAACATTGAATTCTTAGAGTTTTGGGTACAAAGTATTCTGCCTGATGGAGAAGCTCCGACCGCGCAAGATGTACAAGATTATAATGGTACAATCTATGTGGATCTAGGGATGGTTTCAGAGGATGTAGTTCCCAACTTTCGTCCAAACACAGAAGATGGCTTAGCAACAGAGCTAGATGATTTAGAGCGCGATATATCCAATCGTTCATACGTTCCTTCAATTACTCCAAAGCCCCTGGGTCAGTTTTCAAATGATAATAGAGACCTTGAAGATGTTGGCTTTGATGGAGTACCAAGTAAAGGCGGATTTACGGAAACTTTAAACGAACAATCGCTTTTCGAGACGTTTATAAACTCTATGAGATCTGCATACGGAGAAGAAAGTGAAGAATTCAAGAAAATTGAAGCAGACCCTTCGAATGATGACTATGTGTACTATGGTGAATCTAAAGTTAGTGATTTAAAACTTCACGAAAGGTTTCATAGGCTTAGAGGGTATCACGAGGGCAACACTCCAGTTTCTGGAGGGGAAAAACGCGCAATAACTCTTAAGCCAGATAAGGAAGGTTTAGTTACACCATCTAACATCCAACAGGCAAACTCATATTACCAATACGAGATTAAATACAACCCTGCAGACTTTAGTAAGCTAGAGGTAGGGACACCAGAGACCTATATTGTAGACAAAGTAGATGGTGGTGTGCAGGAAAGAACTTGGCGATTAGTTCGAATCCCATTAACTGAGTTTGCACGTAATGTTGGCGGGATAAGTGACTTTCAGAATATTTCTTATATAAGAATATGGATGTCGGGCTATAAAAAGCCATTCACTTTACGATTTGCAACGCTTGAATTTGTTGGTAGCCAATGGCGTAAAGTCGATAACATTTCAGAGTCGGAAAATTCTACAGCCGATTTTAAAGTAAGTACAGTTAATATTGAGGAGAATGGAAGCCGTTCGCCCATTCCTTACCGTCAGCCTGAAGGTTCGATCCGATCCATTAATAGAGGCGCTCAAGTTCAGTCTTTAGCCAACGAGCAAAGCTTAGTATTACAAGCTAAAAACCTAGGGCCAGGTGAAATCATGATGGTTAAAAAGGTTTATGCTGGAGGCTTGAATTTTCTGAATTATTCAAATGTAAGGATGTTCGTTCATGGTGAGGGTTATGATAACCAAGGCGATGCTGAGCTCGTAGTTCGAATGGGGAGCGATTTAGAAAATGATTTTTATGAATATCGACAACCCGTAGTACCATCGGATCCTAATTATAATTATGGCACCTTCGATCCAAATGATGGATCTCGATTAGATACCGAAGCCGAACAAGTATGGCTGTACGATCAAAATAGTATGAATATTATTGTTTCGGCTTTTAATGTGTTAAAGCAGGAACGGAATAGTAATGGAGCAGACCAAACGGTACTCTATGAGAAACCCGCTGAAGGTGGAGCACCAGGAGCAATAATAGCGATAAAAGGAAATCCATCTTTAGATAGAGTATCGGAACTCGCATTGGGTATTAAAAATCCTTTTGACGTTACTGGCACACAAGGCATATCATCCTTAAATGCAGAATTTTGGGTAAATGAATTAAGAGTATCAGGTTTTGATAATGAAAACGGATGGGCTGCAAATGCTAAAGCCAGCTTTAAACTAGCCGATTTTGCAACCGTAAATGCAAATATTAGTAGACAAACAAATGGTTTTGGGGGATTGGAATCGAGATTAGGACAACGAAGAGTGTCCGATCAAGAGGCTTACTCATTAAGCTCTACGGTAAATGTTCATAAACTTGTTCCCGATCGCTACGGATGGTCTTTCCCAGTTACTGTTTCTACCCGTAAGTCTACTTCCACCCCTAAATTTTTGCCCGACCAAGGAGATGTTCGTTTAGATGATTTTATCGAATCCGTGAATATTCAAGATGTTTCTAGTAGTGAAAAACAGAACTTGATCGATGATAAAATTCATGATATTCAGACGATTAGCCAAAGTAATTCGTTAAATATATCGAACATATCTAAATCAAATTCCAAAGGTAAACTAGCCCAGTACACTATAGATAAACTAAAATTGAGTTATGTGTACAACGAAGGTTATGCAAGAAATCCACAGCTTCAATTTCAAAATAATTGGAATTACACAGCAGGCATTAACTATAATTTAAACTTCAAAAATGTAAAGTTATTTAGGCCATTTAAGTTTACCGAAAAAGTGCCTGTAGTTGGTACATTGGCATCGCTTCGATTTGGGTATATGCCATCAAGTATTTCTGCGTCAAGTTCGCTAATCAGAAATTATGACGAAAAGAGGCGGTTGATTCTCGGAAGCGAAGACCTTCAACCTATTCAACAAACGCATACATTTTCACAGAAATCAAATTTTGGATTGAATTACAGCTTTATGCCAAGTGTTCTTACCTCATTTCGTAGTTCAACTAATTTTGATTTAAGTAGTGCCGGAATTGAATCTGCCGATGAAGAAGGCATTGATAGTTTGTCTTACCGTGTTAAGCCTACATTTGAAGTTATTAACGGCATTATTTCAGATACCTTATTGGCTAGAAGAACTAGTTATCAAGAAACTTATACAGCTAGTTGGCGTCCTAGAACTAACAATATAAAAGCGCTAGACTGGCTTACCTACTCAGCTTCGTATGGGGGAGGCTATCAGTGGAATAACTCACCTAGTGGATCAAATTTAGGAGCTAAAGTTTCTAACACTTTCCAATTAGATAATACCGCAAAAATTAATGTAGAAAAGATTCTAAAAGGTATTTCCTTTATCGAAAAAATTAGAGCGGCAGACACCAAAGAAACTAAGGAGCGGGGGATAAGTAAGAAGCCAAACTCCGAGGGTGGGGAAAAGGAAAAGGACAACATAGTTGAGGATGCAAGATATTTTGGACGCAAACTTTTTCTAAGTGTATTTAGTATGAATAGTCTAGATTTTGGCTACAAGAGAAGTAAATCTTCAAGCCAAGCAGGTTATAATGGTGAATCACAGATTTATTATGCTTTTGGTGACCAAGGCTCTGGAACGTATTCACCGCCCATTGCCTACCGACTAGGTTTAGCGGAAGGAATTGGAAGAAGTCAGTTAATCAACAATATTGATGGGATAAGTAACATTCAGCTTCCAATTAATAACACCTACTCTGACAATTTAACTCTAGGAACTCGATTAAATCCTGTCAAGAACATAAGTGTTGATTTAGATTGGGGAACTAGTTGGCGTGAAAGCACTTCCGAGACGCTAAACCTAGGAACGGATAATTCGATTAACTCAGTTAATTCGGCATCGGGAGAGATTACTTCATCCGTATGGGCGTTTGGAAATGGATACGGCAATTTTTTCAAATCTCAGCTATCAACCGCATTTGAAGATTTGAACGGAAATGAGATAAGTGATGCGAATGGTAATAACGATGGTCGGACTGTTTTAAATAGAACGACCTTACAAGAAGATTTTAGGAAAGCTTATTTAGGCAACGGAACAAGCGCTACTGGCGATAAGAACTTTACTCCGATCCCAAAACCAAATTGGAGAGTAACATGGCAAGGGGTAGAGAAGTTGATTCCAATTTTTGGAGATAAAATGAGCAGAGCCTCTATAACACACGCTTATAAGGGAACATACCGATTAGGCTGGCAATTAAATACTTTAGATAACCAAGAAACCAACCAATCTCTAGGTGGCATTTTTACAGTGTATGATTTTAGAGATAAATATGAGCCGTCGGCAATTACAGTAGAACAGCGTTTTAGCCCATTAGTACAACTAAATATTACTTGGAAGTCAGCACTAAAAACCGATTTTGGTTTTGATCGTAGCCAAATAACCTCTCTCGCACTTTCAAGTAAAACTGTTACTGAGCGTGTATCAAAAGGATATAAATTCAACTTAAATTACACATTCAGAAAAGTTAAGATTCCAATGTTTCCAAAAATTCGGAATAATATAGATTTGGCTGTTAACGGCTCTTATAGTGAGGACAGTGATCAGAACTTTATACTTCCGAATGATCTTATAAAAGCGTTTAAAGATTACGATACTTTTGGTGACGATGTAAATCAATACGATTACGAACCTCAATCTAAAACAGGACAAAAACGTATTAGTGGCTCTCTGGTAATTGGGTATAGAATTTCAACAACCATTACATCGAACTTTGAGTACACTTATAACCGTGTGATACCAAACGGTTCTTCCACTCCTCCAAGAACGAATCAAGAAATTCGTTTCAACGTGAGAATACAAATTAGATCTAGATAGATTTCTTAAACTTTCGAACTAGTAAAAACCCTGAAAAAGATAGAGTGAGAGCAAGGCAGAGATAAGAAAGCCAATCCCCATATTTGGTATAGAATGTACTTGTAGTAAGTGATGGAACAGTGAAAGTAAAACCTGTTCTAGTCCAATACTCTGTTTTAGCTAAAATCTCACCTTGAGGATTAATAATCCCAGAAAATCCATTATTAGCACTTCTTACCACCCACCGGTTAAACTCTATTGCTCGTAATCTTGCATACGCAAAGTGCTGATGATGACCACTCGTATTTCCCCACCAACCATCGTTTGTTATAATGGTGATAAATCCAGAGTTGTTATTTACAAACTCCCGAACCCAAGATGGATATACCGAATCATAGCACACTAATCCGCCTGTGATAAATGTATCTCCTAAAATTACTGTGGGCTCCGTCCCTTTTCCGAATCCAGAAATCTTTCCCCAATTCACCCAATCAAAAACATCAACAGTGGTGAAAAAGGATAAGAATGGAAAGCGCTCTACAAAGGGCACTAAATTTGCTTTATTGTATTGGGAGACTGTTCCGTGTTCATCAATATATAAGGCAGCGTTAAAGATGTTATAAGCCTTTCCTTGTGTGGTGCCAAGGTATAAGTCTGGAGGAGTGTCGTAGAGCTGTATAATACCTGTTCCTGCAATAAAAGAAGCATTCCAAGCGCGTGCTGAGTCTGCAATTCTAGCTGTGACGCCAGATCTTTCATATATCTGACCATCAATCGCGTTTTCAGGCCAAACAATTAATCTAGTACTGGGCGTTTTTACTCTATAAGTTAGGGTAAAAAGACTATCTAGAACCTCGCCTAATCCATTCATTCCACCATAATCTTGATAAGAATCATGATTAGGTTGTATTACAGCGACTTCAGTTCCATTCTTTACAATTTCTTGTGAGTTAATGGAAATCAAAAAAGAATAAAGAGGGAAAACAAACAACGAAGCCATCGCAAAAACTGCAGTTTTCAGTCGTTTGGTTTTTAGTGCTTGATAGGCCAAAGCACTTGTTAGTACCACCCAAAAAGTGATACCTAAATGGCCGGTTATGGATATGTATTGTATGAGTTGAATTTTATTCGCCCAAGCATTGCCTAGCGCAAGCCACGGCCAAGATAGATCCCAATGATGGTGTAAATATTCGTATGAAACCCATGCAGCTGTTTGTAGAAGAGCGACAAGAATTGGGGATTCATATTTCTTCGAAAAGATTCTAGCTAACACCAAAGGAATGGTCATTATCACGCTGTTAGCTAGAATTGCTGCAACTCCAGCTCCTAGACTTGCCATCAATAACCAATAAGTTGTAATAGCGTTCCAAACTACAAAGCCTACATAACTATAATAGGCTAATTGTTTGTTACTGTCTGCTTTATCAACAAGATGGAATAACAAAAGAAAAGCTGGAAACGATAAAAACGATAAATTGACAGGAGGGAAGCTGAGGCCTAATAAAATACCTGTGGTAATAGAAATAGCCCACTTATTTTGGAGGAAGTTGCTCATTCTGTATAATCTTTACCTGCCACTACAACGGCGATTTCGCCTTTTATTGAATCTCGAGCGTCAAAAGTAATATGGAGCTCTTCAACTGTTCCTCGAACTACTTCTTCAAAGGTTTTGGTAAGCTCTCTGGCAACAGCGGCCAATCTATCCTGCCCAAAATGCTCTCCAAGTTCCCTAAGTAGTTTTAGAATACGATGCGGACTTTCATAAAAAATCATAGTGCGCTCTTCGTTAGCAAGTTCAGACAATCGTTTTTGGCGGCCTTTTTTATGAGGAAGAAAGCCTTCGAACACGTATTTATCACAAGGTAGCCCACTTGATACCAAAGCCGTTGTAGCTGCATCAGGCCCAGGAATTGCAGTAACGGTAAATCCTTCTTGCTTGGCAGCTCTAACAGCTAAAAAACCAGGGTCTGAAATACCAGGCATTCCGGCGTCACTTATTAATGCAACAGTTTGATTACCACGCAAAATATTCAGCACATGCTCAACTTTGAAATGCTCATTGTGTGAGTGAAATGAGAATTTTGGCTTATTTATATCAAAAGCTTTAAGCAACTTGCCAGATGTTCGGGTATCTTCACAAGCGATATAATCTACCGATTTAAGGACTTCAACCGCACGCGGCGAAAAGTCGCTTAGATTACCAATGGGTGTTGCAACTATGTAAAATGTGGACAAGTCAACCTCGTTTTAAATGGATCCCAAAATTCTAAATTACTTTCCAGAAAAGAAAATACATTATAAGAATAAGAATCGTTTAATAAAGAACTAGAATATTCTTAAAATGTAGCTTCTTAATTCAACATATTACAACTTTATAGATTTCGAAAAGCATGAACTTCAAACCATCCGGATTAAACCACATCACTATTAGAGTTAATAGAATTGATGCTTCTAAAGAGTTTTACGGTGAAATACTCGGTTTTGAACTTATCCGTACTATGGGGCAGAGTATGGCTGTGTACGATGTTGGCAATGGTGATACTCTCGTAATTGTTGAAGCGGAAACGAGTTATGATTCTACTTCTAGAGATTTCAGAGTAGATCATTTCGGTTTTTATGTAGACTCAGCTAAGCAAGTGGATGAGTTAGCTACATACTTTAGAGATAAAGAAGTAACGATTATGAGCGGCCCGGCAAACCGCAAAAAAGGGCGATTTCTTTTTGTAGCCGACCCAGACGGCAATATGATTGAGTTTTTCTATGAAGAAGGAAACTCAAAGTAGGGAAGAGATTCTTTTTTTGTTGAAACTGGTTGTTGGTAATCCAACCTCAAAATAAAAGCTCTATCCAACCACATTGGGTTTAATAGAGCCATATTTTAATGATTTATTTAGCTGAAATCTAGTAATCTCGTATCTCTGACTTCAAAATAGTCTTCTTTGTCCCAATCGGTATTAATCACAATTCCACCCATCATATATAGTTTAGTTCCTACAAATGCTTCTTTAGAGAGCATAACTAAGTCCTGGATTTTACTGTGAATTTTCCTGTAAGCAACTTCAGTCGCTTCTTTAATAGGGTCATCAGCAGTTAGAATGGTATCTCTATTCGCGTAAAGTACTTGCTTAACTCGATTTTGTTGAGGGTCTGTAAGATCAACAGGAGTGAGCTCTAATGGTTCTTTTATCGAGTTAAGACCTGCGATTAACGAACCACAGCAGGTGGTGTTTTGTCTCTGTTGTTGGCGTAAAACTTCCCCAACCATTCCATTCTCAGAGACACCAATATGAGGTCCGTACAATATGAAGGCATTTCCGCCAGAAGGTATATGGCTCGCAAAAGCTAAAACGCCTGTTTTACCAGTAAAAGGAAGCCCTGAAATGCCCCCAAAACGAAATGGGCCAGGACCAACAAACATTGGCGAAAAAACATTAAAGGTGTTTGTTACTTCATCTGAGCACAAAGAAGTGCCCCAAGTTGTTCTGTTAAGAAGAAAGCCGTTTACACTTAGGTCGGTAGCAATTCTTCCTTCAAGTTCTTTAACTGTAACAGCGTTAGGGTATTGTTCTTTTATAAAATTCATCTAAGAATTTGAGTTCAAGTATAAATTTGGGTTCAACTACGTAAGATAACTTTATGAAGCAAAGCATCAATTATTTTTTTTCTCTAATCATAAATATTTAGTTAAAATAATCAGTATATTTAAAGTTCTTATTGAAAGTGTGAGTTCACGATAAGTCTGGAAAAAAATACTTTAGTATAAATCCTTCAGGTTTATAGATCATTGCTGGCCTTTATAAATCAAGCTGTCTGCTTGCCTCTTGTCATTAGCTCACCAATACCTAAAATGATTCCGGGCAAGAACATCGCACAGCACACTTTTTTGAACGGGATAAAAATGTATAATATATATGCCAACGTTCAAAGAACTAGGTCTAAAAGAAGAAATTCTTGAAGCCGTAGAATTACTAGGTTTTACAGAACCTACCAAAGTACAAGAATTAGCCATTCCAACTATTCTTGCTTCACAAAGAGATTTAATTGCTCTTGCACAAACTGGAACGGGTAAAACCGGCGCTTTTGGGCTTCCAAGTTTAAACCAAGTTGATGCTACCTCAAATACTGTTCAAGTATTAGTACTATCACCAACACGTGAGTTAGCAATTCAGATTGCAAAAGATTTAAAATCTTACTCCAAAAAAATTAAAGGTCTTAAGACAGTTGCCGTATATGGCGGTGCTAATATTTCGACACAAATTCGTGCACTAGAAAATGGTTGCCAAGTTGTGATTGGTACTCCTGGCCGTATGCTCGATCTTATCAAACGAAGAAAATTGAACGTTACTAACGTTCGTACATTAGTTCTTGATGAAGCTGATGAAATGCTAAACATGGGTTTTCAAGATGACTTGGATGCTATTTTAGCTGATACTCCTAAAGAAAAGCAAACATTACTGTTCTCAGCTACTATGCCTAAAGGCATTGCAAATATTGCAAAAAAGTACATGAACAATCCCGAAGAAATTGCAGTGGGAGATCGTAATGCAGGTGCAAAAAATGTAGAGCATCATTATTACATGGTGCATGCAAGAGACCGTTTCCAAGCTCTAAAGCGTGTTACTGATATGAATCCTGATGTTTATGGGATTATTTTCTGTAGAACACGAATTGAAACGGCTGAAATTGCATCTAAGCTGAACAAAGACGGTTACAATGTAGATTTATTAAACGGTGATCTTTCTCAAGCTCAACGTGATGATGTAATGGATCGTTTTAGAAAAAAAGAATTACAACTTCTTGTGGCTACTGATGTTGCTGCTCGTGGATTGGATGTAAACGACCTTACTCACGTAATTAATTACAACCTTCCGGATGATTTGGAAGTCTACATTCACCGTAGTGGTAGAACTGGCCGTGCTGGTAAAAGTGGTATTTCCATCTCTATCATTCACACTCGTGAAACTCGAAGAATTCGTGATTTAGAGCGCATGTCGGGTAAAGACTTTATCAAAAAAGAAGTTCCTAGTGGCCAAGAGATTTGTGGCATAAGAATGCTGGATCTTATTGATACTGTAAAAGAAACAGTGATTGATGAAGAAAATATTCAGAAATTTTTACCACAAGCTTTAGAGAAACTAGCCGATTTCGATCGTGAAACTCTTATAAAGCATTTCTTATCTGCTGAATTCAACCAATTCTTAGAGTACTACAAAGACTCTAACGACTTGAACGCAACTGGTGGAAGAGGAGACCGTGATCGTGGCGGAAGAAACGATCGTAGTGACAGAGGCGGAAGAGGTGGTGATAGACAAGACCGCGGTAGCCGTGGTGGACGAAGTGGTGGTCGTGAAGATAACGATTCTAACTTCGAACGCTATTTTATCAATGTTGGACGTAGAGATGGTTTAAATCCTGTACGTTTGATGGGGCTTGTGAATGAGAATATGAACGGATCTAAGCCAGATTTTGGTAAAATTGATGTTCAGAATAACTTCACTTTCTTTGATGTTGAGAAAGGTTTCGAGAACGATCTTGTTAGCGGAATGAAAGGAACAAAGTTTGAAGGCCGTGATGTTGCTGTTGAAGCTTCTAATCAAGACGCTAAGAATGTAGGTTCTGGTGGAAGAAATGGCGGCGGCGGAAGTAGATCTGGCGGCGGTGGCGGAAGAAGCTACGGCGGCGGCGGAAATAGAAGCGGCGGCGGTGGAGGCGGTTTCCCAAAAGGAAGACGCGAGAAACGAGAACGTAAAGGCGGCGGTGGAAGAAGAGATTAATATTCTCTTAACTACCTTCTGAGTTCTAAATTCAGCTGTTTATAATTACTTTAAGCTATCATTTTATCTGATTTATTAGATAAAGTGGTAGCTTTTTTTATGAAAGTATGATGGTATCAACTTTCAATTTTGAGATAGATGAACTATTCCATCTTCGCCGAAATACCACGACATTACCTTAATCCAAATCATAATAATTAGAAGCTAATTCTATGGCGAACCCAATTGATGTGGTAATTCTCACTGAGTCGAGATATCTAAATCCTATTAATAAAACACCATACGTAACCAATGTCTTGCTGGAAGATAAGTTAGTTCAGAAAGCTCTTGAAGAAGAAGGACTAACCGTTGTTCGGAAAGATTGGGCAGATTCTGATTTCGATTGGAGTAGTACAAATGCAGTACTATTTAGAACAACATGGGATTATTTTGATCGGATTGAAGAATTTAAGCTTTGGCTTGAAAGGGTTGAAGGTAAAACAAAAGCTATTAACCCAATTTCTCAAATCCGGTGGAATATGGATAAATGGTATTTAAAGGATTTAGAAGAGAAGGGAATTCCTGTTGTAGAAACCTTGTATTTACACCGAGGAGAGAAGCGATCGTTGAAAGTAATTCTTAAATCGTCGGGTTGGGAAGATGCAATTTTGAAGCCAACCGTTGCTGGTGGAGGTAGGCACACTTATCGAATAAATCCACAAACAGCCAAAGAACTAGAATCAACCTTTTCTGAATTAATTGGCAATGAGGATTTGATGCTCCAGCCATTCCAAACAAGTATTCAACTTAAAGGAGAAGTTTCTTTAATAGTGATTGGGGGTGTATTCACACATTCTATTCTCAAGAAAGCTAAATCGGGAGATTTCAGAGTACAAGATGACTTTGGAGGAAGTGTTCATGAATATAAAGCATCAACAGTAGAAGTTGCCTTTGCAGAGCGTGTTGTCGCTGTTTGCGAACCCGTGCCAAGTTATGCCCGTGTTGATGTAATGTGGAATATCGAGAACCAACTAGTGGTTTCAGAAGTAGAATTAATAGAGCCAGAACTTTGGTTTCGAGAATATCCTGAAGCGGCTAAAGTCTTAGCTCGACAGATTAAAAATAGCTTGTAATACTGCCTGTGCTAGCGTATTACAAGCATCGAGATATGTCGCAGTTCTAAAACTTTAGCTTTACACCACCATTTATAACAAAGCCATCGACAGGGGCGTAAATATCACGGAATTGAGGCTCATCTATTGTACCTGTGAAAATAGTATCAAAACCTGTTTGACGTGTATCTAAGAAGTTCTCAAAGTTCAGAAATATGGAGAGGTTCTCACCGATTGTCTTTTCTGTCATTAAACCAGTGATCCAATATGATTTACCTCTGCTGCCATCACCCAATGTCTGTGGGCTGAAATAATAAGCTTCTAAACCAATCCAGAAATTCCCGTGTTTTTCGTACATCAACACATTGTTCAATCGGTTTTTTGCGACTAGTGGAAACTTAGTTGATGTTCCGTTGTAATGTTCTTGGACGTTGGCGTATGTATAGCCAATAAACAGCTTTAAATCGTTGTAACTCCATTTCATGTTAACTTCCACACCTTTGGTGTCTACGTAGCCATCAGGCTGAATGTATTCAAATCCAGCCACGTTTGTGCTGAGTAGAAGTGGGTCATTAATCTTTGTATAAAAAAGGAGAATATTTGTTGATAAAGAAAGCTTATCAGAAAAAACCAATTGATAGTTTGTATCAAAATTCCCGCCAATAGAACGTTCTGCTTCAAGTACGTTGGTGTCGATAGGTCGGATATTCTGAAATTGTAAACGTTCTGCGTCTTCCGAAAATACAGTAGGAGATTTGTAGCCTAAACCACCACCTAATCGGAACGTAAGTTTTTGATGGGGCTCGAAGAGTAATGAGAAACGAGGCAACGCAAACATCCCATATTCGTTATGGTAATCCATTCTAAAGCCTGTTTCTAGTGTCCACTTTGGTTGTACATTCCAAATGTTTTGAGCAAATCCACCATAAACCGCATTGGAGAAACCCAGATCTTGGTTATTCCCACCTTCGGTTTGATCGAAATTATCTGTCCATAGATTTAAACCAGTAATCCACTCTGTGTTTTCATTAACAAGGCTGATATTAGCTTCACTGAAAGATGAAGTTTGAGTGCCTGCAAACAAGTAGTTCGGAATTGCTACGGAGCGGTCATAAAAGTTCAAACTATTCTTAATAGTTAACGTTGCACTTTCACTTAGCTGATGCGCAAGTTCTACCTGACTAGATACCCGTTCAGTATTATTTTCTTCGAAATAAGGATTGGTCACATCATCACCTTCAACATACTTGATGTTGCCTCCGAGGCGGTCTTCCGAGATTAAATTAATTCCTGCATTCAATGTTGTCTGCTCATTGATATACACAAATACCTTGGGATTCAACGTAAAGCGTTCAAATTTTGGAATAGCAGTAAGACCAATGTCTGCGGGATCGTATGGAGTGCCTTTGTTATAAGAAGCGAAAACAGTGGTTCCAATCTTGTCATTACGCTTTGAATAAAACCCGCTGAGATCTAATCCCATTGCGGAAGTTCCGTTGATCATAAAACTAAGTTCAGGAGTTTCTTCGGGAGTCTTTGTTATTAAATTAACCAAACCAGAAATGGCGCCTTCTCCATATAAAGTGGATGACGCTCCCTTAATAACTTCCACCTGTTTTAAATCGAGAGGAGTAATTTGCATAAGGCTTAATCCACCTGAAAACCCAGAATAAAGAGGAAATCCATCACGTAGCAATTGCGTGTATTTACCATCAAGACCTTGAATCCGTATGCTAGAGTTGTAGCTGGTTGCAGAAGTTTGTTGAGTTTGGATACCCGTACTTTCGTTTAGAAGCATTCGGATGTCACCAGGTTTCATATTTCCTTTTTCGGAAAGTTCTTCGCCAGCAATAAACTCAACACGAGTTGGAATATCTTCTATAGTTCGGCTACTTCGTGTGGAGCTAATTACGAGCGCTTCCATTTCGTCGTGATGGAGCTCAAAAATTTGATTCTGCTGAGATTGAGCTAAAGGAAAAGTTCGGCTAAAAGACTGTGTTTCATGTCCCAAGTTTCTAATCTCAATTTGGTGAGTACCGTCTGGGATATTCTTTACGATACCTTTTCCATCTAAATCGGTACTTGTACCGATGTTCAATTCAGGAAAGAATATGGTGGCACCATATATGGGTTCATCGCTTTCATGATCAACCACGGTTGCTTCAAAAGTATTTTGAGCTAAGATGCCGTTGCTAATAAAAAGATTCAGAAAACTAAGGATATAGAGAATTCGCATAATCGATTGATAGGGTTTACAAAGTGATTAAGGAGATTTTGAATTTCAGAAAAAAATCCAAAGAAAAAGAAAAGCCTTTTTAGACTTTTCTTTTTGTAAAAACTAAATAAATAAGAATTTAAAGTTTAGTGGGATTTGGAGCATCGCCATAAACTTCGAGGGGATCGAATACTTTTTCAGTTTCTTCGAACTTAAGTTTACCATCTTTTTTGAAGAAGTCTTCACCTGTTGGTACGCTTCTATAAAAACAAGAGCGGTAACCAACATGGCAACTAGCACCATTACCTTGAACTTGAACACGCAACCAAACACAGTCTTGGTCGTCGTCTATACGCATTTCTTTAACAATTTGAGTTAAACCCGAAGTTGCGCCTTTATGCCAAAGAGATTCGCGGCTACGGCTATAGTAAACAGCTTCGCCTAATTCGATAGTTTTTTTGAAAGCTTCTTCATTCATGTAGCCATGCATCAATAACTCACCAGAGGTAAAGTCGGTGGTTACTACAGGAATCAATCCATTTGCTTGAAATTTAGGAGCTAAATCGTTGGCTTCTTCAACTTGCTCTACGGTAAGTCTTTCTTTGAATGTAATTTCGTTCATTCTTTTTTTTAATCTGTTAATCGAAACCGATTACGTGTGAGTTGTTGTGTCTTTACTGTTTTTTAGATCGAGTTTTTTGGGAACCGGATCGTAACCGTGGCTACCCCAAGGGTGACAGCGGCCAATTCTTTTAATGCCTAGCCAAAAACCTTTTAGAGGTCCCCATTCATTCACAGCTTCAATCATGTAATGTGAACAAGTGGGAGCATATCGGCAGCTACTTCGCGTCCATGGTGAAATAGCTAATTGATAAAAGCGCACTAAACCAATAATCAACTTGCTGAATATGAGTTTCAGCAGTTTCATTAGTCTATGCTAAAAGTTGTGCCATCTTTACCGTCCATAAGCTGTACATCAAGTTTCTTTAAATCATCCCTAACTTTATCAGAGAGGGCAAAGTTCTTGCTCGTTCTAGCTTCTTTTCTAATTTCGATAAGCAGTTCAATCAAACCTTCTGTTAAGCCACTTTTTCCACCTTCTGCTGCAACTGGCCAAATGCCAAGAACATCTTCAATAATCGCCTTAAGAAATATTTTAAGCTCAGAAAGGTTCGATGGGATATCGTTGTCAGTAATACGCTTACGAATATCTTTCAAATACTCAAAAAGTACAGCAATGGCTTGGGCTGAGTTGAAATCGTCATTCAGCGTTGCCTCAAAAGCAGTTTTGAATGCTTCTATATCTACAGCTTTACCTGAGCCAGTTTCTGCTTTCTCAATGGCTGAAATCATACCATGAAGATTCTTTAGGCCTGTTTCAGCGGCAGCTAAAGCGTCTTCAGAGAAATCACTAGTACTTCTGTAATGGCTTTGAAGTAGGAAAAAGCGAATTACTTGTGGATTCCATGCTCTGCTAAGAAGTTTGTGACTTCCTTCAAAAAATTCTTCTAAGCTGATGGCATTTCCGAGGGATTTACCCATCTTTTGCCCATCCATGGTAACCATGTTGTTATGGAGCCAATACTTCACGAATTGAGAATCGTGAGCACATTCGGATTGAGCAATTTCACATTCGTGGTGAGGAAATTGATTTTCTAATCCTCCACCATGAATATCAAAACTCTCGCCTAAATATTTGGTACTCATTGCAGAACATTCTATATGCCAGCCAGGGTAACCAACGCCCCAAGGCGAACCCCACTTCATTAGATGCTCATCTTCGGCTTTTTTCCAAAGTGCAAAATCAGCTGGATTTTTCTTATCGGAAGCAGTTTCTACACGAGTGCCAGATTCTGCTTCATCCAGTTTTCTACCACTTAGTTTTCCATAATCAGCATCAGACTGAACATCGAAATACACATTCCCTTTAACTTCATAAGCGTGACCTTTTTCAATCAAGGTCTTAATCATAGCAATTTGTTCGGGGATATGTCCGGTTGCACGAGGTGCGATATCTGGTCGCAAAACATTCAGAGCATCCATATCTCGGAAATAGGTATAGGTATACTTTTCCGCGATTTGCATTGGGTCAACCTGTTCAAACCTGGCTTTTTTGGCAAGTTTGTCTTCACCTTCTTCGCCATCACCTACTAAATGGCCAACATCGGTGATGTTTTGTACATAACGAACTTTGTAGCTTAAATAACGCAGATAGCGTACTACCAAATCGAAAGAGACATAGCTTTTGGCATGGCCTAAATGAGCATCGCCATACACTGTAGGACCACAAACATACATTCCTACAAATGGAGGATTTAGAGGCTCAAAAAGCTCTTTTTTTCTGCTTAGAGTGTTATATACGTAAAGTTTTTGTTCAGCCAAAACGAATCTTAAAGGTCTGTGTCGGTTCTAATGAAATCGATAAATTTTTGCTGCGTTGCTTGGTTCTTAAACGCTCCGCGAAATTCTGAAGTTACAGTGCTACTGCTTACATCACGAATGCCTCTTGTTGAAACACAAAGATGTTTGCTATCAATAAAAACAGCAACGTCTTCAGTTCCCATTGCTTCTGCTAAAGCATCCGCAATTTGAAGCGTTAAACGCTCTTGAACTTGAGGGCGACGTGAATAATAATCTACAAGGCGATTGATTTTTGATAAACCAATTACTTTCCCGGTAGAAATATAAGCCACATGTGCTCTGCCAATAAAGGGTAGAAAATGGTGCTCACAAAATGAAGTAACCTGAATATTCTTTTCAATCACCATATCACTATAATCGTAGTGATTGCTGAAAGTTCTAGCTTCAGGTCTATTCTTTGGATCTAAGCCATTAAAAATTTCTTTAACATACATTTTTGCAACACGATATGGTGTGCCTTTGAGGCTGTCATCGGTCAAGTCCAGCCCTAAAGTGTGCATGATTTGTGCAAAATTCTCTTGAATGAGCTCGATTTTTTCAGCGTCACTTTTTTCGAAAGCATCATCGCGAAGAGGTGTTAATTCCGAGCTACCAACATGATCGTCGCCACGCTCGTCTGCAATAATTTTGTCTATATTTGAATTATCCAAGGTAAAAGGGGTTTTTTTGAGGAAAATTAAGCCAAACTGTCGACTTAAAACCGAACCTGAAAGTTAAGAGTTCCTAGTATCAATTAACAGTTGCTTGGTAATCAATTCTGAATTACTGATAGTTGGATTAGGAATAGTCTAAAGGGGTTACTAGTTTTCTTGAAAATATGCTACTATTGAAAGCTCTGTATATAAAAAAGTGTACTATTTGATTAAATCGTAGTTTAGAATACAGACTCATTTCTCACAAATTTAAAACTTAGAATAGATGATAAAGCACATTGTAATGTGGAAGTTAAAAGATGAAGCAGAAGGCAAAACAAAAGCTGAGAATGCTGCTGTTTTGAAAGAGCGATTAGAAGCTCTTCCTTCTAAAATTGCTGAATTAGATACCGCTGAGCTTGGAATTAACTTTATTGAGGGTAATAATGAAGCCGTTTGTGATATTGTACTTACTACAACCTGCAAAACTAAAGAAGATTTAAAAGTGTATGCCGCTCATCCTGAACATCAGAAAGTAGTTGAGTATATTCAAAAAGTAACAAGTGAGCGTCGAGTTGTTGATTACGTAAGCTAGTTATAGTTTTTTTGCCCAGAAATCCTCACTAACCTACCAACATGGATGAATTAGAACCTGTTGAATTACCTATTGATGGAATTCTAGATCTTCATCAATTCAACCCAAAGGAGCTAGATGGTTTAATTCCTGATTATATTGATGCGTGTTTAGAGCGGGATATCGTTTCTATCCGAATTATACATGGAAAGGGAAAGGGCGTATTACGCCGAACGGTACATAGTTTGTTAGAAAAAAACAGCCATGTATTATCTTATCGGTTAGCCGACGATAGCAGCAGCTGGGGTGCTACTTTAGTTGAGCTAAAAAAAGAGAGCTAGAAATAGAAAATTGGTAGAACAAAAAAATCAAGAATTTGAAAGAATTATTAGAACGACATAGCCAGCGTATTACTAGAAAAATTGAAATCTTACAGGCAAAAAGTAATACTCTTTCTAAATGGAGATTTATTGTTTTTGCAATAGCTATAGTTTTTGGTTCCTTTGGGATTAATAACTTGAATGACTATCTCTATGTAGTAACGCTAGCTGGTATTATTATCACCTTTCTATTCTTGGTGAGCCGGCAACGAAAAGTAACAAACGCACTAGAAAAATTTGGCTATTTAAAGGAGATTAAAGACGGTCATATAGCTCGTATTAATCTTGATTGGGATAATATTGATGCTCCTTTTATTCCAGATGTTTCCAAACATCATCCTTTTGCAGACGATTTAAACATTGTAGGTAAGTTTTCTATTCATCATTTAATAAATACCGCAATCTATACAGGTGGGGCTCAGCTTTTATCTGATTGGTTGCTGAAGGAAGAACCCGTTGCACAGCAAATACTTGCTAGGCAGGAGTTGATAAAAAGTCTGAAGCCGTTACAACTTTTTAGAGACAAATTGAGAGTAGTTGCTCTTCACACAAAAACTCGCAGCTCGAAGGGTGATTGGACTATGGAGCAAATGCTACAATGGCTTGCTCTTCCACAGAAAACAGGTTTTAAACTTCCATTAATAGCATTAACAATTCTAGCTATTTCGAATATTAGCTTTGGAGTATTGGCGCTTTTAGGAGTGATGAGTAGCCTTCCCTTAATAATTTCATTACTAATCTATGTAAGTGTTTACAAGCTGAACAGCCATAAAGTAAGTGGTTTATTCGATGCTTCTTTTCAGATGGATAGATTGTTAGGTAGATTCAGTGCCATTCTTTTGAGTGTAGAAAAATTCACTTTTAGACGAGACAATTTACTAAACGACTTTCTAAAAGTATTCCATCAAGAAGAAGAAAAACCGTCAACGTATCTCAAAAAAGTAAAAAGTTTAGCAGGGGCTGCATCTCTCCAAAAAAACCAAATTCTTTGGCCTATTGTAAATCTCTTAATGCCCTGGGATTTTTACTATGCAATGCGATTGGAACAACTAAAGCATGATTTAGAACCAAAACTAAAACTATGGTTGGATAAGTTTTATCAACTTGAGGCGCTTAATTCGCTAGCTAATTTTGCTGAATTAAATCCTAATTACACCTTTCCTACATTTGAACAAAGAGAACAAGAAAGCCTCGATGCTATAGAGTTGGGACACCCACTAATACCATCATCTAAGAAGGTTACAAATAGCTTTAGAGTAGAACGAGGGAGAGATTTATTTTTACTTACGGGCTCAAACATGGCTGGTAAAAGTACATTTCTGCGAACAGTGGGTATAAATTTAGTTTTGGCATATTCCGGAGCTCCCGTTAATGCAAAGAGCTTTAATACTGATTTCTTTAGAATTTTTACGAGCATCAATGTTGTAGATTCTCTTGGTGATGGGCTTTCTCACTTTTATGCAGAAGTTAAGCGATTAAGACAGCTGCTCGACTCACTTAACCAAACCCATCAATTACCGTTATTCTTTTTTGTAGATGAAATCTATAAAGGGACGAACAACCGAGAACGTTATGCAGGTAGCGCGGCTTTTCTAAAAGAAGTAGCTGGGAAAAATGGTGCAGGCATGGTTTCTACGCACGATTTAGAATTGGCTAGTATGGAAGAAGTAATTCCTCAGTTAGGCAATTGGCATTTCTCTGAGCTTATTAAAGATGGCAAAATGAGCTTTGAGTACAAGCTAAAACCTGGCCCTTGCCCAAGTACTAATGCTCTCCAAATTATGAAGATTGAAGGCTTACCTGTAGAATAACCTAGGTTTGAGGTTTTCTGCAAAACATCTCGGGTCATCCTATGCTTGGGAAAGAATGTGAGATGGTAGATATTTCACTAATAAGGTTTTGCTTGAAGAGGATAGTTTACTTTGCCTTTCTTCTCGTTCTGTAGCTCAGTTGCGGGATGCCATCTGGCAACTCCAGCTTCCAATGCCTTTGTTCATAGCCAAGTAGATTGATCAAAGCCTACAAAGATGCTGAAATAAGTTCAGCGAGATCGAGTTAGTTTTCAGATTTAAACCCATCAACGAATTAGCTGATTTCGATAGGAATAATTATACCCGCCTTTAGATCATTAAAACGTCGATTTATTCCTCTTAAATCTAATTTCTAAAAATCGCTGATCTTTTTTGTAACCTTTTCAAAACTCATCAGTGTAATAGCCGATAACTTTAACCGGGGAAATTATAATCGGTGGATTCTACATCAGATAAAGCTTTAATGATGAAGGTAAAAGAAGGAGACCTAGATAAGCTAGGGCTTTTGTTCGAGCGATATAATCGTGCGCTTTATAATTTCTTTTACAGGATGACAACCGAATCTCAGTTAAGCGAAGATCTTGTTCAGTCGGTATTCGAGCGAATGCTCAAATATCGAAATACATATGCAGGCGAAGGAGCATTCACCACGTGGATGTTTAGTATTGCTAGAAATACCCATATCGATCATTATCGGCAAAATAAACGTCACTCTCATAATGACGTTTTTGACGATGACCGAATTGGTGAGCTCCCGCCTGAATATGGTGTAATAGACGAGCAAGTGCGGAAAAAGAACATTCTAGAGTTAGCATTATCTAAACTCGCACCAGAAAAAAAAGAAGTAGTGTTATTAAGTCGTTACGAAGGGCTTAACTATCAAGAGATTGCAGAGATACAAGGCGCAACTGAAAGTGCTATAAAAGTAAGGATGTTTAGGGCAATGAAAGAATTAAAAGACATAGTTGTCACATTATGTGAGGACCAAAATGATGAATAAAAAATACGAAGAATTATTAGCGGATTACTTAACAGGTAGTTTAACTCCGGAACAAAAACTGGAATTAGAACATCTATTAGCCAGTGGAGAAATCGATGCTCTAGAGTTTAGAGCCATTGAAGAGCTCAACGAAACCCTCAGTAGTATGCCTAAAGTAGAGCCGTCTCATTCTTTGAATGAACGTTTCTATACCTTCTTAGAAACAGAAAAAAACCTCGTTAAACCTAAATCACCTAGTTTGGTTATTTGGTTGAAAGAGTTCTTTGCCACAATTACGGTTCCTCAACTAGCTTATACATTTGTTGTACTGATTGTGGGTATGTTTGTTGGGAATGGTTTTAGCAGTAGTGAGGAAAGGCTAGACCTACTTACTTCAGAACTTCAAAATGTTCGTGAAATGATGATGGTATCTATGCTTGAAGGAGCCTCAGCCACAGATCGATTAAGAGCCGTAAATATAAGTGCTGAATTACCTATGGCAGATGATAGGGCTGTAAATGCGTTGCTCTTTACACTTAATAATGACGAAAGTGTGAATGTGAGAGTGCAATCGGTTGAGGCCTTAGTTCGCTGGGGTGATAACGCCTCCGTACGTGAAGGACTGGTTAAGTCTATTATGAACCAAGACTCAGATGTAGTGATTGTAGCGCTAGCTGATGCAATGGTAGAACTAGAACTGAATGCTTCAAAAGGGCAGTTTGAACAGCTCTTAAAAAATCGGGAAATGGATATTAGTGTAAAACAAAAACTACAAAACAGTATTGCTGTATTGTAAAAAGGAGATTCAATGAAAAAAGGAATAATATTAGTTTTGGGGTTGTTGTGGACGCTATCAATTTCTGCTCAAAACCAGAAAATTCAAGAAAAGATATCGATGACTATTGCAGCAAAAGATTTTAAGGCTGCATCAACATTCAATATCAAAAATATAAACGGTGATGTTAAAGTAATCGGCTATGATGGCGTTGAAATCCAAATTATTGGCTCTAAAACCATCAAGAAGAAAAGAGGAACTCTTACCAAAAAAGATGCTGATACCTACGAATTAAGAAAAGAGTTATATGAGGGTGTACTTTATGTTTACGTTTATACGCCTGGTGCACGAGTTGAGTTTAAAGATGGAAGGATGAGTTACTCAACAAATAGAAATGAAGATGACGAATATGATGAGACTCAATTCGATTTTTACATTGAAGTTAAAGTACCAAAAAAGATGATTCTAAGAGCCTCGACAATAAATGGAGGTTTGGTTGAAGTGGAGAACATGCATAACGGAGTTTTTGCCAATAACATAAATGGCGGTGTGAGCTTGAAAGAAGTAAGTGGAAAGACGATGGCCAACACAGTAAATGGAAATATTAAAGTATGGTTTAGCAAAAGCCCAAAAGTAGATACCAAGTTTAACACCGTTAATGGAGACATAGAGATATATTCTCCAAAAGATTTATCAACTCGTGTAACCTTTGAAAGTTTACACGGTGAACTATATACAGATTTTGAGCAGGTAAAACGATTACCGAACCGATTGGACAAGGAACAAGATGGTAGCGGATCCCGATACAAAATTAACAGCAAATCACCCATTCAAATAGGGCAGGGTGGTCCAGAAATGGAATTCAAGCTGGTAAACGGAAACGTGTACATCAGAGTCAAAAAATCTTAATAACAGAAGAAGACATGAAAAGCATAAAATTATTTCAACTCACCTTATTCAGCTTTGTACTTGCAATACTATTAACAAATGGAATTGAAGCTCAGAGCACTCAAACAATACCTCTTTCGAAACCAAATCAACCTGGTAAACTCGTCATTCAGTCGGTGTTTGCGGACGAAATAATCATTCGTGCATACGACGGTAAAGAAGTTCTAGTAAAGTACGATGGAGATGATGAAGATGGTGAATACAATAGCCAAAGAGGTGGATTACGTCGTATTTCCACAAGTGGAGTAGGGCTGGAAATCACAGAAGACAATAACGAAGTGTGTATTAAAACTTCACCAAACTCACACGATTTGGAATTGGAAGTTCTCGTTCCAAGAAAATTCTCTCTTAAACTTAGCGTAACTCATGGTGATGTTGAGGTTTACGGAATTGATGGAGAGCACGATATTAGTACCGTAAATGGAGACGTAGAAATGCAGAATATTTCTGGATCTGTAGTAGCTAACAGCGTGAATGGTGATATGGAAATAAGCTTCGAGAAAGTTTCAGATGGTGTACCAATGTCGTTTACCGGTGTTAATGGAGATATAGACATTGCATTCCCCGAAAACGTTAAAATGTATGCCAAGATGAAAACGGAATGGGGTGATGTATTAACAGATTTTGATATGGATTTAGACCGTTCTTCAAGTTCAGAAGTCTCAAAAGGAGATGGTAAATACAAAGTAGTCGTAAATAAATGGGTCTACGGGAAGGTTAATGGCGGAACCACAGAGTTCCTGTTCAAAACATTGCATGGAGATATATCCATTCGTAAAAATAAGTAAACACAAGAAACGCTTTACTTTTAAACTCGTCTTAAACTGAGAATCAAAAATTCTGTAAGCAATACTCATACAATAGTTTACAGGGGTAGGTTAGGAACATCAAAAAAAAATCATGGGAAAAGTATATACTTTAATAATAATGTTATGTCTTTGCGTCAACGCAAAAGCACAGGACTCCATACCGTTAAATAAAATCAATAGCAGCCTTACCGACTTTAGGTTTGGAACTATTGATAATCCTACAATGCATGCTGTAAGAATTCAGAACGGAAATTTGATAAAAATGGATGGCTTTCTAGATGATGCTGTTTGGCAAAATGCCCCTATAGCCACTGGTTTTACTCAACGGTCACCCATTGATGGTGGCTTGCCTACCCAAAGAACTGAAGCAAGAATAATCTATACCGATACTGAAATTTATGTTGGAATAATGGCTTATGATTCAGCCCCTGATTCTGCAATTGCTTCCTTATTTAGACGAGATGGAGATCAATCTAGCGACTGGGTGTATGTAAGCTTTGACAGCTATGATGATAAGAGAACTGCATTCACCTTTGCCGTTAACCCAAGAAGTGTTCAAAAAGATTTGCTTTATTTTGATGATACCGACGAAGATGTGCTTTGGGATGCAGTTTGGGATGCTGAAGCAAAATTATTAGATAATGGTTGGTCTGTTGAAATAAGAATTCCACTTTCTCAACTTAGATTTAGCTCTAGAAATGATAATCATACTTGGGGAGTCAACTTCCAGAGAAGAATTGCTAGGAATAACGAGACAAATTTTTGGTCACCAACGTTATCTACAGAATCTGGGTTGGTATCAAAATTTGGACGCTTAGAAGGAATTAAAGACCTAAAAGAGCCCAGAAGATTGGAAATAACCCCCTATGCATCAACACGGCTTACACGGGCACCTAAACAAGTTGGCAATCCATATTATGAGGAAAGTGCATTTGCAGGGAATATTGGTGGGGATATTAAATACGGATTAACTTCTGACCTTACCCTAACAGCCACCATTAATCCAGATTTTGGCCAGGTTGAAGCAGATCCTTCAACAATAAATTTATCGCAATTTGAAACCTATTTTTCTGAACGCAGACCTTTTTTCTTAGAAGGAAACGATATTTTCAGATTTGGCAGTACAAAAACTTATAATAATTTTGGGAATCCAGAGACATTCTATTCACGAAGAATTGGTCGCTCTCCACAAGGAGCGCTTGATAGAGCAAATACATTTTCTAACGGTTCTTACTTTAATGCTGATAGTGCTCAGGGTCAATCTCAATACGTAGATAGTCCAAATCAAACCAGTATTTTAGGAGCTGCAAAAATTAGTGGTAAGCTAAAATCTGGAACTTCTGTTGGGGTGTTATATGCAAGAACTTCTGAGGAAACGGCTCCGTTTACAGTTGGGCAAAAAAGTATTGGCGATGTTGAAGGTGAATTTACTGTTGAGCCAAAAAGTAATTACTTAATTACTAGACTAAAGCAAGATTTAAATAACGGAAACACAATCTTTGGCGGATTTTTTAGTGGAATGAATCGGGATATTGAAGGAACGTATTTCGAAGAATACCTTCATAATTCGGCACTTATTGCTGGTGTTGATTTCGAACATAGCTGGAATGATAAGGACTATACTGTTAGCGGAACATTCTCTACAACTAATGTAAGTGGAACATCGGAAGCGATTTCTAGGACTCAGGAGGCTCCCCAAAGATACTATGGAAGAGTAGATTCAGATTATCTTTCAGTTGATCCGAATAAGAGAAGCTTAGCTGGATTAGGAACAGAACTGAGTATCAGAAAAGGTGGTGGAGAGCATTGGGTATGGTCAACAACATATAGTGATGTAAGTCCTGGTTACGAAACCAACGATATTGGATTCGAACAACGTGCTGATTACAGAGGGGTTTCCACAAGTGTAACATACATGGAAGCTTCACCAAAGAAATTACAATACTATGAAGTTTGGAGTAATCAGTTGTTTGCATGGAATTACGATGGAGATAGAATTAATAACAACTATAATGTTGGGGGATATTGGAGATTTCAAAATCTTTGGTCATTTAATATGAATATTAATGGATCATTTGCTCGTGTAAGCGACCGATTGACAAGAGGTGGCCCAGTAATGAAGTATAATGATGATATAAATTTCAATTTTAACATAAACAGTAACTCTGCGAAGAGAGTGTCAGGTGGGTTAGGGGCATTTCGTAGAGTTGATATTGGGAATGAGTATGATCGATATTACTGGGTTAATGTTAATTATCGGCCAACAACATATATCCAAATAAGTTTAGAGCCACAGATTGGTTTTGAGAAAGATGAAGATCAATATATCAAAACAGTAGAAGACCCTTTGGCTACTCAAACTTTTGGAAATCGATATGTTTTCTCTGATATAGAATCAGTTAATCTTTCTGCTAGCTTGCGTTTAAATTGGACGTTTACCCCTAAAATGAGTCTTCAAACGTATGTTCGTCCCTATTTAGCTAGCGGAAAATTTTCTAATTTTAAAGAGTTTCAAGAGCCTGGATCTTTCGTGTTTCGAGAATATGGGAAAGATGGAAGTAGCATAAGTTATGATGGCACTGAATATACCGTTGATCCAGATGGTGGAAATGCTAACAATTCATTCACTATCAATAGACAAGACTTCAACTATCGTTCTCTTCAAGGTAATGCCGTATTTAGATGGGAGTATCGTCCCGGATCTACTGTTTTCTTTGTGTGGCAGCAGCAACGATCAGGCTCAAATAGACATGGAGATTTTGATTTTGGCAGAGATATAATAAGTATTTTCGACTCACAACCAACCAATGTATTTCTTGTAAAATTGAGCTATTGGATAGGTTCATAATTTGTATAAGTAATTAAATATTAGTAAGAAGTCCATTTATTATATGGATGTAACAGTTTAGAGTTTAAATCCTCTTCTTTCATACAGAATTAGTACACTGTGTAAGTGTGACACATATGAAGATAGGATTGAATGAAGCAACACATAAATATTGTATTGGTAGTTTTTTGCCAATCACTTTTTATAATTAGCAATGCGAAATCACAAACAATACCTCTTAATGTTGAAAAACCAGTAATTAATGCATTTAGTTTAGGTTCTGAAAAGCAAATTATTTTAGATGGCAATATCTCTGAGCAAGCATGGCTAGAAATCCCTTTTTCAACAAAATTTGTTCAAACCCAACCTAATGATGGCAGCCTATCGACCGAGAAAACGCAGGTGCGAATTGCCTATGATAGCCAATATCTGTATGTAGCAATTGAAGCATTTGATAGTGCACCTGACTCAGTAGCGTCATCCTTATTTAGGCGAGATGGGAGTGGATATAGCGATTGGGTATACGTTAGTATTGATAGTTATAACGACAATAGGACAGCGTTCACTTTTGCGGTGAACCCCGAAGGCGTTCAAAAAGACATTCTTTATTATAATGACGAAGAAGAAGACCTCCAATGGGATGCCGTTTGGGATGTAGCTACAACCAAACATTTTAAAGGATGGAGCGCTGAATTTAGAATTCCATTCTCGCAATTAAGATTTAATGCTTCTAATAGCCAGCAAAATTGGGGAGTAAATTTTAAGAGATATATCGCCAGAAAAGAGGAAACTTCAAACTGGGCACATGTCCCAAGAGAAGAATTTGGCAAGGTATCTTGGTTTGGTGAAATTCAAGGAATTGAAAATCTAGGTCGTCCACTTCGGCTAGAAGTTTTGCCATACATTTCTATTAGTGATACAAGAGAGCCTGAGCCTGAAATTTTAGTAAACGGGAATAAAAATGTATTTTACAATGCAGATGAAGTAGAATTTAAAATTGGTGGTGATATCAAATATGGAATCACATCTGACTTCACTCTTACCGCTACCATTAACCCAGACTTTGGGCAAGTTGAAGCTGATCCTTCCACAATTAATCTTACGCAATTTGAAACCTTTTTTACTGAAAGAAGACCTTTTTTCTTAGAAGGAAGTGAGATTTTTTCTTTTGGTGGTTCAAATTCATCAAATACTTACAGTACCCATCAAACTTTTTATAGCCGAAGAATCGGTCGATCTCCCTTTGGAACAGCAGATTTAGCTGGTGTTTCATCTGAGTTTGAGGACCGACCAACACAGACAACGATTGCTGGTGCGACTAAAATAAGTGGTAAAACTAATAATGGTTTATCATTAGGTATCTTAGATACATACACACTCCAAGAAAATGCAGTTTATGTAGATGGTATAGATAATGGAATGAGAAGAAATTATGAAATTGAACCTTCTACAAATTATTTAGTTGCTCGCGTGAAACAAGATTTACGTGATGGAGATGCTCAAATTGGAGGTTTTGCTTCAGCCGTAAACAGAATGTTTAGTGACAATTATCTAGAAAATTACCTCCATGATTCTGCTTATCAATTAGGAATGGATGGTCAGTATAATTGGGCTAACCGAAGTTGGGGTGCGAGTGGATCAGTAGCTATAAGTAGTGTAAATGGAACTGAAAATGCTATATTGAATACCCAACAGTCTTATGTAAGATACTATGACAGAGTAGATTCTGACTATTTAAAAGTAGACTCTAGTACAACTAATCTCACTGGATATTCGGCTGAATTTAGCATTGGTAAATATGCTGGTTCAGGACTACGATATTCCATCACTTATTCTGAAACAAGTCCAAGCTATGAAATAAATGACATAGGTTATCAAGGAAGAGCAGATTACAGAGCACCTCATTATTATGTTGATTACCTAAAGTTAGACTCAGAGTATTTCCGTTACTACTTACTCTGGGTATACGGGGGATATGCATGGAACTTTGATGGTGATATGGTGATGAACTTTCATGGAGGTGGCGGTTTTTTTCAATTCAACAACCTTTGGACAATGACTCTAACTGGAGGTTTAACGGGTACATTCTACAATGATAGAATAACTTGGGGAGGCCCAATAATGCGCAGACCTAAGGATTGGAACTCCAGCATAGATATAAGCACCAATGCTACTAAAGACTTTTATATTTCATTTGGAGGCTCTTATCGAAAAGATGCATCTGGAGAGTTTACCAAAAGAATAACAACCGCTTTTAATTACAGGCCAACGCCAAATATTCAGTTACAACTTTCTCCCACATATAGCATAGAAAATAATACAGACCAATTTATCGGGTTTTTTGATGTTAATAATTTAAATAAGAACGAGTATGTTTTTTCAAGTACAAGTATTGAGCAGTTTAATTTCACAATGCGCTTAGATTGGACATTCTCCCCAAGACTTAGTTTACAAACTTATGTTAGACCACTAATTTCGTCAATAGATTTTTCAGATTTTAAATCCTTTTCTGAGCGTAAAACGTATAATTTTAAACCGACTACACAGCAATTCCCTGACACTTATGACTTCGAACGCCACTCGATACAAGGCAATGCAGTACTAAGATGGGAGTATCGTCCTGGCTCAACTTTTTATATAGTTTGGCAACAACAACGAGAGCAGAGTTTAGCATCGCAAAGTAATTTCAGTCCATATTTTAATACTATAGATATATTAAAAGAAAGTCCAACTAACATCTTCCTAATAAAGTTTAGTTATTGGATTGGTAACTAAATTTTATGAATATGGTTCTTTGTTGAAGCGATGTGTAATAGTTGATAAAAAGGGCAATAATTAATCGCACTTGTTAACAGTAATACGGATGAAATTATGATTAGAGCAATACCAAAATTGCCATATATAATTCCATTTACGTATAGTATAATTAACAAAATAGCTACTACGGAGCGAATAATTCGGTCTAAAAATCCCATGTTATTCATCTCAACTCCTGTGTTTGTTAAGTTAAAGTAATACGGTATTTTCCATTTAATTAATTGCCATATAAAAACATGACAATAGATTTATTGGTTATTAGTTAATGAATAGCTTTTTTTTGAAGAAATTGTGAATTTTTAAAAGAATTAAAATGAATACTCAAGTACAGCATTTAACGAGCGATGAAGTAAAGTCTATACAGGCTAGCTTTATTAACAAAGTATATATGTGGATGTGTGGAGCCTTGTTGATAACGGGCTTTGTAGCGCTCAGAACTATTAGTTCTGAATCCTTAATGAATACATTATTTGGCGGCACTAGCATGATGCCTTTTTATGTACTCATATTTGCCGAACTTGGATTAGTTTGGTGGCTTTCTGCAAGTATAAATAAAATGTCTTCTGGGCTTGCAACAGCTCTTTTTATACTTTACTCAGCATTAAATGGACTTACCCTAGCTGTTGTATTTTTACTTTATACAAAGGCTTCAATTGCCTCTACATTCTTTGTTACAGCAGGAACATTTGGAGTGATGAGCGCATATGGTTATTTCACAAAAAAGGACCTTACTTCTTGGGGAAATCTCCTTTTTATGGCTTTGGTGGGATTCATCATCGCTAGTATTGTGAATATATTTCTACAAAGCTCATTTTTTTACTGGTTGATTACTTATGCTGGGATTCTAATTTTTGTTGGGCTAACAGCTTATGATACTCAGAAGATTAAAAAAATGAGTTTAGGGCTCGATGCCAATTCGGAGGAGGGAAAGAAGGGTGCAATAATGGGCGCGTTGATGTTATACCTAGACTTTATAAACCTATTCCTATTGTTACTAAGGGTACTAGGTAACAGAAGATAATTAGTTAAAAAAAGCCCTCATTTCAGGGCTTTTTTTATGACTTTAAAAATACTCTAAAGTTAATACTTTAGATAAGTTGTTCTGAGAATTTCCACCTACCATAATTTCAAATTCTCCGGGTTCAATTCTTAATACTCCATCAGGGCCGTAAAAAGAAAGAAGCTCTTTTGTGATTTCAAACTGAATGGTTTTACTTTCCCCAGCTATTAGATTAATTTTCTTGAAGCCTTTGAGCTCTTTTACTGGGCGGATAATACTCGCAAACTTATCATGAAGATATAACTGTACAACTTCTTCGCCTTCAACTGCTCCTGTATTTGTAATATCTACCGATACTAAAATTGTATCATTTTGGGTCATTGTAGAAGAACTAAGATTCAGCTTTGAATATTCAAAAGTGGTGTAGCTTAAGCCGTGCCCAAAATAAAACTGAGGTGTTTTTTCAGAATCGGTGTAATGAGACCAAAACACCATATTTGGATTATCTGCATAAGCATCTGGCCGTCCTGTTCTATCGTGATTATAGAATATTGGAATCTGCCCAACATTTCGAGGAATTGAAATGGGCAACTTCCCTGAGGGATTGTTATCGCCAAAAATAACATCGGCTATTGCGTTACCTGCTTCAGAACCAAGGTGCCAAGTTTCCAAAATGGCTGGACTATTTTCGTATAACCAAGGTTCTGCAATAGGGCGGCCATTCATAAGAACAACCACAACATTGTCGTTAATGGCAGTGATTTTCTTCAGCAGTTGAAGCTGAGCTCCTTTCAAGCTGATGCTAGTTTGGCTTCTTCCTTCTCCACTTTGAAAAGCCTCTTCACCAACAGCAACCACCACAACATCTGAAGTGCGTGCAAGCTTTAGAGCAACATCAAAACCATCAGTGTTATCCATTTTAGAGAAATCCAGTTCATTTATAAAAGCTCGTTCATTTGTTGCTAGGGTATAACCTTGTGCAAACTTAACGGTCGTGTTATTTCCTACAGCGTTTTTAATGCCTTCAAGTAGAGAAACTGCCGAATTGGCTTGTGCTTGGGCTCTCCAGCTTCCAAGTGGGGTGTCTTTGTCGTTTGCAAGAGCTCCAATTACGGCAATGGATTTTACAGATTTCGAAATTGGTAAAACCTTGCCATCATTTTTAAGAAGTACGATAGACTTTTTTGCTATATCTCTGGCAATTTGTCTATTCGATTCTGTGTAAGTGTTTTTCTTTTCTCGAAGAGCGTTAGAATAACGATATGGATCATCGAAAAGGCCTAGCAGAAACTTAATGCGCAAAATTCTTCTAACAGCTTCATCAATATATTTCTCTTCAACTTCTCCAGAGTTAACTAAAGTAACAAGATGCTGTTCGTATGCATTTGACTCCATATCCATGTCGGTGCCTGCTAGAATAGCTTTTTTTGTAGCTTCCACTAAATCTTTTGCAAAGCCATGAGTAACCATCTCACTTATGTTTGCCCAGTCTGATATTATAAGCCCGTCAAATCCCCATTCCTCTTTCAAAATGTCTCTTTGTAATTGAGTATGTGCTGTGGCAGGTATTCCGTTAATATCGTTAAATGAGTTCATGACAGAAGCCACACCAGCATCAACACTAGCTTTGAAAGGAGGCAAAACCATGTTGTAAAGTGTGGTGTTACTTAATTCGGTTGTATTGTAATCTAAGCCACCTCGAATAAAACCATAACCGGCAAAATGCTTGGCTGTTGCTGCTACCGTTGTTAAATCAGATAGATTGTCTCCTTGAAAACCTTTAACTCGTGCTACCGAAATTTTGGAGGCAAGAAAAGGATCTTCCCCAGCGCCTTCCATAATTCTTCCCCAACGAGGGTCGCGTGTAACATCCATCATAGGGGCAAATGCCCAATGGATACCAGCCGATGAAGCCTCCATTGCTGCAACTCGGGTTGCTTTCTCTATTGCTTCTAAATCCCAGCTAGCAGCATCTCCCAATGGAATTGGAAACATCGTTTTGTAACCATGAATGACATCGTAACCGAAAATGAGAGGAATCCCCAAACGAGATTTTTCAACAGCAATTTTTTGTGCTTCTAAAGTAGCCTCTGCGCCAATAATATTAAGCATTGAACCTACTTTACCAGAAGCGATGGCTTCGTATCTTTCTTCAAAGTAATCACCTTCAGGGAGTGGACCTGTTACATCCCAATTTCCATTATACTGGGTCATTTGGCCTACTTTTTCATCTAAGGTCATTTTAGATAATAAGCTATCTATCTTTTTTTCAATCTCTGGTTTTATCAATGTTGAGGATGTGTCCACGTTGTTTTGCATTGTACATGAAGTTAAAGTCAATGTAGCAAGTAAAATAGCTGTCAATCTCTTCATGTGGATAAAATTATATTCGGTTTAGAAAATCTGTAAGGATAACTAGTTAGCTATTTTTTTAAAAAATTGTTGAAGATCTTTTTTGGAATAGCTTTTGCCGTTATGAATTACCGCTTCAATAGTAGTGGTGTTTTTAATATCCTCTAAAGGATTGGCATTAAGAATTAGTAAATCACCTTTCTTATCAATTTCAATAGTACCAATGGAGTCTTGAACACCAAAGAAGGTGGCTCCATTAATAATTGAACTTTGCAGAACCTCTATAGGGGTGAGACCTGACTCTACAAACTTTTCTAATTCTTTGTGCAATGAACTCCCAGCATATATATAAGAATTGAAAGCTCCATTGTCGGAGCCTGTAAGTAACATCACCTTAGCATCAAACATGGGTTTTATTATGCTTTTGAACTTGTGATGAAGTTCTGCTTCAAATCTTTTTGAAGCTTCGGTTCTTTTTAATGCAGTATTTAGTCTTCTGGCATAAGTTTTTTGGATCTCCTCACCAATGTAATTCAGTTCAATATCATTGCTATGATCAACTTCATGTAAAAAGCTCAATACTTCATCAATATAAATGGTAGGAGTCACCGCTACCTTTTTGAGTGCCATTTTTTGAAATAGTTTGGTAGCTTTTTCCTCATCATAACTATCAAGCAGTTCGCGAACAGCTCCCCAAAAACTGAGCTTTCCATTTCGAACCAAATCAGTTATTTCTTGCTCTTTACCAGAAGCTCCCTTAAGTACATAATAAAGGTGCTCTATACCGTCTAGGCCTGCATCAAGGGCGTCATCTAGTATAACACTCATTGGGAGGTGTCCTGTCGTCTTAAGCCCTCTAGCTTCCGCTTGGCGAAGTATTTCTAGGTATATCTCTTCGCTTAGAGTGCTGTCATATATTTTTATGAATTCGACACCTAAAGCTACTAAAGAATCTAAAGCATGTGTAACATCCTCTTTAGATTGAAGCTCTAAAGATCCCGGCCAAGTAGAATTTTTGCCATCTAGTTTTGGCCCGCTTGTAAAAATTGTAGGACCAACTAGTGTATTCTCGGAAATTTCTTGTTTCCATTGTAAGATTTGTGGGGTGATATCTCCCCCAGCTTCTCGAACTGTTGTTACTCCATTAGTAATGTATAGAGGAAGGAGGTTCTTGTTTTCATCAGCGAGAGCACTTCCTCCACGTAAATGAACATGCATGTCCCATAAACCAGGAATAACATACATTCCTGTAGCTTCAATTTCTGTATGTGCTGCATAGGCAATGGCTCCGCTAGGGAAAATATTCGTAATCCTGCCATTTTCAATCAAAATGGATTGTTGAGGAATAGTTGTTCCTGATTCTATATCGATGATACTTACATCTTTTATGAGAATGGCATCAGGAGTAAGTTTTACAAGCTTACAGCCACCAAATATTAAAAAAAGTAGGAGAGAACTATATCGTAAGAAGTTGGTGATCATTTTATTCTGAATTTCTTTGATGAATTACATAATGCTAAAAGCATAACATATAAAAAGCCAATGAGCTAATTTACCAATCACTACATAAATAAAATCGTTTATTTGTAGAAATCATAGGAATGATATGTTGGTTATAGATGAATCATATAGATACATTTTATGCAAAAAAGTGCTCGGTTATTAATATCTTTGTGGCTTGGTTTTTGCAGAACATATTTTCGATAATTTAGAAACTCTTTAATAATCTTATGAGCAATAACAATTCATCAAAACTTGGTTTCTGGGATCGAATTGGAATTGGATTGTCTGGAGTTTGTGCAATACATTGCCTCTTAGTACCTATTGTAATAGCATTAATCCCATTATGGCCAGCTTTCGAAAATTTTCATGAATATACACACCTCATCTTTTTTATTGCTATAGCTCCAACAGTTTACCTCTCCTTAAAACGCCAGCATAATTCTAAAAGAGTAACTGTTTACTTACTGTCAGGTGTTTTTGTCATTTTCATAGCTTGGTTGTTCAACCACAATTTAGGAGAGTATGGTGAGGCAGGCGTAACTTTTATTGGAAGTTCGTTATTAATAAGAGGACATTGGCTAAACTATAAAACTAAAATGTGCAAACTTCCCCAAGACAATAATTAGTATAATATAATGCTTATGGGTTGTTGAGGGGTGTCTTATTTGATATCTTAATTGTAGGTCAACATAAGTCTCTTCCGTGTCGCTAAAATCTCTACTATACCCACTTGGTCTAGTTATTCTATTTGCTACAAATTGTGATTTGTCGCCTTTAGAAAATACTGAACTATATCCTGCGAGTATTTCCATAATAGAAATGGAGAAACTCGTTGAAATGAATAATGAGTATCATGCACAGAATCGAGGGAAGATGTGTTCAACTCTTAATGAATATGGGTTAACTGGTTTTAGCAGAGTCCTTTTTGTTGACGATATAAATCCATGTTTAAATAGAGAAGAGGTTAAAATTGAAGTTCATTACTCTGAAGAACTTTTGAATCTTGCTAAAGAAGCTTTATTGCAAAACCAGCGATTTACAAATGTGGTGGATAAAGAAAAACTAGTTTTGAAAGAGACCTTACCACTTAATGGCTGTACAATTTGTGAAGGACCAAATATAAATAGTGTACCATTACAATGGCGGTTTAGTTTTGAAAATCAAGTTAATGACGGAATAGAAGTTTTTGACACAGAAATATCCGTTTATATTGATGCGAATGGCGTAAACAGAATATGGGGGAATTGGTTTCCGATACATAGGCCCGATTTTATTGAGGTGGGATACGTTTATGCCCAAGAAATATTTCTTGGGAAATCAATCACCTATCAAGATTCTGATGGAGTCTTAATTCAACATAAGATAATTAAAAACAACTTTGGTAAAACTCCATATTTAAAATACGTAGCTATCAAAGAAGAGGGGAAAATGTCATTTCATAAGTGTTGGATTGTTGAACTTACGATTGATTCTACAGAGGCGGTTAAGTGGAAAGGGATGGTAGACGTACAATCCGGTAAAATTCTAAAAATAGAAGCTATTTAAGGTTTAATATTGGTAACATTTAGCCGATAACTAACTCATTTAGTAAAATAATAAACAAATTTAATTGATGACTCTATAGCTTTACGCTAAGAGATCTTAAGTGAAAGCATGAAAAATATACTTATCGTTGAAGATGATATGATTATTTCCCTAGTTGTTGAGAACATGGTAAGGGAACTAGGGCATCAAGTTATAGGAAAGGCTGTTTCAGGTGAAGAAGCAATTGAGTTAGCTTTAGAAAAAAAGCCAGACTTGATACTTATGGACATACGCTTGAAGGGAGAAATGGACGGTATAGAAGCTGTTGAGCGTATAAAAAAAGAGATGATAGTTTCAGTCATTTACCTAACTGGAAACTCTGATAAATTAAATTACGACCGAGCAAAGAATACGAATTTTACAGACCTAATAGTAAAGCCTTTTACTATTAATGACCTCAGCAACTCGTTAAAACTTGTTGTCTAAATTCTGTATCTTTTTTCCGAAATCTTCGTAATCATTGTTGATTTTAAAAAGGGAAAGCTATGAGTACACAATTTAGAAAGTTAAAAAATGATTTAAAAGATATTGAAAAGGACTCTATAAATGAGTTCAGTGGTGCTGTTGACTCTGGGGGAGAGTCAAACTCAAAGCTCTCAAACTATATTCTATTATTTGCATTTATTGCTACGCTAGCTGTATACACGGGCTCCCAATTTAGTTTTTCAAATTGGAATATATTTGCGCCTTTCTCAGAAACGTTTAGCGCCATTAATGAGCCAAGTGAAGATCTTCTAAACCGAATGGGTGCTTGGATGACAGAAATGGGTTATGGTGAACTTTCTCATGAAGAGCTCAAAGAACTAAGAAGCGAAGGGGTAACTGCTACCTACACAAATGGGATTAGAGAAGTTGGTTATTCCGAAGTTACTTTAGATCAGTTAGTAGAACTTCAACGAGCTGATGTAAGTGATACTTATGCGAGAATGATGAAGGAGTTGGGCTACGAACTAACTATTGATGAACTCATCCAAACTCGTAATAATGGCTTAACAGCAGCTTTTACTAGTCAAATGTTAGACTTAGGGTATACAAAGGAAGAACTTACCAAAGAAAATCTAATGAGATTAACAACTCTCGGAGTTACAAGTAATTTGGCTGAGCGTTTAATTGAGAGAAGAGGTGAAAGACCTACTATTGAAGAATTAGTTCGATATCGTATAAGTAACCAAAATTAAGCTACTATTAAGTTCTGGAACAGTATTGAGGAAAGTTGGTACATATATTAAATATGAATCAATTACATTTTATGAAAACCTCAAAAATTTTATTAACTACACTTATAGTATTGTGCATGTCAGGATATGCATACGCACAAAATCCTGTTAAAGGTAAGTCTGGCTTTGGCCCTAGAATTGGTTATTACAAAGCTCCCGATGCAGATGATGGAACCATGTTTATTGGTCTTCAAACAAGGTCTAGAGGAGAGATTTTCGGCTTTGAGCTAGCAGCAGAGTACAGAGGAGAACAAGATTATACTGTTGGTGGTGGAAAAGTTACAGTAAGTCAAATTCCCGTGACAGGTTCGCTAATGATATTTGTTCCAATAGCTCCTAACTTTCAACCCTATGGTTTAGCTGGTCTTGGTGCTTATTATACCATCTACGATTATGATGGTGGTTTTGTAAGCCCTGGAGATGACTCGGAAGTTAATTTGGGATATCATTTAGGGTTTGGACTAGACATGCCTTTAAGTAGTTCTGCAGCATTGAATGTAGATTATAGGTATTTATTCTTAGACGGAAATGAGGACAGAATAAGTGAAAAAGAATTTAGCGGAAATGTTATTTCAGCGGGTCTTACTTTTTACTTTTAAGCTTAATAAATAACTTCTTAGAACCTGCCTTAATAGTATTAAGGCAGGTTTTTTTATGTTCGCTATTCTAAAATATAGATATGCTTAGAAAAGGGCTTCCAGTAAATTATGTGAATTTTAGGCTAAGATTTTTCATCCTATCTATTAAATACTCTATTTTGTGCACTATCAGCTATTGCTGAATAACCAAGTGTAAAGCTAAAGAAAGCAAACCATGCCAGAGATTATACTACCTGAAGTTGAACTGAATATTTATTCTCCAAAAAATCCTACTGAAGCTACAATAGTTGAGAACTATGTATGTAGCGCTGAAAGTAGCCCAAATATTGTTCGTCACATTACCTTCGACATTTCTGGAACTGAGTTGGAAGGCAAGGTTCGTGTTGGACAATCTATTGGAATATTGGCACCTGGCGAAAATGAAAAAGGTAAACCACATAAGTTGAGATTATACTCAGTTTCTTCGCCGTCAAAGGGTGAAGGCGGTAAACAAAATTTGGTTTCTACAACCGTTAAAAGAGCTATTGACGAAGTTGATGGTGTACTATATACAGGTATTTGTTCGAACTACTTAGCAAACCTAAAGCCTGGTGACAAAGTTAAAGTTACAGGCCCAAGTGGTAAAAGGTATTTATTACCTGAAAACGCAGGAGATTTTAACTATGTATTTTTTGCTACGGGAACAGGTATTGCTCCATTCAGAGGAATGATTATCGAGCTTTTTGAAGCTGGATTACAAGGTAATGTAGCTCTCGTTTTCGGATGCCCGTATAGAACAGACTTGCTTTATCCTAAGTACTTTAAAGAGATGGCTGAGAACCATGATAACTTTGACTACATCACCTGTGTGTCTAGGGAAGAAAGACGTACGAACGGTAGTAAAAAATATGTTCAAAGCGCAATAGAAGATCATAAAGATGTTTTAGGGCCTATTTTAGAAAAAGAGAATACGCTTATTTACCTTTGTGGGATGAAGGGCATGGAAACGGGAATCTACCATAACCTAGCCCTTCAAGGCTATACTGATTATTTGGTTCTTAGTGGGTCACTTCCTGAAACAGATCCTAACGACTGGAACTGGGAAGACATGAAAAAAGGTATAAAGCCTTCTGTAAGAACTTTTGAAGAAGTGTATTAATAATCATGAAGTTTAGTTACTCCTCCTGATACAATAAACCTCATAAAATCAGTAGAATCAGTTTTAATATGTTTAACATGATGGGCTTCTACTATATACAAATTACCTGAGAAATTGTAAGAATGTGGGCAGTAAACTGCGATATTGCCATCAAGTCCTAAAGATTTAAGTGAGTCCTGAGTGATAAAGCCTAAACGTTTTACGCCAGGGACTCCAAAATCAACTAATACAGGTGTCGTAAATTTCTTTTTCTCGCCAACAAAAGCTTCAGTTAGGTCTTTTAACGAGGAATAAATAATACTTACAAGTGGCGTTCTACTCAGAAGTTTCTCAAACCAGTGGACTATTGGTTTAGTAAATGCTCTTGAGAAAATGAATCCTGTGAGTGCAATAGCAATAAAACCTGTAATAATGCCTAGGCCAGGAATGCTAAAATTAAACCAACTAAAGAAAAGATAGTTTAACGATTCATTCATCCAACCTATTGTAATTCCAATAAGATAAAAGGTGGCGCCAAGAGGAAATGCTATCAGCATTCCTCTAAAAAAGTAATTCAAAATCGTTTTCATAGCATCATAATTAGTTGTTTGAACTCTCAGAAATAAGAACGTAAAAGTTACGCATTGCTTTCATGAGTTAGAGAAAGAAATTTTCTATCTTTACAGCCTTAAATTTTAATCTGATAATATTTCTAGATGTCCACAAAAACTTCTTCCCAAATTAGAAAAGAGTTTTTAGAATTTTTCTCTGAAAAGAGCCATGCCATTATAGATAGTGCGCCTGTAGTACCCAAAGATGATCCCACATTGCTTTTTACTAATGCAGGGATGAACCAATTTAAGCCAATTTTTCTGGGTGAGGAAAAGACTTTGTCTCATAATGGGAAAGAATGGAGTAGAGCAGCAGACACACAAAAGTGTATCAGAGTAAGTGGAAAGCACAACGATTTAGAAGAAGTAGGGCACGATACTTATCACCATACACTTTTTGAGATGCTTGGAAACTGGTCGTTTGGCGACTATTTCAAGAAAGAAGCAATTGCGTGGGCTTGGGAGCTACTAGTTGAGAAATGGGACATAGATCCTGATAAATTATACATAACTGTATTTGGCGGTGATGAAGAAGACGGCTTATCTGTTGATGAAGAAGCAATAGAGTTATGGAAAAGCGAAACTTCAATCAAACATAGTCATATTCTCAAGTTTGGAAAGAAAGATAACTTCTGGGAAATGGGTGATACTGGCCCATGTGGACCATGCTCTGAGATACACGTTGATTTAAGAAGTGACGAAGAAAGAAAGAAATTAGATGGAGCTGAGTTAGTTAATCAAGATGATCCACGAGTGATGGAAATCTGGAATCTTGTATTTATTCAATTCAATAGACAAGCAAGCGGAGAGCTAATTACACTTCCAGCTCAGCATGTTGATACAGGAATGGGTTTTGAGAGAATTTGTGCAGTTATTCAGGGGAAGACATCCAACTACGACTCAGATGTATTTACTCCACTGCTAACAGAAATTGCAAAACTAGCAGGGCTAACTTACGGCGAGGATGAGAAGAAAGACATCGCTATGCGTGTGATTGCAGATCATATTAGAGCTGTAGCATTCTCAATTGCAGATGGTGCTTCGCCAGGAAATGATGGTCGCGGTTACGTTATTCGTAGAATTTTACGAAGAGCAATTAGATATGGCTGGGATACTTTAGGATTGAAAGAACCCTTCTTCTACAAATTGGTGCATGTACTATCTGATCAGTTTAAAGATGTGTTCTCTGAAATGGAGGCTCAAAAAGAATACGTTATAAACGTAATTAAATCGGAAGAGCAGAGCTTTCTAAAAACCTTAGGGCAAGGAATAGATTTATTCAACAAGATCTCTAAAGGGAAGAAAGTAATAGCTGGCGATGATGCTTTTAAACTTCATGATACTTATGGATTTCCAATCGATTTAACCCAGCTAATGGCTCGCGAGCAAGGTCTTGAAGTGGATGAAGATCGCTTTAATGAATTGATGAAAGAGCAAAAAGAAAGAGCTCGTGCTGCTGGTAAATTCGCAGTTGATCATAGCCAAGTTGATGCTTGGGTGTTAGTTAATGGTGAATCTGCTACAGAAATTAAACCTGAGTTTGTTGGTTATGATGACGCTGAAATAGAAACCGTTATAAAGAGTTATAGAGTAGAGGGTGATCGTGTAGCATTACAACTTGCTGAAACTCCTTTTTACGCGCAAAGTGGTGGCCAAGTAGCCGATACAGGTACACTTTCGAATGATGATGTGATTATTCGTATCAATGATGTTCAGAAGATGAATGGTGAGTTTATTCATTATGCAGACTCTATTCCCGATGATTTAACTGGTGTTTGGACAGCCTCAATAGATTTAGAACGACGTTTAGAAATCCAAAAACATCACTCAGCTACTCACTTGGCACATGCTGTTTTGAGAGATGTGTTAGGCGAGCATGTAGCACAGAAAGGCTCACTAGTAGATGAGCATCATTTGAGGTTTGATTTCTCTCATTTTGAAGCTGTTACAAGAGAGCAATTAGACGAAATTGAACAGAAAGTAAACCAGAAGATTCAAGAGAATATTCCACTTTTTGAAGAGCGGAACGTACCCATTGATGAAGCTCGCCAAAAAGGTGCGATGATGCTTTTTGGTGAGAAATATGGCGATTTGGTTCGTATTATAACTTTCGACGAAGATTTTTCAGTAGAACTTTGTGGTGGAACTCATGTTGGGGCAACTGGCGAAATTGGTTACTTCCGATTTACTCAAGAAACCTCAGTAGCCTCAGGTGTTAGAAGAATTGAAGCAGTTTGTGGTAAGGCAGCAGATAGCCAACTAAGAGCTGAGAATCAGTTGATTAGAAGTATAAAAGAGGTTATTGGGCAGAGCAAGAATATCCCAAAAGATATTCAGAAGTTGTTAGATGATAAAAAAGAGCTAGAGAAAGAATTAGCGAAGATAAACCTTCAGAATACCGGCGCTAAACTTGATGAATTAATTTCGAATGCCAAAGAGGTTAAAGATGGTATTCAATTAGTAAAAGGTGAAATCGCTGGTGCAGACATGAACGTGCTAAAACAATTGGGCTATGATGCTTTGCAAAAGATTGCAAATAATAGTGTGATTGTACTTGGTTCTAAAGATGAGGAAGAAGGTAAAGTGTATGTTATGGTTGCTGTAACTGATGATCTTATTAAATCAAAAAATCTTAAAGCTGGCGCTCTTGTTGGCCAAATTGGTAGATTAGTAGGCGGCGGAGGCGGTGGACAAGCAAACCTTGCCACTGCTGGAGGGAGAAATCCTGAGAAATTAACAAGCGCTTTAGAAAAAGTGAATGAAATATTAAAAGAACACATTAACTAAGTGTTCGGATATTAGACGAAAATTTCCTAAAAATTGGATATATTCCAACCCCTTTTGGAGGGACCAAGGATTCAATTAAAAGAACTATGGCAAAAAAGATAAAAGACGACATTCAATTTGCACCAAAAGGTATCGGAGACGTTAGCGACGGCGCAGTTCAAAAAGGGGTAGATTTACCACCTGCAACAAAAAAGAAGCACAAAGCATTGGGCCTTTCGGTAGATAGCTTAAAGGCTATGTACGAGCAAATGTATTTGCAACGCCGCTTTGAAGAGCGCGCAATGCAACAGTACCAGAAAGGAAAATTTGGTGGTTTCTTGCACGTTTATATTGGGCAAGAAGCTATCTCTACAGGAACTGTTTTTGCTTTAAATGACAAGGATGATATTATCACAGGTTACCGTGATCATGGTTGGGGACTTTGTCGCGGAATTACACCAGCTGAAGGAATGGCTGAGTTATTTGGTAAAGGCACTGGTTCATCGCGTGGTAAAGGTGGTTCTATGCACTTTGCAAAAGCTGAAAATCATTATTGGGGCGGCTACGGTATCGTAGGTGGTCATATTCCAATTGCTGGTGGTCTAGCTTTCGCTAATAAGTATCAGCAGAACAATCGTATTTCTACCTGCTTTTTTGGTGATGGTGCTGTTGATCAGGGTGCACTCCACGAGACATTCAATATGGCTCAGCTATGGAATTTACCTGCAATTTTTGTAGTTGAAAACAATGGCTATTCAATGGGTACTGCTGCAAAAAGACATACTGTTGCAGAAATTGTTGACCGTGCTAAAGGTTACGGCATGAAGAGTGCAGTAATCAATGGGATGGATGTTTTCTCAGTGTATGAGAAAATGAAAGAAATTGCAGATGACGTTCGTGAAAATTCTACTCCTTATTTTGTAGAGATTAGAACCTATCGTTACAGAGGTCATTCTATGTCTGATCCTCAAAAGTATAGAACGAAAGCGGAGCTGGAAGAATACCAAGGGTACGATCCTATTGAAAGGTTGAAAACCTACATTCTTGATAATAAATTAGCAAAACAAGACGACCTAACGGAAATCGAAGAAAAGGTAGAACAAGAAATTCTTGACGCAATTGATTTTGCAGATAATTCAGAGTTCCCTAAAGAGGAAGAACTCTATGAAGATATGTTCGAAGAAGACAACCCTTACTTCCACGTTTAAAAAATTACACGAGTATTAAGATGGCTGAATTACAATTTAGAGAAGCAATAAAGCACGCAATTGACGAAGAAATGGAACGTGACGAACGTGTCTTCGTAATGGGTGAAGAAGTATCAGAGTATAATGGTGCTTACAAAGTAACGGAAGGCTTATTAGATAAGTATGGTTATAAGAGAGTAATCGATACACCCATTTCTGAGCTTGGTTTTGCTGGTATTGGTGTTGGTGCCGCAATGAATGGTTTGCGACCGATTATTGAGTTTATGACTTTTAACTTTGCAGTGTTAGCTGCTGATCAAATCATTAACCACGCTACCAAAGTGAAATATATGACTGGTGGCCAAATCAGTTGTCCAATCGTATTTAGAGGACCAAATGCATCAGCAGGTCAGCTTGGCGCAACACATTCTGTTGCATACGATTCTATGTACGCTCACTTCCCTGGTTTAAAAGTAATCTATGTGTCTGAGCCTGGCGATGCAAAAGGGTTAATGAAATCTGCAATTCGTGATGATAATCCCGTTCTTTTTATGGAATCGGAACAGATGTATGGATTGAAAGGCGAGGTTTCTGATGAGGATGATTACATCATTCCTATCGGAAAAGGAAAAATTAAGCGTGAAGGAAGCGATGTTACTATCGTAGCGCACGGTAAAATGTATCATGTTGCTGTTCAAGCTGCTGCCCAGTTAGCAAAAGACGGTATCGAATGTGAAATTATTGATCCACGTACAGTGAAACCATTAGATGTACCTTTGATTATCGAATCAATTAAAAAGACAAATCGTTGTGTGATCGTAGATGAAGCGCATCCATTTGCAGGCTTTGCAGCTGAAATTGGATTCTTGATTCAAAGAGAAGCATTTGACTATTTAGATGCTCCTGTACAGCGTGTTACATTACCAGATGTTAATGCACCTTTCGCAAAAAACCTTTTTGATATTTGGTATCCTAGTCCTAAACAGGTTATTGATGCTGTTAAACAGGTTACTTACAGAAACTAAATTAAACTCACTTAATCGAAGAAGAACATGGCCATAAAGATTGAAATGCCGAAACTTAGCGACACCATGGAAGAAGGTGTGATTGCTAAATGGAATGTAAAAGAAGGCGACAAGATTGAAGCTGGAGATATTATCGCAGAAGTTGAAACTGATAAAGCAACTATGGATGTAGAAGCTTTTGATTCAGGCACACTTCTTAAAATAATTCCAGGTGAAGGGGATGCTGTTCCTTTAGGTGGATTAATTGCTGTTATTGGTGAAGAAGGCGAAGATATTAGCGCTCTGTTAGAAAGTGGAGACTCTCCATCTGATAAAAAAGCCGCTCCAGCTAGTTCTGATAAAGCAGAGACAGAAGCAGTTTCAGAAGTAAAAGAAGAAGCGAGTAGCACTACTTCTTCAGATTCTGGAAGAGTAAAAGCATCTCCATTAGCAAAGAAAATTGCTGAAGATAAAGGAATCGATCTTGCAGAAGTTGCTGGTTCTGGTCCTGATGGCCGTATTGTTAAAAAAGATGTTGAAGACTTTAAAAGTGCACCTAAAGTTGCGGCAGCAGCTCCAGCTCCAGCTAAAGCAACTGTAAGAACAAGCTTCAAGAGTTTAGAAAGTCGAGAAGTTAAAGTTTCTCAGATGCGAAAAGTTATTGCTCGTCGCCTTTCAGAGAGTAAATTCTCTAACCCTCATTTTTACGAAACTGTTGACGTAGACATGAAGTCTGCAATTGCAGCACGTTCTTCAATGAATGCGGCTAACGACGTAAAAATCAGTTTCAATGATATTGTTGTTAAAGCCTGTGCTGTCGCTCTAACGCGTCATCAGGCTATAAACAGTTCATGGCACGATGATGTGATTGTTGAGCATGCTGACGTAAATATAGCCGTAGCTGTAGCAATTGATGAAGGATTGATGACTCCAGTTATTAATCATGTGGATCAGAAAGGCTTTTTACAGATTTCATCTGAAACTCGCGAACTCGCGGGCTTAGCAAGAGATCGTAAACTTGCTCCAGAGCAAATGGAAGGAAGTACTTTCACTATCTCTAATCTTGGTATGTTTGGCATTGAAGAGTTTACTGCAATCATCAACCCACCAAATGCATGTATTCTAGCAGTAGGAGCAATTCGTGACGTTCCTGTAGTTGAAAATGGTGCAGTTGTTCCAGGTAAGCGAATGAAAATTACGCTTTCAAGTGATCACCGTATTGTTGATGGTGCAAAAGCAGCTAAGTTCTTGAACGAAGTTAGAACTCTTCTAGAGAATCCAATTTCGATGCTACTCTAGAATAACACGCAATTTAGATTTACGCTATTTAGCGAAAAAGCTCCTTATTTGATAAGGAGCTTTTTTTTGTTTGTGTAATAATAGCTAAGAAGAGAGTTTACTTGAATCTAAAACGGGCTAGTTATACTCAAGTAAATAGATGATGGGAAGTAAATTGAGTTCACTAGCTTTTATTTGTTCAAAGAGTTCGAGAGATCTAGACCAGCTCGAATTTTTTGAAGTGAGCAGGTAGTATTTTCCTTCTATAGGTTCAGAAACAGTTGATTCGATATCCAAGCTGGAAAGAATATTTTGAGAGCTCTCAAGAGCTTCACTTTGGCTGGAGAATGAACCCATTTGTAGTTGTATTGTAAAGTTGTATTCAGTTTGAGGTTCCTGTACATATCTGATAAAAATATTGGACGAGATACTTTTAGCGTTGAATGCATTGAGCTTGTCAAAAGTAGCTTTTAAGCTTGAACTAGGAACTGTCAGTACAGTAAACGCATTTGACGAAAACTGATTAATCTCTGTATTTATTTGGTGCTCGTTTAAAAGGCGGCTAACATAATTTTCAGCATTCAGTTTTGTTTGGAAATAACCAAGCTGAATTTGATATCTAAGAGGAGAGGGGACAATCTGAGCTTTATTGTAGCATTGATTAATGATACCTGTAGTTGCTAGAGTAGGAACCTGGGAGCCAATTTCTTTTTGAACTCTTAATACTTCAGAAAGTGAATTTTTAGCTTTGGTACGTACAGAGAAAAGATTCGTGTTATAAAAAATCTCCATTTCAAAGTTAGTTTTTTCTTCAATTTCTTCTGCAATCTTCAAACTGTTAAAGAAAGACTCGAATCCACCAATTTGTACTGAGTAGCTACAAGATTTTATCGATTTACTAGGTGGAGGAGTCACGGCAGGAGGTGGGACAGGAGCTACATCAACTATATCGGGTTGAGTAATAGGTTTTATTTCTGGTTCAGAAATAGCTTGAACTGGTTTCACTTCTGCTACGCCTCTTTCAAGTGTGTAATATAATCTTAGAACAATCCGTCTATTCATTTCTTTAGAAACAGGAAGATTATTACCTAACGAATCTAGCAAAATCATAGGTCTAGAGTCGGCATAGCCAGAAGCCTTAAGCCTTGAAGCTGGGATGCCTAGCCCATTAAAATATCTTACTACGTTAGAAGCTCTAGCTGTAGAAAGTTCCCAATTTGAAGGATAAATTGCGGATGAAATTGGGCTACTATCAGTATGACCTTCAATATCTATATTGAAGTCATCGTACTTATTTTCTTTTATAGCGAGTAATACCTTACTTAGTTGACTTAGCCCCTTAGGTTTAAGCTTAGCACTTCCTGAGCTATAAAAATCATCACTTTTAAAACGAATTCTCAAGTCATTAAGATCACGAGAAATACCAATTGAACCATTATCAATATCAGCTTGTAAAAGCTCTTCTAATTCGGTCTTAATATCCTCGATAGGAGTAGTAATGTATTCTGTTTCCACTACTGAGGAATCATAAAGATTAGATACAGAAAGATCTTTACTATCTTTAAGCTGAGAAAATGAGAGCAGAATGATAAGAAACCCTAAAACAATGGTAATAATGTCGAGGTAACTTACCTGCCAACTATCATCATCTTCCTCTTCAAACGGTAGTTGAGGAAACAGTGAATTTCTCTTGTTATTTGGTGTTCTATCGCTCAAAATAGGCTCTTATATAGATATTATAGTCTAGATTTTATTTTTGCCACGGCGCATGTGTGCCTGAAGTTTATCATAAATCTGTAGCGATGTTTTTTGTTCTTGAATTAGGATGATGCCCTCAAGAATAAGTTTTTCTCTAAAATATTGAAGGGAAGCACTATTATTCATTTTTTTCGCCATAGGTGTGAAAATGAAATTACCAATGATGATGCCATAAAGGGTAGTCATTAATGCGGTAGCTAACCCAGACAGTAATGCATCCATCTCGTTAAAACTCGAAAGAATTACGATAAGTCCAAAAAGAGTTCCAAGCATACCAAATACAGGAGAGGTTTTGCCCATGCTAGTTATTATCTGATTGGTATTAAGTTGACGAGAATAAGTTTCTTCGATGTAGATTTCGCCTAAATCTCTAAGTTCTTCCGTAGTGTAGTTGGTATCTAGTATAGAGAACAAGTAACCCTCAAATTGGTCATTAAACTCTTCACTTAGGTCAGAAATAGCTCGTACTCTATCTTTCTTAATTCTTTTTTGCCAGTACAGAATGTTGTCAATGTCGTGGCCAATCAATTCATCATCAATCTTACTGTGAGAAAATAACCTTAAACTTTCTCGGAAAGCGACAAGTACGCTTCTAAAAGGATAACTGATAAAAACACTGGCAGCGATGCCTCCAAAAACAATTGCGAGGCTAGGTAAATTTAAAAATTCATATTTGCTTGGAACGATATCATACTGAGTGAATCCAGTTACAAGTAAGGTACCCCAAACAAGTATTGAAATCGAAAAGATAAAGCTAAAGATATTAAGTATAGATGTGCGCATTGTATACTACTATTTAAAATTTCGTTCAAGTTTATCGTTAATCAATCCTTGGTTCTGCAACTCTTTAATAATTACAGAAGAATTTGGGATAGGAATGTTCTTGTCCATTTCAAGTGCTCTCTTCCAATTTTGAGTAAACAAATCTATTGAGCCCAAGCCAAGATAAATACTTCCTTTTAATGCTATAATATCAGGAGTTTCTTTTATAGCAATAGCCTTATTGATTAAATAAAGAGCGTCTTCGTATTCGGCATTATAAAACTGTTGTTGTGCTAGTATATAGTATGTTGTAATTCCGTTTGCTTTACCAAGGTATTGTTTCTCTAAATCTTTCTTATAATCTTCGGTTAGTTTGATTCTGGCAGGATCCTTATCAGGTGAAATCACTTTTATAGACGCAGTGCTGTCTTCAACTACAGGTACGGCCTCTGTTAGGTTCTCAATGTTTTTTGAACTCCCACAACCTAAAACTAGAGCATAGATTAATACGCCTAGAAGTAAGCTTTTAAAAAATGATATGTTATTTATTGAGACGATAAGTTACGACCTGAATTTATTTTAAAGTATATGATTGTTTTTTCACTTCATTTCTAATTGAATTCATCATCAGTACTTTCGCCTGTTCAATATTCTGTTCATCATCCAATTCAGCTTGATCAAGTTCAATTCTTATTAAGCGCTGTTCTCGTCTTGGCCTTACAGATAACACTTTATTAATAATTGCATCATCTAGTCCTACAAGAGCTCTTAAAAGTATTTCAGTACTTAACTGGTTTACTGCCGCATTCACAATTTTTTCATCGAGCTCAGGAATTTGATCTAAAGTAATGAATTGTTCTTTGATAATGTTACCAACTGGAGATCCTGTATCTATGAGCTGCTGAATATATCTTTGTTGATCTTTTAAAGGAATCCGTTCTAAAACAGGTAAGATATTCTCTGCACCAAGACGTTCTTCTTTTTCAGATTCTAATAAATCCATAGCTTTATCGAAAAGCTTAGAAGAGGTTTCTGTGTGCTGCTTATACGATAAAGTATGGATGGTCGCCATATTTATCATAATATGAGTAGCTCGGTCACTATCAAATTTATCAAGAAGATCTGCTGCTTTGTTACCTGGTAAGTAATCTAGAACTAAAGCAGCCGTCTGAGTGTCTTCATTTTTCATCAATTTAATTATTTGATCATCTGAAATATGACTTAAGAACTTAAAAAGCCCAAGTTTAGCATGTTTGTGATCAGTTTGTGTATCGGAACCACTCGGCCTTAATACAGAGTCAAAATCTTTAAGTATTTGCTGTTTCTTATCTACTGATAATTCGGGCAATGTATCTAAAGCTTCAGAAATGGCTATATAATTAGCCGGTTGCATTTCTTTCTTTAATGATCTGACGAGCTGCTTATCTATAGAGGCAATTACTTCGGCTGCTTTACGAATTCCTTGCTCGTTATCTGTATCAATCCAAAATTCAAAAAGTAGAGATATCTCTTGTGGTGAATTGAAAAACTGCGAGATTAGTTCATCGATATCCACAGAGGGATCGTCATCTGTAGATGGTGAGCGACGCTGAGCCAAGTGTTGGATATTAGACTGAGGTATAGGGGAATCAAAGCTCATTTCGTTTCTAAAGCTTTCTCTAGAGTCTTTAGGTGCTTTTTTACCTTTAGTCATAAACTTCCAAAGCACAATAAATAGAATAAGCAGAAGAATTATGATACCAGCCACTATTAATACAAGCTTGTATTCACTTATTACTGACAGTAAGGTTGGGGGTGTTGCGCTTACTGAAGGTTCTTCCACGGGTTCTTCGATGACAATAGGAGTAGGCTTTTCTCTACTAAAATCAGGAATAGATACTCTGGAGATATTAATTCTATCGCCACGTGTAGGATTTGTTTTTATAGCAAAACCAGCTATTAGCTTCATAAACTCTATCTCAGGAGCACTAAAAGAAGAGTCAGCGTAGATGTTGATATTTAAGTTAGTGAGCTGTAGAGTCCTAAAAACATTTTGATTAACAATAGTTTCAGGCGTTTTATCCTCGGTCTGTCTTTCTCGTAGGTTTCCTTCAGGTAAGAAAGGAAGTCCAGGCATGATAATATTTTTTGGACGATCTCTATTTATTTTACTTTCTGAGGTAGCGTAGGTCTCGTTAACCATTTCTGCTTTTACGCTCACATCAACAAAAAACATTTTTTTGTCAAAATAGTTGGAGAGAATTTGAATTAATTGGGAGTCATAGTTTTGTTCAAGATTAGCAATCTTTAAATCAATAGACTCTGCGGTGCTAACACCCGAAGTAACTTGAGCATTAATTGCGCTAATTGCGGAGATCGAAACGATTAGGAAGCATATACAAACAAATATGCGAAGCCCAAAAGAGGCTTTTAAGGAACCAGTAATATTGTTTACTCTTAGTTGATCTGAATACATACCCTAATCCATGAACTCTGTTTTAATTAATTGATCAAGAACTTCTACATCAGGAATAAAAATATCAGGGTTAAAACGGATTGCTTTATCCCAGCTCTGTTGAGCCTCAATTTTATTTCCTTTTAAGTAATATAAACTACCTTTAAGCGCGTACCCTTGTGCTGTTTCAAATAGTTTTAGAGATTCGTTAACATACTTAAAAGCGCCTTCAATATCTCTTTGATAAAATTCATTTTGAGCCAAAATAATTAAGCGCAACGTCTCATTTACTTTATTAGATAAAGTCTTCTCATATTCGAGAATTTCCGTGCTTTGTTTAATCTCGGTAATGATTTCTTTGGCATTTGCAGGTGGAATATCAGGAGGAGTGTAATCTTCGGGTCGTAGCAAGAACTCTAAACCCTCCACAAAATCGCCTTCGGGAATAGCTTTAATTTCGAACTCTAATGAACTTGGTTCTGCAGTAGATTTTAGGATACCAAGTTGAGCTTGTTCAATGGATAGGCTGTATTTTCCTGGTGGAATCTCATAGGCATAGAAACTACCATCGCCGAATGTTCTAAGTTCTGTGGTGTATTCACTATTGATTTTTTTCAAAGTGAGTTTTAACCCGCCCACGCCTTGTTTAGTGCTGTTTTCAAGTACCTTATGCACAGAGCCTTCAATAACTCCAGACATGTAAAAAGGAATTTCAATTTTTTTGAAGCGGTTAGGATCTGTAATAACACCAAACTTATCGAAATCTGGCACCAGCATTGGATTGTTTATAGCGCCTTTATTCAACTCCATGTTATAGAAGTAATAAGGTTGCATTTGGGAGAAGTAAACGACTCCGTTTTTCGCTGTACTAGAAGCACCTGAACGATTTATACGCAGTGCATTTTCATTTATTGGGTCATCACCCTCATCAAATTTGCTGTTATTATTGTTGTCAACAAACAGTTTTATGGCCGCGCCAGCTCTTCCAACTTGATCCCGGCTTGTAAAGAGGAAATTGTTGTAATTAGTATCATAGCCAATAGATCCTCGAATATTCTGAGCAAAAGAGCTGACACCTCTAACTTGGCTAAAGGTTGAACTGGATCTAACTTTATTAAAATCGATGATTAGGTTGAAACGAATAGTATTGAATTGATTTTTAAAATTTCTACCATATGAAAGTTGAAAACGGCCTTGTTTTAAAATATTTCTAGAGATTAAAAGATCAACTGATTCTACTTCTGAAATCGCAGGCATATATCTAAAACTGGTACGAATAAAAAAGCCACGTAAGAATTTCGGAATATTAGCATTTTGTGTAAAATTGTAAGTCATTGATGCTTCAGCGGAGCTAGTAGTAGATGGATTTAAAGGATCAAAAGCTCCAGTAGAACGATCGCTATACCCAAGTCTTACATTTAGTTTCCCAAGGTTAGTGCTTGCATCTATGCGATAAGAAGTAGAGTTGCCATTTGCTCTGATTCTAGTATATGAAGAAAGGCGAAGATTAAAAGGGGTGCTTCTAATTAGAAAAGGGTAGAAAAGGCTACCAATGATACGCTTATCGTCACCAGAAGTATTATAAATGTTCTGCGTCTTAGTGTAGTTAGTATAGTCTAAGTTAAAGCTCGTTGAATTTGGATATATTACATTCAAAGCTCCTCTATAATAACTATTGGAAACACCTTCTAAAGTAAAAATATACTTTGATAAAATACGAGAAGATAAAGTGCTGGTTAGCGTGGGTTTATTATTATTAATTCCATCATAGTATTCTACACCTGATTTAAGTGTTAACCATTCAGTGAGTCCTAATGCACCTGAACCATGTGCAATATAATTTCGCTCAGTGCTTCCCAAAATGGGATTGTCGAGCTGGCCAAAATTGAAATTATAATTAAAAACACCTTTTGGCTGAAAGTTAAATGGAATTTGTATTCGATTAGAACGCTCAATAATCTGACCTGTAGGGCCATATATCTTGATGTCAAACTGGGAGGTTCCGTAAGAAATAGGCGCTAAAAAACGATAATCTCCAAGTTCATTTGCCTGCTGGTAATCAATTAATAAATTGTTTAAATAAAGTTCGACTTCAGATTGAGGAAGTGTTGAACCATGAACTTCATATTCATCAAAACTAAATCTAGGCTCTATAGGAGAATTAGAGATACGAATACCAGTATATGGATTTTGAATAATACCATCACTTCTAGTCTGCCCAAGTGTTAGTCGCGTAAGTATAGTGCTTTCTCTAAATAGATAGCGCCATCTAAGGCCATTTGTATTAATAGTGGAAAAATTGTCGTTGGAACTTCCATAAATAGTCCCTTGTAAATCTCCGCCAGCTAATTGCAACCCAACATTAGAACTGAAGTTGTATAAATTTTGAGTTGAGTTTACTGTACTAGAGAGGTTATAGTCAATAAAGCCACCATCAATAAGTGGTTTTACACGGTCATATTTTAAGTCGTAATTCTCAGTTTTATTCCGGTTTCTATTTGCACGGCTTCTTTTTTGATCACGAAGTATTTTTTGTACAACTGGGATTTCAACATTAGACTCTAAATTGAGCGTAAGATTACTGAAATCTATTGTAAATTTTAATTGGAATAATTTTTCAAATAAAGCCGCTGTAATATAGAAATCTAAATCTGTTAGAAGATAATCCTGAGTAGTTAGAGATATTTTTTTTTCTCCAATACTTGCTACATTGGCTTGAAAATCAAGTTTGTACGGTGTTTGTTTACTAGCATATTTACCATTAACGGTAAGCTCTGAAGTGGTGTAATCGAACTGTAATTGTGAAAAAAGCTCGTTTATTGGAAGATAAAACTTATCATTCTTGTAATAAGAAATTACAACGGTATTTATAACCCCACGATGCCTAAAGTCTAAATATACCTCGGAGGCTTCTTCGGTAGAGTTTTGAGCATAAACTTGTGGTGTTAAGCATATACATGCTAGAAATAAGCTTAATGATGAGAGGTAATGAAACCAACGTGTGTTCACCTTATAGCGTAGGGTATGGTTTTGGTGACGGTTTTCATTTGAACTAAATCACTAGAAGATACATCACCACGTTGACTTTCAAATTGAACTTTGATTTTATACTCACCTTTTGGAAGGTCAGTGAGATCTAAAGTTTGTCTGTTAGTGCCATCAAAATAAACACTTGTAGAAATAAATGCTTGTTTAACTTCTTGATTGCTACTATTAATTAAAGTTGTACTTATAGATCCAAGAAAAGGAGAATTTCCTGTTCTTCTATAATCGGTTAATACCGTTAATATATTATCATCTCCTAGATTTGTGCGAATCTCTTGCACTTCAATACCCGTGGTTGTTTTTCCTACTTTGTAAAAAAGGCCCGTAACTTGCTCTATTTTAATAGCAACTTTAGCAGAAACATCACTAGTAGTGCCTACCTCAACTGGTTGGCTTTCTGGGTTAGAAGATGTTTTTACCCGAGACCAATAGGTTCCTTCTTTAAGCTCTCTTGTACTTCCTGTAATTCTAAGGCGTACAATTTGGCGTTGATTAGGTGCTAATACGAAGTTTTGTGGGAATGCACGTACATTTTGAGTAATAGAGTGAGCAGCATTCATTAAGCTATCTCCCGTAATGTTAGCTCTATTGCCATCTTTATCGGTGGTACTGTACCCAAAGAAAAATTCAATGGCTACTTCTTGAGGTTCATTAGAGCCATTTATTACCATATACGTTCCAAACTTTGAATTATCTGAAATAAAGATATTGGTTGGTGCAATAGTAACTTGAGCAAATGCCTCTATAGAGGTTAGGGAAAAGAGTAAAACTAATAAAAGTGTAAGCCTGTTCATCTGTAATTTGATTTGTTTAGATCTTAGAAAGAAATGTAAGTAAATAAGGCTTAATATTATATTTATTAATACTTCAAAAAAAAAGTCCCATTTTAAAAATGGGACCTTTAATAAAAGCTGTTTAAAAAAGCTTATTGGTAAGTAACAGTAACTGTGATTGGAGAACCAGCACCAAGTGCAGTTGAGTAAGTACCAGCAGCAGCACCAGCAAGTGTACCACCAAAGTCTAAAGTAGCATCACCAGAACCGTCTAAGTCGATTTGAGAACCAGTTGTAAATAGACCAGCACCACCATTTTTCTCAGCACTGTAAGCGATAGTAGTGAATGCAACTGGTGATCCACCACCTGAAACATCAAGAGTAGCTCCAGTAAAGTCAACATCAACAGCAGCGCTTAATGCACCAGCGATAGTAACTTGACCATAAGTAACAGTAACACCTAAGTTAGCTTCAGAAGTTACAGCATCAGAAGCACCAGCTTTAATAGTAGATGCTATTCCAGCCTGGATAGTACCAAGGTTGATGTCACCTGCGTTAGTAACAGTTAGAGCAGTTACTACTTCAGCACCTACAGCAACGTTTGCTGTTTCTTGAGCGAATGTGTTAACAGATAATGCAGCTACAAGAGCTAAAGCAGAAAGTATTAATTTGTATGATTTCATAATGAATATTGGTTGGTTTAGAATTTCTGAAAACAAGATATTTAAGTAAGGCGGTCTTAAAAAGTTAGATTCTCTTAATTAAAATATTTTAAGAAATGGGGAGTTTTGGGGTTCAATCATATTCTATAAATAAAACTACTTGCCCTGAATAGATGCCATTTGCAATATTACCGACATCGATAGTGCCAAACATGTAAAGAAATAACGCTTGCCAAACATCAGTTTTTAAATTACTTGAAGATGGTTTGTGAACAGGGAAATACCCAGTGTTATTCTCTAGAGTTGTAGCTAATTTTTGGTTATCAACTCCTGAATTATTAAAAGCTGCATTCAAAGTAATGGGTATTCTATCGGTAGAATTAGAGCTTTCATTAATTAAAAAGTCGGGAGAATTTAATGTTATATAAATATTCTGCGTGTGATAAGCACGAATACTATATACACCAGAGTTGATAGCGCCTAAGGGAATGTTGTGAAGACCAGAATTAGCAACTAAAGTTCCAAAATTTAGATTTTGTTCTACTGTTACGCTTAACTCAGGTTCTATATTAATATTTAGATTAATGAACTGTGCGGAAGTACTAGTGTTTACCACAAGAAAGAAAAGCGCTAGGAAAATAGAACGTTTTGCGCTAGTCATAACTAATAGTAATTGTGATATCCGCTGTATAAGTACCAGCATCTATCATGCCTATATTTAAAGAACCGTATATATATAGGTATGCAGTTTCATTATAAAGAGCCGGGTTATAGCCCTGATAGACAGGAGTAGGAGGAGGCCCTGGCGGGTTTGTTCCTCTGTAAAGTACAGGAAATTGTGCACTAGCTATATTAGCAGCAACAGTCATTTGTGTTGCTTGATTCGTATCGTTAGCGCCTCTATTTGCATATGAGCCCTCTAGGGTAAATGGAATGCGACAAGAAGGATCGCTAAGACAAGCTAAGTTTCCATCTAATAGAAGGTAGTCATCGGCAGTAATATCTACGAGTACATCGAGATATTTTACACCTTCAATACTTAAGACTTTTGCATCAAGTATGGTTTTTGATTTCAAACCTTCATTTTGAAATACCATTCCAAATTCTAAATCCTCAGAGGGAAATAAGTCGGTTAATGTTACCGCATAAAGGCTACTGTAGTCGCCAAAGTTAATTTCTTGTGCATTGACCTTGTTGCTATTCATAAAGACAAATAGCAACAGTACCCAACTCCCTTTAAAAAATAAAGGGCTTCGATTCTTAATAAATTGGGTATGTTTTGGGAAAGAAATCATATATAATCGATTTCTATAGTGAAATCCCCTTGGTAATTACCTGGTTGTGCATTTTCGAGATTTAATCTACCCCCAATCCAAAAATAATATCTTCCATCAAGATTAAATTCAATATTTCTATTGTTTTGTTTCAATAATTCAGAAGTCGGTTGGTTTTCTTCGGTATTGGCTGATATTTCATATGAAAACGTAATACCACCCTTACCTTCAGAGTGAGTAAGCTGTTGCTCAAGTAAGTAGGTTATGCGAAAAGAAGCTCCAGGTGTTCCTAAAGCAATCATATAACCAGCATTAATATCATTTATCGGATTGATATAAAGTTCTTTTTGCCCAGGCTGCAAGTCACCAAATCTTAGGCTGTTTACAGTAATGAGTTCGATAGACTGGATGACTTCTGCGCTTACATTGATAGATGCAGTGATAGATTTATTCTCTTGGGAGAATGCTGTTACATAGCAAGCAAAGGTGAAAAATAGTAGGAAATGGAATCTTCTCATAGCAAAACTTAAGTTACTACAAGTTTACTAAAATCAAGCTAGATAGCGAGTTAATCTTTTTTAATTATTATACGCGAAGTTAGATTGAAGGATGAGGGCAAACAAGTGTCCTAATTTGGGAATGAATCAAAATAATAAGGTGGGTCAATGATTTCTTTTCCTTTTAAATCTAATGTTCTAGGTAGAAACTCGTTGCGATCTTTATTAACCAATGACTTTATTACATAGTTATAGGTCAAAATCTGGCCATTGTATCTACTAGGAAATTCGAGGGTAACAGAGTAAACACTGTCAATAGGAGTTTCGTCGGTCATCTGGAAGTTAGTAGTTCTGGTAAATGGGCGGAGATCACCTTTTACTTCCAAAAACTCTTGCCCAGGTATAAATGTACTGTCTAAGAGCATGGGCTTGAGATTTATATTAAAGGTAATCTTGGTTTGAGCGGAAGTAGCAGCTGAGAGTGCTATAAAACTGATGAATAGAAGAAATATCTGTTTCATTAAATGCTGTATTAACTTGTTTAAAGTAATTAATTAGATGGACGCTGTATTACTTTGTCTTTCCAGTGAAGGATAGAGAAAACACGTTCACGTGGGAAAGATGGTGGCACATTGTATCTTAATCGTTCGTCATATTGATAATTTTTTGAGTAGCCAGAAGAAACACCATAACTATTAAAAGTACCAACGGGCCCACGAGCGTCTTGGATCATTCCACCTAAAAGGTTAATGGTACCTCTAGAGCCACCACTTGTGTAATCTTCAACATAAAAGGAAGAGTTTAGTGCCATTAGAGAAGCTTGTATGGTTAAATCTCTGCTCCCTGAAAACGAATGTGCATATCGGTCAACTCGGATATCGTCTTCTGCAACTAAACCTAGAAAGTCAGTGGAGTTAGGGTTAGCAATTGGATCGTCATTATACTGTACGTCTCCAAGTATCTCTATATCACTTTCGGAATGTATAGTTAGGTTTCCACTAACAGTGCCATACACGTCTATTTCGTCAGTGGATGAAATAATGCCATTGGTAACCGACATATCATAATTTTGAGGTGTTAACCAACCGAGTCTCCTATCATACTTAGAGATGTCAACCGAACCATTACTTTTTGGAACAACCAGTATTGGTTCGGTAAACGTAAGCCCATTAGAGTTGGCTAGAGCTTTGAGTTCGGAAACTTGCTGCGATACATCAAAGCTCTTATAAGGAGCATTAAAGTTAGAACCGCCATTAAACTGAGGATTATTGGAATAGGAGCTATGACCAATCCAACTACTAGGGCTAGTTACTAAACCATTAAAAATTGGATTTCCTGCAATCCGAAAAACACCGTTTGTATGTACAGGACCACTTAATTCATCATTAGTAGTAAAGTAGATATTGGAGGGTTGATTATCAGTGAAATAAGAATATTTAGAAAACGAATCTCTTGACATCAAAACTTCGGTACTTACTGTATAGCCTTCGAAAGAAGCTGTGCTATATAATACTACAGTATATTGATCCCAATTACCAACAGTAACAGAATCATCGAGGTTTACAATTGTATTTTGGTCGTAAGTGGTGAGTGTACCCGAGCCTTGCTGGATTGAAGGTGTATTTATTGTTCCTGTCCAATCGTTATCATCTAGCAACCTCTGAATAGCTTCATCAACAAGCGATATAGATATATTTCGAGCTTGTTGCTCATAGAAATAATCAATTGTTTTGTTAGGTAACGCGCTAATCCTATTGGATATGCTTAGTCGTGTCATGCCAACAATTATCACTAATCCACTTACTATAAAAATTAATCCGCGTCCCATATTAACTCCTAGTAATAATTCTTGTTTAAGTTAGTTGGAAAGAAAGACCGTTTCCAAACCGTGCGATAATAATTAGGAGCCGTATTTACATTCCCATTTTGAAAGTAGGGCTCGGGGCTCTCCATAATTATTTCGATCTCAATTTCTTTTACATTGTTAGAGTTGCTTGTTGCAGTACCAACTGCATTTAGGTAGCGGATGCTGAAATAGCTAACAGGGAACTTAGTTATTCCATCATCTGTATTAGAGCTAGTTGGTCCTTCTCTAACTAAGTAATAATCGTTGGGGTTCTGAGAGCTTGAAACAGGGCTTGATGGTTTTTCCCAAGACCAAGTTACTCTGGTAGCATCTAAAGCATCATTATCAAAAATATCACCCCAAAAAACTATTTCATCATCATCTAAAGTAGATATTACAGTGTTAGTATATTGGTAACCAATTCTACTTATATCATGGGAAATTATATCAACTAAGCTTTCCAATTTTTCATTAGTGATGGTAGAAAGTGTTGTTTCTTGAGTATGATTCTGAATCTGGGCATTAAAGAAAAGGATGCTTAATAATAGCAGCCCACCAACAAGAAAACTTGTAACAATACCAATGTTCATATCACTGCTCGAACGATTTTACAAATTCTAGATTGATAGGAGTTGTTTTAGCGGAAGATTCTTTAACACTAATGGTAATTAGATACTTTTTTAAATTATTAGAAGATGAAATTAAAACGGATTCACCATCTATTGTATACTCAGTTGAATACTGGCTGGTTGAGCCATAAGAGATCGTTCTATTTACAGGGAAATTTCTAAAGTAGTAGGAAGAGCTGCTGGAGCGAAATTCATTTTCATTAGTAATCCATCTCATTTCGTCTATAATAGCTTGACCAGTAGAGATAGCGCGGTATTCTAGCTCAGCGTTAACAATAATTTCGTTATTACCCTGAAACGAGCGAACGGTTGTTGAAGAGAGCATCGCAAATGCAACCATTGCTCCCATTAGCAGTATTAAATCAGAAAAGTCATTCATAATTAACTATATAAGTTTAACTCTTTTAAGAAGAGTCATCTGAATTGAATACATTACAGTTATATTTAATTTAGCATAAAAAACTAGATGCGCAATTAAATACTCATTGGAGTTATTTAATAAGAGTTAATTTTTTAACAAAAATTCCTTCATTCGTAGTTAAGCGATAGAAGTAAACACCCGTAGAAAGGTTATTCGCACTTAGTGTATACTGATAGTTTCCTGCAGTGAGTGTGCTGTTTATAAGGGTATTGATTCTTCTTCCTAAAACATCAAAAATTTCGAGTTTAACAGGACTTGTTTCACTAATACCGTATTCGATGATAGTAACTGGATTAAACGGATTAGGATAATTCTGATTTAAATAAACCCGATTAGGAATGCTAGTTTCTATCTCTGGTGTTGAGACTTGAAGAGAGAAGCGAGTAGATTGTGAAGAACTCTTTTGAGTTACACTCATTTTACCTTTTTGAGAATTAGAAGAAATTTTGCCCTTAGTTCCAAAAAAGAAGGTGTAACTCCTGTCTGATATTAGGTCAATAATTTCTCCTGTTTCATTGTCTAAAAGTGATACAAGCCAATCTTCGGGAATTCCTTTTTCTCCTGAAAGTCGGATTGTAAATTCTCCAGAATATGGTAATCCATTTTTAAAGGCACTTAAACTAAGTGGGATTTTGATTCTATTCGTTAAAGTAACTGGTAAGCTGTTTATGGCAAGTTGGGTTCCGTCATCTAATATAGAATAAAATTCTAATTGGGATTCAGAGAAAGGAACGAGCCTATAGCCATCGTAATGATCAATTTCATTTGAGCCATCTTCACTAAACATAAAGCTTGTACGCTTGCTCAAACCGTCTGTAACAGCTTCTAACTCTATTACAGGAGTGGTGAAGCTAGATTCTTTTTTAACAAAGTTTCCGCCGGTAGTTTTTACAGCCTTTTTTACTATTAGAGAAGGACTAATTGCGTTGGCTTTAGTCCAAAATCCTTGAAATGGAGATATTAAACCGCTTCCGAGTGTTCCAGTTGTTCCGTTCCAGGTTAAATACTCTCCATTACCGGCGTTTGCGGAGGGATCCCAAACATAGATTGTAGATTCAATGTTGGTTTTAGTCCAGTTTGCAGCGTCATCCCAGTCAATGGTTGCACCAAATGGATTTCCCACCAAATTCCAACCGGAGTCGGCTGCGGTGGTATAGGTTACCCCAAAATCAACTTGCGTACCATTACCGTCAAACTCTTGGCCCGTTACATCGATAGTATCAGGAAGCGGATTGTTGTAAAGAGGATCGGCGACAATATCACCAAAAAAGTAAACAAAAATACCTTGGCCTTGGGTTAGATTTTGAGCAGAGCTCGTTGGCGCTCTAAATCTCTGATTATCAGTTCCAGGATAGCTCTCAAGGTAAGTAAGTACATTTGGTTGAAGTGTATCTCCAGGATTAGAGCCTGTATTGTAAAAAGCTCCAGAAAATCCTTGAGTTAACAAGCCATCAATAAAATCTCCATAGGTAGAAGAAACAGGAGATGAGAGTATACGCCAGCCTTTTACACCGCTTACCTTTCTTTTAAAACGAAGATTACCTGAGCCATAGGTTTGAGTGTTGGCAATTAAGTTTACACCTGAAGGGATTAACAATTCCCCATCAGTAAGGGCAAGAGTGCCTGAAACTGTAAAGTTTTCGGTTACAAAGACTGTTCCTGGGTTATCAATTTCTACATGAACATAGGAGCTTGGACTTATTATAGTTTGATCCGATGAACCGTCAAAAACAACTGTACCTAGAGAGACATCAGCTACATTAATATTTCCACCAATAGTTAAAGAATCGTTATTAGTTCCTAGAATGCTAGCGTCTCCATTAATATCGCCAGTTACAATAAAATTGCTACTTCCAGAAACGGTAATTTGGGCTTTAGATTCTAAAGTAAGGCTAGCAATCTGAGTATTAGTAACATCCACAACTGGGTACTCATTTCCAACGGATGGATCTGTTGGGATAAGAACCACTGAGGATACTCCAGGTACTGAAGGAACGTTCCAGTTATCAGAATCATCCCAGTCTGAAGCTACTGCTGCAGAGCCTAATTGACTTATCCAGATATGTGAGAACGCAGCAAACTCAACTGTAGCGTTATCTGTAATTGGATTACTATTTAAAGTTCCTGTAATTGTTGATACTCCGACACTAACAGACGAAGTGAGTGTAGCAGAATAGGTGCTATTTCCATTATCAGTAACCGAGCCAAGCGTACCAGAAGTGGCTGAAAGCGATACCGTTTCACCACCAACGCTCAAATTATTTCCGTAAATGTCTTTTAGCTGTACCGTAATTGTTGAAGTACTTGCCCCATCATTCAGAATTACAGCAGGCGAGGAAGATATGGTTGAAGTTGTTTCATCAGCGGCACCCGCAGCAACAGTAAATGTATTACTTGTTCCTGTCTCAGAACCTGCGGAATTTGTTGCTGTAATAGTACAATTACCAATACTTGTGATACTAACATTATGTGGATTCAAAATACCTGAAACAAAGCTAGCAGTGGTTCCTTGTCCAGAACCCATTGTACATGTGGAAGTAATAAGAACAGTTCCTGTAAAAGTTGTTACGGTTGTACCTGTTCCATCAATGGCTGAAATTACAGTATTGAAGGTTTGTCCGGCTGTCTTGGCACTTATATTTCCATAAGGAGCTCGTTCAATTTTGAATCCTGCCAATACACCCGCATTAATTACAGTGAATGAGTTACTTGTTTCTGAGTCTAAACCTGAGCCTGATGTTGTTAATGTATAGGTACCAATGTCATCAAAAACGAGGTCATTGAAATCAGCAATTCCTAATGAATTTGTATTTACAGTAGTTGTACCTGAAAGTGCACCAGGACCTGAAGCCTTTGCAATACTTATACTTGTGCCACTTGTCTCAATATAATTACCAAACTGATCTACTAATTGAGCTCGCACTGAGGGGGTAATGGTACTATCAACATTAGTTATGGATGGCTGTTGAACGAATGTCAAACTATCTGCAGCACCAGCAATCATAGTCAGGGTTCCATAATTGGTGCCACCACCTTGACCTGTTGAGCCTGTATTAGTAATATTTTTGGTATTAGGAAGAACTCCAGTTGTTGGGCGAATTTGCAAGCCCGTAAATTCAATTTGGCCTGGGTTGGCTGAAGACTCTGTATTGATGGTGTAAGTTACTTCATCACTATCAATGCTTGTAAAAGTTGCGGCTAAAGTTGTGGATCCACCATAAGCTGGGGAAATAGTTGTTCCTGGGCTAGCGCCAGTATTCCATTCATATCCAACTGGAGCTTTTAAAATAATTGTTGCACTTCCACCTAATTCACCAGAAAAACCTTCTTGAATAAACGGACCAGTAAGAGAGGTATAAGTTGTACTAGCATCGTCAGCAGAAATTGATTCTCCACCTGTGGCAGGTGTAATTTTACGAATGGCACTACTGTATTTAACAGCGAGATAATCCTCTACTTTTTGACGCTCGTCTTCGTTTAAATTTCTTGCATAAAGTATAACCTCGGCAATCTGACCGTCCCAACTCTTATTTCCTTCATCTTTACCACCCTTTCCAACAATAGCAGTAGTAGCAGTGGATATTGTACCTGAAGGAGGAGACCCTGCAGAACTTGGATTATTTAATATCCCATCTACATAAATATCATAGGCCTCATTTGATTCCCAATGTAAACTAGTTATTTGCGCATTGGTAGTTTGTATGTCCGAGAAACTTTCTAGCTGGTTAGCTGCGCTATTAGCTAAAATTCCAGTTTTAATAACATTGGTGAAAGAGCCTCCACCATTAGCACCCGACTCATCATATCTAATAGTAAAAATCTCGTCACCACCATTAGGAGTGTTAGCATTCCACAAACCACGATCGGTATTTGTCACATCAGACTTATATACCATCAGTAAAGTGAACTCAGTCATACCGTTTAGGTAATTGGTTTCTGCGTCAGAGTCTGAAAAGTAGTCACCATTTCCTACAAATTCGATTGAAGGTTGATCTCCTAATGAGGCTGAGGTGGCATTTAATTTAGGGCGGTCAACTGAACCACTAACTCCTGTAAAATCGTTGCTGTTGCCACTCTGATCTTCCCATGTTACCACTTCAGTTCCACTTGTAACTACGCCTACATCAGCTCGGAGCCAAACGGTTAAACCTGAAATAGCTTCAACAGCGTTTACTTCAATGGATATTTTAGAGGAGTCACTTTTGAGGTCACCATCGCTAGCTATAAAGGCAATTTCCCTAGCAGGGCCGGTGGGAATGGCTCCAAAATTCCGATATCTAACAGATCGCATTGCGGTTTGATAATCAGAGAAAGAGGATGTGCCAACGAGTTTTAATCTACCAGTGGCTAAACTGTAAGTACCTGTAATTCCAAATAATGTAGTATAAAAAAGTGAATCTTCTGTAGGAGTGTAGTTTCCATTAATTACGACAATTGCGCTATCAATCATAGTATCGTCGGGATCAGAAACTTCGATAGTGCTTGTAAGCTGTAGATCAATACCCGAATAGACAGGAGTTCCAGTTCCAATATTAGTTAGGATAGGAGGGGAATTAACAGCTGTTAGATCTAAATCTCGAGTTTCTGTATTACTGTTATTATCGCCATCGTTAACCGTAAAAGAAAAAGTTCTAGTAACTTCTACGGGATCTGAACTAGTGTTTTCGTAAGTAATGTTGGTTAATGCCGTTTCATAAGTAGAAATTGTAGCGCTTCCTATAAGTGTTAAAACTCCAGTTAAAGCGTTCCATGAACTAGTAATGCCACCAGCATCCGAAAAATCAAGGATATCTTCACCATTAAAATAATTATTTGTAATGGCGATAGTTGCCGACTCCATATTGGTATCGTCAATATCAGTTATAACTACAGGGAAGGAGGGAGAAACTGGGCCGGTGCCTTCTGTATAGCTCAATACAGCACCAGATATACCAGAAAGTGTTGGGGTTGAGTTAACAGCAATAACGTTAACATCTCTTGTCACGATGTTACTAACGTCGTCCCAATCATCTACAGTAAAGCTTACAGTACGCAAAAGAGTACTAGGATTTACCGTATTCAAATTTTGATAAGTTACCGATCTAAGTGCGGTTTGATATTGAGAAAGTGTGGCATTTCCTGTTAAAGTGAGAAGGCCTGACGTTGAATTCCAACTTCCCGTAATTCCTCCAGCATCCACAAAAGCTAGTTGATCTTCGGAGGTTAGAAAATTTGTTGTGATTTCTACTTTAGCACTATCAAGAAGTGTGTTGTCGGCATCTGAAATTGCAATTGAAGAAGTAATGGCTAAAGGGGAATCTCCTTCAGTAAAGTCTAAATTTGTTCCTTCTATAGAGGCTAGAACAGGGGCAATATTACACCACTTTTCGCATAAATAGTTATATAAACTACCGAATTTACTATCACTTAATGCTGAATTCCAAGAAATGAGTTCTGCTATATAGCCGTCAAAATTATTTGTATTAGCGGGATTATTTGAAAAAGTGATGGGATCAACGGTTCCATCTTCTTCACCAATAGTGGCATCTCCTCCATGGCTGCCCATCGATAATGCTCGGCCAGCACTTTCCGTAATTGTACCATCATTTAAGTTTGCTCTCCAAGTTTCGGCAGTAGCATCTAGACTTGCTAGAACAATATAAGAGGTGTTAACATCCACGCTTCCTAGATTAATGGACTGGTCATCTCCATCTACCCAAGAAGCATCATTGCTCCAAGCAAAAGCATAGAGAGTTCCATCTTTAATAGATATTTGAAATCCCTTACTTCCGCCACCTTGTTCATAAATAACCTGTAAACCAGAGAGAATCTCGCCCGTCCTGAAAACCACAGCAAATGATTTTTCAGTAAAAGTACTTGTGTTTAGAATGTTATTATCATTAATCTGGAAGTTGTCGCCAGCATTGCCCGAGTTGTAATCAAATAAAAGTGCTCCACGCTCCCCAAAATAATTTGAGTTAAATTTAGGCTCGTCGCCAGCACCAGCAGAATTAGTAATAGTTGCTGAACTCCCACCTGCGTTAAGGGAGCGGTCTCCCCAAGAGCTTACATCAGCATTGTCGGCAGGTTGGTCGTTTGTTAGTAAATCACCGTCAATGTCTTGAGCATCAAAATGAAAAACGGTGTTTGCAATATCGGTAGAAGGATCGGATATAATTTCAGTGATGATAATATCTCTAGTAGCAGCAGTACTAGTGTAAAATGGCCCTGTTACGGTAAATGAAACTGTACGGGTGTCTAAGTTTGGGGATGCTCCATCACTATGTTGATAGGTAACATTTCGGAGTGCAGTTTGGTAATCTGCTACACTTGCTCTTCCTGTAAGTGTTAGTGTGCCTGTACCAGAACTCCATGAACCTGTAATTAAGCCAGTATCCACAAAGTCTAAATCATCTTCACTGATATCGTAGTTATTAGAGATTTGGATGGTTGCACTTTCTAAAGAATCTGCGAAAGGGGTGCTTACTGAGATTGTTGAGCTTACAAAAATCATGGAGCCACCAGCAACAACAGAGTTTGCCGCGCCTTCAATACCAGATATTACGGGAGGGTCGGGGGTTTCGGAATAAAAAGTTCCTGGAGAAAATTGGTTGTTGTACTCTGTTGAAATCCAGTCTGCGGAACGTGCTATATCAGAAACACGCATTTCATCGACAAAGCCAGTGAGGGCGTAAGAATCGGTTGAAATAGTGAGTGGACTATTGTTTGTTGAAAAGGCAGTGGTTGTTCCGTCTGATCCCGCAGCACTTCCGTTAATATAAATTGTTCTACCAGAACCAGACTTGGTAAAAACTACATATGCATTAGTTCCTGAAGTTATAGACCCTGAACTTGTAACAGTGGACCCGTCTGTTGCGAATCTCATAGTTCCATCGCTACGAATCCATGTTGAGTATGCTTCAGTATAGGTGCCTTTTGTTATTAAATCGGGAGTATCTCCAAAATTAGTGTTATTAACCCAAACAGAAATGGTGATATCTCCAGTAATATCGAGAGTTGGGTCATCGGCTATGGAAATGAAATCGTCCTGGTTATTTATAAATGCACGTGCATTCCCAATAACGCCAGTTGTGCTGGTAGTTCCATTATCGGTACCATTGTTAGCATTAGAAGTGGCGTCGGCCATGTCATCTAAATGCATCACAACTTGGTAATCGTTATCCCATGTAGAAGAAACAGATTGGTCGGTAGTTTGTCCTGAATTTCTAAAATATATATAAAAGTCTGTATCTAACGTGGCGTTTAGAGATGGAAATCGAATCCAAACCAGAATTTGACCAGTAGTTGCATTATAGGATTCTAGCTCATGATCTAACTGGGTGTTTCCATCGTCGGATGTAAATGCAATATCATAGCCGTTTGCGTTTAGAACTTTTCCTCCATTTGCTACGGTGGCTAAATCACTATCAGTAAAGCTAAAAAGTATAGGGAAGTTGGTAAGGGGGGAGGCTCCAGATACTTGAGTATTGTCAACAGTTAATAGCTTTCTAAATTCATATCCAGAAAGCTGCGCAAATGTTATTTTCGTAATGAGCAAAAATAACAAAGTTAGAATCAGTTTCTTATGACAAAGCTTTTTTAAGAACAAGAGAAATACAGGTAATTTCTTAATCAGTTAAATCAATATATAGATATTGTAAATTGTTGTAAGTATAATTAGGTAATTCTAACTGATGGGATTCAGAAAAGGGCTTTTACTTAATAAGTGTCATTTTTTTCACAAATACATTCTTAGGTGTAACTAGCCTGTAGAAATATACCCCACTAGATAATTTGGTGGCGTTCCACTCAACAGTATGTATACCAGCTGGTAATTCTGTATTTACTAGAGTAGTTACTTCTCTACCAATTACATCGTATATGATGAGGGTTACATTCGATCTGAGTGGGAGGGAGAACTGTAAATTAGTACTTGGATTAAAAGGGTTTGGGAAATTTTGAGACAAAGAGAATGCTTTAGGTAGACCTAAAGCATCGTCACCAGGAGAAATTCTTAAAAAGAATTCAGCTTCAAGGTTAAGTGCCTTATTTTTTTCCGTAATACTAGACTTATTTGGAGAGTTGGCTTGAACACTTTTCTTACTCCTCGAATTAACTGAAAAAGAATAGGTCTCAGATTGGTTTAAATTGGTGATTTCCTTTTTATTTCTATCTAGCAGTTGAAGAGACCAGCTATCGGGAACCTCTTTTAATCCTTCCCAAGTTAGAGTAAAATCGCTGTTGAGCTGTTTTCCATTTTTAAAACCATTTACGTAAATAGGAATATCAATTGGGACTCCAAAATCTCTAGGCAAGTTATTAATTGCTAACTGTGTGCCATCATCAAGAAGTGAGAACAGTTCTAAGTAAGTATCGGTATCGAAAGGTAAGAGCCTATATGCATCTAAATCATCCGCTCCAGAGCTGCCTTCCTCAGTAAAGGAAAAATGAGTGGATTTTTCTAAGGAATCTGATTTTAAAGTTAGCTCAATGGTTGGAGTACCTCTATTTGATTTATAGAATGTTCCGCCAATAGTTTTAGAGGTTTTATTAACTTTAAGAGCTGGAGCACCTGCACCGTTAGCTTTAACCCAGAAGCCTTGAAAAGGGGCAATGATTCCGTCAGTTAATGAGCCAGTGAGTCCATTCCAAGTTAAATAGTCGTTGGTGGACGGGTCCCAAACATAAATGGAGTTATTCATATTGGTTTTTGTCCAATTCCCGTCATCCCAATCTATTGTTGCTGTAAACGGGTTCCCCACTAAGTTCCAACCGCTATCTGCGGCAACAGTATATGTAATCGGGAAAGTGAATGTAGTGCCATTGCCGTCATTTTCGGCACCTTGAATTTGTAGAGTATCAGGCAGCGCATCATTATATCGCGAGTCTGAGGCTTGGCTACCAAAAAAGTAAACAAATAAACCTCTACCAGGTGTTAAAGATGTAGCTGCACTTACAGGTGCTCGCCATCTTTGGTTATCGGTTCCAGTATATGTTTCGTCGTAATAGAGAACATTTGGTTGAACAGTATCGCCTGGATTACTTCCAGTGCTATAATAAGCACCAGAGTATCCTTGCGTAATGGCACCGTCCAAGAAATCATTGTAATCTGAATCAATAGGGGGAGAGATGAGTCTCCATCCAGTAGTTCCGCTAATTTCACGGCGTGCAATTAAGTCGGTAGTATTGCCTTGTTTAATATTGCTTACAAAACTAGTGCCTGATTCCAGTGTTAATATACCGTTGACTATAAAAAGGGTGTCGGTAACAACTAAATCACTGTTAATTTTAACACCAGAAGTGTTATCGATGGTAAAGTTTTTAAGGTTATTAATGCCGTTAATTTCCTGTGTACTTGTTCCATCTAGTATAAGGGAGGTGCTAGTTAAATCGAAAGAACCACTTACTCCAACGCTAACATCTCCGCTAAATGTAAATTTTGAACTATTACCAATTAAAGTGCCTTCCAAAACTAATGTGCCATAAGCTACAAGCTGAGACCCTGACTCCATAGTGAGTGTTTTTCCAGAAGCAATATTTATATTGGAAAATGCTTCGAGATAGTCGCTAGTGGTTACGTTATTGTCAATAAAGAGTGAATCTGCGGTGAAGTCATTTTCAATTACTTGAGTGCCGCTACCATCAAAATAAATATTTGAAGAGCCAGCGATAAAATTTGAAAGTTTAGAATCACCACCAATATGTATTATACCATCATTTCCAAAAAAGCTACCTAATCCAGAAATCTCATTATTAATGGTAATATTTCGACTTATTAAAGTCACATTGGCACCACTTTCGATGCTTAGAAAGTCAATGTTGGGATCCTCTCCATCAATTATTGGATAGTTGGATAAGCCCGAAGGAATAAGTACAACTTGGCCAGTGGTAGGGAGTGAATTTAGGCTCCAATTACTAGTGTTTCCCCAATCTATTTTATTGGTTTGGTTTCCACCAGCATTACCTTCCCATTCATTAAATTGAGTAATTATAACTACTGCGTCATCAGTGAAAGTAGAGCCACCATTTAAATCAGCCGTAATGGTGACTGTTTCTATGCTACCAGAAGCAGTTAATGTAGCAGTATAGCGGCCACTAGAACTATAAGTAGCTGTGGTTATAGTTGCACTAGCTCCACCTTTAGAGATATTTAAGGTGCCAGGATTGCTGTTAAGATTATTCCCGTACTGATCTTTTAGCTGAATGGTTATGGTAGTGTTATCAGAACCATTATTTTGGAGAAAGCTTTTTGAGGGCGTTATTGTTGAGGTGGTAGTACTTGTTGTACTTGGATTAACAGTAAAACTATTACTTGTCCCTGTTTGGGATGATGCCGTCTTTCTTGCAGTAATGGTTCGCGAACCTGAAGAAGTTATTGTAATAGCATGGGAGCTTAATACCCCATTAGTAAATGTTGAAGTAGTACCACCACCAGCTGAAATCGTGCCTGTGGATGTAAGAACTACAGAATTTCCGGGGCCATTAAAAGATTCTATTGTGTTACCATAGGTATCTTTTGCTGTAATCTTAATATTAAAACTACTTCCAGCTGTTTGAATTCCAATGTTTCCTCCCCCAGTCGCTTCAACTAAAAAAGTTGCTAATTCACTGTAAGTATATATAATAGTTGCGTCCCCAGACGTAATGTCGCTAGCGTCTATACTAGCTGCAAAAATTGCTGAACCAACAGATGAAGGGGCGGTTACTGTGGCAGAGTAAGTACCATCTGCATTGCCGGTAGTTACCGAGATAGATCCTGTACCCGAAGATTTTGTGATTAATATTGTTTCGCTAACATTTCCAATAGCGTTGTTTCCATATTCGTCGCGTAACTGTACAGTAATTATGGATTGACTTACGCCATCTGCTATTAAACTATCAGGGTTAGCGTAAAAAAAAGAACTATCTACGTCTGGTACATTTGGCTCAATAGAAAATTCATCACTGCTACCAGCCTCACTTCCACCACTATTTGTTGCAGTTATAGTTGCATTATTACTTGCTAAAGTAAGTCCGACTGAATGTGAGGAATAAACACCAGCTATAAATGGGCCAATGCTTGTTGTAGATGTAGCACCAGTAAAAACACTAGTTGTTGTGAGATTTATATTCCCAATAAAATTATCTTTGCCCATTGTACCATCTAATATAGCTCCAACCCCATCAACAGCGGTTATTTTGATATTAAATGGAGATCCAGCGGTTTGAGTAGGTATACTTCCACCACCAGCAATTTCAATTTCAAAGCCGGCGAGTGTTCCAGCAGTTGCAATAGTAAAAGAATTACTTACTGGCGAGTTCGTAACCGAAGGTGCTGACGCTATAATAGTTTTTAGGCCAACTTGATTAAACTGTGTACTACTAAAGGTAGCTTTACCCCCTGCGTCGCTTGTTGCAGTATTCCCACTAATATTCCCTGTTCCAGAGTTAATGGATAAAGTTACTAGTGTACCTGATTGAGAGACATAGTTACTAAAAGCATCAATTATTTGAACCTCAATGGTTGGAACAGCAGAATTTCGATTACCATTTACAGGTTGCTGTGAAAAAACCAAACTAGCAGCTGCAGCAGGTGAAACGGTAATTGAACTAGAAGTCACATCTGAAAATCCTGATGCAGAAAATGTGAGGTCGATAGTGTTTGCTATATTATGCGATAAGTTTGAAAATGTCACAACACCGTTTACAGCAGTTTTTGTTACTGTACCTTGTAAACTTCCAAGGCCTGTATTCCTTGAGGCAGTAATTTGAGTAAAATTATCTGTTGTTACTATATTCCCGTAACTATCAAGTATTTTTAAGACTGGTTGGGCTGCAAAAGACACCCCAGCTGTTGCAGAAGCAGAAGGCTGTGTAGTAATTGATAGGGAAGCTGCAGTTGAAGGTGTAACAGTCAAAATCCCAGTTTGTATAGCGGTTAGAGATCCTGAAGTTGCTTTTATTTTGCCAGTACCTGTAAGAGTTCCCGTAAAGACGGTGCTAGAACCAGTAGAAGTAGATAAATCGGTATCAATAACTCCACCCGTTTCTGACTCAGTACTCCATGTGGATGATTGATTTCTTTTAAAATTACCATATTGGTCTCTAACATTGGAATAAACAGTCAATGATTGCCCCGCTTCAATACTTTGTGCAGCAATAAGGGAACCACCAGATGTTGGTAAAGACTCAACTCTAATTTGGCTATCTGCTCCTGTAACCATTGTAAGTGTTCCGTAATTTGTAGTACCCCCAGGCGCTCCACTTCCAACATTTGAAATATTTCCAGAAGCAATGGGTGTGCCTTGAGATGGGCGAACTCTTATATTGGAAAACTCAATTCGATGAGTGTTATTCTTCGGGTTACCTGAACTCGATCCAGTTAAGCTAAATACTAATTCTGAGGCAGTACGTGAAGAAAGTGTTACTGTAATTTTCGTTGACTTAGGTGATGTAACTGTTGCAGACGGAGCGGTTCCTCCAACATCCCATGCAAAACCTGTTGGGGCTTTTAATCGTAGTGTTCCAGTGGATAATTGGCCAGGTGAAGTTTCTTGTATGATAGGCCCTGTAAGGGAAGTCCAAGTACCTGAAGTGAAATTATCTGCTGATATACTCGATCCACCTGTCGCCGAAGTAATTGTTTGAGCATGGACACTATTTGAACTATATCCTATAGAAATTAAAAATACTAAACCCCAAAAGAATATTTTTTGAATTAATTTCATTGCCCCAGAAAATTTATACAAATGTAATCCTAATATGAATAAATAACTATTTGTGTAATTCTAATTAATTAGTTTATAGAAAAGGGCGTTTACTTGATAAGAGTCATACGCTTAGTAAAAGTAGCGTCCTTTGTGGTTAGCCTATAAAGATAGATGCCACTTGCTAAATCACGAGCATCCCAGGTAAATGTGTGCTCACCGGCTCTTATTTCGCCTTGAACGAGCGTGGATACTTTCCTTCCTAGAAGGTCATAAATAGAAAGTTCTACGAAGCTTTGAATGGGCAAAGTAAAACGGATATTTGTAGTAGGATTGAATGGATTTGGGAAATTTTGTTTCAGTTCAAATTCATTGGGAATATCTATACCGTCATTCCCAGGTACAATTTTAATTAAAAAACGTCTATCAGATGAACTGGCTTTTTCGGTTACTTTAGGAGTAGAGCCAAAGGTATTGTTCGGAGCACTTTTAGATTTGAATCCATCAAAATCAAATAAATAAGTGTTAGTTTCTCTGACATTTATTTCATCTCCAGTTTTGGTATCAACTAAAGTAATCGTCCATTCAGCAGGTAAATTTTTGAAATTATCAAAAATGAAATGCAATGGTTTACCCTCAGAATACCCATTTACATATGAATCTACATAAAGAGGAATTTCTATTGGGATTCCAAAATTTCTAGGAAGGTTATTAATTGAAAAACGATTTCCATTATCGGTAATGGTCGCAAGGTCTATGTAGGAGCTAATGCCTGGCGGGGGAACAAGTCGATAAGCATCTAATTGATCTTTATTAAGTAAAGCATCTTCGCTGAACATCAAGTGGGTAGTAGACTCATTATGATCGTCTGAAAGCGTAATAGAAAAGGAGGGTGTAATGTTTGAGAGAGATGAAGTTGCTTTACCTACATAAGAACCGCCAGTTGTCTTAGCATCTTCATCTACTATCAAAGATGGACTAGTACCATTAGCTTTAACCCAAAAACCTTGAAATGGAGAAATAAGTCCATTGCCTAAGTCTCCCGTAGTTCCGTTCCAGGTTTTATATTGGTTAGTAGAATAATCCCAAACGTAAATCGAACCATCAATATTTGTTTTCGTCCAATTTGTATTATCATCCCAATCTATTGTGGCCGCGTATGGATTGCCAACCAACGACCACCCTGAATCGGCCGATGTTGTATACGTTACATTTAAATTAACTGGACCTTCATGCTCTTGTCCTTCTACGGATAAAGTAAGAGGGAAACTGTTATTGTACCTTGAATCTCCAGCAATATTACCGAAAATGTATGTATAAAGACCTCTTCCTGGCGTAACTGTAGTACCAGCAGTTGCTGGCGCTCTCCAGCGTTGGTTATCTGTTCCAGGGTAAGATTCCAAATAATACAGTACATTTGGTTGAACGGTGTCGCCTGGGTTAGAGCCTGTACTGTAAAAAGCACCAGAGTAACCTTGAGTAACAATAGCATCTAAAAAGTCGGTATATGTAGACGAAATTGGAGAGGATAGCAGTCTCCAGCCGTTAGAACCAGTGATAGTTTGTTTCATCAAAAGCTTGCCCGAGGCAATTGATTTGGTGTTGGCAATAAGATTATTACCAGAATTAATGGTAAATGTGCCAGTTGTAAGAGTAAGTGTTCCTGTAATCTCAAGGTTATTAGATAATGAAACACCAGATGCGTTATTTATTGTAAGTTTGGCTACAGTGGATGGGAGACCGGTTCCAACAATCTGTGCTCCACTTCCATTATAAGTATAAGATCCAGAAGAGCTAAAAGTACGAGTTGTAGTTTGAATATTTCCTGTTGCACCTGAAGAACTTATACCAGCCAGTGAGCCTATCTGCAAAGTGCCACTCTGTACTTCAAAAGTACCGGCGCCTGTTATTGTTTTTGTACCTGTGGTAAATAATGCACCAGTACCAATAACGAGTTTCGATCCAGATTTAATTTCGAGTGAAGTTTGGGAAGTTATGCTTGTGGTACTTGTAACTGTTACAACGTCACTATCACCAACAATAATAGTTGCCCCAGTTGTATTGCTAGGGTTTGAAGTTGCGGCAGCACCAGAGTGGCTAATTTTAGACCATGTACTATTTGTAGCCCAACTTCCAGATTGTCTACTATAAAAAGTTATAGGCCCTGTTTTGGTAAACCGGTTCTTATGATTAGCTGAGATAGTTTTATTCGTATTACTCTGAATGTTATTCATCGTAACCTCGTATTGTATGTCTTCCAAGATCGTAGAGATAACCAAAGTAACTTTAGTGCTATCACCGCCAGTATTCAGTGTAGCACTCGAAATCGATATGGTAGTGCCGTCGCTAACCCTTTTAATAGAGTAATTTGAGAGGTTCTCTGCGGTCGATTCTTTCATACCTCGGTTAAAAGTAATAATTACTGAAGTAACAGTAGGAGCAACAGCCGAAATGGCATAAGGTTTAGGGCTGGCAACAGTTCCTCCGCCCTCAATTCCACCGTGAACATCTAATTCATCGTCATCTGCAACATTGACTCCTCCGCCAGTATCAACCACTAGCGTATTTTCAATAACAATAGTGTTCCCAGAGCCACCATCAGTGTTGAGCACAGCTCCAGAATCTACTACAACATTGTAAAAAGTAACATTTCCACCAGAAGAGACGGTTTGGGTAGAATCACCAGAAAAGACAACAGTACTTGAATCTGAGTTAAAGTTAGTCCCACTTGAAACAGTGAAATCACCTTCAAGTGTAATTGTTGCATCGCCTGCATTTACCACGCCACCCGCAGTAAAGGAGGCATCACCACCAACATTTAAGCTCCCTGAGTTTAAATCCATGGTGCCACCACTACTCAGCGATGCATTCCCTGTAATAGTAATCGAGCCAGTGTCGATAGTTAGATTTCCATTACTAGTAAAATCAGCATCTCCAGTAACGGTTACATTTGCGTCCTCAACATTAAAGTACCCTCCGCTTTTAACTTCAATATTATCATTAATGTATACCGTTCCGCTTCCTAAGTTAGCGGTTCCGCTATTACCAACAAAAGTCTCGCCATTAAAGGTGATAGTTCCTGAGCCTAGGTTTAGTACGCCTCCACTTTGTACATCTACTGATCCATTAAAAGTAGTATTTCCATCATCACCATTATAAGTTCCGTTTACAATAGTATTACCGTTAATCACAACCGTACCATCTTCGGCGTTAAAAGTATCACTATTGGAAATATCGAAGTCGCCATATACGGTTAACGATCCATTTCCCAAATTAAAGGTTCCAATAATTTCAACATCTACATCTTCGGATAGAGTACCAGCGGTAAAACTACCGTTTGTAATATTTACAACCGAATTTGCAGAGTTGACCGCATAATTATTAGTACCACTAGTAGTTGCAGACATCAAAACATGCCCATTTACAATGTTTAGTACACCTGCACCGCTCATAGTAAAGTCGTCGGTAATAGTTAGGGTAGCATTGTTCCTGATGGTTAGTTGATCGCCAGGGCTACTATACCATTGATTTACAGTTACTGAGCGTACTGTAACATTTGAGGTTATAACTGGATAAGGTGTAACATTCCCACGCATACTTACCGTTTGAGACGCAGAGGGTACACCAGCAGGGGTCCAGTTGCCAGAAGTATGCCAAGATGAATCAACTGCACCAGTCCATATTTTATCTTGGGCTTTAAGGCTACCACTTTGCCAAAATAGAAGTGCTAGACCTACAAATAGAAATGTTGAAAATTTTGAATACATCGTTTTATTTTCTCCGTGCTAATAATACGGAAAATCGAATCATAAAGATGTTTGTTACAAGAACTATGCATTAATTTAACATGCTTTAAACATCTGTAATGGCCTTTTAATCTTAGATTTTCTTAATAATTCGGTTTCTGATTTTTTCCTGTGCTTTAAGAATGAGATGTAGATTCTAAATTCATAGTTTAGATTTAATCACATTAGATGTAGCTTGTCAGAAACGTGTTCAGAGTGTAGTTGACTTATGCGAATTTGTTTGATTCTTGGAAATTAAATTGTTTCAGTTATGAAGTGCTTAATAATTGGTGGAGGCGGGCAGCTTGGTAAGGAGTGGGAAGAATTCTGTAGTAAGAATAGTATCATTCATAAGAGTTTTGGTTCTAAAGATTTAGATATCACGAACTTTGCTTCTACTAATGCTATTCTTGAAGCGTACTTGCCTGACGTGGTGATAAATTGTGCTGCTTATACCAAAGTGGATTTAGCCGAAGATGAAAAAGAGCAAGCTTTTTTAATAAATAGTGAAGCCGTAAAAAACCTTTCTTCAACTTGTAAAAGTTTAAATATTAAACTCGTTCACTACTCTACAGATTATGTATTTAGTGGTACATCAGAACATTTAGACTTAATACCTGAGGGCTTTTTAGAAGATTCTGATACAAAAGCTGTAAATGTCTATGGCGCGAGTAAGCTTGAAGGAGAAAAAGCTATTCAAGAGACTGGCTGCGATTTCTTAATACTTCGTGTTTCTTGGTTATGTGGGAAATTTGGTAATAATTTTGTTAAGACCATGCTCAAATTAGCAGAAACAAGAAATGAGCTTAATGTTGTAAACGATCAGTATGGCAGTCCTACCTTTACTGAGAATGTTGTTCAAAACACATGGACTCTTATACAAGCAAATGAGCAGGGGATTTTTAACATCAGCTCAGAAGGACTATGTACTTGGTTCGATTTTGCTACTGAAATTTTTAAGATAAAGGGAATGGAACTCAAGGTTCACCCTGTTACATCTGATGCTTTTCCAACAAAAGCAAAAAGGCCCAATTTTTCTAAGTTAAGCACCAAAAAAATCAGTAAAATTGAGAGTGCTAACATTGAAGAATGGAAAACTGGACTGCAGAAACTACTTAATCAACTTAATTAATAAATGAGAATAACTGACTGCAAAATAGAAGGGATAAAATTAATTGAACCTCGAGTATTTGAAGATGATCGTGGATATTTCTTTGAATCATTTCGAGACTCTATCTTTAAAGATACTGGGATAGGTGTAGAATTTGTACAAGACAATGTCTCTAAGTCATGTCAGAATACAGTTCGAGGATTGCATTATCAGATTAAAAGCCCTCAAGACAAGCTAGTTACTTGTTTAAAAGGTACTATAATAGATGTAGCTGTAGATATACGAAAAGAATCGCCTACATTTGGACAACATTTAGCTTTTGAATTATCAGATGAAAACCATCGATTACTTCTTATCCCAAAAGGTTTTGCACATGGATTTTCGGTATTAAGTAAAGAGGCTATTATTAGCTATAAATGTAGCGATTATTATAACCCTGATGGAGAGAGAGGGATCCGATGGGATGATCCATCTGTTCAAATTAACTGGAGAGTGAATAATCCTATTCTTTCGGATAAGGATAAAATTCTTCCATTACTTTCATTAACAAGAGAAGAAGACTTATTTTGAAAAAAATAATTATTACAGGCGGAGCAGGATTTATTGGCTCTAATTTGATTCTAAGTTTGTTCGAAAAATATCCAGATTGGGTAATTATGAACATAGATAAACTTACTTACGCTTCCGATTCATCTTACCTAAAACCATTTCGAGATTCTGAGCGATATTATTTCAAAAAAATAGATTTAATAAACAGAGACGAAGTTAAAGATATCGTAAAGACTTTTAAGCCAGATGGTGTAATCCATTTAGCGGCAGAATCTCACGTAGATAATTCTATTACGGGTCCAGAACCTTTTATTCTCTCAAATGTTTTGGGGACGTTTAACATTCTTGAAGAGTGCAGACAACTTTGGAAGGAAGATGAGAATGACTGGGCAAACAACCGTTTTTTGCATGTTTCTACGGATGAAGTTTATGGTGCATTAGGTGATGAAGGATTTTTTACTGAAAATACTCCTTACGCTCCGAATTCCCCATATTCGGCCTCAAAAGCGGGTAGCGATATGATTATCCGTTCGTACTTTCATACATATGGAATGAACGTGGTTACAACCAACTGTTCTAATAATTATGGGCCACATCAGCATGATGAAAAGTTGATACCCACTGTAATTCGGAACGCGATAAAGAAGCAACCTATTCCTGTTTACGGCGCTGGACAGAATGTACGGGATTGGTTATTCGTCCACGATCATTGCTCAGCACTAGAAACTGCATTTTTAACCGGAAAAGCTGGTGAAACGTATAATGTTGGTGGAAATAACGAGTGGAAGAACTTAGAACTCATTCATAAAATCTGTGATATCCTAAATGAAGAAGTAGGTCAAGGACCCGATGGGGATTACAAGAACCTTATAAGTTTTGTAACGGATCGTTTAGGGCACGATTTTAGATACGCTATTGATGCTTCAAAAATAAAGAATGAATTAAGCTGGGAACCATCTCAAGATTTTGATGGAATGTTACGGCAAACAGTTTTGTGGTATATAAAGAAATACACCGCACCAAAAAAAGCATAGTGAATTATGAGTGAGAATAGATATTGGTTAATGAAATCGGAACCTGATGCGTATAGTATCGATGATTTAGTTAGAGATGTAGTAGAGCCTTGGGATGGCATTAGAAATTACGAAGCTCGTAATTTTATGCGAGACAGAATGAAAGTTGGCGACAAAATTTTCTTCTATCATTCTAATGCTAAACCGATTGCAATAGTTGGTACGATGGAAGTAGCGAGCGAGCCATACCCTGATGCGCTACAGTTCGACCCCGATTCAAGATATTTCGATCCTAAGAGTAAAGAATCTGCCCCAAGATGGGAATTGGTCGATGTTAAATTCATTCAGAAATTCGAAAATCCAGTCACACGCGAAGCGATGAAAGAAGAGGAAGCGTTACAAGAAATGCTGATTTTTAAACGCAGTCGACTTTCAATAACGCCAGTTACTGAAGCTGAATGGAAGAAGATCAACGAAATGGCCGGCGCTGAGTAATAGCTCCTGTTTTTCAAATTACCTCTGTTTAGGAATCACTTGAAATCGTAAAACTGTCTTTAATTTTTCAGGCGCTGTTTTACGGAAATCTGACAAATAGATTTCTCTATGAACTTTTGAAAGCCGATCAAATCCTTGTTCGATCGCAAAAATTTCCATTCGCTCAAAACTTTCTGATTCATTGTCATAACTCCCAATATGCAACATCTGAATACAAGCACCTTCTGAAATGGTCTCAAAGACAACATTATCTAATAGGGGATGTGGTTTCTTTGCTTTAGTGAGATCTAACATTTCCTGAAAAAAGGCTTTTTCTACAAAGTGGGGTTGACGAATCATCAGCTTAAAGACTAGGTCGTCTTTATTGATAGTTCCTGTAAAGTTCTTTTTAGCTTCTTCGTTAATGTCCCAAAGCCCTTCTAGAGGATAAACGGTATAATCAGTATAGTCTTTTAGGCTAGCTCTCTTTTTAAGTGTCATTTTAATTGCATAAGAAAGAGAGTATAACACGCCGATGTACTCAGGAAAAGAGCTACTGTTTGGGTTTCCTTCACCTTTAATAGTTAAAAACTGAAAAGCGGGGATGTTGATAAATTCAGGGGTGTTTTTTGGAAGATAGATTTCCTTTTCCCTTTTTCTCCATTCGTACTTCATGAGCTAATATTTTTAAAATGATACACAAATATATAAAAAGCTACTGACAGCCCTGTGTCAGTGTTAGGAAGAATTAAATTCTGGCTAATTTATAATTTCATATCCAACCCAAAATAAATCTCTTCACTTCCTAGTTTGCCTAAAGTGATAGGGTTATTATCTTCTTATAAAATTGAACACGCCTAAGTAAATGAATAAAGTTTCAAAAGAAGTACATCTACGCACAAAAGGGGTTTTACCTGTCCAAAAACTTCGAGTTCTTAATGAATGGGGAATTATTGGTGCACATCCCGATTACCCAATTGAAGACAATCAGTTCCAGCCCAATTCCTTAGATCTTCGTTTAGGAGAGAAAGCTTACCGTGTACGATGTAGTTTTTTACCCGAAAGTGAGACCGTTGAGGAAAAGATTCAAAAGTTAGAACAATACTCGTTTTCTATAAAAGACGGTGCGGTTTTAGAAGAAAATTGTGTGTACATCATTCCACTTTTAGAAAGATTGGATTTGCCAAAGTCACAGACTTCAACGCATTATAAGCCAGGCGCTGATTCCAATTCCGATGAAAGCCTTCATCTTGCGACCTTAGAGAGCTTATCGGCTAAAGCAAACCCTAAGAGCTCAACAGGTCGCTTGGATGTGTTTACACGCGTTATAACAGACCATTCGCATCGCTTTGAGGAGATTACCCCAGGTTATAAAGGGAACTTGTACTTAGAAGTTGTTCCAAAATCATTTTCAATAAAAGTGAAAACAGGGCAGCGCTTAAATCAGCTTAGAGTTCGGCATGGTTTTGAAGTTGTTGCCGATCAAGATTTACTGAGAATCCACGCTGCGGAACCGTTGCTTTACAACGAGCGTGTTGAGCCTGTGAATATGGAACAGATTAAAGTAAATAAAGGTCTGTTTATGAGTGTTCAACTTAAAGGAAAAAAAGGCGATGTAATTGGTTACAAAGCTAAAAAGCATAGCAATTCTATAGATTTAGAAAACCTAAATTATTACGAAGTAGAAGAATTCTGGGAGCCAATTCTTGCAACTCCAGATAGTGCTATAATTCTTGAGCCTGAAGCATTTTATATTTTTGCATCTAAAGAACGCATTCGAATTCCTGAGCATTTAGCCTGCGAAATGATGGCCTACGATACTGGGTCTGGAGAGTTGAGAACTCATTATGCCGGTTTCTTTGATAGCGGTTTCGGTGGAACTATTGACGACAAAGGTGCTAGAGCTGTACTCGAAGTTCGTTCGCATGATGTCCCTTTCATGATTGAAGATGGACAAACTTTATTTAGTATGCAGTTTGAACCAAATACAGAGAATCCCGAATTTATGTACGGAAGCGATATAGCAAGTAATTACCAGGGACAAGGTCTTAAATTAGGTAAGCACTTTAAGCAAAAATGAGTCGCTTTTTGGTAACACGATGTATTTGCCATGATAAAAGCTTCGAAGAAATAAAGGGTTTTGCGCAAGAAAATGACATTACCGATGTGAGAGAATTACAAGCTTTAAATTATTGTAGTAATAGCTGTAGACTCTGTGCACCTTATGTTGAAATGGTTTTGGAAACAGGGGAAACGGAATTTACTCCTGGTGCTTATTATGGAAGGAAATAGATAGAATGAATTATTTTTATGCCCCACCTCAGCAATGGATAAATCAACACGAGGTTGAAATCTTTGGACAAGAAGCGCAGCATATTATAAAAGTACTACGCTACAATGTAGGAGATACAATCCATATCGCAAATGGTGAAGGGAAAATCTATGAATGCGAGATTAACTCAGTTTCGAAGCAAAAACTAACCGCGATTTTAGGGACTTTTGTAGAAGAGGAAGTGCCAGAGTTAGCTAAAGTGCTTGCTTTAGGAGTTATTAGAATAAGAGATCGATTTGAGTTTGCAATCGAGAAAGCGGTAGAACTTGGCGCGACCGAAATCTGTATATTCAGTGCCGATCACACTGAGCGAACGAAAATAAACGAAGACCGGCTAAAGCTACTTATTGTAAGTGCGTTTAAGCAAAGTGGACGCTTTTGGTTGCCGGATTTAGTAGTCCTTAAATCGTTAGACCAAGTATATAAATACTATGATGATTTTGACTTTATAATGGCACACGAAGAAACTTCGCTAACAAACCGTACCGATATACTGAGCAACGATAGTGTATTAATGGTGGGGCCTGAAGGAGGCTTTTCGGAACGGGAACTGACTCTGAATAAGAATAACGCTGGAGAGTTTATCTCTTTGGGGAAAAATAGACTTCGTGCTGAAACAGCGGTTACAGCACTCTTGTCACAGTATTTATTTTCCTAATATTTATCAGCAATTAAAAAGTATTAGTATTTGAGGAATCAGTAACTACAGTGTCAGATGGTATTGTAAGTCCAATAACCTGATATCCATCCACTACACTTATAGGGAGAAGCTTATCGTCCCATGTAGCATCTTCTACGGCATAAAGCTTGGTATTACACTTGCTAATATAAGTTGAAAAAACCAAATTGAGCTTTAGTGATTTATTTGAGCTGAGGTTCAGCTCATAGGTGTTATCTCTAAGGTCTAAGCCATCTTCAATAATAGTTAAGAGATTTCGAAAAGAAAAATCGTCTGGAAAAACTCTACCAACAAGTACATCACCATTTGTGAGCGTAAGGTCTGGGTAACCATAAGTACCGTTTGCAATAAGGTTGTTGCCGCTAGCGTCGGTAATTTCAATAAAAGACAGCTCTATATTATTTCTATATATGTCGCATTCATCATCTTTTGGGAAGCATGAAGTCAAAGAAAATATTATTAATGCGTAAAGAGGTAATAATTTCATTTTTTAATTCTTAGAATCTATAATTTTAATTGTGCAGTAGCCAACATTGTTCCTAGAAAGGCAGAGAATATACAGAATTATACGCTTAAAGGGAGTAGAAAAGCCAGATTCTTATTTATCGGAAGAGTTTTTGATTATCTTGTAAAGTAAGATAACAGCAATGTCTAAACCAATACTCACTCCGAAAATTAGCCCATAATAAAAATCGCTTGGGCCATTAAATTCAAACGGTTTTGTAGAAAGAGCTACCGTAAGTAGAGCCATTGTAACAACAATAAATCCGAATATTTTTTTCATGACATTTTGTGATCGTTTCTATCCTAACTTACTAGTAATGTTAAGACGAAGCTAAAATACTTTTTTTATCTATAACCTGAGAACTATTTTATTTTAAATATTGAAAAATAAAGCTTTAAAGGAACCTGATTTTTTAAATTACAACGTGCAGCTATTTAAGATTTCTCTTTTTTGAAGCTTTTGCATGAGGATTAAAATCTAGACACAGCTGAACCCAATAGTTTAAATCGTCCTCCTTGTCGATAGCAAATTCATCGACTAGTACATACCCTTTGAGAGGTCGGCCGGTAAACTCCATCAGGTGACACCCTTCACTTTCTAGAGCTCCATCGTATTTTTCAGGCCCAACTCTTGCCATGAGCGAGTCTCCCATAATACCGAGACACATTTTGTTGTCTACCATGTAGCAGAGACCCCCAAACATTTTCTTTTCTTCAAAATTTATAGAAAGGCTTTTAAATAAGTTTGAAATCCTATCAGCTAAAAATTCGTTGTATGCCATAAAAGTATGATTTGTTTACTCTATAACAGCTTGAGATGAGTAATGGGGACATTTTATTATCTTAGAAATCGAGTATAGGCATAGCCTACTAGAATGGCGATACCGAAACTGATGAGAGTTCCAATTAAAATATACTCGGTTAGTTTTCGATCTTTTGACTCTTTTAAATCGCCAAACCTAAATACCGATTTCGCAGCAATTAAGAAGCCAATGGCATCCCAATTTCCTGTTACAACAAATACGAAAACAAAAAGGCGTTCTAGTATTCCAATATATTTCCCAGCGTTTTCTAGTGATTCATTGGCGCCTTCCTCTGTTTGAGGAGACCAATTAGAGATGAGTACTTTAATAATTATTGATGTCGGCTGAGTTAAAAAGTAAAGGCTTATTACACTTAGCAAAAACCAAGTGCTTTGTAGCCAAGCAAGGGAGAATTCATTTCCTTCATAGTACATCCAAACAGTACTCAATACTAAAATATGTAAGGCCTGATCTAGGAAGAATAGATATTTTCCATTTTTAGAACTTTGGAAACTTAATTTAGAGGCATCGATCAAAAAGTGAGTGATGACGATAAATAGAATACCAGCCCAATATTGAGTATCCCAAAGAAGAAGCGAGGTTACTGCAGCATGGAAGAAGATGTGATAATATAAAGCGGGAGATTTGAGTTTTTTCTCTTCTTTGCTTTTAACCGATTTGCTAGATTGCAGGAGAAAATCGCCAATGAGATGAGCAAGTATAAGCTTTAGGAATAAAATCACGATAAGTTCTCCAGCGTTTTAAGTTCTTTTCTGAACAAGGTTTCCATTTCAAGAATATCGGGTAAATACGATCTTTGTTGGCGCTCACTTACAGAAGATTGGGAAATCCCTAACATGGATCCGATTTCTGTTTGTGAAGCTGTGGGGTTTTGTAAACTTAACTTCACAAACTCAGCGGCTCCTAGAGTCCAATTATCCATAGCAATTAGAGCAAGTTTAAGGTATAAGTTTATACGCTCATCGAACCTCGACTTCCCAGTAAAAATGCCTAAAGATTGGCGAAGATTCTTTAGCGACTCAAATCCTTCTCCAGAGCGAATAAAGGCACTACCATTGGCCTCAGAGATATTATTAGCGTCATGGCTCTTTTTACCGATGCCAATCGCCATACGAACATCTAGACCTTTGATGGTTTTTATTGCAGCTTTAATTTTTATGCACTGTAATAATGCTTCATCAGGGGCCGGTACTTCTACCTGAAAACTATCGCCTCTATAAATTTCCCACCGCTTAGGAGCACTACCCAAATTATTTAACTCTTGTTTCAAAACTGCTAACCACAGTTCTGCATCAATGGATCTTGAGTTTATGATATCGCCTGTTATAATACTTGTCATGGTTTAATATCGGTTAAAATACCTATAATTCAAAATATCGGTTAAAAAGCCTATAAATTGAATTATCTGCTAATCATCCGATCTTAGATTTTCAAATATACGCTTAACCTGTAAATCACCGAATCCGTAGATAGCTTCGCGTTTCCAGAACTCCAGAAATACGATATTGAAATCTTGAGTATTTAGCTCTTTCATAATATGCTGAAGTGTTTTTTCAGGCCGACCTAAGTTTCCATGTTGAGGAAACCGTTGTATGTGAGCAGAGATCGTTTCTGGGAGAAAAGGGAAAGCAAACTGTAATTGCTTTGAAAGAGATTGGAGCGTTTTGAAGTCTGACTTTTGATATTCCGTCCATAATTGACTAAAGAGAGAACATTCTTTGCTAGTTAGCTTTGTAGCTTGTTGGAACGCAGATTCTAGCTGAGAGCTATTCATCGCTCCAAAGCCATATTTAATGGATGTTGTTGGCTGTACGAAATAAACGTCATGAGATTTATTCTGTAGAAGAGAGCAAACAAACCACATGTTTACTTGGCAAAAAAGGTCATGTTCAAACCAAAGGTAAACAGAGCTATGTTTGGGTAACTGCTGGATTTTATGGAATTCAGAAACTGTTTTACTGAAATAATCAGCTTTGGAAAATTCAGGGTAGGCTGTAGAAATGAAAGTCGCTCGAGTTTCAAAAAGAGCTTCTAAAGTGCTTCCTGAGACATCTCCATCAACTAAGCACTCCCGAGCAACAATGTGCTCTCCACTAAGCGAAGAGGGGAATTGCTCTAAAAGTGCATCTCCATTTAGAATATGAAATGTGGTTGACATGATTAAAGAATACTCTAAAAAAATTTTAATTGAAAGGGAAGGTTAAACTAGATATGGAATGTGTGAATATTATTTCTTTGGCATAAAAAAAGCCGTCAAAGTAGTTACTTTGACGGCTTTTAAAATTGTTGAGCTGTTAATCATCGAGAAGAGCGAATTCTTTCTCTTTCTCGCCAGTAATTGCTTCACTTACGTTGATGATGTGATCACCCACCTTTTCGCAAGAGTAGAAGAAATCTTTATACACAGAACCACTTTTCACATCGTACTCGTTGTCTTCCATGCGCTTAAGGTGCTTTTTGTAAAGTCTCTTTTTAGTGGCGTTAATGACACTTTCTTTAGCATAAGCTTCTGCAATAGTAACGCGATCAGGATCAGCTTGTAAGTTTTTATTCATTACTACAAAAGCTTCGTCTAAGCTATCAAGAATCTCGTAAACGCCTTCAAGTTGTTTGTTGTTAAAAGCAACGTCATCTTCAATCATGCGTCCAAAGTCTCGCGACATTTGATAAATAATGTCGCCAATTCTTTCTAAATCGTTACTGATGCTTAAAAGCCCAGCAATTCTTTCTTTCGACTCGGCACTAAGTTGGCCTTGGGAAACTTGCATCAAATAAGAAACCACTTCATTCTCAATACTGTCAGTTATCTCTTCGTATTTCCTGATTTTAGAAAGATATTTCTTCTGTTTTTTAGATTTATCTACTTTTATAAGTTCTCGCAAAAAGCCATTCATTCGGCTAGTTATCTCTCCGAATTTCGCTATTTCTTTAGCCGCTTCACCCAAAGAGAGCTCAGCGGTATCCATCATTCCAGTTCCAATATATTCTAGGTGGAATTCTTCGTCATCTCCTTTAGATGGAACCATTTTGGTAACCATTTTAGCAATGAAGCCTACAAAGCCAATAAGGAGCAAGGCGTTAACAATATTAAAAGCAGTATGGAAAATTGATAAGCCAATAGGAACAGCTTCTGGATCATTAAATGGAGACATTCCATAGCTCGACTCCATGTACGAGTTGATGCCTGTTAAGAAGAAATGCATGAATAGGATAATCCAAACTACTCCAAAAATATTAAATATAAAGTGAGCTGCAGCGGCACGTTTTGCATGTACGTTAGCAACGAGGGCTGCTAAGTTTGCGGTAATGGTAGTTCCAATATTTTCGCCTAAAACCATGGCAGCAGCCAATTCGAAAGGTATCCAACCATTGTTTGCCATTACAAGTGTTAATGCCATGGCTGCACTTGATGACTGAACGATAACGGTAATTAATGTGCCGATACCAACAAAAAGCAAGGTGGAAAGAAGTCCTAAATCAGTGTATGAGGCTAGAAATTCTAGAATTTCAGGATTGGCACGTAAATCGGGAACGGAATCTTTAAGGTAAGCAAGCCCAAGAAAAAGTAGCGCAAAACCTATGAGCACTTCACCCCAAGATTTTACTTTGCTCTTGTTTATGAAAAGCATCGGAAAACCAATAGCGATGATTGGAAGGGCATAAGCATCAATCTTAACTTTAAAGCCAATAATCGAAATTAGCCATGCAGTAACGGTTGTACCAATGTTGGCCCCCATAATAACGCCAATAGATTCCACCAAAGATAATAGGCCAGCATTCACAAAACTAACAACCAATACAGTTGTTGCTGAGGATGATTGCACCAAACTAGTTAAGGCAAAGCCTGTAAAAAGGCCTTTGAACCGATTGGAGGTCATTGCACTCAGAATATTGCGCATTTTAGACCCCGCAACTTTCTGAATGCTCTCGCTCATCAATTTCATACCATAAATGAAAAAGCCAAGTGCGCCTAGTAAATGTAAGAGCTCAAATAATCCAAATTCCATAGTCTTATATAAATGAAGTAAGTAACGATCTACTTTGAGAATAAAAGTACATATTTAAAAGCAGTAGTCATGTTACCGTAATGTTAAGGATATATTAACTTAATGTAACATGGGCTTTGTGATGTGTAATTAATATGTCTACATTTTCGGCGAAATCGTTTGAATTGATCAGCACAATATGAAAATTACTTTTACTTTACTAGTATTAATGACAATGCTTTATGGGATAACCTCGAAGAGTTACGGCCAAGGGACTGTAGTCAATTCTTTGGGAAAGGGAATCGTTTTTACTCCAGATGACCAATCTTATGAAGTAAAACTTGGAGCGGTATTTCAGAATTTATATGTGGGGGAGTTAAATTTAAGCTCCAACGAATATGCTGACCAAATGCTAGTTCGGAGAGCGCGACTTAAACTAGAAGGCTTTGTATATAATCCGAAATTTAAGTTCAAATTGCAGTTTGGTTTTAGCAATAGAGATACAAGAAACTCAAGTGATCTTGCTTTGCCTCAGAACAGTGCTACCGCTAACATTGTACTAGATGCGGTTACAATATTTAAGCCGAATAATAATATCGAGTTTTTATTTGGGCAGGCAAAAATGCCAGGGAACAAAGAGCGTATGATTTCTTCACAAAGTTTACAGTTTGTAGACCGAAGTGCCACAAATTCGACGTTCAATTTAGATAGAGACTTTGGTTTCCAGATTAAAAACACTTTTTCTGCTGGTGATATGGTTATTAAAGATTATCTAGCAATAAGCATGGGAGAAGGCCGAAATATTACCACATCAAATGCTGGTGGATATGCTTATACGGCAAGAGTGGAGTTGCTACCTTTTGGCGATTTTGGTAATAAAGGTGATTTTATGGGAACGGATTTAGAACGCGAGCCAACACCAAAAATGACCATTGGTGCTGCTTACGACTTTAACAACGGTGCAGTGAGAGCACGAGGAAGAAACGGTAGTTTTGTGTATAACTTGGGCAATACACTTGTTGAAAATGATTTGAAATCGATGTTTGTAGATGCACTTTTTAAATATCAAGGACTCTCAGCAAGTGCTGAATTTGCACAACGTACAGGATTAGATTCTGTAACCGGTTTTGAAACAGGAACTGGAACGCAAGCTACTTTGGGCTATTTGTACAAAAACAATATAGAAACCGCTTTTCGATTCGCAACTGTTAAACCAGATGAGGCAAGTTCTTCACTGTCAGAGCGGAGTGAGTTTACCTTTGGTGTCTCAAAATTTATTGCAGGACATAATCTCAAGCTACAATCTGATATTACGTATTCTGATTTCAAGAGTGCAGACAATGAACTCCAAGTTCGACTTCAAATAAACGTAGCTTTTTAGAGTCTTTATAAATCTTGGCAAAAAGATTTCAGCACTCAGATAAACTATTTCTTGAAAACAACATTCTGCTTAGGCTTGGTATCAACGGTTAGTTGGAAGATATCAGGTCGGGAATAGTGGCCGTTTGTATCAAGGAATAAATTCCCTTCTATAATACTTGAAAGGTCTAGCTCAGCAAAAATAATAGTGCTAGTTGAATATACTGGTTCAACTAAGTATTCTGAATTAGGTTTGATGACAGCACTTCCTCCTTGGAGTAATTGTTCGGAGAAGTCAACAGGAATGCTTTCAATTAGTTCTAGTGCTTCCTGCTCTTTGTTAGTTTGAAGAGTGGAGTTGATGCCATCTAACATCTGTTGCTTTGTTAGTGTGCAACCAGCGGCTATCACATAGCATTGTGCTTCAAAAGCGTAATGTTTGCTGGCTGTTTGGTGAAGTTCTTTAACCATTGGCCACTGGGCAATATGAATATCTTCACCTAATTGATGCATCGCAGCTCGTGCAAGGGGCATCCAATGTTCCCAACAAACTAATCCTCCAATCTGAACTTCTTGGTCGCTTATTATAGACAGGGTGCTTCCATCTCCCATTCCCCAAATTAATTTTTCAGTATAAGTGGGCATTAGTTTACGATGTAATTGGTAGGTCCCATCAGGTAAGAAGTAGAAAATGGTGTTATACAAGGTTCGCCCAACCTTTTCATGCGCACCCATTACCACAACACATTGCTCATCTTGTGCAATTTTCTGAAATGCTTCAAAGTGAGAATCACCAATTTTGATGGAATTTCTATAAAGAATATTGAATAGAGCTTTTGCTGGAGGAAAATCCCACAAACCTGCTTTTGGGGCGTAATCTAACCAAACGGGATAACCAGGAAGCCAAGTTTCTGGAAATACAATCAAACGGGCGCCATTGGCAGTTGCTTCCCTAACATATTTCAGTCCCAGTTGAACGCTTTCGCTCAAATTTAAAAAAACGGGTGGGTGTTGAACGACGGCAATTTTATACGGATTATCCACTGTAGAAAAATTAGAATATAGTTACATGTATTTAAGATAGATTATATTCTACGCCAACGAAAAAGCAAAATGATAAAATGATAGATCTTCGAAGTGATACCATTACCAAGCCAACTGTAAAAATGTTGGAAGTGATGCTAAACGCAAAAGTTGGTGATGATGTTTTTGGTGAAGACCCCACAGTTAATGAGTTGCAGGCTAGGGTAGCACACATGTTCGGAAAAGAAGCAGGCTTGTTTGTACCTAGTGGAACAATGAGCAACCAACTGGGTGTGAAAGTACTTACCCAGCCAGGTGATGAAATTCTGATAGAGAAAAAGGGACATATTTATAATTACGAATCATCAGGCGCTAGTATGTTATCTGGGGTGCAAATTGCTCCAATCGAAGGAATAAAAGGTAAACTAACACCGAGTGATTTGGCGAATACGGTGCGTGGCCTATATGATTGGGAACCAAAAACGACGGTGTTGTGTCTCGAAAATACAACAAATAAAGGTGGTGGAGCGTGTTATACGGAGCTTGAATTAAAAAAACTTCGAACCTTTGCTGATACTCACAATCTCAAAATCCATTTAGATGGAGCTAGAATTTGGAATGCAATTACTGCAACCGGAATAAAACCGAAATTCTTTGGTGAAATAGCAGATACTATTTCAGTGTGCTTTAGTAAAGGACTTGGCGCTCCTGTAGGGTCTATGTTATTATCCTCAAAGAAGAATATTGGTAGAGCGCGTAGATATCGTAAAATGTGGGGTGGAGGAATGCGCCAAATAGGATTACTAGCTGAAGCCGCAAACTATGCAATCGACCATCACCAGTCGTTATTGGTTGAAGACCATAGACGAGCTAAAGAATTAGCTTTAGTTATCAATGAGTGTGAGCAACTAACCATCGATTTGGAAAGTATAGAGACAAATATCCTGATTTTTGAAGTGTTAACGGAAAGAGCAGTTGATGCTGTAGAAAAATTAGGTAAACATGGAGTAAGAATGGTACCGTTTGGGCCCAATACGGTGAGAGCTACCTTCCATTTTGAAATTGGTGACGAGCAATTAGAAATGGTAAAGGCCGTGATAAAGCAATTATATAGTAGATGAAATACTTTTTAATTATTGCGATAACATTATGCAGTACAATCACCACTTACTCCCAAACTACGGTGGAAGGCACGATTTTAGATGCAGAAACATCTCAGCCAATCCCATACGTAAATATTGGAATACCTATACTTATGAAAGGGACTGTAAGTGATAGCAATGGAAAATTTACACTCGGCTATAATTCTAAAAGTGACTCTGTTACTATTTCTGCTATTGGTTATTTCACAAAAAAGATGACTGTAGAGAATATTTTTAAGAATCGTGAAGTTTATCTTGCACCGAAGGTGTATCAGGTTGAAGATATTGTGGTTTACGCAAAGGATTTGGGTAATGAGAAAATCTTAGGCAACAAGATTAAAAAGAAAGAGCAAAGTATAAGTTTTGGGAATGCAAATTTAGGAACCGAAATAGGCGTTAAAGTTGAAGCAAAGCGCAAAATTCGAATCGAAAGTGCCCATTTCATTATTAATTTTGTTGGGGCAGAAGACTTACTATATAGAGTGAATATCTACAAAATGGATGGCGATAAAGTTGGTGAGAATCTACTTCCTGAAAACGTAATTATTCAAGGAAAACAGTTGAAGGGGACGTTATCGGTAGACCTTTCAAAATATGAGATGGTGATTGAAGGAGAGGTGCTACTTTCGCTTGAATACATTGAAGGGAGTCTCGACTCGAATACAGGAATTGCCTTTAGAGCAAAAAAAGGTGCACGAAGGAAAGCCGATACTTTTATGAAATACACCAGTTTATCGGAATACCGAAAAGTTGAATTTGTGAACTATCAACTTGGCTTTTATCTAGTGGGAAGAGAAGTGGTTGAATAAAAATCATTTCCTCTGTAAGCGAAAAAACGAATGCTTAACCAGAGGAAATGAGGAAGAAAGTGTTATTTATCTTTGCGTTTAGAGGCTTTGTCAGCTCGCTTTTCTTTCAAGCTTTTAGTTGGTGCCTTTTTAGCAGAATTCTTTTTAATCGATTTTTCTTTTGACATAATAATCTCCCTTTCTATTATGACTTTAGACTTTGCTTTAGCTAGGTTTTCTAGCAAGTTTAAGTCTTATAAAATAGTAGTCATAATTCCTTTAACTTCTAGTTTTTAAATAAGGAGAATCTAGATGCTATGAATAACCAAAGAATCAGAGTTTGAAATTTATGCTTAGCTCAAGCACTCTACGAGCACATCAATTACGGTATCGATTTCCTCTTTAGTAATTACGAGTGGCGGTACTAAGCGAATCACATTTCCACCTGCAGCATTAGAAAGTACTTTGCGTTCAAACATTTTCTCAACAACTGGTCGAGCTGGTTTATCTAACTCAACGCCGATCATAAGTCCAAGTCCACGTACATCAACTACAGTGGATAGATGAGCTGTTTTTTGTTTGATTTGCTCCATCATGTACGCACCTTTTTCTGTGGCTTGCTCGAGAAGGTGCTCATCCTCAATGGCTTGAAGTGTTGCATTAGCAACTGCACATGCAAAAGGATTTCCACCGAAAGTGGTTCCGTGATTTCCAAAACTAAGAACAGAGGCAATTTCTTCTTTGGCCATTAAAGCACCAATAGGAATGCCACCAGCTAGTGCTTTTGCCGAAGCCAAAATATCAGGCTGAACTCCAAAATGCTCAAAAGACCAAAATTTACCAGTTCGTCCAACACCAGTTTGTACTTCATCAACTATTAAAAGGATGTTCAAGTCATCGCACAGTTTGCGTACTTTTTGGAAGAACACTTGCTCAACCACGTGAACGCCACTATTTCCTTGAATGGTTTCAAAAGCAATGGCAATGGTATTGGCGTCGACAACCTTTTCTAGAGCTTCGAAGTCGTTAAATGGAGATTGTTGAAATCCAGCAGGCAATGGAGAAAATCCTTGTTGGTAACCTTCTGCACTCATGGTTATAGTTGCTACCGATCTTCCATGAAAACCACTTTTCAACGAGATAATATTTCCAGTTTTGCCGTGTTCGTGACCCCATTTTCTGGCAAGCTTTACAGCAGCTTCCATAGCTTCCATACCGCTATTGCATAGAAATACACGTTCTAAGCCAGATAATTTAGCTAAACGCTCCACGAAATTGCTTTGGGCTTCGGTATAATAGAAGTTAGAAACATGAAGCAATTTCTCGGATTGGGATTTAATTGCATCCACAACTTTAGGGTGACAATGCCCGAGATTATTAACAGCGATTCCTCCCAACACATCAATATATTCATCGCCATTAGTGTCCCAAACTTTGGCGCCAAGACCGTGATCTAATGTAACAGGATATCGGTTGTAAACTTGGAAGTGATGGCGGTTTTCGAGCTGTTGTGCATTATCCATTAAGGAGAAGTATTAAATTGTTGAACGTTCAGAAAATACTTGTTTTGGCACAAAATGCATTATCAAATTATGGAATATTTATTTTCTGAAAAGGAAACACATTTATCCTTTGAAATACGCTCTAAATCAACTCCAAGGAAGTCTAGTGGATTGTAGAAGACCATTTTTTCTAGTTCTGCTTCTGAAACAAGACCTAAACTAGCCATATAATTTGCACACTCTAGCATAGTGTAAGATGAACCAACTAAATATCCCGTTGCGTTGTTATATAACTTGCCGCTTTTATCTAGGCGAATATCAAGCCCGAGTGAAGAGTAATGGCCCTCAGGCATTCCTGCAAAAGGAGAGGCATCACTTACTATGAAGCAACGCTCTGAACCACGAGTAAGCCAAATAAGCTTTATAAGTTCTTCGGGGATGTGAAAGCCATCAGTGATCATCATTGCGATTAAATCATCAGAAGCGAGACCAGAAATAAGAGCATTCTTATGACGATCCACCAAATGTGGATTCGCATTTCCTAAATGAGTTAACCCTCGAGCTCCTGCTTTATGCAGTTCAGCGATTTGTTGGTAGGTAGCTATTTGGTGACCGAGAGATATGGTGATTCCTTGTTCTGAAGCAAATCCACAAACTTCTTTTGCGCCTTCTAACTCGGAAGCAATAGTCAGCAATTTGATATTTCCCTCCGACCAATTAATAAGTTTTTTAAGAAAGGGTAGATTTGGTTTTTGAATGTATTGTTTGGGATGAGCTCCACGTGCACCATCAACTAAAGAGAGAAAAGGACCTTCTATGTGAAACCCTAGAACCATCTGCTGAACTTCCTTATTGGCTCTCATTGCAGAGCACATGATGGCTAGATTCTGCTCGTAAATTTCTTCAGACGCAGTTACAATAGTAGGGAGAAAGGCAACGGTACCATTATTTTTTAGCGCCTTACAGCTTTCAATAAAATCGGTTTCTGTGAGTGATAGTGAGGAATAATCAACACCCATATAGCCATTAACTTGTAAATCTACAAAACCAGGAATTGTCATTAAATTTGATCTTTTTTAAGTGATTGATAGAAGATTTCATCAACTCCGAGTTTGGAGCCTTCTTTTAGGATGAGGCCAAGAGATGCATAGATGGCAAAGGAAATTAATACAGGACTTGCTATCTCAATTACTTGACTTGTGTCTATTATATATTTTGTGGCGATGAAAGTTAGCAAGCCTCCAACAATGGAAGCTATCGCAGAAATCGGGCCTGAGTTATGAAACGGTCGTAATAAACCCAGCAACATGGGGATGGCAATTGGACCGACCAATGCGCCAAACCAGCTAATTATTAATCCAAATACACCACCGAATAACTCAGCTTGCGTGGCCATTATTACAGTGAGCAATGTAAAACTAAAGGTAACAAAGCGAGCTATTTTAAGAGAAGATTCTTCTGTGAATGAAGTGAATTTAGGAAGGATGTCTCGGGTGATTACTGCAGAGATGGTATTTACATCAGAGGATGTCATAGACATCGTATTTGCAAACATAGAAGCCAAGACCAAGCCGACTAGCCCTACTGGCAATAGCTCTTGAGTTAGTAGCGCATAGGAAGTATTTGGTGCTTCCAGACCTGGTAATAAAATAGGAGCAGCCCACATTGGGAAAAACAAGATGAGTGGCCAGAAAAGGTATAAAATACCAGATAACCGAGCTGCTTTTGTAGCGGTGTTGCCATCAGGGGACGAAATGTATCGAGTGGCAAGATTCCAAGTTCCACCATTATAACTCAGGAAATTGATAACCAAAAAGGCGAGCGCGAACCAAACAGTATAGGGCTCATTAAAAGGGAGACTATGGCTTTCAGGTAGGTGATCCCAAAGAGTAAAAATGGAATCAGAACCCAGCCTTTTCAGAACTACGATAAACATCACAATACCAGCGATTATCTGAACTACAAACTGTGCAAAATCTGTCCAGACATCCGCCCATAAACCACCAACAGTAATGTAAATAAGAGAAATTCCGCCTGAAAGCATAATTCCCCAAAACAATGAAACGCCAGTGAAGATATTCAACAATATGGCAATAGCGGCCCATTTAGCAGCAACATCAAAAAGCTTTAGGACCACGCCACTCCAAGCCATTATCTGTTGGGTAATGGCATTATATCTCTTTTCAAGATATTCCATGGGAGATTCAACGCTATAGTGAATTCTTAACCTTGCCCAAGCAGGAGGGAAGATTTTTGAACCCGCAAATATGGAGATGGCTATTGTTAATGCCCACCAAAAGTAAATAGAAATTCCATTTGTGTAAGCCATTGCTGCATATGCCACAAAAACAGCACCGCTATAGCCCGAAACATGATGAGAAATACCTGAAAGCCACCAAGGGAGCTTGCCACCAGCTACAAAAAAATCTTTAGTGGAGCCTACTTTTTTAAACGACCAGAACCCAATTACAACCATAACCAAAAAGAAGAGAAAAAGGACAATCCAGTCAAAATTATGCATCAAGAAATAGTAATGAGTTGATAAAGAAAGGTATGCCGAATATACCTACTTGAAGTTACTATTTCTTTGTTGGAAAGCAAGGGGAGGTTGGCACTTTAGTCGTATTTTTAAATTACTACTGCTTGCAGTGGAACAGAATTACTCTATATCTATTTAATGATAGTGAGTCGTTTTGTTAGCGTAAAACCATTGGCTTCCAATCGATAGAAGTACATTCCCGAGGACAAACCTTGAGCGTTGAAAGTAACTTCTTGAAGCCCAGCTGGTGATTTTCCGTCTACCAATGTGGCAATCTTTCTACCCAGCATATCAAACACAGCTAATTTCACCGAACTGCTTACCGGCAATTGAAAACTAATCACCGTGCTTGGATTGAAAGGATTTGGGTAATTTTGAAAAAGTGTAAACTCGTTTGGGAGAGTTTTAGGCTCAGATTCGTTTGAAACAGGAAGAGTTTTTAAAGTTCTAGCATTTCCATTCTCAACGATTAATAGTTCCTCTGTGGTAAGAACATACAGAGTTTCGGAATTGGGTTTTTTGTAGAGGCCTGTGATTTCGTGTTCTGTTTCTAAAAATAATGAGAAAGTGGCTCCATAATCACTAGATACATAAATATGGGTGGTATCTGCTGAAAGGATATTTCCAGAAACGCCACGATCATTTTCGATAAACCTAGTTTCTGAGGGTAAATTCTGAATAGTCCAGCTATCCTTCCTTCCCAAGTTATCCGAAACTAGAAGGTTGTTGTCTCTATCCAACGAGTAGATATGTGTATTGTCGGAATCAAAAAATAGCTGTGAGAAAGAATTAGAAGAATCAGCTAGTGTGAAATTGGAAGAATAGTATTCACTTATGTAAAGCTTGCCTTTATTGTTAGTAGCGTAGTAAAGAGAATCCATGACAGGATGAATGGCAATGAGATCGTAGGGAATTTTCACACTGTCAATAAAACTTTCAAAACCTTTTCCGTCTTGCCCAAAAGAAGGCCAAGTTTCGGGAGCCCCTCCTAAAGGAATAGTCACACCATCAATCCATTTTATATAAAGAGAATCGCTATTAGGGGATAAGAAAAAAGAACCTTCATTATGACGTTCATTCTTCGCATAAGCCTTCCGTTTAACTGCAATACATGGCACAAATAAAGGTATGAAATCATCCTGTTTGTTAGATATACGCCAGTAACAACCCCAACTTCTTGTTTCTACCAACCAATCATCGGGGTTATTGTTGTAAAAATCGAGAGAACCAGAACTTAGGGAAGAGATTCTATCAAAACATCCAGGGTCAAAGTAATCTCTAAACTTTAAAGAATCTGAGGATGTTTGTGTATTGAGATGAAATACATTGTTAGAGCGTGGATTGACGCTATACATATATTTCCCTTCAGAATTAAGGCAGTCAAAAACCTTGTATTCATACAATCTATAAAACAACTGCGTAACGCCTTCCGAATCTTCCATTCCTTTTAAATCATGAAAGTATTTTTCCTGTGCATTCGATAAAAGTGGAATTAAAATAAGAAGCGGAAGTAGAAGGAGCCTTTTCATAGAAGTATCATTAAGCTTTACAAGAACATACAAAATAGATATTCATTGTTAAAATGAAATAAGTGTTCAGTAGTGTAGATGTTAGATAATTCGATGGCAGTTTTAATAAATTAAACTAAACTCACCGTAATCCTGATCCCGAGGCTTCGGGAGAAGGATCTTCCCAGCTAATAAAAAGCAATGGTTTTGTTCGCAGGTGATAGCTGATCTTAACTTCACATTATTTCCGTGATCGCTAATACACTCATCTCATTAAAGGCTGTACTTTTGTGCCGACAAAAGTACCAAAAACTCTCGACAAGAATAATTGGCGCGAACTTCATTTCATCGACTCAATCATTCCAATGGTCTTCGTTCTTCTTTTGCCATATTCAAACCCTAGCCTGTGTGGAATGACTGCTCCGAGGAGACGTCGCTTCCATTGCGTTCTTTCTCCGCCAATAATTCTAAACGTCGATGTGGTTTGGTGGGCGTATTGACACTCTGAGGGAAATCAAAAAGTTATTTCTGTCAACGAATTACTTAGCATCTACAATCCCGAATTTATTTCGGGATCTTACGAAATGGCTATAAATTCAGTCGTTAATTCTGCTTCTTTTTAGACAATGAACATCGTTTTCAATTTTAGCTAGTACTTAATAGTGATTCTATTCAACGTACTATCTACTTGCGTTGTGGCACACATTGAATGATTTAGTAGTTAAATAGTACATAGAATATTCGGAGAGTCTTTGTTGTTTGGAAAGGGGTTTACAAACATCAGTGTCCACACAAAGATACTGAAACAAGTTCAGCATGACCTCCCAACTTATTGCGCTGACAATACATAATTTCTGTCAACGAATTACTTGACAACTTCAAGAAGTAGCTTGTAGTTGTTCTGAATTTAAAGACCGTTTTCTAGCTCACTCCTCAAAACTAATATCTATTTAATAATGGTGAGTCGCTTTGTTAGCGTAAAACCATTGGCTTCCAATCGATAGAAGTACATGCCTGAGGACAAACCTTGAGCATTGAAAGTAACTTCTTGAAGTCCTGCAGGGGATTTTCCATTTACCAATGTGACAATCTTTCTGCCTAGCATATCAAACACGGCTAACTTCACCGAGCTGCTTACTGGCAATTGAAAACTAATCACCGTGCTTGGATTGAAAGGATTTGGGTAATTTTGAAAGAGTGTAATCTCGTTTGGAAGACTTGTAGGCTCAGATTCGTTTGAAACAGGCAGTTTTTTTAAAGAGCTCGCTACTCCATCTTCAACTATGAGTAGTTCGTCTGTTGTAAGAACATACAGAATTTCGGAATTGGGCTTTTTATAGATACCAGTGATTTTCTCTGGAAAGGTTGTAACTAATTGGTGAGTATTGCCAAAATCTATGGAAAGAAATAGACTGTCTTTCTTAGAGAAGTAGAAGTGCCCAGATTGGTCTGAATCTATGGAAAAAGAATCGTGAGACATTGTTTTAACAGACCAGGTATCGGATTCTTTTTTGACTAAATAGGTTTTATCAAGCAGGATATAAAAGCTAGAAGAGTCGGCATCAAAAGCAGTTCCTCGAATAGAATATTCGTAGTCATAAAATGAGCTGTGACGATTTACTAACTTCGTAAAATTAGCTCCAAAATCATTAGAAAGAACAATAGAGGAATCTTTATAGCCCACATACATCCCGCTTTTGAGGGGGCTTACACCAGTTACTGTAAAGTCAATGAACATAGAGTCTGGTAACTCAGTATAGCCTGAATATTGGGACAAAGAAGTATCATTGGGGGTAAATGAAAACGACTTTTTGACAATTATTTCAAAATCATCTCTAGCTTTAGGTACAAGAAACAGAATTGGTGTGGTAATGATGGCCTTATTTGAAAAACGATCGAAACTAAAACCACTTGGATTTGAATATCCAAGGTCAAGATGATTATCTAATCCATTCTCGAGGTAATATGCGCCTCCTAATCCAAATAAACTAAACTTGGCCGCTATAACAGAATCTGGGTGTGGAGATGTAAATATGAAATTTTTAACTCCATAAAATGCATAATCACAACTAGGGCTCTGATGCTTATAATCTTTGAATTTGACACTGTCTTGCTGCGACTCTGAATCGTAATGATAAATGTTATTTGTAAAATGATTGAATGTGCCATTCCATCCGTCTGATGAAGAGCACGGTGTTTGCCAAGAATTATACAGCCGATAAAACAATTGCGTAACGCCTTCTGAATCTTCCATTCCTTTCAAATCATGAAAGTATTTTTCCTGTGCATTAGATAACAGTGGAATTAAAACAAGAAGCGGAAGTAGAAGGAACCTTTTCATAGAAGTATCATTAT